>NZ_JAUEUK010000008.1:0-450401 GCF_032487555.1 Bradyrhizobium sp. SZCCHNRI1029
CGGGCCTCAGTCGAGGTCCGGCCTTCCCTGCACCCTCTCGTTTGAAGAGGGTGAGACCACTGTATCACTCGGACGCCCGGGGCGCCGCGAGGCTACGGACGCACATCCCCATATGCACATCCCATATGCCTCAAAATTGTTGATCACGACGGCGCCAATGGCTCGGTGCCCACCCTCCCCTGGAGGGGGAGGGTCGGTCGCCCGCGAAGCGGGCGAGCGGGGTGGGGTGATCTCTCCGCGAGCGCTTGTGCACGTGGAGAGATCACCCCACCCCGGCTCACGTTTCGCTTCGCTCACCACGAGGCGACCCTCCCCCCTCCAGGGGAGGGCGGGCACCGAGCTCGCGGCTTAGCTTTGGAGAGCGACTGATGCGGATCCATAGGGCCCGTTTTGAGGTGTCGGCTATGTTTCCGAACACCTTCACGGCAGTTGTCCGGGCCATGCCCTGCACGGCGACGAGGGCGGAGAGGCGATGCAGGAGCCGTCTCCCGTTCACCATTGACCGCCCCATCGATTGGCCTATCTCTTCAACACCGCAAAGAAACGGAACTGGATCCCCTGATGACCGCACATCCGCGCAACTTCGATGCCGCCATCGATCCCGTCAAGCTCGACCGCCTGGCCGAGGTGGCGGTGAAGGTGGGCCTGCAATTGCAGCCGGGTCAGGATCTGCTGCTGACCGCGCCGTCGGTGGCGCTGCCGCTGGCGCGCAAGGTCGCCGAGCACGCCTACAAGGCCGGCGCTGGGATCGTCACCTCGTTCTTCTCCGACGAGGAACTGACGCTGGCGCGCTACCGTTTTGGCCGTGACAACAGCTTCGATCGCGCCGCCGACTGGCTCTATCAGGGCATGGCCAAGGCGTTCTCGGAGAACACCGCGCGGCTCGCCATCGTCGGCGACAATCCGATGCTGCTGTCCGGCCAGGATCCGGCCAAGGTGGCGCGCGCCAGCAAGGCCAACTCCAAGGCCTATCAGCCGGCGCTGGAAAAGATCACCAATTTCGAGACCAACTGGAACATCATTGCCTATCCGAGCCCGTCCTGGGCCAAGCTGGTTTTCCCGGACGTGCCGGAGGAGGTCGCGGTGGCGAAGCTCGCGGACGCGATCTTCGCAGCGTCGCGTGTCGACCGCGAGGATGCCGTGTCTGCCTGGGAGCGCCACAACGCGGTGCTGCGCGAGCGCACCGAGTGGCTCAACGGCCAGCGCTTCAGCGCCCTGCATTACACCGGACCCGGCATGGACCTGACGATCGGTCTCGCCGACGGCCATGAATGGGAGGGCGGCGCCTCGACTGCCAAGAACGGCATCACCTGCAACGCCAACATTCCGACCGAGGAAGTGTTCACGACGCCGCATTGCCGCCGTGTGTCGGGTCACGTCGTCAGCTCCAAGCCGCTGTCCTATCAGGGCACGCTGATCGACAACATCCAGGTCAGGTTCGAGGAGGGCCGCATCGTCGAGGCGAGGGCTTCGAAGGGCGAGGAGGTGCTGAACAAGGTGCTCGACACCGACGAGGGCGCGCGCCGGCTCGGCGAAGTCGCGCTGGTGCCGCACTCCTCGCCGATCTCCAAGAGCGGCCTGTTGTTCTACAACACGCTGTTCGACGAGAACGCGGCCTCGCACATCGCGCTCGGCCAGTGCTACTCCAAATGCTTCGTCAACGGCACGTCGCTGTCGCCGCAGCAGATCGCAGCCCAGGGCGGCAACCAAAGCCTGATCCACATCGACTGGATGATCGGCGCGGCCGACACCGACATCGACGGCCTCCATGAAGATGGCCGCCGCGTCCCGGTGTTCCGCAAGGGCGAGTGGGCCTGACGCATGACGGGCCGGCGCCACGCGTGCACCGGCCCGAAGCGAGCCGCGAGCGATGCTCGCGGCGGTGTCGTCGTCGATCGAACCTGCCTACTGCTTGGCGCTGCCGGTGGTGGCCTGCACGTCGATCGTGATCCGCTCCGACATCACCGGCTTGTTGTGGGGGATGTGGCTCCAGTCGCCGAGCACGAGCTGCAAGGTGTGCTTGCCCGGCGTCAGATTGACCGAGGCTTCAGTCTGGCCCTTGCCGAAATGCACGTGGCCGGCATCGACCGGGATCGCCTCGTTGAGTGCGTCGCCCTCGAGCGCGGGCGCGTCGATCAGCAGGTGGTGGTGCCCGGTGTTGGGAGCCTCGGTGCCGGACGGCGCGACGCCCATGCCGGACAGGCCGAAGCGGATCAGGACCGGCGAGGAGACGGTGTCGCCGTCCTTCAGGTTGATGAAGTAGGCCTTGGCGTTTTCGGGGGCGGGCGTTTCGCCCGCCATGACGAGACTGCTGGTTGCAAGGGCGGCGGCGGACAGCGTGAGGGCGAGTGCGAGGCTCAGTCGGCGCATCCTGGGAAATCCTTATCTCTGCGAAGGCGGCAAATCTTTAAAGGTGACGGCACGGCGCAGGATGGGCAGGGCGACCGGAGGGGCGCCTGTCCGCATCTTGCAGTGCGAGCAAACAGTAGATCAGCAGGTTTGGCGAGGCCGCGAACAAATTGCGGCGTTCGCGTGAAGTTTATAGCGCTTGCGTGTTTGTGATGCGACGGCTGGTCGCGGTGGTCTGTTCAAATCTTAACGATCGCGGAAAGCAGCCATTAGGTGCAATCGGCTACGGTCGCAGGCTCATGCCGGCGTTCGCCCGGTCATTTCAGTCCCATGCATTTGAGGTCCAAGATGTCTCCGTCCTTGATCGAAACCGCCAATCTCGCCGTCGACCTGGCGCCCGCTCCGATCGAGCCGTCCTGGATCATCGAGGGCAATCCGACCGCGACCTCCTGCACCATCGCGCGCAGCAGCGACGGGCTGGGCTCGACCATCGTCTGGCATTGCACCGAGGGCAAGTTCAACTGGTACTACGATTTCGACGAGACCATCCTGATCCTCGAAGGCGCGATCACGCTGGAGAGCGAGGGCATGCCGGCGAAACGCTACGGGCCGGGCGACGTGATCTTCTTCCGCGATGGCGCACATGCCAAGTGGCATGTCGAAGGCCACGTCAAGAAGCTCGCTTTCTGCCTGAAGACGCAGCCCTACGTGCTCGGCCTCGCGGTGCGGATCATCAACAAGCTCAAGCGCATGTTCCTGACGCCGGAAGGCCGCCGCGGCACCAGCCTTGCGGGCGCCTAGACGCCGTCGAGGATGATCACGGTCGGGACCTGTGGCAGCAGCTCGCGCGACATCTTCAAGGTGCGCTCGGCGCGGCGGTCGATCTCGAACTGCTGGCCGATCTTGCGCATGAACTCGTCGAGCGGAGTCGCGAAGCGGTGCATCGGCAGCACCACCGAGGCGCGCAGACGCTTGGTGATCTCCGAGATGCCGTCGAGCGACATCGTGTAGGTGCCGTCGATCGGCACCATCACCACGTCGAGCCGGCCGATTGCGGCGAAATGAGTCTCGTCGAGCTTGACGTGCAGGTGGCCGAGATGGCCGATGCACAGGCCGGCGACCTCGAAGATGAAGATCGAGTTGCCGTCCTTGATCATGTCGACGCCGATGGAATCTCCGAAATAGCGGCGGATGTCGGTGGTGATGTTGCGGATCAGCACGTCGCCGATTCGCTCGAAGATCTGGGCCGGCTTGCCGTCGTCGCCCCAGCCGCGCAGCACATGCGGGATGCGCGGATCGGGGGCCAGCGTGTAGTGCGTCGAATGCGCGCGGTTCATGGTGATCACGTCGGGCAGCCGTCCGACCTGATAGGCGCCGCTGTAGTCGGTCGCGATGCGGATGCCCATCGGCGTGTCGATGAAGTAGGTCGAGTGGCCGGCATAGGTGATCGTCACCTCGTTGCCGGCAGCCGCCGTCCGGCGCAGGCTGACCGGCATCGCGCGCGGTTGGTTGCCGGCCATCGCCAGGCACTCGCTGGTGCGCGGTCCCGATTGCGCCAGAGCGGGCGATGCGAACGCGACCAGCACGGCAAGCAGCGAGACCAGCGAGCGCAGCATGGCAGTTCCCCTTCGACAGCGCGTGTGAGTGTAGCGGGGAATCCGGATCAGAACTATCCTCGGCGCAACGCCCGGCTCGAGAGCGCGGCGCGACGACGTGGAGAGATGGCATGACGGATCGGGTGTTGCAGCCGTTGCGGGAGATCGACGCAGGCGTGCTCCGCATTGCCTATGTCGAGAGCGGGCCGGCCGATGGCCCCGTCGTCATCCTGCTGCACGGCTATCCCTACGATATCCACTCCTATGTCGAGGTCGCGCCGCGCCTCGCCGCGCAGGGCTGCCGCGTCATCGTGCCCTATCTGCGCGGCTATGGACCCACTCGTTTCCGCGACGCATCGACGCCGCGCTCGGGCCAGCAGGCCGCGGTCGGCGCCGATCTGGTCGCGCTGATGGATGCGCTGGCGATCCCGCGCGCCGTGTTCGCCGGCTATGATTGGGGTGGCAGGGCCGCCTGCGTCGGCGCGGCGCTGTGGCCCGAGCGCTGCACGGGCCTGGTCTCCGTGAACGGCTATCTGATCCAGGACATCGCGCGGGCATTGGAGCCGGCGCCGGTGCCGCGCGAGTTCGCGTTCTGGTATCAGTGGTACTTCCAGACCGAGCGCGGCCGCGCCGGGCTCGCCGCCCACCGCGCCGACATCGCACGGCTGCTGTGGCAGCAATGGTCGCCGCACTGGCGCTTCGACGATGCGACCTTCGCGCGCGCGGCGGAGGCGTTCGACAATCCCGATCACGTCGATGTCGTGATCCACAGCTATCGGCATCGCTACGGGCTGGCCGATGGGGATCCGCGCTATCAGGAGCTGGAGCGGCGATTGGCGACCCTGCCCGTCATCACCGTGCCTACGATCACGCTCGATGGCGACGCCGACGGCGTGATCCCGGCGACGGACGGCCAGGCGCATGCTGCGAAGTTCAGCAACCGGATCGGCCATCGCGTGATCGCGCGGGCCGGCCACAATTTGCCGCAGGAAGAGCCGGCGGCGTTCGCCGCCGCCGTGACGGAGCTGCTGCGCTGAACGCTTCAGGCCCGCGCCGGGCTCAGCTTCCAGGCCGCGAGCAACAGGCCCGCGGTCATCAGGCCGCAGACGATGGCGGCCTCGGGCAGCGCGAGCGCCAGCGCCGCGGTCGCCGCCCAGCCGATCGAGGAGAACGCCTCGGCAAAGGTCGCCAGCCGCGACGAGGTCTGGCGGCGGCGAAACTGGCTGCGACGCGCCTGGATCCGGAACCAGAGCTGGATGGCCGTGGAGGAGACGGTCGCGACCAGAACGGCAACGGCCGTGACCACCGCCTGCGCCGGTGCGACCCAACCGAGCGCAAGCACGAGGGGGGCGAAGATCATCGCGATCGTGATCAGCACGACCTCGACCTTGGCGCGCACGATGCGCGTCGCCGGCAGCGGCGCCGTCGCCACCAGCTCGGGCGCGTCCTCGCCGGAGAGGGTGAGCCAGGCGAGGCCGCCCGCGAGCTGGCCCGCCGCCATCACGACGACCGGCGTGATCAGGAACACCGCCTGCGAGCTGTCGGAGTAGCTGCGCCACAGCAGCAGCGCCGGAGGCACCAGATAGAGCAATTGCATCAGCGTCTGCGAGATCAGCCAGGGATCGCGCCGCAGCAGCATGAACTCCTTGCGCCGCAGCGCCTGCTGCCGCGAGCCGCCCCGAAACGACCTGACGCGTGCGCCGGCGCGGCTGGAGATGCCCTGGGCCGCGGCGCTGATCGCGGTGTCGGCGAAGCGCGGCGAGAACACCATCATGACGACGCCGAGCAACAACAGTCCGGCTGCCAGCAGAATCAGCAGCGCCTGGCCGTCGCCGAGCGCCGCTCGAGCCGGCAGCCAAACAAGACTGTCGGGATCGGGCGCGATGGCGGCCGCGGCATCCGAGGTGAGGATGGCGAAGCGCGACAGCGTGCCATAGGACACGATCGCCGCGATCTGCAGCACGATGACGAAGCCGGCGCCGATCACGGCCGCCAGGATCTGGGCGACCAGCCGCGTTCGCGCCGGACCAATGAGGCGGAACAGGACGATCGTGATGGCAATGGCGACCGCGGCCGCCGACAGGCCGACGGCCGCGACCACGACGAACGCCGCGAGCCAGCGCGTGCCACCCTCGATCAGCAGCACGTCGACGAAGGGGGTCGCGAGCAGCAGCGCCATGCTGGTCACGGAGAGCGCGATCGCCGCGATCCGGACGGAGAAGATCTCGGCCAGCCGCACCGGCGACGACATGATGAGATCGAGGTCGGCACGGGCGTAGAACACGCGTGTGACGGATTCGATCGCCTGCGACAGCATCAGCGCCCAGGACAGCATGATGGTCGCGGTGATGACGATCAGCGCGGTCTTGTCGAGCGGCAGCTCGAGATCGGCGTAGCGACCGACCACGACCCAGGCCGGCAGATGCATGAGGGCGCCGAACAGCACGAGACCGATGATGGCGGCCCGCGTGCGGCGGCGCCTGCCGGCCGTGATCATGCCGAGCCATTCCCGCCAGGCGAGCCGGAGCTCGTGACGGGCGAACCAGGCGAGCGTCGCCGCCCGCGTCATGCCGCGGACTCGACGTCGACCAGTGCGATGAACAACTCCTCCAGGCTGGTGTCGGTGCGACCGTTCTGCTGGCGCAGCTCGGCCAGAGTGCCTTCGGCGACGACGCGCCCGGCGGCGATCACGCCGATCCGGTCGGCCATGCGCTCGGCGACTTCGAGAATGTGCGTGGTCATGATCACCGTGCCGCCGCGGCGGACGCGCTCGGCGAGCAGGCCCTTGACGTGCCGCGCCGACACCGCGTCCAGGCCCGTCAGCGGCTCGTCCAGGATGATCAGCCGCGGGTCGTGGATCAGCGCGCCGGCGAGCGCGACCTTCTGGCGCATGCCCTTGGAAAAGCCTTCGCAGCACTCGTGCAGATGCGGCTCCAGCCCGAGCGAGACCAGAAGTTCGGTTGCCGCGTTACTCGAGGTCGCCGGATCGATGCCCCACAGTCCGGCGACGAACTCGAGATATTCGAGCGGCGTGAGCTTGTCGTAGATCATGGGCTCGTCGGAGACCCAGGCCATCACCTGCTTGGCGGCGATCGGGTCGCGCAGTGCATCGATGCCGAAGATCTCGATCCGCCCGGCATCCGGCCGCAGCAGGCCCGCGACCATGCGCAGCGTCGTCGTCTTGCCGGCGCCGTTCGGGCCGACCAGTGCATAGAATTCACCCGAGCGCACCACGAGGTCGAGCGCATCGACCGCCGGCCGCTCGAAACATTTCGTCAGTTCTCGCACGGCGAGGGCGGGGCTGCCTGGGGTCATGACGGCACTATCGCCTCGTTCGGTTCGCGTCTGCAATGTGGATGCAACTCGTTGCGGCGCGGTGAACGAGCCGCCGCATCGTGTCCTTCGGTGCCGGCCGGTTCCGTCGGCGCACTGGCCGCATTCCTGCCGTCCTCGTCCCGTGAACTCCCGGCCACGTCTCAAGTTGTGGGCACGCGGCAACGATGCGCGATCGTCAATAGTTCACGGAAGCCGTCCCCTCAGGCGACAGCGCCCGGACCTCCGCCATCAGGGGCAAAGCCTGATACCGGGAGATGCCGGTCTCGTCGATCACGAACAACGGCCGCACCTGCCGCGCATCGCTGTCCTGGATCATCGCCATGCGCTGATTGTCGAGCATCAGCCAATGCCCGTCGAGGCGCGCCGCCGCGACGGCGTGATCCTCGTCCCGGACGACATCGTGCAGGATCACGATCCGCAGATCGTCGATGGCAACGCCGGCCATCCGAAGCGCGACGAGCTTGGCGATCGCGTAGTCCTCACAATCGCCGGCACGGCGTTCGAAGGTAGCGAGAGGGGAGGCCCACACGTCCACCTGGCCATATTGAGCGAGATCACTGGCCGGCCGGATGGCCAGATTGACCGCCCGATTGATCTCGCCGAGCCTTGCCCGTCCCGCCCGGAGACGGCCCTGATCGATGATCGCCAGCAGGCTGAGGGCGGCAGGGGAGACGCAGCGCTCGCGGTCGCCATCGCACAGCGCGAGCTGTACGCGCTCGTCTTCGAGCTTGCGCGCGAGCGCCAACCACTTGTCGCGCAACGCGCCGGCCTCCAGGCCGACCCGCGGCAGGCCGAATGGCTCGGCCGTATCCTCGATGGCGGTTGCGAACCCCAATGGCCGCGCGACAGGACCGGCGCTCGCTGGGCTGCCGATCCATATGGCGGCGCTGGCGGCCGCGACCGCCAGCGATGCGCGCTTTAGCGCGAGAAAATTCATGTGACGCCCCGTGCCCGGATCTCGGCCGGCGCGACGCAGCGCCTGACGGAACCGGATGCTTGTTGGGGGTCAGCATGGGTGCGGAGGCTTGGCCTCTGCTTAAAACCGGCAATCCGGCGACCAAATCGCGGGATTTACGCTGAACGTTGTGTTGCTCCGATGCGACAAATCCTAGCGAAAGCTGAACGATGGTCGCGAAGGTCTGGAAGGTTCGCGGTGAAGTTGTGCTTCGAACCCATCCGCAGCTCCTGCCAAATTGATGCAATTCGTCGATTCTTGTTCTCCTACCCGCAGTCCTCCACTTGAAATCCGTTGTCAGGGGTAAGCCGGTGCGGATGTTGATGTCGGCAAAGGTATTGGATGGCCTATGAATACTTGGAATTACTTTGATTTTCTGAAGCGACGTGAATTTTGACTTGGCAGGTCTCGGCCGGGGTCAGCTTTAAAGAGGGCAGAAACTCGACAACATCGTAGCGATCCCGCGGAAGCCGCCGTTTTTGGCCACCTGAAGCACAAGCTGAAGGTGGTTCCGCCAGACACTTGCCAGTGATATGCACGCCTTGAACACTCATTCTTATGTATTCATTAACCATAGTCGGTGGCCCCTTGAATTACGCTGGCAATTTTGACGCCGCGCTTTTCTCCGAAGGCCGGGGCGCCTCTTCGCACGGTCACGTGCGGCTGGAGACGCCGCATGCCCATGCGCCGACCGACGCGATCGTCGTTCCGGACGCGCATTTTCTGTTCAATGCCGATTTCAAGCGGTCTGGTCTCGACCTGATCCTGTCGTCCGACGGACGCGAGATGGTGCTGCCGGACTATTTCAAGGGCGAGAAACGCGCGCCGCTGGCCTCGCCGGACGGCGCGCATCTGACCGGCGACCTCGTCAACGCGCTCTCCGGCGCGGTGCAGGTCAGCCAGGCCGGGGCGGCCGCGAGCGTGAGCAAGGTCATCGGCCATGTGACCAAGCTGCAGGGCACCGCGACGGTCATCCGCAACGGCGTTTCGATCCTCCTTCACAACGGCGACAACGTCGAGAAGGGCGACGTCGTCCAGTCCGGCTCGGATTCGACGCTCGGCATCACCTTCATCGACGGCACCGTGTTCGGCCTGTCGTCGAATGCGCGGATGGTGCTGAATGAAATGGTGTACGACCCCAACGGGTCGAACAATTCCTCGCTGATCAGCCTCGTCGCCGGCACGATCTCGTTCGTGGCCGGCGAGACCGCCAAGCATGGCGACATGAAGGTCGACACGCCCGTGGCGACCATGGGCATTCGCGGCACGGCCGTGCTGGTCGAGATCGACTTCACGGTGCCGGGGCAGGGCAGTCTGCCCGATGCCAAGTTCCAGGTGCTGGTCGAGCCCGATGGCCACACCGGCTCCTACGTTCTGTTCGACAAGACGACGCTGCAGCCGATCGCTGTGGTGAATCAGGCCGGACAGCAGATCCAGATCAGCAACGGAATCGTGAATCAGAGCGCTGTCCCGCTCACGCCGGACATCCAGAAGCTCATCAATGACGTCTTCACGCTGAAGTTCACCGACAACAGCAATCCGAAGTCGACGACCCATTTCACCGACATCGGGGTGCCGCAGACGCTGACGCCGCTGACCTTGCCCAATGGCACCAGCGCGACGCCGATCATCCGCGTGGTCGACGACACCGGCGCGACGACCGGGACTGGCCAGACCGGCGAGCAGCTGTCGCACATCCCGGGTCCGCCGGAAGTCAGGATTCTCGATACCGGCGGCCGGCTGACGACGGCTTTCGGAATTATGGAGCGCGCCGGTCAGACCGGGAACGGCGCCGATCTCGACGCCGTGCTCAGTCGCGTCAATTTCGTCGACATCAATGGCATCGACCGGCCGACGGTGTCCGTCAGTTTCAGTTCCTACGCCTATAAGAGCGCGCAGCAGGCCGACGTCACGGCCTCGTTGAATGCCCTACAATTGCAGGACGTCCTGGCGACCGCGGTGAAGATCACGGTCACGCCCGATCCGAACAACAAGAATTTCGGCACGGCGACGCTGACCTACAGCGTTCCCGACAAGTATTTCGATTTTTTGGCGGCAGGTGAAACGCTGACGCTGACTTACATCGTCCGCGTGGACAACAACTTTGCGCCGTCCAACGAATTCGCTCTGGTCCCGATCACGATCACCGTGACGGGGACCAACGACAAGCCCGAGATCGTCGCGAGCGTCCAGACCATCGCGTTCGAGGGCGGCACCAGCGTGCCCGGCGGCCCGCTGACATCGGACGATCCGACCTCGGGCACGCTGACCTTCACGGACGTCGATCTCACCGACAGCCATACCGTCTCGGCGAAGCTGACCAGCGCGGTTTTGAAGGGCGGCGGCAGCATTCCGCCGGCTCCGTTCGCGCTGTTCGAACAGGCCCTGACTGCGTCTCTGGCCTCCGACAGCACCGGGAGCGGCACCGGCAAGATCAATTGGAGCTTCGCCAACCTGCCGGTCTATGTCGCGGATTTCATTCCCGCCGGCCAGACGCTGACGCTCACCTACACCGTGACCGTGACGGACTCGCAAGGCGCGACATCGACGCAGACGGTCACGGTGACGATCACCGGCACCGACGATCCGGCGGTGGTCTGGATCGCCACGACGCAGCCTGGCGAGAGCAGCGGGGGGCAGGTTCATCTGTGGAGCGACGGCGCGAACTGGGCAACCGGTCTGGCTCCGACCGCCGATGATGACGTCATCATCATCACCGATCAGCTGCACGGCCTGACGCCGGCCTTTCCGGTGACGATCGATGACGACGCCTACGCCTATGCCAAATCGGTCACGCTGAATGATTTCGGCGGCGGCGCCGTTCCGGAGCTCGACAATAACGGCACGCTGACGATCAGCGGCGCGCTGACGGCCAAGGCCGACTCGCTCATCTACAACTTCTCGGGTGCGACGATCACCGTCGGCGGCTCGGTGCAGATCCTCGAGCAAAGCGAGTTTCACAATGCCGGCACCGTGCTGCTGGCTGGTGGCGGCGTGTTCGGGGCGAACGCCGGCATCTTCAACACCGGAACGATCGAGCTGTCCGGCGGTACGCTGACCGTGCACGGCGACGTCACCAACGGCGGTGAGGACTCCTCCGGCCTCATCCAGGTCGACCAGGGCGCGACGCTGACCCTGGAGGGTGGCAGCATCGATGGCGGCACCATTCTGATCCAGGGAATGCCGATCGTTCAGAATTTTGGCACGCTGGAGAACGACGGGCAAACGCCGCCGCAAGCCAACGGTCTGCTCGTCCTGAAAGGCGGAGCCGACATCAGCAATGGCCAGCTGACCAATTTCGGCGCGGTCGATGTGTCTGGCGCCGGAAATGCCATCTCGAACGAGATCGTCACGAACGTCGGCCTGATCGACATCAAGGCGGGTGGCGCGCTCGCGCTCGCCAACGACACCAGCATCGACAATACCGATGGTACGATCACGGTCGAAGACGCCGGAACGCTGACCCTGTCACAGGCGCGCGTCAGCGGCGGCACGCTGATCAACGAGTCCGGCGGAGCGGTGGCCCTGATCGGCCACGCCGCGCTGATCGGCGGGACGCTCGACAATTTCGACACGATCGCCGTGTCCGGCAGCGGCAATGCGTTCGAGGACGAGACGATCACCAATGCGAACGCCGCCGCGATCACCATTGCGCTGGCTGGTGCTCTCTCTCTGAGCGGCACGAGCATCGCCGGCGGCGCTATCACCAGCCATGGGACGATCTCCGTCGACGGCGACAGCACGATCGACGGCAGCGCCGTCGCTGGCGGAGAACTGCTGATCGGCGAGACCGGTCCGCTTGCGGAAATGACGGCGATCCTGACCGTTCAGGGCGGCGCGTCGTTGACCGACGTCGGCATCACGATCGGCGACGGCTCGACGCTCGAGGTCGCTGCAGACGAGACCGCGACCCTGGCCGGTGTCACCGTCGACAATTCCGGCACAGTCCAGGTGGACGACGGCGCGGTGCTAGTGATCGAGAGCAGCACGATCACCGGCGGCGATCTCGTCAACCACGGCATCGTGCATGTCGAGACTGCGGTGGCGACCACGTTCGACAATGTCACCATCGATAACACGGACGGTCAGATCATCATCGATGAGGATGGTGAGATGCCGGTCCCGTCGACGCTGGTGCTCGACGGGAGCACGACGCTCACGGGCGGCACCTTGAAGATCCAGATCGCGGGCACGCTGGAGATCGCCGGTCACGTGACGCTGAGCGGGGTAGACGTCGAGAATCTCCACGTCTTCACCGTCGATCTCGGCGCTTACCTCGATCTCGTCGACACCAAGGTGAGCGGCGATGGTGAGCTGCATGTCCATGGCACGATCACGGCGAGCGGCACGAGCGGCCTCAGTGGAACGATCTACAACGACGGCACGATCGAGATCACGGGCGGTACGTTCGAGATCACTGGCGATGTCCAAGGCTCCGGCCAGATCAAGGTCGATGCCGACGCCATCCTGAAGATCGACGACCATATCGAACAGACGATCGACTTCAGCAGCAAGGGAAGCAGCGAGATCGTCATCGACGACGCCAGCTTCTCCGCCAAACTCGCCGGCCTCGGCGTTGACGACAAGATCGACCTGCAGACGATCAAGTGGAGCGCGGCGACGACGGCGACCTACGATTCGGAAGCGGGCGTGCTCAGCGTCATTGACGGCCAGGGCCACCGCATCGATCTGACGCTCGTCGGCAACTATAGCGATGCGCATTTTGCCGGGAGCGATGATGGCCATGGCGGAACGCTGATCACGCTCATGGCGAAGGATGACGTGCCGGTGGTCGCCGATCCCGACCAGGCCGGCGCCATCACTGAGACGCCCAGCACGACCGGATCGTCAGATCCGCGCAGCGTCGGCGGCACCATTCACTTCACCGATGTCGATCTGACGGACCGCCCGACGGCTGCCATCCTCACCAATGCGCAGACGGTGAAGTGGACCGCGGCCGACAACACCGATCTGTCCGGTCAACTGACGCCGGACCAGGTCTCTGCGCTCGCGCAGGCGCTGCATCTGGTTCAAAGCGACAACACCAACAACGGCTCTGTCGATTGGACCTATGCCATCGCCGATGGCTCGCTGGATTTCCTCGGCGACGACCAGACCGTCACGGTGACCACGACCGTGACGCTCGACGACCATCGCGGCGGCACCGCGGCCTCGACCATCGTCGTCACCATCACCGGGACAAACGACCTGCCGGTGGTCAAGTCGGTGGCGCAGGCCGTTGTAATCGCCGAGCACTCCGGCAAGTCGGAATCGAGCGATCTCGACACCGCGCACGGCACGATCACCTTCACCGATGCCGACGTCGCCGACACGCATGCGGTCAAGGTGATCAACGTCGAAGTCGATGGCGCCCACAGCGGTCTTCCCTCGGACACATCGCTGCTCAAGAGCTGGCTGTCGCTCGGAGCTCTCACCGATTCCGTGGGAGGCGCTACCGCATCGCAACCCTGGACCTTCTCCGCCCAGGACAAGGCGTTCGACTATCTCGGAGCCGGCCAGCACGTGACGCTGACCTACACAATCGAGATCGCCGACGGCCACGGCGGCGTTCAGAACGTGCCCGTGACCATCACGGTCAATGGCGCCGAGGACGCGCCCGTCATCACCGGCGAGACCAATCCGGCCGTGCAGACCGTCGTCCTGGCCGAGCGGGCGACCGTGCTGGCGAGCACCGCCAAGACCAATGCCGAGGGCATGCCGACCGAGACGTTCGATCGCGTGTCGGAGGGCTCGATCTCCGACAACGGGCGCGGTCACGGCAGCTTCTACAGCGAGGCGCTGCACGCAACCTTCACGGCCAGCGGCAATGCGGGAATCGTGCACGGCTCCTCCCCGGTGTCGGCGGCGCCCTACATGGCCGACGGCGCCGACAAGACCAACTATCTCAGCGTCGGCAGCCACGCGCAGGAGACCATCACCTTCGACAGCGTCAAGAACAGCTTCGGGCTGTATTGGGGCTCGGTCGACAGCTACAACAGCATCTCCTTCTACAACGGCAACAAGCTGGTGGCGTCCTACACGGGCAGCGACGTCGCGCCGCTGCTCGCCAATGGCGGGCAGGCGTCGCTGGCCTCGAACGGCTATGTCGAGTTTCTCGGCCTGTCGCCGTTCAACAAGGTGGTGCTCGCCAGCAGCCAGAATGCGTTCGAGCTCGACAATGTTTCGGCCGGCTTCATCGCCGATCAGCCGGTGAAATTGACGAGCGGCATGTCCGGCACCTTGACGGTGCTCGACAGGGATGTCGGCGACACGCTGACCGCTTCGGTGGTCCAGAACGGCGTGATCAAATACAATGGCTTGCCGAGCCTGCCCTCGAACGCCCATGTCCAGGCGCTGGCCGATGCCCACGCGATCACCTTCGACCGCGCGATATCCGATGGCGGCTCCGAGGTGCTGCACTGGACATATCATCCGGCCGATGTGAACCTGGATTTTCTCAATCCCGGTGACACGCTGACCGTGACCTATCAGGCGGACGTCAGCGACGGCCGAGGCGGAACTGCGACCAAGGCGCTGACCGTCACGTTGGCCGGCAACGGCGCATCGACGATCAACGGCACGGACCAGAACGACAATTTCGTCAATGTCGGCGGCGGCGTGACGATCTTCGGCAAGGACGGCAACGACACCTTCGTCTTCAACCCGCATTTCGGCAGCGCCACGATCGGCGATTTCGATCTCAACAAGGACATCGTCGAGCTCGATCGTTCGCTGTTTGCCAGCGTCGAAGCGGTGGTCGCTGCCGCGCAGTCGGCCAATGGCGGCCACGACACCGTCATCACCGATGCGGTGCATGATACGCTCACGCTCAAGGGGGTGACGTTGGATCAATTCAAGGCGCATCACGACGGTTTCCACCTCGTCTGAGCCCGCACGTCCGTCTGCGATGCGGGCGCCGGCGTTGCCAAGCCGAGCGCTCTTTGGAGACGATCAGACGCCTCGGATCGCCCGCCTCGGCGTGATATCGGATGCTGCATGAAGCGATTGAGAGCAGTTCCTCGATGGTTCGCACGCAAGTTCGGCTTTGCGCGCCTGATGTGCCTGGTGCTGCTGGTCGCCTTCGCGGCGCTGCGCGCTGCCGATCCCGCGCCGATGCAGGAGCTACGCCTCCGCGCCTTCGACAACTTCCAGGCGTTCAGCCCCCGGGTCAAGACGATGCGCCCGGTCACCATCGTCGACATCGACGAGAAGAGTGTCGCCGACCCCAAGCTCGGTCAGTGGCCATGGCCGCGGACGCGGATCGCCGAGATCGTCGACAAACTGACGCAGCTCGGCGCGCTTGTCATCGCCTTCGACGTCGTGTTCGCCGAGCCGGACCGGCTGAATCCCGCGATTGCAGCTGAGACCTTTCCCAGCCTCGACGAAGCGACGCGCGAAAAGCTGAGGGCGCTGCCGTCGAACGATCAGGTGCTCGCCGATTCCCTGCGCCGGTCGCGCGTCGTCCTCGGCGAGACGGCGAGCCGCGACGTGCGGGCCGAACCCGACAAGACGCTGCCGGAGACCGGATTTGCGATGGTAGGGGAGCCCATCCCCTTCATGGAGCCGTTCCCGGGGCTGTTGCGCAACGTGCCGCTGATCGAGCATGCGGCGGCCGGCCGGGGCCTGTTCACGATCGAGCCGGAGCGTGACGGCATCGTCCGCCGGGTGCCCATGGTCATGCGAGCCCAGGACATCAAGATGCTGGCGCTGAGCTTCGAAATGCTGCGGGTCCTGACCGGGTCCGGCACTGTTCTGGTCAAGGCCGATCCAGGCGGTATCACCAGCATCGGGCTGGGCAGCGTTCACATTCCGACTGACGGCAACGGCAAGATCTGGGTCCATTACGCCAATCATGACCCATCCATCTATGTCTCCGCCATCGACGTGCTCGAGGGCCGCGTACCACCGGAGAAGATCGCGAGGAAGCTGATCCTGATCGGGCCATCCGCGATTGGCCTGAATGACATCAAGACAACACCTGTCTATTCGGCGATGCCGGGCGTCGAGGTGCACGCCCAGGTGCTGGAGTCGGTGCTCACCGGGTCGATCCTGGCGCGGCCTTATTGGGGCGTCGTGGTCGAGTTCTTTGGCGCGCTCCTGCTAGGGCTGCTCGTCATCGTCTTCGCTCCGCAGCTCGGCGCCATTACGCTGGTGATCGTGGGAGCGGTGTTCGCGAGCGCGCTGCTTGGCCTGTCTTGGTACTTCTACACCCAGCACCGGCTCCTGATCGACTTCACCTATCCGATGCTGTCGACGACGGCGATCTATCTGACGCTGATCTTCGCCAATTTCGTCCGCGAGCAGAATCAGCGCCGGCAGATGCGCTCGGTGTTCGGGCAATATCTGTCGCCGGTGCTGGTCGAGCAGCTTGCCCAATCGCCGCCGACGCTGGGCGGCGAGGAGCGCGAGATCACGGTGATGTTCTCGGACGTGCGCGGCTTCACCACGATCTCGGAGAGCTACAAGCACGATCCGCAGGGCTTGACGCAGCTGATGAACCGCTTCCTCACGCCGCTGACCAACGCCATCATCGCCCGCAAGGGCTATGTCGACAAATACATGGGCGACGCCATCATGGCGTTCTGGAACGCGCCGCTCGCCGACAAGGATCATCAGATCAATGCCTGCGAGGCGGCGCTCGACATGCTCGAGCGGATCGATCAGGTGAACGGCGAACGCGAGCAGGAGGCCGAGCATGGCGGCCACGTCTACATTCCGCTCAAGGTCGGCATCGGCCTCAACACCGGCATCGGCGTGGTCGGCAACATGGGCTCCGACCTGAAGTTCAACTATTCGGCGCTTGGCGACAGCGTCAACCTCGCGTCGCGCCTGGAGGGCCAGACCAAGGAGTACGGCTTTCCGATCATCGTCGGCTCGGCGACTGCGATGGCCGTGAAGGACCGGCTCGCGATTCTCGAGCTCGACTTCATCATGGTCAAGGGTAAGACCGAACCGGAGGTGATCTACGCCATCGCCGGCCGCGAGGACGTGATGTACTCCGAGCGCTTCCAGTTGCTCCGCAACCTCACCATCGAGATGCTGGCGAGCTATCGCAGCCGCGATTGGGAAGGGGCGCTGGCCGCGATCGAGCGCGGCCGCAAGAGCGACCAGGGACAAGACTTGGCCAAGCTTTATGATCTCTATGACGCACGCATCCGCAACTACCAGGTCAATCCGCCGCCCGAGGATTGGAACGGGGCGTACGCACTGCTGACGAAGTAGCCGGTGGTCCGTTCCCGAGTTCGCATCATGTCGCGGCGGCCTCGTTGGCCTGGTCCGGTGCCCGCGCGATGAGTATGCTCATCATTTGCAGACCACATAAGCCGAATAGGGCGGGCAACGCTTGCTGCGCTCATCCGTGCCGGGGACGGGGCGGGTGGAATGCCGTGGCGGGAGACTTCGCTTGGCACGCGGCAGCTTGCCCGCATCCTGCTTCGATGACGATGGGACGAAGGGGTTTCCAGGCCCATTGGATGATGTCTGGGCGTCCACCGCCGCGAGCTTGCCGATGAATGCGAGCGACAGGATGACGAGCTTGACCGAACGATAGCGCGCTCCAGTCTGCGGGACGGGTACAAGGATAGCGCAATCGAGCAGGCGTCGAGCGCATCGCGTTTGTTGCGAGGTTGCAACAGCGGGATAAGAAGCAACTTGTGTCATGTGACGTCGATTGCATGAATCTGCGCGTGCTTGTAGCATTTTTCTACTCAAGATAGAAAGTGCATGCAGATGGGGGGCATCGATGCAGTCTTCTGAGGACGGGAGTGCGGCCGGTTTGACGCAGGGCAGGCCGGCACGGGGTGCGATCAAGCGTTTCACTCTACCAGTTGCGGGCAGCCTCATTGCTGCTGTGGCTTGTGTGCTCGGGGCGGGCGCGGTGTCGGCCGCGGATCTCCCGGTCAAGGCGCCGCCTCCGCCGGTCTCGTTGTGGGAGTTCGAGGTCGGCGCCCGCTATTTCTACAGTTCGGGCCGCACCCGCTACACGTTGGGCGATCCTTTCGTCGCTGGCCAAACCAATTCTCTGCTGACCTACAAGAATCTCAACAGCCATGCCGGCGAGGGGTTCGCCAGGGCCGATCACAGTTTGGGTTTCTTCGCCAAGGGCTTTGCGGGCGGTGGCAACATCTTCAGCGGCAGGCTCAACGACGAAGACTTCCCGCCGGCCGTCATTCCGTACTCGAATACGGACAGCAGCGTGAACAGCGGCAGGCTTTGGTACGGCACGATCGACGCCGGCTACAATTTCTGGAGGGGGCCGGCGTTCAAGGTCGGCGGCTTCGTCGGCTACAACCATTTCTACGAAACCGTGAACGCATACGGATGTACCCAGGTCGCGACCAATCCGTTTATCTGTGGTCTCGATCCTGTTGCGGGGGGCGTGCTGGTGCTCAGCAAGACCGAGAACTGGGATTCGCTCCGCGTGGGGTTGAACGGCGTCTTCAAGCTCGGCCAGAACTGGAACGTCACCCTCGATGGCGCCGTTCTGCCCTATGTCCGGCTGAGCGGATTCGACAATCACTGGCTGCGGCCCGACATCAATCCGCTTCCGCAATCTGGAAATGGCTGGGGCTACCAGCTCGAGGGCATTGTGTCATACGACGTGACGAGAAATTTCAGCGTCGGCGTCGGTGGCCGCTATTGGTACGCCCGGACGACCAGTGGGACCACCCAATTTCCTGGAGTCCCGGGGTCGCCCACGACCTTCAGCTACGAGCGGTACGGCGGCTTTCTCCAGGCCTCCTACAAGTTTGACTCGGGCGCCTTCGGGAAATGAAATACTGGCTTATCGTGCTGAGGAGGAAGCCCGGCAAAACGCCGGGCTTCTTTCTTTGCGAGCGCGACGGCAGCCGGCCCGGTCAGTTATTCCGCCCCGATCGTCGTCAGGTCCTGGAACCAGTGTTGCGCCTGCACGAACTTCTTGACCTTCGGCGATAGCGCGTGCGGGTTGGTGTCGTGCACGACCCAGACCAGCACCGCATCGTCGACCACAGCCGCATGCGCCTGCGCGATCAACTCGTCCTGCTTGGCCGGATCGAACGTCTGCTTGGCTTCAGCAATCAGCGCATCGACCTTGGGATTCTTGTAGCCGCCCCAGTTGACGCCAACGGGCGCGATCTGGTCGGAGGCGAAGAAGCGGACGATCGCGTAGAGCGGGTCCGATGTGACATAGGCGATGTTGTTGGCGGTGATGCCGGCGTTCATCTCGTCGGCGGCGCCCTTGCGCCAATGCGTGTACAGCGTCTCCAACTCGACGACCTTGAAGTCGATGTCGATGCCGATCTCCTTGAAGCTCTGCTGCAGATATTCGTTCATCGGCAGCGACAGCATCTGGCCGGTGCCGCCCTGCGCGATGATGAAGGTCGTCTTCAGCGGCTTGGCTGGCGAATAGCCGGCTTCCTCGACCAGCTTCTTGGCGGTGGCGAGATCGTATTTCAGCTCGAAGCTCGGCTTGCCGAACCACGGGCTCGACGGGTCGACCTGGCCCTTGGCGGGCTTGGCGAGGCCGTTCATCAGCCCGACCACTTCGTCGCGATTGATCGCGAGATTGAGCGCCTTGCGCAGGCGGATGTCGGTCCAGGGCGAGCCCGGCAGCACGCTGAGATGATAGTTCCAGACATGCGGTGTGACGTTGTCGACGAGCTTCATGCCGGCCGCCTTGAGCTGCGGCACGGCGTCCGGCGCCGGCGTCTCGATCAGATCGACCTGGCCGGCGAGCAGCGCGTTGGTGCGGGTCAGCGCTTCCGGCATCGGCACGAGCACGAGCTTGTCCGTCTTCGGCAGCCGGTCCTTGTTCCAATATTCGGAATTCTTGGTGAGCTCCGCGAGCTCGCGCGGCACCAGTCTGGTCAGCTTGAATGGTCCCGTGCCGGAGGGCTGACTGGCGAACTTGTCCCAATCCTTGCCGAGCTTCTCATATTGCGCCGGGCTCGAAATCAGGAACCACAGCATCTGATACGGGAAGAACGAGTCGACCGTCTTGGTCGTGATCTCGATCGTGGAGTCGTCGATCTTGGCGTAGCTCGCGACTGAGGGAAGGCGTGTTTTGACCTGCGCGCTCTGCCGCTTGTCGAACTGCGGTGCCTTATCGTTGAGCACCTTGTCCAGATTCCAGATCACCGCATCGGCATTGAAGTCGCTGCCATCGTGGAACTTGACCCCCTTGCGCAGGGTGAAGCGCCATTTGGTCTTGTCGGCCTCGTCGATCTTCCATTCGGTGGCGAGGCCGGGAATGAGCTTGCCCGGTCTGTCGGCGATGCTCATGTCCCAGGCCACCAGCGGATCATAGATCGTGTAGCCGGTAAACTGATAGGCGCCGGCGCCGCGATCGGGCTGGCCCGTCGTCAGCGGAATGTCCGCCATCGAGATGCCGTAGCGCAGAACCGTTTCGGCCCGCGCCGCGACCGCGGAAAGACTGAGCGCGAGCGCAGTGGCGAGTAATGAGAATCGGATACGCATGAAGATGAAGCTCCGTTGAAACCGGATCAAATTCGACGCGCAAGACCTGCAATCGGGGTGCCAAGCCTCTGACCGGATCGTTCGAGCACAAACGGTTGTGACCTCGCGTCGCAGGCACGAGATCGGGAGCACCGCTGGCATAGGCGTTGCATAATGCTGCCCAGAATTTAGCCAGCGGATCGGAGACCTTGATCGTGCTTTTGCGTATTGCTACGTCAATGACGACGCGCGTGGCCGTTGCGGCCGCCATGATGACCAGCGCTGCCATCCTCGTGCTGCCGGCGCAGGCGGGCGCGGAAACCGTATTGCGCATCGGCATGACTGCCGCAGACATTCCGCGCACGCTCGGCCAGCCCGATCAGGGCTTCGAGGGCAACCGCTTCACCGGCCTCACGATGTACGACGCGCTGACGATGTGGGACCTGTCGTCGGCGGACAAGCCGAGCGTCGTCATTCCCGGCCTCGCCACCGAGTGGAAGGTCGACGATGCCGACAAGACCAAGTGGACGTTCAAGCTGCGTCCCGGCGTCACCTTCCATGACGGCGCGCCGTTCAATGCCGACGCCGTGGTGTGGAACGTCGAGAAGGTGCTGAAGCAGGACGCGCCGCAGTTCGATCCGAGCCAGGTCGGCGTCACCGCCTCGCGCATGCCGACGCTGGCATCGGCGCGCAAGATCGACGATCTCACCGTCGAACTGACGACGAAGGAGCCGGACAGCTTCCTGCCGATCAACCTCACCAATCTGTTCATGGCGAGCCCGACGAAGTGGCAGAAACTCTATGAGTCCGCGACCGGCGCCGACGACAAGGCGAAGTCGCAAGCCGCCTGGGCCGCCTTCGCCAAGGATGCCTCGGGCACCGGTCCGTGGAAGATGGCGAAGTTCACGCCGCGCGAGCGGCTGGAGCTGGTCAAGAACGATGCCTATTGGGACAAGGCGCGTGTGCCCAAGGCCGACAAGATGATCCTGCTGCCGATGCCCGAGGCGAACGCGCGCACCGCGGCGCTGCTGTCCGGACAGGTCGACTGGGTCGAGGCGCCGGCGCCGGATGCGCTGCCGGAGATCAAGCAGCGCGGCTTCAAGCTCTACGCCAACGAGCAGCCGCATGTCTGGCCCTGGCAGTTCTCGCGCGTCGAAGGCTCGCCGTGGAACGACATCCGCGTTCGCAAGGCTGCCAATCTCTGCATCGATCGCGAGGGCCTGCGCGACGGCCTGCTTGCCGGACTGATGGTGCCGGCGACCGGAACCTTCGAGAAGGGCCATCCCTGGCGCGGCAACGTCACCTTCGAGATCAAGTACGACAAGGCGGCCGCGCAGAAGCTGATGCAGGAGGCCGGCTACGGCCCGAACAAGAAGCTCGAGGTCAAGACGCAGACGTCGGCGTCGGGCTCGGGCCAGATGCAGCCGCTGCCGATGAACGAATATCTGCAGCAGGCACTGGCCGAGTGCTATTTCGACGTCAAGCTCGACGTCATCGAGTGGAACACGCTGTTCACCAACTGGCGTCGCGGCGCCAAGGATCCGTCCGCCAACGGCGCCAACGCCACCAACGTCACCTACGCGGCGATGGACCCCTTCTTTGCGCTGGTGCGCTTCCTGCAGTCCTCGATGGCGCCGCCGGTCTCCAACAACTGGGGTTTCATCAACAACCCGAAGTTCGATGAGCTGGTGAAGAAGGCGCGCCAGACTTTCGATCCGGCCGAGCGCGACAAGGCGCTGGCGGAGCTGCATGCGGCGTCGGTCGATGACGCGGCGTTCCTCTACGTGGCGCACGACGTCGGCCCGCGCGCGATGAGCCCGAAGGTGAAGGGCGTGGTGCAGCCGAAGAGCTGGTTCATCGACTTCTCGCCGATCTCGGTGGAGTAGCCGTTCGCGTGGTGGAGTATTTGTCCACGTTCGCAGGCTGATCTCGCCGCTTGCCCCGCTGCGCTCCCTCCCCCCTTGTGGGGGAGGGGTGGGGAGGGGGGTACTCCGGCGGCAGTTTTTGTGTGGACCCCCACCCCCCACCCCTCCCCGCAAGGGGGAGGGGAGCTTTCTTGGTGCCGCTTGTATCTCGCGACTCTCCGCCGATGAGGAGAGGCTTATGAAGGTGACTCGTGCTCTCTTATGCTGCCAGGCGGATGGTCTATGCGATCCCGATCATCATCGGCGTCGCGCTCGTCTGCTTCATGCTCGTTCACATCACGCCGGGTGATCCGCTCGTTGCGGTGCTGCCGGCCGACGCGTCGCAGGAGCTGGCACAGCAGCTGCGCGTGGCCTATGGCTTCGACAAGCCGCTGCCGGTGCAGTTCGGGCTGTGGTTGTGGCGCGCCGTCAATGGCGATCTCGGCAGCTCGATCGCCACCGGCCGTCCCGTGCTCGCCGAGGTGCTGCGCGCAGTCTCCAACACCGTGACCCTGGCGATCGCAGCCGCCATCATCGGATTCTCGCTCGGCCTGTTCTTCGGCCTCGTCGCCGGCTATTTCCGCGACAGCTGGATCGACAAGGTGGCGACGTCCATTGCGATCGCCGGCGTATCGCTGCCGCACTATTGGCTCGGCATGGTGCTCGTCATCATCTTCTCGGTCGAGCTGAACTGGCTGCCTGCGGTTGGCGCCGGTCCGTCCGGCTCGGGCGCATGGTCGTGGGACTGGGCCCATATCCGCTTCCTGGTCCTGCCCGCGATCACCACCTCGGTGATTCCGATGGGCATCATCACGCGCACCGTGCGCGCGCTGACCGGCGACATCCTCAGCCAGGATTTCGTCGAGGCGCTGCGCGCGAAGGGCCTGCGCGAAACCCAGGTGTTCCGCCACGTGCTGAAGAATGCCGCGCCGACCGCCCTGGCGGTCATGGGCCTGCAGCTCGGCTACATGCTGGGCGGATCGATCCTGATCGAGACTGTGTTCTCGTGGCCCGGCTCGGGTCTGCTGTTGAACTCGGCGATCTTCCAGCGTGACCTGCCGCTCTTGCAGGGCACGATCCTGGTGCTGGCGATGTTCTTCGTCATCCTCAATCTCGTGGTCGACATCGCGCAGGCCGCGATCGATCCGCGCATCAAGCGAGGCTAACGATGAGCGTCAGTACCCCCGGCGCCCTCAACGACGCCTCGCCGCAGGCCGCGCCGATCGCGAACGCACGCGGCTATTGGGCGACCGTCGGTCGCCGGATCGTCCGCGACAAGCTCAGCATGGTCTGCGTCGCGATCCTGCTGCTGATCTTTCTCTCCGCGCTGCTCGCGCCCTATCTGCATCTCGCGGATCCCTATCAGGGCTCGATGATTCGGCGCCTGCGCCACATCGGCACGCCGAACTATCCGCTCGGCACCGACGAGCTGGGACGCGACATGCTGGCGCGGCTGATCTATGGCGGCCGGCTGTCGCTGCTGATCGGCATCTCGCCCGTGATCCTCGCCTTCGGCATCGGCACGATGCTCGGCCTCGTCGCCGGCTATGTCGGCGGCTGGGTCAACACCGCGATCATGCGCACCATCGACGTGTTCTACGCCTTCCCCTCGGTGCTGCTGGCGATCGCGATCTCGGGCGCGCTCGGCGCCGGGATCACCAACTCCATCGTCTCCTTGACCATCGTGTTCGTGCCGCAGATCACCCGCGTCGCCGAGAGCGTCACGACGGGCGTGCGCAATCGCGATTTCGTCGAGGCCGCGCGCGCCTCGGGCGCGAACGCGTTCACGATCATGCGCGCGCACATGCTTGGCAACGTGCTGGGGCCGATCTTCGTCTACGCCACCGGCCTGATCTCGGTATCGATGATCCTCGCGGCCGGTCTTTCGTTCCTTGGTCTCGGCACCAAGCCGCCGGAGCCGGAATGGGGCTTGATGCTGAACACCTTGCGTACGGCGATCTACGTCAGTCCCTGGGTGGCGGCGCTGCCGGGCGTGATGATCTTCGCTGTCTCCATCTGCTTCAACCTGCTCAGCGACGGCCTGCGTAGCGCGATGGACATCCGGAGCTGAGAGGCATGAATGAAGCATCGGAAGTCACCGGACTGCAGCCGATCGAGGACCTCGGCGGCAAGGCGCAGCCGCTGCTGCGGGTCGATGGCCTGACGAAACACTTCCCGGTCCGTGGCGGCCTGTTCGGCGCGCGCAAGACGGTGCGCGCCGTCGACGACGTCTCGTTCGTCATCGGCAAGGGCGAGACGGTCGGCATCGTCGGCGAGTCCGGCTGCGGCAAGTCCACCACGGCGCGGCTCCTGATGCATCTGATGGACCGCGATGCCGGCGAGATCATCTTCGACGGCCGGCAGGTCGGCCACGAGATGTCGTTGCGCGAGCTCAGGCGCGGCATGCAGATGGTGTTCCAGGACTCCTATGCCTCGCTCAATCCGCGGCTGACGATCGAGGAGTCGATTGCATTCGGGCCGAAGGTGCACGGCATGACCGACACTGCGGCGCGTGCGCTGGCGCGCGAGCTGCTCGGCAAGGTCGGCCTGAGGCCCGAAACCTTCGCCAACCGTTATCCGCACGAGATCTCCGGTGGCCAGCGCCAGCGCGTCAACATCGCCCGCGCGCTCGCGCTGTCGCCGCGGCTGGTGATCCTCGACGAGGCGGTGTCGGCACTCGACAAGTCGGTCGAGGCGCAGGTGCTGAACCTGCTGATGGACCTGAAGCGCGAGTTCGGCCTGACGTATCTATTCATCAGCCACGACCTCAACGTCATCAACTACATCTCCGACCGCGTGCTGGTGATGTATCTCGGCGAGGTCGTCGAGCTCGGTCCGGTCGAGGAGGTCTGGGCCAGGCCGGCGCATCCCTATACACGGGCGCTGCTGGCGGCGATGCCGTCCTCCGATCCCGACAGGCGCACGGAGGAGCCGCCGCTGTCTGGGGATCCACCCAACCCGATCGATCCGCCCGCCGGCTGCCGCTTCCACACCCGCTGTCCATTTGCCGAGGCGCCATGCGCGAATGTCGCGCCAAGATTGACGGAGCTGGATACAATGGGCCATCAGGCCGCCTGCCACATGGCGATCCCAGGCTCGGGACACAGCCGGGCGCCGGCCGCCTGACGGGCAGACACCAGCAGTGAGAAGCGGAATGACCAGACCCACGCCCCAGCAAGTCAGTGCCATCGCGGAGGCCTCCGGCCTGCCGGTCGACAAGGAGGTTGCCACCCGCATCGCCGACTCGATCGGACCGGCCTTCGACAACTTCGCCGCGGTTGCCGGTACACTCCCATTCGACCTGGAGCCGGCGAGCTACGTCCTGGCGCAGACGCTGAAGGTGGGCCGATGAGCACCGAACCTGCCTTGATGACCCTGACCGACGTCGCGAAGGCGATTGCGGACAGGAAGCTCTCTTCGGTCGAGGTGACGCGCTCCTGCCTGCATCGCATCGCGCAGTGGCAGCCGAAGCTGAACGCCTTCATGGCGATCGAATCCGAGCCGGCGCTGAAGGCCGCCGCCGAGGCCGATGAAGCGCTCGCCAAGGACGGCCCCAAGGGCCCGCTGCACGGCGTTCCGCTTGCGCACAAGGACATGTATTACGAGGCCGGCCACATCTCGACCTGCGGCTCGCTGATTCGGCGCGACTTCGTCGCAACGACGACCTCGACCGCGCTGCAGCGGCTGAAGGATGCCGGTTCGATCCGGCTCGGCACCCTGCAGATGGCCGAATTCGCCTACGGCCCGACCGGGCACAACGCGCATTACGGTCCGGTGCACAATCCCTGGAAGCTCGGCTACGTCACCGGTGGCTCGTCGTCCGGCTCCGGCTCGGCGGTCGGCGCGCGCCTGACCTTCGCGGCACTCGGCTCCGATACCGGCGGCTCGATCCGCATGCCCGCGAATTTCTGCGGCGTCACCGGCCTGAAGGTGACCTGGGGCCGCGTCAGCCGCGCCGGTGCGATGCCGCTGTCGCAGTCGCTCGACACGGTCGGGCCGCTGGCGCAGACCGCGGAGGATTGTGCGCTGATCCTTGGGCTGATGGCTGGTCCCGATTCCGAGGATCCTACCGCCAGCGCGGCACCCGTGCCGGACTATGTCGCCGCCACCCAGGCCTCGATCAAGGGTCTCAGGATCGGCGTGCCCAAGGCGTTCTATGTCGACGACCTCGATCCTGAGGTGGCGCGCTGTCTCGATGCGACGATCGCGGTGCTGAAGACCGAGGGCGCCGATGTGGTTCAGGTCGAGCTGCCGGATCAGCGCCAGCTCACCGCAGCCTGCCAGCTCGTGCTAGCGGTCGAGGCGGCCGCCTTCCACAAGCGCTGGATGATCGAGCGTCCGCAGGACTATGGCCCGCAGGTGCTGATGCGGCTGCAGAACGCTCTGGCCGTCTCCGGCGTCGCCTATCTCGAAGCGCTGCGTTGGCGCGGTGCGGCGCTGGCGGCGCATGTCGCGGCAACCTCTGGCGTCGATGCCGTGATCGCGCCGGTGTCGCCGCTGGTGACGCCCTCGATCGCCGAGAGCGATGTCGGCGGCGCGCCGGGTGCGGAAGCTGTGATCCAGCGCATCACCCGCTTCACCCGCCCGGTGAACTATCTCGGCCTGCCGTCGCTGGCGATCCCGACCGGCTTCACGTCGACGGGGCTTCCTGTCGGCATGCAACTGATCGGCCGCTCCTTCGATGAGGCTACGATTCTGACCATCGGCGCCGCCTTCCAGCGCGCGACTGATTTCCACGCCAGGGTGCCGACGCTGCCATGAGGGAGACCTGTGCATACCGTCCGACGGTCTCACCCTCCCCTGGAGGGGGAGGGTCGATTGCGCATCTCATGCGCAATCGGGGTGGGGTGACGGTCTCTCCCCTTGGAAGCAAGTCCATGGAGGGGCTGTCACCCCACCCCGTCTCGCATTCCGCTGCGCTTCATGCGAGCCGACCCTCCCCCTCCAGGGGAGGGTCGCAGCTCACTTCGCAATTGGCCACGGTGTTCCTGACGGCAAGGTGAGATAGCCTCCCCATGACCAACCTCGTCGAGATCGACAATCTCACCATCCGCTTCACCGGCGAGCGCACCGTGCATGCGGTGAACGATGTCAGCCTGTCGCTCGGCGATGGCGAGGTGCTCGGCCTGCTCGGCGAGTCCGGCTCGGGCAAGAGCGTGACCATGCGGGCGCTGATGCGGCTGTTGCCGAACAAGCGGACGCAGATCTCCGGCAGTGTCAAGGTGCTGGGCCGCGACGTGCTGGCGATGAACGACGACGAGCTGTCGCAGTTTCGCGGCCGCTCCGTGTCGATGATCTTCCAGGAGCCGGGGCTTGCGCTCGATCCGGTCTACACCATCGGCCGGCAGATCGCCGAGACCGTCATGCGGCACGAGGGCAGGAGTTTTGCGGAAGCGCAGGCGCGGGCGCTGGAGATGCTCGACGTCGTCAGGATTCCCTCGGCGAAGCGTCGCCTGGAGTCCTATCCGCACGAGATGTCCGGCGGCATGCGCCAGCGCGCGATGATCGCGCTGGCGCTGGCGTGCCGGCCGAAAGTGCTGCTGGCCGACGAGCCGACCACCGCACTCGACGCCACCGTCCAGATCCAGATCCTGCTGCTGTTGCGCGAACTGCAGCGCGAGTTCGGCATGTCCGTCATCTTCGTCACCCACGACATCGGCGTCGCGATCGAGATCTGCGACCGCCTCGCCGTGATGTATGCCGGAGAGATCGTGGAGCAGGGCAGCTTGCGCGAAATCGTGCGCCAACCCGTGCACCCCTATGCGCGCGGCCTGCTGGCTTCGACGATCCATGGTGCCAGGCGCGGCGAGCGGCTGCAGACCATTCCGGGCACGCCACCCTCGCTCGACCGGGCGCCGCGGAGCTGCTCGTTCGCACCGCGCTGCGGCCTGGCGCAGCCGCGCTGCTCGGAGGCGATGCCGCCGAACATTGCGCTCGGACCACAGCGGCTGGCGCGCTGCGTCCTGGCCGAGGCGCCGGCAAGTGTGGCGGCAACGTAACGGTTCGCCCGAAACGCGCTCCTCACCGGCCGAAACCGTCCATCGCGTGTCGAAGCGTCGCAACGGCCTCGCTAAGGTGCTGCCACGCGTGGGACCGATCGTCCGCGCTGGATGAGGACACGCCATGCACGTATCGAACGAAGGTATCCTGGTCATTCTGTTCGTTGGCCTGGTTGCAGGCTGGCTGGCCGGCAAGATCGTCCGCGGCACCGGCTTCGGGCTGGTCGGCGACATCGTGATCGGCGTGCTCGGCGCCTTGGTCGCAAGCCTGATCTTCCCGCGGCTTGGCGTCCGGATCGGCACCGGCCTCGTGTCGGAAATCGTCTATTCCGCGCTCGGCGCCATCATTCTCCTGCTGGTGGTGCGGCTGGTGCGGACCGGCGGGCGGCTCTAGGACTTGCGATCCGGCGTGGCTGAACGTTTGCACCGCGCCACGCGACATACCCCAGCACATAGCTAATTTACGCTAAAGTGAGCATCGTTGGACGCTCACCGCGGGAATCAGTATATTTCGCCTTGTTTGCCGCCAGTTTGTGCTTTTGGTCGGCGGCCACGTAGCTCATTTGATCAATTGAAGAGATGGTGGTGATGGCGGCTGCACCTCACGTGAGGCAATCCGAGCTCAGCGATGCCTTGCGCGGTTGCCGTAGCGCCTTCATCGGCGTCGGGGTGATGAGCTGCATCATCAACCTGCTGTATCTCACCGGCTCGATCTTCATGCTCGAGGTCTACGATCGGGTGCTGCCGAGCCGGTCCGTGCCGACGCTGATCGGCCTGATCATCATCGCCGCGGGGCTTTACGCCGCCCAGGGCGCGCTCGACATGATCCGTAGCCGCATTCTCGGGCGGATCGGCACCGCGCTGGACGAGAGCCTGAACGCGCGGGTGTTCGACACCGTGGTGCGGCTGCCGCTGTCCGCCGGCGGCCGCAACGAGGGCCTGCAGCCGCTGCGCGACCTCGATAACATCAGGAGCTTTCTCGGCAGCCAGGGGCCGGGCGCGTTCTTCGATCTGCCGTGGCTGCCGCTGTATCTGGCGATCTGCTTCGCTTTTCACGTGATGCTCGGCGTTACCGCGCTGGCCGGCGCCATCATCCTCGTCGCCCTGACGCTGATCACCGAATTCCTCACCCGCACGCCGGCCAAGGAGGCGATGGGGCTCGCCGCCCGCCGCAACGATCTCGCCACCTCAAGTCGCCGCAACGCCGAGGTCCTGGTCGCGATGGGCATGACCGGGCGCATGCTGTCGCGCTGGAGCGAGACCAACGAAAAATATCTCGCCGGCAACCAGCGCGCCAGCGACGTCGCCGGCGGCCTCGGCGCCATCGCCAAGGTGCTGCGCATGATGCTGCAGTCCGCGGTGCTCGCGGTCGGCGCCTATCTCGTGATCCATCAGGAGGCGACCGCGGGCATCATCATCGCCGGCTCGATCCTGAGCGCGCGGGCGCTGGCGCCCGTCGATCTCGCGATCGCACATTGGAAGAGCTTCGTTGCCGCGCGCCAGAGCTGGCGCCGTCTCAGCCATCTGTTGCAGACGATGCCGCAGCGACCGGCGCCGACCCTGCTGCAGCCGCCGGTCGGCAAGCTCTCGGTCGAGGCCATCTCGATCGTCGCGCCGGGGGACCAGAAGGCGATCGTGCAGGACGTGAGCTTCGCGTTGTCGGCCGGCAATGGCCTCGGCATCATCGGTCCGAGCGCGTCGGGCAAGTCGTCGCTGGTGCGGGCGCTGGTCGGTGTCTGGCGTCCGGTGCGCGGCCATGTCCGGCTCGATGGTGCGGCGCTCGACCAATGGTCGACGGACGAGCTCGGCCGTCACATCGGCTATCTGCCGCAGGATGTCGAATTGTTCGCAGGCTCCGTCGCGCAGAACATCTGCCGTTTCGATCCGCAGGCCTCCGCCGACGGCATCATCGCCGCCGCCAAGGAAGCCGGCGTGCACGACATGATCATCAAGATGCGCGACGGCTATGACACAGAGATCGGCGAGCAGGGTGCCGCGCTGTCGGCAGGCCAGGCGCAGCGCGTGGCGCTGGCGCGCGCGCTCTATGGCAATCCGTTCCTGATCGTGCTCGACGAGCCCAACTCCAATCTCGATACCGAAGGCGACGAGGCGCTGTCACGCGCGGTGCGCTCAGCGCGGGCGCGCGGCGCGATCGTGGTCGTCGTCGCGCACCGGCCGATCGGCATCGAGGCGGTCGACCAGGTGCTGGTCATGAAGGACGGCCGTGCCCAGGCGTTCGGTCCGAAGGAGACGGTGCTGGCGCAGGTGCTGCAGCCGCGTGCGCCGTCGCCGATCAAGATCGTCTCGGAAGCCGGAGTGGCAAAGCCATGAGCAGTCAGGTCGTTGCCGGTCCACTTCCTGGCGGCCGCAAGACGGAGAGCGTGCGCGAGTCGATCCGCCGCCACCTGCTGATCGGCATGGGCGTCGTCGTTGCGGTCGCCGGCGGGCTTGGCGGCTGGGCCGCGACGCAGCAGATTTCCGGCGCGTTGATCGCGCCCGGCCAGATCGTGGTCGAATCCAACGTCAAGAAGGTGCAGCATCCGACCGGCGGCGTGGTCGGCGAGCTTCGGGCGCGCGACGGCGACGTCGTCAAGTCCGGCGACATCGTGGTGCGGCTCGACGACACCGTGACCAAGGCAAGTCTCGCCATCGTCACCAAGAACCTCGATGCGCTGCAGGCGCGCGCCGCCCGGCTGGAGGCCGAGCAGCGCGGCTGGGCCAAGATCCTGTTTCCGCCGCAGTTACTGCAGCGCATCAGCGATCCCGAGGTCAAGAGCCTGACGGCGAGCGAGACCAAGCTGTTCGAGGTCCGTGTCAACGGCCGGATCGGCCAGAAAGCGCAATTGCGCGAGCGTGTCACCCAACTGAACGAGGAGATCGAGGGACTCGCGGCGCAGGTCAGCGCCAAGGACCAGGAGATCGCGCTGGTCCAGAAGGAGCTCGACGGCGTGCGCCAGCTCTATGAGCAGCATCTGGTGCAGCTGTCGCGCCTGACCACCTTGGAGCGCGACGCCGCCCGCCTCAACGGCGAGCGCGCGCAATTCATCGCCGCGCGTGCCCAGGCCAAGGGCAAGATCAGCGAGACCGAGCTGCAGATCATCCAGGTCGACAAGGACATGGTCAGCGAGGTGTCCAAGGATCTGCGCGAGACCACCGACAAGATCGGCGAGTTCGTCGAGCGCAAGGTCACCGCCGAGGACCAGCTTCGCCGCGTCGACATCCGCGCGCCGCAGGACGGCATGGTGCTGCAGTCGAGCGTCCATACCGTCGGCGGCGTCATCACCGCCGGCGACACCATCATGCTGATCGTGCCGCAGAGCGACGATCTCCAGGTCGAGGCCAAGGTCAATCCGCAGGACATCGACAAGCTGCAGGTTGGCCAGAAGACGTTGCTGCGGCTGTCCGCCTTCAACCAGCGCACCACGCCGGAGCTGAACGGCGTCGTCAGCCGCGTCTCGCCCGACGTCACCACCGACCAGCGCACCGGCCAGAGCTATTACACCATCCGCGTCTCGATGCCGCCCGAGGAGATCGCGAGGCTCGGCGACGTCAAGCTGATTCCGGGCATGCCGGTCGAGGCATTCGTGCAGACCGGCGACCGCACTGTCATTTCCTACCTGATGAAGCCGCTGCACGACCAGCTGATGCGTGCGTTCCGGGAGAAGTGAGGGGCCCGGCTGCCGTCCCTGCGGAGACCGCGGGCAGCGCTCCAATCTCGCTGTCATCCCCGCGAACGCGGGGATCCATAACCACAGGGAGCAGTCGTGGCGCGAGATGCTCGTGACGTCTCGCGTCGCGCCCCATTTCTGCTGCGGAGTTTGGGTCCCGGGTCGGCGCCCGCCGACGCTGCGCGTCATCGGGCTTGCCCGGGACGACAGCGGTTTATTCGTCGAGTTTCTTGAGTAACAGCTCCAGCGCGCTCTTCGCGAACAGCTGCATGTTGGCAAAACGGTCGCTGTGGCCGCTCTCCAGAGTGACGACTGCGGTCGCGGGCCCCGCAACAGCGAAGCACGCATGTCCCGCCGCGTCGCCATAGCGATTGCCGGCAGGACCCGCGGCACCGGTCTCCGACACTCCCCAATCAGTCGCAAAGCGCGTCCTGATCTGCCGCGCCAGCAGCTCCGCATAAGGCTCCGACGCCGAGCGGATGCCCTTCATCGCCTCGTCCGGAATGTCCATCAGCACGCGGCGGGCGTCGCGCGTATAGACCACGGCGCCGCCGAGGAAATAGGCGGATGCGCCGGGCACCGCGAGCAGCGCCGCCGCGATCAGGCCGCCGGCGGAGGATTCCGCAACGGCAATGGTCTGCTTTTTGGCGATCAGCCGCGCCGCGACCTTCTCGGCGACAGCGATGAGGTGCTGCATGGCGGTCATCCTTCGGCAGCGTCGACACCCGCCGCTGCCGGCTGCTGTTCATTCCCCACCATCATGCGCCGAAAGCGCGCGCCAAGGAAGGCGCTGCCCCTCGCAGCGATCACGCAATGATCGGCTCGCGCGCCGCGACGGCCTGGCGGCCGCCGCGATAGACGGTCATCGCTGCGATGATACCGAGCACGGCGGCGCACATCAGCCAGTAGCCGGGCGAGGCCTTGTCGCCGGTCTTGTTGATGAGCCAGGTCGATACCGCCGGCGTCGCGGTGCCGAACAGCCCAGCCGCCAGCGCAAAGGCGATCGAGAAGCAGGTGGTGCGGACATGCGCAGGCACGATCTCGACCAGGCAGCCCAGCATGGTGCCGCTATAGACGCCGAAATAGAAGGAGAACAGCATTTCGACCGCGAGCAGCTTGCCGAAGCTCGGCGCCGCCGCGAGCCAGTGCAAGGCGGGATAGGCGGTCAGCAACGCCAGAGCCGCGATGGTCACCAGCACCGGCTTGCGTCCGATCCGATCCGACACCGCGCCGCCGACCGGATTCCATAAGAAGTTGGTCACGGCGACCAGCAAAGTGACGAGCAGTGAATCCGCCGCCGACAGCTTCAGTTCCTTGCCGAAACCGGGACCGTAGACGGTGATGAAGTAGAACATCGTCGTGGTCAGCACCGCGATCATCATGCCGAGGATCACGATGCGCCAGTTCTCCAGCGCCGAGGCGAATACTTCGCGCGCGGTCGGGTGCTTCTTCATCGCGAGGAAGGCCGGCGTCTCCTCCAGCGTGCGGCGCAGGAAAAAGATCAGCGGAATGATCAGGCAGCCGATGAAGAAGGGAATGCGCCAGCCCCAGGCGGCCACCATGTCCGCCGGCATGGCCTGGTTGAGCACGTAGCCGATGACCGACGCGACGAAGATCGCGACCTGCTGGCTGGACGACTGGAACGAGGTGTAGAGGCCGCGATTGCCGGGCGTGGAGATCTCGGACAGATAGACCGACACGCCGCCGAGCTCGACACCGGCCGAGAAGCCCTGCAACAGCCGCCCGAGCAGCACGATGATCGGGGCCGCGATGCCGATCGTCGCATAGGTCGGGCAGAATGCGATGACGATCGTGCCGATCGCCATGATGCCGAGCGTCACGATCAGGCCCTGGCGCCGGCCGATCTTGTCGACATAGGCGCCGAGCACGATGGCGCCGACCGGTCGCATCAGGGCGCCGAGCCAGAACACGCCATAGGCATTGAGCAGAGATGCAGTCTCGTTCTCCGATGGGAAGAACGCCTTGGCGATGATCGGGGCGTAGAAGCCGAACAGGAAGAAGTCGAACTGCTCGAGGAAATTGCCGCTGGTGGCGCGCAGGATCGCGCCGATGCGCGAATGGATCGTAGCCGGCTGCGGGATTGACGTTGAGGACACGCGGGGAAACTCCTACCGTCGAGAGGCTCGTGCGGAGGATTTCTACGCCGGCCGAGGGGAAAGGTGCGACAATCTGCCACGCCAAGCCCTGGCGGCCAATAGCTTTGCGCTCAAGGCGCCCTAGGCCTGAACAGAATTGCCGGCGGCCGACTTCTGCTGCATTGCACCCTTCAGCCATTGCCGGAACGCCTTCAGCTTCGGCGGATCGATCCGGCCCTCCGGCGTCACCAGATAGAACCCGGCATCGCTCGGCAGCGTCATCTTGAACGGCACCACCAGCCGGCCCTTGGCGATGTCGTCCTGGACGTAGGCCGTACGCCCGATCGCGACGCCGAGCCCGTCGATCGCGGCCTGAACGGTCATCAGCGACAGGTCGAAGCTCAGCCGACCCTGCCTCGACATCTCCACCGGCAGACCCGCCGCGGTCAGCCATAGCCGCCAGTCGTCGTCATAGCCGCCGCTGACCTGCAGCAGCGTGTGATGTGCGAGGTCCTCCGGACAGCGTAGTGGCTTGTCGCCCTGCAGCAGCGCCGGGCTGCACACCGGAAACAGCTCGTCGGCCATCAGCCACTCCGCCCGCACGCCCGGCCAATGGCCACGGCCATAGCGGATCGCGGCGTCGACGTCGTCCTTGCGAAAATCGACCAGGCCGGTCGACGTCGTGATCCGCACGTCGATGCCGGGATGGGCCTCCTGAAAGGCCGTCAGCCGCGGCAGCAGCCATTTGGCGGCCAGCGAGGCGATGGTGGAAACCGTCAGCACCTTGGCGTTGTCCTTGCGGACCAGCCGTTCCGTTGCCAGCCGGAGATCGTCGAACGCGGCGCGCACCAGCGGGAGATAGTCGCGGGCCTGCGGCGTCAGCGCCAGGCTACGGTTCTGGCGGACGAAGAGGCGCAGCCCGAGCTCGTCCTCCAAGCGCTTGATCTGATGGCTGATTGCGGTCTGCGTCACGTTCAGCTCGGAGGCCGCGCGGGTGAAGCTCAGATGCCGCGCCGCAGCCTCGAACGCCCGCAATCCATTCAGCGACGGCAGTCGGGCCATTCACGGCCTCCCCGGTTCATGACGTTATTTCATCCGAAACGGTAGTAAATGTCGTTTGTGGATGAAGCGCAAGCGCTCGATATTGCAGCCTCAAGGAATTTTCAGGAGGCCTTCATGTCCATCTACGTCTCCTCGTCAATGACGAAACATCATGGCCCGGGGTTCTGGTCCGGCGTCGTGGAGCTGCTCGCCGCCTGGCGCTTCCGCTACCGCACGCGGCACGAGCTGGCGCAATGGTCGGAGCGCGACCTGCACGACCTCGGTCTGTCCCGCAGCGATATCGCCGCCGAGATCGACAAGCCGTTCTGGCGGGGTTGATCCCCCTTACTCATCCCGCCGCGCCGGTGCCGCTCCGCAAAGGAGGGCGCCGGCAAGCTTCCCGGTTGGAGCCGCGCATGCCGACGCCCGCCATTGCCGATCTCGCTGCCGGCTCCAACATCATTCACACGCGGCGTGGCGAGGAGGTGCGCCTGCGCTTCGTCACATCTGACGACGCCGAGGCGCTGCAGAGCTATGTCCGGTCCTTGAGCCAACGCTCGCGCCACAAGCGTTTCCTCGGCGCACTCAACGAGCTGCCAAAGGCGGTGCTCGAGGATTTCGTCGCGCTCGGCCGCAACGACCGCTACAGCCTGATCGCGACGATGGACCATGAAGGTGTCGAAGCCATCGTGGCCGAGGCGCGCTACGCATTCGATCGCGGCGTCGGTCGTGTCGAGTTTGGCCTGTCGGTCCATGACCGCTGGCAAGGCCACGGCATCGGCCCGGCGCTCATCGCGAATCTGGAAGGACGCGCGCTCGCGTTGGGTGGCGTGACCCTCTCGGGCGATGCGCTGCGTACCAACGACGTAATGATTGCATTGGCCCGCAAGGCCGGTTTCACGATCAAGCCGCATGCGGACGATTGGACCCTGGTGCGGTTCGAGAAGGGTCTAAGCGGAGTGGTGACTCATTCAGTGGGGCCAGATTTGCGCGTGGTCGGTCGCGCGCCGCAAGTCGCCACGTCCGAGATCAAATGACGTCATGCCTGCGAAGGCGGGGCATCCCGTACGCCGCGGCCTCACCGTGTCACCAGCTGTCAGTTGCGTGTACTGGATCGCCCGGTCGAGCCGGGCGATCACAGTTGCTATGAGGCGACCACCGATCCGCGTCATTGCGAGCGCAAGCGAAGCAATCCAGAGTCCTTGCTCCGCCCTGGATTCTTCGCTTCGCTCGCAATGACGGTGATCGTGGTGCGTCTTTGCCCACGTCATACGGAACATCAACTTCTCAAAACGTCTCCACCCACGGCCGCAGCTCCATCTCCCAGCTCCAGGCACTCCGTGGCTGCTGCAGCACGCTCCAATAACTTGCGGCGATGGCATCCGGATCGAGCATCGAATTCGGGCGCTCCGCGGCTTCCTGACGCTCTGCGCTCTTGATCGCGCCGTCGATGACGAAATGCGCGACGTGGATGCCCTGCGGCGACAGTTCGCGCGCCATGCTCTGGGCGAGGCCGCGCAGCGCGAACTTGCCCATCGCGAACGGCGCCGACTGGGCGTAGCCCTTCACGCTGGCGGAGGCGCCGGTGAACAGGATGGCGCCGTGCTTGTTCGGCAGCATGCGCTGTGCCGCCTGCTGCGCCACCAGGAAGCCGCCGAAGGCGCTGACGGCAATCGACTGCTGCACGTCGGCCGGCACGAGATCGGTGAGCGCTCCGCGCGCCCGCGCGCTGGCATTGTAGACCACGAGATCAGGCGCGCCGATCTCGCGCTCGACGATGCCGAACAGCCGCTCGACCTCCTCCGGATTGGTCGCATCGCAGGGGTAGGCGCGGGCGCCGGTTTCGTTGCAGAGCGCGCCGAGCTTCTCGATCTTGCGGGCGGCAAGCGCCACGCGGATCTTCTCGCGCGCGAACAGCCTCGCCAGCGAGGCCGAGAGCCCCTCGCCGGCACCGACGATGAGGGCGATCTTGTAGGCAGGGATGTCCATGGGCATGTCCTTGGGCCAAAGCGTCCGCAGACATCAAGCTAGTGCACCGGCGGCCGACTTCCTACGGCTCGTCCCCACATTTTTGCCGCGCGTCCTCAGGTGGGACGCGGCTGCAATCCAGCGAGGCAGCCGATCTCCTCCAGCACGACATCGAGCCGGCTGCGATCGTGCAGGAAAGCGTATTTGCCGCGGAGCATCGCCAGCGAGCGCGCGTGATATTTCTGCGGCTTCTGCATCCATGTGAAGTCGCCGAACTGGACGCGGAAGACGCTGCGGTTCTCGGCCAGCGCCTGCTCGTTGGCGAGCGTCCATGGCATGAACAGCGCGCCGACCTGGCGGGTCAGGATCGGCATCAAGGTCAGTGATAGTTCCGGCCACAGCTCGAACTCACCTTCGGCGCGCGGCCATAGCATGCGGTGGATCCAGGCCAGCACATGCGGCGCGCGGCCTTCGATCAGGGCGCCGGCCGTCGGATCGGTCCACAGCTCGTAGAGCTGGCCCCACAGTCCGAAATCGCCGTAGGCCGGACGGTGGCCGAACAGATATGGCCTGACCGAGAGATGCCGTTCGAGCAGGTCGAGCATTTCGGCAAAGCCCTGCTCGATCTGCGGCGCGTTGATCTCGTTGGAGCCGACATACCACAGCCGCTCGACCATGCGCGCGCGGATCTTCTCGGCCAGCTCGCCCAACTCGGCCTCGTCCGCCCTGGGGGTGCGGATGCGGGCGATGCGTCCGGCCGAGGCGCGCTGGTCGAGATCGCGCGCCCAGCGATAATGGAACATCCACTTGTTGCCCCACTCGTCCCCGAACTCCTCGATCAAGGCCGAGATGAAGCTCGTCAGCGCGTCGCCGGGATGAATCGTGGGTTGCGGAAAGTCGAGCTCCAGTGCGTCGATGATCGGCGTCGAGTCCTGCATCGGCACCTCGTCGGGGGCGACCACCAGCGGAATGATCGGCAGCTTGGCGTGCCGCGCGAACTCCGCCTCGCTTTCCGCATTGCGCAATATCCAGTGATGCGGGATGCCCTTGTAACGCAGATACGATCGCACCTTGACCGAATAGGGCGACATCTCCGCCCCGAAGATGCGATAAACCTCCGTCGGCTGATTGGTCATGGATCTGCTCCCGGTTCGGCGCACGCCGCTGCCTGTTGTGTATCCGATCAGGCGCAACCTGTCGAAGAGTCCATCAGAGACTTGCGGAAACGAACGAGGGCTTAACGATCATGCATCAGTTCCTGAGGCGCGATGACGTGATGACCGGCGGCGCAAGGCCGGAGCTGCTGGCGCCCGATACCACCGGGCTGAACTTCTATCGCGCCGACCCCGCGCTCGCCGATCTCCTGCGCATCCATCTGCCCGAAGCGCTGTTTCGGCACCTCGTGCCGCATCTCGACCGTCTCGGCGAGCTCGCCGGCTCCTATCTCGACGAATGCGCCCGCTTGGCTGACCGCCATGGCCCTGTGCTGCACCAGCGCGACCGCTTCGGCCGCGACGTGCAGTGGGTCGAGTACCATCCGGCCTATCGCGAGCTCGAGCGCGCCGCCTTTGGCGAGTTCGGCATTCACGCGATGTCGATCCGGAAGGGCATTCTCGGCTGGCCGACCAAGTATCCGGTCACGGCCAAGCACGCCTTCACCTTCCTGTTCAACCAGGCGGAGTTCGGGCTGGGCTGTCCGATCAACGTCACCGACGGATGCGCCAAGCTGCTGGCGAGCTTCGGCAGCGACGGGCTCAAGGCCAAGTACCTCGATGGCCTGACGCAGACCGACATGAGAAAGCTGACCCAGGGCGGCCAGTTCATGACCGAGAAGGAGGGCGGCTCCGATGTCGGCACGTTGACGACGGTCGCCGTCCCGGAGGGCGACCATTGGCGCCTGCATGGCGAGAAATGGTTCTGCTCCAATGCCGATGCGAAAGTCGTGATGCTGTTGGCGCGGCCGCAAGGTGCCGAAGCGGGAACGCGCGGCGTCGGCCTGTTCCTGATGCCGCGCTTCCTCGATGACGGCAGCCAGAACCACTATCGGATCGTGCGCCTGAAGGACAAGCTCGGAACGCGCTCGATGGCCTCGGGCGAGATCAAGCTGGAGGGCGCCGTCGCCTATGCGGTCGGGAGGCTCGATCGCGGCTTCGTGCAGATGGCCGAGATGGTCAACTCGTCGCGTCTCTCCAACGGCGTCAAGTCGACGGCGCTGATGCGGCGGGCCTGGCACGACGCAATTACGGTCGCGCGCAACCGCGTGGTGTTCGGAAAACGCATCGTCGACCTGCCGCTCGGCCGGCGGCAACTGCTGAAGATCCTGCTCGCGACCGAGCAGGCGCTGTCGCTGAGCTTCCTCACCGCCGACGCGCTCGACCGTGCCGAGGCCGGCAGCCAGGATGCCGCGGCGCTGCTGCGCATTCTGACGCCGACATTGAAATTCCGCGCCACGCGCGACGCGCGCAAGGTCTGCGGCGATGCGTTGGAGGTGCGCGGCGGGATCGGCTATGTCGAGGAGTTCGTGACCGCGCGGCTGCTGCGCGACGCCCATCTCGGCTCGATCTGGGAAGGCACCGGCAACATCGTCGCGCTCGATGCGCTGAAGCGCGCCGTGGGCCGGCACGGTGCGGAGGCCGCGCTGGCAGCCGACCTGCATGCGCGGCTCGACGACAGCGCCGTCGTGCCGCAGGCCTGGCGCGATCAGCTGCATCGACTCGTGGATCGTGCCGTGGGCTTTGCGCGCGAGGTCGCGGGACGCGCCGACAACGAGTCCGAAGCGCGCCGCGCCACCAGCCTGCTGTATCACGTGGCAAGCGCCGTCTCGACGACTTGGGAAAGCGGGCGCATCCACGCGATGCGCGGCGACGCGCGCAGGCTGTTGCTGGCGAAGCTCATCGTCGCGCACCGGCTGACGCCGTCCGATCCGTTCCGGCTCGCGGAAAATAGGATGGATGATGCCATCGCGACACTGCTGCTCGGCGAACGTACCGCTGACATGGAGGAGGTTGGCGAACTGCTGTCAGCGGCGTAGGCTTGCCGCGACCAACAACAAACAAGATCGGGAGAACGCCAATGAAAGCCGCCGTGCTGATGGAGGTCAACAAGCCGCTGGTGATCGAGGACATCAGTGTGCCCAAGCCGGGGCCGCGGGAAGTGCTGATCCGCACGGCGGTTGCCGGTCTCTGCCATTCCGACCTGCACTTCATCGAAGGCCTGTATCCGCATCCGCTGCCCGCCGTGCTCGGCCATGAATCGGCTGGGATCGTCGAGCAGGTCGGCGCCGACGTGACCTATGTGAAGCCGGGCGATCACGTCGTCACGTGCTTGTCCGTGTTCTGCGGCACCTGCGACAACTGCACCACGGGCCGCCCGGTGTTGTGCACCGATACGACGGTGAAGATGCCGCCCGGCGCCTCCAACCGGCTGTCATGGGGACGAAGCGAGAAGCTGCACCAGTTCCTCAACCTCTCGTCCTTCGCCGAGCAGATGCTGGTGCACGAGAACGCGATCGTGAAGATCCGCCCGGACATGCCGCTCGATCTCGCGGCGCTGATCGGCTGCGGCGTCATCACCGGCTATGGCGCGGTCGTCAACACGGCGCGGGTGCAGGCCGGCGAGACGGTGGCCGTGATCGGCTGCGGCGGCGTCGGCATGGCTGCGATCAACGGCGCCGAGATCGCGGGCGCGGGCCGCATCATCGCCATCGACACCAATCCGGCCAAGCTGCAGCTTGCGACGAAACTGGGCGCGACTGACATCATCAATCCCACTGAGGGCGACGTCGTGGCCCAGGTGCGCGAGCTCACCAAGGGCGGCGTGCACCACGCCTTCGAGGTGCTCGGGCGCAAGGAGACCGCCGAGCAGGCGTTCGCGATGCTGGCGCCGGGCGGCACCGCGACCATCGTCGGCATGATCCCGTTCGGCCAGAAGATCGAGCTGCACGGCTTCGACTTCCTGCGCGAGCGCCGCATCCAGGGCTCGTCGATGGGCTCGAACCACTTCCGCGTCGACATGCCCCGCCTCGTCGAGTTCTATCTGCGCGGCAAGCTGCATCTGGAGGACTGGATCTCCACCAAGCTGAAGCTGTCGGAGATCAACGAGGGCTTTGCCAACATGAAGGCAGGCAAGACGCTGCGCAGCGTGATCATGTTCGATGCGTGAGGTGGGTGGTCGGGTGTGAGGCAGGTGATGAGGTTCGGCGGGTCTGCCTATTAGTTACCCGTCATGCCCGGGCCTGACCCGGGCATCCAGCCTCTCTGCAAGATGGATGGCCGGGTCAAGCCCGGCCATGACGATGTAGGACGACGGCGGAATTTGGCGAGGCGTTGTTGAATAAGCCCGATCGCGAACTAGTTCGCGAACCGCGGCGGCGGGACGAAGCCGCCGAATTCGCGCTCGATCAGGTCGGCGAGCTTGAGCGGCGTGCGGTCCTCGAGGAACGGGCCGACGATCTGCACCCCGACCGGCAGGCCGTCGGCGAGTCCAAGCGGAATCGCGGTGGCGGGCAGTCCGGGCAAGGTGGCGATGCCCGGCCAGGCGAGCTGATCGGTGTAGCAATGCTCGACGCCGTCGATGCTGATGCGGCGCTGCTCCTGGTCGGGCGAATGGTCGTGCGGATAGGCCGGCGTTGGCATGATCGGGCAGATCACGGCATCGAATTGCTCGAACAGCGTTCGCCATTGCGCGCGCAGCCGCGCCCGCGCCCCGCCGGCCTGCACCCAGTCGCGATGGCTGAGCGCGATGCCGCGCAGCCGCTCGGCCGCGAGGCTCGCTGCCTCCTTCGGCAATTGCGCGGCCGCGTGACTGGCGCCGGCGTGGACCTCCGCCGGCATGGTGGCGCCGATGAAGCCGAGCAGCATGCGCATGTAGAGCCGGCTCGATGCGGCGAAGTCCGGCAGCAGCGGGCTGTCCGTCGTGACGCTCACGCCGGCCCGTGCGAGGTCGGCCGTCAGCCGCTCGATCGCGCCGCGCACGGCGCTGTCGGTCGGCAGCAGCGGATCGCTCGCGACCACCAGCACGCGGAAATCCGGCAGGCGACCGTGGCGCGGCGGCGGCAGGTCGAGGCGATATGCCTTGCCGGCCTCGAGCGGGTCGGGGCCTGCGATCACATCGAGCAGCAGCGACAGATCGGCGGCCGAGCGCGCCATCGGGCCGACGACGGCGAGGTCGGCCTCGCCCGGCAGCGGCTGAAACGGCGGCGGCGTATGGCCGCGCGAGGCCACCAGGCCGTAGCTCGGCTTGTGCGCGGTGACGCCGCAATGAAACGCCGGCACCCGGAGCGAGCCGCCGATATCGGAGCCGAGCGACAGCGAGCCGTAGCCCGCCGCGAGGGCCGCGGCCGATCCGCCTGACGAACCGCCCGGCGTGCGGCCGAGATCGTAGGGATTGTTGGTGGTGCCGTAGATGTCGTTGTAGCTCTGCCAGTCGCCGAGCCCGAGCGGCACGTTGGTCTTGCCGAGCACGATGCCGCCGGCGTCCTTCACGCGCGTCACCGTCAGCGCATCCTCGGCCGCGATGAAATCCCTGTGCTGCGGAAAACCCCAGGTCGTCGGCAGGCCGGCGACGTTGTAGGATTCCTTCACCGTGAGCGGAAGGCCGAGCAGGGGCCGCCGTTCGCCGCGCGCCAGCGCGGCGTCGGCGGCGTCGGCGGCAGCGAGCGCGCGCTCGAAATCGCGCACGCAGACGGCGTTGATCTCGGGGTCATGACGTTCGATGCGGTCGATGGCGAGCTTGGTCAGCTCGACCGACGAGATCTCACGATCTGCCAACGCCTTCGCCGTGTCGACGGCGGTTGCGAACGTCCATTGCGGTGCGGCCAAGGTCGATCCTCCCGGTGAGATGTTTGCCGGGAGTCCTAACCGATGCGGATGGCGATCGCTTGACCAAAATTGCGGATTCTAGCCCGGCAGCATCCGCTGCATGACACGGTCGCGATAGATGAAGACGTGCGCGAGTGCGGCGGCGACGTGAACGACGATCAGGATCAGCAGCAGCCATTCGGAGGCTTGGTGCAGCCCGTCGATGGCGCGGTTACCGGCCGGGTTGCGCGCGGCCAGCATCGGCAATGGAAACAGGTAGAAGAACGATACGCTCCAGCCGCGGAAGGAGGCGAACAGCCAGCCGGTGATGGTGCTCGCCAGCACCATCACATAGAGCATCCAGTGCACGACCTCCGAGCTCAGCCGCTGCCAGGGCGGCAGCGAGCTCTCCGGTGCGACCGGATGGGTGAGCCGCCAGACGAAGCGCACGGCGATCAATGCCAGAATGGTGAGGCCGAATGAAATGTGCAGGATCATCGGCGCGCCGGGGGGTGTATTGGCATGCAGGTCCGGCATCAGCCAGCCGATCGGATACTGGATGGCGAGCAGCGCCACCACCAGCCAGTGCAGGATCTTCGCGGGCGTGCCGTATTGCAGGCGTGGCGTCATGACGAGTTTTCCGTTGTGATCGGTCCGGCGCCATCAGCCTCGCGGCTGAGCGTTTCGCAAGACGCGGGGGTGCGGATGCTAGGCCGCTCCTATGAGAATTCCGACGCCGAGCACGATGATGCCGCCGAGCACGATCTGGAACACCGCCTGCAGGAACGGCGTGTCCATGTAGCGCGCGCGGATATAGGCGATCGCCCACAGCTCGAAGAACACGACGAGGCTCGCGATCGCGGTCGCGATCCAGAACGCGTTGGTCCAGGAGTCCGGGACGAGATAGGGCATCGTGTGCCCCAGTCCGCCGAGCGTCGTCATCGCGCCGCAGACGGCGCCGCGCAGCCACGGCGAGCCGCGGCCCGTCAGCGAGCCGTCGTCGGACAGCGCCTCGGCAAAGCCCATGCTGATGCCGGCGCCGATCGAGGCGGCAAGGCCGACCAGGAAGGTCTGAAAGTTCTGATGCGTGGCGAAGGCGGCGGCGAACAGCGGCGCCAGCGTCGAGACCGAGCCGTCCATCAGGCCGGCGAGACCGGGCTGGACATATTGCAGCACGAACACGCGCCGCCGCGTCTCGTCCTCCTTGTGCCGGACGTCCGGACTGAGGATCTTGTCGGTCAGTTTCGCCGCGACCTTCTCGTGGCCCTTCTCGGCCTCGGCGAGATCGCCGAGCAGCCGGCGCACGCCGACGTCCTTGGCCTGCTCGGCCGCCTTGGCGTAGAAGCGCTCGGCCTCGAACTCCATCGTGCCGACCTCGCGGCGGATGGCGTCGAGCGACAGGTTCTTGGTCAGCCAGATCGGCCGGCGCTGCATGAAGCCCTTGACGTTCTCGCGCCGGATCGGCGGCAGGTTCTTGCCGAAGCGCTCCTCATAGAGTTCGAGCAGCATGTGGCGGTGGCCCTTCTCCTCCTCGGCCATCTGCTCGAACAGCTTGGCTGAATCCGGATAACGTTCCGCCAGATCCTCCGCGAAGCTCATATAGATACGGCCGTCTTCCTCTTCGGCCGAGATCGCGATTGCCAGGATCTCGCGCTCGGTGAGGTCGGCGAAGTTCTTCATTCCAAGGTCCCCGGATCTCTCGCTCTCAACATTCGAGTGTTTAGAACGGTTCTAAAGTCTATATGGATTTGCCGCACCGCGGTCAAACTCCGGCCGCTGATTGGTCGCGAAACCCTTCGGTGACAGCGCATTCAAGCTCCAGTCATGGAACTGCGAGGATAGTCCGTCGTTCGCGTTCCGCTCAGCCACCTAAGGAGTTCTCATGGATAGCGTCAAATATCGGCTCAACGATCCAGGGTTGGCGCCGCGCCGCACCCGGATGGATATCCCGGGCTGGGCAGGCGAACGCCAGCCACGAGCGAATGGCTCGCATGAGCAGGTCTGGCATTGCGTACCATTCTCGGAAGGTGCGCAATATGGCATCGAGCTATTTTATCCGTACGACTTCGAGCTGCACGTCACCACGCGCGACGGCAAGCTGGAGCTGTCCGGCGACTGGGGCGAGCCGCCGAGCCCGAGCCTGCAATGGCCGCCGTTCCGCAATTTTGGCGATGCCTTCTACACCTACCAGATCCTGCTCGATCTCAAGGTGCCCAACGGCTTCGCGATCCGGACCGAGCCGCATCCGCGCTTCTATACCGACCGCAGCGATACCTGCCCGATCGCGGTGCCGGCGTTGGTGCGCAATTTCTGGCCGATGCTGTTCTTCTGCGTGTTCAAGGCGCCCGCGGAAGGGCGGACGCATATCTTCCGTCCGGGCGAGCCGTTCGCTCAGGTGATCGTGATTCCGGAGGAGGCAAACTTCACGGTCGAGCCCATGACTCCGGACGAGGCGGCCGAGCGCGAGTTGCAGTCGCGCCGCATCCACGCCAGCCGTCCGGTGCTCGCCAAGGAGACCGAATGGGTGTCGAGCACCGACACGGTGTTCGACGGCACCTACCGCCACCTGCATCGCGCGGCGAAGGACAAGGCGCGCAAGTCCTGACGCTTCCGTCTTCCTCAAACGAAAGAGCGCCGACCTCACGGTCGGCGCCCCCCGAGCTTTCACCTCTCAACGATCAGTAGCGATCGTAGTACCAGTGGTGATGGTGATGATGGTGGTGGTGATGGTAGTACCGGCGCGGCACCACATAGACCCGGGGGCCGTAGCCGTACCCATAGCCAGGACCGTAGCCATAGCCGCGCCAGTAGCCATGGTGATGGTGGTGATGATGGTGGTGGTGATGGTACCACTGCGCCAGCTGCACCTTCGGTTCGGCCTCCGGCGGCGCCTGCTCGTCGAGCGCCTGCAGCACCTTGGCCGCATTCGGGATCGGCTCGAGCAGGTCGGCGTAGGAGTTGGCCTTCAGCACGTCGCTCGGGGCCGGAGCCGCTGACGCCTGCGCCGTGCCGAGCGCGCCGACAGCGGCGACCGCGCCCAACAAGCCTGCGATCTTCTTATCCATAAATCTTCTCCTGATGCGCATTGCCCGGATGCAAAAACGTCAACCCCGAATGTTCGTTCCTCGATTCGCCTAATACGTCGGAACGGCGTCCGAAATCAGGCTGTCGATTTGTTCAGGAACGTGAACAGGAGCTCATTGACTCGTTCATGTTGCTCCTGCTGCACCCAATGTCCGGCGCGATCGATCAGCTCGCACAGGATCATGTTGGTGCACACTCGGGACTGCATCGCTTCGAACACACCGGGCCGTTGGTAGATGCCCCAGTCTTGCAGGCCGGAGATGAATGCGGACGGAACGTCGATCGTGAGATCCGACCAGGTCTGCAATTCAGCGTCGAATAGACCAGACGTGCCGCAGCGGTACCATTGCAGCCCGCCCTGGAAGCCGTTTCGTTCATATTCGGCGGTATAGACCGCGAGCTCATGGTCCGGCAGCCAGCGATTCGCCGCGATCGCCGCCGCATCCGGCATCTCCTCGGCGACGGTCTCGGCCATCGTCTTGTCGAGGTCCATGACGTAGTAGGTCGGTAGCTTGGCGAGTTCGGCCGCGTCCCAGGCCTGCAGAGGAGAAGGGGCGTTGGCCGCCCAGTCTGCGCTCTTGTGATGGTAATAGGCGCGCAGGAATTCATGCAGCCCCTGCGGGGGATGATGCATGTCCGCATTGGCCTGCCGCGTCGCGTAGTACCATTGATAGTGCTTGCGCGGACGCGGCAGCGCAGCCAGTTCGCGATGCACGGGATCCTCCTGCGCCGCGAGGGGATGGCTGGCGATGTCGAACGGTGCTGCGGGTGGCCCCGGGAACGGTGCGCTCATCATCACGACCGATCGAAAGACATCGGGGCGGATCACCGCGCACCACGCCGCGACGGGGCTGCCGAAGTCGTGGCCGACGACAGACGCGACATGGCGATGGCCGAATGCATAGACCACGCCGAGCGCATCGCGCACCAGATTGGTGAAGCGAAACGGCGCGAGATCACCGTCATAGTCGGCGCTCCACCCTGTGGTGCGGCCATAGCCGCGCTGGTCCGGCGCCAGCACGTGGTAGCCGGCGGCGGCCAGCGCCGGCATCACCTTGCGCCAGCTATAGGCCAGCTCGGGAAAGCCGTGTAGCAGCAGCACACAGGGACGGCCGGGCGTCTCGAAGCCGGCTTCGAGCACGTGCATGCGCAGGCCGTTGATGCCGTCGACGAAGCGGGACCGGATCGTGGGTGGGAGGGGAAGCGGGGGAAAGGACTGGGACATGGCGTGCACTCTCCTCGCGTCGTCCCGGCCAAGCGAGCGAAGCGAGCGCGAGCCGGGATCCATAACCACAGGCGCTCATGTGGCGCCAAGCTGGAGCTTATACCCTTCGCATCATCGGCTGCGGTGGCTATGGGTCCCGGCGCAAGGCCGGGACGACAGCTACCGTTATTGGAGCTAGGCCGCGCCCTTCTTCGGCCAGTAGCGTTCGCGCAGGTGGCGCTTGACCAGCTTGCCGGTCGGCGTGCGCGGAAGCTCCGGCTCGAAATCGATCGAGCGCGGGCACTTGATCGGCGACAGATGCTGGCGGCAGAACAGGATCAATTGCTCCTCGAACGCCTTGCCGGCGCGCGCCATGTCGTGCGGCTGCACCACCGCCTTGACCTCCTCGCCCATCTCCTCGTTCGGCACGCCGAACACGGCGACATCGGCGACGTCGGGATGCGTGATGAGGACGTCCTCGGTCTCCTGCGGGTAGATGTTCACGCCGCCGGAGATGATCATGTAGGACTTGCGGTCGGTCAGATAGAGGAAGCCGTCGGCGTCGAGATAGCCGACGTCGCCGAGCGTCGACCAGCCCTTGTCGTTGTAGGCCCGCTTCGTCTTCTCCGGATCGTTGTGATAGGAGAACACCGGCGCGTCGGCGAAGTACACCGTGCCGATCTCGCCGGTCGGCAGCTCCTCGTCATTCTCGCCGAGGATCTTGATCTTGCCGACAACGGCGCGTCCGACGCTGCCACGATGCTCCAGCCACTGCTTCGAGGTGCAGACGGTGACGCCGTTGCCTTCGGAGCCGGCATAATACTCGATCAGGATCGGACCCCACCACTCGATCATCCTGGCCTTGACGTCGACCGGGCAGGGCGCAGCGGCATGGATCGCGCCCTTCAGGGTCGACACGTCGTAGCGCTTGCGCACGTCCTCCGGCAGTTTCAGCATGCGCACGAACATGGTCGGCACAAGCTGCGACTGCGTGACCTTGTACTTTTCGACCAGCTTCAGGAAGTCTTCGGCGTCGAAATGCTCCATGATGATCGAGGTGCCACCGAGCACTGAGACCATCATGTTGAAGCGCAAGGGAGCTGCATGATAGAGCGGCGCCGGCGACAGATAGGTGCTCTCGGCGTTCATGCCGCACATGTCGGCGCACAGCACGCGCAGGAACTGGTTCGGCTGATCGATCGGATTGCCTTCGAAATCCTTCTTGATGCCCTTCGGCCGTCCGGTGGTGCCCGACGAATACAGCATGTCGTAGCCGGCGACCTGATCGGCGATCGGCGTCTTGGGCTGGGCGCCGGCCTCCTTGTCCCAGGAGCGGAAGCCGGGCTCGGGCTCGTCGATCATGAAGAACAGCGGGCCGTCCTTGGCCGTCGCGAGATCGCGCACCTGCTCGGCGCATTTCGGCGAGGTGATGAAGACCTTGGCGCCGCAATCCCTGATGATGTAGGCGATCTCGTCCTTGGTGAGATAGCGGCTGATCGCGGTGTAGTACAGGCCGGAGCGCTGCGCCGCCCAGGCGATTTCCATGAACGCCAGCCGATTCTCCATCAGGAAGGCGATATGGTCGCCGGCCTTGAGCCCCAGCGCACGGAATAGATGAGCGCCCTGGTTCGAGAGCTCGTCGAGCTCGCGATAGGTGATGGCCTTGCCGGTGCCGGCCATCTGATAGGCGATCTTGTCGGGATGGCTGCGGGCGTGAATGGAGGGGTGGGTCATGAGAGCTCACCGCTGATCAGGAACAAGGTGTCGTCCCGGCCTCGCGCCGGGACCCATAACCACAGGATCCTGTGGTGATAACGAGCTGCCGCAACAGCTCGCGCAAAACGTAGCGCGGTGGTTATGGGTCCCCGCGTTCGCGGGGACGACACCGTTGTTGTTGCGCGATCTACAGCCGCTCCACGATCGTCACATTCGCCATGCCGCCGCCTTCGCACATCGTCTGCAACCCATAGCGCTTGTTGCGGGCCTTCAGCGCATGCAGCAGCGTGGTCATCAGCTTGGTGCCGGAGCCGCCGAGCGGATGGCCGAGCGCGATCGCGCCGCCATTGACGTTGAGGCGGTTCGGATCGGCGCCGATGGTCTTCAGCCAGGCGGTCGGCACGGAAGCGAACGCCTCGTTGACCTCATAGAGATCGATCTCGTCGATCGACATGCCGGCCTTCTGCAGCGCGCGCTGCGTCGCCGGGAGCGGCGCCTCCAGCATGATGACGGGGTCGCCGCCCATCATGGTCATGTGATGGACGCGGGCCAGCGGCTTGACGCCGAGCGACTTCAGGCCGCGCTCGTTGACGACCATGACGCCGGACGCGCCGTCGCAGATCTGGCTGGCCGTGGCCGCCGTCAGCTTGCCGTTCTCGGCGATCAGCTTGACGCTCTTGATGCCGTCGAGGCTGACGTCGAAGCGGATGCCCTCGTCGATGTGGTGGGTGTCGGTCGAGCCGTCGGCACGGGTGATCTCGAGCGGGATGATCTCGTCCTTGAAGTGGCCTGCCTGCGTGGCGGCAATCGCGCGCTGATGGCTGTTATAGGCATATTCGTCGAGTTCATCCTTGGAGAGACCGTACTTCTCCGCCATCATTTCCGCGCCGGTGAACTGGCTGAACTGGATGTTCGGATAGCGGCTCTCGATGCCAGGGCTCTTGTAGTGCCCGAAGCCGTTCTTCGCCGGAAGCGTGGAGGAGAGACCCATCGGCACCCGGGTCATCGACTCCACGCCGGCGGCGATCACGACATCCATCGCGCCCGACATCACTGCCTGCGCGGCGAAATGCAGCGCCTGCTGCGACGAGCCGCACTGCCGGTCGATCGAGGTGCCCGGCACGCTCTCCGGCAGCTTCGAGGCCATCACCGCATTGCGCGCGATGTTGTTCGATTGCTCGCCGGTTTGCATCACGCAGCCCATGATCACGTCCTCGACCTGGTCCGGCGCGGCGCCGGAGCGATCGACCAGCGCGTCCAGCACCTTCGCCGCGAGGTCGGCCGGATGCCAGCCGGCCAGCCGTCCTCCCTTGCGGCCGCCGGCCGTGCGTGCGGCCGCGACGATGTAGGCTTCCGCCATGACGTATCCTCCCTAGACTTGGTGTTCGTGATTGGCGGCGATTTAAATGCCCGATCGAGCGTTAGTCAATCGATCAATTAACTCTTGAGATCAACTCCGGCTTCGGCTTATCTGCCTCGATCAAGCGCGAGACATGTCTTGGGACCTCAGCTTCACAACAGCGTGCCAGAGAAACTTCCCGCGGGGCGGAATGCGACGGCGGAGAAGCTGCTGGACGCCGCCAGCGAGCTGATGATCGCGAGGTCCTCGATCGAAATCTCGCTCAGCGACATCGCGCAGAAGTCCGGCTCTAATGCAGCGCTGGTGAAATATCATTTCGGCAACAAGGACGGCCTGCTGCTGGCGCTGCTCGCCCGCGACGCGGCGACCGAGGTGGCCAATCTCGAATATCTCCTGGCGCAGCCGCTGCCGCCGACGGCGAAGCTGAAGCTGCACATCAGCGGCATCATCCGCGCCTATCACCGGTTTCCCTACATGAACCGGCTGATCCATTATCTGCTGCATGAGAGCAGCGCGGAGGCGGCCGACGAAGTGTCGAAGTTCTTCGTGGCGCCGCTGCTCGATTTCCATCGCCGGCTCATCGAGGAGGGCGTCGCCAGGGGCGAGTTTCGCGCCGTCGATCCGGTGCTGTTCTACACCAGCCTGATCGGCGCCTGCGATCACCTGTTCTTCGGCCGCCACGCGATGTCGCGCGCGATCGGCGTCGGCCCGGTCACCGATGATGTCTGCCGTCAGTACATCGCCCATATGGAGGCGCTGATCTGCGGTGGAATATTGAAACGGGCGAGTGGCGAATAGGGAGTCGCGAATGGGGGAAGCCTCTATTCGCTACTCCCTATTCGCTATTCGCAAGCAAAAACGTCTAGGGAGGAAACCTGACATGCAGTTGAACAACGTTGCCGTTCTCATCACCGGCGGTGGCTCGGGTCTCGGCGCAGCTACGGCGCGCGCCATGGCGGCCAAGGGGGCCAAGGTGGCCGTGCTCGATCAGAGCCTGGAAAACGCCGAGAAGATCGCCGCCGAGATCAAGGGCGTCGCGCTGCATGCCGACGTCACCAATGAGGATCAGGTCAAGGCCGGCCTCGCCAAGGCCGAGGCGGCCCACGGCATCGCCCGCGTGCTGGTGAATTGCGCCGGCATCGGCGGCTCGCAGCGCATCGTCGGCAAGGACGGCGTCTATCCGCTCGCCAAGTTCGCGCGCATCATCAACGTCAACCTGATCGGCACCTTCAACGTGCTGCGGCTGTTTGCCGAGCGCCTCGTCACCGCCGAGCCGGTCGGCGAGGAGCGTGGCGTCATCATCAACACCGCCAGCGTCGCGGCCTATGAAGGCCAGATCGGCCAGATCGCCTATTCGGCCTCGAAGGGCGGCGTCGTCGGCCTGACCCTGCCCGCTGCGCGCGATCTCGCCAGCCAGAAAATCCGCGTCAACACCATCGCGCCCGGCCTGTTCCTGACACCGCTGCTGATGGGACTGAACGAAGAAGCGCGCAAGAGCCTGGGCGCCCAGGTGCCGCATCCGGCCCGGCTCGGCGACGCCTCCGAGTACGGTAACCTCGCCGTCCACATCGTCGAGAACCCGATGCTGAACGGCGAAACCATCCGCCTCGACGGCGCCATCCGCATGGCCCCGCGCTGACGGCAACCTCCGCCGTCGTCCCCGCGAACGCGGGGACCCATACTCCGCGGCGTCTGTGATAGGCAGACTGGCAGACGCCGCACTCTTACCAATCAAGCCGGTGGCTATGGATCCCGGCGTTCGCCGGGATGACACTGAGGGTGGAGCGCGCGCCATGTCCCAACCGCTGCTGATCGAACACGACAATGGCGTCGACCGGGTGACGCTCAATCGCCCGGAGAGCCTGAACGCGCTCGACCCGGCGCTGATCGACGCGCTCAACACTTATTTCGAAAGCCTGCAGCGCAATCGCACCACGCGAGTCGTCGTGCTCAAGGGTGCCGGCAAGAACTTCTGCGCGGGGCTCGATCTGAAGGCCGCGATGCAGCGGCGCGGCGGCGTCAATGAGCCGCCCAGCGTGACCGAGTCGCTGGACTCGCAGCGCCGCATCGCCGACATCGTGATGCTGATGCGGCGTTGCCCGCAGCCGATCATTGCGCTGGTGCAGGGCGCAGCCGCCGGCGGCGGCTTTGCGTTGGCGCTCGCGGCCGATATCCGCATCGCCAGCCGCTCGGCGCGGATGAACTGTGCCTTCATCAAGCTTGGCTTAGGGGGCTGCGACATCGGCACCAGCTATTTCCTGCCGCGCCTCGTCGGCGTCTCCGTCGCATCGGAGCTGATCCTCACCGGCCGCTTCATCGGAGCCGAGCGCGCGCTCATGGTCGGGCTGGTGTCGGAAATCGTCGAGGACGATATGCTCGAGGGCGCGGCTGCGCCCTTCGTCGATGCGATGATGACGGCCTCGCCGGTCGGACTTCGACTCTCAAAGGAATGTCTCAACATGAGCGTCGATGCGTCGTCGATCGAAGCCGTCATCGCGATGGAAGATCGCAACCAGGTGCTGTGCAGCCGCTCGGAGGATTTCAAGGAGGGCATTCAAGCCTTCCTCGAGAAGCGCAAGCCGGTCTATACCAACCGCTAGATATCAAGATCCGCAAAGGACGATATTTCGGGAGACGCAAAATGGACGGGACGGCAGCGAAGGTGTTGGAGAAGCCGGCATTCCGCAAGGTCAACTGGCTGGCGCGCGACATCGATATCGAGAGACGCGGTGACGGCGTCATCGTCATCAAATCGCGCATTCCGCTGCAGGCCTATGAGCCGCATTTGGCGGCGCCGCTCGCCCGCTGGGCTAAGGAGGCGCCGACGCGGACCTGGCTCGCGCAACGCAGCGGAGCCGAGCGGCAATGGCGCAAGCTGTCCTATGCCGAGGCCAAGCGCACCGTCGATGGGCTGACGCAGGGCCTGCTCGATTTGAAGCTGGACGGCCGCCCCGTCGCCATCCTCTCCGGCAATTCGATCGAGCATGCGCTCATCACCATGGCCGCGATGCAGGCCCGTTCGCCGGCCGCTCCGGTGTCGCCGGCCTATTCCCTGATGAGCCACGATCATCTCAAGCTCAAATATCTGTTCGGCCTCGTGAAGCCGGGCGTGGTCATGGTGCAGGACGGCCCGACCTTCGAGAAGGCGCTCAAGGCGCTCGATCTCGACGGCGTCACCGTCGTTCATGTCGCGCGTCCGTGCGAGGGCATTGCGAGCATCAGCTTCGCTGATCTCGCCGCGACGCCGGTCACCGGCGCGGTCGACGCGTCGATTGCGCAGATCACACCGGACACGGTCGGCAAGCTCCTGTTCACCTCCGGCTCGACCGGCATGCCCAAGGCGGTCATCAACACCCAGCGCATGATGTGCGCCAATGCAGCGATGATGATGCAGACGCGGCCGCGCGGGCCTGATGCGCCGATCTCGACGGTGCTCGACTGGATGCCATGGAATCACACCATGGGCGGCAATGCGCTGTTCAATCCGCTCTTGATCGAGGGCGGCACGCTCTACATCGACGACGGCCGGCCGATGCCCGGCATGTTCGACGAGACCATCCGGAACCTGCGCGAGGTGTCGCCGACCTATTACGCCAATGTGCCCGCCGGCTATGCGGCGCTGGCGGCGGCGATGGAGAAGGACGATGCGCTGTGCCGCTCCTTCTTCAAGGATCTGGGCATCATGGCCTATGGCGGCGCGCGGCTGCCGGACGATCTGTACGAGCGGATGCAGGCGCTGGCGGTCAAGACCACCGGCGAGCGCATCGTGTTCTACACCGGATGGGGCTCGACCGAGACGGCGCCGACCTCGACCGGCACCTATTGGAACACGGAGCGGGTCGGGCTCATCGGCCTGCCGTTCCCCGGCGTCGAGCTGAAGATGGTGCCGACCGGCGACAAATACGAGCTGCGCCTGCGCGGCATCAACGTGATGCCCGGCTATTTCGGCCAGCCCGAGCTGACGAAGAAGGCGTTCGACGAGGAAGGGTTCTACTGCATCGGCGATGCCGGCGTGTTCGTCGATCCCAATGACCCGGCGCAAGGCATCATCTTCGCCGGCCGCGTGGTCGAGGATTTCAAGCTCACGACAGGCACCTTCGTCCATGTCGGCTCGCTTCGCACCGATGCGATCGCAGCCGCAACGCCGGCGATCCACGATGCACTGGTGACCGGGCAGGACCGCGAATATGTCGGTCTCCTGGCCTGGCCCAATCTGCACGCCTGCCGCCAGTTGGTCGGCGATCCCAACGCGACGTTCGAGGACGTGGTGAAGCATCCGGCCGTCATCGACTGCGTCCGCCGTGGTCTCGAAGCCCATAATAAAGAGTGCGAGGGCGCGACCAGCCGGCGCATCGGCCGCGCCATGCTGATGGTCGAGCCGCCCTCGATCGACGGCCATGAGCTGACCGACAAGGGCTACATCAACCAGCGCGCCGGTCTCGAACGCCGTGCCGCGCTGGTCGAGCGGCTCTACGCGGCCGAGCCCGACAGCGACGTGATCGTGCTGTGACGACGCATTTTGAAACCGTCATTCCGGGGCACTCGCGAAGCGAGTGAACCCGGAATCCAGAGATAAATCAGATCGAGATTCCGGGTTCGATGCTGCGCATCGCCCCGGAATGACGATCAGGAAGCAGGTGAGGCCATGAACTTCGATTTCTCCGACGACCAGAAGCAGTTGCGGGACCAGGCGCGGAAATTCCTCGCCGAGAAGTGTCCGCCCAAGGCGGTGCGTGTCGTGCTCGATGGCAAGGAGCCGTATGACCGAGCGCTGTGGAAAGGCTTCGCCGAGATGGGCTTCCTCGGCGTCGCCATTCCTGAGGAGTACGGCGGCGCGGGCGCCGGTCATCTCGAGCTCTGCGTGATCGCCGAAGAGGTCGGCCGCGCGCTGGCGCCGGTGCCGTTCTCGTCGACCGTGTATCTTGCCGCGGAGGCCCTGATGCTGGCCGGCAGCGATGCGCAGAAGCAGGCCTGGCTGCCGAAGATCGCCAATGGCGAGGCGATCGGCACCTTGGCGTTGTTCGAGGGCACCGGCAATCCGTCGCCCAAAGCGATCAAGTGTGAGGCCGCCAACGGCGTGCTCAACGGCACCAAGAAGCCGGTCGCCGACGGCGCCATCGCCGATCTCATCATCGTTGCCGCGCGTACCGGCTCGACCGGCCGCGACGGCGACATCTCGCTGTTCCTGGTCGACCCCAAGGCGGGCGGCGTCGAAGCCAAGGCGCTGACCAATCTCGATCCGACGCGCGGCCAGGCCGAGCTCACCTTCAAGAACTGCAAGGCGGAGCCGCTCGGCGCCGCCGGCGAGGGTTGGAGCATCATCACCCAGGTGCTCGATCGCGCCGCGGTGCTGACGGCGTTCGAGCAGGTTGGCGGCTCCGACCGCGCGCTGGAGATGGGCCGCGACTACGCGCTCGACCGGATCGCCTTTGGCCGTCCGATCGGCTCGTTCCAGGCGGTCAAGCACATGCTGGCCGACATGTACGTCTCGGCGACCTTGGCGCGCTCCAACTCCTATTATGGCGCCTGGGCGCTCTCGACCAATGCGCCGGAATTGCCGGAGGCCGCGGCCTCAGCGCGCATCAGCGCGACGCAAGCCTTTCAACACTGCGCCAAGAACAACATCCAGGTCCATGGCGGCATGGGCTTCACCTGGGAGTTCGACTGTCACATGTACTACCGACGCGCCAACGCGCTCGCGCTCGGCCTCGGCAGCCTCTCTTACTGGGAAGACCAACTGATCGACCGCATGCGCAAGCGCAATGCGGCGTGACCCAAGCCCGTCATTCCGGGGCGCTCGCGCGCGACAAAATGACCATGCCATTTTGCGCGGAGTGAGCGAACCCGGAATCTCGAGATGACTCACCTCTGGATTCCGGATCGACCCGCGTTGCGGGTCGTCCGGAATGACGATCTGAAAGGAATTCTCATGAACTTCGATGACACTCCGCAGGAGGCCGCGTTTCGCGCCGAGGCGCGCGCGTGGATCGCCGCCAATGCGCCGAAGCAGTACGAGGACGAACTGCGCGCGTCCTCGCTTGGCCGCACCGCGCTGAAGAACGCCAGCATTCTCGACGTCGCCAAGGCCTGGCAGAAGAAGAAGGCCGAGGCCGGCTGGGCCTGCTTGCACTGGCCAAAGGAATATGGCGGTCGCGGGTCCTCACCCATCGAGCGCGTGATCTGGCAGCAGGAGGAGGGGCCCTACGGCAAGCTGTCCGGCATGTTCATCATCGGCCACGGCATGTGCGGCCCGACGATGATGGCCTATGCCTCCGAGCAGCATAAGAGAGAGTATCTGCCGCCGCTGGCCTCGGGCGAGAAGGTGTGGTGCCAGCTGTTCTCCGAGCCGGCCGGTGGCTCCGACGTCGCCGGCCTGCGCACCCGCGCCGAGAAGCGCGGCGACGACTGGGTGATCAACGGCCAGAAGATCTGGACCTCGGGCGCGCATTATTCCGACTACGGCATCCTGCTGACGCGTACCGATCCGACGGTGCCGAAGCACAAGGGCCTCACCATGTTCTTCCTGGACATGAAGAGCCCGGGTGTCGAGGTCCGGCCGATCAAGCAGGCGAGCGGGCACTCGGATTTCAACGAGGTCTATTTCACTGACGTCGTGATCCCGGACTCGCAGCGTCTCGGCGCGGTCAATGACGGCTGGAACGTCGCGCTCACCACCTTGATGAACGAACGCATGTCGATCGGCGCCGGCGTCGCCACCGGCTTCCCGGAGCTGTTCGACTTCTGCTCCAACCTGATGCTGGACGATCGTCCCGCGATCGAGGACCGCAACGTGCGCTCGAAGCTCGCGAGTTGGGCGGTGAAGGCGAGCGGGCTGAAATACACCAGCATCCGCGCCATCTCGGCGCTGTCGAAGGGCGAGCGGCCGGGACCTGAGAACTCGATCGGTAAACTGGTCGCAGGACCGATGATCCAGGACGTCGCGACCTACGCGCTCGACCTGCAGGGCGCCGCCGGCGTGCTCAGCGGTCCCGAGGCCGAGCTCGCCGGAAAATTCCAGGCGATGCTGCTGCGCGCGCCCGGCACCCGCGTCGAAGGCGGCACCGACGAGATCATGCGCAACATCATCGCGGAGCGCGTGCTGGGTCTTCCTGGCGACATCCGCGTCGACAAGGACCTGCCGTTCAACCAGGTTCCGACCAAGGGACGAAGCTAACAAGTGCAGTCGTAGGGCGGGTTAGCGCAGCGTAACCCGCCGCTAGCTCGTACAACGCTGATCAAGTGGCGGGTTACGCCTTCGGCCAACCCCCGCCCTACGCATATCAAGTGAGGGTCAGGCATGAACTTTGACGACACCCCGCAGGAAGCCGCTTTTCGCGACACCGCGCGCGCTTGGATCGCGGCCAACGCGCCGAGGGAGCTGGAGGAGGAGCTCGCGAGCTCCTCGCTCGGCCGCATCCGGCTCAAGCACGCCGACATCGTCGAGGTCGGCAAGGCCTGGCAGAAGAAGAAATCCGATGCCGGCTGGGCCTGCCTGCACTGGCCGAAGGAGTATGGCGGCCGCGGCGCGACGCCGATCGAGCGGGTGATCTGGCAGCAGGAGGAGGGCGTCTATGGCAAGCTGACGCAGCCGTTCCAGATCGGCGAGGGCATGTGCGGCCCGACCGTGATGGCCTATGGCAGCGAAGAGCACAAGCGGCGCTATCTGCCGAAGCTCGCTTCCGGCGAGGAGATCTGGTGCCAGCTGTTCTCCGAGCCCGCCGGCGGCTCCGATGTCGCTGGCCTGCGCACCCGCGCCGAGAAGCGCGGCGACGACTGGCTCATCAACGGCCAGAAGATCTGGACGTCGGGGGCGCACTACTCGGATTACGGCCTGCTGATCACGCGCACCGATCCCAATGTGCCCAAGCACAAGGGCCTGACGATGTTCTTCCTGGACATGAAGAGCCCGGGCGTCGAGGTCCGCCCGATCAAGCAGGCCAACGGTATGCAGGAGTTCAACGAGGTCTATTTCACCGACGTCGTGATCCCGGACTCGCAGCGCCTTGGCGCGGTCGGCGACGGCTGGAACGTGTCGCTGACCACCTTGATGAACGAGCGCATGTCGATCGGCGCGCGGCTCGCCACCGGCTTCCCGGAGATGTTCGAGTTCTGCGCCAATCTGATGACCGAGAGCGGACTCGCCATCGACGATCGCGCCACGCGCTCGAAACTGGCGTCGTGGGCGGTCAAGGCCAGCGGGCTGAAATACACGAGCTACCGCGCGATCTCGGCGCTGTCCAAGGGCGAGCGGCCCGGACCTGAGAATTCCATCGGCAAGCTGGTCGCCGGCGTCATGCTGCAGGATATCGCAACCTACGCGATGGATCTCGAAGGCGGCGCTGGCGTGCTGACCGGCGCGGACGAGACGGTGACGCAGGGCCAGTTTCAGCAGATGCTGCTGACCTCGCCCTCGATGCGCATCGCCGGCGGCACCGACGAGATCTTGCGCAACATCATCGCCGAGCGCGTGCTCGGTCTGCCCGGTGACATCCGGGTCGACAAGGACGTGCCGTTCAACAAGGTGCCGACCAAGGGGCGCAGCTGATCCGACGGCATCACGACGGCCGTCTTCCGGGGGCGGTCGCTGTGGCGACCGGTCCGGAAAGACGGGGGGTGGAGGGCGAGCACAAAGCGAGCGTCGCCGGTCGTACGGAAGGTTGTCATGTCATCTGCGGCGCCAAAGTCAGAGCAGGATCCCATCACCATTCTCGAAGAGCTGATGGCCGCGCGCTTCTCCTGCCGCAGGTTCCGGCCCGAGCCCGTGCCGCGCGCGACCATCGAGCGCATCCTGACGGCGGCGCAAAAAACTGCGTCCTGGTGCAACAGCCAGCCGTGGCGTGTCGAGATCACCTCTGGTGCGGCGACCGAGGCTTTCCGGAAGGTGATGTATGCGGCGGCCTCCAGCGGCAAGGCGGCGTCGGGCGACTTTCCTTTCCCGCGCGAATACACCGGCGTTTATCTGGAACGGCGGCGCGAGAGCGGTTTCCAGCTCTACAACGCGCTCGACATCCCGCGCGGCGACAAGGCGGGTTATGCCCGGCAGGCGCTGGAGAACTACAATTTCTTCGGCGCGCCGCATGTGGCGGTCATCCACAGCGACGAGGCGCTCGGCACCTATGGCGCGATCGATTGCGGCGGCTACGTCACGAGCTTCATGCTGGCGGCGCAGGCGCTCGGCATTGCCACCGTGCCGCAGGCGGCGCTCGCGTTTCACTCCGACGTGGTGCGGCAGCACTTCGGGCTTGGCGCCGACCGCAAGGTGGTCTGCGGCATCTCGTTCGGTTGTCCCGATCTCGGTGACAAGGCCAACTCCTACCGCACCAGCCGCGCCACGGTCGCCGAAACGGTCCGCTTTCACGACGAATGACTTCCCGTCCGTCGGTCGCACGCGCGTATTTGTTGCCGGCGGAGTTCCGTTATCCGGGACTCCGGAGGGGCGAGACGCCCCACGAGTCCATTTTTGTAAACCGAGTTTGCTGAACAGGGAGCAGCTCCGGCGGCGGCGCCATGATTTTGCCGAGGTGTCGTCCACGTTCGGCGAGCGCGTTTCGGCAACGATGCTCGTGCTCTCCTGTCCGACCTTCACATCGAAAGCCGCCCTGAAATCAACAGTTTGTGTCTGCGATGCACCAGTCGAGACGCGCCGCTGCAGGACCGGACGTGTTGCGAGAGTCGGTGCAGGAGCGCTAATGGCTGCTGTTGGTCGAATTGGGCGCGCACTTTTCCTTCAGCTCGTGGGCTTCAAGCAATGATATTGACAAAATTCTCTCTAACATTTTGAGTTGCATCGCCCGAGCGTCAACGATGCAAAATTGCAGACGCTCGATGATCTTCTCGATTGAAGGTTCAGTCACGGCTCAAAACCTGAAGTGTCAGCGATGGATTCCATGAACACGCCGTCCAACCTTTATGCCCTCGAGGTGGACGAGGCGACGCTCCTTGGTCACCGCCTCTTGAAGGCTTTCCATAAGCTCAGGCTGAAGCGGCACAGGGAACAGATCATTGCGCTGGCTGAGCGGCTGGTGGAAGATGAAGAAAGATATCCGGCAGGGCCTGGCGGCTGACGTCTTCGAGCCCCTGCCACGTGAGGGTTGGCCGCGTCAGGCCGATCTGCTCGCAGAGTGACTTCCATGTCGTTTCGTCGCAGTCGACGAGCACGGCCATCACCGACATCCCGTCCATCATGTGAGGTACGCCGAGCGGCCGCGCCTTCCAGCCGCACTTCTCGAACCGCGGCAGCCACCAGGTTTCGAGCACGATCGAAAAGCCGGTCAACCCGATCGAGATGCCGTACTCCATGATTGCGGTGAGCAGCAGCATGTCGATCCGCGGGCCGGCATGCTCGCCGCGGCGCTCCGGGATCACGAAGATGCGCGACAGTTCGTAGACGTCGGGGCGCTGGATCGGGCCGCGCAGATTCAGATACGGGAAGATGTCGCTCATCAGCGTCGGCAACTGCGTCGGCACCGCGCGCATCGAGCCGATCAACTGGCCGTTGTCGATGCAGAACAGATAGACCGAATCCTCGGTGTCGAACTGATCGATCTCGCGCCCGTCGGGACGATCGAGTGCCATCCACTTGCGTTGCTTGACGTAGATCTCGTGGCGCAGCCGGTAATACGGATCGAAATATTTCTCGTACAGAGCGCGATTATCTTTTCGAACGACATGAATCTCAGGCATCGAAACCCCCGGTCGTCTGAATCAAATTGGGGTTTGCAGATTGCCGATGCGCTCGAATTGATCCAGTGGGAGAAACGACAGATCAGATCGAGATCTCGCCGTTGACAAGAGCGGTCGCAACCGTCGCCGTCTTGTTCTTGGTTGCTAGCTTGCGCTGTGCTTCTTCCAGATGCCACCGGACGTTGCGTTCGGAGACACCGAGGATGCGCGCCGTCTCCCACGCGGTCTTGCCGCGCGCCGCCCAGCCCAGCACCTCGGCCTCGATTCGCGACAGGCGTCGGCTCTGGTTGCTCGCGGCGGAGCGCGCCAGTGCGCGAAGCCTGCTGTGCGTGAAGATGCTGATCAGGTGCAGCGCGCCCCGCGCATCGGGAGCGAGATTCGGATTTTCGCCTGCAATGCTGACGGCGCCCACGGCATCGTCGTAGTGGATGGGAACGCAGAAGCCTTCGTTCAATCGGAAGTCCTTCGCGCGCGTCATCACCTCGTGCGCGCCGGGCTCGTCCTCGCGGTCATAGGGAGCCTCCGACCACGCAAATGGATTCAATGTCGAGATGCAGTGCCGCGGAATCGGATCGCAGCGGTGAAACTGCTCGCGCGCATACATGTCGAACCATTCCCGCGGCCAGCCGTTGGCGAGAATGGTTTGCTGCAGCGATTGGCCCGAGGTCGGCACGCCGGCCATGATGTAGGCGTGAAAGCCCAGGTTGCTGATCATCTTCTCGAACTGGGAGAGCACGCTCGCGCTGGTCTTCGACGCTTCGATCGCATCGACGTACTCCAGAGCTCGTCGTCCCCAATACGCGTCCATCACTTGCATGTGAAAGTCTCCGCCCGTGGTTCAAGCTAGCCACGGACAAAAGGCTGTCAACCGCAAATTGGAGATTCAGGTCGATAGTTCGTTGAGCGTGTGTCAGAACACCGGCTGGATACAGACGTTTGCATGCAAAATTTATCAGTTCGGGGCGCGGCTGCGCTCAGAATTTCGGCGTTCTCTTCTCTGCAAACGATTTCATGCCTTCCTGGATTTCGGCGCCGCTCATGCTGTCCCGATGCCTGCGACGAGCCGCCGCATCGTCGAGGGCTCCGCGTGCAAACTCGTTGATGGCGCGCTTCATGCCGCGCATGGCCTGCGGGGCGTTGCCGGCCAGAATGGCCGCCAGCCGGTCGACCTCCGCGTCGAGCGCATCGGCCGTCGCCACGCCGGTGAGATAGCCGATGCGCAGCATCTCGGCCGCGTCGATCTTCTCCGCCGTCAGGAACAGACGCTTGGCATTGTCGATACCAAGGCGGGACACGTAGCGCTTGATGCCATTCGGGTAGTAGTGCAGCCCGAGCCGCGCTGCTGGCATGAACATCTCGCTGGTATCGACCCCGATCCGGAAATCGCAGGCCAGCGCCAGATCGGTCGAGCCGCCATAGACCCCGCCGTTGAGCCGGCAGATCGTCGGCAGCGCGAGGTCCTCCAGCCGGTCGACGACCTCCTCGAATGCCGGGCTGGAAGCCTCGGCCGTATCCGCCGGCGTTGCGCCGATGGCGCCAAGGTCGAAGCCGGCGCTGAACGCCCGCCCGGTGCCGGTCAGGACCAGCACGCGCAAGGCGGCGTTGGCCTCGACCCGGTCGAACAGCGCCAGCAGCTCGCCGAGATCCTCCGGCTGGAGCCGGTTGAGATGCTGCGGACGATTGAGCCGAATGGTGGCGCGTGCGCCGTCGATGGTCAGGAGCGGCATGCTCGGTGCGTCATCGGCCTGGGTGGTCCGTCCTGTCGTCATGTCCTGTTCTCCATGGTTCGGCGCCTGGCCTCGGCATCGATGCTCTGCGCCAGATCGGGGTGGCGTGCCATCAGCACGCGGAAATCGACGAGGTCGAGGACCAGCAGCTTCGACAGTCCGGTCGTGCTGATGTCGGCCGAACGCAGGTTGTTCCCGAGCAGCGCCATCTCGCCGAAGAACGCGCCCTCGCCGAGCCGGACCTTCTTGCCGGGAAGGTCGACCTCGACCTCGCCGGCGGCGATGAAATACATGCAGTCCCCCGGCTCGCCCTTGCGGATCACGGTGGCGCGCGGCGGCAGGTCGATGGTGCGCAGCATCTGCGCGACGTCGGCGATCGTGGCGGGCCCGAGGCTGGCGAAGAACGGTACCCTGCTGACCGATTCCCAGGTCTTCAGAAAGTTGTCGCGCCGGGTTTCCGCGGCGAAGCCGGTCGCCAGGATGCCGGTCCATAGGCCGAACACGCCGAGGCCGGAGATCATCACCGTGGCGGCAACCACCCGCCCGAGCGGCGTGATCGGCACCACGTCGCCATAGCCCGTGGTGGTGAGGGTCACGACGGCCCACCATAGCGCGGAGGGGATGGTGCCGAAGGTGGCCGGCTGCTCGTCATGTTCGAGCGCGTATTCGGCGACCGATCCGAGAAACAGCACCAGCAGGAACAGCACCAGCACCGACAGCAGCGGGCGTGCTTCGACCACGAGCACCCGGCGGAGCTGGCGCAGGCCAGGCACGCCGGGGATCACCTTGAGCACCCAGATGACCGCCAGCAGCCACGCGGCGCGCGACTCCATGCCCGAGACCAGCGCAACCGGCACGGCGAGGGCGGAGAGCGTGTCCAGCAGTCCCCGGCCCGACATCAGGTAGGTGGCGGCGCGATGCGCCCGCACCGCCTGCTGAACCCGAGCGGCCCATTCGACGACGAAAAAGACAAGGCATCCCCACAGCAGGGCGATGATCCAGCGCCCCCCGGCCTCGTAGGCGGGGTCCATCGTCAACAACACCATGGCGCTCATGCCGAGCGCCACGGCCACATAGGCCGCTCTGGTCATGTTGCGTCCGGTCAGCGCGGTGACGAATGCCGCCAGGGCAGGGTGCTGCGGTTTGGTCATTGCGGGCGGGCGTCAGTCGCTGATCTCAGAGCCGCAGGAGATCGCGGCGGCGTCAAGGTGCCCCGATCGGGGGAATCCCGTCAACGATGCGGGTGGATCGGTTTTGCAGCGTCATCCGGCAGGTCCAACCGTTCTACTTCGACCGGGGAATTTTTCCGTACCGGCTCAAATACCGGTTCAAACGTCGTCTGTTCGCCGTATATCAGAGGTCGGCATGGACACGCTAAATTAGGCAAAAGGAGGCTCGGAACCGAGCGTCCGCCCTCCTGCGTCCCAAGAGTCTGGTTGATCCCGATGGATACCTCACACCTGGTCGAACATGCGGGCGCCGCCGGCAGCCTCTTCGCCTCGATCTTCGTGGTCGCCACGCTGTCGATGCGGACGATGATTCCGCTGCGGGTATTCGCCATCCTCACCAATATCGTCCTGATCGCGACCGCGGTGCCGATGCACAACTACCCGGTCCTGATCCTGCACGGGGTGCTGCTGCCGCTCAACAGCTACCGGCTCCACCAGATGCTGCAGCTGGTCCGCGACGTGAAGCAGTCGGTCAACAGCGACCTCTCCATGGAATGGCTGAAGCCGTTCATGACCGAGCGCAAATGCGGTCCAGGCGAGGTGCTGTTCTACAAGGACGAGAAGGCCGACAGCATGTACTACATCGTCAGCGGCCGCTTCCGCCTGGTCGAATCCGGTATCGAGCTGCCGGTCGGTGCGATCGTCGGCGAGTTCGGCATGATCTCGCCGTCCAATACGCGCACGCAGACGCTGGAATGCGTCGAGGGCGGTCTGATCCTGTCGGTCTCCTACGACCAGGTCGAGCAGCTCTACGTCCAGAACCCCGCCTTCGCCTTCTACTTCCTGCGCCTCGCCAGCGCCCGGCTGTTCCAGAACATCGAAACGCTCGAGCGGCGGCTGGCGCAACAGACCACCGCGCCGGCGCCCGTCGCCAAGCCGGCGTGATCCGGGGAGCCTGAAGCCCAGTGGAAAGCGTCCGGTCCTCGCTGCGATATCTGTTCGCCGACGTCATCGGCGTCGACGATGGCGAGCCGCCTTTTCTGCCTCAGGGCCTTCCTGACGCCGCCGTGCCGGCGGTGAGCGATGGCATCCATCTGCTGATGGAGTATCAGGGCGCGAGCTACGCGCAGCTCTATGTCGATCGCATCAAGCGGTTCGTGCGCAGATCGAACGTCGATGCCGGCATGCTGTCTCAGATCGCGCAGCTGCTGGCTGCCCGCATGGCCTACGAGGATCCGATCCGGATCGCCCAGCTCAGATTGATCAGCCTCGACATGGGGAAGCGGCCGGAGGGACGCGAGAGCGACGACGTCAGGAGGTTTCGCCTCGACGAGCTGATCGGTGCGCTGCCGCAAGCCGTGGCGGAATCGTTGCTGGCAGCCTTCGAGCAGATCGGCTGGTTAGGTCGGCGCCGGGTCAAGGTCCGCTTTTCGGTCCGATCGCGGTTGGCCATTCGCCGCCTCAAGCTGATGGCCGGCCTGCGGCGCTGGCGGCTGCAGTCGGTGCGCTATGGCGAGGAGCGCGCCTGGGCCGAGCGGTGGCTGCACATGATCGCGCGCGCGCTGGACAAGCAGCCTGCGGCGGCGCCCGCCGTGATCGCGACGGCGACCATGATCCAGGGGCAGGGCGACGGCTACCGGCAGGGTCTCGCTGATTGGCATGCCATCATCGATGGCCTGGCCAAGCCCACCTTCGATGGCGTCCTGCCGATCTCGGATCTCGCCTCCGCCATCGCCGAGGCGCGCGCCGTTGCGCTGGCAGAGCCGGGACAGGGGGCGCTGAAGCGGACCATCGCGCAGATCCGGGCGAGGGCGCTCTCAGTGCCGAAGACCAACGCCGCGGAATGACGCCGCCGCTGCGACGGTTGCCGCCGGATGCGCCGCGCGGCGTGGGTAACCTTACCCCCGGCGGGATTGCCGCGAAGGGTAGCAAGGTGCGATTTGAAGTTCCCTTTCGCGTGCAATTCGCTACCGGAGATGTCATAAGCGTCGCATACGCGTCGAATTGGCCGGGTATTCTCATCAGATTGCGCTGAACGCCTCCAGTTCCCCGTGCGTCCAAGGTTGGTTCCAAGGGTTAGTCGTAGCGAGAGCGTCAGCTTTGTCTTTTCCCTCTTTGTCGTCGCAGGTTCCGGTTGGTGCGCTGGTCGGCTGGATGCTGCTGCTGACCTTCAAGCACATCATTGGCGACTTCGTGCTGCAGAACGCCTGGATGGCCTATGGCAAGGACCAGCGGAAGGGCTGGGCGCTGCCGCTGTTGGTGCACTGCCTGATCCATCTCGCCGTCGCCATGGTCCTGATCTTGATCGTCGCGCCAAGATTCTGGTTCGTCGCCGTGATCGACTTCGCCATTCACATCACGATCGATCGCATCAAGGGCATCTGCTCGTCGCGGTTCGGCATGAACACCGAGCACCCCTGGTTCTGGACCTTGATCGGCGTCGACCAGGCGCTGCATCACCTCACCGGATTCGGGCTCTCGATCTTCATGGCCGCAAATGGCTGAGCGTTCGGCCACGGTGCGTCGCGGCGAAGCCGCACCGACCGCGGCAGTCCCGTGTCAAGCCGGGGGTGGGACGACCGTTCGGTTTGGTTAACCGGTCATTAGCGATTCGCGCTGCATCGTCGCGTCATGGCAATCAAACCGATGCTTCAAAGCCGCGATGCGTTCGACAGCGATTCGTGCCCGGTCGGCGACGAGCTTCTCGGTGAACTCTACCGTGCCGACGCCAACGGGCTACCCGCGCTGGTCGAGAGCGTCTCCGCCGATGTGAGGGCCATGCTGGCGCTATTCTGTTACCGGCGCACGCATCTTCACCCGCTGGCGCTTGCGATTGCATCCACGTGCAGCGAGCAGGTCCTGTCGCAGTTCGGTGGCCGGGTCGGATCGGCGCTGTATGCGCAGTCCCGCGGCGGTCGGGCGGGTCCGGCCGGCGCGACCTCGAGCCGCAAGCCGATCTCGCTGTCGACCAAGCCACTCTCGGTGATGAAGCCGTTCGAGGACGATCTCGACGACAGCCCCGAGCCGGTCACGGCCTGACTCCCCGTCTTCCTTGCCTCTGCTCAGGCGAGCACGGGCAGCCCGAACTTGCGCCGGGCCATCGCACATTCGGCGTCACCCGGCATGCAAATGCGGCACACCTCGGGGCGGATCGCGTAGATCCGGCACGCCACGGCGCGCGCGATCTCGCCATCGAGCGCACAGCAGCGGTTGCCGTCGCAGCGCATGCCCGACAGCCGCTCGTTGACCAGCTCGGCCGGGATCAGGTCGAGCGCGGCATCCTCCTCGATCGTGAAGCGCGGCCAATTCGACGAATAGGCGCAGCACGCGCCGCAGCTCTGACAGGGGCTGCTGTCAGTCTCGCCAGACATCGGTTCAGACATCCTTGGGAACCTCCCACACCAGGCTGCGCCGCCATTTGGCGCGCAGCGCCTCGCGCCTTTCGGGATATTTATCGTCGAGATAATCCGCCTCGACGACACGGTCGGTCCTGAAGCTGCGGAAGTCGCGGCGCAGCTCGCACCAGGCGGCGAGGATGCGCACCGCGTCATGATAGCCGATCGCGATCGGCCAGATCACGCGCTCGCTGTCGCGGCCCTGCTCGTCGCGATAGCGCAGCCTGATCTTGCGTCCCTCGTGGATCTGCGAGCGCGTGCGCGACATGTCGATGCGGTCCGGCTCGCGCATCCACGGCCGCGGCGCGCGGCTCGCCGGTTCCAGCACGAATGGCCGCAGCCGCTCCGGCACGGTGTCGGCGATCTTGGCCATCAGGTCCTCCGCCGCGCGCGCCAGCACCGGGTCGGCGTTGACCGCGACCCATTGCGCGCCAAGCACCGCCGCCTCGATCTCGTCCGGCGTCAGCATCAAGGGCGGCAGATCGAAACCTTTCTCCAGGATGTAGCCCATGCCGGCCTCGCCGCGGATCGGCACGCGCTGGCCGATCAGGGTGGCGATGTCGCGATAGATCGTGCGCTTCGAGGTCTCGAGCTCGGCCGCGATCGCATCCGCCGTCAATGGGCGGCGCGTGCGTCTCAGCACCTGGATGATCTGGAATAGCCGGTCGGCGCGTCTCATGGTGTGTCCTGCATGGGCGAGCACCCCCGCCGATGCTGACAGGATGCTGGCAGCAGCCTGTCCTTATACCGGGCCAACAACGAGATTGAAGGGGTGATGTCGATGATGATGTTTTATGGCCTTGGCCTTGCCACCACGCTACTGCCGCTGCTGACACCATGGTGGCAGCAGCATGCTCGTAGCGTCCGGCGTCTGCTCAGGAAGTCGGGAGTGCTGTCATGATCACATTGTTCGGTTTGGGCGCGGGCTTCGGCCTGCCGGAGATCAGCCCCTTCGTCACCAAGACGGAGGTGCAATTGAAGATGGCGGGCCTCGCTTTTCGGAAGCAGCGGGCGATGCCGCCGGCATCGCCGAAGGGGCAGCTGCCCTTCATCGACGACAGCGGCGAGCTGATCGCCGATTCGACCTTCATCCGCGCTCATGTCGAGCGCAAATATGGCTTCGACTTCGATCATGGGCTCGACGTGCGCGCGCGGGCGCAGGCCTGGGGGTTCGAGCGTATGATCGAGCATCACCTGTATTTCGCGCTGGTCGGGGCGCGCTGGGTCGATCCGGTCAACTTCGCCAAGGGGCCGGCCCACTTCTTCGACGGCGTGCCGGCCGACAAGCGCGAGAAGCTGCGCGAGGACGCGCAGTTTCGCGTCGCCGAGAACTATCTGATCTCCGGGCTCGGCCGCCACGCGCCGGACGAGGACGTCGATCTCGCCGCACGCTCGCTGCGCGCGCTGTCGGTGCAGCTCGGCGACCGGCCCTATCTGATGGGCGATCGTCCTTGCGGCACCGATGCGACGGCGTTCGCCGTCGTCGCCGGCATCCTCACGCCGTTCTTCGAGTCCGAGCTGCGCCGCCGCACCGAAAGCTTCGGCAATCTGGTCGCCTATGCCGAGCGCATGATGGCGCAATATTTTCCGGAGTTCGAATGGGGCAGGGCGGCCGAGGCCGCCTGAGCCGGTCAGTCGAGTCCCACTCACCGTCATTCCGGGGCAAGGCCGCAGGCCTTGAACCCGGAATGACTAACAAGCCAAAGGCGCGGCCCGCAGCGCGCAGGACCTAGGCGGAGGGCTTGCTCTCGCCCTTCAACCGCGCCAGTTCGGCCTCGAGCTCCGCGATGCGAGCATCGCGAACGGCCAGCGCTTCCGCGACGTCGGCCGCGTCGAACTTCTGCGGGATGTGCTGCGGGCAGTTGGTGTCCCACGCGCTGATCGTGAACAGGATGACGTGCTCGGGCCGCGCCTTGTAGCCTCTCGGCATCAGCGAGGCCGTCAGCGCGGCATCATCCTCCACCACCCGCGCCGTCCCCCAGATCTTCACCCGGCGGCGATGCGCGTAGTCCATGATGAAGATGTAGGCGTGCGGGTTCTCCGACAGGTTGCCCTGGGTGATATATTGCCGGTTGCCGCTGAAGTCGGCGAAGGCCAGCGTGTGGCTGTCGAGCACCTTGAGAAAGCCCTTCGGTCCGCCGCGGTGCTGGATATAGGGCTGGCCGTCGGCCGAGGCGGTCGCGAGATAGAAGCTCGTGGCCTCGGCGAGGCGGCCGGCGAGATCGGCGTCGACCTCGTGGCGAAAGCCGCGGCTCCGCTCCACATGCGCGTAGCTCTCGCGCGACCCCTTGCGCGCCTGGATCGCCTTGGCGGCGGGTGAGAACATGACGTCGCCGGGTGCCTGGATGGTTGTCTGGGTCATCGCAATGACTCCTTGTCGCTGCGGCAGTGACTGCCGCCGTGGAGCCAATATGGTCCCAATCCTCTTCGGAAATAATCTGGCCAGTTGACATTGGATCGTTGCAGATGCTGCAATAATCCCATGGACCGCATCGATGCCATGCAGGCTTTCGTCACCGTCGCCGAGCTGAACGGCTTCGCACCGGCGGCGCGCCGGCTCAAGCTGTCGCCATCGGCGGTCACCCGTTTGGTCGCCGCGCTCGAATCGCATCTTGGCGTCCGCCTGCTGCAGCGGACGACGCGCTCGGTGACGCTGACCGATTCCGGACGACGCTATCTCGACCGCGCCAGCCGCATCCTGGCCGATCTGGCGGAGGCGGAGCGCGCCGCGGAGAGCGAGCGCCTGCAGCCGGTGGGGCGGCTGGTGGTCTCGGCGCCCGTCGGCTTCGGCCGGCTCCATGTCGGTCCGGTCATGGCCGCGTATCTGAGCCGCTATGCCGAGGTCGCGGCCGAGCTGCGCCTCGAGGACCGCCAGATCAATCTGGTGGAGGACGGCGTCGATTGTGCCGTTCGTATCGGCCATCTCGGCGATTCGTCGCTCGTGGCCCGCCAGGTCGGCAGCATGCGCCGGATCGTGGTCGGAGCTCCCGCCTACTTCAAGGTCCATGGTGAGCCGCGGACGCCCGAGGCGCTGACGAAGCACCAGACCATCCAGTTCGGTCCGTCCGACGAATGGCGCTTCGTCAAGGACGGCAGGGAACTGCGGATGGCGGTCAGCCCGCGGCTCGTCACCAACAATGCCGACGCCGCGATCCAGTATGCCGAGGCGGGCGGCGGCGTGACACGGGTGATGGCCTATCAGGCAGCGGACACGCTGCGCGGCGGCCGTCTCAAGCGGGTGCTGGCGAAATACGATCCTCCGCCGCTCCCGATCCACATCGTGTTTCCGAGCTCCCGCCTGCTCTCCGCCAAAGTGCGTGCCTTCATCGACCTGATCACCGCAACCTGCGACTGGCGTTTCGACTGACGACGTCACCCCTTCTTCGGCACCACCCGGAAGGTCGCGTTCGCACGCGCGATCACGGCGTCGTCGGCCAGCACCAGGCTCTGGACGAAGCAGACGGTGCGTCCGCTCTTGATGACGTCGCTCTCGACGCTGAGCCACTGTCCGGTCCCGGCGCTGCCGATGTAGTCCACCGCGAGGTTGATCGTCACCAACGACGCCTCCCAGCCAAGCGCCTGGGCGCAGCTATAGCCCATCGCATTGTCGGCCAGCGATGCGATCAGCCCGCCATGGATCAGCCCGCGCGAATTGGTGTGCGGCGTGGCGAGCCGCAGGCCGAGGATGACGGCCTTGTCGGTTTTCTTGGCGTAGAGCGGCTCCCAGGGATCGGTGAACGGGCTCTTGCGGAAATGCGGTTCGAATCCGGCGGGGACGCTGCTCATGCGTGTCTCGATCGTTGCTGACGATGTCCGCAGTCAACGACATCAGCGCGGATTTTGCACCGCCTACAAAGTTTCAAACGTCTTTTGCGCGGGCGTTTGACACGTTGCGCATCGGATGCACGCGGATGGGGCGCGCGCGATGTCGCCGGGCGTCCGGTGCGGCCCTGCGGCAATTTCGTGGTGCGATGCTCCCGCCGTGCAATTTCGGGTGCAGGCGAGATCCTTAACGTGTTAATGAAATGGCCACGGGCCTGCAACTTTCGTCTGCCAGACTTGCGCTGGCGGGCGCGCTAGGCTCCGCTTGGCGCGTGCACTGGTGGCCAACCTGCCGCCGCGCTTGCAATGATGCTTATATGCTATAACAATGAAGCAAAGGGCCCTCGAAGGCCCACTGATGGAGGAGACGATCCCGATGAGGAAGACGCTTCTGGCGTTGGCTCTGGCCGCCGGTGTGACCCCCGCGCTCGCGCAGGACAAGACATTCGAATTGAAGATCTCGCACTGGGTGCCGGCGAGCCATCCGCTGCAGAAGGCGCTGGAGGATTGGGCCGCGTCGGTCGAAAAGGCCTCGGGCGGCACCATCAAGGGCAAGGTGTTTCCGGCCCAGCAGCTCGGCAAGGCGTTCGACCATTATGACATGGCGCGCGACGGCATCGCCGATGTCACTTATGTGAATCCCGGCTATCAGCCTGGCCGTTTCCCGATCATCGGCGCCGGCGAGTTGCCGTTCCTGATTTCCGACGCCAAGGGCGGCTCGGAAGGTTTGGACGCGTGGTATCGCAAATATGCCGAGAAGGAGATGAAGGACGTCAAGTACTGCCTCGCCTTCGTCCACACGCCGTCGGCCTTCCACACCCGCACCAAGAAGGTCGTGGTGCCCGAGGACGTCAAGGGCATGAAGATCCGTCCCGCCGATGCGACGATCGCCAATTTCGTCACCCTGCTCGGCGGCACCAATGTGCAGTCGTCGGCGCCGGAAGTGCGCGACATCATCGAGCGCGGCGTCGCCGACGGCGTCACGTTTCCGGCGGGCTCGCTGGTGCTGTTCGGAGTCGACAAGGTCACGAAGTACCACATGGATGCGCCGTTCTACGTGACGACCTTCGTGTTCGTCATGAACAAGGACAAGTACAACCAGATGTCGGCGATGCAGAAGAAGGCGATCGACGACAATTGCAACACGGAGGCCGCCGGCAAGGTCGGTGAGCCCTGGGGCAAGTTCGAGGACGCCGGCGTCGACAAGATCAAGGCCGAGTCCGGCCAGGAGGTCTACAAGCTGACGCCGGAGCAGACCGCGTTGTGGAAAAAGGCCTCCGAGCCGCTGTTCAAGACCTGGGCCGATGGCGTCAAGAAGACCGGCGTCGATGCCGAGGCCGCCATGACCGAGCTGAAGGCCTCGCTCGCCAAGTACAAGGCGCTGGCACAGTAGCTTCTTTTCATACCCAAGCTCTTGCGCGGCGGACGGTGCGCTCCCTCTCCCCGTTCCTTACGGGGAGAGGGTTGGGGTGAGGGGCAGCCGCACGCACCGACCGTGCGGAGAGCCCCTCACCCGGATTGCATCTACGATGCAATCCGGCCTCTCCCCGGGAGCGGGGAGAGGCTAAGAACCGCCCGCTACGCAGCAGCTCGCTTCGCATCCACCATAACCACCAAGCTTTCTGACACGGGGACGCCATGCAGCGCGCCTTCATGGACCGGATCATCGACGGGATCGAGTGGATCGCCGCGTTCTTCGTCGGCATCGTCGCGCTCGACATCTTCCTGTCGGTGCTGCTCCGCAACACGCTGAACTATTCGATCCCCGATTCCTTCGACATCGGGCGCATGCTGCTCGGCATCCTGATCTTCTGGGGCATCGCTGCGACGTCATACCGCGGCACCCACATCACCGTGGATCTCATCTGGGGCAATGTTGGCCCGCGCTATCAGCGCTGGATCGACATCTTCGCAACGCTGGTACTGCTGTTCGTCGTCACGGTGCAGACCTGGACCCTGTTCGACAAGGTGCGCGGCACCTATGAGGACAACGTCCTCACCTTCGATCTGCACATGCCGACCTGGCCGTTCTTCGCCATCGCCTGGATCGGCGACGTTTCGGCGGTGCTCCTGATCGCCATCCGGACCTATCGCCTGATCTTCCACCCCGAGGAGATTCATGACCCTCAAGTCAAGCCCACGGAGTAGTGCCGCATGAGCACGGATGCGGTTGCCGTCATCGGCTTCGTTGCGCTGTTTGCGCTGATGCTGCTGCGCGTGCCGGTGGGCATGGCGATGGGACTCGTCGGCGTGTCCGGCTTCGCCTATCTCGTCAACGGTACGGCGGCGCTGAAGCTGGTTGGCCAGACCTCGATGCGCACGGTCACGGACTACACGTTCGGCGTGATCCCGATGTTCCTGCTGATGGGAACGTTCGTGTCCAACTCGGGCATGAGCCGCGAGCTGTTCCGCGCCGCCAACGGCTTCGTCGGCCATCTGCGCGGCGGGCTCGGCATCGCCACGGTGGCGGCCTGCGGCGGCTTCGCCGCGATCTGCGGCTCGTCGGTGGCGACCGCCGCGACCTTCTCGGCCGTGGCCTATCCGGAGATGCGCCGCTTCGGCTATCCGCAATCCTTCGCCACCGGCGTCATCGCCGCCGGCGGCACCTTGGGCGCGATGCTGCCGCCGTCGACCGTGCTCGCCGTCTACGGCATCATCACCGAGCAGGACATCGGCAAGCTGTTCATCGCCGGCATCATCCCCGGCCTCTTGGCGATGACCATGTACATGATCACCATTACGGTGATCGGCCGTGTCAGGCCGGATTTCCTGCCCAGGGGCGAGGCGCCGCCGTGGCGCGAGCGCATCGCGGGCCTGAAGGGCATCTGGGCGCCGGTGCTGCTGTTCCTGTTCGTGATCGGCGGTCTCTATGGTCTTCCGTTCCTGCCACGCTTCACGCCGACGGAAGCCGGCGGTGTCGGCGCCACCGGCGCGTTCCTGATCGGCGTGTTCACCGGCCGGCTCGACAAGGACAAGATCCTGGCCTCGCTGCTGCAGGCCACGCGCACCGCCGCGGCCGTGTTCACGGTGCTGATCGGCGCCTTGATCTTCGGCTACTTCCTGACGGTGACGCAGACGCCTCAGAAGGTGACCGAATTCCTCACCGGTCTCGGCCTCGGGCCCTACGGGGTGTTGGCGCTGATCATGGTGATGTACCTCGTCCTCGGCTGCCTGATGGACGCGATGGCGATGATCATCCTGACCGTGCCGATCATCTTCCCGGTCATCTCGCATCTCGGCTTCGATCCGATCTGGTTCGGCGTCATCATCGTGATGACCGTCGAGCTCGGCCTGATCCATCCCCCCGTCGGCATGAACGTGTTCGTGATCAAGAGCGTCGTGAAGGACGTGTCGTTCTCGACCATCTTCAAGGGCGTGCTGCCGTTCGTCGCGACCGACCTGATCCGGCTGGTGATCCTGATCGCCTTCCCGCTGCTCGCCACCTGGCTGCCGCAACAGATGATGGCCCGCTGATGACGACTCCGATCCTCGAGACCCGCTACGTCTTCACCCTCACCGTGATGATCGGCGACGTCACCAGTGCCGGCGAGACCGGCATCGGCGTGCGCCGGATCATCCCGATCCATGGCGGCGAGGTGAAGGGCCCCGGTCGCGCCGGCGAGGGCATCAGCGGCAGGATCTGCAACTTCGGTGCCGACTTCCAGATCATCCGCCCCAACGAGCTGATCGACCTCGAGGCCAAATACGCCTTCGAGACCGACGACGGCGCGACCATCTACGTCGAGAACCGCGGCATCCGCTTTGGGCCGGTCGACTTGCTGCAGAAGCTCAAGCGCGGCGAGCCGGTGGACCCCAGGCTGATCTACTTCCGCACCCACCCGCGCTTCGAGACCGGCCACGAGAAGTATCGCTGGCTGATGGAGCACGTCTTCATAGGCTCCGCCGCGCGGCACGCGGACCGGGTCATCATCGACGTGCACGTGGTGCTGTAGGCCCATCGGCCTACCACACACTCCGTCATTGCGAGCGCAGCGAAGCAATCCAGAATCCCTCCGCAGGGACAGTCTGGATTGCTTCGTCGCTGCGCTCCTCGCAATGACGGTTTGGCGAGAGCTGTCGCTCCAACCACCGTGCGTTCGCAGGGACGACAGCGGAATCTGTGGTGCCGGCCCTCGCCTCACACGATACCGGAGCTTGCGGCGGCGACGTCCGGACGCCGTGGCGTCGAGCTAGGCAATCCGGACGCTCGAACTCTCGCGGGACGGACGATTAGTCCTCGTCGTCCCAATCCGAAGCCCTGCCGTAGCCGTGATCGCAATCGCGGTAGCGATGAGCCGGCACGTAACGGTAGCCCTCATAGCCGTAGCCGTCATACGCCGCGTCGCGGTAATGCGAACGATACACCGGCGCAGGCTCATAGGCCTGCGCTTCCGACGCCGAGGCCAGCGCACCGCCGATGAGAGCCCCGGCAACCAGGCCACCGATCAGCGCCGCGTTGCGCCCGTCATGGGCCTGAGCTGGTGCAGACCCGGCGAACAGCGTTGCGGTCACGGCGAGCGCGGCGATGCCGCCGGCGAGAGATGTCTTCAGCGAAACCATGGTCCCCTCCATTGGGAAGTGTGGTGCCGGTGACGTTCTACAGGGCGGGCTTTGAAGCCATGCTGAACGTGCCGTTGTCGGCGGTTCATTCGCGAAGCCGAACTCGAAGTCCTGCGATTGGCAGCCCAAACGCCTCTCTTCGGGTGATCAGCGGCAGTCTGGCGCTGGGTGGATAAGCTGACCGCAGCGTGGATATCCGAGGCCAGTGTTTGGTCTCCCGGAGCTTCGGCCTGGGCTAACTGCTGCCGTTGATTGAGCGAGAATTATATGGAAGGGTTCGACGACCCAGGCGACCTGTGAGGAATTAAGGATGTCGCCACCACTCGTGACTTTACTTGTCCTGTCTATTCCGCTCGCCATTCAGCTGGCCTTTAGCTTGGGTAGAGGCCAAATCAGGATGCGAGGCGGATCGGTCATACGTCGGGATGAAAATCCCTGGCGCTATTGGGCCATGATTGCGGCGCAGGTCCCCGTACTGACAGTCATCTTTTGGTTCATCTTCGGGCTCTTTGGGGGCAAGCCGACGTAAGAGGCACAGCATCCACTGACGGTTCTTTCCGTCGTGGCTCAGAGCTGCCGTTCGCTTCCATGCTTTCTTGCTCCCTGTTGGCTTCCGACGGTGGACATCATCAAGGCGGCGAAAGGCGAGATTGATGAACGGGCAGTGCCTCCGGCGAAATGTTATATTCTGAAAAAAATAAATCTCTTGCGAGTTTTCGGAAATCGTGATTGTATCGCGCCATCCCGTCCCAAGCCGAGGGGCGTAGCGCGCGATCGTCACGACACGCGGGGCGGGGAGCGGTGGCCGCGATCATGTCGCAGCGTGTCTTCGGGCGCGCGGACGAACGACGTGACGCGGACGTGAAGTCGCAGCGTCCTGACACCCCGTTGCCGGTGTTACGTTCGCGATGGCGCCAACGCGCCGCGCGGATCATGGTGGCCAACAAGCCGGTGCACCAGGGAGACTGCGTATAAGCGTGAAGACCATCGCGCAGGGAAGGCCGGGCGTTCTCGGCTGCACCTGTGGTACCTGCCGCCTGCATTTTTCTCGCAGGCGGGCCGCAGGCGTCAGCCGGCGCCTGGCCTTCCCTGCGCCCTCCGCACCGGAGGGTGAAGAATATCAGCAAGCCCCGGGCGTGATTTCGCCGCGGGAATGCCGGATCATGTCATTTGCCTTTGCGCGCAGGCGGGCCTTACGATGCTGCGCGACCGAGCCCCTCGGCGGCTTGTTCTTTTGCATTGCACAACATGATGTCGGGCGCCGCTTGTTGACTCCCGCGAAGATCGTTATAAAACATAACTATTCTGAACAGGACACAATAGAGCCCATGGGAAACGCCGACACCGCCACGCCTGCGGGGGATTCGTCTCTGCTGCAGATCGAACAGCAGGGCGCCGTCCTGACGATCGGGCTCAACCGCCCGGCCAAGCGCAACGCGCTGAATGACGGCATCATCCTCGCCATCGGCGAGTGCTTCACCAGCCTGCCTGACGACGTCCGCTGCATCGTGATCCACGGGATTGGCGACAATTTCTCCTCCGGCCTCGATCTCTCCGAGCTGCGCGAACGTGACGCCACCGAAGGCCTGGTGCACTCGCAGATGTGGCATCGCGTGTTCGACCGCATCCAGTATTGCCGCGTGCCGGTGATCGCCGCATTGAAGGGGGCCGTCATCGGCGGCGGTCTCGAGCTCGCCTGCGCCGCGCATATCCGTGTTGCCGAGCCGTCGGCTTACTTCGCGCTGCCCGAGGGCCAGCGCGGCATCTTCGTCGGTGGCGGCGGCTCGGTGCGGCTGCCGCGCCTGATCGGCGTCGCCCGCATGATGGACATGATGCTGACCGGCCGGGTCTATTCGGCGACCGAAGGCTCGTCCTACGGCTTCGCGCAATATCTGGTCGAGGCCGGCGCCTCGATGGCCAAGGCGATGGAGCTGGCGGCGAAGATCGCGAACAACGCGCCGCTGACGAATTTCGCGGTGCTGCAGGCGCTGCCGATGATCGCCGAGGCCAATCCGCAGACCGGCCTGCTGATGGAATCGCTGATGGCCACCGTCGCGCAGAGCGACAAGGAGGCCAAGAATCGCATCCGCGCCTTCCTCGATCACAAGACCGCCAAAGTGAAGCCGACGTGACATGACCGCACAAACAATAACAAGCACACAGGGAGGAACGGACGACACGGCGCGCCGCGCCAGTGTTCATCCGTTGCGCGCGATCTCGTTCAACGACCCGGCCGTCACGGTCGACCGCCGAGACGACGGCACCATCTATCTCCGTCCGAAGCAGCCGCTCGGCGACTATCCGCCGCGGATCACCGACCGGCTGCATCACTTCGCCAAAGCCAAGCCCGAGCGCGTGTTCATGGCCGAGCGCGTTGGCCCGGAGGGCTGGCGCGAGCTGAGCTATGCCACGCTGCTGGCGGCGAGCCGGCACATCGCGTCCGGGCTGCTCGCGCGCGGGCTGTCGCCAGACCGGCCGGTCATGATCCTGTCGGGCAATTCGATCGACCATGCGCTGGTCGCGTTCGGCGCGCTCTATGCCGGCGTGCCGTTCTGTCCGGTGTCGCCGGCCTATTCGCTGGTGTCGCGCGACTACGGCAAGCTCGCCTACCTGATGAAGCTGCTGACGCCGGGCCTCGTCTTCGTCGACGACGCCGACAAGTTCGCCGACGCGCTCATCGCCAACGTGCCCGAGGGCACCGAGATCGTGGCGTCGTTCGGCTCGGTGCCGGGCCGCAAGATCACGATGCTCGCCGATCTGATCGCATCGCCGCTGTTTCCTGGCCTCGACGCCGCCCATGACAAGATCGGCCCGGACACGATCGCGAAATTCCTGCTGACCTCGGGCTCGACCGGCAATCCGAAGGCTGTGATCAACACCCAGCGGATGATCTGCGCCAACCAGGTGATGATCCGCGAGACGCTCGCCTTCCTCAAGGACGAGCCGCCCGTGATCATCGACTGGCTGCCCTGGAATCACACATTCGGCGGCAACCACAACATCGGCCTGACCCTGTTCAACGGCGGCTCGATGTATCTCGACCAGGGCAAGCCGGTGCCCGGTGGCATCGAGGAGACCGTGCGAAACCTGCGCGAGATCTCGCCGACGGTCTATTTCAACGTCCCCAAGGGCTACGAGTCGCTGCTGCCCTATTTCCGCGAGGACCCGGCGCTGCGGAAGTCCTTCTTCCAGCGGCTGCACGCGATGTTCTTCTCCGGTGCCGCACTGGCGCCGCATGTCTGGAACGAGCTCGACGAGCTCTCGGTGGCCGAGACGGGCACTCGCGTGCCGATGCTGACGGGCCTCGGCTCCACCGAGACCGCGCCGTTCTTCATGTCGGTCAATCCGCGCACCAGCCGCTCCGGCCATGTCGGCCTGCCCGTCTCCGGCAACGAGGCCAAGCTCGTTCCCAACAACGGCAAGATGGAAGTGCGCGCCAAGGGGCCTAACGTGACGCCGGGCTATTGGCGCCTGCCGGAGGTCTCGGCCGCGGCCTTTGATGACGAAGGCTACTACAAGATGGGCGACGCGCTGAAGCCCGTCGATCCCGACGACTTCAATGCCGGCTTCGACTTTGACGGCCGTGTTGCCGAGGACTTCAAGCTGGCGAGCGGCACCTGGGTTTCCGTCGGCCCGTTGCGGGCCCGCTTCGTGGCTGCGTGCGCGCCGCTGGCGCGCGACGTGATCATCGCCGGCATCAACCGCGACGAGATCGCCGCAATCGTCGTGCTCGATCTCGATGGTTGCCGCCTGATCAACGCGACCTTGCCGTTCGACGACCTCGCCGCCACGGCGGCCGATCCGCTGATCATCGAGGCCTTCCGTCAGCGCTTCGCAAAATTCCTGCAGACCGCGACCGGCTCATCGACGCGCATCACGCGCGCCGTCCTGCTCGGCGTGCCGCTGTCGATCGACAAGGGCGAGGTCACCGACAAGGGATCGATCAACCAGCGCGCCGTGCTGGAGAACCGCAAGGACCTGATCGAACGCATCTACGCCGCGACGCCGGACGACGACATCATCATCGCCGGCTGATCGACGCATCCAAGGGAGAAACGACAATGTTGTTGAAGGACCAGGCCGCCATCGTCACCGGCGGCGCTTCCGGCCTCGGGGCCGCCACCGCCCGCAAGCTCGCTGCGCAGGGCGCCAAGGTCGCGGTGTTCGATCTCAACGCCAAGCTGGCGGAGGAGGTCGCGGCCGAGATCAAGGGCGTGCCGGTGGTCTGCGACGTCTCGGACGCCGCCGGCGCGGAAGCGGCCGTTGCCAAGGCCGTCGAGGCGCTCGGCCAGCAGCCGCGCGTGCTGGTGAACTGCGCCGGCATCGGCGTCGCCAAGCGCGTCGTCGGACGTGACGGCCCGATGCCGCTGGCCGATTTCGAGAAGGTCATCAAGGTCAACCTGATCGGCTCGTTCAACATGCTGCGTCTGGTCACCAACGGCATGACCAAGCTGGAGCCGCAGGCGACCGGTGAGCGCGGCGTCGTCATCAACACCGCGTCGGTCGCCGCCTATGACGGCCAGATCGGACAGTCGGCCTATTCCGCCTCCAAGGGCGGCATCGTCGGCATGACCCTGCCGATCGCGCGCGAGCTCGCGCAGTTCGGCATCCGCGTGCTGACCATTGCGCCCGGCCTGTTCCTGACGCCGCTGCTCGCCAACCTGCCGCAGGAGGCCCAGGACTCGCTCGCCGCCGCGATCCCGTTCCCCCGTCGTCTGGGTCATGCCGATGAGTTCGCCGCGCTGGCGCTGCACATGGTCGAGAACGCCTACCTCAACGGCGAAGTCGTTCGCCTCGACGGCTCGCTGCGCATGGCGCCGAAGTAAGTGCCGCGCGCCGACGTCCACGTGGTTGTCATTCCGGGACGACGCGCCAGCGTCGGGCCCGGAATCCATTCGGCGTCTAGCACTGCTGAGAGATGGATTCCGGGCTCGCGCTCCGCGCGCCCCGGAATGACGACGTAGAGAAACGGAGGGTGGGCAAAGCGTAGCGTGCCCACCACCGCTGAAAATGGTGGGCTCGGCGCTGCGCGCCGTTGCCCACTCTCCAGATCGCTATCGGCGATGGTGTGAGGCTTTCAAGACATGTTCGTTCACCGCCGCGACGTGCAGATCCAGTGGGGCGACTGCGATCCCGCCAACATCGTCTACTACCCGCGCTATTTCGCGATGTTCGATGATGCGACCTCGGTGATGTTCGAGGCGGCCGGGTTCTCCAAGCAGGACATCGTCCGCCGCTACGGCCTGGTCGGCATCCCCATGGTCGACACCCGCGCCAAGTTCTACATCCCCTCGACCTATGGCGACTGGATCACGATCGAGAGCCGGATCGAGAGCATCAAGCGCTCGTCCTTCGACGTCACCCACAAGGTGTTCAAGGGTGAGGCGCTGGCCATCGAAGGGTTCGAGACCCGGGTGCTGGTCGGGCGCGATCCGGCCGACCCGGACAAGCTGAAATCGGCACCTTTCCCGGAGGAGATGCGAGCCAAGTTTCTCGGGGAATGAGGCGCGGAAATGGGTGCGACATGCGGCCGTCTTAAGGATGTTCAGCTGTCGTGCTTTGGTCGACTGGTGAGGAGTGATCTTCTCGTGTTCAATGCTATGATCACGTTTGGACACATATCGGCCGGTCGTGTTGGAAGATGCCCCAGACAGGGGGCGGGACTGCAAACAGGATCGGCGGATCACGAGCTGAACCGACAAGATTGAGGGAGGATTTTATGAGGAAGGCCTATCTGGCGGCGGCTGGCGTCATCGCGATGCTGGCATCAGCGCCGGCGCTGGCGCAGACCAGCGAGATCACCATCGGCATCACCACGACGACGACGGGGCCGGGCGCGGCGCTCGGCATCCCCGAGCGCAATGCGCTCGAGTTCGTGCCGAAGGAGATCGGCGGCGTGCCGCTCAAGGTGATCGTGCTCGACGACGGCGGCGATCCGACCACGGCCACGACCAACGCCCGTCGCTTCGTGACGGAATCGAAGGCCGATATCATCATGGGCTCGGCGCTGACGCCGCCGACCATCGCGGTGTCCAACGTCGCCAACGAAGCCGGCATTCCGCATTTCGGCCTGGCGCCGTTCCCGGTCACCCCGGAGCGGATGAAATGGTCGGTGGTGATGCCGCAGCCGGTGCCGATCATGGGCAAGGTGCTGTACGAGCACATGAAGGCGCACAACATCAAGACCGTCGGCTATATCGGCTACTCCGACTCCTACGGCGACCTCTGGTTCAACGATCTGAAGAATCAGGCTGTGCCGATGGGCATCACCATCGCCGACGAGGAACGCTTTGCGCGTCCCGACACCTCGGTCACCGGCCAGGTGCTGAAGCTGGTCGCCGCCAATCCGGACGCCATCCTGGTCGGCGCCTCCGGCACCGCCGCGGCGCTGCCGCAGACCGAGCTGCGCGAGCGTGGCTACACCGGCCTGATCTATCAGACCCATGGCGCCGCGAGCATGGACTTCATCCGTATCGCCGGCAAGGCGGCGGAGGGGGTGATCATGGCGTCCGGTCCGGTGATGTCGCCGGAGACGCAGGACGACAGCGCGTTGACCAAGAAGCCGGGCATGGAGCTGAACAAGGCGTATGAGGGCAAGTATGGCCCGAACAGCCGCAGCCAGTTCGCCGGCCACTCGTTCGATGCGTTCGAGATCCTCAAGCGCATCATCCCGGTGGCGCTGAAGACCGCCAAGCCCGGCACGCCGGAGTTCCGCGAGGCCATCCGCCAGGCGCTGCTGACCGAGAAGGATCTGGCGGCCTCGCAGGGCGTCTACAACTTCACCGAAAAGGACCGCTCCGGCCTCGACGACCGCGCCCGCATCATCCTGACGGTGAAGGATGGCAAATACGTCCCGGCGAAGTAACCGGACGGACGATATCTTCGAGTGAGGAAGGCCGGCTCGGTGAGCCGGCCTTTCGGCCATTTGGACGATGATCTTTGTCGTTTTGGGAGCCCCACCATGATTCCCGCCCCCAGCGGAGCCACGCGGCTCCACATCATCATCGGCGATCCCGTCGCGCAGGTGCGCGCGCCGGCCGGCGTCAGCCAGGCGTTCTCGGAGCGCGGCAGCGATGCGATCCTGGTTGCGGTCCAAGTCGCGCCGCGCGACCTGACTGACTTCCTGGCGACGATGACACGGGTGAAGAATCTCGACGGCATCGTCGCGACCATCCCGCACAAATTCGCCTGCTACCGCGCCTGTGCGACGGCCACGGAGCGCGCGCATTTCATCGGCGCCGTGAATCTGATGCGGCGTGGTCCTGACGGCCGTTGGCATGGCGACATGGTCGACGGCCTTGGCTTCATCGGCGCTGCGAAGGGGGCGAGCTTCGATGCTGCAGGCTGCCGCGCGCTACAGATTGGCGCGGGCGGTGCGGGCTCGGCAATCGCTTTGGCGCTGATCGATTCCGGCGTGCGCGAGCTTGCCATTCACGACAGCGATGCCGGACGCCGCGATGTGCTGATCGCGCGCCTCAACGAGCGGGGCAAAGGCCGCGCCGTTGTCGGCTCGATGAACGCAACAGGCTTCGACATGGTTGCCAACGCCACGCCGGCAGGCATGCAGCCCGGCGATCCTCTGCCGGTCGACATGACGACCGTCAGCCCGTCGGCCTATTGCGGCTGTGTCATCACCCGGCCCGAGGTCTCGCCCTTCATCGCCGCTGCGCGCCAGCGCGGCTGCCTGACGGCGACCGGCACCGACATGTACCGGGCGCTGGAGCGCGTGATGGTCGATTTCCTGCTGTCGAAGGAGGCGCCCTCCTGAAGCAGCGCCTCACCCCATCGACATCGGGCTCAGCTCGCGGCCGCCTCGGCAAAGCCGAGATAGCTCGCCGCCACGCGCTCGTCGGTGGCGATCTCGCTGGCCTTGCCGTTAAGCACGAACTCGCCGAGCTCCATGACATAGGCGCGGTCGGCGACCTTGAGCGCGGCCTTGGCGTTCTGCTCGACCAGCAGCACCGAGACGCCTTCCTGGCGCAGCTTGGCGACGATTTCGAAGATGCCGGCGACGATGATCGGCGCCAGGCCAAGGCTGGGCTCGTCCAGCATCAGCATCTTTGGCGCGCCCATCAGCGCGCGCCCCATCGCCAGCATCTGCTGCTCGCCGCCGGAGAGCGTGCCGGCGAGCTGCTTGCGCCGCTCCTTGAGCTTCGGAAACAGCGTGTAGACGTGCTCGAAGCCGCGTGCGGCGTGGGCCTTCGACATTCTGAAAGCGCCGAGCTGCAGATTATCCTCCACGTTCATGGTGGCGAACAGCTCGCGATGCTCCGGCACCAGACAGAGACCGCGCGCGACGCGGTCCTCGATCTCCAGCCGGGCCATGTCCTCGCCCAGGAAGGAGACGCGACCCTTCAGCGGAAACACGCCCATGATGGCACTGAGCAGCGTGGTCTTGCCGGCGCCGTTGGCGCCGATGATGGTGACGATCTCGTTCTCGGCCACGGTGAGCGAGACCGAGCGGACCGCCTCGACCTTGCCGTAGGAGACATGGGCGTCGGTGACTTCCAGCAGCGTGCTCATGCGGTGGCTCCGAGATACGCCTTGATGACCTCCGGATTGGTCTTGATCGCGGCAGGTGTGCCCTCGGCGATCTTGGTGCCGAAATCGAGCACCACGATGCGGTCGGCGAGGTCCATGACAAATCCCATGTCGTGTTCGACCAGCAGCACCGACATGCCGCCGGCGCGGAGGTCGCGCAGCAGCGCGCCGAGGCGCTGCTTCTCCATGTGGCGCAGGCCGGCGGCCGGCTCGTCGAGCAGCAGCAGCATCGGATCCACGCACAGCGCGCGGGCGATCTCGACGATGCGCTGCTGGCCAAGAGACAACGAGCCAGCAAGCTGGTGCATCTGGTCGCCGAGCCCGACGCGCTCGATCTGCCGCGCGGCTTCCGCGAGCAGCTTGGCTTCGTCGCCGCGATCGAGCCGGAACATGCTCGTGAGCGCGTTGGAATGGCCGCGCAGATGCGCGCCGATCGCGACGTTCTCGAGCACCGTCATATCCGGCACCAGCTTGACGTGCTGGAAGGTACGGGAAATGCCGAGCTTGACGACGTCCTGCGGCGGGGCGTTGCCGACGGCCTTGCCGAGCACCGAGATGTTGCCGGAGGTCGGCGGCAGCACGCCGGTGATCAGGTTGAAGGTCGTGCTCTTGCCGGCGCCGTTCGGGCCGATCAGCGCGACGATCTCGCGGGACTGGACATCGAACGAGACGTTGTTGACCGCGACCACGCCGCCGAACTGCTTACGCGCGTTGTCGACCTGGAGCAGCACGTTTGGAGTCGTCGCAGATCGCTCCCGCGCCGGCAGTTTGACCGACGTGTCCGGCTGCTTGGCAACCGGCTTGAACGGCAGCCGCGCCGTCAGCCACGGCCACAGGCCGGTCGGGGCGAGCTGGAGAAGCGTGACGAGGAGAATGCCGAACACGATGGTCTCGAGCTGGCCCTCGCCATGCAGCAGCAGCGGGAGGTAGCTTTGCAGCACCTCTTTCAGCACGACGACGATCGCCGCGCCGAGCACGCCGCCCCAGACATAGCCGGCGCCGCCGACCACGGCGACGAACAGATATTCGATGCCGGCCTGGGCGCCGAACGGCGTCGGGTTCACGGCGCGGGTGAAGTGCGCATAGAGCCAGCCCGAGAGGCCGGCGAGCACGGCGGCATAGATGAACACCAGCAGCTTGGCGCGAGGTGCATAGACGCCGAACGCTTCCGCGGCGATGTGGCCGCGGCGCAGCGCGCGAATGGCGCGGCCGGTGCGGGAGTCCAGCAGGTTCATCGTCAACAGTGCGGAGATCAGAACGGCGGCCCAGATCGCGAAATAGATCGTGCCGGGATCGAGCATCTTGAGGCTGCCGATCGACAGCGGCGGGATGCCGGAGATGCCGTCGTTGCGGCCGAGGAAGGCGAGCTTGCTGAACAGATAGAACAGGCCGAGGCCCCAGGCGAGCGTGCCGAGCGGCAGATAGTGGCCGGACAGCCTGACCGTGACGAGGCCGAGCAGAACGGCGGCGAGGCCGGACACCAGCAGCGACAGCGGCAGGGTCAGCCACGGCGATACGCCGTAATTGGCCGACAGCACCGCAGTGGTGTAGGCGCCGAAGCCGACAAAGGCGGCCTGGCCGAACGAGGTCAGACCGCCGACGCCGGTCAGCAGCACCAGCCCCATCGCGACCAGCGCCGACAGGCCGATATTGTCGAGCAGCACGATCCAGAACGGCGGCATGCCCGGGATGAACGGGATCGCCGCGACGATGACGGCAAAGATGATGAGAGGCCAACGCTCGCGCACGGCTCAATCCTTCTCTTCTTCGACCGCGGGCGCGGCGAGCGAACGCAGCAGCAGAACCGGGATCAGCAGCGTGAAGACGATCACCTCCTTGAAGTTGGAGGCATAGAACGAGGAGAACGCCTCGACGATGCCGACGACGAGCGCGGCGACCGCAGTCAGCGGATAGCTGATCAGGCCGCCGATGATCGCGGCGATGAAGCCTTTGAGGCCGATCAGGAAGCCGGTGTCGTAATAGAGCGTCGTGATCGGGACGATCAGGATACCCGAGAGCGCGCCGATGGTGGAGGCCAGCAGGAACGCGATCTGGCCCGACAGCGTGGTGCGGATGCCGACGAGGCGGGCGCCGAGCCGGTTGACGGCGGTGGCGCGCAGCGCCTTGCCGTAGAGCGTCAGGCCGAAGAACAGCCAGAGGCCGACGATGAAGGCGATGGTGATGCCGTAGACCGCCATGCCCTGCCCGGTGAAGCGCAGCGAGCCGAGCGTCGCCGTGGCATTGAGCAGGGTCGGGCCACGCTGGCCCTCGGCGCCGAAGAACAGCAGGCCGAGGCCCTGCAGTGCGAGGTGAACGCCGACCGAGGCGATCAGCAGCACCAGCACCGAGGTGTGCGCGAGCGGCTGGAACACGATGCGGTAGAGCGACAGGCCGATGCTGGCCACGATCAGCAGCGACAGCACCAGGCTGACGCCGGCGGGCATGCGCTGGTTCGCCGCCCACATGCTGGCGAGCAGAATGACGACAGGGAGGGCGACGTTGAGGCCGAAGGTGCGCGCGATCTTCGGCGCGTGCAGCGTCTTGCGCATGGCGTAGAGGTCGAAGGCGAAGGCCGCGAGCCCGATCACGACGGCGAGCTTCGCGGTGCCCGGCATTTGGCCGGCCGCGAGCGAGGCATAGGTGAGGGCGCCGTAGGTGACGAATTCGCCCTGCGGGATCAGGATCACCCGGGTGACGGCAAACACCAGCACGAGCGCCAGCCCGAGCAGCGCGTAGATCGCGCCATTGGTAATGCCGTCCTGCAACAGGAACAGCAAGATCGTTGTGTTCAAGACAGGACGCTCCCCCTCTGTGGTGACCGGGCGCGGCCGGCGCCCAGCGCCGTCCGCCGGTCTTGGGCAGTTGAATTGGGCTGCCCGTGTTTGATATAGTGGATAACAATTATCGATTATAATCTCAAGGCCGCTGTTCCGGCTGCGGCATTCGAGACCAGGGATGGAAGCAAATGCGATGAATTTGGCGGACCGTGATGGCCGATAGCGCCAAGCCCGTCAGCAAGAGGGAGAGCCGCAAGGAAGCTGCCGTAGCGGCCGACGAGACGCAAGCGGTCCAGCTCGGCGAGCTGTCGGATCTGCTTGGCTATGTGCTGAAACGGGCGCAGTTGAAGGTGTTCGAGGACTTCCTGCGCTGCGTCGCGCCGCTGCAACTGACGCCGGCCCAGTTCTCGGTGCTGCTGCTGCTCGACGCCAATCCGGGCCGTAACCAGACCGAGATCGCCAACACCCTGGGCATCCTGCGGCCGAACTTCGTGTCCTTGCTGGACAGCCTCGAGAGCCGCGACCTGTGTGCGCGGGTGCGTTCGGCCAACGACCGGCGCTCGCACATCCTGATGCTGACCGAGAAGGGCCGCGCCGTGCTGGCCCGCGCCAAGAAGCTGGTGGTGTCGAAGCATGAGGCGCGGCTCAACGAGCTGCTGGGCCCGGATGGTCGCGACGCGCTGCTGGCGATGCTCACCAAGATCGCGGAGGAGTTCTGAAGGACGCAGTCGCGCCCCTCAATCGACCAGGATGACCCTGACGTCGTTCACGTTGGTGAGGGTCGGTCCGGTCTGCAGCAGGCCGCCGGTCGCGGCGAAGAACGCGGTGGCGTCGTTGTTGGCGAGATAGGCCTGCGGATCCAGCCCCTGCGCCCGCATCGCGGCGATGACCTCGGCATCGACGAGCGCACCGGCCGGATCGGAGGCGCTGCCGCCGCCGCCATCGGCGCCGTCGGTGTCGCCGGCGAGCGCCGCGACGCCCTCCATGTCCTTGAGGAGGCCGGCGAGCGCCAGGGCATATTCCTGGTTCGGGCCGCCGCGGCCCTGGCCGCGCACCGTCACGGTGAGCTCGCCGCCGGAAATGATCGCCATGCGGCGACCGAGCGCGCGGGCCTCGCGTGCCAGTTTGGCGTGATCGGCCGCGACCTCGCGGGCCTCGCCCTCGAGATCGGCGCCGAGATCGAGCACGTCGTAGCCCGCGGCCTTGACGCTGGCCACGGCCGCCTCCAGCGAGCTGGCGGGGCGCGCGATCAGCTCGAACGAGGCGCGGGCGAAGGCGGCATCGCCGGGCTTGCAGCTCTCATTGGCGGCATCATCGAGCGCCCGGCCGATCGCCGGGTCGACCTCGAGCTTGTATTTGGCGACGATGCCGCGGGCATCGGCCAGCGTGGTCGGATCGGGCACCGTCGGACCCGATGCGATCGCCGAGGGATCGTCATGCGGCACGTCGGAGATCGCCAGCGTCACGATCTCGGCATTCTGCCCGGCCCGCGCCAGCCGGCCGCCCTTGATTCGCGACAGATGCTTGCGGACCGTATTCATTTCGCCGATCGGTGCGCCCGAGCGGAGCAGCGCGCGGGTCAGCTGCTGCTTCTGCGCGAAGCTGACACCGTTCACCGGCGCGACCCAATTGGCGGACCCACCACCGGAGAGCAGCACCAGCATCAGGTCGCCGGGCTCGGCGGTTGCCGCCAATTGCAGCGTCTCGTCGGCGGCCTTCAGCCCGGCCTCGTCCGGCATCGGATGTCCGGCCTCGATCACCTTCACCCGCCGGGTCGGCACACCATGGCCGTGGCGGGTGGTTGCGATGCCGGTCAGCTTCGCGGGATCGAACCCGAGCGTGTCCAGGTAATGGCGCTCGGCCGCGAGCGCCATCGCGGCCGCGCCCTTGCCGGCGGCGAGGCAGATGATTCGTCCTTTGGGAGCCGCCGGCAGGAATGCCGGCAGCACGATGTCGGGATGCGCCGCGGCGACGGCGGCATCGAAGATCGAGCGCAACAACGGACGGCGGCTGGTCATGCGGCGCCGCCCGTCTGCCGTGCAGAGCCTATTTGAGCTCGCCGCTCATGACCTCGCCGAACAACTGCCAGCGCTCGCCCTTGAACTGCATCAGCTGCAGCTGCTCGATCGGCTGGAAGTCGTCCGGACCGGTGGTCAGCGTGATGCCGGGCAACAGCCCGCCCTGCGCAAACTGCTTCAGGCCTGCCGCCTGCTTCATGACATTGGCGCGGGTCAGTTCGTCGCCGCATCGCTTCAGCACCTCGACCATTGTGGTGGCGATGTTGTAACCGGTCAGCGCCGACGAATCCACGGGGTTGATTTCCGGCAGATATTTGGCGAGCAGCTCCCTGAACGCGCCGAGGCCCGGGTCGTTGGCCCATTGCGGATCGGACGCGTCCTTGGCATAGGCCGCCGAGATCACCCCTTGCGAGTTCTCGACGCCGGCCGGGCGCATCACGGCCGCGGTGGAGGCACTGACGTTCGAGATGATGGTCAGCGGCTTCCAGTTCATCTCGCCGAGCTTCTTGATCGCCTGGGCTCCGGACTTCGGCGTGGTAAACAGCACGACGATGTCGGGGTTGGCCGACTTCATCTTGACGATGTGCGACTCGATCGTGGGCTCGGCGATCTCATAGCTCTCCTCCAGCACCACACGGGAGGTGTCGCCAAGGCCGTCCTTGAGACCCTTCAGATAGTCCTTGCCCATGTCGTCGTTCTGGTAGAGCACTGCGATCTTGCCGGTCGGCTGCTGCGCGGTGAGATATTTGGCATAGATGCGGGCTTCCGACTGATAGCTCGGCAGCCATCCCATGGTCCACGGATTGGTCTTGGGCTCGTTCCACTTGGTGGCGCCGGTGGCGACGAACAGCTGCGGCACCTTCTTGGCGTTCATGTATTTCTGGATCGCCGTGTTGGGGGCAGTCCCGAGCACGCCGAACAGGAAGAGCACCTCGTCGCTCTCCACCAGTTTGCGCGCCTGCTCGACGGTCTTTGGCGGCGAATAGGCGTCGTCGTAGGAGATGAAATTGATCTTGCGACCGTTGATGCCGCCCTCGTCGTTGACCTTCTTGAACACTGCCGACATCGCCTTGCCGACCGAGCCGTAGGCCGAGGCGGGGCCGCTATAGGGCACGATGTTGCCGATCCTGATCTCGGTGTCGCTGGCGCCAGTGTCGTATTTCTTGTCGGCATGGGCGCTGCCGGCAACTGCGCCAGCCAGGGCGAGACCGAGCATGCTGGAGAGCGTGCGGCGGGTGAGGGCAGTGATCACGTGGGGACTCCTTCTCGGCCTTGGAGCTTGGCCTTGTTGTTGGATCCGCCCGCAAGGCGGGCGACTCGTTTCACTCCGGACGAGTCCCCATAGCGCAGCCGCGCGCTCGGCGTAACCGCCGCCGCTGCATGACCGCCTCTCTTTCAACTCCTAGCTTAAGAAATTCTTGGCAAAGACAGCAAAGATGCTTGGAGAGAGCGTCGCCTGCGGCGCGAGGCCGCAGGCGGCGGTTTCAACTGCGTCTCGTCGTTAGCCGCCGACGTCGGCGGAGATCACGTCGCCGAACAGCTCCCACTTCTCGCCCTTGAAGCGCATCAGTTGCAGCTGGCTGACGGGTGCGAAGTCGGTCGCCGAGGTGTTGATCGTGATGCCAGGCAGCAGCATCTCGGTGCGGAAGTTGCGCAGCGATGCGGCCTGCTTCATGACGTTCTCGCGAGTGAGGTCGTCGCCGCATTGCTTCAGCACCTGCACCAGCGTCTGGGCCACGCTGTAGCCGACGACGGTGCCGCCATCGAGTTTGTCGCCCTCGGGGAAATCCTTTGCCATGAAGTCGAGGAACTGTTTCATCCCGGCGTCATCCTTCCATTGCGGATCGGAGACGTCCTTGAGATAGGCCGCCGAGATGATGTCCTGCGAATTCTCATAGCCGGCCGGCTTCAGCACGCTGCCGACGGAGGCGGAGACGTTGTTGAGGACATGCAGCGCCTTCCAGTCGATCTCCTTGACCTTTTTGATCGCCTGCGCCGCAAATTTCGGCGTGGTGATGTTCACGAATACGTCGGCCCCGGTGGACTTGAGTTTGACAATGTGATTGTCGATCGAGGGTTCGGCGGTCTCGTAGCTCTCCTCCATGACGATCATTGAGGCGGCCTTGGCGCCAAGCCCATCCTTCAGTCCTTTCAGATAGTCCTTGCCGTAATCATCGTTCTGATACAGCACCGCGATCTTGGCGTCCGGCTTTTCCTTCAGCAGATATTTTGCGTAGATTCTGGATTCGCTCTGGTAGTTGGGCTGCCAGCCCATGGTCCAGGGGAAATCCTTCGGGTCGTTCCACTTGGTGGCGCCGGTGGCGACGAACAGCTGCGGGACCTTCTTCGAGTTCATGTATTTGTGGATTGCCGAGTTCGGCGGCGTGCCCAGCGAATTGAAGATGAACAGCACCTCATCGCTCTCGACCAGCTTGCGTGCCTGTTCGACCGTCTTTGGCGGCGAATAGGCGTCGTCATAAGAGATGAAGTTGATCTTGCGGCCGTTGATGCCTCCCTCGGCGTTGATCTTCTTGAAGTAGGCCGCTTCCGTCTTTCCGATGATGCCGTAGGCCGAGGCCGGCCCGCTATAGGGCATGATGTTGCCGATCTTGATCTCGGTGTCGGAGGCGCCGGTGTCGTACTTCTTGTTGGCGGCGATCGCGGAACTCGAGGCGAGGACGATGGCGGCAGCCGAGGCAAGGGCGGCCCGTCGCGTGATCATCATGGTGCGTTTCTCCCGTGTTGGTTCTGGATGACGTGCCGTGGCCTCCTTGACGGAAGCTCTCGTGTGTCGGGGGACTATAGCAGAGCCGCCGCGGCGTGGTTGCGACATCACGGCACGGTCCGTGTTTTATCGGTCCGCGTCCGCGCAACATCTGCGCAGTTGCGAGAAGTGCGCACAATTTGGGCGGGTGATTGCTCTGCGAGAACAGCCTGAGATCAGCTAAACGGTGTCTGTCCACCGTTCATGGCATCGTCGGTGCGACCTACGAAAAAGCCCTCCGCGCGGATGGCGCGGAGGGCGAGGTTGAGATCGGCACCGCTCTCGGCGGCGATGCTCGATTGCACGATTACTCGATGGCGCCGCTGATCGCCTCGCCGAACAGCTCCCACTTCTCGCCTTTGAACCGCATCATCTGCAATTGCTCGATGGGCGCGAAGTCGGTAGCCGAGGTGTTGATCTTGACGCCCGGCAGCAAGGTGTCGGGCGCGAAGTCCTTCAGGCTGGCGGCCTGCTTCATCACATTGGCGCGGGTGAGGTCGTCGCCGCACATCTGCAGCACCTTCACGAGCGTCTGTGCGGCGCCGTAGCCATAGACGGTCGAGCTGTCGAGCTTGTTGGCGTCGGGATAATACTGCGCGAGGAAGTCGAAGAACTTCTTCATGCCGGGATCATCGTTCCACTGCGGATCCGCAGCGTCCTTGGCATAGGCGGCCGAAAGAATCCCTTGCGAGTTCTCGAAGCCGGCCGGCTTGATCACGCTGCCGACCGAGGCCGAGACGTTGACGACCAGATGCGTCGGATGCCAATCGATCTCGGCAAGTTTCTTGATCGCCTGCGCCGCGAACTTGGGCGTCGTGACGCTGAAGAAGACGTCGGCGCCGGAGGCCTTCAGCTTGACGATGTGGCCGTCGATCGAGGGTTCGGAGGTCTCGTAGCTCTCTTCCATGACGATCATGGACGCGGCCTTGTCGCCGAGGCCATCCTTGAGGCCCTTCAGATAATCCTTGCCGAAATCGTCGTTCTGGAACAGCACGCCGACCTTGGCGCCGGGCTTGTCCTTGAGCAGGTACTTCGCATAGATGCGGCCCTCGCTCTGGTAGCTCGGCTGCCAGCCCATGGTCCAGGGGAAGTTCTTCGGGTCGTTCCACTTGGTTGCGCCGGTGGCGACGAACAGTTGCGGGATCTTCTTGCCGTTGAGATATTTCTGGATCGCCGAGTTCGAGGGCGTGCCGAGCGGGTTGAAGACGAACAGGACCTCGTCGCTTTCGACCAGCTTGCGCACCTGCTCGACCGCCTTGGGCGGCGAATAGGCGTCGTCATAGCTGACGAAGTTGATCTTTCGGCCGTTGATGCCGCCCTCGGCGTTGATCTTCTTGAAATACGCCTCCTCGGTCTTTCCGATCACGCCGTAGGCGGACGCCGGCCCGCTATAGGGCATGATGTTGCCGATCTTGATCTCGGTATCCGACGCGCCGGCGTCGTATTTCTTCTGGGCGAGTGCTGCGCCCGAGGTGAGGGCGATGACCGCCGTCGCGATCGCGGCGATTCGTAGTTGTTGAACGACCTGCAAGAGTTCCTCCTTAGTTCTTTCTGAGTTTGCCGAGCAGCTGCTGCGCCACCATCGCCACCTGCCGCGAGCCGTGCGGCACGAGGAAGATGACGAGGAACAGCAGCACGCCGAACACCGCGCCGGACAGGCCCTTCGAAATGCCTTCGGCGATGTTGGGAACGAAGATGATGAAGGCCGCGCCGACGAACGATCCGGGCAGCCAGCCGACGCCGCCGACGACCATGCCGAGGAACAGCGAGATCGCGAGAACGATCGTGTAGCTGTCGGGTGCCACGAACTGCACGGCGATGGCGCCGAGGCCGCCGGCGACGCCGGTGATGCCGGCGCTGACGCCGAACGCCAGCGTCTTGTAGGTCGCGACGTCGATGCCCATGGCGGACGCTGCGATCTCGTTGTCGCGGATCGCCATGAAAGCCCGCCCCGAACGCGAGCGTAATAGGTTCACCGAGAACACGTAGATCGCGATCGTGATCGCCAGCGTGAAGTAGTACAGCCACATGTCCTGCGACATCGGCAGGCCGAACGGCGCGTCCGGCTTGGTGACGACGAGGCCCTGCACGCCGCCGGTCCATTCCTCGAAGAAGCCGAGCTTGAGGATCTGCGGCATCGCGGTGGCGAGCGCGAAGGTGGCGAGCGCGAGATACACGCCCGAGAGCCGCAGCGCCGGTTGGCCGAACAGGAAGCCGAAGCCGAAGCAGATGACGCCGGCGACCGGCAGGGTCAGCGCGTAGTTGACATTGTACTGCTCCATCAGGATCGCCGACGTATAGGCGCCGACCGCATAGAACGCGCTCTGCCCGAGAGAGAACTGTCCGGAGCCGCCGGTCAGGATGTTCAACGCCAGCACGGCGAGTCCGTAGATCAGGAGCATCGTCATCTGGAAGATGATGAAGTTCTTGACGAACAGCGGAACCACGAGAAGCAGAAGCACGACGACGAAGGTGGTGCCGGAACTCAAGGTCATGGCCCGCTTCGGAACGGCATCGACCGCGGGCGCCTGGGATGCGATGTCCTCGACTGCGCTCATGATCAGACTCGCTTCACGATGTTGCGGCCGAACAGGCCGGCCGGTTTGATGACTAGGACGGAGATGATGAGGGCCAGTGCGATCGGCAGCTTCATCTCATTGCCCACGTGGGGAATGTAGGTGCCGGCGAGATTCTCGAAGATGCCGACCAGGAAGCCGCCGAGCACCGCACCGAAGGGGCTGGTGAGGCCCCCAAGCACGGCCGCGGCGAAACCGTAGATCAGCACGCCGCCCATCATGTTGGGCTCGAGGAACACCACCGGCGCGATCAGCATGCCGGCGATCGAGCCGATCGCGGCCGCCATGCCCCAGCCGAGCGCAATCATCCAGGAGGTGTTGATGCCGACCAGCCGCGCCGATTCCGGCAAGGCTGCGGCCGCGCGCATCGCAAGTCCGACACGGGTGTACTGGAAGAAGAAGTACAGCCCGATCAGGAGCAGCAGGGTGATGCCGATCATGCCGGCCTGATGGGTCGAGATCAGCTGGCTGCCCAGGAACGGCGAGGAGCCGAACGGCGTCGGGTACTGCTTGATGGTGAAGTCCCAGATCAGCCCGGCGCAGGAGTTGATGATCGAGAACAGCGCGATGAAGCCGGCGACCTGGGTCAGGATCGGCGCCTTGGTCAGTGGCTTGAACAGCACCCGCTCGATCACGATGCCGCCGGCGAAGGAGAAGGCCAGCGTCACCACGAAGGCGACCCAGTAGGGCAGGCCCCATTGCATCAGCTGCCAGGAGATGAATGTCGAGAACATCGCCATCTCGCCTTGCGCAAAGTTGAGATGGTCGATGGCCTGGTAGATCATCACGACGGCGAGCGCCATGCAGGCGTAGATCGCGCCCGTCGCAATGCCGGCCAGGACCTGGTTGGTGAAGAGCTCCATTGTCCCGCCTCCGTTAGTAGCCCAAATAGGATTTGCGGACGTTCTCGTCTTTCGCGATGTCCGAGGCCGCGCCCGACATGACGATGCGGCCCGTCTCGATCACATAGGCCCGATCGGCGAGCTCGAGCGCGAGCTGCGCATTCTGCTCGACCACGAGGATCGAGACCTTTTCCTCGCGGTTGATCTTGCCGAGGATGCCGAAAAGGTCGCGGACCACCAGCGGTGCCAAGCCGAACGACGGCTCGTCGAGCAGCATCAGCCTGGGTCGCAGCATCAGCGCGCGGGCCACCGCCAGCATCTGCTGCTCGCCGCCGGATAAGGTGCCGGCCTGCTGGGTGTGGCGTTCCTTCAGCTTGGGGAAGTAGGAGTACATCCGCTCGATGTCGGCGACGATGCCCGCCTTGTCGCTGCGCGTGATGGCGCCGAGCTGCAGGTTTTCTTCCACCGTCATGTTGGTGAAGGTGCCGCGGCCCTGCGGCACGTGCGCGATGCCGAAGCGCACGATGCTCTCGGTCGATTTGTTGTTGAGCGGCTTCCCCTCGAACTCGATCGCACCGGTCGAGCGCACCATGTTGCAGATGGCGCGCAGGGTGGTGGTCTTGCCGGCGCCATTGGCGCCGAGCAGGGTCGTCAGCGAACCCTCGTTGAGGGAGAAGGAGAGGCCGTGCAGGGCCTGGACCTGGCCGTAATAGGCGCGCAGGTCCTTGACGTTGAGCAGCGGCGTCATTGATCCTTGCTCCCGAGATAGGCCTTGATGACGTCGGGATCGGCCTGCACCTGGGCGGGCGTGCCCTCGGCGAGCTTGCGGCCGAAATTCAGCGCCACGACGTGGTCGGCGATCGACATCACCAGTCCCATGTGATGCTCGACCAGCAGCACGGTCACCTTGCGGTCGTCGCGAATGCGCCGGATCAGATCGCCCAGCACATGGACTTCCTCATGATTGAGCCCGCCGGCGGGCTCGTCGAGCAGCAGGATCTTGGGATCGGCGGCGAGCGCGCGCGCCAGCTCGACGCGCTTCTGGGTGCCGAACGGCAGCCCGGACACGGTCTTGTGCGCGACCTCCTCGAGGTCGAGATAGGCGAGAATTTCGTGAACCTTGGTGTTGACGGAATTCTCGCTGCGCCGGACCCAGGCCAGACGCAGCGAATCCGAGATGATGTCGCTGGAGGTGCGCGCATGGGTGCCGACGCGGACGTTGTCGAGCACGGAGAGATTGGGAAACAGCGCGACATTCTGGAAGGTGCGGCCGATGCCGATCTCGGCAATGCGGTGCGGCGGCCGCTTCAGGATGCTGTGGCCTTCCATCAGGATGTCGCCGGAACTCGGCTGGTAGAGCCGGCTGAGGCAGTTGAACAGGGTGGTCTTGCCGGCGCCGTTCGGGCCGATGAGGCCGAGGATCTGACCCTCGCGCATCTCGAACGAGACGCCGTTCAGCGCCACGATGCCGCCGAACACGACGCTGACGTCGCGGACGACGAGCAGCGGATCGTTGGTCTGGGCGAGTTGTGCCTGCGTCATCTCGTCTCGCCCCTCCCCAAATCGTTCAGGTCAGGACGCGGCGCCAGCCGACCGCGATGATGCAGGCTATCTGATACCCTCGGCAACACGGGCAACTTTTCCTCCTGGCTTCGGCTTTTTATTGAGTTCTTTGTTTGATGGGCTGCTTGTTTGATTAGTTGACGGCGCGAGGCCGCCGAGCGCCGCTTCGATGTTCCTTACCATCGCGACGAGACGAGGTCCAATGTCGGTGCGCAAGCGCTCTTCCGTGAAGCGGAATGCCGGTGCTCCGCAATTCACGGCGTAGGGACCGGTTCCGTCGTTCAGCCGCAACGCGACGCCGACCGCATGAACGTCGTCCTGCCATTCGCCGGCGGAGATCGTGAAGCCATATTTCGCGACGGTCTCGCCGGCGCGCTCGATGCCGTCGCGGATCTTCGGCCAACGGCTGCCGTAATGCTCGCGCATCTCCCGCATCAGCGCGGCGCGGTCCTCGTCCGGCAGCGCCCAGATGTAGGCGCGGCCCATCGCGGTCGTTGCAATCGGAATGCGCGAGCCGACGTCGAGTTGAACGTTGATGACGCCGTGACGGCTCTGGCCGAAATAGATCATGCTCAGCCGGTCGCGGCCGCCGATGGCGACCGCGCCGCCGGTCTCGCGCATCAGCTGCTCGCGGAACGGCTCGGAAAGATGGCGGATGCCCAGATTGGCGAGCGCGGCGTAGCCCAGCGCCAGCGCCGCTGGGGCCAGCTGGTATTTCTCGAAGCGCGGCACCGGGGTGAGATAGCCGAGCTTGGTGAGCGTGTAAGTGAGGCGCGAGACCGTCGCCTTCGGCAGGTTGGTGCGCGCGGCGATTTCCTGATTGCCCAGCAGGCCGTCATTCGGCCGGAACGCCCGCAGCACGTCGAGGCCGCGCGCCAGCGCGACGACGAAGCTCCGATCGGTCGCGGGTTTCTTCCCTGGGCGTTTCATGTCATCGGCTGTTGATTGATGAGCCTCGTTGACAACGCTCGTGCTTCAAAATAACCCTGGATGTCAAGATGTGGAATTAGATTTCGCACTGCGGAATTGATGTTCGGCAGCGGGTAGACGCAAGCAAGGCTGATACTCTGCGCAAATGAAGAGCCAAGAATTGGCCGGTGCGTTAACCGGCCGCAAAGAAACGACATCCAAGGAGCTTACGCGTGAGCGAAGTGGCAAAGCTTGACCGTCATGACATCATCGGCATCGTCACCATCGACAGCCCGCCCGTCAATGCGCTGAGTGCCGCAGTTCGCGGCGGCATCCTGGACAACGTCAAGGCGGCGATCGCCGATCCCGCGATCAAGGCGATCGTGCTGACCTGCGGCGGCCGTACCTTCATCGCCGGGGCCGACATCACCGAGTTCGGCAAGCCGCCGAAGCCGCCGGCGCTCAACGACGTGCTGAGCACGATCGAGAACAGCCCCAAGCCGGTCATTGCGGCGATTCATGGAACGGCCCTGGGCGGTGGTCTCGAAGTGGCGCTCGCCTGTCATTATCGTGTCGCCACCAAGGAGGCGAAGCTCGGACTGCCCGAGGTGAAGCTCGGCCTGCTGCCGGGCGCGGGCGGCACCCAGCGCCTGCCGCGCGCCGTAGGCCCCGAGCTCGCAGTCAAGATGATCGTCGGCGGTGATCCGATCGGCGCAGCGGAAGCGCTGAAGGCGGGCCTGATCGAGGAGATCGTCGAGGGGCCGGCATCGGGCGGCGAAGCCTTCGCGCGCAAGGTGGTGGCGGAGAACCGTCCGCTGCGCAAATTGCGCGATGACGATTCCAAGCTGGCGGCCGCCAAGGCCGATCGCACGATCTTCACCAGTGCGGTGGCGGCGATCACCAAGAAGTCGCGTGGGCTCGAGGCGCCGTTCGCGGCGGCCGACGCGGTGGGCTACGCGATCGACCTGCCGTTCGACGAGGGCCTGAAGAAGGAGCGCGAAGGTTTCCTCAAGCTGCTTACCAGCGATCAGTCCAAGGCGCAGCGCTATGCGTTCTTCGCCGAGCGCGAGGCCGCCAAGATCGCCGGCGTGCCCGAGGGCACCAAGGGCCGCAAGGTCGAGCGCGTCGCGATCATCGGCGCCGGCACCATGGGCGGCGGCATTGCGATGTCGTTCGCCAATGCTGGCATTCCGGTCACGCTGATCGAGACCGCCGAGGAGCAGCTGAAGCGCGGCATGGGCGTCATGCAGAAGAACTGGGAGGCGACCGCCGCGCGCGGCGGCATCCCGGCGGATGCACCGGCCAAGCGCATGGCGTTGATCGACGGCAAGGTCGGTCTCGAGAACGTCAAGGACGCCGACCTCGTCATCGAGGCGGTGTTCGAGACCATGGCGGTGAAGAAGGAAGTGTTCGGCAAGCTCGATCAATATGCAAAGCCGGGCGCGGTGCTGGCCTCGAACACGTCCTATCTGAACATCGACGCCATCGCCGCAGAGACCAGCCGGCCGCAGGACGTGCTCGGCATGCATTTCTTCTCGCCGGCTAACGTCATGAAGCTGTGCGAAATCGTGCGTGCGGAGAAGACGGCGCCGGATGCGCTCGTCACCGCGGTGTCGATCGCGCGCAAGATCGCAAAGGTGCCGGCCGTGGTCGGCGTCTGCGACGGCTTCGTCGGCAATCGCATGCTGGCGCAGCGCGGCAAGCAGGCCGAGAAGCTGTTGTTCGAAGGCGCGCTGCCGCAGCAGGTCGATGCGGTCGTCACCAAGTTCGGCATGCCGATGGGCCCGTTCGCGATGGGCGATCTCGCCGGTCTCGACATCGGCTGGCGCTCGCGCAAGGACCGCGGCATCAAGAGCGAGATCGCGGATGCGCTGTGCGAGGCCGGCCGCTTCGGCCAGAAGACCGGCAAGGGCTATTACAAATATGAGGCGGGCTCGCGCGCGCCGCTGCCGGATCCCGATGTCGAGAAGCTGATCGGCGAGACGCTCGCCAAGCTCGGCCTCAAGCGGCGCGCGGTCAGCGACGAGGAGATCCTCGAGCGCATGATGTATCCGATGATCAACGAGGGCGCGAAGATCCTCGCCGAAGGCATTGCCGCGCGTCCGTCCGACATCGATGTGGTCTGGCTGTACGGCTATGGCTGGCCGATCTATCGCGGCGGCCCGATGTACTGGGCCGACAGCGTCGGCCTGAAGCACATCGCCGAGCGGCTGGCGTTCTATGCCAAGGAGACCAATGATCCCTCGCTCGAGCCGGCGCCGCTGCTGAAGCAGCTCGCGGAGGAAGGCAAGACGTTCGCCTCGCTGGCGCAGGGGAAGGCCGCTTGAGGCTTTGCCCTAGCTCCGTGCACAGCTGCGCCCCCCTCCCCCTTGCGGGGAGGGGTTGGGGGTGGGGGGCCGCAACGGCAGTCTCGCCCGGAGCCACCCCCCTCCCTGGCCTTCCCCCACAAGAGGAGAGGGAACGGGAAGAGCGGGGCCGCCTTACGGCAAGAAACACAGAGTCCGCATGACCCATCCTGGCGAACAGTTCTATCCCGAAGGCGTCCGCTGGGACGCGCCGATCGCGCGTGGCACCTTGCCAGATCTGCTGGCAAAGGCGGTCAGTGACTTCGGCGATCGCGACGCGCTGGAATTCCGCGACCGCCCCGTCACCTTCAAGCAACTCGCGGCGCTCGTCGACCAGGCTGCCGCCGCGTTCCTGCGAGCCGGTTTTGGCAAGGGCGCGTCGATCGCGCTGTTCCTCGGCAATACGCCGGATCATCCGATCAACTTCTTCGGCGCGCTCAAGGCCGGCGCCCGCGTCGTGCACCTGTCGCCGCTCGATGGCGAGATCGCGCTGTCGCACAAGCTCAGCGATTCCGGCGCACGCATTCTCGTCACCTCGAACCTGTCGGCGCTGCTGCCGACGGCGCTGAAGTTCCTCGAGAAGGGCCTGCTCGACCGCCTGATCGTCTGCGAGGATGATCATTGGGGCAAGGTCGGTACGTCACAGACGCCGTTGCCGGATAGCTCCGCCGTGACCACCCATCGTGCCTTCGTCGAGGGCGCCGTGGCGCCGGCAGCGTGGCCGGCCATCTCGCCCGACGACGTCGCCTTGCTGCAATATACCGGCGGCACCACCGGCCTGCCCAAGGGCGCGATGCTGACCCATGGCAATCTCACCTCGGCAGTGTCGATCGCCGAAATCTGGGGCCGCGCGACGCGCGCGAACGGCAACGGCTCCGACCGAGTCATCTGCGTGCTGCCGCTGTTCCACATCTATGCACTGACGGTGGTGCTGCTGACCTCGCTGCGTCTCGGCAGCCTGATCTCGCTGCACCAGCGCTTCGACTTGGAAGCCGTGATGCGCGACATCGAGGTCAAGCGCGCGACCTATTTTCCCGGCGTGCCGACGATGTGGATCGCGATCGCCAACCTGCCCGATCTCGACACGCGCGATCTGTCGTCGCTGACTAGCGTTGGCTCCGGTGGCGCGCCGCTGCCAGTCGAGGTCGCGCGCATCCTGGAGCGCCGCGTCGGCATGAAGCTGAAGAGCGGCTGGGGCATGACCGAGACCTGCTCGCCCGGCACCGCCCATCCCAAGGGTGGCCCGGACAAGCCCGGCTCGATCGGGATCACGCTGCCCGGCATCGAGATGGACGTCGTGTCGCTCGAGGATCCCGCAAAGGTGCTCGGCGTGAACGAGGTCGGCGAGATCCGGATCAAGGGGCCGAACGTCACCAAGGGCTATTGGAACCGGCCGGACGAAACGGCGCAGTCGTTCGTCGGCGATCATTTCCTGACCGGCGACATCGGCTATGTCGACGCCGACGGTTTCTACTTCCTGGTCGACCGCAAGAAGGACATGATCATCTCCGGCGGCTTCAACGTCTATCCGCAGATGATCGAGCAGGCGATCTACACCCATCCGGCGGTGCAGGAGGTCATCGTGATCGGCATTCCCGACGCCTATCGCGGCGAGGCGGCCAAGGCCTTCATCAAGCTGCGCGACGGCTTCGCGCCGTTCCCGGTCGAGGATCTCCGCGCCTTCCTCACCGGCAAGCTCGGCAAGCACGAGCTGCCGGCGGCGGTCGAGTTCGTCGACGAGCTGCCGCGCACGCCGGTCGGCAAGCTGTCGCGTCACGAACTGCGCCAGCAGCAATCACCCACGTCTCACAGCAAACATCCGTAACAACAACAGGAGGTCGCCCATGACCGATGCCGTCATCGTTTCCACCGCCCGCACGCCGATCGGCAAGGCCTATCGCGGCGCGCTCAATGCCACCGGCGGCGCGACGCTGCTCGGCCACGCCATCGGCGAGGCGGTCAAGCGCGCCAAGGTCGATCCGGCCGAGGTCGAGGATGTCGTGATGGGCGCAGCCCTGCAGCAGGGCTCGACCGGCGGCAACATCGCGCGCAAGGCGCTGCTGCGTGCCGGCCTGCCGGTGTCGGTCGGCGGCACCACCATCGACCGCCAGTGCGCCTCCGGCCTGCAGGCGATTGCGCTCGCGGCGCGCTCGGTGATCTTCGACGGTGTCGAGATCGCAGTCGGCGGCGGCGGCGAATCGATCTCGCTGGTCCAGAACGACAAGATGAACACGTTCCAGGCCACCGATCCGGCGCTGCTCGAGATCAAGGGCGACGTCTACATGCCGATGATCGACACCGCCGAGATCGTCGCCAAGCGCTACGGCATCTCCCGCGAGCGCCAGGATGAATATGCGCTGGAGAGCCAGCGCCGCACCGCTGCCGCGCAGCAGGGCGGCAAGTTCAACGACGAGCTGGCGCCGATCTCGACCAAGATGGCGGTCACCGACAAGGCCACCGGCAACGTCTCGTTCAAGGACGTCACCCTGTCGCAGGACGAAGGTCCGCGCCCCGAGACGACGGCCGAAGGTCTCGCCGGCCTCAAGGCCGTGCGCGGCGACGGCTTCTCGATCACCGCCGGCAATGCCAGCCAGCTCTCCGACGGCGCCTCCGCCTGCGTGATCATGAGCGACGCCACCGCGGCGAAGCGCGGCCTGCAGCCGCTCGGCATCTTCCGCGGCTTCGTCGCGCATGGCTGCGAGCCCGACGAGATGGGCATCGGCCCGGTGTTCGCGGTGCCGCGTCTATTGAAGCGCCATGGCCTGACCGTCGACGACATCGGCCTGTGGGAGCTCAACGAGGCGTTCGCCGTGCAGGTGCTGTACTGCCGCGACAAGCTCGGCATCGACCCCGACAAGATCAACGTCAATGGCGGCGCCATCGCGGTCGGCCATCCCTACGGCATGTCGGGCGCGCGGCTCACGGGCCACGCGCTGATCGAAGGCCGCCGCCGCAAGGCCAAGTACGCGGTGGTGACGATGTGCGTCGGCGGCGGCATGGGCGCCGCCGGCCTGTTCGAGGTGCTGCAATAGGTCTTCGTCATTCCGGGGCGCGCGGAGCGCGAGCCCGGAATCCATACTCACGATGGTGGTTATGGATTCCGGGTTCGCCTCTTCGAGGCGCCCCGGAATGACAGCTCGATTTGTCGACGAATATATACACACGGGAGGATCCGATGGATCTTGCATTCACGAAGGAAGAGCAGGCGTTCCGCGAGGAAGTCCGGCAGTTCTTCAAGGACAATGTCCCGCCGGAGACCCGGCGCAAAATGATCGAAGGCCGCCATCTGTCGAAGGACGAGATGGTGACCTGGTGGCGCATCCTCAACAAGAAGGGCTGGGGTGTCTCGCACTGGCCGGAGGAATATGGCGGCACCGGCTGGACCTCGGTGCAGCACTACATCTTCAACGAGGAGTTGCAGGCCTATCCGGCGCCGCAGCCGCTCGCCTTCGGCGTCAGCATGGTCGGCCCCGTCATCTACACTTTCGGCAACGAGGAGCAGAAGAAGAAGTATCTGCCGCGCATCGCCAATGTCGACGACTGGTGGTGCCAGGGCTTCTCCGAGCCGGGCTCGGGCTCCGACCTCGCATCGCTGAAGACCAAGGCCGAGCGCCGCGGCGACAAGTGGATCATCAACGGCCAGAAGACCTGGACCACGCTCGCGCAGCACGCCGACATGATCTTCTGCTTGTGCCGCACCGATCCGTCCGCGAAGAAGCAGATGGGCATCTCCTTCATCGTCTTCAGCATGAAGTCGAAGGGCGTCACGGTGCGTCCGATCCAGACCATCGACGGCGGCCACGAGGTCAACGAGGTGTTCTTCGACGACGTCGAGGTGCCCATCGAGAACCTGATCGGCGAGGAGAACAAGGGCTGGGACTACGCCAAGTTCCTGCTTGGCAATGAGCGCACCGGGATCGCCCGTGTCGGCGTCTCCAAGGAGCGTATCCGCCGCATCAAGGAGCTCGCCGGCAAGATCGAATCCGGCGGCCGTCCGGTGCTGGAGGATCCGTCGTTCCGCGAGAAGCTCACGGCCTGCGAGGTCGAGCTGAAGGCGCTCGAGCTGACGCAACTGCGCGTCGTCGCCGACGAGGGCAAGCACGGCAAGGGCAAGCCCAATCCGGCGTCCTCGGTGCTGAAGATCAAGGGCTCCGAGATCCAGCAGACCACGACCGAGCTGCTGATGGAGGTGATCGGCCCGTTTGCCGCGCCCTACGACGTCCATGGCGACGACGACAGCAACGAGACCATGGATTGGACCGCGCAGATCGCGCCGAGCTACTTCAACAACCGCAAGGTCTCGATCTACGGCGGCTCCAACGAGATCCAGCGCAACATCATCGCCAAGGCGGTGCTGGGGCTTTGAGTTGCTGTCATTCCGGGGCGCCGCGAAGCGGCGAGCTACGACGCGCAGTTGCGCGTCGGAGAATCCATAACCACCATCGTGAGTATGGATTCCGGGCCCGCGCCTTGCGGCGCGTCCCGGAATGACGCCGATGATGAATTCCGGGTACGAGGATAGAGAGCATGGATTTTGATCTCACCGAGGAGCAGCGTCTCCTCAAGGACAGCATCGACGGCCTGCTGGCGGATGCCTACGATTTCGACAAGCGCAAGCTGTACATGAAGGAGAAGGGCGGCTGGAGCCGCGCGATGTGGTCCAAGCTCGCCGAGCAGGGCCTGCTCGGTCTGCCGTTCTCGGAAGACGACGGCGGCTTCGGCGCCGGCGGCGTCGAGACCATGATCGTGATGGAGGCGATGGGTCGCGCGCTGGTGCTCGAGCCGTATCTCGCAACCGTGGTGCTGGCCGGCGGTTTCCTCCGTCATGGCGGCTCGGCGGCGCAGAAGGCCGCGCATCTGCCTGGGATCATCGACGGCAGCAGGACGTTTGCATTCGCCCAGCTCGAGAAGCAGTCGCGCTATGACCTGTTCGACGTTGCGACGTCTGCGAAGAAGAAGGGCGATGGCTGGGTCATCGACGGCGAAAAGTTCGTCGTGCTCAACGGCGAGAACGCCGACACCTTGATCGTGACCGCGCGCACCTCGGGCGGCCAGCGCGACAAGTCGGGCATCGGCGTGTTCATCGTGCCGGCCGACGCCAAGGGTGTCACCCGCAAGGGCTATCCGACCCAGGACGGTCTGCATGCCGCCGACATCACCTTCACCGGTGTGGAAGTCGGCGCCGACGCCGCGATCGGCGATCCGGTCAATGCCCTGCCGCTGATCGAGCGCGTTGTCGACGAGGCCCGCATCGCGCTGTGCGCGGAGGCCGTCGGCCTGATGGACGAGTCGCTGAAGACCACGGTCGAGTACATCAAGACGCGCAAGCAGTTCGGCGTCGCGATCGGCTCGTTCCAGTCGCTGCAGCACCGGGCGTCCGACATGTTCGTCGCGCTGGAGCAGGCCCGCTCGATGTCGATGTTCGCGACCATGGCCGCCGAGTTCGACGACGCCAAGGAGCGCGCCACCTCGATCGCCGCGGCCAAGGTGCAGATCGGCAAGTCGGCTAAGTTCGTCGGCCAGCAGGCGATCCAGCTCCATGGCGGCATCGGCATGACCATGGAGGCCAAGATCGGCCACTACTTCAAGCGTCTGACGATGATCGAGAGCACCTTCGGCGACACCGACTACCACATGCGCCGCGTCAGCGAGGCGGGCGGGTTGATCTAGAAAGCTTTGTCGTTGCCGGGCTTGACCCGGCAACCCATCGCTTTCTGAAGATGGATGCGCGGGCCTTCGCCGCGCCGAAGGGGCTTCGGCCCCGCAGGCGGGTCAAGCCCGCGCATGACGGATTTGAGAGGGCTACGCTGCCGGTGTCGAGCGGCTCCGGAGTGATTTGATCAATCGAGCCGTCATTGCGAGCGAAGCGAAGCAATCCAGGGCGGTATGCTTGATCTGGATTGCGTCGTCGCTTCGCTCCTCGCAATGACGCGGAGGAAGCAGACATGACCCCCAATCCCTTCGACCTCTCCGGTCAGGTCGCCGTCATCACCGGCTCGAGCCGCGGAATCGGCCGGGCGTCGGCGGAGCTGCTCGCGCAACTCGGCGCCAAGGTGGTGATCTCCAGCCGCAAGCCGGACGCATGCGAGGAGGTTGCGAGCGCCATCCGCGCCAATGGTGGCGAGGCCCACGTCATCCCCTGCAACATCTCCCGGCGGGCCGAGGTCGACGCGCTGATCGACGGCGCCGTGAAGCATTGCGGCCAGGTCGACATCCTCGTCTGCAATGCTGCGGTCAACCCGTATTACGGTCCGCTGCTCGACATCACCGACGAGGCCTTCGACAAGATCATGGCCTCCAACGTGAAGAGCAATCTCTGGCTCTGCGCCAAGGCGATCCCGCCGATGGCCGCGCGGGGCAAGGGCTCGGTCATCATCGTCTCCTCGATCGGCGGCCTGCGCGGCTCGACCGTGATCGGCGCCTACGGCATCTCCAAGGCCGCCGACTTCGCGTTGTGCCGCAGCCTTGCCGGCGAATGGGGGCCGCACGGCGTGCGCATCAATTGCGTCGCGCCCGGCCTGATCAAGACCGATTTCGCCCGCGCGCTGTGGGAGGACGAAGCCCGCCTGAAGCAGCGCTGCGCCACCACCCCGCTGCGTCGCATCGGCGAGCCGCACGAGATCGCCGGCGCGGTCGCCTACCTCGCCTCGGACGCGTCGACCTTCATGACCGGCCAGACCATCGTCGTCGACGGCGGCGTGACAACGGCCGCGGTGTAGCCTTCGTATCCGAGCGGCGGAGCTGATCGCGGGTGTTCACCCTCCCCTGGAGGGGGAGGGTCGCCTCACGACGAGCGAAGCGAAACGTGAGGCGGGGTGGGGTGATCTCTCCACAATCGCCATCGCCCGTGGCTCACCGCACCCCGCTCGCCCGCTGCGCGGGCGACCCTCCCCCTCCAGGGGAGGGTGGATAGACACGTGCCGCTCCACCTTGACCTCGCCCGCCCGATCCGCTTGCTTGTCGGCCCAACGTCGTCAACCTACCGGGAAGAAAACCCATGTCCTTCGTGCTGGCCATCGATCAGGGCACCACGTCCTCGCGCGCGATGGTGTTCCGCTCCGACATCTCGATCGCCGCGGTCGCGCAGCAGGAATTCCCGCAGCATTTCCCGGCCTCCGGCTGGGTCGAGCACGAGCCGGAGGACATCTGGACCTCGACGGTGATGACCTGCCGCGATGCGCTTGAGAAGGCGGGACTGACGGCCAAGGACATCGCGGCGATCGGCATCACCAACCAGCGCGAGACCACCGTGGTATGGGACCGCGCCACCGGCCAGGCCGTCCACCGCGCCATCGTCTGGCAGGACCGCCGCACCGCCGACATCTGCGCCGAGCTCAAGGCCGATGGCCACGAGCCGGATGTCAGCGCCAAAACCGGCCTGATCATCGATCCCTATTTCTCCGGCACCAAGGTGGCATGGATTCTCGACCATGTGCCGGGCGCGCGCGAGCGCGCCGAACGCGGCGAACTGATGTTCGGCACCGTCGACTGCTACCTGCTGTGGCGGCTGACCGGCGGCAAGGTGCATGCCACCGATGCCACCAACGCTTCGCGCACGCTGCTGTTCAACATCCACACCGGTGCGTGGGACGAGACGCTGCTGAAGCTCTTGCGCGTGCCGCGCTCGATGCTGCCCGAGGTGAAGGATTCCTCCGCCGATTTCGGCACCACCACGCCCGATCTGTTCGGCGGCCCGATCAAGGTCGCGGGGATCGCCGGCGACCAGCAGGCGGCCACCATCGGCCAAGCCTGCTTCACGCCGGGCATGATGAAGTCGACCTACGGCACCGGCTGCTTCGCGCTGCTCAACACCGGCGCCACGCCGGTGAAATCGAACAACAAGCTGCTGACGACGATCGCCTATCAGCTCAACGGCGTCAGGACCTACGCGCTCGAAGGCTCGATCTTCGTCGCCGGCTCGGCCGTGCAGTGGCTGCGCGACGGGCTCGGCATCATCAAGCATGCCGCCGAAACCGGCCCGCTCGCCGACAAGTCCGACTCGATGCAGTCGGTCTATCTGGTGCCGGCCTTCGTCGGCCTCGGCGCACCGTATTGGAATCCGCGCGTGCGCGGCGCGCTGTTCGGCCTGACCCGCAATACCGGCCCGGCCGAGCTCGCGCATGCCACGTTGGAGAGCGTGTGCTACCAGACCTACGATCTGTGGGCCGCGATGCGCGCCGACTGGCCCGATGCGTCCGCCGCCACGATCGTGCTGCGCGTCGACGGCGGCATGACCGCCTCGGACTGGACCATGCAGCGTCTCGCCGACCTGCTCGACGCACCAGTCGACCGTCCCATGATCCAGGAGACCACCGCGCTCGGCGCCGCCTATCTCGCCGGCCTCCACGCGGGCGTCTATCCGGAGCCGGAAAAGTTCGCCGACAATTGGCGGCTCGAGCACCGCTTCCGGCCGGCGATGAGCGCGGCGACGCGAGAGCGCAAGCTCGCCGGCTGGGCTCGCGCCGTGAAGGGGGTGCTGGCGAGCGACGAGGGCGAGTAGGGCGCTCGCCTCCCACAGCAGCTAAGCCAGGAACGCAGCAAGGTCGGCATTGACCTGCTTCATGTGGGTCACGAATAGCCCATGCGGGCCGCCGGGATAGACCTTCAGCTCGGCGCCCTTGATGCCCTTGGCGGTCGGCCGTGCCGTCATGTCGAGCGGCGCTGAGACGTCCTTGTCGCCGTGCAGGATCAGCACGGGACGGTCGATCTTCGCAAGCACCGGCCGCAGGTCGGTCGCGATCAGCGCGCGGTTGGTGGCGACCGCGACGGGAATGGGCATCTGGCGCATCATCGCCGCGACCCATTCCATCATCTGCGGCGAGGCGTCCTTAGTGAAGAACGGCAGCTTGTTGTCCTCGATCCATTTCGGAAAGTCGCTCTGCCACGCGGCCCAGCACTGCTCGAAATAGCCGTGGGGCGCGCCGAGCGCATTGTCCGCGGTCTGCAGCGGAAACGGCGTCGTCGGTCCGAGCATCGCGATGCGCGAGATGCGTCCCGTGCCGTGCCGCGCGACGTAGTTGAGGATCTCGTTGCAGCCCATGGACATGCCGACCAGCGCGACATCATCAAGGTCGAGCTGCGCGATGACCTCGGCGATGTCGTCGGCCAGGCGGTCGAGCTCGTAGCCGCCGCCCGGCACGTCGGAGCGTCCATGGCCGCGGCGGTCGAAGGCAATGCAGCGCAGCCCGCGCTGGCTGAGATCGGAGATCTGGTAGGTCCACATCGCGCTGGTCAGCGCCCAGGCATGTACGAACAGCACCGGCCGGCCGCTGCCCCACTCCTCGTGATAGAGCGTCACGCCGTCGCTGCAGCGGATACGGGGGCGCGCCGCGGTCGGTGCGGCGGCGAGGCTCGGTCCCGTCGCCGCGAAGCTGGCTGCTGCCGCGGTCAGCAGCACGTCTCGTCGTTGCATGGGCATGGCTCCTGATGTTGAATGCGCCGACCATGCCGGGACCGCTGTGCGGTTCCAATTACGTCCGGGGTAAGCAGGTTGCCGATCACTCTTCAATCAGGTCGTCTTGAGTGACCATTCCCGACGGATATGTCGACGTCCCGCCCGGCAAGGTCGCGGCCGTGGTGACCTCGCTGGAAATGCTGGCGCCGCCGGTGCTGCCGCCCGATCCGATCGGCGACTGGAGCATTCGCCGCGTCGCGCAGCCCGATCTCGCTTGGTACCGCGACCTCTATGCCCGCGTCGGCTGGGAGTGGCTGTGGTCACAGCGCACGCGGATGAGCGATGCGGAGCTTGCCAAGACGATTCGCGCTGACGGAGTCGAGATCTACACCTTGGCGCATGGCGGCGGTGATGAAGCTCTGCTGGAGCTCGACTTCCGCAAGAAGACCGATTGCGAGCTGGCGCTGTTCGGCGTCACGTCGAAGCTGATCGGCACCGGCGCCGGACGGCTGCTGATGAACCACGCGCTGCGCCGCGCCTGGGCGCAGCCGCTGACGCGGCTCTGGGTCCACACCTGCAGCTTCGATCATCCCCGCGCGCTCGTCTTCTACCAGCGCTCCGGCTTCCGCCCCTATCGCCGCCAGATCGAGATCGCCCCCGACCCGCGCCTCGACGGCACGCTGCCGCGCGACGTCGCAGCGCATGTGCCGCTGTTGGCCTGAACATCGGAGCTGACAACGGCGCCGAACGGCGCTTCAATGCGCCGCACAGGAGGATAACCGATGTTCCTGATCGGCCAATACGACTCGCCTTTCGTCCGCCGCACCGCGATCGCGCTCAAGCTCTACGGCGTGCCGTTCGAGCACAAGCCCTGGTCGACCTTCGGCGATGCCGACAAGATCGCGCCGTACAATCCGCTGCTGCGCGTGCCGGTGCTGGTGCTGGATGACGGCGAGGCGCTGATCGACTCGGTGGCGATCCTCGATCATCTCGACGAGACCGTCGGGCCCGAGCGCGCGATGCTGGCGCGGAGCGGCGCGCTGCGCCGCAGGCAGCTGCATACGATCGCGCTCGCGACCGGTCTCGGCGACAAGGCCGTCAGCCTGATCTACGAGCGCGTGCTGCGCAAGGACCGCCTCGCGCTGTGGGTCGCGCGCTGCGAGGCCCAGATCTCCGGCGTGCGGGCAATGCTGGAGGCCGAGCGCGCAGATGTGACGAGCGCCTATTGGTATGGCGACAACATCGGCCACGCCGACATCGCCGTCGCCTGCGTGCTGCGCTTCACACGCGAGGCGCATCCGCATCTGTTCGACGCCGCGCGCTATCCGGCGCTGGCGGCCCAGGCCGCAAGGTGCGAGGCGCTGCCGCCATTCCAGGAGATCGTCCAGCCGCTGGCCCCGCCGAGCGGGGATTGATGGAGCCCATCGAGACGCCAGACCGTGCCGCTTGCTCGGTGCTCACCCTCCCCTGGAGGGGAGGGTCGCATCACGATGAGCGAAGCGAAACGTGAGGCGGGGTGGGGTGATCTCTCCATCAGCAGCAGTGCTCGTGGCTTCACCCCACCCCGCTCGCCCGCTGCGCGGGCGAGCGACCCTCCCCCTCCAGGGGAGGGTGGGCAGCAGCGCACGAGGCGTGGGCCGAACAGCGCGCCCCTCACGGCTTGAAATACACATCCACCTTCATGCCCACCGCGAACGGGCCCGGCTCGGCGAGATCAACCAGCACTTCCACCACGTCGACGTCGGTCATGTTGCGCTGGCTGAGCGCAGCAGTGCGGCTGCTCTCGACCAGCGGGGCGATGGCGGCGACCTTGCCGGCGACGTCGCGGCCGCGGAAGGCGTCGGAGCGGACCACCGCCTGCTGGCCGACCTTGATCTTGTCGAGGTCGCGCTGGTCGAGCTCGGCGCGCACGCGCAGCGAGGACGTGTCGCCGAGCAGCACCAGCGGTGGCGTCGTCTGCGGCGAAGCGATCTCGCCGGTGTGCGCATTGACCTGCAGCACCGTGCCGTCGAGCGGCGCGCGGATGGTGAGCTTTTCCAACGTGGCGCGGGCGCCCTGCAGTTCGCTGCGGGCGACGTTGAGCTGGCCCTCGGCGCTGATCGGCAGTGGCGCATCAGCGGTGACCTTGCGCAGCTCGTCGGCCTGCTGCTCCAGCTTCGCCTGCGCGGCTGTCAATTGCGTGCGTGCGGTGTCGACATCGGCATCGGCGCCGCGCCCGGCGCGCCGCTCGGTCACGGCCTTGTCGAGCGCAGCACGCGCGTCGAACACCGCCGCCTGCGCATCGGCGAGGCCGTCTTCGGCGCGGCGCCGGGGACCCGCGCCAGACGGCGTCGACTCCTTGTTGCGCACGCGCTTGCGCATCGCGACCTGCGCCTCGGCGCTGGCGAGCTGCGCGCGAGCTTCGCCATCGCTGAGCCGCACCAGGGCCTGGCCGGCGAACACGGTCTCGTTTGGCCTGACCAGCACGTCCTGGATCAGCCCAACCACCGGCGCGCCGAGCTTGATCAGGCCGGATGCCGGCTCGACCCGGCCGGGTGCGACGGCCAGCCAGCGTTCCTCCTGGGCATTGGCGGCACGCGCTGTCGGTGGAATCGAGGTCGGCGTGACGATGATAGCCAATGCAGCCGCGGCGACGAGCCCGAGCAGGTGAGCGCGTTCTGGAATTCCCGATATCATGCGTGCGAGACTTTCTTCATGGACTCGCCGCCGCTCTCCTCGCGGACGATGCGGCCGTCCTCGATGTGAATGACGCGATTGGCAAACGGCAGGATGCGCGGATCGTGCGTCACCACCAGCACCGCGCGCGACGGATCCTTGGCGATATCGGCGAGCAGGGTCATGATCGCCTGACCGTTGGCGGTATCGAGTGCGCCGGTCGGCTCGTCGGCGAGAATGACCTGCGCCTTGCCGACGATGGCGCGGGCGATCGCGACGCGCTGCTGCTCGCCGCCCGAGAGCTGGCGCGGGAACGACCGCTTCTTCGGGCCGAGGCCGACCCGCTCGAGCACCTCGCGCGCCGCCAGTTTCGCGGCCCGCGCGCGTTCGCCGCGCACGTCGAGCGCGAGCCGCACATTGTCCTCGGCGTTCAACGTCGGAAACAGATGATAGGATTGGAAGATGAAGCCGATGCGCTCGCGGCGCAGCTTCGCCAGCGCCTCGGGATCGAGCCCCGCGACCGGCTGGTTGGCAACCCGCACGGCACCGCCATCCGGCGTCATCAGGCAGCCCAGGATCGACAACAGCGTCGTCTTGCCGCTGCCTGAGGGGCCCATCAGCAGCGCCAGCTCGCCGCCCTTCAACGACAGGCTCACGCCCTTCAGCGCCTGCACCCGGCCGGCCCCCTGGCCGAGGTGATGCACGAGATCGGTGGCCTCGAGCACGGTGTCGGTCATCGCGAGAACACCAGGGTCGGGTCAATGCGCATGACCTTGAGGATCGCCGCGATCGCCGAGCCGACGCACATCGTCAACGTCAGCACGAACAGCGCGACCGTCAGCGTCGGGGTCATGATGACCGGCAGCGCCGATTCCGCGGTCGCCGCCGCCACGATCCTGCCGATCGCCGCAGCGCCGGCGAAGCCGACGATGGCGCTGAGCAGCGCCTGCCAGATGATGACGGTGTAGATGTAGCGGCTGGACGAGCCGATCGCGCGCAGGGTCGCGAACTCGTTGATGTGATCCTTGGTGCTGGAATAGAGCGTCTGCGCCACGATCACGGTGCCGACGATGAGGCCGAGCAGGGCGCCGGCGAACAGCGCGGCACCCGCGCCGGTGCCGAACAGCCAGAACGAGCGGCTGCGGCTCGCGAACTCGGCTGCGGTCAGCACGTCGACATTGGACAGGCTGTCGCGCAGCGCCCGCTGCACGGTCCAGAGGTCGGCCTCGGCCGCCAGCCTGACCACCAGATAGGACGCCTTGTTCGAGGCGATGCCGGTATAGGCGCGGGCGCGGTCGACGTCGGTGAACACGTAAGGCGTTGTCGTGAACGAGCGGATGCCTTTGGTGACAGCCATCACCTGCACCTTCTGGTCGCGGAGCTCCGCAGCCTGGCCGGCGCCGCCGATGCCGAGCCGCTCGAAATAGGTCTGGTCGATGGCGACCGCGCCCGGCACGGACAGGTCGTCCAGCCGTCCCTCCACCACGTTCCAGGGATGCAGCCCGAGCCCGCGCAGTTCCGAGCCGACCACGAAGACCGGCGTCGTGGTGCCCTGCGGCAGCCGCCATTGCGCATAGCCGATCACCAGCGGCGTCGCCTCCGCCACGCCGGGAACAGCAAGCGCGCGGAACCGCTGCCGCTCGTCGAGCAGCGAGGGGTCCTCGAAGCATTTGGTGCCGACCGGCATGATCCACAGCTCGGCCGGGGAATGGTCGATCATGGTCGTGACCATCCGGCGGAAGCCGACATAGAGGCCCATCTGCACGGTCACCAGCACGATCGAGAAGATGATGCCGATGATGGTGGCAATGAATCGAAGCCTGTCATGGAACAGGTTTCGGGACGCAAGCCTGAACTGCAACGACATGAACGAAAAACCACCCGGAGGCCCCGGCGGCATTTCAGCCGGTTACCGGGGATAAGTCCACGCTGCATCGCATGGCGCCGGCTGTGGCGCATTGTCATTCGCGGCGGCCGTGGCGCGGGGGACACGGGCAGGGGCGTCCAAGTGCAGCGTGTGAGCCGAGCAGGGGGCGTCATAACCGCTGTCGTCCCTGCGAACGCAGGGACCCATAACCACAGGGAGATGTTGTTTTGCGCGATATCAGCCCCGCGGACGACGGGTAGATCACGCGGTATGGGTCCCCGCGTTCGCGGGGACGACAGCTGTGGATGGGGCGACCGCGCCGGCTACTTCGCGCCGACCGCCTTCTTGCGCCAGGCGAGATGAACGGCACAGGTGCAGCCCACCGGATGGCTCGCGAGCTCGGCGGGGGCGGCGTCGTTGGCCGGAGCGGGCGAAGCGACGGCGCGCGCTGCCGCGTCCGCCTGCTGGCCGCCCCTTGCCGGAATGTAGTTCAGGATCGGCGCCAGCCAGCGCTCGACTTCGGCGACGGTCATGCCCTTGCGCGCGGCGTAGTCCTCGACCTGGTCGCGCTCGATCTTGCCGACGCCGAAATAGAAGCTCTCCGGCGAGGCAAAATAGAGGCCCGACACCGACGAGCCCGGCCACATCGCAAAGCTCTCGGTCAGCCGCACGCCGGCATTCTTCTCGGCGTCGAGCAGTTCGAACAAGGTCGCCTTCTCGGTGTGGTCGGGCTGCGCCGGATAGCCGGGCGCGGGACGGATGCCGTGATACTTCTCCAGGATCAGATCGTCCGGCGAGAGCGCCTCGTCCGGAGCGTAGGCCCAGAACTCGCGGCGGACGCGGGCATGCAGGCGCTCGGCGAACGCCTCGGCGAGGCGGTCGGCCAGCGCCTTCACCAGGATCGAGGAATAGTCGTCATTGGCGTTCTTGAAGCGGTCGGCGACGGCATCCTCGCCGAGGCCTGTCGTGACGACGAAGCCGCCGACATAGTCCGGCACGCCCGAGCCCTGCGGCGCAATGAAGTCGCTGAGCGCGGTATTGAAGCGACCCTCGCGCTTCTCGAGCTGCTGGCGCAGCGTGTGCAGCGTCGCGATCTGCTTGGTGCGGCCCTCGTCGGCATAGAGCACGATGTCGTCGCCGGCCGCATTCGCCGGCCAGAAGCCGATCGCGGCGCGCGCCGTGAACCACTTCTCGTCGACGATGCGCTTCAGCATCTTCAGCGCGTCGTCATACAGCGAGCGCGCGGCCTCGCCGACCTTGGCGTCGTCGAGGATGCCAGGGAAACGGCCGGCGAGCTCCCAGGTCTGGAAGAACGGCGTCCAGTCGATATAGGGCACAAGCTCGGCGAGGTCGTAGTCGACGAACGTCTTGGTGCCGAGGAAGGTCGGCTTGACCGGCTTCGCCTTGGCGAAGTCGATCTTCGGCGCGTTGGCGCGGGCGTCCGCGAGCTTCAGCCGCTTCTTGTCGGCCTGGCCGCGCAGATGCGCAGCGGCGATCTTCTGATACTCGCTGCGAACCTCCGTGGCGTAGGTATCCTTGCGCTCCGGCGACAGCAGTGAGGAGGCGACGCCGACGGCGCGGCTGGCGTCGTTGACGTGAACGACCGGGCCATTCTGGTAGTTCGGATCGATCTTGACCGCAGTATGGACACGGCTCGTCGTCGCGCCACCGATCAGGAGCGGCACGTTGAGACCCTGGCGCTCCATCTCCGAGGCGAGATACGCCATCTCGTCGAGCGAGGGCGTGATCAGGCCGGAGAGACCGATGATGTCGGCGTTCTCGGCCTTGGCCGTGTCGATGATCCTGGCCGCGGGCACCATGACACCGAGGTCGATGACCTCGAAATTGTTGCACTGGAGCACGATGCCGACGATGTTCTTGCCGATGTCGTGGACGTCGCCCTTGACGGTGGCGAGCACGATCTTGCCGGCGTTGGAGCGCTCGTTGGCCCGGCCCTTGTTGGCAGCCTTCTCCGCCTCCATGAACGGCATCAGATAGGCCACCGCCTGCTTCATCACGCGCGCGGACTTCACGACCTGCGGCAGGAACATCTTGCCGTCGCCGAAGAGGTCGCCGACCACGTTCATGCCGGCCATCAGCGGGCCTTCGATGACGTCGAGCGGCCGCGTCGAGGCGGCGCGCGCCTCTTCGGTGTCCTGCTCGATGAACTCCGTGATCCCATGCACCAGCGCGTGGCTCAACCGCTTGTCGACCGGCCATTCGCGCCAGGCCAGATCGGCCTCCTTGGTCTGCTTGCCCTGGCCGCGGAATTTCTCGGCCAGCGCCAGCAGCCGCTCCGAGGCGCCGGGGTCGCGGTTGAGCACGACGTCTTCGCACACCTGGCGCAGCTCCGGATCGATGTCGTCATAGACGATCATCTGGCCGGCATTGACGATGCCCATGTCCATGCCCGCCTTGATGGCGTGATACAGGAACACCGAATGCATGGCTTCGCGCACCGGCTCGTTGCCGCGGAACGAGAAGGAGAGATTGGAGACGCCGCCCGAGACATGCGCATGCGGCAGGTTCTGCCGGATCCAGCGTGTCGCTTCGATGAAGTCGACGCCGTAATTGTTGTGTTCCTCAAGTCCGGTCGCGATGGCGAAGATGTTGGGATCGAAGATGATGTCCTCAGGCGGAAAGCCGATCTGCTCGACCAGGATCTTGTAGGCGCGGGCGCAGATCTCGGTCTTGCGCTTGTAGGTGTCGGCCTGGCCGGTCTCGTCGAACGCCATCACGACCACGGCGGCGCCGTGGCGACGCGCGATCTTCGCTTCGTGAATGAACTTCTCCTCGCCTTCCTTGAGCGAGATCGAGTTCACCACCGGCTTGCCCTGCACGCATTTCAGGCCGGCCTCGATGACGTGGAATTTCGAGGAGTCGACCATCACGGGAACGCGGGCGATGTCCGGCTCGGCAGCGACGAGGTTGAGGAAGGTCCGCATCGCGGCTTCCGAATCCAGCAGGCCCTCGTCCATGTTGACGTCGATGACCTGGGCGCCGTTCTCGACCTGGTCGCGCGCGACCTGCAGCGCCGCGGTGTAATCGCCGGCGGTGATCAGCTTGCGGAATTTGGCCGAGCCCGTGACGTTGGTGCGCTCGCCGACATTGACGAACGGAATGGCGGGCGTGAGTTCGAACGGCTCGAGGCCCGACAGCCGCAGCCGCGGCGCGATCTCCGGCACGGCGCGAGGCTTGTGCGGGGCGACGGCGGCGGCGATCGCCGCGATATGTTCGGGCGTGGTGCCGCAGCAGCCGCCGACGATGTTGACGAGGCCGTCCCGCGCAAATTCGCCGATCAGTCGCGCCATGTAGGCCGGCGTCTCGTCATACTGGCCGAACTCGTTGGGCAGGCCGGCATTGGGATAGGCACACACCAGCGCGTCGGCGACGCGGCCGATGTCGGCGACATGGGCGCGCAGATCCTCGGCGCCGAGCGCACAGTTGAAGCCGATGGTCAGCGGCCTGGCATGCCGCACCGAATTCCAGAACGCCTCCGGCATCTGGCCCGAGAGCAGGCGGCCGGACTTGTCGGTGATGGTGCCCGAGATCATCACGGGCACGTCGATGCCGCGCTCCTCGCAGAGCTCGGCGATGGCGTACAGCGCCGCCTTGGCATTGAGCGTGTCGAAGATGGTCTCGAGCAGCAGGATGTCGGCGCCGCCGTCCAGGAGCCCGCGCGCCTGCTCGCCATAGGCGAGCCGGAGGTCGTCGAAGGTCACGGCGCGGTAGCCGGGGTTGGAGACGTCGGGCGAGATCGAGGCGGTGCGGTTGGTCGGGCCCATTGCGCCGGCGACGAAGCGCTGTTTGCCGTCCTCGGCCGTAACGCGGGTCGCGGCATTGCGGGCGAGCCGGGCGCCCTCGCGGTTCAGCTCGTAGATGATGTCGGAGAGGTCGTAATCGGCCTGCGCGATCGAGGTTGCCGAGAAGGTGTTGGTGGCGACGATGTCGGCCCCGGCGCGCAGATATTGCGCGTGGATGTCCTCGATGGCGTCGGGCTGCGTCAGGATCAGCAGGTCGTTGTTGCCGCGGAGGTCGCGATGGAAGTCCTTGAACCGCTCGCTGCGGAAGGCGGCCTCGTCGAGCTGCAGCGCCTGGATCATCGTGCCCATGGCGCCGTCGAGGATCAGGATGCGCTTGGCTGCAGCGGCAAGGAAGGCGGTACGCGCTGGAGATACAGGGGTGGACATCAGGCGGCAGCCTTGTTGGCGGACTTCGGACGGATGCCGAGCAGATGGCTGATCGCGAACACGAGGTCGGCGCGGTTCATGGTGTAGAAATGGAAGGTGTCGACGCCATGCTTGGCGAGCTTTTGCACCTGGCCTGCGGCGACGGTCGCCGCGACCAGCTTGCGGGTCTCGGGATCGTCGTCGAGACCGTCGAATTTTTCGGCCAGCCAGTCCGGCACCGTCGTGCCGGCGCGCGTCACGAAGCCACGCGCCTGCTTGAAATTGTGCATCGGCATGATGCCGGGCACGATCGGGATCGTGATGCCGCGGGCGCGGACACGGTCGAGGTAGCGGAAGTAGAGATCGTTGTCGAAGAACACCTGGGTGATGGCGCGGGTGGCGCCGGCGTCGACCTTGGCCTCGAGCATGTCGATGTCGGCGTCGAAGTCGCGGCTCTCGGGGTGCTTCTCCGGATAGGCCGAGACCGAGACCTCGATGTCGGGATGGCGCTTCTTGATGCCGGCGATCAGCTCGGGCGAGCTCTGATAGCCCTCGGCATGGGTGTAGTAGGGCGTGCCGATGCCGCCGGGCGGATCGCCGCGAAGCGCCACGATGTGGCGGACGCCGACCTCGTGATAGCGGTCGACGACCTCGTCGATCTCGTGGCGCGAAGCGCCGACGCAGGTGAGATGCGCCGCCGGCAGCAGCGCGGTCTCCTTCAGGATGCGCGCGATCGTGGCGTGGGTGCGCTCGCGGGTCGAGCCGCCCGCGCCGTAGGTCACCGAGACGAAGCTCGGCTCCAGAGGGGCGAGGCGCTCGATCGAGGCCCACAGCGTCCGGTCCATCTCCTCGGTCTTCGGCGGGAAGAACTCGAACGAGATCTTCGGCCGGATGATTGCGGAGTGGCCGTCGGCGATGGCGGTGGCGAGGTCGGTCATGGCAGCGCAGGTTCCCGGTGGCGCGTAAATTTCAACTCAAGAGGGGATCGCTCTTTGGATGTGGGAAGATAAGGGAAGTGCGTCGCAATAGACAGCCCACCCTAAATGGGATTTAGCCCACTTGTATGTATTTTGATGACTTTTGTCCGCTATCATCGATCATGTGATGGGCAGATAAAATGTTGATGTTTCAATGTGTGTTGGCTGTGGGTGAACGGATTTGATCGAGATCGAGTGTGGGATGTTTCGAGGGCGACGTTGTATACAATGTCCGCGTCCCAACTCGGGATGATGTCGATCCCTGCATTTCCAGCAGGGCTCCGCCGCGGTTGGCCCATTGTGGCACGCCGCGCAGTCATTAGGTTGAAGCCATGATCCCGCTTTCAGTGCTCGACCTCTCCGTCACGACCACCGCCACGCCTGCCTCGGCGGCACTGCGCAACAGCATCGATCTGGCCCGCCATGTCGATCAGCTCGGCTACGTCCGCTATTGGCTGGCTGAGCACCACAGCCTGCCGTCGGTGGCGAGCCCGTCGCCCGACATCATGATTGGGCAGATCGCGGCAGCGACGCAGCACATCCGCGTCGGCTCCGGCGGCGTCATGCTGCCCAACCATGCGCCGCTGGTGGTCGCGGAGCGCTTCAAGATGCTGGAGGCACTGTTTCCCGGCCGGATCGATCTCGGCCTGGGCCGCGCGCCGGGCACCGACGGCACCACGGCCTATGCGCTGCGCAGCCGGCTCGACCGCCGCGAGGGCGACGACTTCCTGGAGCGGCTGCATGAGCTGATGCTGTGGGAGACCCGCGAGTTCCCTGCCGGTCATCCTTACAACAACGTCATCGCCATGCCCGACGACGCGCCATTGCCGCCGATCTGGCTGCTCGGCTCCAGCGACTATTCCAGCGAGCTGTCGGCGCAGCTCGGCATGGGGTTCGGCTTCGCACATCATTTCGCCAGCCACGACGCCGTCGACGCGATGCGAACCTACCGCGCCCATTTCACGCCGTCGCGCTGGCGGACACAGCCGCATGCGATCCTGGCGGTCGCGGTGGTGACGGCCGAGACCGACGCCGAGGCGGAGCGGCTGGCGTCGTCGATGGACCTCAACCGCCTCAGGCGCGACCGCGGCCAGTTCCTGCCGCTGCCGAGCCCCGAGGAGGCCGCGGCGTACATGTATACAGACGCCGACCGCGCCTCGATCGCACGCAACCGGTCGCGGCTGTTCGTGGGCAGCCCGGCGACGGTGCGAGCCAAGCTCGATCCGATGATCGCGGCAAGCCAGGCCGACGAGCTGATGGTGATCACGGCGACCTTCGACCACGACGCCCGCAAGCGCTCCTACAGCCTGCTTGCCGACGCCTTCGGCCTGGAGCGGAAGGCGGCGGCGTAGTCCCGCACGAGCCCAGCAGCCGATGAGTTCTGGATCGTGCAGCATCAAGATTCAGCTCTCCCCGACGGGGCTAGCGTGAGCACGCATCTCGAAGTCGGATCCAGTCACTTCAAGGCACGGACGGTGGGCTCCCTCGCCCCGCTTGCGGGGAGAGGGGGGCTCTCCGCGAGCACCGCATTCGCGGAGAGCCCCCCTCACCCGGATTGCATCTTTCGATGCAATCCGACCTCTCCCCGCAAGCGGGGCGAGGTAAAATCCCGTCGCCGCGAAGATGTGTGCTCGAACTAGCCCCCACTTGGACGAACGGAGTTCGTGCAGAGAGTTGAGGCGAACAATGGCGTGATCGGGACTTCGAAGCGCGCCGTGCCGGTCTCACCACGTGATTAGCGGCGAACGACGCAGGAAGCTGTCGTCGCTCACCTGGTCCACCGCGAAGCGCGCGACATCGGCCCGCGCGATCGTGCCGCCGTGAAAACCTGTGAGGTCCGTCAGCGCGCGGACCGTCTGGCCGCCCGGCTTGTCGTTGAGCATGGCGGGACGGACGATGACCCAGTCGAGCCCGCTATCGCGGATGATCGCCTCCTGCCGGTTCTTGTCGGCATAGACGTTGCGCAGCAGCAGCGGCAGGATCAGCCGGTCGTAGACGAAGCCGCCATGTCCCCGGCTGTCGCCTGCGCCGATCCCGGTGATGGCGACAAGGCGCGCAACATTCTCGGCCTCCATCGCCTTGACGAGCGCCCGCGTCGATGTCGAGAGCGTGGTGACCTCGCGAAACGGGCTGAGCGAGGTGCCCAAGGAACTGATGACGACATCCTGTCCCTTGAGCGCCTTGCGAAGCGTGGCTTCGTCGCGCGCATCGCCGACGATCAGTTGCGCGCCTTGCAGGTCCCCGGCCTTGTCGGGCGAGCGCACCAGCGCGGTGACGTGATGGCCGCGCGCCAGCGCGTCGCGCACGATCAGCCGTCCGGTGCCGCCGGTGGCGCCAAGCACGAGGATGTTAGACTTGGGTGTGGTGACATTGCTATCTTGACTGGTCATGATGATCTCCATGGAGGGGGCGCATTCGCGGAAGCGCGCCGCGCAATTTGGTTTCGGGGGATGATGAGCGGCTCGGCTTCAGGCCGTGGCCGAGATCTCGGCGACAAAGTCGCGGTACGAGCGCCGCGGCCGGCCCAGCAGCGTGGTGAGGCGCGCGACGTCGCCCTCGCCCGGCACCATGCCGTCGGTCAGGAAGCGCTCGGCCATCAGTCGCATGTCGAACGCCATCCAGCTCGGCATGACCTGCCGGAGGTTGGTCTCGAACTGCGCGGTGTTGTCGCCGCCATAGGCGATCGTGCGGCCCAGCACGTCAGACCAGATCGCAGCGGCATCAGCGTCGGTCAGCGTGTCCGGACCGACCAGGTTGATGCGATCGAGCGGCAGCGGCACGGCTGACTGCTCGCGGCGGATCAGCTCGATCGCTGCGATCTCGCCGATGTCGCTGACGTCGATCATCGCGAGGCCCTTGGCTCCGATCGGCATCGGGTAGACGCCGTAGTCGAGCACGACGTCCTTGATCGCGAGATCGTTGTTCATGAAGTAGGCGGGGCGCAAGATGGTGGCGTTCAGGCCCATCCGCTCGACGGCGAACTTGCCGGCGAAGTGCGGCACGTTGACGTAGACGTTGCCGTGGATCACCGACAGATAGACGATGCGCTCGATGCCGGCCTCGCGGACCAGATTGAGCGCGATCAGCGCCTGAGTGAATTCATCAGGCGTGACGGCGTTGAGCAGGAACAGGGTCGAGACGCCCGAGAACGCGCCGCGCAGCGAATCGACGTCGAGCAGGTCGCCTTGGGCGATCTGAACGCCCGCCGGAAGCTTGGCCTTCCCAGGATCGCGGACGAGGGCGCGGACATCGGCCCCGCGCCTGACGAGTTGTTCGACGACGCGACGGCCGACGGTTCCAGTGGCACCGGTCACGAGGATGGTCATGGGATCACTCCGGGGTTGGTGTTGAGACACCCGGAAGATATCGATCCAAACGCGAGCCAATAGGCGCTATATTTGGACATGTCGTCTCATTGATGGAACAGATGGATCTGCTCGCGCTCGCCGATTTCACGCTCGTCGCCCGCCACGGCGGCTTCGGCCGGGCCGCCCGCGCCAGCGGTCGTCCGAAGGCAACGCTGTCCCGCCGCGTCGCGGAGCTCGAAGCGAGCCTGGACATCAGGCTGATCGAGCGCGGCGGGCGCACACTGAGGCTGACCGAGGAAGGGCGGGCGCTGTTCGAGCGCACGGGCGCGCTGCTGACCGAGCTCGACGAGACCGTCGGTGCGATAGCCTCAGGCGGCGATCAGCCGCGCGGCCGGTTGCGGATCAGCGCGCCGCTGCTGTTCTCGCAGACCGCGATGGGTAAGCTCGCCGCTACGTTCGCGCTCAGATATCCGGAGGTCCGGCTCGAGGTGACGACCGACGACCGCGCCGTCGACATGGTCGAGGAGGGCTATGACCTAGTGATCCGGGTCAATCCCGATCCCGATGAGAGCCTCGTCGGCCGCATCTTCCTGCGCGATCGGCTGGTGGTCGTGGCCAGCCCAAGCCTGACGCGGCCGGCGGACGGCGCGCTCGTTCCTGCGGTTGTTCGTAGCACCGAGCAGATCGCAGCGTGGGACGTCATGGCTGCAACGGGATCGTCGCGCATCGCGATCGATCCGATCCTGCGGTTGTCATCGCTGATCATGGTGCGCGATGCGGTCCGTGCCGGCGTCGGTGCCGCATGCCTGCCGCTCTCGCTCGTCAGCCACGATCTGGCGGCTGGCCGGCTGGCGCATTGGGGCGATTTGGACGCGCCAGCGGTTGCGCTGTGGGCGCTGTATCCGTCGCGGCGGCTGTTGAGCGCGCGCGTCTCCGCCTTTCTCGACCATCTGAAGCAGGCATTCCCGGTGGGAACGCCGGCCGAGCTGGCGGCCTATGTGGAGCCGCGGGATGACGGTCCGATCATTCCATCCGCTCGCTGAAGGTCGCGCGGAACGGATGCGCCGGATAGACGCCGACGATGCGCAGTTCGCGCGAGAAGAACTTCAATTCCTCCAGGGCGAAGGCCAGCCCCTTGTCGTCGGGATGGCCGTCGACGTCGGCGTAGAACTGCGTCGCGAAGAAATTGCCGTCGACCATGTAGCTCTCGAGCTTGGTCATGTTGACGCCGTTGGTCGCGAATCCGCCGAGCGCCTTGTACAGCGCAGCCGGCAGGTTGCGGACGCGGAACACGAAGCTCGTGACCAACGGCCCGGAGTTCTGCTCGGCCCATTGCTCCTGGCGCGCCAGCACGACGAAGCGGGTGGTGTTGTGGGCCTCGTCCTCGATGTCCTCGGCGAGGATGTCGAGGCCGTAGATCTCGGCGGCGAGGCGCGAGGCGATCGCCGCGACGCTCCTGTCGCCGCGCTGGGAGACGTCCCGGGCGCTGCCCGCGGTGTCACCGGCGACGATCGGCCGGACGCCGAGCTGGCGGATGATGCGGCGGCACTGGCCGAGCGCATGGACGTGGCTCTCGACCGTCTTGATGTCGGCGAGCCTGGTGCCCTTCAGCGCCATCAGCTGGTGGCGGACCGGCAGGAACCACTCGCCAATGATGTAGAGGCCGGAGGCCGGCAGCAGGTGATGGATGTCGGCGACGCGGCCGGCGACCGAATTCTCGATCGGGATCATGCCCAGGTCAGCCTCGCCGGAGGAGATCGCGCTCAGCGCGTCCTCGAAGGTCGCGCACGGCATGGCCTCGGCGGTCGGATAGGCCTCGGAAATGGCGATGTGGGAATTGGCTCCCGGCTCGCCCTGGAATGCGATTTTCAAGATCTTGCTCATGAGGGGCCTTGTAGCAGCAGCTTAGGACTTGGACAGCAGCCGGCGTGCGGTTTCGAGGTCGGCGGGGGTGTCGACGCCGCGGGGCACGGCGTCGACGACCATCACGTCGATGCGCATGCCGGCTTCCAGCGCCCGCAGCTGTTCCAGCTTTTCCTGTTGCTCCAGCGGCGACGGCGGCAGGCTGACGAAGCGCTCCAGCGCCGCCCGGCGGTAGGCGTAAAGCCCGATGTGATGGTACCTCGGTCCGTCGCCATACGGCGCCGTGGCCCGGGTGAAATACAACGCGCGCATGCGCCGGCCGCCGAGAGGCGAGCCGACCGCCTTGACGACGTTCGGATTGAGGCTCTCCTCCTCGGTATGGATCTGCGCGGCAAGGGTCGCGATGTCGACGGCGGGATCGTCCAGCGGCGGCAGCACGTCGCTGATGTTCTGCGGGTCGATGGTCGGGAAATCGCCCTGCAGATTGACCACGATCTCGGCCTCGCGCGCAGGGTCGAGCTTGCACATGGCCTCGTAGATGCGGTCCGACCCGGAGGGATGATTGGGCTTGGTCATCACCACCTCGCCACCCGCCGCCGTCACGGCGTTCGCGATCTCCAGCGTGTCGGTTGCCACGGCCACGCGGCCGATCGCGGCCTCCTGCGCGCGCCGGAGCACCTGCACGATCATCGGCTGGCCGGCGATGTCGAGCAGCGGCTTGCCGGGCAGGCGGGTCGAGGCCATGCGGGCAGGGATCAGCACGAGGATTTTGGACTTGGTCATCCGGGAAACGGCAGGTCGGAGCCGGTCGCAACAGCGCGGGCCGGACTGGATGGGGACAGCAGGGGCGGCCCGCTTATACGGGTTGCCAGAGCACGGGCAAACCGATATCTCACTTCTGCCGCAGGGGGAGGCGCGACGGCTCGATTCCGCTCGATGCCTTGACGAATCCTGGGGCGATTCACGGTCGCGGCCCCGCGGCCTTCCAAGCAATGAAATCCGCCCTCGGAGCCTGATTCCAAAATGGACTCCTTCGAACTGAACAAAATCCTCGGCGCCGTTCTGGCCGCCTGTCTGGTCGTGCTGGTCACGAGCTTCTCCGCTGGCGCGATCTTCGCGCCGAAAATGCCGGAGAAACCGGGGTTCGAGATCGCCGTGAAGGAGGCCCAGGGCGCAGGCAAGGAAGCCGCTGCGCCGGCCGCGGCCGAGCCGATCGAGAAGCTGCTGCAAACCGCCTCGGTTGAGAAGGGCGCTGCCGCCGCCAAGAAATGCGCGGCCTGCCACACCTTCGACAAGGGCGGCAAGAATGCCGTCGGCCCCAACCTCTACGGCATCGTCGGCGACAAGATCGGCGAAGGCCGCGGCTTCAACTTCTCGGCCGCGATGAAGGCCAAGGGCGGCACCTGGACGATCGAGGATCTCAACCACTTCATCGCCAATCCGAAGGGCTACATCCCGGGCACCGCGATGGGCTTTGCCGGCATCCAGAAGGACTCGGAGCGCGCCGACGTGCTGGCCTACCTGAACTCGCTGTCGGACAATCCGGCGCCGCTGCCGACCGCAGCCAAGTGATCGGCTGCTAACCCCCCAATTTCCGACGGCCGGGCCTCAAGCCCGGCCGTTTTGCTTTGCGGGACGAAATTCGCCGCATTTGGGACCTTTGGTCGCATCCACCTCGTTCACAACCCGGTATCATGAGGAAAAAGCAAGGTTATTGGTCGAAACCTTGCCGTATATTGGTCCCCTGAATGGAACGGGTTCGCGGGGCCGGAGCACCCTGGCTGAGGCCGGCGAAACCTGCCCTTGCGAATTGGGTTACGATCGAACGTTGGATCTGGGAGCAGCAGCGGCCACGGCCGACCACCTGCTTCAAGCGGTCTTATTCAGAGGAAGTCTCATTTGACGATTACCCGACGACAGCTCCTGCAGAGCAGCGTCTTCGCTGCGATGACCCCGGCGCTCGGCACCGCCGCCAGCCTTGCCCCGCTCGACGCCGCGCAGGCGCAGGCCGGCGAAGATCCAGCCTGGCGGCATGCTCTGTCGCTGTTTGGGGATGTCAAATATCCGGTGAACTTTAAGCTTTATGACTACGTCAATCCGGACGCCCCAAAGGGCGGCACCGTAAGGTTGGCGCCGGCCGGAACATTCGACAACTTCAATCCTGTCGTTTCGGGCGTCAAAGGTTCGCTCGGGGTCGGCACGGCCTACATCTACGAGACCTTGATGGCGCGTTCTCTCGACGAGGCGGCCACGGAGTATGGACTGCTGGCCGAGGCGGCGCAGTACCCCAGCGACTACTCCTGGGTCATTTACCGTCTGCGGGCGGATGCCAAATGGCACGACGGGAGGCCGGTCACGCCAGCCGACGTGATCTTTTCGCTACAATCCTTCAAGACACACCATCCACGCTATAGCGCCTACTACAAGCATGTCGTGGGAGCAGAGGCCGTTGGCGAGCGTGACGTAAAGTTCACTTTCGATGCACCGGGCAATCGCGAACTGCCGCAGATTGTCGGTGAACTGATGGTGCTGCCAAAACATTGGTGGGAAGGGTCAAACAGCAACGGGCAGAAGCGTGATATCTCCGCAACCACTTTGGAGCCGCCGCTCGGATCCGGGCCTTACCGGATTAAGGAGTTCGTCGCCGGACGTACGATCGTTCTGCAGCGCGTGAATGATTGCTGGGCTCGCAACCTCAACGTCAATGTCGGTCGTTATAATTTCGATGAGCTGCGCTTCGACTACGTGCGCGACAGCCTAGTGGCACTGGAGGCGTTCAAGGGCGATCAATGCGATTGGCGGACCGAGAGCTCGGCGAAGAACTGGGCGACGGCCTATGACTTTCCGGCTGTCAAGGACAAGCGTGTGGTGCTGGAGGAGTTTCCCAATCGCAGCTCCGGCGTGATGCAGGCGTTTGTACCGAATACCCGCCGGAGTCAGTTCACGGACCCTCGTGTCCGGCGGGCGCTCAATTTCGCTTTCGACTTCGAGGAGATGAACAAGCAACTCTTCTACGGCGCCTACAAGAGGATATCGAGTTACTTCGACGGAACGGAGCTCGCATCCTCTGGGCTTCCGCAAGGGCGCGAGCTTGAGATTCTGGAGATGGTCCGCAGCGACGTGCCTGCGGAGGTTTTCACGACGGAATACAGCAATCCGGTGGGCGGCAGCCCGGAGGCCGTTCGGCGTAACCTTCTGGAGGCCCTGCGCCTCCTGAAGGATGCGGGATATGAGGTTCGCGAGCGAAAGCTCGTGAACGCGAAGACGGGGCAACCCATGAGCATCGAGTTGCTCACGTTGACCGATGATCCGGCGTATGAACGCGTCGCGCTGTTCTACAAGCCTTCGCTCGAGCGTCTTGGCTTCTCGGTTTCCGTTCGCGCCGTCGATGCCATCCAATATGAAAATCGCCTGCGCAATCGCGACTTTGACATGCTCGCGCTCCACTCGTGGGGCGAGTCCCTCTCGCCCGGCAACGAGCAGCGTGAATATTGGGGATCTCAGGCGGCCGACGCCAGCGGGTCTGAAAATTACATTGGCATCAAGAATCCAGCGATCGACAAGCTGATCGAACAGGTCATCTTCGCCAAGAGCCGTGATGACCTCATCGCTTCCACGCGCGCGCTCGATCGAGTGCTGCTGTGGAATCACTATGTCGTGCCGCAATGGAATTACCCGAAACTGCGGGCGGCACGATGGGACCGATTTGGTCGCCCGGATCAACTGCCCAAGTTCGGCCTATCGGGGTTTCCCGACATCTGGTGGTGGGACGCTGCGAAGGCGGCCAAGACGGGTGGACGCTCTTGAGCACCCATCGCGATCTGTCCCGTCGCAGCGTGCTCGGGCTCGGCCTGGGCGCGTTGAGCGTTCCCCTTCTGAAGCCGGTTTTGGCGGCGGAGTTCGGTGCCGAGTCGCACGGCATGTCGGCCTTCGGCGACTTGAAGTACCCGGCCGACTTCCGCCATTTCGACTACGTCAATCCGGACGCGCCGAAGGGCGGGCTGTTCTCGCTGATCCCCTCGGTGCGCGCCTATAACCAGTCCTATCAGACCTTCAATTCGTTCAATGCCTACGTCCTGAAAGGTGAGGGCGCGCAGGGCATGGACATGACGTTCGCGACCCTGATGGTGCGCGCGAGCGACGAGCCGGACGCGGTGTACGGGCTGGTCGCGAAATCCGTGGCGATCTCCGCGGACAAGCTGGCCTACCGCTTCACCTTGCGGCCCGAGGCGCGCTTCCATGACGGCAGCAGGATCACCGCGCAAGACGTCGCCTTCTCGCTGAACACGCTGAAGGAGAAGGGCCATCCACTGATCGTTGTTCAGCTGCGCGACTTCGTGAAGGCCGAGGCGATCGACGATGCGACCGTCGTGGTGAGCTTCGTCGAGAAGCGCGCGCGCGACGTGCCGCTCTATGTCGTGACCCTGCCGATCTTCTCCAAGGCCTGGTACGCCAACCGCGCGTTCGACGAGGGTCCGCTCGACGTGCCGCTCGGCTCGGGGCCGTACAAGGTCGGCAAATACGAGATCAACCGCTACGTCGAGTTCGAGCGTGTCAAGGACTGGTGGGCGGCCGACCTGCCGGTCAGCCGCGGCATGTATAATTTCGACATCGTGCGCTACGAGTTCTATCGTGACCGCGACGTCGCCTTCGAGGGCTTCACGGCCAAGAGCTATCTGTTCCGCGAGGAGTTCACCGCCCGCATCTGGGCCACGCGCTACGACTTCCCGGCGATCAAGGACGGCCGCGTCAAGCGCGAGCTCTTGCCGGACGAGACGCCGTCCGGCGGGCAGGGCTGGTTCATCAACACCCGCCGCGACAAGTTCAAGGATCCCCGCGTCCGCCAGGCGTTGACCTACGCGTTCGACTTCGAGTGGACCAACAAGACCATCATGTACGGCGCCTATGCGCGCACGGTGTCGCCGTTCCAGAACTCGGACATGGTCGCGGTCGGGCCGCCCTCGCCCGAGGAGCTGAAGCTGCTCGAGCCGTTCCGCGGCCAGGTGCCCGACGATGTGTTCGGCGAGCCGTTCGTGCCGCCGGTCTCGGACGGCTCCGGCCAGGATCGCGCGCTGCTGCGCAAGGCGACGCAACTGCTGCAGCAGGCCGGCCTGCCGGTCAAGGACGGCAAGCGGCTGCTGCCGTCCGGCGAGGTGTTCGCGATCGAGTTCCTGATCGACGAGGTCTCGTTCAAGCCGCACCACGGCACGCTGATCAAGAACCTGCAGACGCTCGGCATCGACGCCGAGTTGCGGATCGTCGACGCCGTGCAATATCGCGCGCGGGTCGAGGATTTCGATTTCGACATCGCCATTCAGCGGATGTCGATGTCGCCGACCCCCGGCGACGGCCTCCGGGCTTACTTCACCTCGGACACGGCAAAGACCAAGGGCTCCTACAATCTCGCCGGGATCAGCAATCCCGCGCTCGACGCGCTGGTCGCCAAGGCCATCGCCGCGGAGACGCGCAGCGAGCTGACCTTGGCCTGCCGGGCGCTCGACCGCGTGTTCCGCGCCGGCCACTACTGGATACCGCAATGGTATCGCCAGACCCACCCGATTGCCTATTGGGATCAGTTCGACCATCCGCCGAAGCCGCCGAAATACGCCTCGGGCGTCGGCGCTCCCGACATCTGGTGGTACGATGCCGCCAAGGCCGCAAAGTTGGAGCAGGCGAAGTAGTTCATGGCTGCCTATATTGCCCGTCGCATCTTGCTGATGCTCCCGACCCTGCTCGGGATCCTCTTCATCTCCTTCGTCGTGGTGCAGTTCGCGCCGGGCGGTCCGGTGGAGCGCGTCATCGCGCAATTGACCGGCGCCGACACCGGCGGGACCTCGCGGATTTCAGGCGGCAGCGGTTCGGATTTCGGCGCGCGGCCGCCGGGACAGGTGGGATCCGGCAGCGAGCTGAACTCGAAATACCGCGGCGCGCAGGGGCTCGATCCCGCCTTCATCAAGCAGCTCGAAAAGCAGTTCGGCTTCGACAAGCCGGCGCCGGAGCGGTTCGCGCTGATGGTCTGGAACTTCGCGCGCTTCGATTTCGGCAAGAGCTATTTCCGCGACACGTCAGTGCTGCAGCTCATCAAGGAGAAGCTGCCGGTGTCGATGTCGCTCGGCATCTGGATGACCTTGCTGACCTATTTGATCTCGATTCCGCTGGGGATCCGCAAGGCGGTGCAGGATGGCTCGCGCTTCGACGTCTGGACTTCGGCCGTGATCATCGTCGGCTACGCCATTCCGGGCTTCCTGTTCGCGATCCTGCTGATCATCCTGCTCGCTGGCGGCTCGTTCCTCAACATCTTCCCGCTGCGCGGGCTGACCTCGGATGGCTGGTCGGACTTCCCGTGGTACTGGAAGATCATCGACTATTTCTGGCATCTCACTTTGCCGCTGGTGTCGATGGCGCTCGGCGCCTTCGCGACCATGACCTTGCTGACCAAGAACTCGTTTCTCGACGAGATCCGCAAGCAATATGTCATGACTGCGCGCGCCAAGGGCTGCAGCGAGAACCAGGTGCTGTACGGCCACGTCTTCCGTAACGCCATGCTGATCGTGATCGCCGGCTTTCCGGGCACCTTCATCCACGCGTTCTTTTCCGGCTCGCTGCTGATCGAGACCATCTTCTCGCTGGATGGGCTCGGCCTGCTCTCGTTCGAGAGCATTCTGAATCGTGATTATCCCGTTGTGTTCGGCAATCTCTTCATCTTTTCGCTGCTCGGCCTCGCCATCAACCTGGTCTCGGATCTGACCTACATGTGGATCGATCCGCGGATCGACTTCGAGGCGCGGGAGGTCTGATGACGATCACAGCCCCCCCTCCGGTCGAGACCACGACGCAGGCCCCGCTCGGCGAGGCCGTGCCGCCGACGCGGCATCGTTTCCGGCCGTCGCCGCTCAATCAGCGCCGCTGGCAGAACTTCAAGGCCAACCGCCGCGGCTACTGGTCGCTGTGGCTGTTCCTGTTCCTGTTCGTCGTGTCGCTGTTCGCCGAGCTGATCGCCAACGACCGGCCGTTCCTGATCAAGTTCGACGGCCACCTTTACTTCCCTGCGTTCGTCTCCTATCCGGAAACGGCATTCGGCGGCGACTTCGAGACCGCGGCCGACTACCGCGATCCCTATTTGCAGAAGCTGATCGCCGACAAGGGCGGTACGGTGATCTGGCCTTTGATCCGCTATTCCTACGCCACGCATAATCTCGACCTGCCGACGCCCGCGCCGTCGCCGCCGACCTGGATGCTGAAGGAATCGCAGTGCAAGGCGGTGGTCGAGAGAAAGGGGCTGAAGAGCTGCCGGGATCTCGAATACAACTGGCTCGGCACCGATGATCAGGGTCGCGACGTCGTCGCGCGGCTGATCTACGGTTTCCGCATCTCCGTCCTGTTCGGCCTGTCCCTGACGTTCTTCTCCTCGATCATCGGCATCGCCGCCGGCGGCGTGCAGGGCTATTTCGGCGGCTGGGTCGATCTCCTGTTCCAGCGCTTCATCGAGATCTGGAACGCGATTCCCTATCTCTATCTGCTCCTGATCCTGTCGGCGGTGCTGGTGCCCGGCTTCTTCACGCTGCTCGGGATCATGCTGCTGTTCTCCTGGGTGTCGCTGGTCGGCCTGGTCCGCGCCGAATTCCTGCGCGGCCGCAATTTCGAATACATCCAGGCCGCGCGCGCGCTCGGCGTCTCCAATGCCGTCATCATGTGGCGGCATCTCCTGCCGAACGCGATGGTCGCGACCATGACCTTCCTGCCCTTCATCGTGTCGAGCTCGGTGATGACGTTGACCGCGCTCGACTTCCTCGGCTTCGGCCTGCCGCCCGGCTCGCCGTCGCTGGGCGAGATGCTGTCGCAGGCCAAAGCCAATGTGCAGGCGCCGTGGCTCGGCCTGACCGGCTTCTTCTCGGTCGCGATCATGCTGTCGCTGCTCATCTTCATCGGCGAGGCCGTGCGCGACGCGTTCGATCCGCGCAAGACGTTCAGGTGACCGACATGGATGCGATCAGCCAGCCGCTGCTCTCGGTCAGCGATCTCTCGGTGACCTTCCACCAGCAGGGCCGCGTGTCGACCGCCGTCGACCACGTCTCGTTCGACATCAGGCGCGGCGAGTGCGTTGCCCTCGTCGGCGAATCCGGCTCGGGCAAATCGGTCAGCGCGCTGTCGGTGCTGAAGCTGCTGCCCTATCCGGTCGCCTCGCACCCGTCGGGCAGCATCCGCTTCAACGGCCGCGATCTGCTGCCGCTGTCGGAGGGCGAGATGCGCGGCATCCGCGGCAGCGACATCTCCATCATCTTCCAGGAGCCGATGACCTCGCTCAATCCGCTGCACACGATCGAGCGGCAGATCGGCGAGATCCTGCATCTGCATCGACCGATCTCGAACGGCGCGGCGCGGGCGCGCGTGCTCGAGCTGCTCACGCAGGTCGGCATCCCCGAGCCGGAAACGCGGCTCGGCAGCTATCCGCATCAGCTCTCCGGCGGCCAGCGCCAACGCGTGATGATCGCGATGGCGCTCGCCAACGAGCCGGATCTGCTGATCGCCGACGAGCCGACCACCGCGCTCGACGTCACCGTGCAGGCACAGATCCTGGCGCTGCTCGCCGACATCCGCGCGCGGCTCGGCATGAGCCTGCTCTTCATCACCCACGATCTCGGCATCGTCCGGCGCATCGCCGATCGCGTCTGCGTCATGAACGGTGGCAAGATCGTCGAGCAGGGGCCGGTGGAGCAGGTGTTCACCGCGCCCTCCCATCCCTACACCAAGGCGCTGCTCGCGGCCGAGCCGAAGCCGGACCCGGCGCCGCCGCGGCCCGATCAGCCGGTCGTGATGCAGGCCAGGGACCTCAAGGTCTGGTTTCCGATCAAGCGCGGCCTGTTCCGCTCCACGGTCGGCCACATCAAGGCCGTGGACGGCGTCAGCATCGCCGTGCGCAAGGGCGAGACGCTCGGCGTCGTCGGCGAGTCCGGCTCCGGCAAGACCACGTTGGGCCTGGCGCTGCTGCGGCTGATCTCCTCCGACGGTCCGATCGTGTTCCTGGGCAAGGAGATCCAGGGCCTGTCCTTCAAGGATGTCCGGCCGTTCCGCCGCGACATGCAGATCGTGTTTCAGGATCCGTTCGGCTCGCTCAGCCCGCGCATGTCGGTCGGCGACATCATCGCCGAGGGCATCAGCGTGCATCAGCCCAGGCTCAGCGAAGAGGAGCGGGAGGCCAAGGTCATCAAGGCGCTGAACGAGGTCGGGCTCGATCCGGCGACGCGCTTCCGCTATCCGCACGAATTCTCCGGCGGCCAGCGCCAGCGCATCTCGGTCGCGCGCGCCGTCGTGCTCGAGCCGAGCTTCGTCGTGCTGGACGAGCCGACCTCGGCGCTCGACATGCTGTTTCAGGCGCAGATGGTCGCGCTGCTGCGCGACCTGCAGCGCAAGCTCGATCTCACCTACATGTTCATCTCGCATGATCTGCGCGTGGTCGCCTCACTCGCCAGCCACCTGATCGTGATGCGCCACGGCAAGGTGGTGGAGGAGGGGCCGGCGGTGGAGCTGTTCAAGGCGCCGAAGACCGACTACACTCGCGCGCTGTTTGCGGCGGCGTTCCGGAACGAGACGGCGGGGAACGGCGCGGCGGCTTCGTAGAGGATCAGCGGACCTCCGCAGCCGAGCAATCGCGAGACAATGCCATCCAAGCTGGATCTCATCAGAGCTCTTCTGCTGTCCGAGTGGGACCCGATCGGCCTTTCGGGCTGCGAGGGCGCCGAAGACGAATATGACCGCTACGCTCTGCAGGTCTTCAGCATGCTTGACGATGGTGCCGATGCCGAGTCGATCGCGAACTATCTCACCGAAGTCGTCACCGACAGAATGTCACTTCCGGGTCGTCCTGAAGCGGATCGCCTGATCGCGGCCAGGGCAGTCATGATCCATCAAAGCCAAGCCGCCGGCGACGACGGCGGATAGGTGTGATGATTTGCCCGACGGGTCGTGTCTGCGAAAGCCCGTCCAGCCCCTCCTGAAAAAATATTTCTGTTTCTTATTTTCGGAAGTCGTGCGTGCTCCGCCCCGTCCTGCCCACGAGAGGGACGTACGCGTCGTCAGCGATTGCCCGAGCGGGGTGCCGTAGCGCTCCGGTTGCTGGAGCGCGAGGCAGACCGACTTCACGCGAGGCGCAACGCGGCGCCATCGTCGCGAAGCTCGCTGCATCATTTCGAGCTCAATCAGCCAGATCGCCTGCGGCGCTCAAATCCCCATAGAGCCCGCCGCACCAGTCCTGCCCACCATGCGTGGTGTCCTCCCTTGGAGGCTTTCGGACGCCGGCCGCCCGAATGTGCCGCGCCGTCAATCATGCTGCCGGCATCCGAAGCCCTTCACAGCAGCGGACTCGCGCGCTGCACAAATCGAGACCTCGGGCGTCGATGCATATCTTCGCGATCGGAGCGTACTACTGGCGAGCCTGCTGAATTCTGGCCTTCAGCGTGGCAAGTCCGACCGCGCCGACGATGACATTGCCGCCGATGACATAGCTCGGCGTCCCGTTCAATCCCAATTTCTGCGCAAGATTGCCGCTCTCATCGAGGCTTTGGCGCACCTCCAGGCTGTCCATGTCCTTTTCAAGCTGAGCAACGTCGAGACCGATCGTCTGCGCGATGGCCAACGCGCGCGCCTTGTCGGCGGGTCCGCTGCTTTGGAGCAGCCGCTGATGAAAGTCGAGGTATTTCGCGCCCGTCGGGTCTTGCATGCGTACCGCTACCGCGACGCGCGCCGCCTCCAGCGAGCCGGGGCCGAGGATCGGAAATTCCTTGAGCACGATCTTGAGCTTGGGGTCGCTCTTCAACAATTCGAGTATCTCGCCGAGCGCGCGCTTGCAGTAGCCGCAGCTGTAATCGAAGAACTCGACCAGGGTGACATCACCCAGCGGGTTGCCGAGCGTGACCTGGTGCGCGGACGCGAACAAGGCCGGCGCATTTTGCTTGACCAGTGCGGTCTTGTCGGAGCCGGGCGCTGCCGCCGGCATCGCGGCTTGCCGCTTCTTGATCAGGTCGGAGATGGCCTGTTGCACGGCTTCGGGGTGCTTGGCGAGGTAGTCCTTCACGACCTGCTCGATTTCTTCGGGATGGGTCGCTATGTAGTCCTTGACGATCGCCTCGATGTCGCTGCGCGAACTCTCCGCTCGGCCGGGCTGCACGCAAAGCAAAGACAGCGTGAAGACGGCAGCCGCCGTGGCAACGCTACGGATCAAATTGGTCATCGGTCATCCTCCATATGGCTGCCGACTTCCGCAGTTGGCGTGCAGCAATGATTTGCGAATTCGTGTCCTCGTGCATCGCTGCTTCCTTCATCGTCGCGGCATCATCATGCCGGGCGGGGGGACCGGTCTGACCCCCCGCATGCGCGGCGCAAATCGGCCGGTCGGCCGGCAGCGCGCGCCAAGCGGCCCCGGAATCCAACCGGGGGGGCAGACGATCGGGCGACCGACATCCGGCGCCTGCCGGTCCCGCGTCACCCCCGGCTTGCGGGCCACGCACACGCCGTCGGCATTGCGCCGCTCACCAGGTTGGCACGTCGTCGGCAGCTTCGGAATCACGGGGACGACCGTGGTGGACTTCTTCTCGATCGTCTTGGAGCACTGGCTTCGATCCTTTGGGTCGACCGGGGCCGCGCAGCACTCGCCGCTCGTCGTCAGATTCGCGGACGCGCAGCATTTGCTATTCGCAGTCGGCACGAAGCCCGAGGCGCAACACTGTGAAAGTCTCGGCAGCCAGTGCAGCGGTATGCATAGCGTGCCGTCGGGGCTCGCAATCTGGCCGGCCGGGCAGCACTGTCCCTTCGATGTCGCCTGGCTCTTGAGACAGCACTTGCCGGCGATCTTCATATAGCCGGGCGCACAGCAGCCGGGGCATTTCCAGTCCGGAATTTTCGGCTTCAACGGATCGCACACGCCGTTCACCACGGTCGTCCCGCAGCAAAGTTGTTGGCCAATCGGGCCGGAATAGATCTGGCTGTTCTCGCAGCATTCATTGTTCGGGCCGATCGCCGTCTGGTTGACGCCGCACATCGGCTTGGCGATATCAGTCGACGGATTGTTGTTCGAACAGATGCCCCCCGGCTGCAGGTCTTTGGGCGAGCAGCATTGGCCATTGACCAGAACATTGGGCGGGGCGCAGCTCGACGCGCAGCTCTTGGTCTTGATGATCCAGATCTGATTGGGCGGACAAACCGATCCGTCCGAACCGCAGACATGGGTCTTGCAGGTCTGCAGACCCGGCGGCCTCGGCATGCCGGCGGGAGGCGGCGCGCCGGCTGGACGAGGCGCCAGCCGTATCCGTGCGGCTTCCCTTGTACACGCGCGCAAGATGGCGATATCTCCCATGTGCCCGCGAGCTGATAGATCGGGCGGCGCGTCGGCATAGTCGATGAAGTAACTGAGCAGCGGTGGCTCATCGCCGCGGCGGATGCGCCAGATCGGATTCCCCTGCAGTCCGTCGATCGCAAGCGCGTCGTTCTGGCCGAGTTGAGCCACGAGCTTGGGATCGGTGGCGTTGCGCAATTGTTCGCCGGTGGTCCAGACGAAGCCGCCGCAGGAGGCCGGATTCATGGTCCCGCCCATGTCGTAGCTGTAGCCGATCGCGACGCCGCCATTGCCATTGCGGAAACGTTCGGGGAATCCCACCGCATATTCGTCCGGCAAGGGCTGCCAGATCGGCTGCTTGATCTCAGTGACACCGATCAGCGTATAGCGCAGCACGCGGCCGATCGACGGCGCGGACAAGGCCTCGAAATCCTGCGCCCCGGTCGGCGCCGGCCGCTCGGCCAAAAACATCCGTCCCTCATCGTCGAAAGTGATCCTGGAGATCTCGGTGGGACCGGCGGCGGACGGTACGACGACTTCGATTCTGGCGTCCGCACCGAACGAGCCGTTCGCGTTGAGCCCGACCGACCACACCCGCAAGCCCTCGGCGACCGCGTAGTAGAGCCGGCCGTCGCGAATGGCGAGGCCGAACACTCGCCGATCCGGTGCCGCGTAGCCCCAGGTCTCGGGCTGCGCGCTGTCGAATTGAGGACTCGTAATATCGACGCCTGGCCCGGCTGGCGCCGGCGCCGTTGGAAGTTCCGCGGCTGCGCTGCCGGCGACGCCGTGATCATAGACACCGAGGTCGACGCCGTTCGGGCCGAAGCGATGGATCAGCCCGGTCTCACGGTCGGCGACGAACAGAGACTTGGTCGCCGGATCATAGGCCAATCCCCCGAGCGCCGCGCCCGAATTGGCCTTGTCGCCCGTGGTGACATTCGCGAACAGCGTCACCGCGCCGGTGGCGCCATTGATCTTCCAGATCGATCCCGGACCGCCGCCCGGACCCCATTGTGCCGGCATGAAGGTCGCGCCGCTAGTCCCGAGCCTGACATGTTGCGGTCGACCTTCAGGTCCCGGCGCGACGATCGAGAGACCATAGGCGGATGTCGCCGCGACGTAAATGTTGGCGGGGGAACTGTCGTCCAGAGCGACGCCAAACACCTGCCCGATCGACTTCGCGCTGACGGTGAACGGTTTCGGCGCACCGACCAATTGCGCCTGGGGCGGACCGCCCATGCGTCTTAGATCGACGATGCGCAGCGACGGCCCTCCAGGATTGATGATGGTCCGAACGTCGGGATCCTGACCGGGCTCGATCTCGAACGGGCGAATAGCCCCGGAGAATCCGGTGACTGCAGCATCGCCGGGGGTGTAAACGCCGGGCGGCGTTTGCGCCGACGCGGGCCCCCCGAGTGCGAGAGGCAGGATCAGCAGCCAGGCGAGGTGCCGCATCGCACGGACGGCGGCTGTCATGGACGTCTGTCGGCCAAGCTCCATCATGTCGGTCCGCCTCATTTCGGCTGCTTGGGCCGCGGCTCGCAGGAGCCGGTCTTGACGTTGGGCACGGTGTCCGGCGGGCAACATTCTCCACAATTGGTCATCTGCGCGGGATTGCAGCAGCTCCCGTCAAAGGCCATTCCCTGGCTCTTGTCGGAGCAGGGCGTGACACAGGGGCTGTTCTTGTCGCCGCCGAGTCTTGTCTGTCCGGCCGGGCAGGCCGCGGGCGGACACATGCCGTAGGGCGCAAAGCCGAAGACCGCCACCTGGTTGGTGTCGTCGCACAGGCACTCGGAGAGCCCGTCCGACTTCAACGCGCCGGGATGGGTGTCCTTCGGGCAATCGCACGAGAACACGTACTTGCTATCGCCGGATCCGGGGTTGGGGACCTGTTGCCAGTGCGGCACCATCGGTTTCGGACAGGTGCAGTAACTGCTCCCTGTGTGGCAGGCATAGGCGCCGGGATCCGTGACCACCAGCGTCCCGTCGCCGGTTTCCACCATGCCCACGCCATATCGATCGTATTGATCCTGATAGACGCCTTTGCTGGAAGGGCTGAAGATCGAGCCGGGACCGCCGATGCCTTGACATTCCGGGTACCTCCACCACTCCATGTAAGGTACTTTTTCGCACGTCGCGTTGATCGCTGCGCATGTGGCTTGAACAGGCGGAAGGACCTCGCAATCCCCGCAGGACTGCATGCCAAGCTTTTCCTGCCCCCAGCACAGCGCCTCCTGAAGACATGAGCCGATTTCGGAACCCAATCCAACGGTGCTCTGCTCGCTCTTGCAGGCGCATTTCACGACGTCTGCGGCCGCGCCAATGGCTGCGAGCTCCTTGGAAAGATCGCCGAGAACATTTTCCGCGATCGCGTTGCCAAAGATCGTGTTCAGCTTGCTGACGACTTGGTCGGCGTTGCCCTGCGCCTCTGCGCAGAATTGATTGACCAGGGCTTGCCCTTTCCCCGTGTCCGACCCTGACAAGGCGACGCCGCTGAGTGCTGCGGTCAGTGCAATCGCTGCGTAGCGGCTTGCGTCATTCTCATAGACCGACTTGCACTCATATGCGGCGGACAGCGTCCCGATAAAGGCATCCGCGATGTCTTCTGGACTGCAGCCCGCCCGCGCCGGCGATGCCAGCAGAATCATCGCGGCGACGATGGCCGCTCCTTGAACCCGCCAGCGTCCTGCGCACACCATGGTCCGCCCCTCTGTCGCATCAACGTGGGCGTTCTTCTCAATTCCAGCCTTGCGCTAGATCAACAGAGGCGACGGCAGCCGCGCCATCGACCGACTGCGCCAACCGGCGCCATCAGGATCGACACCTCATCACCGCACGACCGCCGTTCTGCAAAGCTGCTCGTCGTGCCCGCCGCTCATCGACCGGCCACGGTGGAAAGCGCCTCCGCACCAGTCCTGCCCACCATGCGCGGCTTCCTCCCTTGGAAGCTTTCGGACGCCGGCCGCCCGAACATGCCGCGCCGTCAATCGTGCGGCCGGCATCCGAAACCCTTCACAGAAGCGGCAATCGTCTGCCGGGCCACGAATCTGTCGCTATACTCTCGAGATCGGGCGAATTACCAAAAGCGCCGACAGTCAGAATCTCAGCTCTCTTGGGCTGCGGCGAGAACCCACGCGATTGCGGGTGATTTGGCCGACGGGCGCGGTCCGCGAACGCCTGTCCAGTCCTCTCGCGAAAAATATTCATCTTTCTTTTTTTCGGAAATCGTGCATACTCCGCCCCGTCCTGCCCCACGAGAGGGACGTACGCGTCGTCACGGACGTCGGGTGCGGGATGCGATGGCCGCGATGATGTTGCAGTGTGCATGTGCGCACCGACGAACGGCGTCATGCGGACGGCGAAGTCGTGTGGTCCTGGCGCCCCGATGCTGGCGTCAAGGTCGCGGGAGCCGATGAGGCCTGCGGCCGACAGGGGCAAGAAAGCCGGTCCCTGGGGAGATCACGAAGTAAGTCGCAAAACATCGCGCAGGGAAGGCCGGATGTTCGGCCCGTACCTGTGGTGACTACCGCGTGCTTGTTGCACGCAACCACGGGTGCGGTCGGCACCCGGCCTTCCCTGCGCCCTCTCATGTTGCCGAGGGCGGATGATTGCAGCAGGACTCGGACCGATGCGGCCGCGAGAATGCGGATGCTTGCCCTGCTGTTTGGCGCGGCCTGTTGCTGTTTGATAGGTATATCGGACTCTTGCGCCGCTCTCTCCGCGTCATTGCGAGCGCAGCGAAGCAATCCAGAGTCGTGGGCGGGACTCTGGATTGCTTCGCTTACGCTCGCAATGACGGAGGAGGGAGCCTGCGTCTCAAAACCTCATCGGGAGGACGCGCCAGCGCGATGAGGCGAGTCAATCCAGCCGCTTGATCGCGAGCACATCGCTCCCGCTCGCCTTGATACGGGCAATCGCTTCGCCGATCGGCTCGATCTGCGTGGCCATATGAAACGCGTTGGCGTGGACGATCGTGTCAGCATCGCGCACGATGGCGACGTGGCCCTTCCAGAACATCAGATCGCCGCGGCGAAGCGGCTCTCCCCCGTCGAGCAAGCGCCCCAGCGCGGCGAGCTGCATGTCGCTGTCGCGCGGGCACGGCACACCCGCAGCATTCAACGACACCTGCACCAGGCCGGAGCAGTCGATGCCGAGGCTGCTCTTGCCGCCCCACAGATAGGGCGTACCGACGAAGCGCTCGGCGACCGCGACATAATCGGGCTCGATGGCACCGAGCAGCGCCACGTGCGGCTTCGGCACGAACCAGCCCTCGGCCGTCACGGCGAAGCTCGCGTCCTCGCGGACCACCGCGACAGCGGACCCCATCGGCAGCGTCGCGACCGGCGGCAGCTTGATCGACGGACCCGGGAACGCGAAGCTGCGCAGTGCGCTGATCTTGTGCGTTGGCGCCGCAGCCGGCGTTGCCAGCGCCGCCTCCGGCAGCCAGCCGACATACTGATCGGCTGCAAGCTGGCCCCAGGCCCAGCCCTCGCCATTGCGATCGTAGACTATGACGCGCTCGCCCTTCAGCGCCTGCGTCGCCAGCTCGGCGCCCGAATATGGCTGCTGGCGCAGCGGCGCGATCGGATCGATGACGACCAGCGCCTCGCCCTCGACGAAGCGCGCGGCCGTCACCTGTCCCTGGAGATGCTTCGCCGCGATGTCGCCGCGCGCGGGCGTGAGGCGCGGATCAGCCATAGCGCTCGCTCAGGAGCTTGTAGAGCGCGCGTGCGGCCTGGCACTCGCCGCCTTCGGGCCGGCCCGGCTTGGCCGACGGCGTCCAGGCGAAGATGTCGAGATGCAGCCAGCTCTTCGCGTGCTCGACGAAGCGCTGCAGGAACAGCGCGCAGGTGATTGAGCCGGCGAAGCCGCCCGAGGGCGCGTTGTTGATGGTCGCGACCTTGGAGTCGAGCCACGAGTCGTAAGGCGCCCATAGCGGCATCCGCCACAGCGGATCGTTCTCGGCGGCCGCGCAGCGCGCGACGTCCGCGGCGAGCGCCTCGTCCTGGGTGTAGAACGGCGGCAAATCGGGACCGAGTGCGACGCGCGCGGCGCCGGTCAGCGTGCCCATGTCGATCAGCAGGTCGGGCTTCTCCTCGTCGGCCAGCGCCAGCGCATCGGCCAGGACCAGCCGGCCCTCGGCATCGGTGTTGCCGATCTCGACGGTGAGGCCCTTGCGCGAGGGAAACACGTCGAGCGGACGGAAGGCGTTGCCGGCGACCGCGTTCTCGACCGCTGGAATCAGCACGCGCAGATGCAGCTTGAGCTTGGCGTCCATCACCATCTGCGCCAGCGCCAGCACGTTGGCGGCGCCGCCCATGTCCTTCTTCATCAAGAGCATGCTGCTCGACGGCTTCAGGTCGAGCCCGCCGGTGTCGAAGCAGACGCCCTTGCCGACCAGGGTCACCTTGGGATGCGATGGATCGCCCCAGACGAGCTCGATCAGCCGCGGCGCGCGGGTCGAGGCGCGACCGACGGCATGGATCAGCGGATGGTTCTGGCGCAGCAGATCGTCGCCGACGATGCTGGTGAAGCGCGCGCCGAAGCGGTCGGCGACCTGCTTCGCCGCGGCCTCGAGCTCCTCGGGTCCCATGTCGTTGGACGGCGTGTTGACGAGGTCGCGCGCCAATGTCGCCGCGTCGGCAAGGCGGTTCAGCTCGGCGGCGTCGACGCCATCCGGCGGAACGAGGCGGACCTCCGGCGTCTCGGTCTTGCGGTAGCGGCCGAAACGGTAGCTGCCGAGCGCAAAGGCGAGCGCGGCGAGCCGTGCATCATGCGGCGCATTGGCGAAGCGGTAGGTGCCGGCGGGCAGCAGGCCGGGCAGGGCGCCCGGCCGGAACAGGTCACGGTGCTTGGCGTCGTCGTCGAGGCCGAACAGCACCTGCGCGATGTGGCCGTCGGCGGCGGGCAACGCCAGATAGCTGCCTGGCTTTGCGGTGTAGACGTTGGCCTCGGCGAAGTTGCGTGCTTCAGCCGACAGGCTCTCCTTGATCCCCGGCCAGCTCGCCTTCGTTACGAAGGTGATCGGGATGGCGGACGTTGTGGAGGCGGTCTCGAACATCGACGGCATGCCTAATGGTTCCCTAACTGGCGCGCGGCAGCCAGACTTCGCAGAGTTTGAAGGCCGCTGCAATCACGCCGGCCGCCTGGCCCGCAAACCGACGCGGATGTGACGACTGCGCCTGGATCGCGCCATTAACCGGCTGTTAGCGTTAACAGTTTATTGCTGGCGCGTTCAATTCGCTCGTTCGAGTCCACGTGACATGCGTCAATCGTCTTCCATTCCCCGGCTGCTTGCGTCCGTTGCCCTCACCGCGCTCGTCGCTGCGGGCCTCGGCGGCTGCCAGACCATGTCCGACGTCACGGGCTCGCTGCGCAGCCGGGCCGAGCCGCCGCCGCCCGCGACCCCGCAGCGCGCGGTCGAGGTGTATGGCGAGCGCTACCGGGCCAACCCCAAGGATGCGGCCATCGCGGTCGCCTACGGCCAGGCGCTGCGCAACAACGGCCAGCGCGAGCAGGCGGTTGCGGTGCTGGAGCAGGCGACGCTCGCCAACGCCGGCAACAAGACCGTGCTCGCCGCCTATGGCCGAGCGCTGGCCGACAACGGCAATTTCAAGCTCGCATTCGACGTGCTGTCGCGCGCGCACTCGCCGGACAATCCCGATTGGAAGCTGCTGTCGGTGCAGGGCACGGTGCTTGACCAGATGGGCCGCCACGAGGAGGCGCGGCGCTATTACGATAGCGCGCTGAAGATCGTGCCCGGCGAGCCCTCGGTGCTGTCCAATCTCGGCCTGTCCTACATGCTGACGCGGGAGCTGCCGAAGGCCGAGGAGGTGCTGCGGCAGGCCTACGGCTCGCAGGGGGCGGACGCGCGGGTGCGCCAGAACCTCGCGCTCGTCGTCGGCCTGCAGGGACGCTTTGCGGAGGCCGAGCAGATCGCACGGGCCGATCTGCCGCCGGACGAGGCCGCCGCCAACGTCGCCTATCTCAAGCAGATGATTCAAGGGCAGAGCCAGGGCAAGGGCAAGGCGCGCAATGCCGCGCCGATGGCCGCGCTCAACCAGCCGGACTGACGACGTGCCTCGCTGATGACGTGGCCTATCGTGTCGCTCCTGTCAGCAGGCGGCGGCAGGTGTCGACGAACACGGCGGCGCCGGTGACGATGTCGGCATCGGAGGTGTTCTCGGTCCAGTGATGGCTGATGCCGCCGATCGACGGCACGAACAGCATGCCCGCCGGCATGATGGTGGCCAGCACCTGCGCGTCGTGTCCGGCGCCGCTCGGCATCCGCAGCGACTTGCCGGCGGCGAGATCGCGGCTGGCGGCCTCGATCGCATCCTGGGACGTGCCGTCCATCATGGCCGGCGCGCCGGTCCGGATGCGCTCGACCACGACCTGGCATGGACCTGCCGCTGACGCCTGCGCAGCCATCTCACGCAGCAGCTCTTCGAGCCGGTCGACGACGGCGGCATTGTCGTCGCGGATCTGGAACAGCATCTCGGCCTGGCCGGGGATGATGCTCGGTGCGCCCGGATCGAGCGTGATGCGTCCCGTGGTCCACACCGTGCGCGGGCCGCAGGCGGCCGGAAAGCGCGTATCGATCGCCACACAGAACTTGGCGAGCGCGAGCCCGGCATCCTTGCGCACCGCCATCCGCGTCGTGCCGGCATGGTTCTGCTCGCCGGTGAAGGTGATGCGGTATTGCCAGATGCCGACGATCGAGGTGACGACACCGATCTTGAGCCCGCTCGCCTCGAGCGTGTCGCCCTGCTCGATATGAGCTTCGAGATAGCCGATATGCCGGCCGCGCTCGGCCTGCAGGCGCGGCCGTCCGGCGAGGCCCATCTCGGCAAGCGCCTCCCGCATCGTACGCGGGCTGCTGCGGTCGCGGGCAGCATCGATTTCGGCCTCGCTGACGTCGCCGACATAGGACCGGCTGCCGAGCATGCTGCCGAAATGGCCCTCCTCGTCGCACCAGGAGGCGACCTCCACCGCACCGACAATGGACGGATCGGGATTGAGCACGCGCGCCGCCTCCAGCGCGTAGACGACACCGAGCGGGCCATCGAGCCAGCCGGCCTGGTTCTGGCTCTCCAGATGCGATCCGGCCAGCAGCTTGGGGCCTGGCTTGGCGCTGGTGCCTAGCACGTTGCCGATGCCGTCGATATCAGGCGTCAGCTGCGCGTCGGGCAGGCGCTCGGCGAGCCAAGCGAGCGATTGACGATGGGCGTCGGAGAAGGTCGGCCGGTGCACGCCGGTCTTGTAGGTGCCGAAGGCGCGCAGTGCGTTCAGATCGGCGAGGACGCGGGCGCCATCGGCGCGGCGGAGCTTGTCGGACATCAGGCGGAGACCTCGATCATGCGCCGCCTAGCTTCCAGCGTAGAGCCGCGACCGCAAGCGAAATTTTTCGCGAGCGGTCTACCTCTACTGCATGGCCGCGACCTTGATGCCGGTCGGTCCCAGAATGACCACGAACAGCACCGGCAGGAAGAACAGGATCATCGGCACCGTCAGCTTCGGCGGCAGCGCGGCCGCCTTCTTCTCGGCCTCGTTCATGCGCATGTCGCGATTTTCCTGCGCCATCACGCGCAGCGATTGCCCGAGCGGGGTGCCGTAGCGCTCCGATTGCTGGAGCGCGAGGCAGACCGACTTCACGCCTTCGAGGCCGGTGCGCCGGGCGAGGTTCTCGTAGGCCACCTTGCGGTCCTGCAGGTAGGAGAGCTCCGCGGTGGTCAGCGTGAACTCCTCCGACAGCGCGATCGACTGGCTCGAGATCTCGATCGCCACGCGGCGGAAGGCGGCCTCGATCGACATGCCGGATTCGATGCAGATCAGCAGCAGGTCGAGCGCGTCGGGAAACGCGCGCTTGATCGACAGCTGCCGCTTGGAAATCGCGTTGCTCAGGAACAGCATCGGAGCCTGCAGGCCGAGATAGGCCATGCCGACGCAGATGCCGATCTTGACCGGCATCGATTTCTGCAGATGCGCGATCACGAAGACGTACAGCACGGAACCGACGAACAGAACCAGCGGCGTCACCAGGCGCGCGAACAGGAAGGTGATGTAGGGCGCCTGGCCGCGGTAGCCCGCCATGATGAGCTTCTCGCGGGCCGCCTCCTGAGCGAGCCATTTGGTGAGGTTGAAATCCTCCACCACACGAGAGATGAGCTGCTTCGGCGTCTGCCGCAACGAGACCTTCTCGCCGGCGTTCAACCGCTCGCGCTCGCGCTGCTTGATCCGCTCGCGTTCGCTGGCGACCGCCTTCATGCGCTTGTTCAGGTTCTCGCCTGCAAACAGCGGCATGATCAGCGTATAGACGGTGGCCGTCGCCGCGATGGCGGCGAAGAACATCGTCATGAAGTGCGGGTCGTGCAGCTTGGAGACCAGAATGTCGACCATGGTCCACCTCAGAAATCGAAATTGATCATCTTCTTCATGACCAGGATGCCCATCGACATCCAGATCACGCAGCCGACCAGCATCAACTGGCCGGTCGGATGGGTCCAGAGCAACGAGATGTAGTCGGGCGTGCTCAGATAGACCAGCAGCATCACGATCGGCGGCAGCGATCCGATGATGCCCGCGGACGCCTTGGCCTCCATCGACATCGCCTGGATCTTCTCGCTCATCTTCTTGCGGTCGCGCAGCACCTTCGAGAGGTTGCCGAGCGCTTCGGAGAGATTGCCGCCCGACTTCTGCTGGATCGCGATGACGATGCCGAAGAAGTTGGCTTCGGGAAGCGGCATCCGTTCATAGAGCCGCGCACAAGCCTCGCCGAGCGGCATGCCGATCGCCTGGGTCTCGATGATCCCGAGGAACTCGCTGCGCAAAGGCTCCGGCGCGTCGGCGGCGACGACCTTGATGGATTCGAACAGCGGCAGGCCCGCCTTGATGCCGCGCACGATCACGTCGACGGCGTCCGGCAATGCCGCCAGGAATTTTTTCTCGCGACGCTTCTTGAGGTAGCCGAGGATCCAACGCGGCAGACCGAGACCGGCGGCGAAGCCGAGCCCGAGCGCGCCGAGCGGGCCGCCACCGGCGAAGAAGGCAACGGCGCAGACGACGAAGCCGAGGACACCGGAAACGATCCAGAATTTCTGCACGGTCCAGTCGAGTCCAGCCTGCGAAATCCGCATGTTCAGCGGGACTTTGCTCTGCTTCTGGGCCTTCGCCTCGAGATCCTTCAGCGAGGACTCGACCTGCTCGCGGCGCGAGCGTTGGCTGCGCTCGGCCTGTCGGACCACCGGCTCGGACTTGGCGACGGTGCTGCGCCGCTGCTCGGCCTTCCGCTCACCCGACAGCAGGGGATAAAGAAACACCCAGGCGATGCCGCCGATCGCGGTGGCGGCGAGGAAGGCAAGGGCGAGAGCCTGGAGCTTCATGGGGTCTCTCCTCAGTCCTTGCTCGCAACTTCGGCGGCATCGAGTGCAGCCGCAAGCCGCTTCTCTTCGCCGTAGTAGCGCGCACGTTCCCAGAACCGCGGCCGGCCGATTCCGGTCGAGCGGTGGCGCCCGATGATCTTGCCGTTCGCGTCCTCGCCGATCATGTCGTAGAGGAAGATGTCCTGGGTGATGATGGTGTCGCCTTCCATGCCCATCACCTCGGTGATGTGCGTGATGCGGCGGGAGCCGTCGCGCAGGCGTGCCGCCTGGACGATGACGTCGATCGAGGCGCAGATCATCTCACGGATGGTCCGCGACGGCAGCGAGAAGCCGCCCATCGTGATCATGGATTCGCAGCGGGACAACGCCTCGCGCGGGTTGTTGGCGTGCAGCGTGCCCATCGATCCGTCGTGACCGGTGTTCATGGCCTGCAGCAGGTCGAAGGCCTCGGGTCCGCGGACCTCGCCGACGATGATGCGCTCGGGCCGCATACGCAGGCAGTTTCTCACCAGCTCGCGCATCGTCACCTGGCCTTCGCCCTCGATGTTGGGCGGCCGGGTTTCGAGGCGCACCACATGTGGCTGCTGCAGCTGGAGCTCGGCGGCGTCCTCGCAGGTGATGACGCGCTCGTCGTGATCGATATAATTGGTCAGACAGTTCAGCAGCGTGGTCTTGCCCGAACCGGTACCGCCGGAGATCAGCACGTTGCAGCGGACGCGGCCGATGATCTGCAGGATCTCCGCGCCCTCCGGCGAGATCGCGCCGAACTTGACGAGCTGATCGAGCGTCAGCTTGTCCTTCTTGAACTTACGAATGGTGAGCGCGGGGCCGTCGATCGCCAGCGGCGGAACGATGGCGTTGACGCGCGAGCCGTCAGCGAGACGCGCGTCGCAGATCGGTGACGATTCGTCGACGCGGCGGCCGACCTGGCTGACGATGCGCTGGCAGATGTTCAGGAGCTGTTGGTTGTCGCGGAACCGGATGCCCGTGCGCTGGATCTTGCCGTTGACTTCGATAAAGACCGTACCGGCGCCGTTGACCATGATGTCAGCGATGTCGTCACGCGACAGCAGCGGCTCCAGCGGGCCATAGCCGAGCACGTCGTTGCAGATATCGTCGAGCAGCTCTTCCTGCTCGGCGATCGACATCACGATATTCTTGATCGCGATGATCTCGTTGACGATGTCGCGGATTTCCTCGCGCGCGGATTCGCCGTCGAGCTTGGCCAGCTGAGCGAGATCGATCGCCTCGATCAGCGCCCCGAAGATCGTCGCCTTGACCTGATAGTAACTGTCCGAACGCCGGGCCTCGACAACCGGTGGTGGCGGCGGCGGAGCCTGCCGGGTCGGAGCTAGAGGTGGCGACGGCACGGCCGGAGACGCCGCGCGTGGTGCAGCCGGCGCCGGCTCGGGCGCCGGCGCGGCCGGCCTGAGGGCCCTGGTATCGTTGTCCAATCCGCTACGCTTACCAAACACGACTTAGAACTCCACGCGTGCTTACTTCGCCCTCAGCTTGTCCAGCAGAGGCGACAGGAAGGAGCCTTTCGGCTTCTTTGTCTCGCTGCGGCCGGTGAGCCGCTGCGCGATCTGGAGAAACATCTCCGTCGTCCGATGGCTGGGAGACATCTCCGCAATCATCTGGCCGTTGTTGGCGGCCGCGCCGAAGATCTGCGGCTCGAACGGGATCGTTGCGATCGGCGGGCTTTCGATCGCCTTGGCGAACTCGCTCGCATTGATCTCGGGCCGCTTGGGAACGCCGACCTGGTTCAGGCAGTAGAGCGGCATGCGATCGTTCGGCCGGGCGGCCTTGAGGAGATCGAACATGTTCTTGGTGTTGCGCAGCGAGGCGAGATCCGGCGCCGCGACGATCAGGATGTCGTCCGCGGAGATCAGCGCCCGCTTGGTCCAGCCTGCCCATTGATGCGGAACATCGAGCACGATGCATGGCATCGAGGCCCGCAGCGTGTCGAAGACCGCATCGAATGCCTCGGCGCCGAAATCGTAGACCCGGTCGAGCGTCGCAGGCGCGGCCAGCAGGCTCAGATGATCGGTGCATTTCGACAACAGCCGGTCCATGAAGGCGATGTCGATCCGGTCCGGTGAGAAGACGGCGTCCGCGATGCCCTGCGCGGGATCCTGGTTGTAGTCGAGGCCGGCGGTGCCGAACGCCAAATCGAGATCTGCCACCACGGAGTCCATCGACAGGTCGCGCGCGATCGCCCAGGCAATGTTATGGGCCAGGGTCGAGGCTCCGACGCCGCCCTTGGCGCCGACGACGGCAACGATGCGCCCGACGGCCTTGGCTTCCGGCGCGGAGAATAGGTTGCAGATCGAGCGGACGACGTCGATCGGCGTCACTGGCGACAGCACATAGTCGCTGACGCCGCGCCGAACGAGCTCGCGATACAGCGTGACGTCGTTGACGCGGCCGATCACGACGACGCGCGTGCCCGGGTCGCAAACCGTCGCGAGCTGATCCAGGCCGGCCAGGATGTCGGTGCGTGCATCCGTCTCCAGAATGATGACGTTCGGGGTCGGGGCAGACCGGTAGGCCTCGATCGCCGCCGCCATGCCACCCATCTGAACCTTCAGATGGGCCTTGCCGAGGCGCCGGTCCTCACCGGCGGCCTGGACCGTCGCGGCGGTTTCCACCGTCTCACAGAACGCCTGCACGGACACGCGCGGCGCGGGCGCGATGTGATCGTCGGCCGGCGGCGGCACGACGTCAGGCTGCTCCTCTTGGGTCTGTCGGGCGTAGCTGATCATTTGCCTGTGTCGCTGAGTTTGGCCTTGTCGGCCTCTGGATACGTGATCGCGGTTGATTGTCCCTTGCGATATTTGTCGAACAATGCCGTGCGCCGGGTGGTATAGGACGGCGTTTCGGATCGCGGCTGCACGAGATCCGACGGGTTGGCGACCATTGCCGCCATGTTGCGCTGGTAGGCGCAGCCGTAGTTCCAGTCAGGCTTGTTGTCGAACCAGTTCTTGTTCTTGATCGACGGCCCGAGGTCATCCGGCCAGATCCCGCAGGGCCCCACCGTGGCCGACATTTTTGGGTAGCTCAGCCGGATCGCGGCCATCTGGCGCGGGTCCTTCGGCTGATAGTTGCGTACGGTGATGCCGTGCGGCGGGACGCCGGCGGCGGCCAGCAGGGAGTGGATCTCCCGCATCGAGTCGGCGGCCGCCCGTGCGTTGGGGGTGCCGCTCGGCACGTCGGCGCTGATCGCGCCCGTGCCTTGGCGAATCCAGCTCTGGGCCAGTCCCATCACGTCGGCGCGCTGCTCGGCCGTCAGGCCGCCACGACCCTGGCCGACGAAGACCACCAGGGAGTCCGGGGCCTCCTGGATCGCGATCGGGTGGCGCAGCCGGTAGTCGTCGGGGATGCTCGCCGTGGTGGCGGCGTCTCTGGTGTAGTTGCAGGCGCCGAGCAGGGCTGCGGCTCCGGCGAGCGCTGCGGCAAGGGGCAGGCGTCGGTATCGGGCGGGGCTGGATGTGGTGGTCATCGTTGCAGGTCCTTGTCCCGGCTCAGTCCGTGATGAAGCCATAGGTGCCGCGATAGTTGCGTCCGGGTTCGACCCGGCCGGGTACGCCGTAGATGCGGTTGATGCTACCCAGGAGATCGGCCTGGGGGTCGGACGCGGCCGCAAAGCCGTCGTCAGGGCGGGAGAGATCCTTCTGTGCCACGGCGCGGACGACGAACGGCGTCACCAGAACCATCAATTCGGTCTGGTTGTTGACGTAGTCGCGGCTGCGGAACAGCGCGCCGAGGACCGGCAGCTGCATCAGGCCCGGCATGCCGCTGATCGCCTGCTTGGTCTGCTGCTGGATCAGGCCGGCCATCGCCATGGCGCCGCCGGACGGAATTTCGAGCGTGGTCTCGGCGCGCCGGGTCTTGATCGATGGAACCGTCAACGAGTTGACCGTCGTCGAGCTGACGGCTTGCGACAGCGTGATCGAGTTCTCGTTTGAGAGCTCCGAAACCTCGGTCATCACCCGCATCGAGATCCGGCCCTCGCTGAGCACGACGGGCGTGAAGTTGAGCGAGATGCCGAACTTCTTGAAGCTGATCTGCGTCGTACAGACATGGGTCGTCGGATCACAGGAGTAACCGGCGGGAACCGGAAACTCGCCGCCGGCGATGAAGGTCGCGGACTCGCCCGAGATGGCGGTCAGATTGGGTTCGGCGAGCGTACGGATCACGCCCGCGTTCTCCATCGCGCGCAGCGTCGCCTGCACCGTCGGGGTCGCCCCGCCCAACGCTGCGGTCACGGCGTTGTTGGAGACGAGATTGCTACCGTAGGCGGTGAACGGATTGGAGTTCGCGAATTTGACGACAGCAGTTCCGTAGTTGAGCTGGCCGGAGAGATCGATGCCAAGCTGCTTGACGACCGAGCGCTGCACCTCGGCGACGGTCACCTTCAGCATCACCTGGTCCCGGCCGCGCACGGTGATCGAGTTGACGACCTTGTCGGCGCCGCCGGCGAGCCGGGCGGCCAGTTCGCCGGCCTGCTGGGCTTCGATCTGGCTCGACGCCGAGCCGGTCAGCACGATGCTGTCGGCGAGGCCCTCGATCTGGATATCGGCATTCGGCAGCAACTGCTTCAGCGCCGCCCGGGCGCCGTTCAGGTCGCGCTTGACCGCGATGTCGTAGGCCGCGATCTGCTGGCCCTGCGCGTCGAAGAAGACGATATTCGTCTGACCGATCGCCGCACCAATGATGTAGGCGCGCTGAGAGGAGCGCACGACGGCATTCGCGATCTTCGGATCGGCGACAAGAACGTCCTTGATGTCGCGCGGCAGATCGATGACGACGGACTTGCCGATGCCGAGCGCAAGGAAACGTGCATTGATCTGGCCGTCCGCGGCGGCGGCTGCAGTCGCCGGGCGATAGTCTGCCGCGATCACCGGCGCGATCGCCGGATTGAGGGTCAGCGCAGCGGCGGCCGAAAACGACAGCGCGCGGACCAGCAGGGTCCGCATCTTCCGCTGATTTTCGCTGCAGGTCATCTGGGTGGTCCTCTTGCTCACTTCTGCGTCGTCATCGTGCTGGGAATGCCGAAGCGGACGACGGCAACGCTGTCGCTGCGCTTGCGGCTGGTCTCGTCCGTGCGGCGCTCGGCCACGTTGACGTCGGCGATGCTGCGGAGCGCCAGGGACAGCGTTCCGGTTTGACGGGCACGCGCGAGCGTCTCGGCCTGTTCCGGCTTCAGCTCCAGCGTGACGGTCTTGCCGACCACCGTGGTCTGGCCGTCCTTTTCCTTGGGGGCCTGATCGATCGCCAGCACACGGATGTTCGACAGGATGATATCGGAGCTGACGACGTCGCCCGCGTTGGGCTGATCCGGATTGCGTTCGCGCTTGGACAGGATCACGTCGACGCGGTCGTTCGGCAGGATGAAGCCGCCGGCGCCGGTCTCCGGAGAAATCTCGGTGGAAACGGCGCGCATGCCGGCCGGCAGGATCGCGGCCATGAAGCCCGAGCCGTCGGCCTTGACGAGCTTTTGTTCGCGGATGGGCTCGCCGGCAATGAACGGCGCCCGCGCGATCGTGCCGGTTATCTGCGTCTGTCCTTCAGGCCGCTCGTTGCGGCGGATGAAGCTGGCACTGGCCGTGGCCGCCGGCCAGCTCTGCCACTGCAGATCTTCGGGCTTGAGGGATTGGCCGAGGGCGATGTCGCCCTTGGCGACGAGAACGTCGACGGTCGGCATCTGCGGCGCGGGCGCGGCGACTTGAGCCGGCCGGTCGTCGGACCCGCTCGCGAGATATGCGGCCACGCCGCCAGCGCCTACAGCGATGGTCAGAACCACAATGCGTGCGGTATTCATACGCTTCACTTTCCACATGACGCCGCGACGTTTCCGCCGCCGTGATGGGAGTTGAGCAGTTATTCGTCAAAGCATGGTTAATGAGGCGTATCTAAATCGCCTTAACACCGCGTTGACACGGTGTGTTCAGAGCAATGCAAGGCGCGCAGCGTCGATCGCCTTCACCCAATCGGTCTCCGGATAGACCATCAGAGCGCCCAGGGCGAGCGCGATGCCATAGGGCACGCCGCTCTCCTTGGCGTGCAGGCGTGCAAGCCAGGGTTGCCCCGCCAGCATGTAGGGCAACGGCCATTGCCGGAACTGCATGAGGGCGAGGGTGAGCACGCCGCCGAAGATCGAGGCGTACAACAGGTAGTTCATCAGGTGGGCGAAGCCGAACCACAGGGCGGCGGCGGATGCGACCTTGGCGTCACCGCCGCCGATCCAGCCGAATGCAAAGCAGGTGAAAGCAATCACCAGCAGGGTCGCGCCCGCGCCCAGATGCATCAGCATGTCAGCCATGCTCATCCCGCTCAGCGGCGCCAGAACCAGGAAGCCGGCGACGAGCGCCAGGGAGACCCGGTTCGAAATGGTCATCGTGAACAGGTCGCTCGCCGCGGCAAAGGCCATCAGGGCCGGAAACAGCAGAAGGCGCGCGAGATCGAGGGTCATGGGCTCTCAATGGCATCGACGCGGGCATGGGTGCGCCGCTGCGCCAGAGCCTAGCTGCAAGAAATAAACGATCGGGAAACAGCCGGAATGGCCGGCTGGTTGTCGTTCTCACCAGACGCTGACGATGCGGGCCGCCAGAGCGAGGATGGACAGGCCGAGGCCGCCGCAGATCCAGCGCAAGGCGACGTCGGCCCCGCTGGACGGAGGCCGGGACGCGGCTGCGGACAAAACGTGGTTACGCATCACTGAACGCCGCGAAGCTGAATGTGGAAATGATAAAGGCCCCGGATGTCCGGGGCCTTTTTTGCTCGGCCGTGACGACCGCTTACTTCAGCGAGGTGTTGATCGCGCCGAACTTGGAGCTCAGGCTGGAGCCGAGACCGTTCACCGCGGCAATGATCGCGAGCGAGATGCCGGCGGCGATCAGACCGTATTCGATCGCGGTCGCGCCGGATTCATCCTTCACGAAGCGAGCAAGAAGATTCTTCATAGGTAACTCCATGTACACGTGGCTGGTCGAACAAACTCTGGTCGTTGCGGCGTTCTCAGCACCGTGACCATGCGGCCACCGTAGGGGGCAGGAATTTCGGCGTAGTTAATTCGGTCGCCGAAACACGGCGACAAATGGCTGTTATTGTGCAGAGTAAACATTGGATGAAGCGCGGCACGACCATTCGAAATAACGCATGGCCACGCCGCAGTCGGTCTCGCTGAAAGACGAGCGCAGGGTTTGGGCCGTCATGCCCGGCCCCATCCATCGCCGGGCCTGCTCCGCATTCCACACTATATGCATGGGGCCGTGTCGACCTGGCTGGTGGAGCATGTGGCTCGATGTCGATCGCGCTGGGCCGATCGGCAGGGCGGTTCTGCGGGCGCGCAGGTTCACGGCTCCTTAAGCGCCTGGGAGTACCCCTCGGAACAGTTCATGAGATGAGGAATGTGATGTCCGGTCTGCCATGGGAAGTCGCGCTGATGCTCGGCCAGACCATCGAGAAGGTGTTGCCGATCACCTTGATGCTGGCAGTGGTGTTCTCGGTGCTCAGTCACTTCTGGGCCTGCAATCCCGGAAAGCCGTGGTGGCAGAAGCGCGAGCTCGTCACCGACGTGGTCTACTGGTTCTTCGTACCGGTGTTCGCGCGGGTGCTCCGCATCGGCTTTCTCGTGCTCGGCGCCAGCGTTGTCTTCAAGATCCGCGACGCCGACGAGTTGATCGCCTTCTATGAAAACGGGCACGGCCCGCTGGCGCAGCTTCCCGAATGGCTGCAGGGGGTGCTCTTCCTCGTGCTCTCCGACTTCATGCTGTACTGGATGCATCGTCTGTTCCATGGCGGCGAGTTCTGGAAATACCACGCGGTTCACCATTCGTCGGAGGATCTCGAGTGGATTTCGGCGGCCCGCTTCCATCCGATCAACCTGATCCTCGGCACGATCGCGGTCGACGTCCTCCTCTTGATGGCCGGCATCTCGCCCAACGTCATGATCTGGGTCGGACCGTTCACGACGTTCCATTCGGCCTTCGTCCACGCCAATCTCAACTGGACGCTGGGCCCGCTGAAATATGTCCTCGCCACACCCGTCTTCCATCGCTGGCACCACACGTCGATGGAGCAGGGCGGCAACACCAATTTCGCCGGCACGTTCCCGATCTGGGACATCCTGTTCGGCACGTTTCGGATGCCGGAGGGGCAGTTGCCCATGGCCTACGGCAAGGACGAGGCGACGATGCCCGGTGAGTTCGGCGGTCAGCTCGCGTTTCCGTTCCGAAGATGACGTGTTCTGCAACCGCCCGAGGCTTCGTCGCGACGTTTGCAGATCATTCACCAATTGAGCGCAGATTTGCCGCGTCGGGCGCCGTCACCGCTGCGTATCGCTTGAGACGGCTCGTCAATGTCCCGGGGTTGAGTATGTCGTTCTTTGTGTCGCGTCGTCCTAGTGTTTCCTTCGCATTGCGGGCGGCCGTCGCCGCGGTGCTGCTGTGGCCGGCTGCCGCCTCGGCGGAGCCTGATCCCGCCATCGCCGTGAATGTCGACCAGGCCAAGCTGGTCAAGTTGCCCGACCGGGTCGCCACGCTCGTCGTCGGCAATCCGATGATCGCCGATGTGACCTTGCAGAGCGGCGGCATCATCGTCGTCACCGGCAAGAGCTACGGTGCCACCAACTTCATTGCGATGGATCGCGGTGGACAGGTGCTGATCGATCGCCAGATCCAGGTCGCCGGACCCACCGACCAGCTCGTGACGGTGTATCGGGGCGTCGATCGCGAGACCTATAGCTGCATGCCGATCTGCCAGCGCCGGGTGACCTTGGGCGACGGCGACAACTACTTCAAATCGGTGCTCGACCAGGCTGGAACGATGTCCAGCACGGCGAGCGGCAACGCGGCAGCGGCCTCGAAGACCAACTGAACGCTGGCCTGGCCATGCTTGGCCGGGTCGATGGCAGCGCCTGACCGCATCTCCACGCGCCTCCGCACCGACGATGCGGTGAGCCTCGCCGCCGGTGCTGCGGCTGGATCGCCTGGTTCGTTTGGTTTCGATGATCGGGTCGGGCAGGTGGCGCGCTGCCTCGGAGGGGCCGACTGCGAGCGACCCCCCAAGCATGGTTAGCGGGACGTTGATGCGGCGGGCCATACTGTCCGTATTGTAGGAAACTCTTTCCCAAGGAGTTTCCGCTATTCGTTTCACCCAGGTTGATGTGCCTTCCCAGTCCGGATGACCCCATGCAAGCCCCCGTCTCCTTGACCGCTTCGATGCGCCGGCTGTTGCGCCGCTTCCGGCGCAACCGGCGGGCATCGGCCGCGCTCGAATTCGCGCTGGTCGCGCCGGTCTTCTTTGCGCTGCTGTTCGCGATCATCGAAACGGCGCTGATGTTCTTTGCCGGCCAGGTGCTCGAGACGATCACGCAGGACTCGGCGCGCATGATCCTGACCGGACAGGCGCAACAGGGCGCCTATACGCAGTCGCAGTTCGCGAGCTACGTCTGCACCCAGGTTCCCGCGCTGTTCGACTGCAACAAGATCTATATCGACGTGAAGAGCTACTCCTCGTTCGGGAGCGTCTCCATCAGCAACCAGATCGACAACAGCGGCAACTTCGTCAACAACATGACCTACAGCCCGGGCGCGGCCGGAGACATCGTCGTCGTCAGGCTGTTCTATCAATGGCCGATCTTCGTGACGGGGCTCGGCTACAACATCGCCAATCTGAGCGGCAGTAAGCGGCTGCTGGTGGGTACGGCCGCATTCAAGAACGAGCCGTATTCATAACACTGACCTCGCGAGCTGCGTCTGAGGGACACCAGGAATTCATCATGCCGTTGGGAAGAATGCCGGGTATGTCTTCGAGCCTGCGCCTGTGGCGTCGCATCGACGCCTTCGCTGCCGATCGTCGCGGTGTCGCGGCCACCGAGTTCGCATTCATCGTGCCGCTGATGCTGGTGATGTTCTTCGGCACGGTCGAATTCTGCTCGGCCATCGCCGTCGACCGCAAGGTCACCCTGATGGCGCGCACCCTGTCGGATCTGACCTCGCAATCGACCTCGGTCGGCGACAGCGACATGTCGAACTTCTTCGCCGCCTCGACCGGCATCATGTACCCGTATTCCACGACGCCGGTGAATGCGACGATCACCGAGCTCTATGTCGATCCCACCACCAAGCAGGCGACGGTGAAGTGGAGCAAGGGATCGACGCCGCGAACCGTCGGCATGACGGTCGGCGTGCCGGCTGAATTGCTGGTGTCCGGCACCTATCTGATCTTCAGCGAGGTGAACTACCAGTACGTTCCGACGATCGGCTACGTCATGGGCAAGACGGGCGTCAATCTCAGCGACGTCGCCTATACCCGCCCGCGGCAGTCGACCTGTGTGATGTATAGCCCGGCGACTTCCTGCTGAGGTGAGGGCTGCCGCAACGGAGCCCGCCCGGCCCCGGGGCCGCAGTCGCATACGCGCCTGCGAACCGGAGCGACCGACACTACGGTCATTTGGACGAGCAGAACTCGGCGGCAAACAATCAAGGCAATAAAAAAGGCCGCGCAAGGCGGCCTTTCGTTGTCCAGATGGGCAATCGCATGCGCGATCGCCCGGCGTCGCTCAATTGGCGGCGCGGAGATTGTCGGCCGACGACTTGCCCGAACGGCGGTCCGCCACGATCTCGTAGGAGATCTTCTGGCCTTCCCGCAGCGTGCCGAGACCAGCGCGCTCGACGGCGCTGATGTGCACGAACACGTCGTTGCCGCCGTCGTCCGGCTGAATGAAGCCATAGCCCTTGGTTGCGTTAAACCACTTCACGGTTCCCATGCTCACGGGGTAGTTCCCTTCTCAGATACCAAATGCGTAGCCCAGTCTCCTGGGCTGGTTAGATCGAATTTTTGGAAGGGTCGTCAGCGTCTGAACCGGCTGTACCGGTAATAGCTAATCTCGTCCGGCCGAAAATCGATTGCGGGATATATTATTGGAAATGCCCGCGCAAAACAATCCTGAGCTGCGCGAGAGTGCATGATTTTTTGACGCGCCGGCTCGACGCCGACGCGCTGAATTGTCGCTGATTGCGCAAGGCTTGATCAATCCGCCGGGCCGGGCGGAACATTGCTCCGCCCAATGCCCCTAGCGCCGACGGAACTGGCCGCCGCGCTGCGCTGCGCCACGCGGAGGACCGCCGGGCGAGCTGGGACGCTCGTCCTTGTGGCGGAAGATCAGCCGGCCCTTTTCGAGGTCGTAGGGCGACATCTCGACCGTCACGCGGTCTCCCGCGAGCGTCTTGATGCGATTCTTTTTCATCTTGCCCGCGGTGTAGGCGACGATCTCGTGCCCCGCGTCGAGTTGTACCCGATAGCGTGCGTCGGGAAGGATTTCGGTGACCAGCCCTTCGAACTGGATCAGCTCTTCCTTAGCCATGTCTTTCTCCAGATCGATAGACGTCTAGTTTGGCCGTTGGTTGCGGTTTTGAGCGTGGTTTTTGGGTCTGCCCTCGCGATGCAGGAAAGCAACGCCTTGAATCGACCCGGCCTTGCCGCCGCCTTGCGACGGCCGCTGGGGCTCCTGACGATTGCCTGGCAGAGACGCCATCTTAGCATTGGAACGACGGTGACGGCGAGGGCCTTTTGCGGCGGTGCCACCGTCGTTGGTCCGCGCATTCTGCATGCCAGGACGGCCACCGCGCTGAGGCGGCTTGGCCGGTGCAGCGGCCTCGCGGAGGCCGGGCGTGCGGCGATCGTCGCGCGGCAGCGAGATCTTGATCAGCCGTTCGATGTCGCGAAGGTAGGACAGCTCGTCCGATCCGGCCACGAGCGAAATCGCAACGCCCTCGGCGCCGGCGCGCGCCGTGCGGCCGATCCGGTGGACGTAGGTCTCGGGCACGTTCGGCAGGTCGAAATTGACGACATGGCTGACGCCGTCGACGTCGATGCCGCGGGCCGCGATGTCGGTTGCGACCAGGGTTCGGATCTCGCCGGTGCGGAACGCCGCCAGGGTGCGCTCGCGGTGGTTCTGCGACTTGTTGCCGTGAATCGCCTGGGCGGGGATGCCGGCTCTTTCGAGGCTCTTCACGACCTTGTCGGCGCCGTGCTTGGTGCGGGTGAACACCAGCGCGCGGTTGACCGGCTCCTGCTTGAGCAACTGAGCCAGAAGGTTCGGCTTGGCCGAGTGGTCAACGTGGATGACGCGCTGGGCAATGCGCTCGACCGTCGAGGAGACGGGGGTCACCGCGACTCGCGCGGGGTCGCGCAGCATGGCGTCCGCGAGCTCGGCGATGTCCTTAGGCATGGTGGCCGAGAAGAACAGCGTCTGCCGCTTGATCGGCAGCTTGGCCACGATCTTCCGGATGTCGTTGATGAAGCCCATGTCGAGCATGCGGTCGGCTTCATCGAGCACCAGGAACTCGACATGGGTCAGCTTCAAAGCGTTGCTCTGAACCAGATCGAGCAACCGGCCAGGGGTGGCAACCAGCACTTCGAGGCCGGGCATGATAGCGCGGACCTGGCGCCCCATCGGCACGCCGCCGATCGCGAGCGCCGAGCTCAGCCGGATGTGCCGGCCATAGGTGTTGAAGCTGTCGAGGATCTGACCCGACAATTCGCGGGTCGGGCTCAGCACCAGCACGCGTGCCGTCTTCGGCTGCGGCTTGATCCGGTTCTGCAGCAAGCGGTGCAGGATCGGCAGTGCAAACGAGGCCGTTTTGCCGGTTCCCGTCTGGGCGATGCCGATCACGTCGCGGCCTTCGAGCGCGAGCGGGATGGTCTGGGCCTGGATCGGGGTAGGGGTGGTGTAGTTCTCTTCCTTCAGCGCGCGCGTCAGCGCGTCGGCGAGGTTAAAATCCTGGAAGGATGTCAAAAGATGGGGCTTTCCATAAGAGGATAAGGCCCGTGTCGGCAGGCAGCCGGACGCGGGTGGGTGGTTGAGAGACACCCGCGTGTTTGGAGCGCCTAGATTGGATGGGTGAGAATGCGAAGCCAGAAGCTCTGGTCGAGCTAAAGAACACGCGGCTTGCAAAGATCCGGCCGATTCGCCTTGATCTACCAGCTATATGGAACAGGTGGACGGCACTTTCAAGGCCGGTGCGCAACGGATTGGCTTTCCGGGTGGTACTCGGCTGCTTTAAATTTAGCCATTCGAAACAAAGTGCACAAATCCTGCGCTGTATGCCATCTGATTAATCATCTGGCTTGCTCAATCCGGCAGCAGAAGGCCGCGGCGCCTCTCTACGAGAACGCCAAGTTCCACTTTTGTGTCAATGCCTTACCAGATGTGCACGGCATGGCACACTTCTTGCGATTCTTCCTGCGCAGACCGCCGGCCGCCTTGGCTGCGAAGCATGTCTGCGTCAGGGAGATATTACCTCATGCTTACTCGACTCACTCAGGAATTAACGGCGCCGTTCAGCCGCCGTCGCTGGCTGGCTGCTGCTGCCGGCCTGGCGCTCGGCGCAGCCGGCTTTGGCCCGGCCAAGGCCGCTGATGACACCATCAAGATTGGCGTTCTGCATTCTCTGTCCGGCACCATGGCCATCAGCGAGACGACGCTGAAGGACACGATCCTGTTCTTGATCGACGAACAGAACAAGAAGGGCGGCGTGCTCGGCAAGAAGCTCGAGGCCGTCGTGGTCGACCCCGCTTCGAACTGGCCGCTGTTCGCCGAGAAGGCGCGTGAGCTGATCACCAAGGACAAGGTCGCGGTCGTGTTCGGCTGCTGGACCTCGGTGTCGCGCAAGTCGGTGCTGCCGGTGTTCAAGGAGCTGAACAGCATCCTGTTCTACCCGGTCCAGTACGAAGGCGAGGAGAGCGAGCGCAACGTGTTCTACACCGGTGCGGCGCCGAACCAGCAGGCGATCCCGGCGGTCGACTACCTGATGAAGGAAGAGAAGGTGAAGCGCTGGGTGCTGGCCGGCACCGACTACGTCTATCCGCGCACCACCAACAAGATCCTCGAAGCCTACCTGAAGTCCAAGGGCGTGGCTCAGGACGACATCATGATCAACTACACGCCGTTCGGTCATTCCGACTGGCAGACCATCGTCGCCGACATCAAGAAGTTCGGCTCGGCCGGCAAGAAGACCGCCGTGGTCTCGACCATCAACGGCGACGCCAACGTTCCGTTCTACAAGGAGCTCGGCAACCAGGGCATCAAGGCCAAGGACATTCCGGTCGTCGCATTCTCGGTGGGTGAGGAAGAGCTCGCCGGCATCGACACCAAGCCGCTGGTCGGCCATCTCGCCGCCTGGAACTACTTCGAGTCGATCAAGACCCCGGCGAACGAGAAGTTCATCAAGGACTGGCAGGCCTACACCAAGAACCCGAAGCGCGTGACCAACGACCCGATGGAAGCGCATGTGATCGGCTTCAACATGTGGGTGAAGGCGGTGGAGAAGGTGAAGTCGACCGATCCGGACAAGGTCATCGACGCTCTCCCGGGCACCGAGGCGCCGAATCTGACCGGCGGCGTGTCGAAGATGCTGCCGAACCACCACATCACCAAGCCGGTGTTCATCGGCGAGATCAAGGGCGATGGCCAGTTCAGTGTCGTCTACAAGACCAAGGACCTCGTCCCCGGCGACGCCTGGTCGAAGGAGCTCGAGGGCTCGAAGGACCTGATCGGCGACTGGGTCGGCAAGAAGTGCGGCAATTTCAACGTCAAGACCAACAAGTGCCTGGGCTCGGGCTCCTGATCTCGACCTGACGCGACCATGACGACAGGAGAAGGCGGCGATGTTGCCGCCTTCTCCTGACCTCCTGAACTCCTGCCGGGGTTGTCCAGTGCCTGCTCTTTTTCTGGCGATCATTCGCCGTCTGCTTGTTTTGCTCGCCCTGATCGCCGTTTCCGTTCCCGCCTTCGCAGCCAGTTTCGAAGAGTCCGTCGCGAAGTTCGCGAACGATGATTTCTCGGACACGGACGAGGCCGTCGGCGAGATCGCCGTGTCGGGCAACCCGCTGGCTTTCCCGATCATCAGCGCGCTCCAGGACGAGCGGCTGATGTTCGATGCCGACACCAAGAAGGTCTTCATCAAGCAGGCCGACGGCAGGATCATCGATGCTGCCACCGGCGCCGCCGTCGACAAACTGCCCGACAATGCCGCCGCCGTCAGCCTCAACAACCGGCTGCGCCGCAGCGTCGATGCCGCGCTCGGTGGTTTGACGCTGCTGTCGCCGGATACCAACACGCGCCTGACCGCCGCAAGATCGGTGTTCAAGTCGCATGACGAGGCGACGTTGCCGACGGTGGAGTCGGCGCTCGCCAAGGAAACCAATCGCGCCGTGAAGCAGGCGCTGACCGAGGCGCGTGCCGCCATCCTCCTGTTCAAGTCTGACGCCAGCGAGGTCGACAAGCTCGAAGCCGTCGCCACCGTGAGGGCGCGCGGCGACCAGGAAGCCCTGGCGCTGCTGACGGAGATCGGCGGCGCGGACCAGCCGGCAACCGTCGCCAAGGCCGCGGCGAGCGCGATCTCGTCGATCCAGAGCTCGCTCGCAATCTGGTCCGGCGTGCAGAACGCCTGGTACGGCCTGTCGCTCGGCTCGGTGCTGCTGCTGGCGGCCATCGGCCTTGCCATCACCTTCGGCGTCATGGGTGTCATCAACATGGCCCATGGTGAGATGGTGATGCTCGGCGCCTACACCACCTTCGTCGTCCAGGAGGTCATCCGCACGCGCTACCCGGCGCTGTTCGACTATTCGCTGCTGATTGCCGTCCCGCTCGCCTTCCTGGTGGCCGGCGCGATCGGCGTGCTGATCGAGCGTACCATCATTCGCTTCCTCTACGGGCGTCCGCTGGAGACGCTGCTCGCCACCTGGGGCCTGTCGCTGATCCTGCAGCAGGCGGTGCGCACGGCGTTCGGTCCGACCAACCGCGAGGTCGGCAATCCCTCCTGGATGAGCGGTGCGTTCGAACTCGGCCAGATCACCATCACCTACAACCGGCTCTGGATCCTCTGCTTCACGATGGCCGTGTTCGCCATCCTGCTGGCGATGCTGCGTTACACCGCGCTCGGCCTGGAGATGCGTGCAGTGACGCAGAACCGGCGCATGGCGGCGTCGATGGGCATCGCGACCTCGCGGGTCGATGCGCTCACCTTCGGGCTCGGCTCCGGTATTGCCGGCATCGCCGGGGTGGCGCTGTCGCAGATCGACAATGTCAGTCCGAATCTCGGCCAGAGCTACATCATCGACTCCTTCATGGTCGTGGTGTTCGGCGGCGTCGGCAATCTCTGGGGCACCTTGGTCGGCGCCTTCACGCTCGGCATTGCCAACAAGTTCCTGGAGCCGGTCGCCGGCGCCGTGCTCGGCAAGATCGCGATCCTGGTGCTGATCATCCTGTTCATTCAAAAGCGCCCGCGCGGGCTGTTCGCGCTCAAGGGCCGGGCGGTGGAAGCATGATGCCGCACGTCCTCACCCGGTCGCTGGACCGCGCTGCGACCGTCTTCGTGCTCGTCGTCGCCGCCTGCGGCGTGCTGATCCCGCTGTCCAACCTGCTGCTGCCGGCCGGTTCGGCGCTGCAGGTGCCGACCTATCTGGTCGCGCTGTGGGGAAAATATGTCTGCTACGCGATCCTGGCGCTCTCCATCGACCTGATCTGGGGTTATTGCGGCATCCTCTCGCTCGGTCACGGCGCGTTCTTCGCGCTCGGCGGCTATGCGATGGGCATGTATCTGATGCGCCAGATCGGCACCCGGGGCGTCTATGGCAATCCGATCCTGCCGGACTTCATGGTGTTCCTGAATTATTCCAAGCTGCCCTGGTACTGGCACGGCTTCGACATGTTCTGGTTCGCGGCTTTGATGGTGCTCGTGGTGCCCGGCCTGCTCGCCTTCTGCTTCGGCTGGCTCGCCTTCCGCTCGCGCGTCACCGGCGTGTATCTGTCGATCATCACCCAGGCGATGACCTACGCGCTGCTGCTCGCCTTCTTCCGCAATGATTTCGGCTTCGGCGGCAACAACGGCCTGACGGACTTCAAGGACATCCTCGGCTTCAACGTCCAGGCGGAAGGCACCCGCGCCGCGCTGTTCGCGCTGAGCTGTCTCGCGCTCATTCTGGCGTTCCTGATCTGCCGGGCCGTTGTGTCGTCGAAGCTCGGCAAGGTGCTGATCGCGATCCGCGACGCCGAGTCGCGGACGCGTTTCCTCGGTTATCGTGTCGAGTCCTACAAGCTGTTCGTGTTCACGCTGTCGGCGTGCATGGCCGGCGTCGCAGGCGCGCTCTACGTTCCTCAGGTCGGCATCATCAACCCATCCGAGTTCGCGCCCGGCAATTCGATCGAGGCCGTGATCTGGGTCGCGGTCGGCGGCCGAGGCACGCTCGTAGGTGCTGCGCTCGGCGCCGTCGTCGTGAACTACGCGAAGACGTTCTTCACCTCGGGCGTGCTGGCGCCCTACTGGCTGTTCATGCTCGGCGCATTGTTCGTGCTCGTCACTCTGCTGCTGCCCAAAGGCATCATCGGCACCTTCAATTCCTGGTGGGATCAGCTCGGCAGCAGGAGGCTGAACGCCGAGAGCGCCGCCCGCGAGGACGGCGTCACCGAACCCAAGATGGCGGAGTGAGCGCATGAACGTGATGGACACCCGCGCGACGTCGTCGCTGCTCTATCTCGACGGCGTGCACGTCTCGTTCGACGGCTTCCACGCCATCAACAATCTCTCGCTGACGCTCGAGCCCGGCGAGATGCGCGCCATCATCGGCCCGAACGGGGCCGGCAAGACCACGATGATGGACATCATCACCGGCAAGACCAAGCCCGACGAGGGCACGGTGCTGTTCGACGGCAAGACGGATCTCACCCGCCTCGACGAGACCCGCATCGCCGAGCTCGGGATCGGCCGCAAGTTTCAGAAGCCGACGGTGTTCGAGAGCCAGTCGGTCGAGGACAACCTGCTGCTCGCGCTCAATGTCGATCACAGCGTCAAGGGCACGCTGTTCTGGCGCGGCTCGAGGAGCGAGTCCGAGCAGATCGACCGGGTGCTCGAGACCGTGCGGCTCAAGGATGCCAGACGCAAGCTCGCCGGCAGCCTGTCGCACGGCCAGAAGCAGTGGCTGGAGATCGGCATGCTCCTGGCACAGGACCCGAAGCTGCTGCTGGTCGACGAACCGGTCGCTGGAATGACCGACGTCGAGACGCATCAGACGGCTGAGCTGCTCAAGGAAATCAACAAGGATCATACCGTCATGGTCGTCGAGCACGACATGACCTTCGTGCGCGAGCTCGGCGTCAAGGTCACCTGCCTCCACGAAGGCACGGTGCTGGCCGAGGGCACCATCGATCAGGTGTCGTCGAACGATCGGGTGATCGAAGTGTATCTGGGGCGCTAGGCGATGTTGGACGTCAAGGACATCAACCTCTATTACGGCGCCGCCCAGGCGCTGCGCGGCGTCTCGATCGCGGCGGAGCCCGGCAAGGTCACCTGCGTGCTCGGGCGCAACGGCGTCGGCAAGACCTCGCTGCTGCGGGCGCTGGTCGGACAATATCCGCTGGCCTCCGGCAGCATCACCTTCGATGGCGCCGACATCACCCATCTCAAGCCCTATGAACGGGCGCGCAAGGGCATCGGCTTTGTGCCGCAGGGTCGCGAGATCTTCCCGCTGCTCACGGTGGAGGAGAACCTCAAGACCGGCTTCGGACCGCTGAAGCGCAGCGATCGCAGCATCCCGGACGACGTGTTCTCGCTGTTTCCGGTGCTGGAATCGATGCTCGGCCGCCGCGGCGGCGATCTTTCCGGCGGCCAGCAGCAGCAGCTTGCGATCGGCCGTGCCATGGTGATGCGGCCAAAGCTCCTGCTTCTCGACGAGCCGACCGAGGGCATCCAGCCCTCGATCATCAAGGACATCGGCCGGGCGATCTCGTATCTGCGCAATCTCGGCAATATCGCGATCGTCCTGGTCGAGCAGTATCTCGACTTTGCCTGCGAACTCGGCGACAACTTCGCCGTCATGGATCGCGGCGCGGTGAAGTTCACCTGCACCCGCGCCAATCTCGATCAGGCCGAGATCAGCCGCCAAATGGCGCTGTGATCATCACGTAGCTTCTCGACGCGGTCTCGCCCGCGTCTGGTCCCAGGGGAGGGGATCAATGCGGGCCGATCCCGCCAGCGCCGCTGCCGACATCTTCGAGGCCAACCGCGCCCGAGGCGCGGTGCGCTTCGACGTGCGGCTGCAGGACGGCGTGACGCGGCGCCATCATCTGCATGAATCCGGCTCGCTGCGGGTGCGCTTTCCCTCGCCCGAGGACGATGGCCTGTCGGCGATGTTCGTCAACACGGCCGGCGGCATCGCCGGCGGCGACCGCTTTGCGATCGAGGTCGCGGCCGGCGAGGGCAGCCGCGTCACGCTGTCGAGCGCCGCGGCCGAAAAGGTCTATCGCGCCGCTGGCAAGCCCGCAGAGCTCGATATCGCGCTGACCGCCCATGCGGGTGCCCACATCTCCTGGCTGCCGCAGGAGACCATCCTGTTCGACCACTCTCGCATCCATCGCCGGATCGACATCGACCTTGCCGATACCGCCTCGCTGTTGTTGTGCGAGATCGTCGTGCTCGGCCGCACGGCCATGGGCGAGCGCATGCGCGAGGGCGAGTTCGTCGATCGCTGGCGGGTGCGGCGCGGCGGCAAGCTGGTGTTCGCCGAGACGGTCCGCCTCGACGGCGACATCGGCGACAAGCTGGCGCAGCCGGCCATCGCCAACGGCGGCGCGGCCATCGGGACCGCGCTGATCGTGCCGGGCGACGCCGCGCTGGTCGAGCGCATCCGAGAGAGCCTGCCGGCCTTCCGGGGAGAGGTCGCGCTGTCGGCCTGGAATGGATTTGCAATGGCCCGCTTCTGTGCCCAAGATGCCGCAAGCCTGCGCGCCGACATGATGGCGGTGCTCGGCTGTGCTTCGAATGGACCGCTGCCGCGGCTGTGGCTCAACTAGACGTTTACCAACTGATGACTACCAGAAGACCATCACCAGAGAGTCCGCATGAACCTGTCTCCCCGCGAAAAGGACAAGCTCCTGATCTCGATGGCCGCCATCGTGGCCCGCCGCAGGCTCGATCGCGGCGTCAAGCTGAACCACCCCGAAGCGGTCGCGATCATCTCCGACTTCATCCTGGAAGGCGCGCGTGACGGCCGCACCGTGGCCGAGCTGATGCAGGCCGGCGCCCAGGTCCTGACCCGTGATCAAGTGATGCCCGGCATCCCCGAGATGATCCACGACATCCAGGTCGAGGCGACGTTTCCGGACGGCACCAAGCTGGTCACGGTGCACGAGCCGATCCGGTGAAGCGAGCCCAACTCTTTCGGTCGTCATGCCCGGGCTTGACCCGGGCATCCACGCTGTTCGATCTGAATGGAAAAACGTGGATGGCCGGGTCAAGCCCGGCCATGACGCATGGAAACCTGCGAGGTAACTCATGATCCCCGGCGAACTCTTCATCCAAGACGGCGAGATCGAGCTCAATGCCGGCCGCAAGACCGTGACCCTGTCGGTCGCGAACACCGGCGACCGGCCGATCCAGGTCGGCTCGCACTACCATTTCTTCGAGACCAATCCGGCGCTGAAGTTCGACCGCAGACGCGCGCGCGGCATGCGGCTCGACATCGCGGCCGGCACGGCCGTGCGCTTCGAGCCGGGCCAGACCCGCGACGTGCAACTGGTCGCGCTCGCCGGCAAGCGCATGGTCTATGGCTTCCGCGGCGACGTCATGGGCAAGTTGTAAGCCGATGCTGACCGGATTGTGCCTCGTTTCCGAAGCCGCCGAGCTGGCGGCGCGCCGTCACGCCGGCCAGCAGCGCAAGGGCCGCGACGATGAGCCTTACATCAATCATCTCGCCGAGGTCGCAAACATCCTGTCGGCAACCTGCGACGGCGAGGATGCCGAGCTCGTCGCGGCAGGCTGGCTGCACGACACCATCGAGGACACCGATACGGCCGCTGATGAGCTGGCGGAGCGCTTTGGGTGTCGTGTCGCCGACCTCGTCGTGGAAGTCACTGATGACATGACCCTGCCGAAGAGCGAGCGGCGCCAGGTCCAGGTCATCGCCGCGCCCGGCAAGTCCGCTGGTGCCAAGCAGATCAAGATCGCCGACAAGATCAGCAACATCCGCGCCCGCATCTTCTTCGAGCCGGACCTGGAGCAGCAGCTCGAGCTGATGGAGTATCTCGGCTGGGCCGAGCAGGTCGTCGCCGGCTGCCGCGGTGTCAACCCGCGGCTCGATGTGCTGTTCGATGAGACGGTTGCGAATGCGCGGGGAACGCTGTGAGCCGATCGCCGGTGTCTCGACATCACGACAAGCAGAGCTAATTGGGGGCCAACGATGTCCGTCAAGATCAAGCGTTCCGTCTACGCCGACATGTTCGGTCCCACGACCGGCGACAAGGTCCGGCTCGCCGACACCGACCTGATCATCGAGGTCGAGAAGGACTTCACCACCTATGGCGAGGAGGTGAAGTTCGGCGGCGGCAAGGTCATCCGTGACGGCATGGGCCAGTCGCAGGCGACCAACAAGCAGGGCGCCGCCGACACGGTCATCACCAATGCGCTCATCGTCGATCACTGGGGTGTCGTGAAGGCCGACGTCGCGATCAAAGAGGGCATGATCTCAGCGATCGGCAAGGCCGGCAATCCGGACATCCAGCCCGGCGTCACCATCGTGATCGGCCCCGGCACCGACGTGATCGCGGGCGAGGGCAAGATCCTCACCGCCGGCGGCTTCGACAGCCACATCCATTTCATCTGCCCACAGCAGATCGAGCACGCGCTGATGTCGGGCGTCACCTCCCTGCTCGGCGGCGGCACCGGCCCGTCGCACGGCACCTTCGCGACCACCTGCACGCCCGGCCCGTGGCACATCGGGCGGATGATGCAGTCGTTCGACGCCTTTCCGGTTAACCTCGGCATCTCCGGCAAGGGCAATGCGTCGCGCCCGGCCGCGCTGGTCGAGATGGTCAAGGCCGGTGCCTGTGCGCTGAAGCTGCACGAGGACTGGGGCACGACGCCGGCGGCGATCGACAATTGTCTCTCGGTCGCGGACGATCACGACATCCAGGTGATGCTGCACTCGGATACGCTCAACGAATCCGGCTTCGTCGAGGACACGATCAAGGCCTTCAAGGGCCGCACCATCCACGCCTTCCACACCGAAGGCGCCGGCGGCGGCCACGCGCCTGATATCATCAAGATCGCCGGCCTGAAGAACGTGCTGCCGTCCTCGACCAACCCGACGCGGCCGTTCACGCGCAACACCATCGACGAGCATCTGGACATGCTGATGGTGTGTCACCATCTCGACCCGTCGATCGCAGAGGATCTCGCCTTCGCCGAGAGCCGCATCCGCAAGGAGACGATCGCGGCGGAGGACATCCTGCACGATCTCGGCGCGCTCTCGATGATGTCATCGGATTCGCAGGCGATGGGCCGGCTCGGCGAGGTCATCATCCGGACCTGGCAGACCGCCGACAAGATGAAGAAGCAGCGCGGCGCGCTGCCGCAGGACAAGGGCAAGGACAACGACAATTTCCGCGTCAAGCGCTACATCGCCAAATACACGATCAATCCGGCGATTGCGCATGGCGTGTCGAAGCTGATCGGCTCGGTCGAGAAGGGCAAGCTCGCCGACCTCGTGCTGTGGTCGCCCGCCTTCTTCGGCGTCAAGCCGGACTGCGTCATCAAGGGCGGCACCATCGTCGCCGCGCCGATGGGCGATCCGAACGCCTCGATCCCCACGCCGCAGCCGGTGCATTACCAGCCGATGTTCGGCGCGTTCGGCAAGTCGTTGACGGCTTCGTCCGTGATCTTCACCTCGAAGGCGGCCATCACCGGCGGGCTCGCCCGCAAGCTCGGCCTTTCGAAGAAGCTCTACGCGGTGCAGAACACCCGCGGCAGGATCTCGAAGAAGAGCATGATCCACAACGACGCGACGCCCAACATCGAGGTCGATCCGGAGACATACGAGGTGCGCGCCGACGGCGAGCTCCTGACCTGCGAGCCGGCCGAGGTGCTGCCCATGGCGCAGCGCTACTTCATGTACTAAGCTTCCGCCCGGTACCAGAACCAGAAAAGTACCGGGAGGACGAGTTCGTGATCTATGTCGTTGCCACTTTGACCATCAAGCCCGAAACCCGTGCGGAATTCATCGCCGCTGCGGCTGCCTGCATTGCGGGGACCCGCAAAGAACCCGGCAATATCGCCTATGATTTGCATGAGAGCGTCACCGACCCGAGCAAGATGGTCTTCGTCGAGCAGTGGGAGAACGCCGAGGCCTTGGTGCCGCACCGCGCGACCGAGCACATGAAGACGTTCGGGCGCGTCGCGGTCAAATGCATGTCGGCCCCGCCGAAGATCGAGATCATCACGCCTGAGAAGGTCGATGTCCGCTGAACGGAATAAGAGTGAGCGCAATAAGAGAATGAGAGTTTCAGCATGATCCGCGCGACACGCGTGCTCGGGCAGCATCGTTGGAAGGAGGCTGCCGCCGATTCCGTCCTGCTCGATTTCGATGACCGGCACCGGCGGCGGCTGGCGATGACCGGAACGCGTGGGCTGGAGTTTCTGCTGGACCTCGAGCACGCTACCGCATTGCGCGGTGGCGATGCCCTGGTGCTGGAGGACGGCCGGCTGATCGAGGTCGTGGCGGCGGCCGAGCCGCTGCTCGAGATCCGGGTTTCCGATCCGCATCATCTGGTGCGGCTGGCCTGGCACCTCGGCAACCGGCACCTGCCGACGCAGATCATGGCCAAGAGCCTGCGGATCCGCCGCGACCACGTGATCGAGGACATGGTCAAGGGTCTCGGCGCGCGCGTCATCGAGATCGAGGCACCGTTCGATCCGGAAGGTGGCGCCTACGCCGAGCCCAGCCATGATGATCATGATCACCACGGCCACGATCATCATCACGATCATGCCGGGCACGATCACGCGCATCACGGCCACGACCACGGCCATGCACATGATCATCACGTGCATGACGAGCACTGCGGCCATGACCACCACGATCACGGTCATTCCCATGCTCATGAGCACAAATGAGGAGGGGGCTCGGCCGGCTGCAATCCGGGCTGCGGATTCGGCTGCGCTGTATCGGCTGCTGACATGGCTGTCGCCGGCGTTTCCGATCGGCGGCTTCTCCTATTCGAGCGGCATCGAATGGGCCGTGGAGGCAGGCGACATCGGCGATGCGGCGGAGCTGCGTGGCTGGCTCGCGACGATGCTGACCAACGGCTCCGGCTTCTGCGACGCGGCTTTCCTCGCGCACGCGTATCGCGCGGTCGAGCTCGACGATATGGCCAGCCTCCGCGAGGTGGCCGAGCTTGCGGCCGCGTTCGTACCGTCGCGCGAGCGTCAGCTCGAAACCACCGCGCAGGGCCGGGCCTTCATCGAGATCGCGCGGTCCGCCTGGAACTGCGCAGGCCTCGACGAGGCGGTGGCGCGATGTGAGACCATCGTCTATCCGGTCGCCGTGGGGCTGGTCGGCGCGCTTCACGGCGTTCCTCTGGAACCCCTGCTGCACGGCTTTCTGCACGCCCTGACGTCGAACTGGATTTCCGCCGGCAGTCGTCTCGTACCGTTGGGGCAGACCGACAGCCAGCGCGTGCTCGCCGCGTTGGAACCTGTCGTCGCCGCGACGGCCGACCGCGCTCTGCTCGCCTCGCTCGATCACATCGGCGGCGCAACGTTCCGCGCCGATCTCGCAAGCCTTCATCACGAGACGCAATATACAAGGCTGTTTCGATCGTGATGAAGCGGGGCAACGGCTGCTCGATCACGGCCCCGCGCGGTCGCGCGCGCACGACAGAAGGATAAATGACATGGCATCGTCTCACGGTCCGCTCCGCGTTGGCGTCGGTGGCCCGGTCGGGTCCGGCAAGACTGCGTTGATGGATCTGCTCTGCAAGTCGATGCGGGAGCACTACGACATCGCAGCGATCACCAACGACATCTACACCAAGTGGGACGCGGAGTTTCTCGTTCGCTCGGGATCGCTGACCCCGGATCGTATCGCCGGCGTGGAGACCGGCGGCTGCCCGCACACTGCGATCCGCGAGGACGCGTCCATGAACCTCGCCGCCGTGGCCGACATGCGAGCCAAGTTTCCCGGACTCGACCTGGTGTTGATCGAGTCGGGCGGCGACAACCTCGCCGCAACGTTCTCGCCGGAACTCGCCGATATCACGATCTACGTCATCGACGTCGCGGCGGGCGACAAGATCCCGTCGAAGGGCGGACCGGGTATCACCCGCTCCGACCTTCTGGTGATCAACAAGATTGACTTGGCACCCCATGTGGGCGCTTCTCTGGAGAAGATGGAGACGGATGCCAAGCGCATGCGCGGCGCGCGGCCCTTCGTCATGACCAACCTGAAGAAGAGCCAGGGGCTTGACCGGATCATCGGCTTCATCGAAGCCAAGGGCGGTCTGAAGCCGTCGGTCTGAGCGCAGGGACGGATCTGCGTCGCACGGCTCTTCGTTGCTCGATGCGTCTGCTGGAATGACTGACGCAAAAAAGCCTCATCCGGCCGGAACAACTTGAGCCCTCGGGTGTTGCCTCGACCCGGGGTGCGCCTTGTCCAAGGCGTCTCGGCGCCGATGCACCGGTATCCTGGGATTCGCTATCCGCTGATCGCTCCGATCACTTCCGATCGCCCCGAGGTGCGTCCTTGAGTTGCAGGCCCGGTTATTGGATGACTCGTCTCCTCCTTCGCCAACCCTTTACTTCAGAGTGAACGAGTGCTCCGGCTGGGTGTCATCATCGGTTTGATCGCGCTGGTCGGGACGGCGCTGTCCGGCTTGGCCGCCTATCGCGTACACGACCAGGAGCTGGCGCTCGATCGCATTGCGCTGGCCCGTGCCATCGACGTCCATGCCAGCCTCGTCCAGGACCGGCTGACCGAACGTGAGCTGCTGGCCCGGGTGGCCTCCGGGCTGTTCCGCGCTCCCTCCGTGATCAAGGCAAATATGCTGGAGCCGCTGCGATCGTCGATCTACGCGTTCAAGACCGACTTCGTGGTGGCATCGTGGATCGCACGGCTGCGGCCGGATGAGCTCCCCATCGCGCAAGCCGAGCTGCGTCAGGCTGGCTTCCCGAATCCAACCATTCGCAATTTCGACGACATGCCGCTCGGGCCGAACGTCGATCGTCCGTTGGACGTTCTGATGGATCTCGAGCCACGCAATGCCGAGACCTCGAAGCTTCCCGGTATCGCACTCGACCGGCAGCCGATCGTCGGACCGATGCTCGCGCGTGCCATGGCCGAGGGCAAGCCGGTCGCATCCGATCCCACTCCGCTGGTGCGGAGCGATGGTCCGATCGGGATCGTGCTGGCAGCCCCGGTTGTCCCGCAAGGTGCCACTGCGCCGGCGGGCTTCGTGACGTTTTCCTACGAGATCGGGCCACTGCTGCTCACCAATGACGATCTGTCGTTGTTCTCGGTGGCGTTGAAGGATCCGCGCAACGCCTCGGATGAGCTGGTTGCCAACGATCAGGGGGCGGTGACGAGCCGGACCCGCAGGCCGGACGATCCTGCTCCGTCGTCGACCCGCACCGTGGCCTTCGGCAATCACGACTGGTCGCTGGTCTATTACGCCAAGGGCAATGCGGTCCGGCGCGCGCAACAGACCGCGGCGATCGTCGGCGTCATCGGGATGGCGCTGACCGGTATCATCTGCGGCCTGTTCGGCTACGTCGCCTACAACAATCTGCGCCTGAGCCGCGAAATCCAGGTGCGGATCGGCTTCGAGCGCCGACTGACGGCGGTCATCGACGAGCTGAACCACCGGGTCAAGAACATCCTGGCGGTGATCCAGTCCATCGTGACGCGCACGCTGCGTCATGGCAGCGACATGGACGTCGCACGCGAGCTGCTGATCGGACGGATCCATGCGATGTCGAACGTCGTCACGCTGCTCAGCGAGAGCCAATGGCAAGGCGTGCAATTGCGCGGACTGTTCGAAGCTCGCGCGATCCCGCATGCGGACAGGATTGCGGTCAACGGACCCGACATCACCGTGAGCGCGCGTGCCGCGCAGAGCCTGTCGCTGCTGTTTTTCGAACTCGCCTCGCACTCGGACGAAGGCCTCTCGCTCGTGGGAAAGCACCCGCACATCACCGCCAAATGGGAGGTGACCGGCGAGGAGCCGAATGCCGTCTTCCACTTCCGTTGGGAGGAATTGAACACCAGTGAAGCAACGCGGCGGCCGGACAGCGATTTCGGACTGATCCTGCTCGATCGCGTGGCACCGGAGGCGCTCGGCGGCACGTCAAAGCGCTTCTTCACCGAGGCGAGCTATGTGTATGAGCTGACCGCTCCGATGGAGACGGTGATCGACATGACCGAGCGCGATCGCACCGAGCAATTCTCCGCGCCGGTGCATCCGGCGCGATAGCCGCAGCGCTCGTCGGCAAACAGGATGCCAGAGCGCACGATGCCCGAGTGCAAGTGATCAACAACAACAAGAAGAGGCAGCTCTTTCGCGAGCCGCCTCTTTGCTGGTTCGTTTGCGACGGCTTGGCTGATCAGCCGCCGCTGCCGCCGATCACCGCCCGCACGGTCTCGTCCGGGCCGAAATCCTCGGCGCCTTCGACATAGAGCAGCGCTGCCAGCTTCGAGCGCGCGCGGTTCACGCGGCTCTTGATGGTGCCCACCGCGCAGCCGCAGATCGCTGCCGCATCCTCGTAGGAGAAGCCCGATGCACCGACCAGGATCAGCGCCTCGCGCTGGTCCTGAGGCAGCTTCTCGAGCGCCGCGCGGAACTCCTCGAACTCGAGATGCGCGCCCTGCGAGGGATGCGTCTTGAGCGTCTTGGCGTAGTTCCCTTCGGCATCCTCCACTTCGCGCCGGCGTTTGCGGTAGTCGGATCGGAACAGGTTGCGCAGGATCGTGAACAGCCAGGCAGGCAGATTCGATCCCGGTTGAAACGAGTCGATGTTGGCCAGCGCCCGGAGCAGGGTTTCCTGCACGAGGTCGTCGGCACGATCGCTGTTACCACTCAAGGAAATCGCAAATGCGCGAAGGCTGGGGACGGCCGCGAGGATATCGTCCCGCAAGGAATCAGTGAGAGGCATTCACTCCCTCCCGTCGGTTTGGTCGTTGGATCCCCCGCCGTTCTCCACGTGGGACTGTGCTGCCGGCGCATCAAGCTTCCGCACCAGATCCGCGAAGCGGTCCGGCACTCCCTGACGGACGACGTCGTCGTACATCGCGCGGAGTTGATGACCGATTCTGGATTGAATTTCCGCGTTCAGTCCGCCGGGCTTGCGCGGTGCCGCATTCTTGCTGGCTTGAGACTTTACATCTTTCATGACCTTTTCCACGTTTCCCCGAGAGTTAAGTCCCTGAAGCTTCAAGAATTATTCTCGCCACCGAGAGGGTCTGTCGGGAACTAATGCGACGGGGCGATAAAAGTTCCACGCGTTTGGGGAACTTTTCGTCGGTTCGGGCGTAATCAGCCCATCATGGAACCCGGGCGGGAAGCCCAGATGACCGAATGGAGTGGGGATGAGCCGATCACAGCTTGTTGCTGAACATTTGCCGCTGTTGCGCCGGTATGCGAGGGCCCTCACCGGCAGCCAGGGTTCCGGAGACGCCTATGTCGGAGCGATGCTCGAGGCGCTGATTCAGGATCCCGCTCTGCTGGACGAGCGCTATGGCCCGCGGGCTGCGCTGTTCAGGCTGTTCACGCAGATCTGGAACTCGGTGGCGCTCAACGACGACGCCGAAGTGGCGACTCTGCCGATGCCGCCGGAGCGGCGCCTCTCCAACATCACCCCCTTGCCCCGCCAGGCCTTCCTGCTGCTCTCGCTCGAGGGTTTTCCCGAGGAGGAAGTGGCCTTCATCCTCGACATCGACGTCGCGGAAACCCGCCGGCTGGCGGATGCAGCCGGACGTGAGCTCGCCGCCGAGATCGCCACCGATGTCCTGATCATCGAGGATGAGACCTTCATCGCGATGGACCTTGAGAGCCTCGTCAAGAATCTCGGTCACAACGTGATCGGCGTGGCCCGCACCCATGCCGACGCGGTGGCTCTGGCCAAGAACAAGAAGCCCGGTCTGATCCTGGCTGATATTCAGCTCGCAGATGGTTCGTCCGGCCTGGATGCCGTCAACGAGCTGCTGCGCACCTTCGAAGTGCCGGTGGTCTTCATTACCGCCTATCCGGAGCGCTTCCTCACGGGTGAGCGGCCCGAACCGGCGTTCCTGATCTCAAAGCCGTTCCAGCCGGCCATGGTGTCGGCAGTCGCCAGCCAGGCTCTGTTCTTCCAGCGCAACTCGCGCAACAGGATGCCCAAGCCGGCGGCCTGATCAAGCCGCGCGCACAACGTCGCCCCGGCGCGTTCCTCACGGAGCGCGCCGGATTTCGTTGCAGCATCGAAGACGAGATCAGCAGCCGCGGCACACGCCGTCGAGCCGTGCCTTCAGCGTCGCGTCATTCGGCTTGGTCTCTTGGAGCTTCAACGTTGTCTCCTCAAGCCGGATGATTGCGGACGTCCGTCGAGGCGCGAACACGATCGGCACGAGAAAAGTGAGATCGCCGTCCGCCAGTTCCGGCGGCGGTGGCGCAAATGGTTGGGCTCGCTCCACCATCGCGAGCGCTTCCCGGTCGAGCGCGGGGTCACCGGTCGTTTCGGCCAGCACCGCCGAGATCAGGTGGCCTTCGCGGTCGATGTGAAACAGGACCTTGGCCGTCCCGCCCTGATCCGAGGCCTGCAGCGGATAGCGACGCTGAACCTTCAATTGTGCGACGAGGTTCTTGATCCAAGTTTCCCTGGCGCCGTCGGCCGCTGCAATCCCGGGAAACAGGCACACGAGAACCAGCGCCAGTCCAAACCCTCTCCATACGCCGACGCGATCCAGCGAGCTCAGCATCCCTGCCCCCACGCGCGCGGACCATGAACGCAGCCGCGCTGCTTCAACATATAACCGGGACGAAAAGGGGATAAAGCGCCGCGAATGTCGGGGCCGCGATCTGACCGGAAGGGCTGATCAGAAAAGAATGCGGGGCACCGCCGGCATCACCACGGCGGTGCCCCGCGTCGCCGGTCAATGGGGCAGGGGGAATAACCGGCTGCCGAGATGACGCGCGACCCGAAAAGTCGTTCCGCGTGAGATCGAATTTTTTGGCGCCATGAAATTGAAGAATACCGCCGCAGTTTACACACGGTTAAGTGATTTGCCCAACCGAGAACCCAGTTCCTGCGACTTACGTTGGTATGCCGATCGCCTTACGGCGAGGGGAGCAGAGACATGTCGCAGACCAGGAAGGTTATCGTTTTGGGTTCGCTTGCGGCTTCCGCGATGCTCGTGGGCGCAATGCAACTGGCTTCAGGCCATGATCTTGGCGCCAACCTGCCGGCTCAGAGCCCCTCTCCCCAGCCGATCGTCGCAACCGCGAATGACGTGAACCGGGCCGCCAAGGCTGACCGCGCCAAACAAAACGGTACTGCGGCGCCGTCGCAGACTGTGTCGATCAAGCTGGCAGCCTTCGCGGAGACCTCCTTCTTGGTGCGGCTTCCCTTCAACCCCACGGGTGTAAGCGCGGGCTCGTTACCATCGCCGCAGGGATCGCAGCTCATCACCACCGGCAACGAGCGGCAGGCCGTCAAGCATCCGGTGGCGTGCGAGCCGTCGGTGTCCGTGCTGACGGAGATCGCCAAGCGCCTGCAACCGGGACGGTGTGTGACTTAGTTACAGCCCCTCGCACCAGGCCCGCGGCTCAAGCGGCGGATCAACGCCTGGCAAATGATAAAAGCCGTCCGATGACGGTCAGGGGCAGTCCTCACTCTGCGGGAGTTTGCTCCTCCGCGGCTGGGCGGCTGACCATGAATCCGAGCGCCAGACCGCCCACAGCCAGAATGGGAATCAGCCGCTTGATGCCAATCATGCGGACGATCTGCAGGCCGCTTGCCAACAACATCGGGTCTGCGAAAGCAGATTGGACTGCCGACCGCGCCGTTTCCGCGGTTCGCGCGGCACGACTCTCGATTGCGCGCTTGCGCGCCATGTAGCTGATTGCGGCCATCAACGTCACCACGAAGAAGATGGCGGCACCTGTGAGGCACGCGGCCACGAGCCCGTAACGATCCAGGACGGCGACAAAAGCTGCGGCGCACAGAAAGCTCGTGGTTACGAACAGTCCGACCGCTGCAGCGATTGCGAGCGATGTGAGCCGAACGGCATGCCCGGTCGATTCCTGGAAGTCCGCAATCAGGCGCTGCAGCATGTCATTCTCCTCCTCGTCTCGTTCATCTGCGCAACAAACTCAAATCGGCGCCGAAAACGCGGCGCCGAAACAAGACGACCTCTGGATTTCAGGGGCCAACCCTCAGCGTCTCCAGGCGGCGCCGATGAGAAATCCGAGTCCGAGCGCAAGACCCACGGTGGCGAGTGGGCGATGGGAGATCACGTCCTCGAGGCGCTCCTCCAGCGAGTTTGCGGCATCCTGGGCTGCACCAAACATCGCAGTGCCGCGCTCGGACATGTCGTCGAACGTCTGGTCTACGTTCTCGCGTGCCTGACGATAGCCGCTGCGGGCCTGCTTGCTGGCCTGCCCAGCGAAAGCATTGAGCGCGTCGGTGATCTGTTCGGTGAGAGCTGCGATATCGTTTTTCACGGCGTGGACATCCTTCTGCAGGCGTTCGTAGTTCGCTTTGTCGACGAGATCTTTCAGGGCGGTCTCACCGTCAGTCGGTGGCATGGCAAGCTCCCGGAGCAAGGTGATTGCGTCTGCTCGACAAACGCGGGGTCTCAGCCGAAGTTCCGACGGTGGAAACCGAATTAGTCTGCCGGCAGTTGCGGCGAGTCGTCCGGCAGCAGATGCTCCTTGACGATGAGGGCGACGATCAGGAGCGGCGAGGCAAGGAAGGCTCCCATCGGGCCCCACAGCCAGGTCCAGAATGCCAGCGCGATGAACACCGCGAGTGCGTTGAGAGCCAGCCGCCTGCCGATGATGGTCGGCGTGACGAAGTGGCCTTCCATGAAGGTGATCACGGCGAAGATGGCGGGCGCGACCATGCCGGCGCTCAAGGTCGGGAATGCGATTGCGCCGACCAGGACGAGCACCGCGAACATCGCGATCGGCCCGATGATGGGGATGAAGTTCAGCGTTGCCGCAAGCGCCCCGAGGCCGGCGGGATTGGGCATGCCGGCGAGGGCGCAGGCGAGGCCGGCGGCAATACCGACACCGGTGTTGATGAGCGTCACTGTTAGGAGGTAGTTGCCGAGGTGCAGCTCGAGCTCATTGAGGATGCGCAGCGTCCGCAGCCGTGCCTCGTGATCACCAAAGGTCATGATCAGCGCTCGCCGGAGATCGCGCCAGCTTGCGATGAACAGCACGAGCGTCGCGAAGAACAGTAGGAATTCGGTGAAGGTCGGCGACAGGAATTCGATCGTTGGCTGAACCCAATCGAACTTGGGGAGCTCCAGGCTGGCCGAGGCTTGTGCGCTTCCGCCGCCGACGGCCGCCTGCATTTCGTGCCACAGCGCCAGCGGTCGATCGAAGACGTGCAGCTTGGCCTTGAGCGTCGTGGCAAGCTCGGGAAGGCGATTGGTCCAGTCGAGCACAGGCGCCGAAATCAGGCCAATGATGAAGGCGAGCCCGGTGGCAACGGCGATCACGATCAACACGGCGCCGACGCCGCGCGGCACGTGATGGCGTTCGAGGAAGTTGGCGGCCGGCGACAGCATGGTGCCGACCACGAAAGCCATGACGATCGGCAGGAAAAACCCCCGGGCGACATAGAGGACACCCGTCACGCAGACGGCCGTGAGGATGACGAGAGCGATGGCGACGACGTCAGCCCGCCTGATCACGGGCGGTACTTCTTGGTGACTTTCATTCAAGGCTGAATCGTCGTTCCCGCTGGCGAGCAGCCGCTCGGTGGGAAGTACACGCACCATGAATCTCCCGATCGAGTCGTTCGCGCACAGCTCGCGTGGTGACGTTCTCGTCATCCAACAGCCGAGGGGCCATCCGGTTCCGTCGCGCAAACGTGAGAACTCATACGCTTGACTGACGCAGGGCGACCACACCGGGCCGGAACTACGGCGAGACGTTCGGCGTTTGGAAAGCAATCACGCATCGTACCGCGATGCTCGTCTGACAGGGGCACTCCATGACACAGCTCGTTTCCGATCACCGCAGCTTTGCGCGGACCGCTTCGCTGATCGCCTGCGTCGCGGTTCTTCTTGTTGCTGGTCCCACCGCGTCTCACGCACAGAGCCTCGGATATGCGTCGGTCGAACAGCAGCAGGCCTTCCCGCCGGACGAGGCGACTGCACCCGCCGTGGAGCAGGACGAGGACAGCCGGCTGCCCGACAGGTTGCGGCGCACGATCGTCAATCTCGATACGCGGGAGGCGCCGGGGACGATCATCATCGATACCGGCAATACCTATCTGTACTACGTGCTCGGCGGCGGCCGCGCGCTGCGTTACGGCGTCGGCGTGGGGCGCCAGGGCTTCACCTGGTCGGGTGTCCAGACGGTGACGCGCAAGGCGGAATGGCCGGACTGGCATCCGCCGGCGCAGATGATCGCGCGCCAGCCCTATCTGCCGCGTTTCATGGCCGGCGGCCCGGGCAATCCGCTCGGCGCCCGGGCCATGTATCTCGGGTCCAGCGAGTATCGCATCCATGGCACCAACGACCCCACGACGATCGGCAAGTTCGTGTCGTCGGGCTGCATCCGCCTGACCAATGAGGATGTTTCCGACCTGTTCAGCCGCGTGCAGGTGGGGACGAAGGTCGTGGTGCTGCCGAAGGCCGGCTCGCTGCAGGCGCGCACCAATGCCGGCCGTACGCCGCGCGTGACGTCGCTGCCGTCGGGGCGGCAGGCGATGTCGCTGCCCGTCTCGGCCGTCAATTGATATGGGAGCGGAATGATGAACGGTCGACGTGCACTCGCCGCCATTGCAGTGGCAACCATGGCAACCGCGGGTGCGTTGGCAGCGCCGACCACAGCGGGCGCGCAGGATTTTTTCTCGGCGCTGTTCGGCGGCTTCAACGCACCGCAGCGTCAGGCGCCCTATATCCGGATGCCGTTCGCCGACGAGGCGCCACCGGCGCCACGGCCGGCCCCGCGGGGCGACGTCACCTATCGCGGCGGCAGCAGCAGCGTCGCCTGGTGTGTCCGCACCTGTGATGGCCGCTACTTCCCGCTCGGCGCGACCGGCGACCAGAGCAAGGAAGCCGCCTGCAACAGCTTCTGCCCGGCGGCCAAGACCGAGATTGTCTATGGCAGCTCGATCGACGGTGCCGAGACCGATGGCGGCAAGCCGTATTCGGCGCTGCCCAACGCCTTCAAGTATCGCACCGAGATCGTCGACGGCTGCACCTGCAACGGCAAGGACCATTTCGGCCTTGCCAAGGTGTCGATCGACAACGATCCGACCCTGCGCAAGGGCGACGTCGTCGCCAGCGACGACGGCCTCAAGGTCGCCAACCGGACCGGCAGCGGCAAGCGCGCCGAGCTGAACTTCTCGCCGGCGCCCGCGGCGTTGCGCGCGAAATACAAGCGCGCGCCGGTGACGGCGTCCGACTGATCCTGCGAGGTCGTCAGGCGGCGCGGATCTTGCCGAGGAAGTCCCTGACCTGATGACCGAGATTCCTGCTCTGGCTCTCCAGCGTCTCTGAGGCGGAGCGCACGTTGTCGGCCGCCGCCGCAGCGGCATCGGCGTCCGACTTGACGCCGGTGATGTTGTCGGAAACGTTCTTGGTGCCGTCGGCGGCGAACTGGGTGCTGCGTGAGATCTCCTGCGTCGCCGCCCCTTGCTCCTGCACCGCCGCGGCGATCGCGGTCGCCACCTCGTTGACCTCGCCGATGATGCCGCCGATGCGCTTGATCGCGTCGATCGCGTCATTGGCGACGCGCTGGATGTCGGCGATCTGCTCGGAAATCTCGTCGGTCGCCTTCGCGGTCTGGCTCGCCAGCGTCTTCACCTCGGAGGCGACGACGGCAAAACCCTTGCCGGCCTCGCCGGCGCGCGCTGCCTCGATGGTCGCGTTCAGCGCGAGCAGGTTGGTCTGCGAGGCGATGCTGTTGATCAGCCCGACCACCTCGCCGATCCGATTGGCCGATTGTGCCAGCCCCTGCACCGTGCCGTCGGTCATCCGGGCCTGCTCCACCGCGCGGCTGGCAATCCCGGCCGCATGAGACGCCTGCTTGCTGATGTCGGCGATCGAGGCGTTCAGTTCCTCCGCGGCCGAGGCGACCGTCTGCACGCTCGTCGATGCGTCGCTCGAGGCCTTCGAGGCCTCCTCGGCGCGGGCATTGGTCTGCCGCGAGACGTTGGTCAGTCCGGCGGACGTCGCCTGCATGTCGGTGGAGGCGCGGCCGAGCTGCTCGAGCGAGTCGCGGACCAGCCCCTCGAACTCGCTCACATAGCTTTCGATCGCCCGCTGGCGCGCGACCGTTGTTTCGTTGCGTTGGCGCTCCTGGGCCTCGATCGCGAGCTTGTCCTTGGCCTGCTGCTTGAACGTTTCGAGCGCGCCCGCCAGCGCACCGATCTCGTCCTGCCGCTGCATGTAGCCCGTCTCGACGCTGAGGTCGCCGCCCGCAACCGCCAGCATGGCATCGCGCATTCTGTTGAGGGGCTGGATCACCCGGCGGCTCACCAGCATCAGCGCGGTGCCGCCGATCACAGTCGCCGCGATCAGGAGGCAGAGTTCGACCCCAAGGGTCCGCATGGCCGCCGCATGCTGCTGCTCGATATAGGTCCTTGCGGTCTCGAGCGCGGTCTCGGCGACCGCAACCGCCGCATTGAGGCGCCCGACCGTGAACGGGCTCCATTTGTTGGCGACCATCTCCGGCGTCTCGCCGCTCGCGAGTGCGTTGACGAGGCGATCCCGCAGCGCCGTGTACTCGGTCTCGAAATAGGCCTTGCGCGTGGCCTCCAGCGCGGCCGTCATCGCGGCCGGCCATTTTGCGCCGGTGGTCGCGAGTTCGAGCGCCTTCCACGCGGCCTCGGCGCCGCCGACCGCCTTGGTATAGTTCAGCCGCGCCTCGGGCGTGATCTTGCCTGCGGCGAGGCCGTTCGAAACCAGGAAGGAGGCATCGCCGGCGGTGTTGCGCAGCAGCCATGCGATCTGCTTGATCTGCAACAGCTGATCGATGGTCGGATCCGCATGGTTGACCTCGGCCGCGAGAATGGCCTGGATCTTCTCCAGCGTCTCCAGCAGCCTGTCCTCGGTCTGCATGTATTCCTTGCCGAGCGCCAATCGGCGCGACGCCTTCGGCTTGGCGACCTCCTGCCAGAATTCCTTCTGCTGATCGCTCAGCGTTGTCAGCAGTTGCTGGAATTGCGAGAGCAGCGCCGCCTTGTCGGCAAACTCGATGCCCGGAAGGGTGCCCAGCGCGCGGCCCATGGCGGGCATGGCGACGTCGCGCAGGCTGCGGACGTATCGCTCGGTCTCTGGCTCGACCTTCTCGTCCACAGTCACCATGCGGTTCGAGGTCGAGCGGTCGGCCCGCAGCTTGTCCATCGCCTTGAACATGCTTTCGGAGGCATCGACGATCGAGCTGATGCGCGCGGTGAGCTCGAGCTGCTGCCACGAATTGTAGGCCCGCGAGGCGAACAGGCCGACAAACAGGCATGCCGTCACCAGGATGATGGCCTTCAAGGTCGTGGAAATGGTCAGGCGGTTCAGCATGTTGATCTCCGATTCACCGCATTTGACCGCAGAGCCGTAAAAATCTGGATGAGGGCTGGCTCCGTTGAACTACGGAGACAGTCGCTGAGCACCCAGGTTCCGGGAGTGGAACTACCAGCCGCCGAGCGTGTTAGCTGATCACCGCCAGCGCATCCTCCTCTCGTTCAGGGGCTCATTCATGCTCGTCAGTGCTCTCGTCACCTTTCTCGTCGTCATCCTGATCCTCTATCTGATCAACCTGCTGCCGATCGACGGCCGGGCCAAGCAGATCTGCCGTGTGATCGTCATCGTGCTCGGCGTGATCTCGCTGCTTCGATTCATCGCGGTGATATGATCCGGCATCATGTTACCTTCGGCAGATCAAAAAAAGCCCCGGCGGATGGCCGGGGCTTTTCGCATCAGGCGCTTGCCTTCGCCTCGCGGCGCCGCGCCGTGAGGATGTATTCGGTGTAGCCGTTCGGCTGGGTGCGGCCTTCGAACACGAGGTCGCAGGCCGCCTTGAACGCCACGCCGTCGAACGACGGCGCCATCGGTTGATAGAGCGCATCGCCGGCATTCTGCTTGTCGACCACGACGGCCATGCGCTTCAGCGAATCCATCACCTGCTCCTTGCTGACCACGCCATGGTGCAGCCAGTTGGCGAGATGCTGGCTCGAGATGCGCAAGGTGGCGCGGTCCTCCATCAGGCCGACATCGTGGATGTCGGGCACCTTGGAGCAGCCGACGCCCTGGTCGATCCAGCGCACGACATAGCCGAGAATGCCCTGGCAGTTGTTGTCGATCTCCTGGCGCACGTCGTCGGGCGCCCAGTTCGACTGCGACACCGGAATGGTGAGGATGTCGCCGAGCTTGGCGCGCGGGCCGCCCTTCGCGAGTTCCGCCTGGCGGGCGTGAACGTTGACCTGGTGATAGTGCAAAGCGTGCAGCGTCGCCGCGGTCGGCGACGGCACCCAGGCGGTGGTGGCGCCGGCCTGCGGGTGGCCGATCTTCTGCGACAGCATGTCTGCCATCTTGTCCGGCGCCGCCCACATGCCCTTGCCGATCTGGGCATGGCCGGGAAGGCCGCAGGTCAGGCCGATGTCGACGTTCCAATCCTCGTAGGCCTTGATCCAGGGCTGCGCCTTCATCTCGTTCTTGCGGATCATCGGACCGGCTTCCATCGAGGTGTGGATCTCGTCGCCGGTGCGGTCGAGGAAGCCGGTGTTGATGAAGACGATGCGCTTGGACGCCTGCTGGATGCAGGCCTTGAGGTTCACCGTGGTGCGGCGCTCCTCGTCCATGATGCCGACCTTCATGCTGTTCTCGGGCAGGCCGAGCATCTTCTCGACGCGCGCGAACAAGTCGACCGTCAGCGCCACCTCGTCCGGGCCGTGCATCTTCGGCTTGACGATGTAGATCGAGCCGGTGCGGCTGTTCCTGACCTTGGAGAGACCCTTGAGGTCGTGCATCGCGAGCAGGCCGGTGACGGCGGCGTCGAGAATGCCCTCCGGCACCTCCTTGCCCTCGGAGTCGAGCACCGCGTCGGTGAACATGTGATGCCCGCAATTGCGGATCAGCAGCAGGCTGCGGCCGTGCAGCGTGAGGCTGCCGCCGGACGGCGTGGTGTAGCTGCGGTCGCTGTTCAGCGCGCGGGTGAGTGTCTTGCCGCCCTTCTCGAAGTCGGCCGACAGCGTGCCGTTCATCAGGCCGAGCGTGTTGCGGTAGACCAGCACCTTGTCCTCGGCGTCGACGGCGGCGACCGAGTCCTCCATGTCGAGGATGGTCGAGACCGCGGCTTCCAGGATCATGTCGGAGACGCCGGCCGGATCGTCCTTGCCGATGACATGGCTGCGGTCGATCACGACCTCGACGTGGAGGCCGTTGTTGGCAAGCAGGATCACGGAGGGCGCGTCGGCCGAGCCTTGATAGCCGGCGAACTGGTCGGCGTTCTTGAGCGCAGTGGCGTTGCCGCTCTTCAGCTTGGCCGAGAGCTGGCCGGCAATGACGCTGTAGGCGGTGACGTCGGTGTGGCTGCCGGTGGCGAGCGGCACGGCGGCGTCAAGGAAGGCCTTGGCCTTGGCGATCACCTTGTCGCCGCGGGCCTTGTTGTAGCCCTTGCCCGCTTCGCTCGGATCGTGCGGGATGGCGTCGGTGCCGTAGAACGCGTCGTAGAGCGAGCCCCAGCGCGCATTCGCCGCGTTCAGCGCGTAGCGGGCGTTGGTGAGCGGCACCACGAGCTGCGGCCCGCAGATCTTGCCGATCTCTTCGTCGATATTGGCGGTCTCGACCTTGTGCGTGGCCGGCTCGGGCAGCAGGTAGCCGATCTCCTTCAGGAATTCGGTGTAGGCGCCGAGGTCGAAGGCCTTGCCCTTGTTGGCGAGGTGCCAGGCGTCGATCTTGTCCTGCAGGGCGTCGCGGACGGCGAGCAGCTCGCGGTTCTTAGGGCCGAGATCGCGCAGGATCGCGGCAAGACCGGCCCAGAACGCGTCCGGATCGATCCCGGTCTTCGGCGCGGCCTCCTTGGCGATGAAGTCGAACAAAACGGGGGCGATCTTCAGTCCATGGGCGTCGATACGGGTCATGATGAGACGTTTCTCTCGAATAGGGCGACGTTGCGCGTGTCTTGGGCATGCTGAAATGGCCGCCTCGAAGGCGGCGTGTGCAGTGCATTTAGCGCCAAAGCGGGGGCCAAGGAAGGGGGGAGGGGTATCGCAGTTGGTCGGGGGAGGGCAGCGGACAGGCGGGCTGGTTCCGGGCGGAGTGATGACAAGTAATTTCGCACGACCGCCTCAGAGTTCGGCCGCGAGCCCACAGCCGTGCAGAGCCCTCGGATCGGGCACGCTGCCACCCTCCCCTGGAGGGGGAGGGTCGACTCGCAACGAGCGAAGCGAGATGCGAGGCGGGGTGGGGTGATCTCTCCACGAGCGCCGGTGCCCGTGGCATCACCCCACCCCGCCGCGCATCGCTGCCGCGACGCGCGCCGACCCTCCCCCTCCAGGGGAGGGTGACAACGCTCAGCGTGCCGCAAATGGCGTTTCGACGTACACCAAACGGCTGCGGACAACTCAACGAAGGTGATCGCTCGTGGTGGTGATGGCTCATGCAGTTTCGTCCTCGCGGCGCATGATCGCGTCCGAGCTTTGCAAACTTGCCGCCCCTCGATCACGAGAGGCGCAGGGAAGGCCGGGTGCAGGCTGCACCCATGGCCCGCCTGCAGAAAAAAATGCAGGCGGCAGTCACCACAGGTACGAGCCGGACATCCGGCCTTCCCTGCGCGATGGCTCTACGGTTGCTCCGTGGTCTCCCCGGTGCGCCGGGCTTTCTGGTCACCGTTGCCCGCGCAGCGCGTTGGCGCTGTCGCAAGCGTGGCATCGGCATCGGGATGCCAGGACCCCACGGCTTGGCCGTGCGCTTCGGGACTGTCCGTCGACATGATTGCTCACGCCGCAGCCCAAAGCGCCCACCGCATCCCGCACCCGACGTCCGTGACGGTCGCGAAACGCCCCTCGTGTGGGACGGGACGCGGGGAGATAAGCAGGATTTCTGAAAAAAAGAAAGAAGAATATTTTCGGGCTGAGGACTGGACAGGCCAAATCAGGTTGATGGGGCGAGAGAATTCGGGTTTTCGGAGCGGCGGGTTGAGGCGACCGGAGAAGCTTGGGGGAATAGGGGGCAGATGCTGCCTCTCGCATTCTGGCTTGACGGCTCCCGACTCCTCTCAGCAGGGCGAGTATGTTACCATCCGTAGAACCATAGGATCTCCTTGATGCAGATTGCGGTTCATGATCGCGGTTCGGGCCGGATGTCGACCTCGGAATTCCGCAGCTTTCAGGCGCGGCGCCCGGATCATGAGCGCTGGGAACTGGTCGGTGGGGTCCCTATGATGATGACGCCGCCGACCATTGCCCACAACCAGATCGCCAGCAATCTCGAACGGCTGCTGAACGACGCGCTGGCGCGGCACGCGCCGGCGTGGCTGGCAGCGCAGCGGCCGGGGCTCGATCTCGGCGCCGACGATTTCAGGCCGGAGCCTGATGTTGGCGTGATCGATGCGAACTACGGCGCCGGGCAGCGTTTCGTCGACAATGCCTATCTGCTGGCCGAGATCGTCTCCGACACTGACGAGGTAATCGTGCCCGGCACTGACCGGCGCTGGATCGAGGTCAAGCGCGAGCTGTATCGCACGCATCCCCATTGTCAGGCCGTGCTCGTCATCGCGCAGCACCGGATGGAGGTCGCGCTGGATCTCAAGGTCGAGGGCATGTGGACGCCGCCCCTGCTGCAGGGCGGCGCGACCAAGCTGTCGCTACGTGATTTCGGTCTGACGTGCCGCGTGGCCGATCTCTACGAACGGACGCCGGTGCCGCGAACGCAGTCCGCGTGAGCCCATCTCCGACCTCGTTGCTGCTGATCCGGAGCTACACGTGTTGCGCACTTTCCGAGCTTGCTTTGCGGCCGTCCGGCGGAGGAAGCGATTGCTCAGGGAGTACGACGTCGTTCGTCTTCGGAGGTTGGTGCCAACCATACCTCTTCCGATCGGCGCCCAAGGGACTATCGTGATTGATCATCGCTCCAAGCCGCCGGCATACCTGGTAGAGTTCTTTTCTGATGGAGATCATGTCGGGCTCTATGACGTCTCGCCCGGCGACATCGAGTTGGTGGTCCCATACGAGGGATGATCCATGAAGCGGAGCTGGGTAAGCTCTTGCGATACGGCACGACCGGTCCTGGATGTCGCCGAGCTCATCCCGGCTACGCGCTCCCCTCAGGCCCTTGACGGCGCCAGGCGGAATTCGACGACGTCCTCTGCGCCCGACAGGTCGCGCGCCATCTGGGCGGTCTCGAACCGGCCGTCGGCCTGCAGCACCAGCTCGAAATGGAATTGCCGCTTCGCCTCGCTGTATTCGTAGCACCAGTCCAGCACGTCGAAGCCATAGGCCCGCATGCATTCGCGCAGTTCGGCCTCGCTCGGCTGCAGGCCGTGGCGGTAGACGACCGACAGCGACAGCGTGGTCTGATGCGGCAGCCATTTCTCGACTTGGCCGAGCAGGGTCATCGCGGCCAGCGACAATGCCGTGGCGCACAGCGCGGTGCCGTAGAAGCCGATGCCGATGATGATGCCGATCGCCGACGTCATCCAGATCGAGGCGGCCGTCGAAACGCCGCGGATGGTGAAGCCGTCCTTGATGATGACGCCGGCGCCGAGGAAGCCGATGCCGGTCATCAGGCCCTGGATCACGCGCGTCGGATCGGAGACGGTCGGCGACACCGCCATGCCGCCATACCAGCTGCCGGGAAAGCCGTTGATCGCCGTCAGCAAGGTCGATGCGACGCAAACCAGGGCGTAGGTCCGCATGCCGGCCGCGCGTCCGTGATAGGTGCGCTCGTAGCCCAGCAGCAGGCCGACGGCCGCCGCACCCATCAGGTGCAGCAGCAGAATCCCGTTCGTCTCCAGTTCGGCCGTCGACCAATAGGCCGCCAGATGCTCCATCATGCGCCTCGACCGCGTTGCTGCGGGTGGCGTGAACTGTGCGGATCAAGTGCTAATTTCTGCTTGCCGATGCGGCGGCCGCGCCGTGGGCAAACTGCTGTCCAGGCACGAGCCGGCGCACTCCTCCGTAGTTCTCCGGCCAGGATGCGCGCAGCGCCTGACGCGCCGACGCGCCGTCGTCGATGGAGGCGGCAGGTTCTCACATTCGCCGCGCCGGCTGTTCTCGACGCACGCCGGCATCGCGTCCGCCGATGGCGGTCAGGCCGGCGCACTGACGCCGCTCAATCCCGCCTGCGCCGATTCATTGCCCCCGCACAGTCCCACTTCGGACGTAAAAGCTATCGATAACGATTTGCATCAAGGGGATGTCGGGGGAGACGGGCGATGTCGTTCACGGGGCTGCGGTCAGTCGTCTTGTGTCTTGGCCTGCTCGCCCTGCCCGCGCTTGCGGCGGACAAATCTGTAGCGCCCTATCTCGCGGCAGCTCCGCAAAAGCCGACCTTGCTGCAAATGCTGGCTTCAGCGTTGAAGCCGAAATCGGCGCACGCGGCGCCGTCCGAGCACAGGCCGAGAATCCGCCACGCCACCGCGGCGGTGAGGAAGCAGCCGAAGGCGCCGTCAGCACCTGCCGTGACCGAGGCGCCGGTGGCTGAGCCCACCACGGTCGGCGCCGCCGTGGCGCCACCGGCCCAGCTCTCCGAAGCCGAGCTCGCCGCCAAGGGGCTGGAGCTGTTCAACGACGCGAGCCTCTCCGGCGGCGGCAAGGCGTCCTGCGCGACCTGCCACTTCTCGACCGGGCATACCAACAACAAGACCTATGTCGGCCTCGACGTGGTCGCCGACGGCGATCCCAATGGCCGGAATACGCCGACGCTGTGGGGCGTCGGCGAGCGTGCGGTGTTCGGCTGGGCCGGCCAGGCGCCGACCCTGGAGGACAGCATCCGCGGCATCATCGTCAACCGCATGAAGGGGCCGGAGCCGTCGCCGGAGACCCTGGCGGCGCTGGTCGCCTATGTGCGCACGCTGAACTATCCGGCGAACTGGCAGGTCAAGGGGGACGGCACGCCGAGGGAGGATGCCAGCGCGGCCGTCAGGCGCGGCTATGAGCTCTATATCGGCGACGGCGGTTGCGGCACCTGCCATCAATTGCCGAGCTTCGACAAGAAGAGCAAAGACGACATCGGCACCGGCGGCAAGTTCAAGGTGCCGACCCTGCATGCGGCCGCGTCGACCGCGCCGTATTTCCACGACGGCCGCACGGCGTCGCTGCGCGACGCCGTCAAGCTGATGTGGGAGTTCTATGCCAAGAAGATGGAGACGCGACTGCCGACCGAGGCCGAGCTCGACGATCTCACCGCCTATGTCGGCGCGCTGTAGCGTCCGGCTGAGCTGGGTCGCGCTTCACCGTCATTCCGGGGCGATCGGCAATGCGCAGCCGTGAAGCGGCTGTGCGTCGACGATCGAACCCGGAATCTCGAAGTGATTGGGGATTGAGCGCAAGGCAATGTCGAGATTCCGGGTTCAAGGCCTGCGGCCTTGCCCCGGAATGACGGAGTGCATGACAAGTCTGGAAGCAGACGTCAGATATTCGCGCCGAGATCGGCGATGTCGTCGAACAGCACGGATGTCCGCGACAGCAGCGCCTCGAGCTCGTCGGTGGCGTCCGCAATCCCGCGCGTCGCGGTGTCGATCACCAGCTCCGCATCGAGCGGCGGCTCGTAGTCGGTGCCGATGCCGGTGAAGTTCTGCAGATTGCCGGCGCGGGCCTTGGCGTAGTGGCCCTTGGGGTCGCGGCTCTCGCAGATCTCGGCGGCCGTCGCGACGTAGACCTCACGGAACAGGTCGCCGGCGACGCGGCGCGCAGCCGCGCGGTCCTCGCGCGCGGGCGATACCGCGGCGACGATCGCGATGTGGCCGTTGCGGGCGAGATGGGTCGCGACCTCAGCGAGGCGACGGATGTTCTCGGCGCGGTCCTCCGGCGTGAAGCCGAGATCCTTGTTGAGGCCGGCACGGACGGTGTCGCCGTCGAGCAGCACCGGGGCGCCGCCGCGGCTGAACAGCCGCCGCTCCAGCGCGCGCGCCAGGGTCGACTTGCCGGCGCCGGGCAGGCCGGTCATCCACACGACGGCGCCCTTGTGGCGATAGCGGTCGGCGCGCTCCTGCGGCTGCAGCGCCGATTCTACCGGCATGATGTCGACCGGTGCGGCGCGCTTGCCAGCGGCGATCGACAGCACCAGCCCGCCGCCGGCGATGCGGCCCTGCACCTCGATGACGAGACGGCCGGTGCGCGCATTCTCGGTGTAGGGATCGACGGCGACCGGCTGGGTCAGTGCGATCTCGATCTCGCCGACATGGTTGCGCGCGATCGAAGCGTTCTCTTCGTTGGACAGCGAGCCCGGGTCGACCGCCTTCGCGATCGCGACGACGCTGCCGCGCGCCTCGCGGGTGCCGAGCCGGACCAGGATGCTGTCGCCTTTCGACAGCGGCTGGTCGTGCAGCCAGAAGATGCGCGCATGCAGCCGGCGCGCCGCCTGCGGCTCGCGGCCGACATGGGCGATGACGTCGCCGCGCTCGATGAACAGCTCGCGATCGAGCGTGATGCCGACCGAGCGGCCCGCGCCCTGCGCCGTGGTCACCGGGGTCTGCGGCCAGCCCTCGACGGTCCTGATCTTGGCGATCTTGCCGGCGGGCATGATCACGATCTCGTCGCCGGCGCGCAACTCGCCGGCCTCGACGCGGCCGGCGACGATGCGGCGGTCGTCGAACTTGTAGATCGCCTGCACCGGCAGGCGCAGCGGCAGGCTCGACAGCGGCTTGGCCGGCTCCAGCCCGTCGAGCGCCTCGACCACGGTCGGACCGTCGTACCAGCCGATCCGCGAGGTCAGCTCGGCGACGCCGTCGCCGTCGCGCGCGGAGATCGGGATGACGGCGACCGGCTTGACGCCGAGGCCTTCGAGATGCGCCGAGATCTCGGCCTTGATCGCGTCGAAGCGGTCTTCGCCGAAATCGACGCGGTCCATCTTGTTGACGACGACCGCGACCTGCTTCACGCCGAGCAGATGCAGGAGATAGCCGTGGCGGCGGGTCTGGTCGCGCACGCCTTCGAGCGCGTCGATGATCAGCACCGCGCCATCGGCCTGCGAGGCGCCGGTGATCATGTTGCGCAGGAATTCGGCGTGGCCGGGCGCGTCGATCAGCACGACCTCGCGCGCATTGGTGCGGAAGCGGATCTGCGTGGTGTCGATGGTGATGCCCTGGTCGCGCTCGGTCTGCAGCGCGTCGAGCAGGAACGACCACTCGAACGGCATGCCGCGGCGGGCGGAGACGGCCTGCAGCATCTCCAGCTTGCCCTCGGGCAGGCTGCCGGTCTCATGCAGCAGACGGCCGACCAAGGTCGACTTGCCGTGGTCGACATGGCCGACGATCACGATGCGGACCTGCGGACGGGTGGTGCCGTTCGGCGTGGCGGGGACGGCTGACGGGACTCGCATGTTCATCGCCTCGTTCCCCCTCACAGATAGCCGGCGACGCGAAGCCGCTCGAAGGCGTCTTCGGTCTCGTGGTCGAGCGCGCGGCCGGCACGCTCGGGCACCTTGGTGCTTTCGAGTTCGGCGAGAATCTCGGGGATGTTCGAGGCGTTCGACGCGACCGGGAAGGTGATGTCCTGATCGCCGAGCGAGCGATAGCGCTTGCCGTTCCTGGACAGATACAGCGGGATGATCGGAATGTTCTCGCGCGCCGTGTAGGCCCAGATGTCGGCCTCGGTCCAATGCAGGATCGGATGGATGCGCAAGTGAGCGCCCTGCGGCGGCGAGGCGTTGAAGTGATCCCAGAATTCCGGCGGCTGGTCGCGCACATCCCAATGGCCCTCGGCCCCGCGCGGCGAGAACACGCGCTCCTTGGCGCGCGTCGCCTCCTCGTCGCGGCGGATGCCCGCGATCAGGCCGTCGAAGCCATGCTTGGCGAGCGCCATCTTCAAGCCTTCGGTCTTGCGCGCAGCCGAGCGTGCGGCGGGCGGCAGGGTGGGATCGACGGCATCGATCGGCGGGCACGGCTCGACCTTGAGATCGAGGCCCCATTCCTTCGCGTAGGTGTCGCGGAAGGCGTACATCTCGGGAAACTTCTTGGCCGTATCGACATGCATGGCGGGGAACGGCACCCGGCCGAAGAACGCCTTGCGCGCCAGCCAGATCATCACGTTGGAATCTTTTCCCAGCGACCACAGCAGCGCCAGCTTCTTCAGCCGTGCAAAGGCCTCGCGAAGGATGTAGATGCTCTGCGCCTCCAGCTCGTCGAGATGGTCCATCGTCGGTGCGGCGTTGAGGACGCGCGGCATGGAAGATGCTTGCTCGATCTCGGAGGAGGGCAACCGATCTCTGGAAACGTCGTTTGTGAGAATGTGCATGCTATCAGCCATCGCCTGCCTGGGAGAAAATTCTATGGCGGAGCCAAGGAATAATTTTCTCTTTACGTCGTAGGCGGGACACTTATATAGAAAATAATTCCAGTCAACCCCCAAGTGCCGAAGCTGAAGAACGCAATGCAATATCTGCCGGTGTTTCTCGATCTGAAGACCGGCCCCGTGCTGCTGATCGGCGCGGGCGAGCTCGTGCGCGCCAAGCTTCGCGTGTTGCTGTCCGCGGGCGCGCGGATCCGCTGGTTCGCCCCCGACGGCGACTTCGATCTCGCGGGTCTGCGCGATGAGCACGGCCGGATCGAGCGCGCCGAAGGCGACCCGCTGAGCGCCGATCTCACTGGCGTCATCGCCGTGCTGTGCGCGGGCGCTGGCGACATCGGCGTTGCGATGTCGGCGCGGGCGCGCAGCGTTGGTCTGCCCGTCAACGTCATGGACGACCTCGCGCATTCCAGCTTCATCTTTCCGGCGATCGTCGATCGCGGCGACGTGGTGGTGGCGATCGGCACCGGCGGCTCCTCGCCCGTCGTGGCACGCCGCGTGCGCGAACGCATCGAGGCGCTGCTGCCGGCGCGGATCGGCGAGCTCGCGAGCTTCATCGGCGACTTCCGCAAGACCGTCAACCCGCAGATCGCCGAGATGACGCTGCGCCGCCGCTTCTGGGAGCGCATCGTCGACGGCCCGATCGGCGCACTGGTGCTGGCGGGCCGCAAGCAGGAAGCGGAGGCGGCGCTGCATGGCATTGCCGATCCCACGGCGTTTGCGGGCGCCGATCATGCCGGCCGCAGCAACGGCCATGTGACCTTGGTCGGCGCCGGTCCGGGAGATCCCGATCTTCTGACCGTCAAGGCGCTGCGCGCGCTGCAGGACGCGGATGTCGTGTTCTACGACGAGCTGGTCACGCCTGAGATTCTCGACCGCATCCGCCGCGATGCCGCGCGCGTGCCGGTCGGCCGCCGCGTCGGCAAGCCCGGCATTGGCCAGGATGCTGTGAACAGGCTGCTGATCGAGGCGGCGCGCGAGGGCAAGCGCGCGGTCAGGCTGAAAGGCGGCGACTCCTACGTGTTCGGCCGCGGCGGCGAGGAGGTCGATGCGCTGCGCAAGGCGGGCGTGTCCTACACGATCGTGCCCGGCATCACCGCCGGCCTCGGCGCCGCCGCGCAGTTCGAGGTGCCGCTGACCTTCCGCAGCAAGGCGCTGCGCATCACCTTCCTCACCGCGCACAAGGAGCGCGATGCCGAGGCGGTCGACTGGTCGGCGCTGACTGACATCAAGATGACCGTCGTCGTCTACATGGGCATGACCGCGGCGCCGGCGGTGCGCGCAGGGCTCCTCGCGGCGGGCCGCTCGCCGCAGACGCCGGTCGGTGTGTTCGCGAAGGTGACGCGCCCCGATGCGCAGGCGGCGGTCGGCACGCTCGATCAGTTGCCGGATCTCGTCGGCCAAATCGATGGCGGTCCGGCCATCCTCATCATCGGTGACGTCGTGGCGCACTCCGCGCCGTGGCGTCAGCAGACTATCAGTGGCGTGATCGCACAACTCCTGGAACCCGTCTGAATGACCTCCCCGCTGCAACAGAAGATCAAGATCACCGGTCCCTCGATCATCACCGCGAACCGGACCTGGGATGGCGCGGTGATCTACCGCACCGGCACCAAGAGCTGGTCGGATGAGCTCTCCGATGCGGCGATCGTCCGCACCGCCGACGAGGCGCGCGCCCTGCTGTCGGAAGCGGTGGCCGACGATCTCGGTGCGATCGGTCCCTACATCGCGCCGGTCGAGGTGGGCGCCGACGGTGCGGTCAAGCCCGGCAATATGCGCGAACACATCCGGCTCACGGGCGCCTCCATCGCGCTCCCGGCTCAAGTCTGAAGGCCTGTCATGTACGCTTATGACGAAATCGACCGCACCTTGGTCAACGAGCGCGTCGCCGAATTCCGCGACCAGGTGAAGCGGCGCCTGTCGGGCGAATTGTCCGAGGACGAGTTCAAGATGCTGCGGCTGCAGAACGGCGTCTATCTGCAGCTCCACGCCTACATGTATCGCATCGCGATCCCCTACGGCACGCTGGCGTCGAACCAGCTCCGCCGGCTGGCCCATGTCGCGCGCCGCTACGACCGCGGCTACGGTCACTTCACGACGCGGCAGAACATCCAGTTCAACTGGATCAAGCTCGCCGAGCTGCCGGATGCGATGGCCGACCTCGCCGAGGTCGGCATCCAGTCGATGCAGACCTCCGGCAACAACATGCGCAACGTCACCTCGGATCAGTGGGCGGGCGTCGCGCCGGGCGAGGTCGAGGATCCCAGGATCTGGGCGGAGCTGCTGCGCCAGTTCACGACGCTTCACCCGGAATTCTCGTTCCTGCCGCGCAAGTTCAAGATCGCGATCACGGCGTCCGACCACGACCGCGCCGCGATCAAGATCCATGACATCGGCCTGCGTCTCAAGAAGAACGAGCAGGGCGAAACCGGCTTCGAGGTGCTGGTCGGCGGCGGCCTCGGCCGCACGCCGTTCATCGCCAAGACCATCAAGCCGTTCGTCCACGGCCACGACATCCTCAGCTATGTCGAGGCGATCCTGCGCGTCTACAACCAGTACGGCCGCCGCGACAACATCTACAAGGCGCGCATCAAGATCCTGGTGCATGAGCTCGGCATCGAGAAGTTCGCCGCCGAGGTCGAGGAGGAGTGGCAGCAGATCCGCGACGGCGTGCTCAAGCTCGATCAGGGGATCATCGAGGACATCCGCTCGCGCTTCTTCTATCCGGCCTACGAGACGCTGCCGCACATGCCGGAGGAGCTGAAGCAGGCGGCGCACGATCCGAAGTTCGAGGCCTGGCGCAAGAACTCGGTCTTCCCGCACAAGGTGCAGGGCTATGCCATCGTGACCGTGTCGCTGAAGCCCATAGGCAAGCCGCCTGGCGATGCGACCGCCGACCAGATGGATGCGCTGGCCGACATCGCCGACAAATACTCGTTCGGCGAGATCCGCGTCGGGCATGAGCAGAACCTGGCGCTGCCGCACGTCCGCAAGCGCGACCTGCCGGCGGTGTGGAAGGCGCTCGAGGCCATTGGCCTCGCGATTCCCAACGTCAACCTCGTGTCCGACATCATCGCCTGTCCGGGCCTGGACTACTGCTCACTGGCGAACGCGCGCTCGATCCCGATCGCGCAGGAGATCACGCGCCGCTTCGCCAATCACGACACGGCGAACCTGATCGGCCGGCTGCACATCAACATCTCCGGCTGCATCAATGCCTGTGGCCACCATCACGTCGGTCACATCGGCATCCTCGGCGTCGAAAAGAACAACGAGGAATTCTATCAGATCACGATCGGCGGCCGCGCCGACGAGGACGCCGTGCTCGGCACCCTGATCGGACCCGCGGTGCCCTATGCCGAAGTTGCCGATGTCGTCGAGGACATCGTCGAAGCCTATCTTGCGCTGCGCGCGAGCCCTGAGGAGCTGTTCGTCGACACGGTGAAGCGGCTCGGGGTCGAACCATTCAGGGAGCGGGTCTATGCCACTCGTTAAGGGCGGACACATCATCGCGGACACGTTCGTCCGCCTCACCGACGATGCCGAGCTGCCGGCGCAGGGCGCGATCCTCGTCTCGGAGACGCGCTTCCTCGCCGGCCCCGACGCGCTGGTCGGCCGCGCCACCGGCAAGCTCGGCGTGATCTGGCCGAACAATCGCGACGTCGACGATCTCGTGCCGTATCTCGATCGGCTCGCGCTGGTCGCGCTGGTGTTTCCGAGTTTTCGCGACGGCCGCGCTTATACCCAGGCGCGCCTGTTGCGCGAGCGCCATGGCTTCCGCGGCGAGCTGCGCGCGACCGGGCAGGTGCTGCGTGACCAGTTCGTGTTCATGCTGCGCGCCGGCTTCGACGCCTTCGAGGTCAAGAAGCAGGCGGATGCCGAGGCCTTCACCGAGACCGTGAAGCGCTATTCGGTGTTCTACCAGCCGACCGGCGACGGCCGGATCTCGGCGCTGCATCAGCGCCTGCAACTGCGCCATTCGGAGAGTGCCGGGCTGTGAGCACGCTGGCTGCATCGCCTTCCGTTGCGGAGATCCCGGTCGCGGCGCTCGACGCCGCGCTGCGCACCGCCGCGCCGCATGAGGTCATTGCCGCTGCTCTCGCGGCGATCGGTCGCGAGCGGCTGGCGGTGGTGTCGTCGTTTGGAACGGAGTCGGCCGCGCTCCTGAAGGTGACGTCCGATGTCGATCCGGCGATCCCGGTGATCTTCCTCGACACCGGGCACATGTTCGCGGAGACGCTGGCCTATCGCGACCGGCTCATCGAGATCCTCGGCCTGCAAGACGTGCGCTCGATGAAGCCGGACGCCGCCACGCTCGAGCGCGAGGACGCCGGCAACGATCTGTGGTTCTCCGATCCCGACGCCTGCTGCCGCATCCGCAAAGTCGAGCCGCTGGCACGCGCGCTGGCGCCGTTCGCCGCCTGGATCAATGGCCGCAAGCGTTTCCAGGGCGGCTTGCGGGCGGCGATCCGGGTCGTCGAGCAGGACGGCGTGCGGGTGAAATTCAATCCGTTCGCCAACGTGACCCGCGAGGAGATCGCGGCGATCTACCGCTCTGCCAATCTGCCGCAGCATCCGCTGGTCGCCGCCGGCTTCCGTTCGATCGGATGCATGCCCTGCACAAGCCGCGCCGACTCCGGCGAGGACGAGCGGGCCGGCCGTTGGCGCGGTCGCGACAAGACCGAATGCGGCATCCACACGGTCGCGACCTCGACGGTGTAGTTCGAAACTCACCGGCCGGCTGACCTGGCAGCCCATGACGACATTGTGCCGCGGCAAGAACAGCTATCCCAACGCCGAGCGCTTCGTAGCAAAATGCCTATGTCCGGCCGGAAACAAGAAAATCCGGTTCCGTTGACTCCGACGTGAACATTTGGCGATCTGCAGTGCGCGCCTGCAACATTGCGGGCGGTGAATGGAACGGAGAGCTTGGATGAAGATGCGACGTCTTCTGGCAGCGGTCGCAGGCCTGGCATGGGCAGGATCGGCCCATGCCGCGGACATCAGTCTGCTCAACGTCTCCTATGACCCGACCCGCGAGCTCTACGTCGAGTTCAACAAGGCGTTTTCAGCCGCGTATCAGAAGGAGACCGGCAAGAGCGTCGAGGTCAAGCAGTCGCATGGCGGCTCCGGCGCGCAGGCCCGCAGCGTCATCGACGGGCTGCAGGCCGACGTCGTGACCCTGGCGCTCGCCTATGACATCGACGCGATCGCGGGCAAGGGTCTGCTCGACAAGGATTGGCAAAAGCGACTGCCGCAGAATGCCTCGCCCTACACCTCGACCATCGTTTTCCTGGTGCGCAAAGGCAATCCCAAGGGCATCAAGGACTGGGACGACCTGCTCAAGAAGGGCGTCGACGTCATCACGCCCAATCCGAAGACATCCGGCGGCGCGCGCTGGAACTATCTGGCCGCCTGGGGCTATGCGCTGAAGAAGTTCGGCTCGGCCGACAAGGCCAAGCAGTTCGTCGGCGACCTCTATCAGCACGTCCCTGTGCTCGACACCGGCGCCCGCGGCGCCACCGTGACCTTCGTGGAGCGCGGTGTCGGCGACGTCCTGCTCGCCTGGGAGAACGAGGCGCATCTGGCCCTGCGTGAGTTCGGCAAGGACAAGTTCGAGATCGTCGCGCCGCAGCTGTCGATCCTGGCCGAACCGCCAGTTGCGGTGGTCGACTCGGTGGCCGACAAAAAGGGCACGCGAAGTGTGGCTGAATCCTACCTGAAATACTGGTATACAAAGGAAGGTCAGGAAATTGCCGCACGCAACTCCTACCGTCCGCGTGATCCAGAGGTGGCCAAGAAGTACGAGGCTGCCTTCGCCAAGGTCGAGCTGTTCACCATCGACGAGGTGTTCGGCGGCTGGACCAAGGCCCAGAAGGACCATTTTGCGGAAGGCGGAATCTTCGATCAAATCTACAAGAATTGATCGAATCAGAAGGAACAAGTTGGTGACCGCCGATCTGATACGGCTTCGAGACAACAAGGCAAGAAGCTGGCGTTGCGGCGATCTGCGATATCGCGCATGAGACGCGGTCCCCGGTCTCGATTGCCGAGACGAGGCTGGGGGCGGCGGGCGGACACCACGATCGATTCAAGCCCATCGACACCGATCATCAACGGACCAGGCCTTTTTTTGAACGTACTTGCACCACGTCGCAGCACCTTGCCAGGCTTTGGTCTCACCATGGGGCTGACGCTGACCTGGCTGTCGCTGATCGTCCTGATTCCACTGGCGGGACTGTTCGTTCGCTCGACTGATCTCAGCCTGGAGCAGTTCTGGGGCATCGTCACCAGCCGTCGCACCTTGAGCGCGCTGAAGATCTCGTTCGGGCTCGCTTTCGCCGCCGCCTGCGTCAATCTGGTGATGGGCACCATTGTCGTCTGGGCGCTGGTGCGCTACCGCTTTCCCGGCCGCCGCCTGTTCGACGCCATCGTCGACGTGCCGTTCGCGCTGCCGACGGCAGTGGCGGGCGTGGCGTTGACGGCGCTGTTCGCACAGAAGGGCTGGCTCGGCGCGCCGCTCGCCGCAATGGGCATCAAGGTGGCGTTCACGCCGCTCGGCATCTTCGTTGCGATGATCTTCATCGGCATCCCCTTTGTCGTCCGCACCGTGCAGCCGGTGCTGATCGATCTCGATCCGGAGATCGAGGAGGCGGCAGCGAGCCTCGGCGCCGGCCGCTGGCAGATCGTGGCCCGCGTGATCCTGCCGAGCCTGACGCCGGCGCTGCTCACCGGCTTCGCACTCGCCTTTGCGCGCGCGGTCGGCGAGTACGGATCGGTGATCTTCATCGCCGGCAATTTGCCGAACGTCTCCGAGATCGCGCCGCTGCTGATCGTGATCCGGCTGTCCGAATTCCGCTACGCCGATGCCACCGCGATCGCGGTGGTGATGCTGGTCGTGGCGTTCCTGATCATCTTTGCCGTGAACCGGTTGCAGCGCTGGGCGCAGAGCCGGGCGCCCTTGAACTAGGACCCGACATGAGCGTGGAGATGACCCTGCAGGCGCCATCCGTGGCATCGTCCGCGGCCAGCCCGCACGTCGCGCAGGCCGGCCGTCCCGATCCGCGCACCGAGCCGCGCCTTGTCCGCATCGTCATCACGACGCTGGCGTTGGCGTTCCTGTCGGTGTTCGTGGTGCTGCCGCTGATCGTCGTGTTCGTGGAAGCGTTCGGCAAGGGCATCGCGGCCTATTTCACCGCGCTTGCCGACGCCGAGGCGTGGGCCGCGATCCGCCTGACGCTGCTGGTGGCGCTGGTCTCGGTCGGAACCAATCTCGTGTTCGGCCTGTGCGCCGCCTGGGCGATCGCCAAGTTCGACTTTCCGGGCAAGACGTTCCTGATCACCCTGATCGATCTGCCGTTCTCGGTGAGCCCGGTGATATCGGGCCTCGTGTTCGTGCTGCTGTTCGGCGCGCAGGGGTTCTTCGGTCCGTGGATGCAGAGCCATGGCCTGCAGATATTGTTCGCCTTTCCCGGCATTGCGCTGGCGACCGTGTTCGTGACCTTCCCGTTCGTGGCGCGCGCGCTGATCCCGCTGATGCAGGAGCAGGGCACGCAGGAGGAGGAGGCGGCGATCTCGCTCGGCGCGTCCGGCCTGCAGACGTTCTTCCGCGTCACCCTGCCGAACATCAAATGGGGCGTGCTGTATGGCGTGCTGCTCTGCAACGCGCGCGCGATGGGCGAGTTCGGCGCCGTCTCGGTCGTGTCCGGCCATATCCGCGGCGAGACCAATACGATGCCGCTGCTGGTCGAGATCCTCTACAACGAATACCAGATGGTCGCCTCGTTCGCGATCGCCTCGCTCTTGGCGATGCTCGCGCTGATCACGCTGGTCGTCAAAACCGTCCTCGAACGGCAACTCGATGAGGGAGGTCCGCGTGACCATTGAAGTCAGGGGTGTCGTCAAGACGTTCGGAACGTTCAAGGCGCTCGACGGCGTCGATCTCAAGGTCGCCGACGGCGAATTGCTGGCGCTGCTGGGCCCGTCCGGGTCGGGCAAGACGACCTTGCTGCGGATCATCGCCGGGCTGGAGTGGCCCGATTCCGGCGAGATCCTGTTCGACGGCGAGAGCGCGCTCGATCGCGGCGCGCGCGAGCGTCACGTCGGCTTCGTGTTTCAGCACTACGCGCTGTTCCGGCACATGAACGTGTTCGAGAACGTCGCCTTTGGCCTGCGCGTGCAGCCGCGCCGCATCCGCAAGAGCGAGGCTGAGATCCGCGCGCGCGTGAAGGAGCTGCTCGACCTCGTCCAGCTCGACTGGCTCGCCGATCGCTATCCGAGCCAGCTCTCCGGCGGCCAGCGCCAGCGCATCGCGCTGGCGCGCGCGCTCGCCATCCAGCCGCGCATCCTCCTGCTCGACGAGCCGTTCGGCGCGCTCGACGCCAAGGTGCGCAAGGAGCTGCGGCAATGGCTGCGCACCCTGCATCACTCGATCAACGTCACCTCGATCTTCGTGACGCATGATCAGGAGGAGGCACTCGAGGTCGCGCACCGCGTCGTGGTGATGGACAAGGGCCGCATCGAGCAGGTCGGCTCGCCGAGCGACGTCTATGACAGCCCGGCGACCGCGTTCGTGCACGGCTTCATCGGCGAGTCGATCATGCTGCCGGTCGAGATCGCCAGCGGCGCGGTACATCTCAACGGGCGGCCGCTGGACCTGGCTGCGGAGGGCGTGGCCGCGGGCGCCTCGACCTTGTTCGTGCGCCGGCACGACATGCTGATCGGCCCCGCGGACAGCGGCACGCTGCACGGCGCCGTCACCCACGTCCGCAGCTTCGGCCCGGTGCAGCGCGCCGAGATCGCGCTGACTGAAGGCTCGACCATCGAGATCGACGCCCCCCGCGACCGCGAGCTCCGGATCGGCGACCGCATCGGCCTGAAGCCGCGGCATTATCGGATTTTCGCGGCCGGGTAGGGGCTGCTCGGGCTCGTCCCGGCTCTCTGCCAAACATGCGGTGTCGTCCCGGACAAGCCCGGCAACGCGAAAGCGTTGGCGGGCGCTGATCCGGGACCCATGCGCCGTGAAGCTTGCTTGAGGCACGCCGGAGCGGCATCGGGTCTCACCACGACCGCTGCGGAGTATGGATCCCGGCTCAAGGCCGGGACGACAGCGAGGGCGTCGTTCCGTTCCTGGCTTGACCGAACTGCTCCTATGGTTGACGAACGGTTGCCGGCAGGAATGGCCGCAATTGTCGCGACGGAACTTACCGCCGATTCACCTTTCAGCCACGGTTGATGTGCAACAACCCGCCTCTCGCATCGGCATAGGGATTGGTTCATTGAAGCGTCTGGCTCTCGCTCTCTCCATTGCATTCCTGCTCGCCGGCTGTGCGGCCGAGACGCCGGTCGTGCAGGCGCCGACCATGTATGCCGATATGGCGGTCGCGGGCGCCAAGCTCGATGCGGTGGCTGCGGCGACGATGATCTCGCAATACCGCCAGAACAACGGGCTCGGCACGGTCGAGGTCGACCCCGAGCTGATGCGGCTGGCGGAATCGCAGTCGCAGGCGATGGCCGACAAGAACAAGCTCGATCATGACGTGCGCGCCCCGCTGGCGAAGCGCCTGACGGGTGCCGGCTATGACGCTGTCGTCGCGGTCGAGAACGTGTCGGCCGGCTATCACACGCTGGCGGAAGCGTTTTCCGGCTGGCGTGACTCGCCGCCGCATCGCGCCAACATGCTCAAGAGCGGTGTCACAAAAATAGGCATCGCAGCGAGCTATGCTCCGAACACCAAGTACAAAGTGTTCTGGACCATGATCCTGGCCGCGCCGGACGGCAAGAAGCCCTCCTGACAGGCTGGGCTGCCGCCGCCCTGCGCAGGCCGCGTGCGCATGGCTCGCGCGCGAGTCAGGCCGGCCTAGCCCTTGGGGTGGATTGACGTCACCGCGAAGTGACGCCACGGTGGCGCCTTGCTTTGCTAATGACCGCGGTAATGACGCAACATCCATTTCCCCCGCTGCCTGCAACCCCCGCCGAATCGCAACGCGTGCTCGTCCTGCAGGGCGGCGGCGCGCTCGGCTCCTATCAGGCCGGCGCCTATCAGGCACTGTGCCATTTCGATTTCGAACCGGAATGGGTCGCCGGTATCTCGATCGGCGCCATCAATGCCGCGATCATCGCCGGCAACGACCGGGAGAAACGCATTGGCCGTCTCAAGGAATTTTGGGAGATGGTGTCGTCGCCGGTGCCGTGGAAGCCGCTGCTCAATGGCGATCATCACCGCTCGGCCTTCAACGAAGTCAGCGCCGGGCTGATCGCGGCGTTCGGCGTGCCCGGCTTCTTCACGCCGCGCTTCCCACCGGCGCCGCTGTGGCCGTCAGGCACGCTGCAATCGGTCAGCTATTACGACACCGCGCCGCTCAAGCGGACCCTGGAACGGCTGGTCGATTTCGACCGCATCAACGATCTGAAGACGCGGCTCTCCGTCGGAGCCGTCGGCGTCACCACCGGCAACTTCACCTATTTCGACAATGTCGAATTCAGGAAGCAGGGCAAGCGGATCGGGCCCGAGCACATCATGGCGTCGGGCGCGCTGCCGCCCGGCTTCCCGCCGGTCGAGATCGACGGCGAGCACTATTGGGACGGCGGCATCGCCTCCAACACGCCGCTGGACTACGTGCTCGATACCGAGACCGATCGTGATCTGCTGATCTTCCAGGTCGATCTGTTCTCCGCGCGCGGCGATCTGCCGCGGACGCTGCTGGAGGCCGCCGAGCGCGAGAAGGACATCCGCTATTCCAGCCGGACGCGGATGAACACCGACAAGAACCGCATGATCCACAACACGCGCAAGGCGCTGCGCGAGCTCTATGCCAAGCTGCCCGACGAGCTGCGCAACGATCCCTCGCTCGAGGTCCTGTGCAAGGCGGCGCAGGAAAACACCGTCACGGTGGTGCACCTGATCTATCGCAGCAAGAACTACGAGACGTCCTCCAAGGACTACGATTTTTCCCATGTCGCGATGGTCGAGCATTGGGAGGCGGGCGTGCGCGATGTCCACCAGTCGATGCGCCACAAGGACTGGCTGGAGCGGCCGCAGTCCGGCGAGACCATGGTCACCTACGATCTCACGCAGGACGGCAGTCTCGCTGCCGCCAAGAAGGAGTGAAGCAATGACGACGAATCTGAAGGGCAAGACCGCGGTCGTGACCGGCTCGACCAGCGGCATCGGGCTGGCCTATGCGCGCGCCTTCGCGTCCGCCGGCGCGAACATCGTGCTCAACGGTTTCGGCGCGCCAGCCGACATCGAGAAGGAGCGTGCGGCGATCGAGAGCGACTTCAAGGTCAAGGCCGTGCACTCGCCGGCCGACATGAGCAAGCCGGCCGAGATCGCCGGCATGATCGCGCTCGGCGAGACCACGTTCGGCTCGGTCGACATCCTCGTCAACAATGCCGGCATCCAGTTCGTCTCGCCGGTCGAAGACTTTCCGCCGGAGAAGTGGGAGCAGATCATCGCGATCAACCTGTCGTCCGCGTTCTACGGCATCCGCGCCGCGGTGCCCGGCATGAAGAAGCGCGGCTGGGGCCGCATCATCAACACGGCGTCCGCGCATTCGCTGGTCGCCTCGCCGTTCAAGTCGGCCTATGTCTCGGCCAAGCACGGCATCGCCGGCCTCACCAAGACCGTGGCGCTCGAGCTCGCGACCTTCAAGATCACCTGCAACTGCATCTCGCCGGGCTATGTGTGGACGCCGCTGGTCGAGAAGCAGATTCCCGATACGATGAAGGCGCGCAACCTCACCAAGGAACAGGTCATCAACGACGTGCTGCTCGCGGCGCAGCCGACCAAGGAGTTCGTGACCTCCGAGCAGGTCGCGGCGCTGGCGCTGTTCCTGTGCGGCGACGATGCGGCGCAGATCACCGGCACCAACCTCTCGATCGACGGCGGTTGGACGGCGGCGTAACGATCGCAGGGAGCGCTGAACAAGGCACCAGTTTCGCGCCGAGGCGGGTTTCGCTTCGGCGCGGTCCATTCTACAAGCGTGCGTTTCCACGACCAGCGCACGGATCCTCCACCTTGCTGACCACCATCATCGGCCTCGGCGCCGCCATCTGCACCACGAGCTCGTTCCTGCCGCAGGTCATCAAGGCCTGGCGGTCGCGCTCGACCCATGACATCTCGATGGGCATGTTCGTTCTGCAGACCACCGGCAACTCGATGTGGCTGCTCTACGGCGCGTTGATCAGCGACCTGCCGCTGGTCGTCGCCAACGCGATCACGCTCGGCCTGGTGGCGGCGATCCTCGGCCTGAAGCTGCGCTACGGCTAGGAAACCTCAGCCGATCAGCTGCGGCGGGCGAACACGTTCGCGGTGGTGGACGCGACGCTCTGGCCCGGCGGCAGCACGACCACGGTCGATCCGAGCTGGACGTGGTTGTAGAGGTCGGCGACGTCGGTATTGGTCATGCGGATGCAGCCTGACGAGATCGCCTGGCCGATATATTCGGGCTGGTTGGTGCCGTGGATGCGGTACAGGGTGTCCTTGTTGCCCTCGTACAGATAGATGGCGCGGGCGCCGAGCGGATTCGCCGGGCCGCCGGCGACGCGCTTCGGATACGGCCCGAGGCGCGCCTGGATGTCGGCGGTGGGAACCCAGTCCGGCCATTCCGCGAGCTTGCCGACGGTGGCGACGCCGGAGAAGGCCATCGCCTCTTCGCCGACGGCGACGCCGTAGCGGATCGCCTTGCGGTCGGGCAGCACGTAGTACAGGAAGCGCGCATCGGTATCGACGACGATCGTGCCCGGCTGTTCCTGCCGGGTGTAGTCGACGATGTGGCGCTGGAACTGTTGCGGGATCTGCGCCTCGACATAGGGCGCGTGCGCCAGCAACTGACGGTCGCGGGGCGTCAACGCCGCGTCTGACGTCGGCGACAGCGTCGCTTCCATGCAGCCGGCCAGCATCACGGTTCCGGCCAGCGATAGTGCGACCCCCAGTCTCGACATCTCATTCTCCCCCAGCGCGCATTCAAATCATGTGCCCGGAGGATCGCGCCAATATCAAGGCGTTGCACCCAACACTTGCGTGATCGCCGGGCGAGACGAGACGTGGCGGCACGACGCTCGCAGTTCCGCCAAGGCGAGGCCAAGATGACGCAACAGATGCGTCAATATGGTTTCCTCAAGATGCCTTGCCGAAGGCGAGGACATGCAGCCCGAGCCGCTGCTTGACGATCCGGAACAGCAGCACGGTCTCGAAGGCCAGCGACAGCGAGGTCGCCGCCGCGGCGCCGTGGCCGCCGAACTGCGGCACCAGCAGGATGCAGAGCACGAGGTTCATGACGAAGGCCGCCGCATAGGCCATGGCGCAGGCGCGCTGCTGGCCCAGCATGTTGAGCAGCCGCTCCACCGGTCCGATCGCGGCGCGTACGACGAGCCCGATTGCGGCGATGAACATGATGTCGTAGCCGGCGGTGAACTGCGCGCCGAACAGAAACAGCAGCGGCTTGCCGAGCGCGAGCAGCACCAGCGTCGCCGCGAGCGAGGGCCAGAACGTCCACTTGATCGCATGCGCGACATAGGCCGACAGCCGCGCCTTGTCGCCGAGCGCGTGGTATTCGGCGAAGCGATGCGCCGTCGTCGCCGACATCGCGTAGTGGATGAACGACACCAGCGCGAGCGTCTTCACCACCGCGAAATAGATGCCGACCTCCTCGGAAGAGCGGAATTGCTGCAGCACCAGCACGTCGGTGTAGGACAGCAGCAGATAGAAGCTCTCGACCATGAGGATCGGCAGCGAGATCGCGAGCCAGCCGCGGAGATCATATTGTTTGGGACCTGGCTCGACGTGGCCGCGGAGCCGGTTGTTCAGCACCAGCATCTGGCCGAGCATCGCAAGCCACACCGCGGCCGCGCTCGCGGCCATCGCAGCGGTGGCGCCGAGATCGAGGCCGAGCACGAAGGCGCCCGCCGTGAAGCCGATGATCAGCGTCTGGCGGATGATGAATTGCGGCATCAGGCCGAGCGTCATCCAGTCGTGCGAGCGGGCGATGCCGTCCTGGGTGTTGGCGACGACGAAGGCTGGCAAGGTGAGGCAGCCGATGTAGAGCGGCATGCGCTCGCCGGCGTCGATCCAGGGCGACAGCAGCGCGATCAGGCCGGCGAGCAGCAGCGCCGCAGCGGTGGACGTCGCCAGCGTCAGCCAGCGTCCGCCGGAGAGGAAGCCGCGCAGCAGCGCCTGCTGGCCCGCGGTGCGGTAGTCCGGAATGATCTTCTGCGCCGAGGAGGCGATGCCGACATCCAGCATGCTGCCGAGCAGCAGCACCCAGGTCCAGACATAGACATAGGTGCCGTAGTCCGAGCCGCCCATCCAGCGCGCGAGCAGGATCTGGCTGAGATAGGCGAGGCCCGCGCTGAGCACGCGGATCAGGAAGATGGTGCCGGCCAGGCGGCGCGTCAGCGATGCCTCGCCGCTGCCGCCGAGCGCGGCCAGGCGCGCCTTCAGGCGGGCCGCGAGGCCGGTCGATGCGGGGGCGTTGCGGGCATCCATCACGGCCACGGCGGGGTCCGGCTCCACGGCCGCGCGGATGGCGGCGATGGTGCTTCCCTATCAACGCAACGTTAAGATTGAGTTGGGCCGGCGCCGCGTCGGTCGCGCGGCGCTACAGCCGTCACGGCAGAGTGAAGTTGAACTCGTAAGACTTGTCGGGGCCGACCAGCGTGAATTTCAGGGCCGCGCCGTCCGGCTTCACGCCCGGCGGAACGCCGTCGAACTCGAAGGCGAAGCGCTTGATGCCCGGCATGCCGCTGTCGCGCACGGTCGGGATCGGCAGTGCCCAGTCAGGCGTCGGCCCCTCGACATAGAGCTGGACGCCGCGCGGATCGGCGACGGCGACGTCGACGACGACGTCCTTCGGGCCGTCGCGCTTGACGTCGCGGATCGTCAAGGGGATGGCGTCGCCGACAGTGGCCGGCTTCGGCACCGTGTCGAGGGCCGCCGAGAGCGCCGTATCCTCGGTGCTGGCGACGCTGGTGAAGGCGAGCTCGGCCTTTGCCTCGACGGGAATGCAGATCTTCTCGCAGACCGCGTAGCTGACGTCGGCGCGCAAGGTCATCGGCTTGTCGGGGTTCTTGGCGACGATGCGCAGCGGCAGCACGACCTGATCATGATAGCCGAGCGAGTGCCCGCCGGCGCCGTCGTCGAACTTTGTCGGCGCGGGCCACAGAACCGTCACCGCTTCGACGTTCTCCGACTTGGAAAAGTCGAACCGCGGCGGCACGCCTGAATCGCCGGGCGTTCGCCAATAGGTCTTCCATCCCGGCTGCAGCGCGAAGGCGATGCCGCCCAGCATGACCGGACCGCTGCGCGAGCCCGCGAGCAGGCGCACCGCGGAGTGGCTGTCGCGCTGCCAGGGCGAGGAATCCTGCGCCTGCGCGCCGAACGCAAGGCAGGATGATACGACGGTCGCGACGAGCAGTGTGGCAGAGTGGTGAGGAACCAAGGCGGACATGAGACGTCTTTAGAGTGCGGTTCGGGCGCAAACCATTGAAATGCTTGTGAGCAGATTTCCTCGCGAGGACCTGAACCTTGATTGACAGATGCGCATCCCAATATCAGGATATCGATGATCATGAGAGTCCTTGCGGATGAATCCTGAGGCAAAAAGGCTGAGCGACATTCGCCGCAAAGTGACAGGGATCGGGGATCACACCTCTCACGGTGGTTACCTCGACGGTCAGCTGCTGGTTGCGATGCCCGTGATGGGCGATTCCCGTTTCGAGCGCTCGGTGATCTATCTCTGCGCGCATTCGGCCGAGGGCGCCATGGGTATCATGGTGAACCGGCCGGCGGGCAGCATCGACTTCCCTCAGCTCCTGATGCAACTGAATATCATCGAGAAGAGCGATCAGATCAGCCTGCCCGACAGCGCCGAGACGATGAAGGTGCTGAGCGGCGGCCCGGTCGATACCGGGCGCGGCTTCGTGCTGCATTCGAGCGACTACTTCATCGCCAACGCGACCTTGAAGATCAACGACGGCGTCTGCCTGACGACGACGATCGACATCCTCAAGGCGATCGCCAAGGGCGACGGTCCGAAGCACGCCATCCTCGCCCTCGGCTATGCCGGCTGGCGCGCCGGCCAGTTGGAGGAAGAGATCCAGGACAATGGCTGGCTGCATTGCGACGCCGATCCGGAGCTGATCTTCGGCGACAATGTCGACGCCAAATACGATCTTGCGCTGCGCAAGATCGGCATCGATCCCGGCATGCTGTCCAACGCCGCCGGGCACGCATAGGCCTTATTGTCCGGTTGGAGCCCCCGCGCTCGCTGGGATCAGAGAAGGCTTAATGGGGCGCTCTGCCTCTCCGCCGTCATTGCGAGCGCAGCGACTTGTCCGCCGAAGCTTTGAGAGCGTAGGCGGAAGCAATCCAGAATGTCCCCCCGCGGATGCAGTCTGGATTGCTTCGTCGCTTCGCTCCTCGCAATGACGACATGGAGAGGGATGAGGCCGCGCATCTCTGCTGAAGGCAGAACTATTCCGCCGCCTGCTGCGCGACCGTCGGTTCGGTGCCGGCCACCGTGGCGCGGCGCATGTCGCGCGGTTGCGACTGATCGTAGCGGCGCACGCGATGCATGGTCTGCCTGTTGTCCCACATGATCAGGTCGTGCAGCGTCCATTTGTGGACGTAGACGAACTCGGGCTGGGTGGCATGCTCGGTGAGGTCGCGCAGCAGCAGCCGGCCTTCCGGCATGCTCATACCGATGATGGCGCCGGCATGCGATGACAGATAGAGCGACTTGCGGCCATGGGCAGGATGAATGCGGACCAGCCGCTGCCTGACCGGTTTGAACATCTCCTTCTCCTCGTCGGTGTAGTCGAGGAAGCCGAGCGCGCCGCGCGAATACATCAGCGAATGTTCGCAGACGAGATCCTCGATCTCGGCCTTGGTCTCCCGGTCGAGCGCGTCATAGGCGGCGCGCATGTCGGCGAATTCGGTGTTGCCGCCCTTCGGGTTCACGATCCGCGCCGAGAGGATCGAGTATTTCGCCGGGATCGGCCGGAACGAGCTGTCGGAGTGCCACAGGCAGTTGCCGAGATTGAACAGATGCGTGCGATGGTCTGATGGCAGCGGCTTGCCATCCTTGCCGAGATTGGAGACGTCGTTGAGGCCGGTGGTGAGGCGGTAATCCTCCTTCTTGGTGACGGTGCCGCCGCGCGCCTGCTCGCGGTCGCCGAAGCTGAGCGCGAAGGCGAGCTGCTGCTCGTCGGTGACGTCCTGATCGTGAAATACGAGAACGGCGTAGTGATCGATCGCGGCCTGCAACTGCGCGACCTCGTCCCGAGCGAGAGGCTTTCGCAGATCGACACCGGATACTTCGCCGACGAAATGCCGATGCAACTGCCGGATGGCGATCGCCATGGTCTCCTCCTCGCGTCCTCATCAGGGCGGACTCCTGTCCGCTTCTTCTGATGGAAGAGGCTACGCCGGCGATGCGCGAAGTCAACGCAAGGCGCGGATCGCCGACCGCACGGCTGTCATGCCGGCGCGTCAGACGTCATGCATTGCGGGCCATCAGCCCGCCGTCCACGGGGATCACCGCTCCGGTGAGGAACGAGGCCGCCGGCAGGCACAGGCTCAAGGTCATGTGCGCGACTTCTTCGGGATCGCCGTAGCGGCCAAGCGCGGTGCGGCGCCGTGCGTAGACCGCCTTCTGCTCATCTGGAATGCGCGCGGTCATCGCCGTGGTGATCGGGCCCGGACAGATGCAGTTCACTGTGATGCGATCGCGGCCGAGCTCAACCGCGAGCGAGCGCGTCAATCCGGTCACCCCGGCCTTTGCAGCCGAATAGGCGCTGTGCCGCGCGGTTGCGCCGAGCGCCTCGGTCGAAGCGATGTTGACGATGCGCGGGCTGTTCGAGCGGCGCAGATGCGGCAGCGCGGCACGGATGACGCGCTGCTGCGCCGTCAGCATGATGGCAAGCCCTCTTGCCCAGGCCTCGTCGTAGGCTTCGTCGTCGATCGCGACATGCACCGAGATGCCGGCATTGTTGACGATGACGTCGAGCCCGCCGAAATGCGTCGCAGCATCGCCGACGACGGCCGCGATGGCGTTGCGGTCGACGAGGTCGAGCCGCCAGGCGCGCGCCGTTCCGCCGCTGGCCTCGATGTCTGCCGCCACCGCGCGGGCCGCGTCCTCATCGACATCGGTGACTGCGACCCTGGCGCCTTCATCGGCGAACACGCGCGCGGTCGCGCGCCCCATCCCCGACGCGGCGCCGGTGATCAGGACGGTCAATCCCTTGACCGAGCGGCTGAGTTGCCTGTGCTGGTGCATATTTGCGGCTCACGGAAAAATGCGGATCGCATGCTCGCCGTCGGGATTATCACTGATCGGACGCATTCGGTAGGCACCGATCCGGCATGGCCGAATTCTCGTTGCCGACGACACGGATCAACAAACCGGAGTGATCATGGTGCTCTCCACGACCTTCATGCGCTTGGCATTGGTGATGGGACTCGTTGCGACCACGGCCGCGCGAGCCGATAGCATCAATGCCGGCGATCGCAAGGCAAGCGCCGTGCGCCCGTTCGAGGCGCGGAGCGTTGCCGAGTTCGATACGCCCTGGGCCATCGCCTTCCTGCCGGATGGGCGGATGCTGGTCACGGAGAAGCCGGGCCGGATCTTTCTCGTCACGCAAGGTGGGCAGAAGATCCAGATCGGCAACGTGCCCGCCGTCGCGGCGCGCGGACAGAACGGCCTCCTGGACATTGCGGTGTCGCCGAGCTTCGCGACGACGTCGCAGATCTATCTCACCTACACCGAGCCGGGCAGCGAGGGCAGCCGGCTCGTCCTGACCCGTGCCGTGTTGTCGGTTTCGAATGACAACGCCACGCTGACCGACCCCACCGTCATCTGGCGCCAGACGCCCGCCGGCGGCGGCGGGCAGCCCGGCGGCATCATCGCGTTCGATCCGTCGGGAACGCATCTGTTCCTGACCGTCGGCGACCGCATGCAGCCGAACAGCGCCCAGGATCCACGGCAGGCGCGCGGCAAGGTGCTCAGGCTCGATCTCGACGGCGCGACTCCGTCGGACAATCCCATGGCCGAGGACAAGGGCGTGCCGGCCCAGACGTGGACCACCGGCCACCGCAATCCCTACGGGCTCGCCTTCGCATCAGATGGCAAGCTCTGGCTGCACGAGATGGGACCGCGCGGCGGCGACGAACTGAACCTGATCGAGCCGGGCAAGAACTACGGCTGGCCGCTGGTGTCGAACGGCGACAATTACAACGGCACGCCGATCCCGCGGCATGCGACGCGGCCCGACCTCGCGCCGCCGCCGCTCTATTGGGATCCTGTGATCGCGCCGGCCGGCCTGGTCTTCTATGATGGTCCGATGTTTCCGCAATGGAAGGGATCGGCGCTGATCGGAGGCTTGCGGGTGCACGCGCTGGTCCGCGTTGCCTTCCGGACCGATGGTCAGCCTGACGAGGCCGAGCGCTGGGACATGGGCGAGCGCATCCGCGACGTCGCCGTGGCGCCGGACGGCGCCGTCTGGGTCATCGAGGACGACTCGCCCGGCCGCCTGCTGCGGCTGACACCGATGAAGTAGCTGCGCAGCAGCATTGATGCGAAGGCGCCGATGCCGGGGTCGCCACAGCCCGCGATGCCGTTGACAGGGCCTGCGCCGATCCCCACACCATCCGACAAACAACAAGAGAAGGAGTGGGGAGATGAACGCGCTCGATTTCACGGGACGCTCGGTGCTGGTGATCGGCGGATCGAGCGGCATCGGCAACGGCATCGCGCAGGCGTTTCGCGCGCAGGGCGCGCGCGTCGACGTCAGCGGCACGCGGGCGAGCGCCGCCGATTATGCCGAAGGTGAGGGCTCCGATCTCGCAGGGGTGAACTACCATCAGCTCGATGTGAGCGATCCCGGCGCGATCGAGAGCTTCGCGCCGCGGCTCGATCGGCTCGATGTGCTGGTGCTGGCGCAGGGCGCGGTATTGTACCGGCGCGGCGAATTCGCCATGGAGGGCTTTCGCAAGGTGGTCGAGGTCAACCTCATCAGCCTGATGGCCTGTGCGACGAAATTTCACGGCCTGCTGCGCGATGCCAGGGGCGCGCTCATCATTGTCTCGTCGACCGCGGCCTATCATTCGACCATGGGCAATCCGGCCTACAACGCCTCGAAAACCGGCGCGATGGGATTGACGCGAACCCTGGCCGAGGCGTGGGCGGAAGACGGCATCCGCGTCAACGGGATCGCGCCCGGGCTCGTCGACACCAAGATGACCAAGGTGACGACCGCCAATCCGAAGCGCCTCGAGGGCGCGCTGCAGCGCATTCCGCTGCGGCGGCTGGGGACGCCGCAGGACATGGCCGGTGCGGCGCTGTTCCTGGCCTCGCCGCTGTCGTCCTACATCATCGGCCAGACCCTCGTCGTCGACGGCGGCCTGATTTTGTAGTCGTCCGGAACCTGCGCCGTGCTGGCCGGTTAGCAGGCCAGCAATCCCGCACAATGCAGAGAAGGAGAGCGGCAATGGATCAGGATCGGCTGACCGGTACGGCCAAGGATGTCGCAGGCAAGATCGAAGGCGGCGTCGGCGAGATGTTGGGCGACAAGAGCACGCAGGCGTCGGGGCGTGCGCGCGAGGCCTCGGGCGTCGTGCAGAACATGTATGGCCAGGCCAAGGACGCGGCGCGCGAGGCCGGCGATGCGGCGATGGATTTCGCCAAGGATACGTTCGGCAACGGCTCCGAGACGCTGCGTGACGGCACGCAGGCGCTGACCAAGCGGGTTCAGGACAATCCGATGGGCGCGCTGCTGGTCGCCGGCGGCATCGGCTTCCTGCTGGCGATGCTGATGCGCTCGCCGAGCCGGCCGCAGCCGCCGCAGCGCTGGCGCTACTGAGCCTGCAAAGACCCGCTGACGATCAGATGACAATCAGCCCGCATTCGCTCTCGAATGCGGGCCGATTTGTCATTGGCACCTTGGTCCGGAATGATCCGCGTCGATCGCCCTCAGCGCCGAAATGTGGTCACGATCAGCGGCCCTGGGTCTCCAGCGATGCTGCCGAGCGGCCGACCAATCCTGGCGGCCGCGGCGGCGCGTTCGGATTGCGCGCGGCGGGCGGCCGCGCCGGCTGCTGTTGCTGCTGAGGCGCGCCGAAGCCGAAAAACTCACGAACGCCCTGATTCGGCTGCGGCGTTTGGGCTGGCGGCTGCTGGGTGGGCGCCCCCGGCGTGGTCAGCCGCCTTTGCCGCGGCTGCGGCGACACCGGCCCAGGTGCTGCCGGCGTCGCTTCCGCCGGCGAAGTCGCTGCCATCGGCGCTTCGGGCCGGGTAGGCTCCTTCGGCGGCTCCTTGGCCTGCTCACGGCCGACCTCGCGGCGAGGCCAGACGAAATCGTCGGCGCGGCCGGCCGGCGGGCTCAGCGCCTCGCCCTTGACCAGGGTTCGGGCCGCCAGCGCGTCGACCGCCGCAGGTCGGGAGCCGGGGCCGCCCAGCAACTGATCGGTGCCGACGGATGACGCCACCAGCGGCAGGATCGGGCCGGCGACCGGCCGCGGCGCCGGCTGGCCCGGTACGGCATTGGCGTCCGGCGTGGCCGGCTCGTTCGGCAGCTCGAGCGGCGCGGAACGGGCCGCGAGCAGCCGGTTGATCTCACGCTCGGCATAATGGGCGAGCTTGCGCGCGCCCGGCTTGGTGAAATAGACGCCGTCATAGGAGCGCAGCTGGCGGATCTGGCCCTCGAAGTCCGGGCCTTTCTGCAGGAAGCGGCCGGCCTCGTCGACGAAGCCGTCCCAGACATCGACATAGGTGATGCCGGCCTTGCCGGCGGCATCGCGATACAGCGAGTCGAGGAACAGCGTGTCCGCCGTCCCCTTGGGACCGCGAACCGCGGGCAGGCCGACCCAGAGCACGGGCACGCCCTTGCTCTTGGCGATCGCGATCATCTCCTCGATCTTCTTCGTATACAGCTCGACCCAGCGCTCGTCCCGGAACTCGTAGAGGCCGCCCGGCGAGCGGGCGGCCTTCTCCGGTGCCGCGACCGCAGGCGTGTCGTTGTCGGCCTCGTCCTGCGGCAGATCGGTATCGGCAGCCTTGTCGTCGGGCTTGGCCGCCGTGTCGGCCTTGCCATCCGGCTTGGCTTCGCCCGGCTTGGTCTCACCAGGCTTTGTCTCACCAGGCTTGGCCTTGGCATCCTTCTTGGCCTTGTCGCCCTTCTTGTCGTCGGTCTTCTCGATCGCGGGCTCGCGCAGCGAGATGCGGTCGTTGAGGCCGAGCATGATGACGATGGCGTCGGCGCGTTCGGTCGCCAGGATACCCTTGGCGGCGGCGGCCCAGTCGGCCGGCTCGCCCCTGGGCTGATACTTGATGAGGCCCGACGTGGTCCGGATCCTGCGGGTCACGCCCATGTCGGGCTGCTCGGCATAGGCCTCTTCCAGGCCATAGGCGAGCCAGTCGGCCATGGCGTCGCCGAGCACCAGCACGTAGCGGTCCGGCGCGCCATCACGCTTCTCCGGCGGCGGCGCCTTGGAATAGTCTTGGATCACCCTCTTCGGCTGTTGCTGCGGGAACGGAGCGAAGAATTCGCCGCCGAACCAACCTCCGCCACCTCCACCGCCGCGCGGTGCCGGGCGGGGCGAAGCGAACGGGTTGAAGTTGAAGAACTGGGCCGAGGCGGGACCGGCGATGCCGACGAGCATGGCGATGACGACCGCCAGCACGACCAGCGGGCCGGGCTCGTTCAACAGCTTGAGGATGGACTTCAGCTTTGACATGCGCACCCGTCGCGCGGCGTGATCGTGACGATTCATATAATAGGACGCGAATCAGGCCGCAAACGGGCATTCACCGGATGGTGTTGACGGCGCCGGTAATCGCCCCAGAAGGTTACCGGCAGGGCAGATTGGGGCTGCGATCAGCGCGTCCGCAGCCGTTCGAGCACATCCGAGGTGGCAAATCCGTCCGCCGGCGCCCCGATCGAGGCCTGGAAGTTCCGCAGCGCCTCGCGCGTCTGGCCGCCGAACTGGCCGTCCGGCGTTCCGCGGTAAAATCCGCGCTCGGCGAGCAATTGCTGCAGCTCGAGCCGCTCGCCGCGCGACAGCGTTCGCTCCTCGCGCGGCCAGGCCTGAACGAACGGCGGTGCGCCGCGGAGGCGGTCGGCGAAGTGTCCGATCGCCAGCGCATAGGCTTCCGCAGGGTTGTATTTCATGATGACGCGGAAGTTCTGCAGCATCAGGAAGCCGGGGCCCTGGGCGCCGGCCGGCGCCAGCAGATAGGCCTTTTCGGCGCCAGTCGGGAACGGCTGACCGTTGGCCCGCCGCAGGCCGAGCTGTTCCCACTGGGCGAAGCTCATGCTCTTGGCGCGGTCGGCGAGCATGTAGTTGAAGCCCTGGGGCACCACGACCTCGTAGCCCCAGCTCTGGCCGCTCTGCCAGCCGTCCTTCTTCAGATTGTTGGCGGTGGAGGCGATCAGGTCGGCCGGATTGTCGACGACGTCGCGGCGGCCGTCACCATCGGCATCGACGGCGAAGCGCTTGAACGCGGTCGGCATGAACTGGGTCGGGCCGAAGGCGCCTGCCCAGGAGCCGCGCAACTGCTCGGGGCGCAAATCGCCGCGATTGAGGATTTCCAGGGCGGAGAGGAACTCATCCTTGAAATAGGCCTGGCGGCGGCCGATGCAGGCGAGCGTCGCGGTCGACTGCAGCACGCTACGGTCGCCGATCTGGGTCGAGTAGTTGGACTCGATGCCCCAGATCGAAGCGACGATGTAGCGGTCGACGCCATAGGTACGCTCGGCCGCATCGAACTGCGGCTTGTACTTCGCCAGCACCTCGCGGCCCTTCGCCAGCCGGTTGTCGTTCACCAGGATGTCGAGATAGTCCCAGATCGATTTGGTGAATTCGGGCTGCGCGTCGAGCAGGTCCATGATGCGCAGGTCCGGCGACAGGCCGGCGGTAAAGCGCTGGAAATTGTCCTGCGTGATGTTGCGTCGTGCGGCATCTGGCCACATGCCGGCGACGCAATTGTCGAAATTGCCGGCGGCTTCGCGGATCGCCGCCGCCGTCATCAGCGGATGGCCGGAGGCGCCGTCCTGGCCGCTCCACGGCTGCGGCCCGCCGGCGGCAGGGGGCTGGTTGGGGGCGGGGTCGCCCTTCGTCAGGGTGCCCGTGAACAGGCCGTCGAGAAAGTTCAGCGGCCCGCCTGAGGATTGCGCGACAGCGGAACCAGACACCACCGTCAACGCCGTGACCAGAACCGCCGCGCCAGCACCGGCCTTCAGAGCTGTCAGCATCACGTTCCGTCGCATCATGTCTCGATCCAGATCGCATGGAAGATCGGCCTCCACGAGGCCCGGTCCTGCTTAACGGGAGATTAACAAGGTTAACGATTTCCGCAGCGAAATTTAGCCGTTCGGTCCGTGTCGAGCGGAACACTGGACCAACATCCGCCTTTGTTCTCGGCTGCAAACGAGCTACCTAAAATGCGATCGATTTCGCATTCATATCGCCACAAGGTCTAGTCATCCCCATGAAGATCCGCAAAGCCGTTTTTCCGGTCGCCGGTCTCGGCACCCGCGTCCTGCCCGCCACCAAGGCGATGCCGAAGGAAATGCTGACGATCGTCGACAAGCCGCTCATCCAATACGTCTTCGACGAAGCCAAGGAGGCGGGCATCGAGCATTTCGTGTTCGTGACCGGGCGAAACAAGACCGCGATCGAGGATCATTTCGACCGCATGTACGAGCTCGACGCGACGCTCGCGGCGCGCGGCAAGAAGACCGAGATGGAAATCCTCGCGCGCGACCAGCCGGAGGCCGGCGCGGTCAGCTTCACCCGCCAGCAGGCGCCGCTCGGGCTCGGCCATGCCGTGTGGTGCGCGCGCGACATCGTCGGTGACGAGCCGTTCGCGGTGGTGCTGCCCGACGAGCTGGTGCTGAACGCGCCGGGGTGCCTGGCGCAGATGATTGCTGCCGCCAGCAAGCTGCCGGAAAAGAGCAACGTGCTCGCCGTGCAGGAGGTGCCGGCCGATCAGACCCATCAATACGGCATCTGCGGCGTCGGCAAGCGCGACGGCAAGATGTTCGAGGTCGACGGCATGGTCGAGAAGCCGGCCAAGGGCACCGCGCCGTCGAACTTCTCGATCACCGGGCGCTACATCCTGCAGCCGGAGATCTTCCAGATCCTCGCGACGCAGGAGCGCGGCGCCGGCGGCGAGATCCAGCTCACCGACGCGATGATCGGTCTGTCGAAGACGCAGAAATTCTACGGCGTGGACTTCGACGGCGAGCGGCATGATTGCGGCTCGAAGTCCGGCTTCCTGAGGGCCAACATCGCCTTCGCCATGGCGCGAGCCGACCTGCGCGATGGCCTGCGCGCGGACATGAAGCGCTATCTCGAAGGCAAGGGCTGAGGCCAAGCCGGCGCGAAATGCCGCGCCTTCGAGGCGGTTGGCGGCATCACGCCGCCAGCGAAGCGGCGGGTGACGGATGACGCACCGCTGCGCTGGCGCAGCGGTTACGGCCCGCGGCCTTGGCCATGTACAGGGCGCGGTCGGCGGCATTGAGCAGGCCGGTCCAGTCCGTGTCGCGCGACGGCGTGACGCTGGCGGCGCCGATGCTGATCGAGGTGGTGCACGCTTCTCCCGCCCACAGCTTGACCTTGCTGCGGATCGTCTCCGCGACGCGCAGCGCATCCGCTTCCGAGGTCCCCGGCAGCAGCACCGCGAACTCCTCGCCGCCATAACGCGCGGCGCAGTCGCCGGCGCGCCGCACCGAATCGGAGATGCACACGGCGATGCCGACCAGCACCTGATCGCCGGCCTGGTGCCCATGGGTGTCGTTGTAGCTCTTGAAGTGATCGGCATCGATCATCAGCAGCCCCAGCGGCGCGCCGGCGCGCTGCGCCCGCCGCCATTCGAGTTCGATGGTCTCGTCGAACTTGCGCCGATTCTTCAGGCCCGTCAGCGGATCCGTGGTCGCGAGCTGCTCCAGTCTGGATTCGACCTTCGCCCGGAGCTGGATCTCGCGCGCGGCGACCTGCGTCGCGGCCAGGACGAACACGATCAGCGCCAGCATCATCGCCCCGATCTCTGCAGCCTCATGGCGCCAGTATGCATAGACGCTGTCCCACGACTTGCTGGCGATCACGACCAGCGGCTCATTGGCATTGCGCCAGACCAGCAGCCGCGGCAGATCGTCCAGCGCGCCATAGCTGCTCGACCAGCCGGCCGGCTCGGTGAGCGCGCGGGTCACGGCCGGCGCCCGCGCCAGGTTGCGCCCGATCGCGCCGGTATCGAACGGCGCGCTGACGATGACGGTGCCGTCGCGCCGGAGCACGGTGATGTTGTCGCCCGCCCCGAGCGTGAGCCTTGCGAACAGGTCGCGGAAATAGCCGATGCGGATCGAGCCGGCGACGACGCCGGCGAAGCGTCCGTCCGGCGTCGAGATGCGGCGGCTGAGAACGATGGAATATTGGCCATGATGCTGAGCGGGCCGCCCGACATAGAGCCCGGTGTCGGGCCGGTCGCGATGCACCTGGAAGAAATCGGCGTCGCTGCGGTCCTCCGGCAGCGGGTCGAGCGTCGACGACTCGAGCGACAGCCGCCCGCGGGCATCAAAGACTTGGATGGTGCCGAAATTCTTCGCGGTGGACGAACGGTCGAACAGGATCAATTGGCGGACGTGCTTGCTGACCTCGTTGATTTCGGGCAGCAACATGTTGCTGGCCACCGCCCGCAGCGAGAGATCGTAGAGCTCGACGGTGCGGCTGATGTCGGCGCCGATGCTGGCGGCCATGTTCTCCAGCGCCTGCCGGGCGCGGACTTCCTCGCTCCGGCGCAGGTCGATCATGACGCTGGCGCAGATGGCGGAGAAACCGATGATGGTCGAGATGGAGCAGGTGATCAGCGTGCGCGCCGAAAGCCGCCAAGGCTGCGTCGCCCGGCCCGTTCGGCGTGTCCAGCGCATCGGATCGTCCCGTCCCCCGTGGAGTCCCGTCCGTAGACTGACGGATAAAGCCGAAGTAACGCATGTTAGGTTAACGAGTCGTTGCGTTCGCCGCGCCTGTCGTCAAGGCGGCCGCACACGCGCTGGTACGATGGAGTCGAGACTTGCCGGACTATGATGCGCTTCGAGACTATCTCAAGCGGCAGACCCGCCCCGAGCTGGTGCTCAGCCTCGACGAGATCGAGGAGCTGATCGGCGACGGCCTGCCGCGCGCCGCGCAGCGCGCCTCGTGGTGGGACAGCCTGCGAAGTCCGCAGGAGAAGATGCCGCAGCGCGAGGCCTGCCTGGCGGCGGGCTATGTCGCGACCCGGCTGCCCGATGGCAAGGGCGTCCGCTTCCGCAAGCTGAAGCCGGAGCGCTGAGCTGCATCCGTGCCCGCGGCACTGGGGCTGTGTCCTGATTTTCCGGCGGTAGTGCTTCGCGCTCAACGTCGACGAGGCGATCGAGGTTTTGGAGAACGCCGGCTGGAAGAAGGGCGCGAACGGCATTCGCGAGAAGGGCGGCAAGCCGCTCAAGCTCGTGATCCAGATCTCCACCAACGTCCCGCGGCCGAAGAACCATGTCATCGTCACGTAGGCCTGCCAGAAGGCGGGCATCGAGCTCGAGCCGAAGTCGGTGGTGGCTCGGCGTTCTTCTCCAGCGACGTCGCCAATTCCGACACCTACACGCACGTCTACTGCGACATGGAGATGCTGATGATCAACGATGGCGTCGCCGGGTCCGCGCGTCAGCGGCATCCGCAAAGGTTTGTCGAGCCATTCCTCGGAATGGGACAATGACCTCGGGCAGTTGCCGAACTGGTGTCGCGAGAGCTGAGCGCACATCGAGAGCGTTCATTCCGAAGCAGAACATTCCGGTGTGTGGCGACCGTCGCGAGCGACGTAGTTCCATTTTCCGGGATGTGACTCGCAGTCAATCTTTCCGCATCTGCGAAGTGCGACAATCGATCCGTTCTTTATTGCGGAATTGGCCCGGATTCTGCTTTGACAGTCGCTTCGAAGGCTGATCCAATTTTATGCAGTTCCCGATCGATCCAGGACGGGGACGCGTTTTTGGCATTCAGCACCACCTTTGGAGTCGATGGATGAACGAGCGTGACCTCCGTAGCCAGATCGCTGATGTCAAAGCAGGACGCCTGTCACGGCGCGAATTTGTGCAGCGGATGATTGCCGTGGGGCTGACCGCGCCGATGGCTGGCGCGATGCTCTCCTACTCAGGCGCCGCGGTCGCTGCTGATGCCATCCCCTACAAGCCGACCAAGGCCGGTGGCGGCGGTCCGCTCAAGCTGCTGCTCTGGCAGGCGCCGACGCTGCTCAATCCGCATTTCGCCATCGGCACCAAGGACCAGGAGGCCAGCCGCCTGTTCTACGAACCGCTGGCCGGATGGGACAAGGACGGCAATCTGGTGCCGATTCTCGCGGCCGAGATTCCGAGCAAGGAGAACGGCGGTCTTGCCGCCGACGGCATGTCGGTGACCTGGAAGCTGAAGAAGGGCGTCAAATGGCACGACGGCAAGCCGTTCACGGCCGACGACGTCATCTTCAACTGGGAATACGCCAACAACCCCGAGACCTCGGCGGTCTCGATCGGCAGCTACAAGAACGTCAAGTCGATCGAGAAGATCGACGATCTGACCGTGAAGCTGGTCTTTCCGCAGCCGACGCCGTTCTGGGCCGATGCCTTCGTCGCCTCGTTCGGCTGCATCATCCCCAAGCATCACTTTGCGGATTATATCGGGGCGAAGTCGCGCGAGGCGCCGGCGAACCTGAAGCCGGTCGGTACCGGTCCCTACATGTTCGTGGACTTCAAGCCGGGCGACACCGTCGCCGGCAAGCGCTTTCCGGACTATCACGTGCCGACGCAGCCCTATTTCGACACGGTCGAGATCAAGGGCGGCGGCGACGCGGTCTCCGCTGCGCGCGCAGTGCTGCAGACCGGTGAATACGATTACGCCTACAATCTGCAGGTCGAGGACGAGATCCTGACCAAGCTCGAGGCGGGCGGCCAGGGCAAGACCGAGCTGACGCTGACCGGCAACATCGAGTATATCGGCCTCAACGTCACCGATCCCAATGTCGAGGTCGACGGCGAGCGCGCCAGCCTGAAGACCAAGCACCCGCTGTTCTCCGATCCCGAGGTGCGCAAGGCGATCAATCTCCTGATCGACCGTGCGTCGGTGCAGAAGTTCATCTATGGACGCGCCGGCGTCGCGACGCCCAACTTTCTCAACAACCCCGAGCGCTTCCGCTCCAAGAACAATACTTTCGAGTTCTCGATCGAGAAGGCCAACCAGATCCTCGACGCCGCCGGCTGGAAGAAGGGCGCCTCCGGCATCCGCGAGAAGGACGGCAAGCCGCTCAAATTCGTGTTCCAGACCTCGATCAACGGCCCGCGCCAGAAGAACCAGGCGATCATCAAGCTGGCGTTCCAGAAGGCCGGCATCGAGGTCGAGCTGAAGTCGGTGGTCGCGTCGGTGTTCTTCTCCTCGGACGTCGCGAACCCCGACACCTACTCGCATTTCTACTGCGACATGCAGATGTATCAGACCACGATGCCGCAGGCGGATCCGCAGTTCTTCATGAACCAGTTCGTGTCCACCGAGGCCGCGACCAAGGAGAACAAGTGGCAGGGCCGCAACATCTGCCGCTGGCAGAACAAGGAGTATGACGAGACCTACATGCTGGCCCAGAGCGAGCTCGATCCGGTCAAGCGCGCCGCGCTGTTCATCAAGCTCAACGATCTCGTCGTGCGTGACAACTACGTCCTGCCGGAGATCAACCGGCTCAATGCGATCGGCGTGAAGAACGGCATGGTGCTGTACAAGAGCGGCTGGGACAACGATCTGGCGTTCATCGCCACCTGGTATCGGGCGAGCTGACGCGCGGCCAGCATGACCAGCCAGACATCGTAGGGGTGGAGCGATGGGAAACTATCTTCTCAGGCGCCTCATCGTCGCTGTGCCGAGCCTGCTCGGCATCAGTCTCATTCTGTTCGTGCTGCTCGCGCTGGCACCGGGCGATCCATTCGGCGAGCTCGCGAGCAACCCGAACGTGCCGCCCGAGGTGCGCGAGGCGCTGCGCATCAAGTTCGGGATGAACGATCCCGTGCTGTTGCGCTATGTCCACTGGCTGGTCGCCATGTTCCAGGGCGACTGGGGCTTCTCCTTCGCCAGCCGCGTCAACGTCGACACGCTGATCCTGCAGCGGATACCGACCACGCTCTACGTGGTCGGCACCGCGCAGATCCTGGCGCTGGCGGTGGCGCTGCCGGTGGGCGTGCTCGCGGCGCGGCGGCCGTATTCGATCTTCGACCAGATCGCCAACACCTTCGCCTTCATCGGCTTCTCGCTGCCGACCTTCTTCACCGGCCTGTTGCTGATCCTGATCTTCAGCGTCAATCTCGGCTGGCTGCCGTTCGTCTATCGCGCCGACCTGCAGGCGACCGGCTGGCAATGGTGGTGGGAGAGCATCAAGCAGGCGATCATGCCGGTCATGGTGCTCGGCCTCTACCAGGCGGCGTCCTATACGCGCTATGTCCGTTCCGCCGTGCTCGACGTCATCAAGCTCGACTACGTCACGACCGCGCGTTCCAAGGGCCTCGACGAGCGCAAGGTGATCGTCAAGCACGTCGTGCGTAATGCGCTGATCCCGGTGGTGACGCTGGTCGCGCTGCAGATGCCGACGGTGTTCGGCGGCGCCATCGTCACCGAGCAGATCTTCCGCATTCCCGGCATCGGCTCGCTCCTGATCAGCGCGATCCTCGCCAACGATACGCCGGTCATCATGGCGGTGACCTTCGTGTTCGCCTGCCTCGTCGTCCTCTTCAACCTCATCGCAGACATTCTGTATGGCTGGCTTGACCCACGCATCTCCTTCCGTTGAGACGGTGCCGGTCGTCGCATCGCCCAAACGGCGTTTCTCGCCGGGCCGCGACGCGCTCCGCCGCTTCCTCCGTCACCGCCTCGCGGCGGCCAGCATCGTCGTGCTGCTGCTGCTCGCGCTCTCGATCCTGCTCGGCCCGTGGCTGTGGCGGATTCCGATCAACGAGATCGACTTCACGGCACGCCTCGCGCCGCCGTCCTGGGAGCACCCGTTCGGCACGGACGATCTCGGCCAGGATCTGCTGGCGCGCATGATCTATGGCGGCCGCATCTCGCTTGCGGTCGGCTTTGCCGCGATGGGCGTGGCGCTGTTCGTCGGCATTCTCGTCGGTGCGATCGCCGGCTCGGCCAAGGGACCGGTGGATGCCGCGCTGATGTGGCTGACCGATCTGTTTCTGTCGCTGCCGCAACTGCCGCTGCTGCTCCTGATCATCTATTTGTTCCGCGATTTCCTCAAAGGCTGGCTCGGCCCGGAAGGCGGCGTGTTCGTGCTCATCGTGCTCGTGATCGGCGGCTTCCGCTGGATGCATGTGGCGCGTCTGGTCCGCGCCCAGTTCCTGTCGCTGCGCGAGAAGGAATTCGTCGAGGCGGCGCGCGCGCTCGGCGCCTCCAACACCCGTCTCGTCGTTCGCCACATCCTGCCGAACGCGCTGGGGCCGGTGATCGTCGCCGGCACCATCGACGTCGCGGCCGCGATCATCGCGGAATCGACGTTGTCGTTCCTCGGTCTCGGCTTCCCGCCGGACATTCCGACCTGGGGCCGGCTGCTGTTCGACGCCAAGGACTATCTCGACATCGCGCCGCATTGGGCGCTGTTCGCCGGCGGCGCGATCTTCCTCACGGTCATCGCGATCAACTTCATCGGCGATGGCCTGCGCGATGCGCTCGATCCGCGGAAGGTGATGTGATGGACGCGCGCGTAGCTCCGCTGCTCGAGATCAAGGGGCTGAAGACCTATTTCAACACCGACGAGGGCGAGGTCCAGGCCGTCGACGGCGTCGACATCTCGATCGGCAGCGGCGAGACCCTGTGCGTGGTCGGCGAGTCCGGCTCCGGCAAGACCGTCACCGCGATGTCGGTGCTGAAGCTGATCGCGATGCCGCCCGGCCGCATCGCCGGGGGCCAGATCCTGTGGCAGGGCCGTGACCTGGTGCCGCTCGGCTCGTCCGAGATGAACAAGATCCGCGCCAGCGAGATCGCGATCGTGTTCCAGGAGCCGATGACCTCGCTCAACCCGGTCTACACCGTCGGCGATCAGATCGCCGAGGTGATCCGGTTGCACCAGGGCCTGTCCAACAAGGCGGCGATGGATCGGGCGGCCGAGATGCTGGCGCTGGTGCAGATCCCCAATCCGAAAGCCCGCGTGCACGACTATCCGCACCATTTCTCCGGCGGCATGCGCCAGCGCGTGATGATCGCGATGGCGCTGTCGTGCAATCCCAAGCTCCTGATCGCCGACGAGCCGACGACGGCGCTCGACGTCACGATCCAGGCGCAGATCCTCGATCTGCTGCTCGACATGAAGGAGCGGCTCGGCATGTCGATCATGCTGATCACCCACGCGATGGGCGTCGTGGCCGAGGTCGCGCAACGTGTCGTGGTGATGTATGCCGGCCGGGTCGCGGAGGAGGCGCCGGTCGAGCGGCTGTTCGCCAATCCGCGCCATCCCTATACGCAGGGCCTGATCCGCTCGATCCCGCGGATCGATCTCGACGCGGTCAGGAAGAGCCGGCTGGAAAGCATCCCCGGCAGCGTGCCGAAGCTGGTCAATCCGCCGGAGGGCTGCCGCTTCGCCTCTCGCTGCCGCTTCGCCATTCCCGATTGCAGGACCGCGCAGCCTCTGCTGCGCGAGATCGAGCCCGGCCACAAGGTGGCGTGCATCCGCGCCGAAGAGACGTTGCTGTGATGACCGAAGCTGCCATTGCCACCCCCGTCGTACCCGCGCCGCTGCTCAGCGTACGCAACCTGACCAAGGCGTTCCCGATCCGGGGCGGGCTCTTGAAGCGCCAGATCGGCAGCGTGCGGGCCGTGGACGGCGTCAACTTCGACATCGAGCCGAGCGAGACCTTCGGCCTCGTCGGCGAGTCCGGCTGCGGCAAATCGACCACCGGGCGCTGCGTCCTCCGGCTGATCGAGCCGAGCTCGGGCGAACTGAATTTCGAGGGCAAGGACGTCATCGCGCTGTCCGGCGAAAGCCTGCGCGCGCTTCGCCGCGACATCCAGATCATCTTCCAGGACCCCTATGCCTCGCTCAACCCGCGCATGACCATCGGCGCCATCATCGGCGAGGCGCTGACCATCCATGGGCTGGCGACCTCACGCCAGCAATACGAGGCGCGCATCGTTCATCTCCTGGAGACCGTCGGCCTGCAGGCCGACCACATGACGCGCTATCCGCACGAGTTCTCGGGCGGCCAGCGCCAGCGCATCGGCATCGCGCGGGCGATCGCGGTCGAGCCCAAGCTGATCATCTGCGACGAGCCGGTGTCGGCGCTCGATGTGTCGATCCAGGCCCAGGTCATCAACCTGCTCGAGGATCTGCAGCAGAAGTTCGGCATCGCCTATCTGTTCGTCGCCCACGACCTCTCGGTCGTCGAGCACATCAGCCGCCGCGTCGCGGTGATGTATCTTGGCCGCATCGTCGAGACCGCGCCGTCACGCCAGCTCTATTCGACGCCGAAACATCCCTACACCGAGGCGCTGCTGTCGGCGGTGCCGATCCCGGATCCGAGTGTCAAGCGCAAGCGCGTGCGGCTCAAGGGCGAGGTGCCGAGCCCGATCAATCCACCATCGGGCTGTCACTTTCATACCCGCTGCCCGATCGCCAAGGACGTCTGCAGCAAGGAAGTGCCGCCATTGAAGGCAAGCGCCGAGGGGCATCTCGTCGCCTGCCATTTCCGTTGAGGCGGAGATCGGCGCGTTACGCCGCCTGACGGTCCGAGACCAGCGCCGTCAGCCGCGCCGATTGCTCCGGGTTCAATGCGAACTGGACCAACGCGGTACGGTCGCCAACGCGGGTCACGGTCCCCGGCAGATCGGACACCATGCCGGTGATGGCAAGCGTCACCGACGTGTTCATCGTCAGACGAACCGGAACGGCTTCGAGCAGGGCGCCGCCGAGCGAGAGGTTGCGCACGGTGACAGGGATCGCTTCGCCGTTCACCTGCAGCGTGCCCGGGCGGTTGATGTTGAGCCGCGTCGACAGCCGGCGATCGACGTCGGCAGTCGACGTCCGGATCACCCGCACCAGTTCGGTGCGCAGCCGCTGCACCTTGTCGGCGACAACAGTCGAGCCGTCGCGGATGTCGGTCGAGCGCCGGCCGGCCTCGCTGGCTTCGCGAGAGACCTCGGCGATCTGGCTGGCGACCTCGCGCGCGGCGGCGGACGTCTCCTCGACCGTGCGCGAAATCTCGATGGTCACGCTGTTCTGCGCCTGGATCGCATCGGCAATGCCGGAGGATACGGCTTCGACGTTGCGGATGACTTCGCCGATCGCCCCGATCGAGGTGACCGAGGCGCGGGTCGAGTCCTGAATCTCGGCAATCTGCTGCGCGATCTCGCTGGTCGCCTTGGCGGTCTGCTCGGCGAGCGATTTCACCTCGGAGGCGACGACCGCAAAGCCGCGGCCTGCATCGCCGGCCCGGGCGGCCTCGATGGTGGCGTTCAGCGCCAGCAGGTTGGTCTGGCCGGCAATCTCGCTGATCAGGCTGGTCACGGCGCCGACCTTGTCGGCGGCTTCTGACAGCTTCGCGATGGTGGCCTGAGCGTCGGACGAGGCGGCAACGGCCTTGCGCGTGAGCTCGCGCGACGAGCTGACCTGGCTGGAGATCTGCGAGATCGAGGCGGCGAGCTGGGCCGACGCCTTGGCGACCGTCTGGGTGGTGGCGAGGGCCTGCTCGGCCGCCGCCGCAACGCTGCTCGAGTTGCGCTCCAGCGTCAGCGCACTGTCGGTCATCGACTTGGCATTGTCGGCCATGTGGCCGGTTCCCTGCGCGACCTCGCCGACCGCGCTGCTGGCGGCCTGCTCGACGGCTTCGGCCATCTCCTGCAGCGCCTTGGTCTTGATGCGCTCTGCGACCTGGCGCTGCTCGTCTTCGAGCATCGCGGTCTGCCGCGCCTTCTCCTCGGTCTTCTGCCTGAACTGCTCGATCGAGCGCGCCATGTCGCCGAGCTCGTCGCTGCGGTTCTGGCCCGGCAGCTTGATGTCGAAGTTTCCATTGCCGAGCTCGGTCAACGCGCCACTCATCGCGGCCAGCGCCGACGACATCCGCCGCGCGATGATCAGCGTGATCGATCCGATGATCAGCATCACCAGCATGGCGGCAATGAACACGCTGCGCTTGCTCTCCCACATCTGGGCTTCGAGATCGTCGACATAGACACCGGTGCCGATGATCCAGCCCCAGGGCTCGAAGCCGGCGACATAGGACATCTTCGGCTGTGGCGCATCCTTGCCGGGCTTCGGCCACATGTAGTCGACGACGCCGGCGCCCTGGCGCTTGACGACGTCGACCATTTCGACGAACAGCCGCTTGCCGGTCGGGTCCTTGTTGTCAGCGAGGTTCTGACCATTCAGCTCCGGCTTGATCGGATGCATGACCATCTTTGGACCCATGTCGTTGATCCAGAAGTAGTCGCCGCTGCCGTAGCGCAGCTTGCCGATCCGCTCGGCCGCCTTCTTCTGCGCGACCTCGGGCGCCACCTTGTCGCGCGCGATCGCGTCATATTCCTCGCGGGCGATGCTGACTGCCGTCTGCGCCAGATGGCTCAGCTCGCTCTGCCGCTGATCCTTGAGAGCGGTCTCGAGGTTCTGGCTCTGCGTTGCGGCGAGCCCGACAAGTCCACAGAACGACAGGCCGATGATCGCGTAGATGCGGAAAGCGAGAGAGAAACGCGGCTGAGCCATGGGGCGGTCCGGGCAAATGAGGGAGCTAGATGCGAGTGATTTTAAGGATTCGCAGTTGATGCCCGGTTAAGTGTGGATGGTAACTAATTGCCGCACCCGCGAGGCGTTCCCGTAGTAGTACGGGCGCCATCTTGTGAGTGAGTTGAGTAGTTGCGTAGTTCTGGGTCAGGACATGTCGGGCCTGATCAGCTCGGTCGCGGTTTCATCCTTCAGTCGTGCGACCAGATTGGCGCGGCGGGTGAGCACCGCGCGCTGGTTGATATAGCCCTTGTCAGTGATCTCGCCGGCATCGAGCAAGGGCGGCTCCGCCATCAACAGCGCACGGGTCGCATAGCGGGAAGAGCCGACCGCCTCGGTGCGAAGCCTGGCCAATCCTCGCGCGATGGCGGTGCGCACCGATGGATGTGCCAGAACGTCGCCGGCCGGGACGGCCTCGGTCATCCCGGCAGCGCCGCGGCACGCTGCGATGTTGGGCACGATGAGAAAGTGCACCTCGTCGGTGCCGTGGCCGGCGATCACGATATCCTGCGCCAACGGCGCCAGCGCCGCGATGCCGGCGACGCGCAGCGCGCCCACGTTCACCCATGTCCCGGAGCTGAGCTTGAAATCCTCGGTGATGCGGCCGTCGAAGAACAGGCCGCGCTCCGGATGCTCGGGATCTGCGAGCTTCACGGCGTCGCCGATCTTGTAGAAGCCCTCCTCGTCGAAAGCCGCGGCCGTGAGTTCGGGCGCCTTCCAATAGCCCGGCATCACGTTCGGCCCGCGCACGCGGACCTCGAGCTTCTCGCCGGTCGGCACCAGCTTGAGCTCTGTGCCGGGGATGGGCACGCCGATGTTGCCGGCGCGCTCGGCGAAAAAGTGGCAGTCGGTCGCGAGCGGCGATGTCTCGGTGGCGCCCCACGCCGACACCAGCGGTGCAGGACGGCCGATCGTGGCCCGGCTCATCTCGTTGAGCGCATCCCACAGATTTTGCGGCAAGGCCGCGGCCGCATAGAGGATGCACCTGACGCCGGAGAAAAATCTGCGGCGCAGATCGTCGTCGGACCTGAGTGCCGCGACCAGCATGTCGAAGCCGCGCGGCACGTTGAAATAGATCGTCGGCACCAGGCTGCGCAGATTGGCGAGCGACGTCTCGAACAGGCCCGGCGCCGGCTTGCCGCCGTCGATGTAGATCGACCCGCCGTGGCTCAGCACCAGGTTGAAATTGTGGTTGGCGCCGAAGGTGTGACTCCATGGCAGCCAGTCGACGATGACGGGGCCGCCCTCGACCTCGCGCAGGAACGTCCACAACTGCGCCTTGGCCTGCTGGCTCATGGTCAGCATCCGGTGCGTGTTGATCACCGCTTTCGGCTGCCCGGTCGAGCCGGAGGTGAACAGCAGCTTGGCCACCGTGTCCGGCGTGACCGCGGCGAAGGCGCGGTCGACCTCCGGCCCGGGCTTTGTCGCGAGCAGGGCCTGCAGCGACAGCGCGCGCGTTGCATCGCCGTCGCCGGCGATGACCGTCGCCCGATGCAGGCCGTCGACAGCGGCGAGCGCGCGCGCGAACGGCTCGCGCTGCGCGACGAAGATGGCGCCGGGATCGAGCAGACGGATCATCGCACGCAGCTTCTCGTGGTCCGTCGACATCAGCGAATAGGCCGGGGAGATCGCGCAGACGGGGATGCCGACGTGCTGCGCGGCGAGCGCCAGCACGGCATGCGCGATGCTGTTGTCGGACAGGATCGCCAGCGGACGCTCGGGACCGAGGCCCTGCGCGAGCATCCAGGCCGCGGCGGCGCGGACCTGCATCAATGTTTCGCCGTAGGTGAGCCAGGTCCAGTTGTCGCCACGACGTTCGGCCAGGAACGTGCGATCCGGGAAATGGCGGCCCCAATGCTCCAGCCATTCGCCGGTGCAGCGCGCGGCCGGCTGCAGCGGCATGCGCGAGCGCAGGATGATCGCGCCGTCGTCGCGCCTGACAGCCTCGATCGACGGCTCGGCGAACATCGCAGGCTCGGAGGCGCGGCGTTCTGCATCAGCCATGGCGTGTCTCCGGGCTGCGGGAGGTGATCGCTGAAGCTGCAGTGCGGGAGGAACACGCTGCGCGGCGGGCGCCGCGATCGGGTGTAATGCGCCGCCGCATTGCGGTTGCAATGCAGGCAACCATCGCCATCGATGACGGCATGCGTTTCCCTCCCATGTTGTATTCGTTGACCGCGAGACTAACAGAATGGTTGTACTTTGCAATTATTGTGGATGTGACCGATTGGAGCGGCTTGCCCCTGCGACGGCATCGGTCTAGGCAGGGATGCCTCATGTCAGCGAGCCAGCATGCCCAAGAGCGCGAGCCCCGGAGCGCAGCGAGACACAACCAGCCAGGATTCCGGGATCGGTCTCGGTGAGCTCGAGAACCATCTCGGCTATTTCGTCCGCCGCCTGCAGCACTGGATTTTCCGCGATGTCAACGCCGCGCTCGCGACGATCGACCTCGACGTCATCCTCTATTCGATCCTGGAGACGATCGCGGCCAATCCCGGCGCCGCGCAGATCGCGATCGCTGGCGCGCTGGGCATCGAGCGCGCGCGCATGGTCGCGCTGCTCGACGACCTGCAGCAGGCCGGCTTGATCGTGCGCGAGCGCTCCGAGCACGACCGCAGGGCCCATGCGCTCGGCCTGACGCCGCGTGGCCGCCTGATGCTCAAGAAGGCCAATGCACTGGTCGCCGCGCACGAGAAGCGGGTGGCACGCCGGCTTGGGGGCGACAATTATCGCCGCGCGCTCACGGCGCTGTCGCAGTTCGAGACGGACTAGGCTCGTCGCGAACGGGCCATGTCGCGAGCCTTCTGCCCCGCAAGCACGCATCGGTCATCACTCACACGGCACCCTTTACGCGGTACCGCGGTAACTCTACCTCAAACGAAGCAAAATGAAAGATGCATCCTGAGGCTGTTGCCATCCGGGATGCATTGCAGCCTCAGCTCGCCGCTTCCAGCCGCTCTTCCGTGAGAAGCCGCATCGCGGCGTCGGCGTCCATCGGCTCGCCGAAGGCGTAGCCCTGGGCGTATTCGCAGCCGAGCTGATAGAGCTCGACGGCATCGGAGTCGGTCTCCGCGCCTTCCGCCACCACGTCCATGCCGAGGTCGTGCGCCAGCGCAATGATCGATTTGAGGATGACGGGACGGGTGCCGCGCGCGGTGGTGCGCACGAACGACTGGTCGATCTTCAAGGTGTCGAACGGGAAGCGCTGCAGATAGGCCAGCGAGGAATGGCCGGTGCCGAAATCGTCGATCGAGAGGCCGACGCCGAGCTCGCGGATGCGCGCCAGCATCTGCGCGGCGTGCTCGGGGTTTTCCATCACCAGCGACTCCGTCAGCTCGATCTTGAGCGAGCCGCGCGCCACCGAAGAGCGCGCCAGCACCGAGCGGATGTCGTGGATCAGGTCGTGGCGCAGGAGCTGGCGGGAGGAGACGTTGACGCTGGCGAAGATCGGCTCGCGCAGCCGTGTCGCGCGCTGCCACACCGAGAGCTGCCGCGCCGTCTGGTCGAGCACGAAGGTGCCGAGATCGACGATCAGGCCGATCTCTTCCGCGATGGTGATGAACTCGATCGGCGACATCCGGCCGAGCTTCGGATGGTCCCAGCGTGCCAACGCCTCGAAGCCGGCGATCGAGCGATCCTCCAGCCGCACGATCGGCTGGTACAGGATGGTGATCTCCTGGCGCTCGATCGAGCGGCGCAGCTCGCTCTCCAGGGTCAGGCGGTCGTTCTTGCGCGCGCGCATCGCCGGCTTGTAGACGTCGATGCGGTCGCCGCCGATGCGCTTGGAATGATACATCGCAAGCTCGGCATCCTTGATGATGTCCTCCGACAGCTGCGTCTGCGGGTCGGACAAAGCGAGGCCGATCGAGGCGGTCAGGAAGATCTCGCGCTCGTTGAAGGCGATCGGCGCGCGGATGGTCTTGCGGATGGTCTCGGCGAAGGCGGTGATGCGGGCGGGGTCCTGCTCGGACAGCAGGATCAGGCCGAACTGATCGCCGGCCAGCCGCGCCAGCGTGTCCTGGGGCTTGAGGATGCGCGACAGCCGCCGCGCCAGGGTCAGCAGAATGGAATCGCCGACCGCGATGCCGACGGAGTCGTTGACCTGCTTGAAGCGGTCGAGATCGATCACCATCAGGGTCGGCCGCATGGCCGGCATCGACTTGGCGAAATTGGCGACCGCGGCAAGACGGTCGATGAACAGCTTGCGGTTGGGCAGGCCGGTCAGATTGTCGTGCACGCTGTCGTGGAGCAGGCGCTCCTCGGCATTCTTGAACTCGGTCACGTCCGTCAAGGTGCCGACCACGCGCGAGACCTCGCCGTCGGAGCCGACCACGGGGCGCGCCTTCAGCGCGAACCACATGAAATGGCCATCGGGCGTGCGCAGCCGGAAGTCCTGCACCAGGCGGCCGCGGCGCTGGTCGAGGACACTGTCGAGCGCGGCGCGGAAGCGGTCCTGATCGAGCGGATGCAGCACCTCGAGCCATTTCGCGGCCGGACCTTCGAGCGTGCCGCGCTTGAGGCCGAGCAGGCTCTCGGTCTCCGGGCTGGTGAACACCTTGTCGGCGGAGACGTCCCAGTCCCAGATCAGGTCGCCGGAGCCGGCGAGCGCCAGTGCGCGGCGCTCGACGTCGGAGACGATGCCGGTGGTGGCGCCGCCGCCGGCGAAGGCGTGCTGCATCACGGTGAAGCCGATCAGCATCACGATCAGCACGAGGCCGCCGAGCAGCGCCGGGCCGACGATGTCGTTGGTGACCTGGCCCGCGACCGTCATGCCGGCGGCGGCGACCCACACCGTGAGCAGGAACCAGGTCGGGATCAGCAGCACCGCGCGGTCGAAGCCGTGGCTGGAGAGATAGACGATCAGCGCAAAGCCCAGCACGGCGATCAAGAGCAACGACATGCGCGCGATGCCCGAGGCCACCGCCGGGTCGAACAGCGCCACCGCGACCAGCGAGCCCAGGAAGAACAGCCAGCCCAGCGTGATGTGCGAGTAGCGAACGTGCCAGCGCGACAAATTGAGATAGGCGAACAGGAACACCAGCAGGGTCGCGGCGAGGATCGCCTCGCCCGCCGCGCGCCAGACGCGCTCGGCATTGTTCGACATGTCCAGGACCTTGCCCCAGAAGCCGAAATCGACGCCGATATAGACCAGCACCGCCCAGGCCAGCGCCGCGGCCGCCGGAAACATGATACTGCCCTTGACCACGAACAGGATCGTGAGAACGAGGGCGAGAAGACCGGAGATGCCGATCACGATGCCCTGGTACAGCGTGAACGAGTTGACCTTGTCCTTGTAGGCCTCGGGCTCCCACAGATAGAGCTGCGGCAGCTTGTCCGTGCGCAGCTCGGCCACGAAGGTGACGACCGAGCCCGGATCGAGGGTGACGCGGAAGACGTCGGCGGTCGGACTCTCCTGCCGCTCCGGCAGGTCGCCGACCGAGGGCGTGATGGTGGCGATGCGCGACAGGCCGAGATCGGGCCACAACACGCCGGAGCCGACCACGCGGTAGTGCGGTGCCACGATCAGGCGGTCGAGCTGGTCGTCGGTGTTGTTGGCCAGTGCGAACACGATCCAGTTCTGGCCGCCCTCGCGCGCCCGCACCTCGATGCGGCGGACGATGCCGTCGGTGCCGGGCGCGGTCGAGACCTGGATGCGGTCGTTCTCACTGCGCTGATGATCGAGGATGCCCGTGAGGTCGATCGCAGGCGCGTCGCTGCGAACGCTGACGGCGTCAACGGCCTGAGCGGGGGCAGCGGCACCACACATCACGAGGCCCAGCGCCGCCAACGACGCAAGGCACCTGATCAGACGCAATGTCAAATCTCCGCGTTCGACACCAATCCAAAGCGAAACAAGCCAAATCGAAAGAGGTCGTCGCCGGGCTAATTGGAGCCGTTCCAGGCACGGTTCAGCTGTGCGCGATCATTGGCACGAAAGCGAGGAGAATCAAAGAGTTTCCAAACACGCTGTGTTTAGACTGCGCCTAGATTTCCAACACAATTTTGCCAATATGTTGGCTCGTCTCCATGCGTGCATGCGCTTTGGCTGCATCTGCGAGGGGAAAGGTCGAGTCCATCAATGGCTTGATGCGGCCCTCGCGCAGGAACGGCATCACCTTGGCCTCGATCGCCGCCACCATCGCCGCCTTGTCGGCGTTGCTGCGCGGGCGCAGCGTGGATCCGGTATGGGTCAGGCGCTTCACCATCAGCTTGACGAAATTGACTGACGCCTTGGGGCTGGCGAGGAAGGCGATCTGGACGATGCGGCCATCGGTGGCCGCGGCGTCGTAGTTGCGCTCGATGTAGTCGCCGCCGACCATGTCGAGGATGACGTTGGCGCCCTTGCCGCCGGTCGCTTCCTTGACCACGGCGACGAAGTCCTCCGTCTTGTAGTTGATGGCGCGGTCGGCGCCGAGCTTCACGCAGGCGTCGGCCTTGTCCTGCGAGCCGACGGTGACCAGCACCTTGGCGCCGAATGCCTTGCCGAGCTGGATCGCCATGGTGCCGATGCCGGAGGAGCCGCCATGCACCAGCAGGGTCTCGCCCGCCTTCAGGCCGCCGCGCTCGAACACGTTGTGCCAGACCGTCATCAGGGTCTCGGGCAGGGCGCCGGCTTCCAGGAGGGACAGCGCCGGCGGCACCGCCATCGCCTGCGCGTCTTGTGCGATGCAATATTGCGCATAGCCGCCGCCGGCGACCAGGGACATCACGGTGTCGCCGAGCTTGTGCCGGACGGCGCCCTCGCCGAGCGCCACGACCTCCCCGGCCACTTCCAGCCCCGGCAGGTCGCTGGCGCCGGGCGGCGGCGGATAGCTGCCGGAGCGCTGGGCGACGTCGGGACGGTTAACGCCGGCGGCCTTCACCTTGATCAGGATCTCGCCGGGGCCGGGCTTGGGCACGGGCCGGGTTTCCGGCTTGAGCACCTCGGGTCCGCCCGGCTGGCTGATGGCGACCACGGTCATTTGCGCGGGCAGCTGTTCCATGAGAAATCCTTCGGCGAGGGCTGAAAGCGGGTGCTGCCGCGTGCTTAAGCCAGCCGGGGCATGGCTGGCAACCGGGAGGAGGGTGAGATGGCGAACGAGGACGACGATCGGCCGCGCAAGGCCGTTTCGCACGAGATCGGGCAGGATCTGTCGATGCTGTCGGTCGAGGAGCTGACCAGCCGGGTGGCGCTGCTCCGCGCCGAGATCGAGCGCATCGAGCAGGCGGTGGCGAAAAAGCGCGCCTCGCGTGATGCCGCCGCCAGCATCTTCAAGTCGTGAACCTCGCGGCCGTAGAAACGCGGTCGGCCAGTGGCCGACATGGCTAACGAAGATTGAAAAATTTTCGCCATTTACGGTTGATTAAGCTTTCGCGTTTACAACCGGAACCGTCCTCGTTTGGACACCGAGTGGCTCCTGTCCACTCTGTTTGACGCCTCCCTGTTATCAACTTCAAAGCCGCCGGAAACGGCGGCTCTTTTTTTGCGCCCGCGCCGAGCCGGGCGAACCGGGCGGTCGCCCGTGGCGCGCTCCCCCATGCGCAGGCGGCGATCGTGGAACGAACGTCGTGCCGGCTCATTGCGCCCGTGCCGGTCTTCGGTCGCCAGCAGGTCAGGCGCGAAAATCCTGTGCGCCGCGGCAGGCGTGACGATCCTCGTTTCGACGACTGCAAACTATTGCCGTGATCATGGTTGCTAGTTGAGCTGATCGTGCGACTCGGCCGCGATCGGCCGTGTTGCAGTCGCAAATGGTACGAGGGCACGGCATGGCCCACGCCGTGGAAACCATAAAAGGCGTTGCTGCTGGACTCTCGAAACCGGCCGCGCAATGATTTGTTCATCATACCGGCGACGTTGCCGGGTTGCGTAAACAGTCGCGTTTAAGAGGCGTTAACCATGTCGGACCGTTTGCTGGGCGATGGCGCTCTGGTTCAGTTCAACGAGCGGCTCACCAATTCTGCTGCATTCGGCGCGCTGTTCCGGGAAGGCATGGATCTGGTCGAGGAGACCGCCGCCTATCTCGATGGCGACGGCCGCAACGAGGCCAAGGCGCTCGACCGCGCCGTCAGCCTGACCTACGCGACCGAGAGCATGCGTCTCACCACCCGCCTGATGCAACTGGCGTCCTGGCTGCTCCTGCACCGCGCGGTGAAGGAGGGCGAGATGACCCTGAGCCAGGCCAACCGCGAGAAGACCAAGGTCAAGCTCACCGCCGCAGATCCCGGGCCGGATGATCTGCTGGAGAAGCTGCCGCAGCAGCTGCAGAGCCTGATCTCGCGCTCGATGAGCCTGCAGGTGCGGGTCCGCCGGCTCGACTCGACCATTCATTCCCCGCCGCCGGACCAGAGCGCGATCGGCAATCCGCTGGTGCCGCATCTCAACCGGCTGAAGGCCGCGTTCGAGCAGTAGGCTCCGGCATCGGGCGGCCCCCGCCGGGGCCGCTCCCCTAGCCGAAGTCTCGTTGCGACCAGCTCAGAAACAAAAACGCCCCCGTTTCCGGGGGCGTTTTGCTGTGAGCTCTCGATCAGGCGCAGGCCAGGAAGGCCGGTGCCGAGGGCAAGAAGGCATCAATCCTTCTTGAGGAAGCCCTGGAACTTCTTCTGGAAGCGCGAGACACGGCCGCCGCGATCCATGATCTGCTGGGTGCCACCGGTCCAGGCCGGGTGCGACTTGGGGTCGATGTCGAGGTTGAGCTTGTCGCCCTCTTTGCCCCAGGTCGAGCGGGTCTGGTACTCGGTGCCATCGGTCATCACGACCGTAATCGTATGATAATTCGGGTGAATGTCGGCTTTCATGGCTGATCCTACGGCACGATGCGAAGACATGATGCGACGCGGCCGCGCCTGATCCTGTCGTCACTGAAGGGGGACAATTGGCGCGCTCTATAGCCCAAGGTTCTGCCCAAAACAAGCCAAGGTCGCGGATGAACACCTTGGTACGTTTCCGGATTTGCCAAGCCCGGCCCGGCGGGCCTATCAGGACGGCAGATCGGTATTTGGAAGAATTCTCAGGTGGCCCATGAGCGCAGTGGAACGGCTTGACGAGCGGCAGGGCGCTGCCCCAGGGCAGGATCCGGTTGGAGATGCCGTTGCGGCCGTCGAGGCATTGGCCGAGCCGGCAAGCCCTGTGCGGCGCTCGAAGCTGCGCCCGCTGCTGGCGCTGTCTCCCTATGTCCTGCGCTATCGCGGCCGCGCCCTGCTGGCGCTGATCGCGCTCACGGTCGCGGCCCTGACCACGCTTCTGGTGCCGATCGCGGTCCGCCGCATGATCGATTTCGGCTTCACGCCGAAAGGCATCGAGCTGATCAACAGCTATTTCAGCGTCATGATCGCCGTCGTGGCGGTGCTCGCGCTGGCAAGCGCGGCCCGCTACTACCTCGTCATGACGATCGGCGAGCGCATCGTCGCCGATCTCCGGCGCGACGTGTTCGCGCATCTGATGTCGCTGTCGCCGTCGTTCTTCGATTCCGCGCGCTCCGGCGAGCTGGTGTCGCGGCTCACCGCCGACACCACCCAGATCAAATCGGCGGCGGGCGCCTCCGTTTCCATCGCGCTGCGCAATCTGCTGCTGTTCATCGGCGCCACCGCGATGATGGTGATCACGAGCCCGAAGCTGTCCGGCTTCGTGCTGCTGGCGATCCCGCTGATCGTGCTGCCGCTGGTGGCGTTCGGGCGCTGGGTCCGGCGGCTGTCGCGCAACGCCCAGGACACGCTCGCCGACGCCTCGGCCTATGCGTCCGAGCTGATCGGCTCGATCAGGACGGTGCAGGCCTATACCAGCGAGAGGCTCGCGGCGGCGCGTTTCGGCGGCGAGGTCGAGCAGGCCTACGAGGCGGCGCGGGTCTCGACCCAGGCGCGCGGCGTGCTCACCGCGATCATCATCTTCATCGTGTTCTCCAGCGTCGTCGCGATCCTCTGGGTCGGCTCCCACGACGTGCTGACCGGTGCGATCAGCGCCGGCCGGCTCGGTCAGTTCGTGCTCTACGCGGCCTTCGCCGCCGCCGGGCTCGGCCAGCTCTCGGAGGTCTGGGGCGAAGTGTCGGCGGCGTCCGGCGCCGCCGAGCGGCTGTTCGAGCTGTTGTACGTGCAGCCGGAAATCACGGCGCCGGCGCAGCCGCGCCCGATGCCGGAGCCGGCGCGTGGCGACCTCGGCTTCGAGCGGGTCAGCTTCGCCTATCCGGGTCGCCCCGATGTCCGCGTCCTCGATGACGTCTCGTTTGCGATCCGCGCCGGTGAGAAGGTCGCGATCGTCGGCCCCTCCGGCGCCGGCAAGAGCACGCTGTTCCATCTTCTGCTGCGCTTCTACGATCCCGCCTCCGGCTCGATCTCGTTCGACGGTGTGCCGGTGCGCGCGGCCGACCCGCGCAGGATGCGCGAGCGCATCGCGCTGGTGCCGCAGGAATCCGTGGTGTTCGCCGCCAGTGCGCGCGAGAACATCCGCTTCGGCCGGCCGGAGGCGACCGACGCCGAGGTCGAGCGCGCCGCCGATCTCGCTCATGCCAGCGAATTCATCCGCCGCTTGCCGGACGGCTTCGACACCTCGCTCGGCGAGCGCGGCGTCACGCTCTCGGGCGGCCAGCGCCAGCGCATCGCCATCGCGCGCGCCATCCTGCGCGATGCGCCGCTGCTGCTGCTCGACGAGGCGACCTCGGCGCTCGACGCCGAGAGCGAGACGCTGGTGCAGACCGCGCTCGAGGGGCTGATGAAGGACCGTACCACCCTGGTGATCGCGCATCGCCTCGCGACGGTGCTGTCCTGCGACCGCATCCTGGTCATGGATCGCGGCCGCATCGTCGAGCAGGGCACCCACACGTCGCTGGTTGCGGCCAACGGCCTCTATGCGCGGCTGGCTCGGCTGCAGTTCGAGGGCGTGTAGTTCCTGCAACACCGTGGACGGCCGGCAACACCCTCGGAATTCTCGTTCCCGACCCTGCAACCTTTCTCCCGCCTTGTACGTTCCCTGCCGGAACAGATGGCGCGCCGCTCGTAGCAGGCGTGCCGGGTCCCAACAGGAGCAACGGACATGCCTTATCGTCGTGGCAGTTTTGCCCTCACGCCGCCCTCGTTCGTCATCTTCGCAATTGCGCTGGTGCTCGCCCTCGTCGCGATGCTCGCGCACTACATGCACGCCTCGGTGCCGCTGCTGTCGGCCGCCCACGCCTTCGACGCGCTGGCGATCGCGTTCGTGGTGCTGACGATCGGTGTGCTGTTTCGCGGCGTTTGAGGACAATACGAAACGGGTCGAGCAGAGAAGTCGTTAGCTCCCTGCGCCAGCAATTGTGTGAATAGAAATCGCGGCGCGCTCGGTGCACCTCGCCCCGCGTGCGGGGAGAGGTCGGATTGCATCGTCAGATGCAATCCGGGTGAGGGGGGCTCTCCGCACGGTCGGTGCGCGTGGCTGCCCCTCACCCCAACACTCTCCCCGTAAGAACGGGGAGAGGGAGCGCAGCGTTATTGCGGCACCATCTCGGATTCAACAGATTGTGTTGGCATCCACACCATCCGCAGCACGGGACGGCCCGAGGTCGGGTTGACGTCCTCGCCGGCTTCAATGAAGCCGTTGCGCTTGTAGAAGCGGATCGCGCGCGCGTTGTCTTTGTTCACAAGCAGCGTGATGCCGTGAGGTGATCGCTCCTTCGCTGCATCGACCAACTGAGTAGCGAGCGGCGAGCCCCAATGCTCGGGCGAGACGACCAGCTGGTCGAGATAGCCCGTCGCATCGATCGTGACGAACCCGGCGAGCACGCCCTCCGCCTCGGCCACGATCACATCGGCCTTCGGCACCAGCTCGCTGCGCCAGCGTTCGCGCCACCACGGCACCCGCGCAGCGAAGTCGATCGCGGGATAGGCGAGCTGCCAGGTCTCCTGCCACAGCGCGATTGCCGCGTCCTCGTCGTCGGCGCGATAGGGGCGCAGGGTGGAGCTCGACGTCACCGCTCCGTCAGCTTCAGCTCGATACGCCGGTTGCGGCGGAAGGCGTCCTCTGTGTTCGCGGGGTCGAGCGGCTGGAATTCGGCGAAGCCCGCCGCGACCAGGCGCTGCGCAGGGACGCCGAGCGAGATCAGATACTGCACCACCGAGATGGCGCGCGCCGAGGACAACTCCCAGTTCGACTTGAACACCGGGCTGTTGATCGGACGAACGTCGGTGTGGCCGTCGACCCGCAGCACCCAGGAGATCTCAGCGGGGATCTGCTTGTCGAGATCGACCAGCGCCGTCGCCACCGAGTTCAGCTCCTGCTGGCCCTCGGGCAGCAGGGTGGCTTGCCCCGTGTCGAAGAAAACCTCGGACTGGAACACGAAGCGGTCGCCGACGACGCGAATGTCGGGACGGTTGCCGAGGATGGCGCGCAGCCGGCCGAAGAACTCCGAGCGGTACCGGGTCAGCTCCTGGACCCGCTGTGCCAGCGCGACGTTGAGGCGCGAGCCGAGATCGGCGATGCGGCTCTGCGATTCCTTGTCGCGCTTCTCCGAGGCATCCAGCGCATCCTCGAGCGCGGCGAGCTGGCGGCGCAGTGCGCTGATCTGCTGGTTGAGCACCTCGATCTGGGCCAGCGCCCGCGCCGTGACCTGCTTCTCGGAATCGAGTGCCCGGTTGAGTTCGTTGGCGCGGCCGGCGGCATTGCTGCCGGCATTGGCGAGCCCGTCATAGAGGCCCTTGACGCGGTCGCGCTCAGCTTCGGCGCTTGCGAGCCCGGCGCGCAGTTGCGCAACCTGGTCGTCGAGCGAGAGCTTGCCGAGCTTCTCCAGGGACAGCATCTCGTTGAGCTGCGCGATCTTGGCGTTGAGCTGCTCCAGCGCCTTGTCCTTGCCGGTGACCTCCTGCGACAGGAAGAACTGCACCACCAGGAACACGGTCAGCAGGAACACGATCGACAGCACCAGCGTCGACAGCGCATCGACGAAGCCCGGCCAGTAGTTGAGGCCGGAATCTCCACGGCGGGTACGGGCAAGCGCCATTCAGCGTCTCCTAGTTCGTCTTCGGCCGGCCGGTCGAGCAGCTCAACTCTTCTCGGTCTGCCGCGCCAGCCGCTCCAGCAGCCGCTTGATCTCGCGGTTCTGCTCGCCCTGGCCGTCGGCCCATTCGCGGATCATCTGCTGCTCGGTGCGCATGTGCCCGACCAGGCCCTGGATCGCCTCGGCGAGGTTGGCCATCGCCGCGGTGGCGCCGCGGTTGGAGCCGTCCTCCATCGCGGTGCGCAGCCGCTCGATGGCAACCGAGAGGTCGGCACCGGTGTCGCCGCTGCCGCCATATTCCCGCACGGTGCCGGCGAGCCAGTCCTCCAGATCAGTATAGAAGCGGTTCTGCGCCTGGCTCGATTGCAGGTCGAGGAAACCGAGGATCAGCGAGCCGGCGAGGCCGAACAGCGAGGACGAGAACGAGATGCCCATGCCGCCCAGCGGCGCGGCAAGGCCGCCCTTCAGCGTATCGAACAGCGCGCCGGCGTCGCCACCGACCTTGAGCCCCTCGATCACCTTGCCGACCGAGCCGACCGTTTCGATCAGGCCCCAGAACGTGCCGAGCAGGCCCAGGAACACCAGGAGGCCGGTCATGTAGCGCGAGATGTCGCGGGCCTCGTCGAGCCGGGTGGCGATCGAGTCGAGCAGGTGGCGCATGGTCTGCTGCGAGATCGACATTCGCCCCGAGCGCTCGCGGCCGAGGATCGCGGCCATCGGCGCCAGCAGGACCGGGTGGCGAGGCACCGCCAGGCCGGGATCGGCGATGCGGAAATTGTTGACCCAGGACACTTCCGGATAGAGCCGGACCACCTGGCGGAACGCCAGGATGACGCCGATCAACAGTACCGCCCCGATCAGCGCGTTCAGGCCGGGATTGGCGAAGAACGCCAGGATGATCTGCTTGTACAGCACGACACCGACCAGGGCGCACAGCACCAGGAAGACCAGCATCCGCACCAGGAAGATCCGGGGCGTGGACAGCTTGGTCGGTTCGAGATCCATCGCGGAGCGGGAAGGGGAGCCTTGAGGCATTGTCGATGACATCCGTTGCGGGGACCGGTCCCTGAAATCCACTATGGCACAGCAGCGGCGGGAAAAAAGCCGCGATCAGCGCAATCCCGTCCCTGCGCGGAACTATGGCTGAAACCGGCGGGCATCCGCGGCGTAGTTAGTCCCGTGGCTCATATCTAACGGGAACGCCCTGGCTTTGTCATGACCGTCGTTGAATATCTGCAGGCGCTGCTGGCGATGGCCGTGGCGATGTCGGTGCTGATGGGGCTCGCCTGGGTCGTGCAGCAGCGCACCGGCAACTCCGGCTGGGTCGACACGATCTGGACATTTTCCGTCGGGCTGGTCGGCGCCGCCGGCGCGATCTGGCCCGCCGGCGGCGCCGCCCCCAACGCGCGGCAGTGGCTGGTCGCGGTGCTGGTGGCGGTCTGGTCGCTGCGGCTCGGCGGCCATGTCGCAGCGCGCAGCCGCGGCATCTCCGACGATCCGCGCTACGCGGAGTTTGCCCGGCAATGGGGTGCGGCCGCACCGCGAAAGATGTTCCTGTTCCTGCAGCAGCAGGCCTGGGGCTCGATCCCGCTGGTGTTCGCGATGTTCGTCGCCGCCCATGCGCCGGCCGCCGAGCTTCGGCTGCAGGACTATCTCGGCATCCTCGTGCTGTTCGCAGGCATCGCCGGCGAGGGCGTCGCCGACGCTCAGCTCAAGGCGTTTCGCGCCGATCCCGCCAACAAGGGCAAGGTGTGCGACGTCGGCCTGTGGCGCTGGTCGCGCCATCCCAACTATTTCTTCGAGTGGGTGTGCTGGCTGTCCTATCCGGTCATCGCGCTGTCGTTCGACCATCCGTGGGGCCTCGCCAGCCTGCTCGCGCCATTGTTCATGTACTGGATCCTGGTCCACGTCACGGGCATCCCGCCGCTGGAACAGCAGATGCTGCGCTCGCGCGGCGATCGTTACCGGGCCTATCAGGCGCGCACCAGCGCATTCTTTCCCCTGCCGCCAAATCCTTTTACGAAGTAACGGAGCCACCGCATGAGCTTCATCTCGACCATCATCGGCGCCGCCGAGCGCGTGCCGCTGCCCGATGCCGTCATCCGCTCCGCGATCTCCGAATTGTGCGCGCGCACGGCGGCGCGGCTCGGCGGGGCCGATGCGATGGGTGACGCGGAGTTCGCCCGCCTGCTGACGACGCGGCCGATCGCCGAGCATACCGACGCGGCGAACAGCCAGCACTATGAGGTGCCGGCGGCGTTCTTCGCCCGCGTGCTCGGGCCGAACCGCAAATACTCCTGCTGCTTCTACAAGGAGCCGGTCTCGACCCTGCGGGAGGCGGAGGAGGAGGCGCTGCGCCAGACCGTCGCCAATGCCGATCTCCAGGATGGCCAGACCATTCTGGAGCTCGGCTGCGGCTGGGGCTCGCTGTCGCTGTTCATGGCCCGGCAGTTCCCGCGTGCGAAGATCACGGCGGTCTCCAACTCGCACTCGCAGCGCCGCGCGATCGAGGAGATGGCGGCCGCGCGCGGCCTGCTCAACCTGCGGGTCGTCACCGCCGACATGAACGGGTTCGCTCCCGACGCGCGCTTTGATCGCATCGTCTCGGTCGAGATGTTCGAGCACATGATGAACTGGCGCGAGCTGCTGTCGCGGGTCCAGTCATGGCTCCTGCCGGACGGCCGCCTGTTCATGCACATCTTCACCCACCGCACCGGATCCTACCTGTTCGACCGCAACGATCGCGAGGACTGGATCGCGCAGCACTTCTTCACCGGCGGCATCATGCCGAGCCACGGCCTGATCCGGCAGTACGCGGATCTGTTCGCGGTCGAGAAGGAATGGCGCTGGAGCGGCACGCATTATCAGCGCACGGCACGGGACTGGCTCGCCAATTTCGATGCCGATTACAACCGCATCCTGCAGGTGCTGCAGCCGGTCTATGGCGACGACACGGCGCTGTGGATGCGCCGCTGGCGCTGGTTCTTCCTCGCCACCGCGGGTCTGTTCGGGCACGACGAAGGCCGTGAATGGGGCGTCAGTCACTACCGCCTGCGGCCGGCGAACTAATTTGTTCGCTGCGGCGGGATGCCGCAGTGCTGGAGGGGGATTCGCGTTTCGCTCCGCGGAACCTGCTGGGAACCTGCTGCCACAAAGCACTCACAATTGGGTGAGTCCCGAAAAAGCTTGATCTATCAGTTATGTAGTTCGTGTGACATCAAGCCGCCCGGGTTTCGCGTTGCGTCGCAGCAGCTCTTTTCTATGTTGCAGCAAGGCGAGCGCCAGAATGGCGCCATGACTGGGCCGTCCGGTCGACTGGTTTTCATCATCATCGAGGGGGCTCCTCCACGCATGTCACGTTTTCGCGCGTCGCTGGTCAGCAGTGCATTGATGCTCGCGGCCGCCGCGCCGCTGCTGGCCGGCTGTAACGACCCCATCCAGGCTCAGGCCTCCGCCAATGAGCAGATCGTCATTCCGGACGTCGGCATCGTGACCGTCGAGCAGAAGGCGCGAGCGATCGTGCGCGAGCTGCCCGGCCGCATCGCGCCGACCCGCGTCTCCGACGTCCGTCCGCGCGTCTCGGGCATCATCGTCGAGCGGCTGTTCCGCCAGGGCAGCGAGGTCAAGGCGGGCGATCCGCTCTATCGCATCGATCCGAAGCCGTTCGAGGTGGAGATCCTGTCGAGCCGGGCGGCGCTGGCCAAGGCCGAGGCGGTGCATGAGCGCGCGGTGCAGCAGGCCCACCGCATCAGCCTGCTGTTCAAGGAGCGCGCAGCCCCGGCGGTCGAGAACGAAAAGGCGATCTCGACCGAGCGCGAGGCAGCGGCCGACATCGAGGCCCGCAAGGCCGATCTTGCGCGTGCCCAGCTCAATCTCGACTATGCGACCGTGCGCGCGCCGATCGACGGCATCGTCGGCGCGGCCCAGGTCAGCGAGGGCGCCATCGCGGTCCAGAACGAGACCTCGCTGGTCACGATCCAGCAGCTCGATCCGATCTATGCCGACTTCACCCAGTCGGTGAGCGAGCTCAACCGCCTGCGCCGGGCGTTCGAGTCCGGCGACCTCGACCAGATCGCGCCCGACGCGATCAAGGTCCGTCTCGTGCTCGACGACGGCACGCCGTATTCGATTCCGGGCAAGCTCCTGTTCTCCGACGCCAAGGTCGATGCCGCCACCGGTCAGGTCACCTTGCGCGGCGAGTTCGCCAATCCGAAGCGCGAGCTCCTGCCGGGCATGTATGTCCGCGTCCGCATCGAGCAGGGCATCGACAGCGACTCCGTCGGCGTGCCGCAGCAGGCGGTGCAGCGCAACGCGGCCGGCGGGTCCGAGGTCTACGTCATCCGCGACGACAACCGCGCGATCGCCAGGCCGGTGCGCACCGGCCCGACCCAGGATGGCCTGGTGCTGATCACCGACGGTCTGCGCGCCGGCGACAAGGTCGTGGTGGACGGCTTCCAGAAGTTCGCCGCCGGCGACAGGGTCGCGCCGCAGGTCTGGACCGAGGTCAGCGCCGCGACGCAGCTCGAATCGAAGTCGGCGACGCGGTAAGTCGCCATGCCGAGCTTCTTCATCGACAGGCCGATCTTCGCCTGGGTGGTCGCGCTGTTCATCTGCCTGATCGGCGCGATCGCGATTCCGCTGCTGGCGGTGGCGCAATATCCGATCATCGCGCCGCCCTCGATCTCGATCTCGACCAGCTACCCCGGCGCGTCGCCGGAGAATCTCTACAACAGCGTGACGCGGCTGATCGAGGAGGAGCTCAACGGCGCCTCCGGCATTCTCAACTTCGAATCCACCAGCGATTCGCTCGGCCAGGTCGAGATCACGGCGAACTTCGTGCCGGGCACGTCGACCAATGACGCCTCGGTCGAGGTGCAGAACCGCCTCAAGCGTGTCGAGGCGCGGCTGCCGCGCGCCGTCATCCAGCAGGGCATCCTGGTCGAGGAAGCCTCCGCCGCCGTGCTGCAGATCATCACGCTGCAGTCGACCGACGGCAGCCTCGACGAGGTCGGCCTCGGCGACTTCATGATCCGCAACGTGCTCGGCGAAGTCAGGCGCATTCCCGGCGTCGGCCGCGCCACGCTGTATTCGACCGAGCGCTCGCTGCGCGTCTGGCTCGATCCCGCCAAGCTGATCGGCTACGGCCTCACTGCCGACGACGTCACCAAGGCGATCGGCGCGCAGAACGCGCAGGTCGCCTCGGGCAGCATCGGCGCCGAGCCCGCGACGACCTCGCAGCGCACCTCGGCTCTGGTGCTGGTCAAGGGCCAGCTCGATTCGCCCGACGAGTTCGGATCGATCATCCTGCGCGCCAATCCCGATGGCTCGACGGTGCGGCTGCGCGATGTCGCGCGCGTCGAAATCGGCGGCCTCAGCTATCAGTTCAACACCCGCCTCAACGGCAGGCCGACCGCGGGTCTCTCGGTGCTGCTGTCGCCGACCGGCAATGCGCTGGCGACCGCGAGCGCGGTCGAGGCCAAGATGAAGGAGCTGTCGCGCTTCTTCCCCTCCAACATCAGCTATGAGATTCCCTACGACATCACGCCGGTGGTGAAGGCGTCGATCAAGCGGGTGCTGATGACCCTGGTCGAAGCCGTGGTGCTGGTGTTCGTGGTGATGTTCCTGTTCCTGCAGAACATCCGTTATACCATCATCCCGACCATCGTCGTCCCCGTGGCGCTGCTCGGCACCTGCGCGACGCTGATGCTGGTCGGCTACTCCATCAACATGCTGACGATGTTCGGCATGGTGCTCGCGGTCGGCATCCTCGTCGACGACGCCATCGTCGTGGTCGAGAACGTCGAGCGCATCATGACCGAGGAGGGGCTGTCGCCGAAGGAGGCGACGCGCAAGGCGATGGGCCAGATCACCGGCGCCATCATCGGCATCACGCTGGTGCTGATGGCGGTGTTCGTGCCGATGGCGTTCTTCCCCGGCTCGGTCGGCATCATCTACCGCCAGTTCTCGGTCACCATGGTGGCGGCGATCGGCTTCTCGGCGCTGCTGGCGCTGTCGCTGACCCCGGCGTTGTGCGCGACGCTGCTGAAGCCGGTCACGGCCGGCCACGGCCACGCGAAGAAGGGCGTGTTCGGCTGGTTCAACCGCTTCATGGACAACAGCCGCAACCGCTACACCGGCGTGGTCGGCGGCGCGCTGAAGCGCACCGGACGGCTGATGCTGATCTATGCGATCTTCCTGGTCGGGCTGACCTTCGCCTTCATTCAGTTGCCCGGCGGCTTCCTGCCGGTCGACGACCAGGGCTTCATCACCACCGACGTCCAGACGCCGGCGGACTCGTCCTACGCGCGGACGCAGGCCGCGGTGGAGGCGGTCGAGAAGTATCTCGCCAAGCGCGAAGGGATCGAGGACGTCACCTTCCTGACCGGCTTCAGCTATGCCGGCCAGGGCGTCAACACCGCGCAGGCCTTCATTTCGCTGAAGGACTGGTCGGAGCGCGGCAAGCGTGACAGTGCCGCGGCGCTGGTCGCCGACATCAATCGCGATCTCGCCGGCTTGCGCGACGCCAAGATCACGGCGCTGCAGCCGCCGCCGATCGACAATCTCGGCAACTCCTCGGGCTTCAGCTTCCGCCTGCAGGACCGCGGCCAGAAGGGCTATGCTGCGCTGACCGCTGCCGCCGACCAGCTGATCGCGGAAGCCAATGCGAGCCCGGTGCTGCAGAAGGTCTATGTCGAGGGTCTGCCGCCGGGACCCCAGGTCAATCTGATGATCGACCGCGAGAAGGCCGGCGCCTTCGGCGTCACCTTCGAGGACATCAACACCACGATCTCGACCAATCTCGGCTCTACTTACGTGAACGACTTCCCGAACCGCGGCCGCATGCAACGCGTCGTGGTGCAGGCCGACCGCATCAGCCGCATGAACGCGGACGACATCCTCAACTACAGCGTCAAGAACGCCAAGGGGCAGCTGGTGCCGTTCTCGTCGTTCGCGACCATCCAATGGGCCAAGGGACCGAGCCAGATCGCCGGCTTCAACTACTATCCGGCGATCCGCATCTCCGGCGAGGCCAAGCCGGGCTACACCTCGGGCGATGCGCTCAAGGAAATGGAGCGGCTCGCCGGCAAGCTGCCGCGTGGCTTCGGCTATGAATGGACCGGACAGTCGCTGCAGGAGAAGCTGTCGGGCTCGCAGGCGCCGCTGCTGCTCGGTCTCTCGGCGCTGGTCGTGTTCCTGTGTCTCGCTGCGCTCTACGAGAGCTGGACGATCCCGCTCGCGGTGCTCTTGACCGTGCCGCTCGGCATCCTCGGCGCCGTCGTCGCCGCCAATCTGCGCGGCCTGTCCAACGACGTGTACTTCACGGTGGCGCTGATCACCATCATCGGTCTCGCCGCCAAGGACGCGATCCTGATCATCGAGTTCGCCAAGGATCTGCGCGCCCACGGCAAGCCGCTGGTCGCGGCGACGATCGAGGCCTGCTCCTTGCGCTTCCGCCCGATCATCATGACCGGTCTCGCCTTCGTCTGCGGCGTGCTGCCGATGTCGATGGCGACGGGCGCCGGCGGTGCCAGCCAGCAGGCGCTCGGCACCAACGTGATGGGCGGCATGATCGCGGTGGTGATCCTGGCGCTGTTGATGGTCCCCGTGTTCTTCGTCTCGGTCCAGCGCGTGCTCGCGGGGGATCGGGAGAAGACGGAGCCGGTGGCGGAGCTTGAGGCTTATGGGCCGCCGGCGCCGGTGAAGCCGTGAGTGAGGTTGAATAGGCCTTTTCGGAGGATTGTGCCGCGGTCTTGCCTCGCAGGCGATCCGCTCCCCTCTCCGCAAGGGGGAGGGGAGCACACCGCTCGTGCCGGGAGAACGGAACTCCACCGACGCCGGCTGGAGTTCGCCGCTCTCCGCGTGTATGCTCCCACAGCATGTAAACGGTCACGGCATGTCGATGGTCTCTCGCAAATCTGTCTTCGCAATCGCGCTTGCTGGTCTCTCCTTCGTCAGCCACGCGGCTCACGCCCAATCAGGTCCCGTCAAATACTGGCTGCCGGGCTGGCCGGTCGGCTTCAGCGATGCCGGCAGCCTCGACTCCTACGGCAACTTTCCGAGCTTCACGACGAACGGCAGCGACAGCGGCTTCTTCGCGCGGCGCTACAGCGTGACGAACAATTGGGCGGCGCTTTCGGGAGTCGGCCTGAGTTCGAACATCGTCAATCGCTATGGGGCGCTCGGCTCGTACACCACCGAGGGCGCGCAGTACGGCTACACGTTCAAGAGCGGGGTCAGCCTCTACGGCGGCTTCGACACGCTGAAATACAATCCCGGCCTGGGCGGCCCGTTCGCAACATTCGACGGACGCTCGACGTCTACGCCGGCCTACGCGATCAATGGCGGCGTCGAGTTCAAGCCGACGTCCAATGTCAGCCTGTCGCTCGGCTTCAGCTATGCCGGCCAGTCGTCCGATCGCATCGACAGCGACATCAATTCCCCGGCATTGCCCGGCGCGACGCCGCAGGCGTTCACCAGCGGGCGCAGATAGCGTTCAGGCTGTAGATAGCTTTCCGGCGGTAGAGCTCGGCCGCCAACTCCATCCTCGGCGTCGTCCCGGACAAGCGCGCGTATGCGCGCGCAGATCCGGGACCCATACCCCCAGGGAGATGTTTGAGGCGCGCAGGTCGCCCCATCTCGCTCCATCAGAACAGCCGGTGGTTATGGGTCCCGGCTCAAGGCCGGGACGACACCGTATGTGACGCGAGCGGTGTGGCATTCTATAAGAAGGCGAACGGCGTGGCCGCGCAGAATCAAAACTACGCCGCCGCCTTCAGCACCTTCACGAGCTCGCGGTGAATGACCTCGTTGCCGCACACGACGTGCCCAGTCGCCAGCGCGTCCTCCTTGCCGTCGATGCCCGATACGGTGCCGCCGGCCTCGCGCACCATGATCAGGCCGGCCGCGATGTCCCAGGGCTGCAGGTCGCGTTCCCAATAGGCGTCGAAGCGACCGGCGGCGACGAAGGCGAGGTCGAGCGAGGCGGCGCCGAAGCGGCGGAGCCCTGCGACCTTGACCTGCAGCGAGGTCATCTCGCGCAGGAACAGCTGGTGGTCGCCGCGGCCGATATGCGGCAGGCCGCAGGCGATGACGCATTCATGGAGCTGGCGCCGTGCGGCGACGCGCAGCCGCTGGTCGTTGAGGAACGCGCCCTTGCCGCGCTCGGCGATGTAGAGCTCGTCATTGGCGGGGTTGTAGATCACGCCGGCGATCACGGTGTCCTCGCGCTGGAGCGCGATCGAGATCGCGAATTGCGGGATGCCGTGCAGGAAGTTGGTGGTGCCGTCGAGCGGATCGACGATCCAGGTGTGCGACTTGTCGCTGCCTTCCCGCTTGCCGCCTTCCTCGCCGAGAAAGCCGTAGCCGGGCCGGGCCTTGGAGAGATCCTCGTACAGCATCTCCTCGGCCTTCTTGTCGGCGCGCGAGACGAAGTTCGCCGGTCCCTTCAGCGACACCTGCAGATGCTCGATCTCGCCGAGATCGCGCTTGAGGTTGCGGCCGGCGCGGCGCGCGGCCTTGACCATGACATTGATGAGGGCGGAATGGATCATGAGCTCGATGCGCTGGGCTGACCGCACCTCGCGGTGCGCGCCTTCCCCGGAAGCGGACGAAGGCGGGTGAAATGGCTGGCTGTGGGTGCCCTGCCGGGGCCGCCGCGTCAAGGCCGGATCAGCGGCCGATCACTTGATGGTGCCCAGCCAGCGCTTGGCGGCCTGTTCGCCCTTGGCGCGGTCTTCGGGGGGCATGTCGGCGAATTTCTCGTCGAGCTTGGGGTCGCCCTTGCCGGCGGTCTTGGCCACCAGGTGCCATTTGTAGGCCTCGACCTTGTCCATCTGGGTGGCGATTCCATACAGCAGCACCCATGCCAGTCGGTTCTGGGCGACCGGGCTGTTCTGCCGCGCGGCCCTGCGCAGCAGCGCGATCGCCGCGGGCTGGTCCTTCGGCACGCCGGTGCCGTTGAATAGCGCGATCGCGTATTCGACCTCGGCGTCGACATTGTCGGCGATCGCCGCGGCCTGCAGCAGGCGAGCGGCCTTCTCGAGGTCTTTCGGCACGCCGGTTCCTTCCTTGTAGAAGGTCGCCAGCGCGTATTGCGCCTCGGCGTTGCCGGCATCCGCAGCAAGGCGCAGCAGCTCGGCCGAGCGTCTGAGGTCCTGCGGAAAGGTCTGGCCGTCGAGATAGAGCAGCGCGAGATTGTAGGCCGCCTTGGGCTCGCCGAGCTTGGCGGCGGAGGCCAGCAGCTTGACCGCCTCGAGCTTGTCGACAGGGCCGCCGCGCCCGGCCAGCCGCATCATCGCCAGCGCGAACATCGCTTCGCGGTCGCCGGCCTCGGCGGCGCGTTTGTACCAGATCGCCGCCTTGTCGTAGTCGCGGCGGATGCCCATGGCGTTTTCGTAGAGCTGGCCGAGCATCGCCATGGCCTTGGGATCGCCGGCCTGCGCCCGCGGCGTGGCGAGATCGAAGGCGGTCTTGTACTGGCCGCGCTGATAGGCGCCGTAGACCACGTCGACATTGGGATCATTGGCGGCGGGCTGTGGCGTCGCGGTCGGCGCCGGGGCGGCCGGCTTGGCCGGCGGGGCAGGAGCAGGCTTCTTCGCAGCGGACGGTGCCGGCGGCTTGGGCCTCTCCGCCGGCCTTTCGACCGGCTTGGGCTTTTCCGTCGGCGGCTGCTGAGCAGGCGGCGTCAACGAGATCTGCGCGGCCGCGCCCGTCGTCGCCATGGCGAGCGCAGCAACAAGACATGTCAAGCGCAGGATCGTCATCGGCAGCGGTTCAGCTCTGTCCCGGCGCGTCGGCCGGCACGGCCGTATGCGCGCTCCGGATCGCGGCGCTGATCTCGTCAAGAGCAGGGGCCGGACCGCGGGCGTCGTTCCAGACGAGGTCGTCGACCAGCACGAAATCGGCTCCCGCGGCGACGAAGTCCGCGGCTTCCTTGAGCGAAATCGCATAGCCCACGCAGGGCGGCTCGAACAGCTCGGCCCACCAGGCCAGGCGCTCATTGACGGCATCCGGCGAGGGCCGCCGTCCCTGCGCGTCGCGCTCGCCGAACAGCACATAGTCGGCGCCGAGCTCACCGGCGCGCATCGAATCATGGCGTGTCGACAGGCCGCCGCAGCCGGCGATGCGGTCCGGCTTCAGGCCGGGCAGCGCCTCCTCCAGCGCGGCGACGCCGGTCAGATGCGCGCCATCGGCGCCGGCGCGGGCCACGATGTCGGGATGGCCGTCGATCAGCAGCGCCGCACCGGCGCCCTGGATCGCCGGCGCCAGCGTCTTGACCGTCGTGATCATGCTGCGGGGATCGCTCTCCTTCAGCCGCACCAGCACCGCCGCCACATCGGCGCTGGCGAGGATCGCCGGCAGGCCGGCGGCCAGCGCCGCCGCGTCGGTTACGACCGGCGTTGCCAGATACAGGCGCGGCGCGGGCCGCGCGGATGTCGTCTTGCCGGACACTAGGCGGCCTCTTTCTCGAGCGCGGCGGTCCACTGGCCGCGGCTGGCAAGCGCGTTCATGCGAGCGCGGTGGGTGAAGGCCCGCTGGCCGACGGGGATGTTCGCCGCCTTGCCGGCCCATGCCTGTTGCGGCGCGGCCTGCAAGGCACGGCCATAGGAGAAGGTCAGCCTCCAGGGCAGCGGACCGAGCCGGTTCATCGCGTCGAGATGCGCGGTCGCGCTCTCGTCGGATTGTCCGCCGGACAGGAAGGCGATGCCGGGCACCGCCGCAGGCACGCATTCCTTCAGCAGTTGGACGGTCCTTTCGGCGACCTCCTGCACCCCGGCCTGGTCCGGCGATTGCTTGCCCGGGACCGCCATGTTGGGCTTCAGGATCATGCCTTCCAACGCGACGCGCTGGATGCGCAATTCACGAAACACCTCGTTCAGGACGCGGCGCGTGACGTCGAAGCAGCGAGCGATGTCATGATCGCCGTCCATCAGCACCTCCGGTTCGACGATCGGCACGATGTTCGCGGCCTGGCACAGGGCGGCATAGCGGCCGAGCGCATGCGCGTTGACATGGATCGCTGTCATCGAAGGGATGTTGTCCTTGTCGATATCGATCACGGCCCGCCATTTGGCGAAGCGCGCACCCAGCGCGTAGTACGTCGCCAGCCGATCCGCAAGCCTGTCGAGCCCGGCCGTGACCCGCTCGCCGGGGCAGCCGGGCAGCGGTTGCGTTCCCTCGTCGACCTTGATGCCGGGAATGGCGCCGGCCGCTTCGATCAGCTTCACCAGCGGGGTGCCGTCGGCGGCGTTCTGCCGGATGGTTTCGTCATAGAGAATGACGCCGGAGATGAACGACATGCCTGCGCTGCGGAACAGCATCTCGCGATAGTCGCGGCGGTTCTGTTCGGTCGATTCGACCTTGATGGCATCGAAGCGCTTCTTGATCGTCCCGGTGGATTCATCGGCGGCGAGAATGCCCTTGCCCGGCGCGACCATGGCAAGGGCCGTGGTGTTCAGTGCGGAGAGGTTCATGCTTGGCTCCAGACGCACCTGCCCTGCCCATCAAAATAGACGGTTCTCGGGCGGTTGCCGAGCAAACATTGGCCGCAGGTGAGGCGGACTCTCGGAGAGGTGAAGGAAGGTTGCTGATGGGGCAACCTTGTCAACTCAGCGGCAGTCCCCTCCCCGCACGGGCAGGGCGATCGCATTTGACGAAATTCGGCAATCGCGGCACGAACTGCTGCCAACGAGTTATTCCCTCATGGCCGGGACAAGCCCGGCCATGACGAAGTGGAAAAAGGCGGGCGCAAGACGTAAAGCGCCAGATGCGATAGCCCTACCCGCAAGGGGGAGGGGAGCACACCGAGTTCAGGGCGAAGGTCGAACTACACGACGAACGCTCACGCGACCTTCGGGGCGAGCTCGCCCTTGGCGTAGCGCTTGGCCATCTCGGCCGTCGTCAGCACGCGCTTGATCTTCGAGGCCTGGCCGGCGGTGTTGAACTCCTGCAGGCGCTGCTTGCACAGCTTGGCCATCGCCTCCATCGCCGGCTTCAGGTACTTGCGCGGATCGAATTCCTCCGGGTGCTCCGACAGCACCTTGCGGATCTGGCCGGTCATCGCCATGCGGTTGTCGGTGTCGATGTTGATTTTGCGGACGCCGTTCTTGATGCCGCGCTGGATCTCGCTGACCGGCACGCCCCAGGTCGGCTTCATCTTGCCGCCATAGGTGTTGATGATCTCCTGCAGATCCTGCGGCACCGAGGACGAGCCGTGCATCACCAGATGCGTGTTCGGCAGCTTGCGGTGGATCTCCTCGATCACGTTCATGGCGAGGATGTCGCCGTCCGGCTTGCGCGTGAATTTGTAAGCACCGTGCGACGTTCCCATTGCGATCGCGAGCGCGTCGACCTGCGTCTCACGCACGAACTTCACGGCCTCGTCCGGATTGGTCAGCAGCTGGTCGTGCGACAGCTTGCCCTCGGCGCCGTGGCCGTCCTCCTTGTCGCCCATGCCGGTCTCGAGCGAGCCGAGCACGCCGAGCTCGCCCTCGACCGAGATGCCGCCGAGATGCGCCATGGTGGCGACCGTCTTGGTGACGCCGACATTGTAGTCCCAGTCAGCCGGGGTCTTGCCGTCGGCCTTCAGCGAGCCGTCCATCATCACCGAGGTGAAGCCGGACTGGATCGCGGTCATGCAGGTGTCGGGACCGTTGCCATGATCGAGATGCACGCACACCGGAATGTGCGGATAGATCTCGGTGACCGCGTCCATCATGTGCTTGAGCATGACGTCGTTGGCATAGGAGCGGGCGCCGCGCGAGGCCTGGATGATGACCGGCGCGTCGACCGCATTGGCCGCCTCCATGATCGCCAGCGCCTGCTCCATGTTGTTGATGTTGAACGCCGGGACGCCGTAGTCATTTTCCGCCGCGTGGTCGAGCAATTGACGCAACGTGATACGAGCCATGGCTGGAACTCCCTGAGATTAAGGATTGGACCGTGCGGCAGGATGCGCACGCGCCGAAACTGCTGCACCGTGCATAACGCGGTGGTGGGCGGATTCCAAGGGCAGTGGCGACGCAGCCTGGAGGAGGAGGCGGTCAGGATACGTCTAGGGTTAGCGCGTAGGGCTGGCGCGTTGCCGGTAGCTCAACGATGGGAGATCAGGTCTTCCTGGCTTCAAGAGCGGTGATGCGTTCCTCGACCTCGGTGACACGCACGTCTAAGTCACCGGCGGCCGCGCGCATCATCACCAGCATGCCGGCAGAGTCCCGACGCTGCCTGCGGATCAAGGCTTCCATGCGCTCGTGCTCGGCTCGATTATCCAGCCTGAACTGTCCGACCTCTGTCCGGAGCGCAGCAATGCTCTCCTGGATCTTGATCAGGATCGAATGGTCTGTCGGAGTCTCGACCATGGATGGAACATAACGGAAACATCCATGGCCGACAAGGTCCGAGAAATCAGATCTTCAGCACCTCGACGCCCGGCAGCGGCTTGCCTTCCATCCACTCCAGGAAGGCGCCGCCGGCGGTCGAGACATAGGTGAAGTCCGAGGCAACTCCGGCCTGGTTGAGCGCGGCGACGGTATCGCCGCCGCCGGCCACCGAAACCAGCTTCTTGGCCTTGGTGCGCTCGGCCGCGTGCTTGGCGGCGACCATCGTGCCGCGGTCGAACGGGGTCAGCTCGAAGGCGCCGAGCGGACCGTTCCACACCAGCGTCGCGGCGTCGTCGATCGCGGCATGGATGCGGGCGGTCGATTGCGGGCCGACGTCGAGGATCATGCTGTCCGGCGGGATGGCGTCGAGGCCATAGGCGAAGGACGGCGAGTTGGCCGCGAAGTGATAGGAGACGGTGGCATCCACCGGCAGGATGATGGCGCAGTTCGAGGCCTCGGCCTTCTCCATGATCCTGAGCGCGGTGGCGGCGAGATCCTTCTCAGCCAGCGACTTGCCGATCTGCACGCCCTGGGCATGCAGGAAGGTGTTGGCCATGCCGCCGCCGATCACCAGTGCATCGACCTTGGTGACGAGGTTTTCCAGCAGGTCGATCTTGGTAGAGACCTTGGCGCCGCCGACGATCGCGATGACCGGCTTGGCCGGCCGTCCCAGCGCCTTGTCGAGCGCGTCGAGCTCGGCCTGCATGGTGCGGCCGGCATAGGCCGGCAGCTTGTGACCGAGGCCTTCGGTCGAGGCGTGGGCGCGGTGCGCGGCGGAGAAGGCGTCGTTGACCCAGATGTCGCCGAGCTTGGCGAGCTCGGCGACGAACGCCGGATCGTTCTTCTCTTCCTCCTTGTGGAAGCGCGTGTTCTCCAGGCACAGCACGTCGCCGTCCTTCATCGCGGCGATCGCGGTCGCCGCCGGCTCGCCGATGCAATCGTCGGCAAAGGCGACGGGACGCTTGATCACCTGCGAGAGCGCAGTGGCGACCGGCTTCAGCGAGTCCTTGGCATCGCGCCCCTTCGGCCGGCCGAAATGCGCGAGCAGGATGACCTTGCCGCCCTTGGTCGCGATCTCATTGATGGTCGGCGCGACGCGCTCCAGGCGCGTCGCATCGCTGACGTGGCCATTCTCCATGGGCACGTTCAGGTCGACGCGCAGCAGCACGCGTTTGCCTTTGACGTCGACGTCGTCGAGGGTGCGGAATTGTTTCATTGAAGCCACCGTTGAACGAGGGACTATCAGGGCTGATTGTAGCCGTTGGTGTTTTCCGGCGGATCGCCTTCCTGCTTCGTCGTCACCCGCATGCCTTGGCGGAAACCATAGGCAATCAGGCCGATCAGCAGCAGCGCGCCGGGGATTCCAAGCCAGTTGGGAAGGGTCATCGCGCTTCCTCAGCCGTCGTTCCGGGACGGTCCGCAGGACCGCACCCGGATCTCGAGATTCCGGGGGCCTCTCTGCAAGGCGCCCCGGAATGACTGGGCGAGAGTTAGAGCAGCTTGCCGATCGCGACGGCGGTGTCGGCCATGCGGTTGGAGAAGCCCCACTCGTTGTCGTACCAGGACATCACGCGCACGAGGTTGCCGTTCATCACCTTGGTCTGGTCCATGTGGAACGTCGAGGAGTGCGGATCGTGGTTGAAGTCGATCGAGACGTTCGGCGCGGTGGTGTAGCCGAGCACGCCCTTGAGCTCCTGCTCGGCGGCGCGCTTCATCGCCTCGTTGATTTCCTTCGGATCGGTGTTGCGCTTGGCGACGATCTTGAGGTCGACGACCGAGACGTTCGGGGTCGGCACGCGGATCGCGACGCCGTCGAGCTTGCCCTTCAGCTCGGGCAGCACCAGGCCGATCGCCTTGGCCGCGCCGGTCGAGGTCGGGATCATCGACATCGCCGCCGCGCGGCCGCGATAGAGATCCTTGTGCATGGTGTCGAGTGTCGGCTGGTCGCCGGTGTAGGCGTGGATCGTGGTCATGAAGCCGGTCTCGATGCCGACGGTGTCGTTCAGCACCTTGGCGATCGGCGCCAGACAGTTGGTGGTGCAGGAGCCGTTGGAGACGACGAGGTGATCCTTGGTCAGCGTCGTGTGATTGACGCCGTAGACGATGGTGGCGTCGGCGCCGTCGGCCGGGGCCGAGACCAGCACGCGCTTGGCGCCGGCGGTCAGATGCGCGGAGGCCTTGTCCTTGGAGGTGAAGATGCCGGTGCATTCCAGCGCGATGTCGACGCCAAGGTCCTTCCAGGGCAGCTTCGACGGATCACGCTCGGCGGTGACCTTGATCTTGCCGTTGCCGATATCGATCGTGTCGCCGTCGACGGTCACGGTATGGGGGAAGCGGCCGTGCACGCTGTCGAAGCGCAGCAGGTGGGCGTTGGTCTCGACCGGGCCGAGATCGTTGATGCCGACCACCACGATGTCCTTGCGACCCGATTCCGCGATGGCGCGCAGAACGTTGCGGCCGATGCGGCCAAACCCGTTGATCCCGACCCGGACTGCCATTTTCGTCTCCTTCAATGACGTTTCTCGTCCCTCGCAGCCGGCCCCTGGCAAGGGCTCTACGAGGGTTTGGACCTGTTGACGCCCGGTTCTGCCGGGCGCGAGCGGACGATATGGCCCTTTCGTAGTCCTTTTTTTGCGCTCGCTCAACCGTCGCGAATCATGTTCGCGCGGCGCTCCTGATTTGGTGAACCGCCGCGCAGGAGCGAGCGGGCTTTACGCCAGCCGCTGTACGGCCGCCGCGACAGCCGCCTCGGCGGTGATGCCGAAATGCTTGTAGAGCTCCTTGGCCGGGCCACTCTCGCCGAACGAATGCATGCCGATGAAGATGCCGTCCTGGCCGATCACCGCACCCCAGCCCCAGCGCACCGCGGCCTCGATGGCGATCTTGACCGGAGCATTGCCGATGATCTTGGCCCTGGCTTCGGCCGGCTGCTCGAGCAGCAGCTCCAGCGACGGCACCGAGACGACGCGGGCTGGGATGCCACGCTCGGCGAGCTGCTTCTGCGCCGCAACGGCGATCTCGACCTCGGAGCCGGTCGCGAACAGCGAGACCTTGGCCTCGCCCTGCGCGGCGACGAGCTCGTAGCCGCCCCGGCTGCAGGGGTTGTCCGCCGGCGCATTGGTGCGCAGCTGCGGCAGGTTCTGCCGCGTCAGCGCCAGCACGGTCGGGCCGTTGGTGCGGTTCAGCGCCAGCTCCCAGCATTCGGCGGTCTCGACCGCGTCGCACGGCCGGAACACGCGCATGTTCGGGATCGCGCGCAGCGCGGCCAGATGCTCGACCGGCTGGTGCGTCGGGCCGTCCTCGCCGAGGCCGATCGAATCATGCGTCAGCACATAGACGACGCCCGCGCCCATCAGCGCCGACAGGCGCATAGCACCGCGCGCGTAGTCCGAGAACACCAGGAAGGTGGCGCCGTTCGGCGCGAAGCCGCCATGCAGGAAGATGCCGTTCATGCAGGCGGCCATGCCGTGCTCGCGGATGCCGTAATGGATGAAGCGTCCCTTCGGCGTCTTGGCCGAGAACGAGACGGCCGACTTCGCCTTGTTGTTGTTGGAGCCGGTGAGGTCGGCGGAGCCGGCCACGAACTCGAACGGCATGGCGGCTGCGATCACCTCGATCGCGGCCTCCGACGATTTGCGGGTGGCGACGTTGAGCGGGGTCTCCAGCAGCGCCTTCTTGTGGTCCTTCAGCGCCTTCGCCAGCGCGGCGGGCCGCTCGTGGCGCAGCCGCCGTTCGAACTCGGCGCGCTTGCGCGGGCCCATCTCGCCGAGCCGGGTCTCCCACTCCGCCCGTGCGGTTGCGCCGCGGCGGCCGGCCTCGCGCCAGGCGGCGAGCACGTCGTCGGGCACGGAGAACGGCTCCTGCGAAATGCCGAGCTTCTCCTTGGCGCCCTTCAATTCCTCCGCGCCGAGCGCCTCGCCATGCACCTTGGAGGTGCCGGCCTTGGTCGGCGCGCCGTAGCCGATGGTGGTCTTGCAGGCGATCAGCGACGGCTTCGACGACTTCTGCGCCCGCGCGATCGCGGCCGCAATCGCCTCGGGATCATGGCCGTCGATCAGCTCGGCGGCCCAGCCGCACGCCTTGAAGCGCTTCACCTGGTCGACCGAGTCGGCGATCGACAGCGGGCCGTCGATCGAGATCCCGTTGTCGTCCCACAGCACGATCAGCTTGTTGAGCTTCCAGTGCCCGGCCATCGCGATCGCTTCCTGGGAGATGCCCTCCATCAGGTCGCCGTCCGAGGCCAGCACATAGGTGTGGTGGTCGACGATCTTCTTGCCGTATTCCGCCTGCAGCATCTTCTCGGCCAGCGCCATGCCGACCGCGGTGGAGATGCCCTGGCCGAGCGGGCCGGTGGTGGTCTCGATGCCCTTGGTGCGGAAATTCTCCGGATGGCCGGGGGTGAGCGAACCGACCTGGCGGAAGCGCTTGATCTGGTCGAGCGTCATCTCCTCGTTGCCGGTCAGATACAGCAGCGCATAGAGCAGCATCGAGCCGTGGCCGGCCGACAGCACGAAGCGGTCGCGGTCCGGCCAGGCGGGCGCTGCGGCATCGTATTTCAGCACGCGGGTGAACAGCACAGTGGCGACGTCCGCCGCGCCCATCGGCAGGCCAGGATGGCCCGATTTCGCCTTCTCGACGGCGTCCATTGCGAGCCCGCGGATGGCGTTGGCCATGCGGGAATGATCGACCTGCGTCATGCTGGAATCCGTCCAAACGTGAAATGCTGATGACAGGAGCGCCGCCGGTATTGCTGGCGGGCCGGGATTTTGCGGGCTGATTAGCACCTCGGTTCCGGGAATCAAAGGTTCTGCAACGCCGGGAACCTCCCAAAAGTTGCTTAGTAGTGCATAGTTTCGGCCGAGCGTTGCGCTTGGCTCGCCCACCACGTAAGATTTTGCCCGTAACCGCTTGCCGGACAGCGCTTTTGTCGCATCCCGCTTGCTCCGAGGGCCTCGCATCCGTGCCATGAACGATCACCCTGCCAATCTTACCGGCCAGGTGGAACCCGGCGCCGCCGATCTCGAGGCGGCGACGCGGCGACTGATGACGGCCCTCGACGCGCTGGAGAGCGCGGTCGAGCGGCGGCGCGAGGCGGATCGTGACGAGGACGAGCTGGCGACGCGCATCCAGGCGCTCGGCGCCGACCGCTCGCGTCTCGCCGACGAGCTCGACGGCTCCCTGATGAAGACGCGCCGGCTCGAGCGTACCAACCGCGAGATCGCCGAACGCCTGGACACCGCGATCGGCACCATCCGCGCGGTGCTCGCTGGTGGCGACGGCCAGGACGCCGCGCATGATGATGAGGACGAGGAATGAGCCACATCAACGTCACCATCAACGGCCGCCAATATCGCATGGCCTGCGAGGAGGGCCAGGAGCTGCGGCTGCTGAAGCTCGCGGAGAGTCTCGAGACGCGCATCACCAATCTGCGCGGCAAGTTCGGCGAGATCGGCGACGCCCGGCTCACCGTGATGGCGGCGCTCACCGTGTGCGATGAGCTGATCGATGCCAATCAGCGCGTCCAGGTGCTGGAGCAGGAGCTCGAAGGCCTGCGCAACGTCCGCAACCAGGCCAGCGACCGCGCCCGTGCCACGCAGGTCGCGGTGGCGAAGGCGCTGAACGCCGCCGCCGAGCGCATCGAGCGCACCACACAGGTGCTGAACCGCACCATCGGCGGTGGTGTGGCGATCGGGTGAGACGATTCAAGCCCTCGCGACAACGTATCATCGTGTTGTGGGTCTCTCCATCAGCGATTGTCTGACCTGCCGCCTCATCCAAGGTGTCGTCCCGGCCTTGAGCCCATTGGGGCGGCTGGTGCCGCCACGCGTTCGCATTCACAGCTGCGCCTCGATTGCGGCCTTGTCGATGACCGACCACACCTCCACGATCTTGCGCTCGCGGAATTCGTAGAACACGTTCTCGGTGAAGGCGACGCGCTGGCCGTCGATGGCGAGCCCGAGAAATTCGCCGGATGGCGTGCAGTCGAAGTACAGCCGGCTCGCGACGCGGGGCGGGTCTGATAGCAGCAGGCCGATGTTGAAACGGAGATCGGGAATGTCGGCGAAGTTTCCGATCAGCATGTCGCGATAGCCGGAGAGTCCGAGCTGCCGGCCGTTGTGAACGACGTGCTCGTGCACGAAATCGCCGAGCTGCGGCCAAGCCTGCGCATTCAGGCACACGATATAGCCGCGATAGTGATTGGCGAGCTCGGGTCCGGTCATGGCGCGGCTGTTTGGACGAACGCGTTGCATCGAACAACACGGGGCCGGCATGGCGGTTCCCAGCCCGTAGCCTCAATGAAGGTCAGCGATATCCGAGACCATCTCGGTGCCCGCGCTTTCCCGGACGTCGCTTCGCTCATGCGGGCTACATGGCCCTCGCGTCAAAGACCCTCCAACAGCGTCGCGATCGTCTCCAGCGGGTAGGCCGCCGCCAGGCTACCGACGCCCAGGCCGATGACGCCGAGGACAATGGCGCCGATCCAGCCATGATAGTGAAAGCCGACGGCTGCGCCGACGAAGGCTCCGGTCGCAAGCGTACAAATGGCCCAGAGCGTGTGAAGGATGAGTCCGATTGTCCTCAGCATGCGTGATCTCGCGTGTCAGCGGTCTCACCCGTCCCCTCCGATTGGTCGCGCGGATACGCCGTTGTGCGGCAGCGAAGCCGATCACGTCATCGCGATGCGATCGTGTTGCGACCGCTTGTCGTTCCTCCCTGTGTCCTCTACTCATTGTCCAGGCGGAGCCATTGAATCCCGTGGCGACAAACGGGATCGCCCGCGCATCAGGGAGTGCCCATGAAGACGCTGCTCAAGGCGGCCGTAGCCACAGCCTTCACCATGATCATCACGCAGCTCGCGGCCGCGCCGCTGCCCGAAGCCAAGCCCGACGAGGTCGGCTTCTCGCCGGCGGGTCTCGCGCGAATGGATGATTTCTTCGCCCGCGAGATCGCCGCCAAGCGCGTGCCCGGCGCGGTCGTGGCGATCGCGCGCGACGGCAAGCTCGTGCATTACAAGGCCTACGGCCAGCTCGATCCGGTCAAGGGCACGCCGATGCCGCTCGACGCGATCTTCGCCCTGGCCTCGATGACCAAGCCGATGACTGCGGTCGGCGGGCTGATGCTGATGGAGCAGGGGCGGCTGCCGCTGCAGGCCAGGCTCGCCGACTACTATCCGGCATTCGCCGACATGAAGGTCGGCGTCACCCAGGAGAACGGAGCGCTGCTGCTGGTGCCGCAGGCTCGCCCCATCCTGATCCATGATCTCTACCGCCACACCTCGGGCCTGATGTATGGCGGCCGGCCGGACAGCTCGAGCGCGGTGGCGCGGCTCTATCCCGACGGCACCGCGCCTGCGATCGAAGGCGACACCCAGGCGTTCATCGAGCGCATCACCAAGCTGCCGCTGGCGCATCAGCCCGGCACGCAGTTCGAATACGGCTTCTCCATCGACGTGCTCGGCGCCGTGATCGAGAAGGTCAGCGAGCAGCGGCTCGGGGAATATCTGTCGGCCAATCTCTGGAAGCCGCTCGGCATGGCCGATGCGACGTTCGCGCCGACCGACGCACAGCGCCCGCGGCTGGCGCATCCGTTTCCGAACAATCCGCTGACCGGCAAGCCGCAGGCGATCAAGCTGCTGGACACGCCGACCAAGTCGGACTGCGGCGGCGTCTGCTCGTTCGCCACCATCGGCGACTACGTCCGCTTCGGCCAGATGCTGCTCAATGGCGGCGAGCTCGACGGCGCGCGCATCCTGAGTCCGAAGACGGTGCACCACATGACCTCCAACCATCTCGGGCCCGAGATCAAGAACACCGTCGCCAATGTGGAGCCGCATCGCGCCGGCTTCAGCTTCGGGCTCGGCGTCGCCGTGCGCGTCAGCGAGGGCCTGTCGGCGGTGCCCGGCAATCCCGGTGAGTTCAGCTGGAACGGCGCCTATGGCACGCAGTTCTTCTGCGATCCCAGGGAGCGTCTCGTCGTCGTGGTCGGCACGGCGGCGCCCGGGGACTTGCGCAAATATTATCGCGAGCAGGTGCAGGACATCGTCTATGGCGCGATGGTGAAATAGCGCATGCTCACGGTTCATCACCTCGGCAAGTCGCAGTCCGAACGTATCGTCTGGCTCTGCGAGGAGCTGGAAATTCCGTACGAACTGAAATGCTACACGCGCGACGCCCGGACGATGCTGGCGCCGCCCGAGTACAAGGCGCTGCATCCGATCGGCGCGGCGCCCGTGATCACCGATGGCGATCTCGTGCTCGCCGAATCCGGCGCGATCGTCGACTACGTTACCGCGACCTACGGCCAAGACCGCTTGCGGCCTGGGCCTGATGATCCCAGCTTCGCGCCGTTCCTCTACTGGCTTCATTTCGCCAACGGTACGTTGCAGGCGGCGATGGGCCGACTGATGATCCTCAACCGGCTGCATCTGCCCGACGACAATCCGGTTCTCGGCGCCATCAGGGCGAGGCTCGACCGTGCCTTCGCGCTGGTCGAGGCGCGTTGCGGCGAGGTGGATTATCTCGCGGGAAACGCGCTCACCACCGCCGACATCATGACCGTGTTCTCGCTTACCACCATGCGCTACTTCCTGCCCTACGATCTCGGACCCTTCCCCAACATCCGCGCCTATCTCGCCCGCATCGCTGCGCGCCCGGCCTATCAGCGCGCGATGGCCAAGGGGGATCCGGGGATGGCGTTGTTGTTGAGCTGATCGTCGCGGGTCGGAAGATCGCTTTGGCGGCTTGCTCGGTGTACCTCGCCCCGCTTGCGGGGAGAGGTCGGATTGCATCGTCAGATGCAATCCGGGTGAGGGAGTACAGGTCTCACGACGTGCACTCCCCGTGCGTCGGCCCCTCACCCCAACCCTCTCCCCGCGAGAACAGGGAGAGAGAGCTGACTGCCCGAGCCGCCATATCTCGTCTCACTATTTTTCAGCGTCTCGCAACACGCCAGCGTTAGGGCGAGAATGCAAATGAACTTATGGTCGACAGCCCACCACCTCGCCCGCTGTCATCAGCCCATCGCCTGCTCACTTCTGCCGCTTGCGGCTCCAGTCCAGGAAGGAGCGATACAGCTCCTCCTTCTCCGCCTTCGAGGTCGGCGCCTTGGCCTGCGATTCGAGAAAGGCATCGAAGCGCTCCTGCTGCGAGAGACTGCCGGCCGCGGCGGGCGGCAGGCCGACATTGGCCTCCTTCTTCATCCGCTCCAGCACGGCGTCGACATACGGATAGCGCTGCCAGCCCGGCACCTGGGCCTCGAGATTGAGATCCTTCCAGCCCGGATGGAACGGCGGCTGCTGCAGCCGCGCGAGGTTGGTGAACAGCGTGTCGACGAAGCGGTTGACGCGGTCGGCGCGGTCGCTGCCGGGCTTCCAGTTGTAGACGGCCAGCACCGACGGCACGGCGATGGTTTCCACGGCGGTGTCGGGTGCGACCAGCCCTGGATAGGTGTCGGCCTTGATGCTGGTCGGATAGTAGAAGTCCGAGAATTGCTGCGTGTACGGCACCGGCACGAAGTGGAATCCAGGATCCGCCTTCTTGCCGCTGAACAGTTCGCCGGGCTTGGAGGCGACATATACCATCGCGGCGATCTCGCCCTTGTGCAGCTTCTCCAGTGCGACGGGGCCACCGACCGCGACCGGCTCGATGTCGATGCCGAGGCGCCGGAAGATCAGTGGGCCGGTGTGGGCGGCGGCCACGCCCGCCGTGCCCACCGCGACCTTCTGGCCCTTCAGGTCCTGCAGCGACTTGAACTCCTCGCGCGCATAGATGTGCACGTCGGAGATGAAGAAGCGCAGCACGTAGCGGATGCGGTCGTTGATGTTGGAAAGGCCTGCCTGCCTGGCATAGAAGTCGAATGCATCGGCATAGGTGATCGCGACGTCGACACCGCGCAGATAGAGCAGGTCGGCGATGTTCGAGGTGGTGCCGCGCGTCACCATCGGGATCAGGCGCATGTTGTCGCCGTCGTCCATGGTCCGCGCCATCTCGCTGGCGAAGCGCACGAAGCCACCGTCGGGCAGGCCCGCGGCCAGGCCGACGGTCCATTGGTTCATGCGCGTCTTGATGGCGGCTTCGTCCGAGGCGCTCCGTGGCTCGGGCGCGCGGGTCTCGGAGACCCGAGGCTCGACGGCCCGCCGTTCCGACGCGCGCGCAGGCTTGATCGAGAGCGGAGCGGCGGACTGCCCTTGCGCAAGCACCGCGCCGACGGGGGTGAGCAAGGCAGCCGAAAGCGTTGCCAGCGCCAGCAGCGCCGGCCGGGCGAGTACTCTGTGCATGTGACTAGTCCCCGATCGCGTCTGCTCGCCATCCCCCGAGCAGACTGATGACACAGCTCAATCCAAGGTCGTATCTCAATGAGCCCTAAAGCTGGCAGTTTTGGGGCAGAAACTACCTAAGGTTTCAGGTAGCTCCAGCCGCTCTCCTGCAGTTCCATCAGCCTGACGGCGCCCGATGGCACCAGGCTCGCTTCGGTGACGATCGCAATCGGATGTCCTTCGCGTTTCTCCATGCCGCGCTTGGTGATGTTGCAGGCGGAGAACTTGATCTTGGCGGGAAAGCTGAGCTCGGCGATCTGCTTGAGCCGGTCCTTCACCGGCGAGGTATCCTCGCGCAGCATGTTCAGCCCGGGTCCATAGGTGACGAGTTCGATCTCGACCTCCTCGCCCTTCTCCTTGAACGTCTCCATGATGTTGGTGGCGTTGTTCAGCGCGAGATTCATGATCGCCGGATCGTTCTGATCGACCTGGATCGAGACGCGATGAATCTTGACGTCGGCGGCGAGGCTCGCAGCAGCCGACGCGATCAGTAGCGCGCAGGCGGCCGTGACGGTTTTGAGATCGAAGCGCATGCCAGGACTCCAATGTACGATACAGGGCATTGGGATGTAGGCATGATCTGCCACAACCTCAGCTCCAAGTCGATGAGCCTGAATCGTGGCAAGACTATGCGCTGCCGACGCGGCGCTGCCGCGGGAGCGCCGTCATCACCACGGCGTCATTGCGAGCGCAGTGGCGAGGCGAAGCAATCCAGGCTGCATCTGCGGAGAGATCCTGAATTGCCTCGGCGCAAGGGCGCGCGAGGCCGGGACGACGGCGGAATGTTGAGCTGGCGGCACGGGAGCAGATGCACGTCGTAAACTGCACGACGGGCAAACCGCGCATGTCGATCATGCGTAAACTGCCCGTCGCGTTACGATGTCGCAGGCCGCATGGCTTGCCGTGTCGGGCAAATCAGGCGGATGCTTCCGCTCGTCCTGCTGCCGCATGAGGGGCGTGTCGCGACCGTCACGAGGCGTTGGCAGTGGGATGCGATGGGCGTGGATTGCCGCAGCGTGAGTTGATCGCGCGGACGAACGGCGATGCACGTACGGTCAAGTCGCGTGGTCCTGACACCCCGATGCTGGTGTCCCGCGCAACGCGCGCAAGCGCGTTGTCGCGCATGGTGGCCAACAAGCCCGGCGCACCAGGGAGATCGCGAAGCAGCCGTTCAAACCGTCGCGCAGGGAAGGCCGGGTGTTTCCGGCTGCACCTGTGGTACCTGCCGCCTGCATTTTTTACGCAGGCGGGCCACGGGCGTCAGCCGACGCCCGGCCTTCCCTGTGCCCTCTGTGTCGAGAGGGCGAGCCAAATGAACAACTCGGACGCCGAGCGCCACGAGGACGCGATGCCATGCCTATTCTGATCTGCTCTGCCGTGTTCGGCCCGGCTCCTACCACCCGACAACTGTCATCGCCCGCGAAAAGCGGGCGATCCGGTACGCCGCGGCCTGTCGGCTCAACCACTGCTGCCTCGGCGTACGGGGGCGCCCGGTCAAGCCGGGCGACGACGCCGAGGTTGGACAACGGCAGCGCGCGTCAATCCGCTTCCACCGCTGGCAAAATCACCCCGCCATGGTTACATTGCGTCAGCGAGGCTGCGACGCGCGTCCGGAACCAACATATCCCCGGGGCCTTATCGATCCTTTAGGGAACTGTCCCTGGCCAGGTCCGTGGACCTGGACATATGGTGCCCACCTACTTTCGTAGGGAACTCCGGGATCGAGCGTTTCAACGGCGATTGCGGCTTCGCGCTTGTCTCTCTCCTCTGGTCTGTCCCCTTGATTGCCGACCTGCTGCGTTTCTGAGAACGTTGGAGTGCCCGCGTCCGCGAGCTCTTGACGGAGATCCCGCCGCATGCCGATGAAGGCCGTCCAGCACACCAAGCAGCAGCTGCGAGCTGCGGCCCTCGCCGCGCGCGACGCGCTGAGCGACGAGGCGCGCAGCGCCGCCGCGCAGGCCATCGCGGCGCGCGGGCTCCCCTTCGCGCTGGAGCCGGGCCAGGTGGTCTCGGGCTATGCGCCGATTCGCAACGAGCTCGATCCGGTGCCGCTGATGCGCGTGCTGGCGGCGAAGGGCGCGCGGCTGGCGCTGCCGGTCATCCTGGCCCGCGGCCATTCGCTCTCCTTCCGGGCGTGGTCGCCGGGTGATCGGCTGACATTGGGCTCGCTCGGTATCCCCGAGCCGTCGCCCGTTGCGGCCGAGCTGGTGCCGGACGTGATGCTGGTCCCGCTCGCCGCCTTCGACCGCACCGGCCATCGCATCGGTTACGGCGGCGGCTACTACGACTACACCTTCTCGCACTTGCGTAAATCGCATCACCTCATCGGCGTCGGCCTCGGCTTTGCCGTGCAGGAAACCGAGGCGATCCCGGCCTTGGCCCACGACGCGGCGCTGGATTATGTGCTAACCGAGCGCGAGACCTTGGATTTCCGGAGCAATTGAGTTGCGAATTCTCTTCGTCGGCGACGTCGTCGGCCGGGCCGGCCGCAGCGCCGTCTCGGACCACCTGCCAGGCCTGATCCGCGATTGGGCGCTCGATCTCGTCATCGTCAATGGCGAGAACGCGGCCGGCGGATTCGGCATCACCGAGGCGATCTATCAGGAGCTGGTCGACGCCGGCGCCGACGCGGTCACGCTCGGCAACCACTCCTGGGACCAGCGCGAGGCGCTGGTGTTCATCGAGCGCGCGCCGCGCCTGGTGCGCCCTGCGAATTATCCGGCGGGCACGCCCGGCCGTGGCGCGGCGCTGGTCGACGCCAAGAACGGCGCCCGCGCGCTGGTGGTCAACGTGCTCGGGCGCGTGTTCATGACGCCGTTCGACGATCCGTTCGCGGCTGTCGGCCGCGAGCTCGGCGCCTGCCCGCTGCGCGAGGCGGCGGATGCGATCGTGGTCGACGTGCATTGCGAGGCCTCCAGCGAGAAGCAGGGGCTGGGCTATTTCTGCGACGGCCGCGCCAGCCTCGTCGTCGGCACCCATACGCATGTGCCAACGGCCGATCACCAGATCCTGCCCGGCGGCACCGCCTACATGACCGATGCCGGCATGACCGGCGATTACGACTCCATCATCGGCATGCAGAAGGACGAGCCGCTGCGCCGCTTCCAGTCTGGCATCCCGTCGGCGCGGTTCGAGCCGGCCTCCGGCGAGGCGACGTTGAGCGGCGTGGCGGTCGAGACCGACAACGGCACCGGGCTTGCGATCAAGATCGCGCCGGTGCGCATCGGCGGCCGGCTGTCGCCGGCGAAGCCTTCGTTCTGGGGAGGATGAGAGCCTGGGTCAGGCCTTGAGCCGAAAACCCATTCGGAACGCGCCCCAATGCCGGCCCTTGATGAAGATCGGCGCCGAGAGGTCCTTCATCAGCACGAACTGCCCGCCGCCCATGTCACGGCGGTAGGTCTGCAGCAGAAACGGCTTGTTGCTGGCGGCGGCGACCTTCTTCACCGCGCGGTCCTCGAACAGCCGGCGGTTGCGGCAGTTGGCGTTGTTCCAGACCGGATCGGGCCCCTGCGGCTTGCGGTAGTTCGGATTGTGCGTCGGCAGGTAGCCGCCGCGCGCCCAGGCGACGCAGAACACGATGCGCGGATCGCTGCCCTGGATCGGGTCCTGGATCGCCGGCAGGACGCGGTCGGTGAATTCGACGTAGCGCGTCATGTACTGCTTGGGATTGGTGCCGGGGATCTCGCGATAGCTCTCGTCCATCAGGTCGGCGAGCGTGATCTCGCCGCGGTCGATCGCCGCCTCGAAGGTCGCCGAGATCTGCCGGGCGGTGTCGACGACGGTCTTGATCAGCGGCGCGTCCGCGGTCTGTACGCCGCTCTCGGCGATCAGCCCGATCAGCGCCTCGGAATGATCGAGCAGCTTGGCGATCCGGCTGTCGGCCTGTTTGAGCTCGACCGAGGACTGGTCGACGCCCTTGGCGAGCTCGTTGAGCTCGCTGATCACGGCGTCGCAATGCGCGAGGTTGGAGGTCGCGGCCTTCGCCACGCCGTCGATCTCCTGGCCGACGCTGGTGAAGCCGTCCTGGACGCGGACGATGATGCCGCCGATCTGCTGGGCGCCTTCACCCGCGGTCTTGGCGCGGGAGGAGGCCTGGCCGCTCTCGCCGAGCAGGCTCTTCACCTGCGAGTCGAGCCCGCGCAGGGTATCGCCGATCTCCTGGGTGGCCTGCCGCGTCGCCTCGGCGAGCGACTTCACCTCGCTCGCGACGACAGCGAAGCCCCGGCCGGCGCTGCCGGCACGGGCCGCCTCGATGGTTGCGTTCAGCGCCAGCAGGTTGGTCTGCTTGGCGATCGCCTCGATCGCGACCGAGACCTTGGCGACCTGCGACAGCGCATCGCCGACCGAGCCGAGCCGCTGCTCGATGCGCTCGACGGACTCGACCAATTCGGCGATGTGCCGCACCGCGGTGTCGACCACGTTGCGCGACTGGGCGATGTCGCCGACCGCGGCGGTCGTGGCCGATTGCACCGCCTGCGAGGCGGTGGCGATGTCGTGATTGGCCGCGACCATGGTCTTGGCGGTGGCCTGGAGATGCCCGAACCGCTGCGACTGGTAGCTGACGCGGTTGGCGACCTCCTGGACGTTGCCGGCGACGTCGGCGAGCTCGACGCCGAGACCGCCGATGCGGTCGGCGATCTCGTCCATCAGCCGTTCGGCGCCGGTGCGCGCGTCGTGACTTTCCAGAATGGCGCGTTGCGCGACCGACATGTCCAGACTCCCGGGCTTGAAAGGATCAGAAAATCACGGCTTGGCTCACAATTTGTAGGCGGTGCGGAAGCCGCCCCAGTGCCGGCCGCGAACCCGGATCGGCACGTCGATTTCGCGCATCATGACGGTGTTGCCGTTGCCCATGTCGCGCGCGTAGCTCTGGATCAGATAGGGCCGCTGGTTGCGGCCTGCCGCGAGCCCGGCCGGATCGTTGAAGATGCGGCGGTTGCGGCTGTTGGCGGTGTTGAAGGCCGTATCGCCCGGCCGCTGCGGATGCGAATAGATCCGGTTGTGCACCGGCAGATAGCCGTTGCGGTCGATCGCCACGCAGAACGCCATGCGCTGGTCCTTGGCAAGGAAGGCCTCCTGGAACGACGGCAGCACGCGCTCGGCCCAGTCGAGGATCCGGCTGCGGTGCTGCTGCGGATTGGTGCCGGGGATCTCGACATAGTTGGTATCGAACATGTCCTCGAGCGTGATCTCGCCGCGCGCAACGGCGCTCTCGAACATCCGGTTCAGCTCGGTGCCGGCTTCCATGGCGCGGGTGACGAACTCGTTGTTCTCCTCGTGCAGCGCCCAGAGCTTGTCCTCGATCTTCTCGCGCAGCTCGGCACTGGGCGCATCGAACCGCGCCTGGGCGCCGGCCTTGACCTGCTCGGTGACGCGCAGGCGGCACGGGCCGACGTCCTCCAGCACGGCGTCGAGACGCTCGTTCACGGGCAGGCGGCTCGCATCCGGACCGGTGATCAGAAGGCCGTCGTTGGAAATCTCATAGACCGGCGCACCGATCGTGCGTGCGCCCGACTTGATCTCGATCCTGAGGTGACAGGGCAGACGCTCGCTGCCGCTGCGCACGGGCCGATCGCCCTGCCGCAGCAGCACGGCGCAGCGCGCCTTCAGCTTCTGGGCGTACATCGTCACGGCGCGGCCGGCGTTCGTGACGCGCTCGCCATAGCTCTCGGCCTGCTGGGTGGCGCTGCTGATGTCGGCGGCGCTGTCGACCACCGAGGATATGAACTGCGAGGCCTGGGCCGCATTGTTCGACATCTCGCCGGTGGTCTGGTTCTGCTCGGCGACGGCGCCGTTGACGTTGGTGAAGACGGGGCGGATCGCCTCGATCGCCTGGACGATGCGGTGGACGGCGTCGGCCGAGCCGGCGGCGTCCTTCTGCAGTGCCTCGATCTTGCGGGTGATTTCCTCGGTCGCGTTCTGGGTCTGGACAGCAAGCGCCTTGACCTCGGTGGCCACCACGGCAAAGCCGCGGCCGGCCTCGCCGGCGCGGGCGGCCTCGATGGTCGAGTTGAGCGCGAGCAAGGTGGTCTGGCGCGCGATCTGGGAGATCAGGTTGACGACGTTGCCGATCGCCGCCGAGGATTCGCGCAGGCGGTCGACGTTGGCCCGGGCTTCCGAGGCGGCGGCGCTGGCCTGGTCGGCGAGCTGGCCGGCGTCCTGGACCTGGGCACGGATACCGTGGGCGGACTGGGTCACCTTCTCTGCGGCGTGGGCGAACGTCGCCGCCGTTCCCTGCGCGGTGCTGCTGCGTCCGCTCAGCGCATCGGCGCGCTGGCGAATGTCCGTCAGCGTCCCCGCCGTCGCCTCGGCGCCGCTGGCGACCGCATCGGCGGCGCGCTCCAGCTGGCGAATCATGCCGCCGAGTTCCAGCTCCAGCAGGTCGAGGATGGCCTTGGCCGAATCGGCATCCGACGACGCCAGCGGCTCCGGCGCGGCTACCGGCTTCGGTTCGGCCACCGGCTCGGGCGCAGAGGCTCGTCTTGCAAAGAAACCAAACGCCATGGGGTAGGCCCCGGTGCGGGTGAAAAGGTGCAGAGGGGCGGCATCGTTGCACTTGACTGTGAAGCCATGGTTAACATTTGGCTTATGGTGCGGGGCAGCCAACTGACTCTCCGAGGCGGGACAGCCACCCTGAAACCACCTCAAATCTTTGATTTTGACGATTCCCGGCCTATAAGGCCGCGCTTCCCCCACTGATCCCCTACGATTGCAAGAGACCTCGCATGGCCGGCCATTCCCAATTCAAGAACATCATGCATCGCAAGGGCCGGCAGGATGCGATGAAGTCCAAGCTGTTCGGCAAGCTGGCGCGCGAAATTACCGTCGCCGCCAAGCTCGGCACGCCCGACCCGGCGATGAACCCGCGGCTGCGCGCCGCCGTGGTCGCCGCCCGGGCCGAGAACATGCCCAAGGACAACATCGAGCGGGCCATCAAGAAGGCGCTCGGCGGCGAGGGCGACAACTATGCCGAGATCCGCTACGAGGGCTACGGCCCGGGCGGCGTCGCCGTCATCGTCGAGGCGCTGACCGACAACCGCAACCGCGCCGCGTCCGACATCCGCTCCTTCTTCACCAAATCAGGCGGCAACCTCGGCGAGACCGGCTCGGTCTCGTTCATGTTCGATCGCGTCGGAATCATTGAATTCGACCGCAGCGTCGCCTCTGACGATGCCGTGTTGGACGCCGCGATCGAGGCCGGCGCCGACGACGTGATCTCGGGCGAGGGCGGCCACGAGGTCTATGCCTCGCCGGACAGTTTCCATGAAGTCGCCAAGAACCTCGAAGCCAAGTTCGGCGAGCCGCGCAAGGCGGCGCTGACCTGGAAGCCGCAGAACACGGTCGCGGTCGACGACGAGACCGGCGAGAAGCTGCTGAAGCTGATGGACCTCCTGAACGAACACGACGACGTTCAGAACGTCTACGCCAATTTCGAGATCTCGGACGCCCTGATGGCGAAGATGGGCGGTTGACGGACGCTCAACCACGTCGTTCGTGCGTTCCGTTTATGTTTCCATCGGTGCGGCGCGAGGCTATCTCTAATCCATGAAAGCCCAGCCGATTCGCGCAGCAATCCGCATCATCGGGATCGATCCCGGCCTCCGCCGCACCGGTTGGGGCGTGATCGAGAGCGAGGGCAACCGGCTGATCTATGTCGGTTGCGGCTCGGTCGAGCCGCCCGATGATCTGCCGCTGGCGAGCCGGCTGCTGGCGATCCATGAGGGGCTCTCGGCGGTACTCGGCCGGTTCGCGCCGATGGAAGCTGCGGTCGAGCAGACATTCGTCAACAAGGACGGCGTCGCCACCCTGAAGCTCGGCCAGGCCCGCGGCATCGCCATGCTGGCGCCGGCGATGTTCGGAATTTCGGTCGCCGAATACGCCCCCAACCAGGTCAAGAAGACCGTGGTCGGCGCCGGTCATGCCGACAAGGGCCAGATCGCGGTGATGCTGAAGATCCTGCTGCCGAAGGCCGAGCCGCCGTCGGCCGACGCGGCGGACGCGCTCGCCATCGCCATCACCCACGCCCATCACCGCCAGGGCCAGGCGCCGCGCATGAAGGTGGCCGGGCTATGATCGGCAAGCTGAAGGGGCTGATCGATTCCTACGCGGAGGATTTCGTCATCCTCGACGTCGGCGGCGTCGGCTACCAGGTGCACTGCTCGGCGCGCACGCTGCAGGCCTTGCCGTCGCCCGGTGAAGCCGCCACATTGTCGATCGAGACCTATGTGCGCGAGGACCAGATCAAGCTGTTCGGTTTTCGCTCGGATGTCGAACGGGAATGGTTTCGCCTTTTGCAGACGGTGCAGGGCGTCGGCGCCAAGGTCGCCCTCGCCGTGCTGGGCACCTTGCCGCCGTCCGATCTCGCCAACGCCATCGCGCTGCGCGACAAGGCCGCGGTGGCGCGCACGCCGGGCGTCGGCCCCAAGGTCGCCGAGCGCATCGTCACGGAGCTGAAGGACAAGGCGCCGGCTTTTGCCGATGTCGATCCCGGTGTCGTCAGGCTGTCCGGCGCCATCGAAGAATCCCGCGCGCCGCAGCCGATCGCGGACGCGATCTCCGCGCTCATCAATCTCGGCTATGGCCAGCCGCAGGCGGCTGCCGCCATTGCCGCCGCGTCACGCGCGGCCGGCGACAAGGCCGAGACCGCGCAACTCATTCGCCTCGGCCTCAAGGAGCTGGCGAAATAGGCTATCGTCGCCCGGCCGGGCGAGCAGAAGGACATCCGTTTCCCCCATGGTGAGCAAGAAGGACAAGGAGCTGATCGAGGCGGCCGCATCAGCGGTCAAGAGCCGCTATCGCAACGATTGGCAGGAGGTCGGCGCCGCCATGCGCACGCGCGACGGCCGCATCATCACTGGCGTCAACATCGATGCCTATCTCGGCCGCAACGCTGTCTGCGCCGAGGCCATCGCGATCGGCCGCGCCATCACCGAGTTTGGCGACCACGGCATCGAGACCATCGTTGCCGTGCGCCATCCCAAGCCCGGCGAGCCCGGCGAGGTCGCCGTGGTCTCGCCCTGCGGCACCTGCCGCGAGCTGATCCACGACTATGATGCCAAGGCGCGCGTCATCGTGCCGTCGAACGGCAAGGGGCCTGCGGCGGTGACCATCGGCGAATTGCTGCCGAACAAATACAGGCGCGGCAACGAATGAAGCCGCCGGCGCGCATGGTCAGTCCGGAGCGGCGCTCCGACGATGTCGGCGACACCGCGCTGCGTCCGCAGCAGCTGTCGGAGTTCGTCGGGCAGCAGCAGGCGCGCGCCAACCTCTCGATCTTCATCGAGGCGGCGCGCAAGCGCGGCGAGGCGCTCGACCATGTGCTGTTCGTCGGTCCGCCCGGACTTGGCAAGACGACGCTGGCGCAGATCGTGGCGCGTGAGCTCGGCGTCGGCTTCCGCGCCACCTCGGGCCCGGTCATCGCCAAGGCCGGCGATCTCGCCGCGCTGCTGACCAATCTCGAAGAGCGCGACGTGCTGTTCATCGACGAGATCCATCGTCTCAGCCCGGCGGTCGAGGAGGTCCTTTATCCGGCGATGGAGGATTTCCAGCTCGATCTCATCATCGGCGAAGGCCCCGCGGCCCGCTCGGTCAAGATCGACCTGTCGAAGTTCACGCTGGTCGGCGCGACGACGCGCGCAGGCCTGCTGACCAATCCGTTGCGTGACCGGTTCGGCATTCCGATCCGACTGAACTTCTACACGGTGGAGGAGCTCGAAGGCATCGTCACGCGCGGTGCCCGCGTGCTCGGGGTCGGCATGACCGCCGACGGCGCCAACGAGATCGCGCGGCGCGCCCGCGGCACGCCACGGATCGCCGGCCGCCTGCTGCGCCGCGTGCGCGACTTCGCGTCGGCGGCCAACGCCAGTGCGATCGATCGTGCCATTGCCGATCACGCGCTGAGCGCGCTCGAAGTGGATGCCGCCGGGCTGGACGCGATGGACCGGCGCTATCTCTCGACCATCGCGCTGAACTACGGCGGCGGGCCGGTCGGCGTCGAGACCATGGCGGCAGCGCTGTCGGAGCCGCGCGATGCCATCGAGGACATCATCGAGCCGTATCTGATCCAATGCGGCTATCTGCAGCGTACGCCGCGCGGCCGGCTGCTGACGTCGCACGCGTTCAGGCATCTTGGCCTGGCCGAGCCTTCGAACCGCGATCCCGGCCAGTTCGGTCTGTTCGGCAGCGAGGACGATGATTAACGAAACTGCTGACAATCTGCACAGACGCACCCGAAATCGGTTGCAATGATCAGGGAGAAGGGAGCCGCTGCGAGGAGTTTATCGATGCTGTCACGCCGTCGCTTTCTGTCATTCTCAGGCGGTCTCGCCGCCACCGGTTTTTCGACCGCGACCTACGGCGTCGGCGTCGAGCCGCTCCGCTTGGGCGTCACCGACTATCACATCCATCCACGCAACTGGCCGGCTGGGCTAAGACTGAAGATCGCGGCCATCGCCGACATCCATGCCTGCGATCCCTGGATGTCGCTCGCTCATATCGACGGGATCGTGCAGCGAACCAACGCGCTTCAGCCGGATCTGATCGTTCTGCTCGGCGACTACGTCGCCGGTCATCGTCATCACATCGGACGCATCGACGCCGATGCCTGGGCGCCGGTGCTCGGTGGCCTGAGGGCGCCGTTGGGCGTGCACGCCATCCTGGGCAATCATGATTATTGGGATGATCGAACCGTGCAGCGTGACGGCCGCGGCGCGCCGTATGCCCAGAAGGCGCTCGAGGCCGCCGGCATTCCCGTCTACGAGAACGACGTCGTGCGTCTCACCAAGAATGGCCATGCCTTCTGGCTTGCCGGCCTTGGCGATCAGTTGGCCTACATGCCAGCGCGGCGCTTCCGGCCGATGCCGCGGATCGGCATCGATGATCTCGCAGGGACGCTGCGCAAGGTGACGGACAGCGCCCCGGTAATTCTGCTGGCGCACGAGCCCGACGTCGCGCTCCGCGTGCCCGCGCGGGTGTCGCTGCAACTGTCCGGGCATACGCATGGCGGCCAGATCCGCGTGCTCGGCTGGTCGCCGGCCGTTCCCGCGCGTAATGGCGTCAATCTGGCCTACGGCCACATCCGCACCCAATGCGACGTGATCGTCTCCGGCGGCCTCGGCTGCAGCATCATGCCAGTCCGGATCGGCATGCCGCCGGAGATCGTGCTGGTCAACGTCGGCAGGGAACCCGTCGAGGTGACGTCCTAGCCGGCTCGTGCTCGCCTGCTCTTGCGCTGGCCGTTGAACTGGGCGAAACGATCGCCATTTCCGGCTATCGAGGGCTTCCCTTGACCCAACGACATCTCGACGGCGCGATCCGCGACGGCCGCCACCACATGCAGGTGCGGGTCTACTACGAGGACACGGATTTCTCCGGAATCGTCTATCACGCCAACTACCTCCGCTTCATGGAGCGCGGCCGCACCAATCATCTGCGGCTGATGGGCGCCGAGCAGCACGCGCTGTTCGCGGAGGCGGCAAGCGAGGCCCCGGGCTTCGCCTTCGTGGTGCGCTCGATGACGCTCGACTTCCTGCGGCCGGCCCGTATGGACGACGTGCTCGACGTCGTCACCTGGCCCGTGGCGGTGAAGGGCGCGTCGATCACGCTGGCGCAGGAGGTCAGGCGCGGCGAGGAGGTGCTCGTCAAGGCCGACGTGAGAGTTGCGTTCGTCAGCGGCGGCAGGGCGCAGCCCATACCGAAAGCGCTGCGCGACCTGATGAAGGCGGACCTCGCCTAAAGACGTCCTAACGGTGGGCGGGCGGAGGGATGAGGATGCGCCCGCCGGCGATCGCGACCTCGCCGCGGTCCAGTCGGCCGCGCCATCTGCGCAGCGAATGCGACGGCAGCTGTATCGCCGCGGCGTAGGCACGGAAGCCATTCCGCTACGGTTCAGCGCAAGCCAGCTGGCGAGCACCGCCGCACTACGGTAGAGCGTAGACGGCGACCTGATCGCCGACCTGGTCCTTGAGGATCGTGTTGCCGCCCGCGATGAAGGCGACGTATTCGCGGCCCTTGTACTCATAGACGGCGGGATTGGCGACCGCGGGGGCCTGGACGATGTCGGACCAGAGCTCCTTGCCGTCGGCCAGCGCGTAGGCCCGCACCTTGGCGTCCATCGAGGCTCCGATGAAGATCACGCCTCCGGCCGTAACCGCCGGGCCGCCGATCGTCACCGATCCCATCGACTCCGGCATGTAGAAGCCCCACTTCTGGGAGGCGCCGATGGGACGGCGCCATTTGATGTCACCGGTGGTCATGTCGATGGCGGCGATCTCGCCGAATGGCGGCTTCCAGCAGGGCATGCCGAGCCAGTTCAGCGCGTTGTCGAGTGACATGCCGTATGGCGCACCCTCTTGAGGATAGAAGCCTTGCTCGTTGCCCGAGCCGGCTGCGCGCTGCTCATATTCTTTCCGGGGGTAGAGCTTGATGGATTGCACCACGTGCGAGAAGTTGACGATCGCGGTCTTGCCGCGCGGATCGAAGGCTACGCCGCCCCATTGCACGCCGCCGGCCGAGTCGGGATAGGCGAGCACGCCGCTGTCCTTGTGAGTCGGCGGCGAGTACATGCCGGCGTAATTGAGGCTCTTCCAGAGCCTCGAGCATTGGCCGAGCCCGAGGGCGTCGGCGACCCACCAGATGGGAGGCTTCTTCGACTGGTCGAGCAGCGGCGCCGGCCTGATCGGAAACGGCTGCGTCGGCGCGTAGATTTCGCCCTGGATCGAGCCGTCGCCACCAGGCACCTTGCGCTCCTCGATCGGCCAGACGTCCTTGCCAGTGCGTCGGTCGACGACGAAGAGGAACCCCATCTTGGTTGCCTGCATCAGCGCTGGGATCTGCTTCCCATCGACGGTGATGTCCATCAACGTCGGCGCGGAGTTGATGTCGTAGTCCCAGATGTCATGGTGCACCCACTGGCGAGACCAAACGACCTCGCCGGTTTCGAGGTTGAGGGCCGTTGTCGATGTGGCCAACGGGATCGGCTCGGTGCGGTTGCCGCCCCAGTAGTTCGGGGAGGGGCTGGAGACCGGGAGATAGACCAATCCAAGTCCCTCGTCGACCGACATGCCCGTCCACACATTGGCGGTGCCGGTGCGGGACGCGATCTTCGGCGGCAGCGTAGCGAAGGACCATTGTCGCTTGCCCGTTTGCGGATCGAGCGAGAATACGGTGCCGGGCGGTGCTTCAGCATAGGCCCAGTCCTTGCCGGCCCAGCCCAGGATCACGTGATTGCCCGCGACCGTCGGCGGCTGAAGCAACGAAAGCGGATATTTGTTGTTCACGTCGTTCCACTGATCGACGTTGAGGACGCCGCCGTTCGCGAAATCACGACAGAGCTTGCCAGTATCCGCGTCCATGGCAAAGAGCTGCGCGTCCATGGTGCCGAGATAGACGATCTTCTGGCACGGCTGGCCCGCGACGGGATTCGCTGCCTCCCAATAGGCGACCCCGCGGTTCTTCAGCGCCGGCTGGGTCAAGGCCTTGAGCGTCGATTTGGAGTCGAAGGTCCATTTGACCTTTCCGGTCGCGGGCTCCAGCGCAACAACGCGATAGAACGGCGTGCCGATGTAGAGCGTGTCATTGGCAAAGATCGGCGTGGCGGACCAGACGCTGGTCGGCAGCTTGCCCGACCCATCCGAAACGTCGCCGGTGTGATACTCCCACACCTTTACCAGCGATCGGACATTGTCGGCTGTGATCTGGGTCAGGGGAGAGTACTTCTGGGCATTGAGCTGACCGTGAAACGTATTCCAGACGGCATGGGTCGGGACGAGCGGGATCGGCTTCGGCGTGGGCAAGCTGCCGGACGGCAGCTGAGCGCCTGCGTCGGCAGCTCCCGATTGCTCGTTGCCCGGTGCTGACGATGCGCGACCGGCATTGCTGTGGGGCTGCTCCGAGTCAGTGCTCGAAGGCCCATGCTGCTCTGGGCCTGGAATGCTTCCGGGGGTGGCAGCCGGATGAGCAGTGTCGTTCTGTGCAATCGCCGGCGGCAGCGCGACCATGACCGCAGCGTGAGCGCCGCAAATGGGGCGCTACGGCAGAATGAACGGATTCTCATGCCACGGCTCTTCTTGGCTGGGGTGGGGCGGCAAGCGTCACAATCAATCCGACGAGTGCGACGACCGTGGCCGCCGCCAGCCACCACGCATGCAGAAAGCAGGCGGCGGTTATTGTGCCGAGCGCGCCGAGCAGCCCGAGGGACCAGAACACCCAGAAGAGCCACCCGCTTCGACCAAACCACAGGACGAAGGCGTCGACGACGAGTGCCAGACTGGATCCGATGACGAGCAACGCGCCCGGGGCGCCAGTGACCCCGGTCAAAGGAGCTAGGTAGTCGTAGAGGCCGAGCAGCGTGCCGGCGGCGGCTGCCACGAGGATGATGATCGGGCCGAGCGGCCTCTGCTCAAATGAGGTCAAGTCAACGCTCCAAGATTCATGGCCGACGAGCGCGGGGCAGCGGCGGTGATTCAACGGACGAGAAAAGAATGTCTCGTCGAAGCAGGGGTTCCACGCGCCGCATCCGTACCCGTTCGGGGCCGAGAAGGGCCCCCATCCGGTTTGCCAACCCAATTCCTCGGCGCATGGCGGACTATCTCTGGCACTGTCGGTATAGCGGGGGGCGTGAGACAATCCGCAGCTCGATACCAAACGGGCCTCGATCGGCCGCGGAGGTCGCTACTTCTTCTCCTTCGAGCCCCGAGTCAGAAGCCACCAGTTCGCCGGGTGGGAAGGAACCCAGGAGCACGGAACTCCGGGCTGCTGACCTTCACGAGCCGTAGACCTCCAGTCGCGTGCCGAGCACGTGTCGGAGGCCGTGGAAATGGCAAGTGTGACGCCGTGCATTCCAACCTGCCAAGACGCGATCGAAATCGTATCGGCCTTGGCGGCCGCGATAAGCCCCTGGCCGAGCGACAGACCTCGCATCGGCGCAATCGTGAAATACCCGCTGCGCAAGGCGCATCGGAGAGGCTGCCGGGGATCACGCTGCGCTGACCCGCCAGACGGACTGCCGCTCAATCAGACCGTGGCCGGGGAGGAACTCGCGCGTTGAAACCGTCAGTATCGCCCGCCGCTGCGCTCTTGTTGCTTGATCCAATCCGACAAGGTCCGGGGCGACGATCCTTGTCCGGGGCGCGATGGCTTCGCGGTGGCAGTCCTGTTGCTCCGGTTCGTCGTCTCCGTCGGCCCGCGCGGGCGCGTCGCGGCATGGGCGCCAGAGACGCCCCTCGGCGCCGTTGTGAGCTTCTCCGCTTCCTCCTTCTCCAGCCGCAGCTTGCGCAGCCGCTCCATCTTCTCGCGCTCCGGATCGACGGGCGGCGGTGGCAGCTCGCGCTGGCGGGCTTCCTCGGCGGAGATCAGCAGACCCATGATGGCGCTTTCGCCGAGGGCCTTGCAGGCTTCGAGGCGGTGCAGACCTTCGACCAGGACAAAATGGTCCTTGTCGCGGCGGACGAGGATCGGCTCGCGCTGGCCGACCTCCAAAATGCTTTCGGCCAGCGCGTCGACCGCGTCCTGCTTCAGCGCCTTGCGCTTCTTGTCGGGGATGTGGATCTTGTCGATGGGGAAGCTTTCCGGTGCGGACACAGTCGAAACTCCGTCGTGGGCGCGCCGTCCGGCGTCAGGGTCGGAGGGGGCACGATCCCCGGATCCGCACCGCAGGGCGGAGGGAGGCAGACCGGGCACGTGCGGCTACAATAGAGACATTCGCCATCTCGCCGCAAGGAGCGGTGATGGGGCGTGATGGCTCCTGTCAGACCGCAAGGTGGATCATGCCGCTGTGATCGGCGCCCAATCGGCCGCGCTCGAAAATCGCTCACGCGTCAATTCATGCTGCTATGCTGCATCGCTCATACAGGAGGACGCCGCTCATGACGATACGCACACTCGTTGCCGCGCTGGCCGGGATTGCTCTCGCGCTGCCCGCCGCTGCCCTCGCGCAGGAACCGCCGGTCGAGGAGCAACTCGTCAACGCGATGAACAAGGTGTTCGGCGTGCACGCCGGCTTTCGCGCCAATCACGCCAAGGGCGTCGTGGTCGAGGGCAAGTTCAAGCCGTCGACCGAGGCGACGACCTTGAGCAAGGCGTCGCTGTTCAGCGGCGGCGAGATTCCGGTGACGGTGCGGTTCTCGGACTCCACCGGCGTGCCGAACCTGCCGGACGGATCCGGCGACGCCAATCCGCACGGCATGGCGGTGAAGTTTCATCTCGCCGACGGCAGCGACATGGACCTCGTGATCAACTCGCTGAAATTCTTCCCCGTCTCGACCGGTGCGGAGCTGCGCGATCTGTTCCTGGCGATCGCGGACTCTGGACCGAACGCGGCCAAGCCGACCAGGCTCGAGCAGTTCGTCGCCAGCCATCCCTCGGTGCCGGCGGCGCTCGGCACCATCGCGACGCCGGACAGTCTTGCCGACGAGGCCTATTTCGGCGTCAACGCCTTCGTCCTCGTCAACAGGGCCGGCGAGAAGCAGGCGGTGCGCTGGCAGATGCTGCCGGAGAAGGTCGTGCATATCGACCAGGAGGACGCGGCGAAACGCGCGCCGGACTTCCTGATGGCCGAGCTGCCGGCGCGGCTGAAGCAGGGGCCGGTGACGTTCCGCTTCAAGGCGCAGCTCGCCGCGGCCGGCGACGACACCAAGGATCCGGCAAAGCCGTGGCCTGACGATCGCAAGCTGGTCGAGCTCGGCGTGCTGACGATCGACAAGGCGGTCGAAGACAGTGACGCCGCGCAGAAGAAGCTGCTGTTCCTGCCGGGCCAGCTCACCGACGGCATCGAGGCCTCCGACGATCCGATGATCGACATCCGCAACGGCGCCTATGCCATCTCGTTCTCCCGGCGCAATCCGTGATGATGGTGGCATGACACGCCATGTGCCGTGCGCACCGCGCGGTGCGGCGGATCACGCTGCGCTGATCCGCCTGACGGGCCTCAGTCTGTCGTCATGGCCGAGGCGAGCCCCGCCATGATGCTGCGCGCCGCAGGCGGCGCTTGTGCTGATGACCGGACGATTTGGCGGCGAGCTCAAATCCGTATTTCCGGACGCGATCGGCCGTGACCTAGCTTCGTTCCATCCTCATCGCAATCCAGAACGAGCGGAAATGGGTGCATCTCTTCGGAGTGCAGGATCGGATCGACACCCTCTGCGGGGCCTTCGAGCCCGGCGAGTGAGCACGACACAACCGGCCGCAATTATGGATGCTTCGCGGCACGCGCCCCCGATGAGTTGCCGCAACGTTGACGAAGCCACGCCTCATTCGGTGCGATTGCGGCGGCGTCCGCCGCTTTCTCTCCCGATCGATGACGTCGCACAAGCTGCGCGATAACGGCGAAACCAAGAGCAGGGGTTGTCGACACGCATGGACCGCCGAGCGTCGGCGCGTCGAAGACGATGGCGACCGTGCAGCCGATGTGCCGCCCCGCTCGATGTGATGCAATCGAGGCGTGTAGTAGATGTGAAGGACGACGATCGCGAGGTGCGCGCGATCAGGAAGCATGCCGTCGAGCGCGGGGCCGCGCGCTGCGCCTCCAGTGAGTTCGGTGCGCACGTTCGTCTACGAATGAACTCATGAGCCGCGACGGCATCGCGCATCGCGCCGTTTGTCGCAATCGTGTCGCGCGCTGCTTCTTTTCGCCAGAATCCTGCATCTTGCGTGCAACAGTCAAAGCCGAATCTCGATCGCGTCGGGGGCCCGATCTGCATTCCTTCCGAATGACATTTTTCAATTCAGTTCGCGACACAATCTCACCCTCCTGATGCGGCCGCCGTTTGTTGCGGCACGTGTTCAGGAGTTGTGAGTTCGATGCGTCGCGTATTTGGCGTATGCCTTTGCCTATCTACTTTCGCAGGAAGTACGACATCGGTCTGGGCGACTGATCTCGCCCTGCCTCCCCCGCTCCCGCCGCCTGACGTCTTCGCCTACAGGTGGAGTGGCTGCCATGCCGGCGCGAATGCCGGGATGGCCTGGTCGCGCCAGCAGCAGACGTGGAGCCAGGTCGCCAATGCCGCCGCCGCGCCCGTTCAGCCCGTGCAGCAGCCGGTCGGCAACGCGAACAACCCGCCTGTGGTCAAACCGCCTGTGGTTGCAAACCCTGCGCCGAACCCGCCGCCGCCGAACAACCCCGGCGGGAATAACGGCGGATGGAAGCCGCCGCATAAGCCGCCGCAAAAGCCCCCGATCTGTGAGCGCGGCGACAAGGGCTGGTGGCAGCCCGGCAAGCCGTACGGCGACAAGGATCACGACTGGCCAAAGGTTGGATCGAAAGGCGGCGACAACAAGTCGTCCTGGCCGTCGGCGCCATCCAAGAACAAGGACAACAACTACAACGACGTCAAATATGGTGGCGGCTGGTTCGACAAGCATCACGACGACGACCATGACAAGTCGAGCGGCTGGTCGCAGCTGCATTCAAACGGCTACTCCGACAGATCGGCTTGGCTGCACCGTGATCGGCAGGACGATCACGACAAGCCGGCTTCCGGATGGGGTGGGAAGAAGGACGACGGATACGACAAGCCACTCGGTTTCGGCTGGTCGAAGCAGCCGCTGAAAAGCGAGCGTGACAGCTACGCCTGGCTGAAGCCGGATCAACGCGACGACGACAAGCATGGCGGCTATGGCTGGGGCGGCAAGCCGCGCGACAATGATGACGGCAAGGGCGGCTATGGCGACAAGCAGCCCGACAAGGATCATTGGCAGCAGCAGGGCGGCAACTACCATCATGGCGGATGGCCGTATCATCCGGACAAGCCCTGGCCGCCGAAGAATCCGCCGCCGAACAATGGCGGCGGCCAGCCGAACCCGCCGCCGCAGGGCAACAATGGCAACCCGCCGCCGCAGAACCAGCCGCCGGTGGCAGGCGGCGGCAACGTGGCGCCGCTGCCCGTCGCTGCCGTGCAGATTCCGACCGCCATCTCGAGCAATGGCAGCGACGTCATCGGCGGCCTGCAGCTCGGCTGCGATTATCAGATGGACCGCTTCGTCGTCGGCATCCAGGCCATGGCCGATATCGGCATCATCAACGCGTCGAGCCCGCTCGGGCCGGCGCTGACGATGAACACGCGGACGAGCAACCTCTACACCGCCACGGTGCGTGCCGGCTATCTCGTGACACCTGAGATCCTGGCCTACGTGCGCGGTGGTGCGGCGTGGACACGGACCAACGTTTCGGTCGTCAACACCGCCACCGGGCAGTCGGCGAGCGTGGCGTTCAACCGCAGCGGATGGACGGTCGGCGCCGGCGTCGAGTGGATGTTCGCCCGCAACTGGTCGGCCTTCGCCGAATATGATTACGCCGATTTCGGCACCGTGACCGGCACGCTGCCGGGAGCAGCCGCGATCACCGGAGGGCCGAACGTCGTCAGCCAGAAGACCCAGCTCCACACGGCGATGGTCGGTGTCAACTACCGCTTCGAGATGCTGTCGCGCGGCGGCCGCTGAGATCAGCAGCAGACGCATTGCATCCCACACGACAAAGGCCGCCTGGCTCATCCAGGCGGCCTTTTCGGTTTTGGTCGGCCGGCGCTCAGCTCGCGCGGACCGAGCTCAGGAACTTGCCGACCTCGTCCCTCAGGCGGCCACTGTCACGCGACAGCAGCTTCGCGGCCGACAGCACCTCGGAGGACGCGGTCCCGGTGCTGCTTGCGCCGCGCTGCACATCGGTGATGTTCGAGGAGACCTGCTGCGTGCCCTGGGCCGCCTGCTGGACGTTGCGTGAGATCTCCTGCGTCGCCGCGCCCTGTTGCTCGACTGCGGCGGCGATGGTGGCCGAGATCTCCGACAGGCGTTCGATGGTCTCGCTGATCTCGCGGATCGCGCCGACGGACTCCTGGGTGGCGGTCTGGATGCCCGCGATCTGCTGGCCGATGTCGCCGGTCGCCTTCGCGGTCTGCTCGGCAAGCGCCTTGACCTCGGTGGCGACCACGGCAAAGCCGCGTCCGGCGTCGCCCGCCCGTGCCGCCTCGATGGTGGCGTTGAGGGCGAGCAGGTTGGTCTGGCCGGCGATGCTGTTGATGAGCTCGACGACGTCGCCGATCCGCGCGGCCGCCTTCGACAGCTCGCCGACCCGCCCCGTGGTGGAGCGTGCCTGCGTGACGGCCTCGTTGGCCATGCGCGCGGACTGCTGCACCTGGCGGCTGATCTCGGTCACCGAGGAGGCCATCTCCTCGGTCGCGGACGCCACCGACTGCACGTTGGTGGACGCCTGCTCCGATGCCACGGCGACCGTCGTAGCCAGCGTCTGCGCCCGCTCCGCGGTGGCGCTCAACGAGCCGGCCGACGTCTCCAGCGTGCTCGAGGCAGCCGACACGGTTTCGACGATGCTGCCGACGGACGCCTCGAACTGATCCGCCATCTGGCTCATCTCGTGGCGACGCTGGGCGTCGGCGGCGGCCTGGTCCTCGGCGCGCTGCGCGATGCTCTGCTTCAGGTCGCCCTGCATGGCTTTCAGGGAGGTGGCGAGGGCTCCGACCTCGTCGGCCTGCTCGATGGTGAGGGTCTGGTTGAAGTCGCCTTTGGCGATGCCATTGGCAAACGCGGCGCAATCCTGGATCGGACGGGCAATGCCCCGTGCCGCCACCCAGATGAGGAAGATCGCAAGCGCCGTGATCACCGTTCCGACCCCGAGCTGCCACAGCGTGTTGTTGGTCGAGCGGCCGCTGAGCGAGGCGTCGAGCTGCCGTGCGGAGGCGAGAACGACGTCGCGCGGGACGGAGATCACGACCGACCAGGGCGTGTCGGTGAGACCGAATGTGATCGGGGCGTAGATGTCGACGTTGGGATTGTTGGGCTCGTCGAGAACGGTGCCCTTGCGGGTTCGAACGATGGCGGCGCTGTCGGCCCAGCGCGAGTCGGCCTCGGCGGCGGATTTGCCGATGACGTTCTGGTCGGCGCTGTCGGCGACGACGAGGCCGGTGTCGTTGAGGATCACGACCTTGCCCTTGCCGTCGAACAGCGAGGTGTTGATCTTGACCGCCAGCTTCTGCACGAAGTCGAGATTGTAGTCGGCGCCGGCGAGACCGCGGAATTTGCCGTCAATCATGACGGGAACGGACATCGTGGCCAGGAACACCGGCTTGCCCTGGACGATGTAGGGCAGCGGTCCTAGGATGTTCTCCCTCCCGGTGGTGCTCGGGTTGATGTACCAGGCGCCCTTCACGAGGCCATTCTGATGGCGCTCGCTGCTGTCGTATTCGACCAGCGGCTGCACGGCGATTGCGCCGCCGGCGCTTCGCGTCCAATAGGGGAGGAAGCGGCCGGTGTGGTCGGAGCCCATTTCCTTGTTGGCCTTGAAGGCCGCATCGTTGCCGTCCAGCCCGTCGGGCTCCCAGGCCGAATAGGTGCCGTTGAAGGCGGGATTGAGCTCCAGCACGTGCCGCAGCACGGCGTTGAGCTGCGCGCGGCGGGCGCTCGTGGCGGTCCCGTTCTTGGCGTCAGCCAACACCGCAAAGGACTGCGCCAGCGTGCGCGCGGCGTCGAACCCGACCTCCAGCTCGGCCTTGATGACGTTGGCCTCGGTGGAGGCCCGGTTCATCAGGCTCTCCTTGGTCTGGCGATCGACCAGCTGCATCACCTCGTGGTTGACGTACTGGTTCATGCTCTGCGTCGAGAACAGACCGTAGCCGATCAGGATGACGCAGGTGAGCGCCAGGCAGAAGCCGGCGATCAAGGCGATCTTGGTCTGGATGGAGCGTATTGCCGCAAAGTATAGGCGCATGTTTCCCTCTCATGGTTGCCTCGCGACACCGGGCAATGACGTTCGTCGGTGCGAAGCGCGTGCGGGAACCATCCGGACTGAGGATTAATGCGCTTTAAGGCACCGGCTCCATTTCAGGGCGCACGGACCAGTTCGGGCGAGGGAGTGTCGCAGTGTTGCGACACCCCCGTAGTCGTCCGGGGAAAGTGAGGCATCGGTCGCGGCCCCGGCGGCGAGCGAAGGATTGCAGCCTGGTCGGCGTTCCTTGACGCCGGTCAAACCGCGGTGCTGTAGTTGCGCTAGTCTAGCAGTAAGCTGCGCCAACGCGGGCAGAGCCGGGAGGAGGGACATGGGGCGTTCGCCCGGGAATGCCCATTCGGATCGCGTCCTGGCGGCCTTGGCCAAGGGGGATGCGAAGGCTGACGCTGACAGCAGAGCCGACAGAGGCGCGCCGGCGGTCTCGGCGCTCGCGGCATCATGGCGCCGCTCCGGCCATCTCCATGCGCTCGATCCCGCCACGCCGAAGCTGCCGGCTCGCCTGACGGCCGCCGAAATCGCGGACGCGCGCGCGCGGCTCGGGCGGCTGCTCGCGATCGCGCAGGCGAGCCTCGACCGGCTGTTCCTGGCGGTTGGGGGCGTCGGCTGCTCGGTGCTGCTCGCCGATGCCGACGGCACCGTGCTCGAGCGCCGCGGCGCCCGCGGGGACGACGCCACCTTCGAATCCTGGGGCCTGTGGACCGGCGCGGTGTGGAGCGAGCGGCGCGAGGGCACCAACGCCATCGGCACCTGCCTGGTCGAGAAGCGGCCGCTGACCATCGACCGAGATCAGCACTACCTGTCGCGCAACGCGCGCCTGTTCTGCACCACGGCGCCGATCTTCGACGAGCACGGTCAGCTCAAGGCCGCGCTCGACGTCTCCTCCTGTCGTGCCGATCTGACCGAAGGCTTCAGCCGGCTGATCGCGACCACCGTCGCGGATGCCGCGCGCCTGATCGAGGCGGAGAATTTCCGCCAGGCCTTTCCGCACGCCCGCATCGTGCTCACGCCGGACAGCGAGCGCGAGATCAACTCGCTGCTGGCAGTCGATCGCAACGACCTCGTCATCGGTGCCACACGGGCGGCGCGCCGTGCGCTCAACCTTTCTTCGTCCGCGCTGGCGCGCCCGGTGCCAGCCGGCGACCTGATCAAGGACGCAACCACCGAGGGCGACGACATCGACGCCGCCGAGCGTGCTGTTCTGAAGCGCGCGCTGGCGCGCGCCGGCGGCAACGTCTCGAAGGCGGCGAAGGAGCTCGACATGTCGCGCGCCACCCTGCACCGGAAGATGAAGCGGCTCGGGCTCGAGCGGTGAACGCGCCGCGGCTGTCGAATCGCAGCCAAGATGTCGCAGAACTGCGACACTTCCTCGGACGCGCTCGCTCCGGCCTCTGGTCTGTTGCGTCGGTTTGATCGAGCCTGTCTCCAACGCCGTGTGCATCGGCGTGAATGGGAGAGACAGATGACCAAGGTTGACGTCAATGCGGCGTTCAAGCCGCCGTTCGCTGCGCGTTACGACAATTTCATCGGCGGCGCCTGGAAGGCCCCCAACGCCGGCAAATATTTCGACAACATCTCGCCGATCACCGGCCAGCCGGTGTGCCAGATCGCGCGCTCCGATGCCTCTGACATCGAGGCCGCGCTCGACGCCGCGCATGCCGCCAAGGACGGCTGGGCCCGCGCCAGCGTCACCGAGCGCGCGATGGTCCTCAACCGGATCGCCGACCGCATGGAGGCCAATCTCGACAAGCTCGCGCTCGCCGAGACCTGGGACAATGGCAAGCCGATCCGCGAGACGACCGCCGCCGATATCCCGCTCGCCATCGATCACTTCCGCTATTTCGCCGGCGTGATCCGCGCGCAGGAAGGCTCGATCGCCGAGATCGACCACGATACCATCGCCTATCACTTCCACGAGCCGCTCGGCGTCGTCGGCCAGATCATTCCGTGGAATTTCCCGATCCTGATGGCGGCCTGGAAGCTCGCGCCCGCGCTCGCCGCCGGCAACTGCGTCGTGCTCAAGCCGGCCGAGCAGACACCGGCCTCGATCCTCGTGCTGATGGAGATCGTCGGCGACCTGCTGCCGCCGGGCGTGCTCAACGTCGTCAACGGGTTCGGCCTCGAAGCAGGCAAGCCGCTGGCATCGTCGAACCGCATCGCCAAGATCGCCTTCACCGGCGAGACCTCGACGGGGCGGCTGATCATGCAATACGCGTCGCAGAACCTGATCCCGGTTACCCTCGAGCTCGGCGGCAAGTCGCCCAACATCTTCTTCAAGGACGTCTGCGCCGAGGACGACGACTTCCTCGACAAGGCGATCGAGGGCTTCGTGATGTTCGCGCTCAACCAGGGCGAGGTCTGCACCTGCCCGAGCCGCGCGCTGATCCATGAATCGATCTATGAACGCTTCATGGAGCGTGCGCTCAAGCGCGTCGGAGCGATCGTGCAGGGCAGCCCGCTCGATCCCGCCACCATGATCGGCGCGCAGGCCTCCTCGGAGCAGCTCACCAAGATCCTGTCCTACATCGACATCGGCAAGAACGAGGGTGCGCAGCTCCTGATCGGCGGCGAGCGCAACATGCTCGGCGGCGATCTCGCCGGCGGCTATTACGTCAAGCCGACGGTGTTCAAGGGACACAACAAGATGCGCGTGTTCCAGGAGGAGATCTTCGGACCCGTCGTCTCGGTCACGACCTTCAAGACCGAGGACGAGGCGCTGGCGATCGCCAACGACACGCTCTACGGCCTGGGGGCCGGCGTGTGGAGCCGCGACGCCAACACATGCTACCGCTTCGGCCGCAACATCCAGGCGGGGCGCGTCTGGACCAACTGCTATCACGCCTATCCGGCGCATGCGGCGTTCGGCGGTTACAAGCAGTCCGGCGTCGGACGCGAGACCCACAAGGTGATGCTCGACCACTACCAGCAGACCAAGAACATGCTGGTCAGCTACAGCCCGAAGAAGCTCGGCTTCTTCTGAGGCAGGGGGCGCCGGGCCGGTCGGGCATGAGCGCCCCGACCGGCCCGTGCGCGTCTCACGAGGTTGCGTGGCGTCACGTACGCACCTCCTGGTCCTTGTGCCACATCTTCCGACAAGGCGACGGCCGATGCGATCCTCCGGCCAGCGGTCCAGACCCAACGCCGACCATCGAGCCGGCGCGTCCCGTCCCTGCCGCGGGCGGTCTCTGTCGTTTGGCGGACCTCCCGGTTAACGCGATGTTTGACAGTTAACGTCAGATTGAGGCCGGTGAGGCGGACAGCCTTTTTCCTGAGCCGACGAAAGCCGGTCGATGGGGGTCTCGGCGACACCCGGCCGCATGCCGGACGACGCCGGTTCCGCCAGCGCGTCGACCGGACCGTCCGTGAAGGCCGGGACATCCCGTCTGTCCGCCCCGCATCGTGATGACCGCAAGGAGGACCAGCCATGGCCCACGTTGTGAAGCCGACGGGAATCGAGCACATGCTCGGCGAAGAAGACCTGATCGTCTCGAAGACCGACCGCAAGGGACGCATCACCTACGCCAACGACGTCTTCGTTCGCATGGCCAGGTATAGCTATGACGAGCTCCTGGGAGCGCCTCACAGCCTGATCCGCCATCCCGAGATGCCGCGCTGCGTCTTCAAGCTGCTGTGGGACACGCTGGAGGCCAAGCGCGAGATCTTCGCCTATGTCGTCAACCTGGCCAAGGACGGCAGCCATTATTGGGTGCTCGCCCATGTGACGCCGACGCTGGACGACCAGGGCAATATCATCGGCTACCATTCCAACCGCCGCAGACCCGAGCGTGCGCCGATCGAGCGGCTCAAGTCCATCTACAAGGCGCTGTGCGACGAAGAGGCGCGCCACGCCAATGCCAAGGACGGCCTGCGCGCAAGCTTTGACATGATGGTCGCGGTGATCAAACAACAAGGCGTTGAATATGATGAGTTCGTGCTCTCTCTCTAAGGCGCAGATCGCGATCGCGGCCGCTGCGCTGCTGGCGCTTGGCGCGCTGGCCTGGCTCGTCGTCGCCGGCGCGACCCCGCCCGCGGCAGGCGGAGCGCTGCTCATCGCGGTCGCGCTGCTGCTCGGCCTTGCCCTGTGGCAGCTGCGCTTGGCGGCCGCCGTGGTCGCGGAGGCGGCCATGGTGTGTCACAGCGCGGCCAAAGGCAACCTTGAGCCGCGGGTGCTGAGCCGGCGCCAGCACGGCGACATCGGTTTGTTGCAGAAATCGATCAACGACATGCTCGACATCACCGACGCCTTCGTGCGCGAAGCGTCGGCCTCGATGGACTATGCCAGCCGCGGCAAGCATTTCCGCAAGATCATGGCGCGAGGCCTGCCTGGCGCATTCCGCCGGTCCGCGGCGATCATCAACCAGGGCACCGACAGCCTGGGCCGCCGGGTGGTCGACATTGCGGGTCTGGCCCGGCAGTTCGGCACCCAACTCGATCAGATCGTCGTCAGCCTCGTCGGTGCGGCGGAGGATCTCGAGTCCGATGCCGGCCACGTCGCGACGGCCGCGACGGAAACCAGCCGCCAGACCGAGGATGTGATCGCCGCCTCGGGGCGCGCGTCGTCCAATGTTCAGACGGCGGCGGGCGCGGCCGATCAGCTCGCGTCCTCGATCGCCGAAATTGGCCGGCAGGTTTCACGCTCCACCGAAAGTGCCGGGCGTGCGGTCAGCGAGGCCAATCGTGCCGGCGGGGAGATCCGCGAACTTGCCGATGCCGCGGTCCGGATCGGCGACGTGGTCAAGCTGATCAGCGAGATCGCTGAACAGACCAATCTCCTGGCGCTGAATGCGTCGATCGAAGCGGCGCGGGCCGGCGACGCCGGGCGTGGTTTTTCCGTCGTTGCGGCCGAGGTCAAGAGTCTTGCCGATCAGACCGCCAAGGCGACCGAAGAGATCAGCGCCAAGGTCAACGAGATGCAGCACTCGACCTCCACGTCGGTCGCGTCGGTCGAGGCGATCGCGCGAACGATCGCCGAGATCGACGAGATCGCTTCCGCCATTTCGGCCGCGGTCGACCAGCAGGCGGCGGCGACGCGAGACATCGCGCACAACGTTCAGGAAGCCTCGTCCGGCACGGCACGGGTCGCGTCCAATGTCGGCGCGATCAGCAGCGCTGCCGCCGACACCGGCCGGATCGCGGCGCGGGTCAACAATGCCTCCGAGCGGGTCCATGGTGAGGTCGAGACGCTGCGTCGCGAGGTCGACCAGTTCATGAAGCGGCTGATGGCAACGGGATAGCTGCGGCGGCGTGCGGGCAGGTGTCTGCCGCGCGACCGTCGAGCGCCCCGCGGCCGGCCTGGGCCCGATCAGCTCGCGGCGCGCGCCGGCTTCACCGGCCCGACATCCACCTGGATCTCATCGCCCTCGACCTGCAGCGGGTAGGCGTGCAGCGCATTGCGGACGAGATGGGTGACGCACTTGCCATGGGTGGCGTCGAAGCCCCATTGATGGTGCGGGCAGGTGATCGTCCGGCCGTCGAAGGTCGCTTCCGCCAGCGGCACGTCGGCATGCGGGCAGCGGCCGCGATAGGCCTTCAGCTCGCCGCCACGGGGCCAGAGCAGCAGCACGCTCTTCTTGCCGACCTGGTACAGGCCCATGCCGCCTTCGGTCATGGCGCTTGTCGGACAGACTGCGGTGAAAGCCATCGGATCGCCTGCTGATTGATGCCGTCAGGCAGGCCCACGCAAGTTCCGGACCAGCGGAAAGCGGGGACAAACAGGGGAGTCTTGTCGCAAACGCGACAGGGCGCTGATTGAGCGCGGTCCTATGCGCGGCCGAGCGCGGCGAGGAATTCCTGCTGTGGAATGGAACAGGCCCTGCGCCCGCACCAGGCCGCGGCCGAGATCGTCGAGCTTGGCAGCCATCCCCGGGAGGAACCGCCAGCTCCAATGCCACCAGCGCAGGTTGAATTCCGCCGTCGAGAACGTTGATTGCCACATCTGCCATCGACGCGCGAGTCCGCGGCGATCGGTCGTTGAGGGCACGCCGACGAGACAGAATGTGGTTCCAAGCACAACGCCGCCCCAGAGAGGGCGGCGCTTCTCGATGCTTTCAATCAGATGCGGGTCGACGATCGAACTCTATTCCTTCCGCTCCGAGGTCCAACCCTTGTACTCGCCGACATTGTCGCGCGTGATCAGCTTGGAGGGCAGCAGCTCGACCGTCGAGGCCGGCTTCTGGCCATTGAGCAGGCCGACGCCGATCTGCACGGCGCGGCGGGCCATGAAGAACGGATCCTGCGAGGCCGAGGCTTGGATCTGCTGCGAGGCCGGATCCTTCAGCGCCGCCTCGATGTCGGGGGCGCCGTCGACCGCGGTGATGATGATGCCGGTGCGCTGCTGCTGACGCGCAGCGAGATCGGTGCCGATCGCCTGCGGATCGTTGATGGCAAAGATGGCGTCGATCTTCGGGAAGCGGGTGAGATAGCCCTGCGTCACCGTGAGGCCGCCCTCTCGCGAGCCCTTGCCGTCCTGGTCGCTGGAGAGAACCTTGATGCCGGGGGCCTTGGCGAACACGCTCTTGCAGCCGTTGACGCGGTCGATCACCGCCGACACCTGCGGCCCGTTCTCGATGATCACGTCACCCTTGCCGCCGAGTTTGTCGACGATGTACTGGCACGAGATCTCGCCGGCCTGCACGTTGTTGGTCGTCACGGTGGCATCGGCGCCCTCGGCGGCGGTGTCGACCGCAACGACGAGGATGCCGGCCGCCTGCGCCTTCTTGATCGCCGGGCCGATCGCCTTGGGATCTCCCGGGTTGAGCAGGATCATGTCGACGCCGGCGGCGATGAAATTGTCGATCTGGGTGACCTGCTTGCCGAGATCATATTCGAAGCCGACCGCGGTGATCTTGACGTTGGGATTGGTCTTCTTGGCCTCGAACTCGGCGCCCTTCGACAACGCGACGAAGAACGGGTTGCCGAGTGAGCCCAGCGACACGCCGATCGATTTCAGCTCCTTGGCCGATGACGGCGCGGAGCTCATCACGAGCGCCAGCGCGGCACCGGCTGATAACATCGACTTGACCATGTGTTTCCTCCCTGGTCCTTCCTGTTCGTCTACGCACGGCGGACCAGTGGCCGTGGAAGAATGCGTTGTGGCGGGCCCCGGTGGCGCCCGCCATGTTGTCTCAGGTGCGGGCCGAGCCCTGCAGCCGGTAGCGGTCGAGCGCGACGGCGCCGATGATCACGAGGCCCTTGATGACGTATTGCCAGATGTCGGACACGCCGACCAAGATGAGCCCGTTCGACAACACCGCGATGATGAGCGCGCCGACCAGCGTGCCCCAGATCGAGCCGATGCCGCCGACGAACGACGTGCCGCCGAGAATGACGGCGGTGATCGCGTCGAGCTCGTAGGACTGGCCGAGCTGCAGACCGTTCGCCGCATAGAGCCGCGCCGCCTGCATGCCGCCGCCGAGGCCGGCGAGCAGGCCGGACATGCCGTAGACGAAGATCAGCACCGCCCAGACCTTGATGCCGGCGAGTCGCGCGGCGCTCTCATTGCCGCCGACGGCATAGATGTGCACGCCGAGCACGGTCCGGCGCAGGATCAGCCAGGAGCCCAGGATCACCAGCAGCGCGATCACCGACAGCCAGGGGATCGAGACGACGCCGGGAATGATCGTCAGCGAGGCGTTGCCGATGAAGGCGTAGGGAATCGATGGGTTGAACACGGTGGTGTCGCCACCCATCAGGCGGGCGAGACCGCGCACCGCCGTGAGCGACCCGAGTGTCACGATGAACGGCGGCAGCCGCAATAGCGCGATCAACGCGCCATTGACGACGCCGAAGGCAAGGCCCGTCAGCACCGCGGCCGGCAGCCACAGTGCGCCGAGATCGGGCATCTTCGACAGTGTCAGGCCGGCCATGGCAGCCGCGGCGAGGATCGAGCCGACCGACAAATCGATGCCGCCGGTCAGGATGACGAAGGTCATGCCGGCGGCGAGCACGGTATTCACGGCGGCCTGCTGCAGCACGATGCCGAGATTCTGTCCTGAGAAGAAGCGTCCGTCGGACAGCATGTGGAAGCCGACGCAGAGGATCAGCAGCACCGGCAGCATGCCGGCGGCGCGGATCATCAGCCGTAGCCGCTGCTGCTTGTTGTCCGATGCGGACGGCAGGCCGGATGAAGGCGCGGTCTTGGCTTGCGACGAACTGTTGTCAGGCATCGACGTGCTCCGTCCCGGTGGCCAGCGCCATGATGTCTTCCTGGGTGATGGGGGATGTCGCGCTCTGCTGCAACTCGCCGGCCAGATGCCCTTCGCGCATCACCAGCACGCGGTCGCAGATGCCGAGAATCTCCGGCAGATCGGACGAGATCACCAGGATCGCGGTGCCGGACTTGGCGAGATTGTCGATGATCGAATAGATCTCGGACTTGGCGCCGACATCGACGCCGCGGGTCGGCTCGTCCAGGATCAGGACCTTCGGCGCGGTCGCAAGCAGGCGGGACAGCAGCACCTTCTGCTGATTGCCGCCCGACAGGCCGCCGACGGTGACGCCAGGATTGGGAGCGCGGATGCCGAGCGCGCTGAACGCCTCGTCGGCGCGTGCGCGCGCCTTGTCGCGGTCGAGAATGCCGCCGGGCTTCGCGTCCCGTCCGATCACGGCGAGGTTGATGTTGTCGGCGCAGGACATGTCGAGGAACAGCCCGAGCGCCTTCCTGTCCTCGGTCAGATAGGCGATGCCGGCATCGAGCGCATCGCGCGGCGTGTCGATGCTGACTTTCTCACCGTCGAGCTCGATGTGTCCGGTCGTCTTCGGCGCGGCTCCGATGATGAGATGCGCGAGCTCGGTGCGTCCGGCGCCGATCAGCCCGGCGAGGCCGACCACCTCGCCGGCATGAACGGTCAACGAGCAATTCTTGACGCGATGGCCGTCGCCGAGGTCGACGGCGCTGAGCACCGCGCGATCACGCTTGGCGTGCGGGTCGTGGTCCTTCTTGTAGAACGACGACACGTCGCGACCGACCATCATGCGGACGATGCTGTCGGCGCGGATCTCCGGCTTGTCGAGCGAGCCGACCAGCCGGCCGTCGCGCAGCACGGTGACGCGGTCGCCGAGCGCATAGACCTCGTCCATGCGATGCGAGATGTAGATGATGGCGAGCCCTTCGGCGCGGAGCTGGCGGATCAGCGCGAACAGCTTCTCGCTCTCGCCGGCCGACAGCGAGGTGGTCGGCTCGTCCATGATCAGGATCTTGGATCGTGCATGCAGCGCGCGGGCAATCTCCACCAGCTGGCGCTGGCCCATCGACAACTCGGCCACCAAGGTGGAGGCCGTGAAATCGGCGCCGAGCCGGTCCAGGATCGGTCCGACGCCCTCGCGCATCGTGCTGCGCGCGAGCAGGCCGCTCTGCGACAGCTCGCGGCCGAGATAGATGTTTTCGGCGACCGTCAGGTTCGGCGCCAGCGACAACTCTTGGTAGATGATCGAAATGCCGGCGTTGCGGCCGCCCATCGGCCCTTCGATGCGCACCGGCCGGCCCTCGATGCGGATCTCACCGCCGGGATCCGGGCGATAGGCGCCGGAGAGAATCTTCATCAGCGTGGATTTGCCGGCACCGTTCTCGCCCATCAGCGCATGGACTTCGCCGGCGTAGACGGTGAGGTCGACCTTGTGCAGGGCCTTGATGGTGAAGAATGACTTCGACACCCCGCGCATCTCGAGGATCGGACCGCTCATCGTGCCTCCCAATGCACGTCGTCTCGTCGTCCGCGGCTCGTTGATCGCTGGCGCGGGAAGCCATTAAACTAGAGGCTGTTGCCGAATACAATATGAAAGAGACGCCGCCGCAACACGTCGCCGCGACGAATGCCTTTCGGAGATCCGGTTAGCTCGGCCGACGATAGAGCTGTCGCCAGCGCGGCCGCCGCTCGGCATAGGCTGCCGACAGCGCGACGTCCGGAGCGAAGGTCCGCACGCGCGCCGGCGGCGTGCAGACCGCGCCGATGTCCTCACCGGTGACGGCAAGACGTGCCAGCCGCGCCGCGCCGAAGGCGGCGCCGGTCTCGCCCTCGGCCAGCCGATGAACGGGAATGCCGAGCACATTCGCCAGGATCGCCAGCCAAAGGTCCGAGCGCGATCCGCCGCCGATCGCATCCGCTTCGGCAATGACGAGCCCGGTTTCCGTCAGCGCGTCGCGGCAGTCGGCCAGTGCGAAGGCAACGCCCTCGAGCACTGCCTGGACGATGGCGTTGCGGTCGGTGGCGTGGCTCAGGCCGTCGAGCAGGCCGCGGACATGGGGATCGTCATGCGGCGTGCGCTCGCCCGCGAGATAGGGCAGGAAGCTGACCGGCGACGGCGCGGCGGGCCCCGCGCCCAGCGGGGCGAGCAGCTCGGTCTCGCTCGCGCCGAGCAGCCGCGCGACCCAGGCGAGGCATGAGGCCGCCGACAGCATCGCGCCAGCCTGCAGCCACATCGCCGGGATGGCATGACAGAAGGTGTGAACGACGCGCTCGGGATTGGCCGTGACGGCGTCGACCGGCGAGATCACGGCGCCGGACGTGCCGAGCGTGATGAACGTGGCGCCCGGCCGGATCGCGCCGATGCCGATGGCGCCGGCCGGGTTGTCGCCGGCGCCTCCCGCGATGGTTGGGCGCTTCGTCATGCCCCAGCGTTCCGCGAGGTTACTGCGCAGCCGGCCTGCCGGCGCGCAGCCTTCGACGAGGCGCGGCATCTGCGCACGGGTGAGGCCGGTGGCGGCGAGGCCCTCGTCGCACCAGTCGCGCCTGGTGACATCGAGCCAGAGCGAGCCGGACGCATCGGACATGTCCTCGATCGCATCGCCCGTCAGCACCAGCCGGACATAGGCCTTCGGCAGCAGAACCAGCCGCGTGGCCGCGAAGATCTCGGGCTCGTGCGCCGCGATCCACATCAGCTTCGGCGCGGCGAAGCCGGGCATCGCCTTGTTGCCGGTGATCGTGCGCAAGGCGGACCAGCGCTGCTCCAGCGCAGCGCATTCGCGCTCCGACCGGCCGTCGTTCCAGAGAATGCAGGGCCGCAACGGATTCATCGCGGCATCGAGCAGCACCGGGCCATGCATCTGGCCCGACAGGCCGATGGCGTCCACCGCCGCCAACGCGCCGGGATGATCCGCCTTCAGCGCATCGAGCGTGGCGAATACCGCGCCGATCCATGCGGCGGGGTCCTGCTCGGCCCGGCCCGGTCGCGGCACGTCCATCGTCAAGGCGTGGCTGCGGCTCGCAACGACGCGCTGCGTGTCATCGACGATGATCGTCTTGACCGCGGATGTTCCAAGATCGATGCCGAGATACATGACGTCTCACGCCTGCGTGCGCAACGACGGATACGGAGTGGAGCGATACCAGACTCCTGATAGCCTTGTCATCCGAACGCGAGTCATCGCAGCGTGCTGAGGCGAGATCATTTTCACGGAGTCGAGACATGGAGCCATCTGACCAACCAGCCGAACGGGCGTCGCGTCTCGTCGGACACTACGCGCTGGTGACGGGCGCAACGCAAGGCATCGGCCGCGCGATCGCGGTGCGGTTTGCCGAGGAGGGTGCGCATGTCGCGATCAATTTCGGCGGCCCGTCGCCGTCCGGCGACGAAACCCTGGCGCTGGTGCAGGCCGCCTCTGCCGCGCATGGTCACGGCTCGCGTGATCACGTTGCCGTGAAGGCCGACATCGGCGTCGAGGCCGAGATCGCCGAGATGTTCGAGACGGTGCTGAAGCGCTGGCCCCGGCTCGACTGCCTGGTCAACAATGCCGGCTTTCAGCGGGAATCGCCCAGCGAGGCGCTCGACGTCGACACGTATCGCAAGATCCTCGAGGTCAACCTCAACGGTGCCGTGCTCTGCGCGCGTCACGCGCTGGCGCATTTCGTCACGCGCGGCGGCGGCAACATCATCAACACCTCAAGCGTGCACCAGATCATTCCGAAGCCCGGCTATCTCGCTTATTCGATCAGTAAGAGCGCGATGGCGGGCCTCACGCGGACCCTGGCGCTCGAATTCGCCGGGCGCGGCATCCGCGTCAATTCGGTCGGGCCGGGCGCCGTCGACACGCCGATCAACGCGGCCTGGACCGGGGACCCGGCCAAGCGCGCGGCGGTCGAGTCCCACATTCCGATGGGGCGGGTGGCGAGCCCGGAAGAGATCGCCGGCGTGTTCGCCTTTCTCGCCTCGTCCGAAGCGAGCTACATCACCGGACAGACGATCTATGCATGCGGCGGCATCACGCTGTTCGGCGAATTCCGAGACAATTGGGCGAGCTGATCCCGGCCCTGCATCGCTCATGCGCGCGTGCGCGTACCATCATTCGCATTCTATCCACTTGCATTGTCATCGTCGCAGTGAGGATCTCTTAAGCATCCGCGGCGCATGGCAGCCCTTCGCGGGTGCAGCGAGATTTCGTTAAGGCGTGGGTACGAGAGTGCGCGCGCTTGGCGAACTGGAATTGCGATGCATCGATTGGACCCGGACATTCGTCGCGATCTCGCGCATCTGCTGTACAGCTCGATGCCGCTGGTCGGGACGATCTCGGCCGCCGCCGTCGTGATCGGCAGCGTGATGGCCTGGGTTGCGCGCGATCCGGGCTACGCCGCGATCACGGTGGTGCTGCTGGTGATCGGTGCCCTTCGTGTGATCAAGCTGCGGATGTTCGCGGCGCGCTTCGATCGGCTCGATCACGATGCGATCATTCGCTGGGAACGCCTCTACGGCCTCGGCGCTGCCGCCTTCGGTCTGGCCGTCGGTGCGTTGTCGTCACGCGCGTTTCAGATCGGCGACGGGCCCGGCATCTGGATGTGCTTCGGCCTGTCGATGGCCTTCTGCGTCGGCATCGTGTCGCGTGTCAGCCCATGGATCGTCATGACCTCCTCGGCGGTGCTGCTGATTCCGACCGTGGTGGCCTGCCTGATGCAGCCCGAGCCGGTGTACCGGATGGGCGCCGGCATGGTGGTGCTGTTCTGGATCACGCTGCGCGGCACGTCGTATCGACTCACGTCCGCCTTCACCGAGCGGATCACGGCGCAGCAGGCCTTGGCGCGGCAGGCGCTGCGCGATTTCCTCACCGGCCTGCCGAACCGCGCCGCGTTCATCGCCGCGCTCGGCCGGTGCGATCGCCCCGTCGCCATCATCGCGGTCGATCTCGATGGCTTCAAGCTCGTCAACGACCGGTTCGGCCATCAGGCCGGTGACGAGCTGCTGTGCCAGGTCGGCGCACGTCTGCAGGATTGCCTCGGCGAAACGGGCCTGGCGGCGCGGTTCGGCGGCGACGAATTCATGCTGCTGCTGCCCGCAGTGGGACGTGACGCCGCTCTCGCGTTCGCGCAAGCGGCGGTGACGGCGCTGTCGCAACCCTTCACGCTGGCTGGAACCCGCGTTCAGATCGGCGCCAGCGCCGGCATCCTGGTCACCGAGGATCGGCAGGCGGACACCGAGGCGCTGCTCGACCAGGCCGATCGCGCGCTCTATGCGGCCAAGCGTGCCGGCGGCCAGCGTTGGTGCTGGGCCGACGAGCACATGGCCGTTGCCGTCGCATGCACGGCGAGCAGCGAGGCGCCGACGCTGGCGCTCGCGGACTAGCAGCACGATCGCAGCCTGACCGTTCCACGCGGACGCTGGCAAGCTCGGACCGCGGCCGCTAATGTGGCCGGCAGAAGCCGACGAACGGCGCACGATGTCAGGAGGAGCGGCCGATGCGGAGCATCAGGATCGGCGCCGGAGCGGGCTATTCCGGTGACCGGATCGAGCCTGCGGTGGAGCTCGCGGCGAAGGGCGGCCTGGACTATCTCGTGTTCGAGTGCCTGGCGGAGCGCACGATCGCGCTGGCGCAGCAGGCGCGCATGAAGGATCCGGCCGCCGGCTATGATCCGCTGCTGGCGGCGCGCATGCAGGCCGTGCTGCCGATCTGCCGCGCCAACAAGGTCCGTATCATCACCAACATGGGGGCGGCCAATCCGGTCGCCGCGGCCGAAGCCACCCGCACCATCGCGCGCCGGCTTGGACTGACGGGGCTGAAGATCGCGGCCGTGACCGGCGACGATGTTCTGGAGCCGTTGAAGACAGCGGATGTCGTGCTCGACACCGGCGACACGATCCGGGCCCTCGGCAATCGGGTCGTCTCGGCCAACGCCTATGTCGGGGCGGGCGCGATCGCGGAGGCGCTCGCGGCCGGCGCGGATGTCGTGATCACCGGGCGCGCCGCCGACCCGGCGCTGTTTCTCGGACCTTTGATCCACGAGTTCGGCTGGGCCCTGGATGATTGGGACCGGCTCGGGCAGGGCACCGTCGTCGGTCATCTGCTCGAATGCGCTGGACAGATCACCGGCGGCTATTTCGCCGATCCCGGAGCGAAGGATGTTCCCGATCTCGCCCGGCTCGGCTTTCCGATCGGCGAGGTGCGCGAGGATGGCGAACTGATCGTGACCAAGGTCGCGGGCTCCGGCGGCTGCGTCACGCCGGCGACCGTGAAGGAGCAACTGCTCTATGAGATCCACGATCCCGTGCAATATTTCCAACCCGACGTCGTGGCGGATTTCTCGCAGGTGACCGTCGAGGAGCTTGGTCCGGACCGGGTCAGGGTGGTCGGCGGTCGCGGCCGGCCGAAGACGGGACTGCTGAAGACCTCGGTCGGCTATCTCGATTCCTATGTCGGCGAGGGTCAGATCTCCTATGCCGGCCCTGGCGCGGTCACGCGCGGCCGCCTTGCGCTCGATGTCGTCAGGGAGCGCCTCGCGCTCACCGGCGTGGCGGTGAACGAGCTGCGCTGCGACCTGATCGGGTTGAATGCGCTGCATGGCGACGATCGCGCACAGGGCGCCGAGCCCTACGAGGTGCGCGTTCGTGTCGCCGGGCGGACCGAGACGATGGCGGAGGCGATCCGCATCGGCAACGAGGTCGAGACGCTCTACACCAATGGCCCGGCAGGTGGCGGCGGCGCCTGGAAATCGGCGCGCGAGGTGATCGCCGTCGCCTCCTGTCTCGTTGCCGAGGATGCGCCGCAGCTCTGCGTCGGCATGCTGACGGCCTGAGTTTTCAAGGGCTTCACGGATCGCTCTCGGCAGCGCAAGCTGGCCGTCATGGTTGCGGTGCCTGAGAACAGCGAGAATTCAGTCCATGTATGACGTCATTGTGGTCGGCGGCGGCTCCGCGGGAGCGGTCGTCGCTGCGCGCCTGTCCGAAGACCCCCGGACGCGGGTCCTGCTGCTCGAAGCCGGCGCGGACTGGCGCGCGGACGACGCGCCGTGGGAGATCGTGACGCCCAACCCGATTCCGATCATCCATGATCGCGCCTTCCAGGAGAAATGGCAGTGGCCGGAGTTGATGTCCCGCCGCGTCGCCGGGCAGGACATGCGTTTCTACTGGCGCGGAAAGGGGCTGGGCGGCAGCTCGATGATGAACGGCCAGATCGCGATCCGCGGCGTGGCCGATGCGTTCGATGAATGGGCGGCCAATGGTTGCAAGGGATGGTCGGCCAAGGACATCATGCCGCTGTTCGCGGTGATCGAGGACGATCTCGCATTCGGTGATCGCGAGGGGCACGGTCGCGGCGGCCCGCTTCCAGTCACTCGCGCACCGCCTGACACATGGGGCCCGATCGATCGTGGCTTGCGCGAAGCCGCGCTGGCGAGCGGCTATCGCTGGTGCGACGATCTCAACGGGCCCGATGGCGAGGGCGTCGCCTGCTATCCGATCAACAGCCGCAACGGCCGCCGTATCTCCACCAATGAGGGCTATCTCGAGCCGGCCCGCGGCCGTCCGAACCTCGAGATCCGCGGACGGGCGCTGGTCGATCGGCTGCTGATCAGCGACGGCAGGGCGACCGGCGTGCGCGTCCACGTCGAAGGTGAAGGCGTGAAAAACGTCGCGGCGCGCGAGGTCGTGCTGTGTGCCGGCGCGATCCACAGCCCCGCGATCCTGCTGCGCTCGGGTATCGGCCCTGCGACCGATCTGCTGGCGATGGGAATTGCGGTCGTGCGTGATCTTCCGGTCGGCCGGCACTTCTTCGATCATCCGCTGTTCCGCACCACCATCCAGCTCCGCGAGGCGCTGCGTCCGACCGACCGCGACACGCGCCATACCAATTGCTGCGTCACCTACTCGTCGGGCCTCGCCGGCGGCGGCAAGCGCGACATGATCCTGATCGCGTTCAACCATCGCGGCATCGGCGTGCCCGGCGCGATCGGCGCCGGACTGTTCAACGCCTTCTCGCGCGGTACGCTCAAGCTCGCCTCGACCGATCCGAGCGTGGATCCGATCGTCGAGGAGAACATGCTGGCCGATCCGCGCGACGTGGCGCGAATGCGGGACGCGGTGAAGCGGCTGGCCGTGATCACGGTGCAGCCGGCGCTGCGCGACATCGCCGACTGGATTCGCCTCGGCGATACGGAGTTCACGCTGCCGCAGGCGGCTGCGCTGCCCGAGGCCGAGCTCGATGCGCTGCTGCGGCAGGTCACCGGCGACATCCAGCATGCGGCGGGGAGCTGCCGCATGAGCGGATTCGACGATGGCGACGGCGTGGTCGATCCGGACGGCCGCGTGAAGGGCATTGCCGGCCTGCGCGTCGCCGATGCCTCGATCATGCCGTCCGATTGCCGCGCCAACACGCATTTCACCACCGTCGTGATCGGCGAGGCGATCGCGCGGATGATGCGAGAGCGCCTGTAGAGCTCACGCGATGGCGAAGCGAAGCCCGGCGCGGGCGCGCCCGCCGGAGATCGCGATCGGGGTGCCGTCGGCGCGCCAGCACGCGGCTCCCGTCAGCGTGCCGTCGTCGCCGAACGCGATCGCGTTCATGCCGCCGGCCACGACCGGCTCGCGTTTGATCTCGTGCCCGCGTGCGGCGAGCTCCCGCGCCACATGGTCGGGAAACGCCGGCTCGAGCTCGAGCACGCCGCCCTGCGTCCAGAGCCGCGGCGCCTCGACCGCCTCCTGCAGCGACATGCCGTGGTCGATCAGGTTGACCAGCGCCTGGAAGGCCGAGGGAAAGATGCGCAGGCCGCCGGGCAGGCCGAGCGCATAGCGCAAGCGGCCGTCGCGCAGCGCCATCATCGGCGCCATCGAGGTGAAGACGCGCTTGCCCGGCTGGATCGACAGCGCGCGGCCCGGATGCGGATCGAAATTGTACATGTAGTTGTTGGCGGTCATGCCGGTGCCCGGGATCTGTACGCAGGCGCCGAACAGGCCGTTGATGGTCTGGGTCGCCGCGACGACGTTGCCCTCGGCATCGGCGACCGTGACATGGGTGGTGTTGGCGGACTCCGTCGGCGCAAGGCCCGGGCCGAAGCTCCGGGCCCGGCTCATGTCGATCTGCGCCCGCCGCTGCGCGGCATAGGCCTTCGACGTCAGCCGCTCGACCGGCACGTCGACGAAAGCGGGATCGGCGGTGGCGACCGCCCGGTCGGCAAAGGCGATCTTCAAGGCTTCGGCAAGCACGTGCACGCCATCGGCCGAACCGAAGCCGAGCCCGCCGACGTCGAAACCCTCGAGGATGTTCAGCATCTGCACGATGTGCACGCCGCTGGAGGAGGGCGGCGGCGGGCCGATGATCTCATGGCCGCGATAGTGGCCGCGGATCGGCGCGCGTTCGATCACCTTGTAGGCGGCGAGGTCGCTCGCATCGATCAGCCCGCCATTGTCGGCCGTGTAGTCGGCCAGCGCGATCCCGAGCGGCCCGCCATAGAGAGCGTCCGGTCCTTGCTCCGCGATCAGCCGCAGCGATGCCGCATAGTCGGTCTGGATCACGCGCGTGCCTGGCCTGACGGGCTCGCCGCCCGGCAGGAACAGCGTCGACAGATGCGGGTCACGCGCGAGGTCGTCCGCGACCAGCCGCACGCAATCGTTGAGATAGGGACTGGCGATGAAGCCGTGCTCAGCGAGCCGGATCGCCGGCGCCATCACTTCGGCCAGCGGCAGCCGGCCGAAGCGCGACAGGGCCTCGCACCATCCCTTCAGCGCGCCGGGCACGGCGACCGCGAGCGCGCCTGCGACGTTGCGGCGGCCGCGGGTCTCGCGCGCCAGCGTGATCTCGTCGGAGACCGGATCATACATTCCTGGCGTGGCGCGCCGCGGCGCGGTGCTCAATCCGTCGAGCACGATGTGCCGTCCATCCGCAAGGCGGATGTGCGACAGCCCGCCGCCGAGAATGCCGACCATCATCGGCTCGACCACCGTCAGCGCGAACAGCGCGGCGACCGCGGCATCGATCGCGTTGCCGTCACGCATCAGCATCTCGGCACCGGCGCTGGAGGCGAGCGGATGATTGGTCACCACCATGCCGCGCGAGCCCGTCGCCGGCTGCTTCTCGCAGGTGAAGTCGGCGATGCGCCGTATGTGCGAAGCCATTCGGGTCTCCTCTGTCGAACGGCGGATGCCGAGAGGTCGTCTTTCGCAATCCTGCCCGATCCCTTGCGCAAGGGGAAGAGCGGCGCCCCAGCTCGACGAACTGATAAGTGCGCCACGCATGGCTCGGAGAGCATCGATCTCTCCCGCCGCGTTCTCATCGCCGCGCATCTGTGTTAGGCCTGGGCGCAGTTCCACCTCGCGAGCCCAGCTGATTTCATGCCTCACTACGATCTGATCATTCGCGGCGGTCGCGTGCTCGACCCGGAAACGAAGCTCGACGCCACGGCCGATGTCGCCATCAAGGATGGCGCGATCGCTGCCGTGGGCGATGTCGGCGGGGCCGCCGATCAGGTGGTCGATGCGGCCGGCCTCGCCGTCGTGCCCGGCTTCATCGATCTGCACGCGCATGGCCAGTCGCTGCCGGCCGACCGCATGCAGGCCTTCGACGGCGTCACCACCACGCTCGAGCTCGAGATCGGCGTGATGCCGGTGGCGCGCTGGTATGACGAGCAGGCGGCGATCGGCCGCCTTCTGAACTACGGCGCAGCGTCGGGCTGGGTGTTCGCGCGGATCGCGACGATGACGACGCAGCAGACCGCGTCCAACATCGCCGGCATGGGCGAGGCGATGCGCGACAAGCGTTGGGTCGAGGAGGTCGCCACGGCTGCCGAGACCGCCGAGATCGTCGAGCGCACGCGGCAGGGTCTGGAGCAGGGCGGTCTCGGCATTGCCTTCCCGAACGCCTACGCGCCCGGCACCGGCATGAAGGAGCTGTCGGAGCTGTGCAGCCTGGCGGCCAAGCACGACGTGCCGACCTACACGCACATCGCCTATATGTCGAACGTCGATCCGCGCAGCTCAGTCGATGCCTACACGCGGCTGATCGGGCTGGCCGGCTCGACCGGCGCCCACATGCACATCTGCCATTTCAACAGCACCAGCCTGCAGGATGTCGAGCGCTGCGCCGAGCTGGTGCAGACCGCGCAGAAGCAAGGCCTGAAGGTCACGACCGAAGCCTATCCCTACGGCACCGGCTCGACCGTGGTCGGCGCCGGCTTCTTCGCCGATCCCGCGTTCTGCCAGCGCATGGGCACCGGCTATGACGCAATCGAGATGGTCGCCGAGCGCCATCGGCTCGGCAGCCGTGACGAATTGCTGGCGCGGCAGCAGGACGATCCCGGCGCATTGGTGCTGATCCATTTCCTCGATGTCGCCGTCAACCAGCGCCACCGCGACCTGCTCGACGTCTCCGTGCTGTTTCCGGGCGGCGCCATCGCCTCCGATGCGATGCCGTGGATCCTGTCCAACGGCACGGACTACACCGGCGACGCCTGGCCGCTGCCGGATGACGCGGTGTCGCATCCGCGCTCATCGGCGACGTTCACGAAATTCCTGCGCGAATGGGTGCTGGACCGCAAGGCGGTGCCGCTGATGGAGGGCCTCGCCAAGTGCACGCTGATCCCGGCCCGGATTCTGGAACCGTCGACGCCCGCGATGCGCAAGAAGGGACGGCTGCAGGCCGGCTGCGACGCCGACATCGCCGTGCTCGATCTCGCCAGCCTGCGCGACCGCGCCGACTTCCTCAACATGAACCGGCCGTCCGAGGGCGTACGGCATCTGCTCGTCAATGGCCGCGCCGTCATCACCGATGGCGAGCTCGTTCGCGACGTCCGGCCGGGGCAGGCGGTACGCCGTCCGGTCCTGTCATGATCGTCCCGGTCCTGCTGGTCGCCGGATCGCTCGGTGCCGGCAAGACGACCCTGCTCAATCATCTGCTCGCCAATCCGGACGGACGGCGCATCGCCGCTGTTGTCAACGACTTCGGCGCGGTCGATATCGACGCGCAATTGCTCGGCACCGTCACCGAGGAGGTGATCAGCCTCAAGAACGGCTGCATTTGCTGCTCGCTGCAGGGCGACCTGCTGCGCACGCTGTCCTCCGTCATCAAGCGCGATCCGGCACCCGACGCGATTGCGATCGAGACATCGGGCATTTCCGATCCCGCCGAAATCATTCGCAGCCTGATGGATCCCGTGATCTTCAAGGTGGCGCCGCTCGAGACGGTCGTCACCTTGGTCGACCCGCAGCGGCTGCGCGATGACCCCGAGATCGAACAGGATGTGCTGTGGCGCTCGCAGTTGCGGGCCGCGGATTTCGTGCTGCTGACCAAGGCCGATCTGCTCGACCGCGCCGCGCTCGATGCGGCCCGCGCCGTCGTCGGCGGCACCAAGCCGCAATCGGCGATCTTCGAGATCGCGCATGGCGTCGTCGCGCCGGACCTGCTGTTCAGCCGCGACATTCGCGCGCCGCGAGAGCTGCCCAAGCAGGTGCCGACGATGTCGCAACCTTTCGCAACCCTCACCTGGACCTCCCGTGCTCAGCTGTCGCTGGCCCGCTTCCAGCAGGTGATCGGAAAGCTCGCGCCGCGCACCCTGCGCATCAAGGGCATCCTGCTGTTCACCGACCATCCGGGACAGCCGATCCTGTTTCAGTCGGTGGCGACGCGCGGCACCTTGGCGCCGTCGCCGGTGTCGCCCGCCGATGGCCTCACGGCCCAGCTCGTGCTGATCGGACGCGAAGGTGAGCTCGACGCCGGCGAGATCGACGCGCTGCTGCACGAGGTGATCGTCGCCTGAGATCGAAGGCCGCGCGTCAGCCCGCCTGCCGCAATGCGCCGTCCGCGGCCTCGGCCCAGGTGCAGCAGCCGCCCCCGGCGCGCTTGGCGGCATAGAGCGCGCTGTCGACCTGGCGCAGCACCTCGTCCATGGACTCGTCCGTGAGCGGCCGGTCGTTCACCAGCAGGCCGGCGCTGGCGCCGATCACCACGGGGATGTCGGACAGCAGGAATGGCATCGACAGCGAGCGGATTGCTTCGCGCGCCAGCGCCAGCGCCTCGTCGCGTCCGTCCGCGCCGCCCGTCACCGGCTTCAGCAGCATGAACTCATCGCCGCCGAAGCGCGCGGCGAGACCGCCCTGGCCGACACAGCTCGATAGCCGGGCTGCGACCTGACGCAGCAGGTCGTCGCCGGCGTGGTGGCCATGGCGGTCGTTGACGGGCTTGAAGCCGTCGAGATCGATGGCAATGATCGCGACAGTCCGGGTCGTGCGTTCGAGCGCAGCCAGGAAGGCCGCCCGGTTGGGCAGGTCGGTCAGGAAATCATGGTTGGCCTGGCGGGCCAGCGCGTGCTTGGCCTCGAGCCGCTCGATGAACGCGGTGCTGAGATGGCGCGAGGCTTCGCGGATCGAGAACCAGAACAGCACCAGCAGGACGGCCCCGAGCTGATAGGGCAGCTCCGGGCGCATCAACCCGGCGATGAGCGTCGGGGCGAGCAGCACGGCGGTTGTCGTCAGCACGACCCACGGGCGGATCGCCGCGCGCGACACCATGCCGACGCAATAGGACATCGACAGGCCGAAGGCGATCCATGCGCCCGGAGCATCGTTGAGCTGGAACGCGCGGAAGGTGAGAGCGCCAAGCGCAAGGCCGAAGGCGGCGGCGCCCGCGGCGTAGACTTTCTCCCAGAGGATCACGTCGCGATCGGACAGGCGTCCCGCATATTGTTTGTAGCGCAGCAGGCTGACCACGCGACCGATGGCGTTGACGATGATCGCGAACGTGATCGCGATGTAGCCGGGATCGCCGTGCAGGACCGCAAGCGTGACCGAGCCGGTGATGGCGGCCGCGTTGATCGACATGACCTGCGGCAGAGACGTGTACAGCAGATCGACGAGCTCGCGCCGGATCGCCGGGTTCGGATGGATGAATCTGGAAAGCAGCCCATGTCCCATGGGAACACCATGGGACACCTTTCCTAACAGTTGATGGGCGCGAACGATTCGCGCGACGAAGGTTCGGAGTTACCTTAAATCTTCGTCAATCGCTCAGGGGGCGCGGCTGGGGTCGGTGGTTGGATAGACCGGCGTCGCCGTCGACATCCGCGAGGGCATCGGCGCCGCCGCCGCCACTTTCGGTGCCTCTGCCTTCGGCGTCTCCGCCTTGATGTCGGACTTTGGCGGCTCGAGCTTCAGCGGCCGCAGCGGCTGACGCTTCGCCATCGCGTCGAGTACGGCGCGGTTCGTCTTCTCGATGCGCTTTGCGGCCGCGACGTCGGCAAAGGCGCGGTCGAACTTGCGCATGCGATAGAACACGATGCCGCGGTCGATATAGGCCTCATGGTAGCGGGGATCGAGCTGGATCGCCGCGTCGAGATCGGCCAGCGCCGCCGCGAAGTCGCCCTTCTGGAACGCGGCCATGCCGCGATCGTGATGGGCCTGGGCCTCGTTCGAAGCCGTACCCCCGGCGAGCATTGTATCCGCCGTGCATGGCGCGGTCGCGCCTGCCGCGCAGGGCGCACGCTCCTGCTCGGCAGAATAGACCGTGTCGATCTTGCTGACGCGTAGCGGAAGCGGATCGGATACCGAGGCATTGCTGCCCGATGCGCTGCCGACCGTTGCGCTGGCAGCCGTCTCGCCGCCGGAATTCGCGGCCGCATCGCCGGTCGTCGCCGCGTCGGTGGCGCTATCGATCGGTTTGGCGGGAACCTCGTTCGGCTTGACCTTGTTGGTCGCAACCACGATCGGCTTGAGCGGCGCGACGGAAGCCGACGACATGTGGGTGAACAGCAGGTAGCCGGTTAGCGCCACGGCGGACGCACCGGCCAGCGCCATTACGCCGGACGCGACCTTGTGGACCTTGGCGACGACGGCCAGCTTGGAATCCTGCTGATGCTCGTCCTGCGCGGCGCCGAGCAGCCGGTCATAGGCCGTGCGCTGCTCCTTGTCGCCGAGAATGTCGTTGGCGCGGATGATCTGTCGAAACCGCAGCGCGGCATCCGGATCGCCGGGATTGACGTCGGGGTGGCTCTCTTTGACCGCTTTGCGGAAGGCCGCCCGGATATCGTCAGCGTCATCGTCCGGAAGAGCTCCGAGTAAATCGTAAAGCGTCTTCATCGTCGTTCTCGCTGCAGGCTTCCCTCGTCTCCGATCGAAATTCCTACGGCGAATTTACGCTGGAGCACTCGTACTAACTCTTTCCGCTTCGCATGATGGTTGGTCAATCCGGCGGAAAAATGACTGAAAATGGCGAAGTTCGTAGCCATTTTTGCCGTGTTTGAGGTCATCGCGCTCGTCCTTCTTCGCCACGGTGCGCGCAATCCCAGATTGAATCGCTGCCCTCTGACCGCCTCCGCCGCGGGACATGCACCTATGGTGGAGAGAAAGTTTGAAGCCGGATTTAACGTGAGCTGATTGGCAGCTCGGTTTGCGGCAACACCCCGCATTCCATCGCGGCAGTGTGGCGCTGCTACACACCGGCTCTTGTCCGCTGGTGTCAGGTCCCTGAGGCAGATGTCGCTGCGGGCAACAGGCCGGGCCTGAGAAGGGCGCCTCTCGCTTCGGCGGCCGCCTTGCGGAACCAGCGACCCGGCCGCTATACCGGCCGCATGACTGAATTTCATGGTGTCTTTCCCTACCTGGCCTCGCCGATCGGCGCGGATGGAACGATCCGTACGGAGGTGCTGGGGCGTCTTTGCGACGATCTGATCCTTGCCGGTGTGCACGGCCTGACGCCGCTCGGCTCCACCGGCGAGTTCGCCTATCTCGATCGTGCCCAGCGCATGACCGTCGTGGAGACAACCATCGATGCCGCCCAGGGCCGCGTTCCCGTGATCGCAGGCGTGGCCTCGACTGCGATCGCTGACGCGGTGGCGCAGGCCAAGGCTTACCAGAAGCGCGGCGCAACCGGCATCCTGGCGGTGCTCGAAGCCTACTTCCCGGTCAACGACGCCGGCATCGAGGCATATTTCCGGGCGATTGCCGATGCCGTCGACGTTCCCGTCGTCATCTACACCAATCCCCAGTTCCAGCGTTCCGACCTGTCGCTCGACGTCATCGCTGATCTCGCCGAGCATCCGCGCATCAACTACATCAAGGACGCTTCGACCAACACCGGCCGGCTGTTGTCGATCATCAATCGCTGCGGCGACGCCATCAAGGTGTTCGCGGCGTCCTCACACATTCCGGCCGCGGTGATGCTGATCGGCGGCAAGGGCTGGATGGCCGGGCCGGCCTGCATCATCCCGCGCCAGAGCGTCGAGCTCTACAATCTCTGCAAGGCGTCGTGCTGGGACGATGCGATGCTGCTGCAGAAGAAGCTGTGGCGCGTCAACGAGGCCTTCGCCCGCTTCAACCTCGCGGCCTGCATCAAGGCCGGCCTGTCGATCCAGGGCTACGACGTCGGCGATCCCGTGCCGCCGCAGGCCCCGCTCTCGCCCGAGCAGCGCAAGGTCGTCGAAGAGGTGCTGCGCAGCCTGGGGTGAGCTAGCCCCGGCTTTGGCCCCCGCTCTCTCCTCATCGTCATTCCGGGGCAGCCCAAAGGGCTGAGCCCGGAATCCATACTCCGCGACCTCTCGGGTGGGCAGACCGGGAGACATCGAGCCTCCAAACTACCGGTCGTGGTTATGGATTCCGGGCTCGCGCTGCGCGCGCCCCGGAATGACGGTTCGTCATGACGCACCAGCTTAAACACGTGTTGGCCACCGCAACGCCGATCCGCTAAGACCCTGCCAAATTCATTGAACTCACCAAGGACTGACGAATGAACATTCTTCCCAACAATATGCGGTTTGGTGCGGGGCAGCCCCTCAGGCGCCTGGAGGATCAGCGGCTGCTGACCGGGAAGGGGCAGTTCATCGACGACAAGGCGGAGGACGGCGCGCTGTGGCTCTACGTGCTGCGCTCCCCGCATGCGCATGCCAGGATCCTGTCGATCGACACCGCCGCCGCCCGCGAGATCGCGGGGGTGCAGGCGATTTACACCGGCGCGGACCTCGTCGCTGACGATGTCGGCACCATTCCGACCCTGGCAATCTTCAAGCGTCCTGACGGCAAGCCGATGACGGTGCCGCCGCGCCGCCTGCTTGCCCATGAGATCGTCCGCTTCACCGGCGAGGCGGTCGCCGCCGTGGTCGCGACCTCGCGCACGGTCGCGCAGGAGGCCGCGGAAGCGATCGTCGTCGATTACGAGGTGCTGCCGGCGGTGACCGATCCGGTGAAGGCGATCGAGCCCGGCGCGCCCGTCGTCTGGGCGGAGGCGCCCGACAACGTCGTCGCCGCGATGAGCTATGGCGATGCCGCCAAGGTCGAGGCGGCGTTCGCCGGCGCTGCGCACAAGGTCTCGCTCGACATCACCAGCCAGCGCCTGGTGCCCTCGGCGATGGAGCCGCGCTCGACCATCGCCGAGATCGAGAAGAAGACCGGCCGGCTGCTGCTGCACGTGCAGTCGCAGACCCCGGCCTCGACCCGCGACGTGCTGGCGGAAGCCGTGCTGAAGCGCCCGAAGGAGAGCGTGCGCGTGCTGGTGGGCGACATCGGCGGCGGCTTCGGCCAGAAGACCAACCTCTATCCTGAGGACGGCATCGTCGCCTATGCCGCCACCAAGCTTAACAAGAAGATCCGCTGGCGCGCCGAGCGCACCGACGAGTTCGTCGGCGGCACGCATGGCCGCGACCTCACCTCCACCGCCGAGTTCGCTTTGGACGCCAAGGGCAGGGTGCTGGCCTATCGCGTGCGCTCGATCGGCGCCACCGGCGCCTATTCGTCGGGCGCGGCCAACATCATCCCGCTGGTGCTCGGGCCATTCGTGCAGACCGGCGTCTATGATCTGCCGCTGGTGCATTTCGAGGTCAAGACCGTGATGACGCATACGGCGCCGGTCGGCGCCTATCGCGGTGCCGGACGCCCCGAGGCGGTGTTCATCGTCGAGCGGCTGTTCGATGCGGCCGCGCGCCAGATCGGGATCGATCCGCGCGCCATCCGCAAGACCAACTACATCAAGCCGGCGCAGCTCCCCTACACCAACGCCGTCGGCCAGGTGTATGATTCCGGCGCCTTCGCCCACATGCTGGAGCGCGCGTCCAAGCTTGCCGATTGGGACGGCTTCAACGCGCGCAAGCGCGAGGCGAAGAAGCGCGGCATGCTCTACGGCCGCGGCCTGACCAGCTACATCGAATGGACCGGCGGCCGCGCCCACACCGAGAAGGTGTCGCTGCACGCGACCTCCGAGGGCCGCGTCATCCTGCATTCCGGCACCATGGCGATGGGGCAGGGCCTGCAGACCACCTATACGCAGATGATCTCCGACACGCTCGGCATTCCGCTGGACAAGATCGACGTCGTGCAGGGCGACACCGATCTCGCCACCGGCTTCGGCAGCGTCGGCTCGCGCTCGCTGTTCGTCGGCGGCACGGCGGTGGCGGTGTCGTCGAACGACCTGATTGCGAAGGCGCGGGAAAAGGCGTCGAACCTGCTGGAGACCGCGGTCGAGGACATCGAGTATCGCGACGGCTTCCTCACCGTCGTCGGCACCGACCGCCGCATCAGCCTGTTCGACATCGCCGGGAAGGAGCAGGGCGCCAAGCTGTCGGTCGACAGCGAGGGCGAGGTCGACGGTCCGAGCTGGCCGAACGGCACGCATGTCTGCGAGGTCGAGATCGATCCGGAGACCGGCATCAGCCGCGTGGTGCGCTACACCACCGTCGACGACGTCGGCGTCGCGGTCAATCCGATGCTGGTCGCCGGCCAGATCCATGGCGGCGTCGCCCAGGGCATCGGCCAGGCGCTGTACGAGAACGTCGCCTACGATGCCGACGGCCAGCTCCTGACCGCCACCTATCAGGACTACTGCATCCCGCGCGCCGACGACGTGCCGCCGATCGTGGTCACGCTCGACGATTCCGCGCCGTGCAAGACCAACCCGCTGGGCGCCAAGGGCTGCGGCGAATCCGGCGCCATCGGCGGCCCGCCCTGCGTCACCAACGGCGTGATGGACGCGCTGTTCGAGCTCGGGATCACCAACCTGCAGACGCCGCTGACCCCGGAGAAGGTGTGGGCGGCGATCTCCGAGGCGAAGGCGGCAAAGGTCAAAGCGCCGGCCTGATCGAGCGCGCGCGACGCTCCCGCGCCGGACATGCTCCTGTTGCGTCGCTCAACGCGCCGATCTGCGCCGAGCTGTTCGGTGACGAGGACGGCGAGGGTTACGCCCGCATCTGGCCGCGCCCCTGCATGCGCAGCGGCGACTGATCTCGCTGCGTCATAGTCCGCCATTCCGGGCCAGCCCGTCAGGGTTGAATCCGGAGTCTCGAGATTTCCGGTGCAATTGTGCATCTGAGGGGACGATGCCGTCGGATCGCCCCGCCGCGCCCGGCAAGACAACGATCTCATGCGAATCGTCGCGGCGCCGCGACCGACGATGATTGACCCAGATCAAGGTCGCCGACGCGCACTCGCCTCTAGATTGTATCCAACACAACGAGGGGCGCGACCATGCGGCGGTGTGCGGACGTGATGAGCGGGGCGATGGCTCTGGCAATCGTCGTGTTTGGATCATCTCTGGCGGACGCGTGTTCGCGCGTCCTCTGGGCCGATAATGGTCAAGCCGTTGTCACCGGGCGCAACATGGATTGGCCCGAAGACATGCGCACCGATCTCTGGGCCTTCCCACGCGGCCTTGCGCGCAAAGGCGAGAGCGGCGACGACAACGAACTGAGCTGGACGTCGAAATACGGCAGCGTCGGCGGGGCGGTTTATAATCTGGCGATCGCCGACGGCATGAATGAAAAAGGTCTTGTCGCCAACCTGCTGTGGCTCTCCGAGAGCGATTACGGAAAGCGCGATCTCAAGCGCCCCGGCCTCGCGCTGTCGCTCTGGGCGCAATACAACCTCGACAACTTTGCCACCGTTGCCGAGGCGGTGGCCGACATCGAAACCGGTCGCTATCAACTCATCGCCGCCGGCATGCCCGGATACGCGACGGCGACCGTGCATTTGTCGCTTTCGGACGCGACGGGCGATTCGGCGATCATCGAAATCGTCGATGGCGGCAAGGTGCGCGTTCATCACGACCGCCGCTATCTGGTCATGACGAACTCGCCGCCCTTCCCCGAGCAGCTCGCCAATCTGAAGAAATACCACGTCTTTGGCGGCACCGAAGCGCTGCCGGGGACGAGCGAAGCGGCCGACCGCTTCGTCCGCGCCGCCTATTACATCCAGAACCAGACCAAGCCGTCGGACACCCGCCAGACCGTGGCCCGCATGTTGTCGGTCATGCGCAACGTGGCGCAGCCTTTCGTGCGGCCAGAACCGAAGCGACCGGAGGCGTCGCATACGATCTGGCGCGCCGTCGCCGACTCGACCGACCGGCTCTATTTCTTCGAATCGACCCTCAGCCCGAACATCGTCTGGGTCAACTTGCCGCTGTTGGACCTTTCCGTCGGCGCTCCGATCCGCAAGCTCGACCTGTCCGGGGCGGACGGGGATCTGGTCGGCGAGGTGAGCAGCCAGTTCAAGCCGGCCGCGCCGCTGGAATTCAAGAAAGGCGGCTCCTGACAGGGCAGAGCCCTACGGACAGATACAACGTCATCTTTATATCCGCGTTGTGGCGCTCGCACGCCGCGCGACATGACTGCGGAGCGCTCGCCGTGAAGCCCTGCCACCGCACTGGGCTGGAAGCGCCGCGCCGTTTGTTAAGGACGGATTGTGGTGCATTGCTGCACTGAGGCTATGCGCCGGCGATGCTACCGCACTAGAGTATTCGTGCCACATCAGCACCTCTTGCTTTGGTCATGCCATGATCACGCACGACAGCGGCCCGGATGCCGACCGCAAGGTAAGGATTTCTCCGGTCAACTCGCACAATGAGTGGGATCCACTCGAGGAAGTGATTGTCGGAAGGCTCGAAGGCGCGACGATTCCATCCGCTCATCCGGTCGTCGCCTGTAACATTCCGGGAATGGCTGCACGGGCGCAAGCGCTGCTCGGGGGCTTTCGCTATCCAAGGATGATGATTGAACCGGCTCAGCGCGAGCTCGATGGCTTTATTGCGCTGTTGCAGTCGCTTGGCGTGGTGGTCACCCGGCCGGAACCGGTTGATTTCAAGAAGCGCTTCAGCACGCCCGAATGGTCTTCGCGCGGTTTCTGCAACTCCTGCCCGCGCGATAGCATGCTGGTGATCGGAGACGAAATCATTGAAACGCCTATGGCGTGGCCCAGCCGCTATTTCGAGACCCATTCCTTTCGTCCGGTCCTGAAGGACTATTTCCGTCGCGGCGCCCGCTGGACTGCCGCGCCACGGCCGCAACTCACGGACGAACTGTATAACGCCGATTTCAGACGGCCCGAAAACGGTGAGCCGATGTCGTATATTCTGACTGAATTCGAACCGGTGTTCGACGCTGCCGATTTCGTCCGCTGCGGGCGCGATCTGTTTGTAACCCTCAGCAATGTCACCAATGCATCCGGCATCGAATGGCTGCGCCGCCATCTCGGCGACGGCTATCGCATCCACGAGATCGAGAGCCGCTGTCGTAACCCGATGCACATCGACACGACCATTTTGCCGCTGGGGCCGGGCAGGCTTCTGATCAATCCCGAATACATCGACGTCAGCCGCCTCCCGGACATACTGAAGAAATGGGACATTCTCGTCGCTCCCGAGCCTGATCCGATCACCGATCGCTTGCTCAGTATCACGTCGCTCTGCGGAAAATGGCTCAACATGAATGTACTGATGGTGGACGAAAAGCGCATCATCGTTGATCCGCATCATGTGCGAACGATGCGTGCGATCGAGCAATGGGGTTTCGAGCCGATCCCCTGCGAATTCCTGCATTACGCCGCATTTGGCGGCGCATTCCATTGCGCGACACTCGACATCAGGCGGCGCGGGGCGCTCGAGAGCTATTTTTGAGGATTGGCACGCCTATCCGGACTCGAGGCGCAGTCCGACGATGCCAAGTACAATGAGACCAATCGAGGCGAGCCGGGTCGCGGTCGTCGGCTCGTCGAACAGATAGATTCCGAAGAGAGTGGCGACGGCGATGCTCGCGCCGGTCCACGCGGCGTAGGCCGTGCCCATCGGGATCGTCTTCACGGCGAGGCCAAGACAACCGACGCTGGCGCCCATAAAACCCACGGTGACCAGGATCGACGGCAGGCGCGAGAGACCTTCGGAATATTTGAGAGCGATCAGCCAACCCACCTCGCAAAGGCTGCCAATGAATAAGATCACCCAGGCCATGAGAGGTTCTCCCAAAAGATGGGCTTAACGATCCTCGACGGAGTTCGTGTCAGAATTCCACGGTCTCGCTATTCTGCCAACTCATTCCGCCAAGCCCTTACACTTTGCAAGTGCACGCTGGAAGGCTCCCGGCCTTCCCTGCGCGCTCTCGATCTTCGAAAGGGCATGTCGATCGCAAGACCCGGGCGTGATCCGCCGCGGGACGACGACGTCATGTCTGCTGCTGTTTGAGCTGTGAATCTGGACGTGGATCGACTGCTGTCGACCGATCCACCGGCAGCTCCAGTCGCACACTGAAGTCGCCTGCCACTCCGCTGAACCGCAGCCGGCCACCATGGGCCTGCGCGACCTCGCTCGCAATGGCGAGGCCAAGGCCTGAGCCGTGGGAGCCGTCGCCCTTCTGGAACGGGGTCAGCAGGCGTTGCTGCGCGTCGGCTGCGATCCCAGGTCCGTCGTCCCAGACCATGATCGCAACATGCGTCGCGGTTCTTTCCACCGTCACCATCAGCCGGGTCCGCGCGCCATGCGCCAGTGCGTTGTGGATGAGATTGGCGAGCGCCTCGCGCAGGCTGATGGCGTCGGCGGCGAGCATCACCTCGTCCTCCGATGGCACGAAGCTGACGGAGACCTCGCGATCGAGAGAGAGCGGCACGCTCTGCGACAGCACCGATTTCGCCAGCGCGTTGATATCGACCGCGGCGAAGCGCGGTGCTTGGGCGCGGTGCTGGATCATGGCGTGATCGAGCAGTTGGCTGGTGAGGCGGGCGAGATCCGCGATGCGGCCGCGCAGCCTGTCGAGCGCCCTCGGGTCCTTGGTCTGATCGCTCAGCAGCTCGACCTCGGCATCGATCGCCGCCAGCGGCGTGCGCAGCTGGTGGGTGGCGTCGGCGATGAAGCGCTGCATCAGCGCGATGCGCTCGGCGAGGCGCTGCATGAAGCCGTCGATCGCGCCGACCAGCGCGCGCACCTCGCGCGGCGGCGTGATCGCGATCGGGCTGAGATCGTCCGGCCGTCGCTTGACGATCTCGGCCTCGATCCGCGTCAGCGGCGCGAACACCAGCCGCAGGCAGAGCGCAGTCGCCACCAGCGCCAGCAGGCTCATCGCAGCGATCAGGCCGATCGCCTTGGAGGCGAGATCCCAGGTCAGCGCGTCGCGGGCGCGCAGGGTCTGCGCCAGCACGATCTCGCTCCAGCCGTCGCCGGGCGCGCCGTCGAGCTTGCGCGCCACGGCCGCGATGCGCACCGCCTGGTCGCGATAGATGCCGTCTCGCAGGACGACGCCCTCACGCAGCGCCCTGGCGGGCGCGGTGACGGCGAGATCGTCATAGCCGGCGACGACGACGCCGCGCGGATCGGTGACGCGATAGAACACGAGGTCATAGGCCGACAATGTCGCAAACGCCGCCGCCGGCGGATCCAGCGTCACGACGCCACCCTGCATGTAGATGTTCTCGGCGATCTGCACGGCGCCGCCGGCGAGCAGCTTGTCATAGGCGTCGCGCGCGGCGGTGGCTGCATATTGCCAGGCGGCGAGGCTCAGCACGACGGCGCCGACGGCCAGGATCGCGCCGATCGCGATCAGCAGCCGCGCGCGCAGCGAGGTCCTGAGGTCACGAAGCGTGGAGCTGATAGCCAAGGCCGCGCTCGGTCTTGATCTCGACGGATGTCGCCGCCAGCTTGCGCCTGAGACGCGCGACGAACTGCTCGACGGCGTTGGGGCTCGGATCCTGGTCGAAGCTGAAGAGCTGCTCGACCAGCTCCTCCTTGGCGACGTAACGCCCAGGGCGTGCGGCGAGGATTTCCAGCACGGTCAGCTCGCGCCGCGTCAGGTCCAGCGGTTGGCCGGCGACGCTGGCGGTGCGCCCGGCGCGGTCGATCACCAGCGGCCCCAGGGTCAGCAGATTGTCGGACTGGCCGGCGGCCCGGCGCAGCAGCGCCCGCGCCCGCGCCTCCAGCTCGCGATAGTCGAACGGCTTGATCAGGTAGTCGTCGGCGCCGAGGTCGAGCGCGCCGATCCGGTCGTCGACCGCCGAGCGCGCGGTCAGCACCAGCACCGGCGTGCGCAGGCCGCGCTTGCGCAGGTGCTTGAGCACGGCAAAGCCGTCCATGTTCGGCAGCATCACGTCGAGCACGATAAGGTCATAGGTCTGCACCTCGATCAGCTCGCTCGCGGTGCGGCCGTCCTTTTCCCAGTCGACGGCATAGCCGATCCGTTCGAACCGGCTGGTCACGGCGGCGCCGATCTCGGGCGTGTCTTCCACCAGCAGGATGCGCAAGGTCTTGTTGTCCGCCTCGGAGTCAGGTTCGCGTCAGTCTCCTCCTCTATCACTTCGAATAAGGGCGCCGAAGTGCACCGAGCGAAATTTCGCATTGCAATATAAAGGAGGGGAGGACGATGACCGTCCATCAATCGCCATCTCAGTTCGAGCCGCTGCTCTCGGTCGAGGGCGTGACGCTCCAGTACAAGACGCCGGACACCTTGGTCACGGCGACCTACCGCGTCGACTTCAAGGTCTTCGATTCCGACCGTTTCGTGCTGCTCGGCCCCTCCGGCTGCGGCAAATCCACGCTTCTCAAGGCGATCGGCGGCTATCTGAAGCCGACCGAGGGCCGCATCCGCCTCAAGGGCCACGATGTCAGCGAGCCCGGCCCGGACCGCATGATGGTATTCCAGGAGTTCGACCAGCTGCTGCCGTGGAAGACGGTGCGCGAGAACGTCGTGTTCGCGCTGACCGCCAGCGGCCGGCTCGGCACCGCGGAAGCCAACGAGCGCGCCAAGTCCTATATCGACAAGGTCGGCCTCACCAAGTTCATCGACTCCTATCCGCATATGCTCTCCGGCGGCATGAAGCAGCGGGTCGCGATCGCCAGGGGCATGGCGATGGAGCCCGACGTGCTCTTGATGGACGAGCCGTTCGCCGCCTTGGACGCGCTGACCCGGCGCAAGATGCAGGACGAGCTGCTGCAGCTCTGGCAGGACACCCGCTTCACCGTGCTGTTCGTGACGCATTCGATCGAGGAGGCGATCAAGATCGGCTCCCGCATCCTGCTGCTGTCGCCGCATCCCGGCCGCGTCCGCGCCGAGCTCAACAGCGTGCCGCCGGGCACGATGGGCTCGCCCGAACAGGTCGCCCTCGAAGGGCGCATCAACGACATGCTGTTCGGCCAACACTGAGACGAGGAGAGCATCCATGAGCGAGACGCTGGCGCTGCGCCCCGAAATCGTCAATGCAGACACGCCCCTCGGCGACGTCAAGGTCGAGGCGAGCCTGTCCTGGCTGGAACGCATCTACCACGTCGGTGCGGTCCGCAAGGCCATCATCCTGGTGGCGCTCGCCGCGCTGTGGCAGGCCTATGGCCTGTGGCTCGGCAATCCCCTGTTGTTTCCGACCTTCACCGACACGCTCTCAGCCTTCTTCGAGAACATCGGCAACGGCATCATCCCTGCGCGCACCCTCGTGTCGCTGGAGACGCTGCTGATCGGCTACGGCATCGGCATCGCGCTGGCGGCCGTGCTGACCACGATCGCGATCGGCTCGCGGATCGGCGCCGACATGCTGGAGGCGCTGACCTCGATGTTCAATCCGCTGCCGGCGATCGCATTGCTGCCGCTGGCGCTGATCTGGTTCGGCCTCGGCAAGGGCAGCATCATCTTCGTGCTGGTGCATTCGGTGTTGTGGGCGATCGCGCTCAACACCCATTCCGGCTTCCGCTCGGTGTCGAACACCTTGCGCATGGTCGGCCTGAACTACGGCCTGCGCGGGTTGAAGCTGGTGCGCTTCATCCTGATCCCCGCCGCATTTCCGGCCATCCTCACCGGCCTGAAGGTGGGCTGGGCCTTCGCTTGGCGCACCCTGATCGCGGCCGAGCTGGTGTTCGGCGTGTCCTCGGGGTCCGGCGGCCTCGGCTGGTTCATCTTCGAGAACCGCAACCAGTTGGAGACGGCCAACGTCTTCGCCGGCCTGTTCACCGTGATCTTCATCGGCCTCGTCGTCGAGAACGTCGTGTTCGCGACCATCGAGCGCAAGACGGTGCGGCGCTGGGGCATGCAGCACTGAATTTCGAGTTATAAGCACAACAACAGGGAAGGAGACGACCATGTCCTGGAGCAAATCATTCACGGCCGCCGCGCTCGGCCTCACCGCGCTGCTCGGCGCCACCGGTGCTTCGCAGGCCGAGGTCAAGGAGATCAGGCTCTCCAAGGGCTACGGCATCCTCTATCTGCCGCTGATCGTGATGGAGGATCAGAAGCTGATGGAGAAGCAGGCGGAGAAGGCCGGGCTCGGTCCGTTCAAGGTTAACTGGCAGATGCTCGACGGCGGCAACATCATCAACGACGCGATGATGGCCGGCTCGCTCGACATCGCCGGCACCGGCGCCCCCGGCTTCATCACGCTGTGGGCCAAGGCCAAGGGCATTCCGGCGGTGGAGGTGGTCGGCGTCAGCGGCCTCAGCTCGACCTCGCTGTGGATGAATACCAACAATCCTGAGATCAAGTCGCTGAAGGATTTCAAGCCGAGCGACAAGATCGCCCTGCCGGGCATCAAGACCTCGCTGTCGGCGGTCATGCTGCAGATGATGGCGGCGCAGGAGTTCGGCAAGGAGAATTACGCCAAGCTCGATCCGATGACCGTCGGCCTGCCGCATCCGGAGGCGCTGGCGGCGCTCACCTCGGGCAAGACCGAGATCACGGCGCATTTCACCTCGCCGCCGTTCTCCTACATCGAGCTGAAGGATTCGAAGATTCGCCGCGTTGCCAATTCCGCCGACGTGCTCGGACGGATGACGATGGACGTGGTGTTCGCGCCCAAGCGCTTCGTCGACGCCAATCCCAAGGTCGTGCAGGCGTTCCTCGATGCGCTCGACGAGGCCTGCACGCTGATCGCCAACGACAAGGCTGCCGCAGCCGAGATCTATGCCCGCACCGCCAAGGTGAAGACCACCAAGGAGGACGTGCTGGAGATGCTGCAGGACAAGGACACCTGGTTCTCGTCGACGCCGGAGGGCGTGCTGAAGATCGCCGAGTTCATGCACGGCGTCGGCTCGATCAAGGTCAAACCGGCGAGCTGGCAGGACATGTTCGTGACCCAGCTACGCGACCGCAAGGGCAGTTGAGCGTAAGCGCCTATGGTGTCGTCCGGGGCGCGCGGATGCCCCGGAATGACGGGGTGTGTGGTTGGCGCAGGCCCATCATCCAGCCGCGAGTCCCGCTGCAAAGACGACATTGCCTCTCTCCGCCGGTCATTCCGCGCGAATGACCCGCATCCGCGGCAGACCCGGAACCTCCCTGAACCGACGCACCGGCCGCCGCGACCCATGTCCGGCGGCCGGCTGCCGTCATTGCGCCGTCGCCAAAGCTGTGCTGTGTGAAGGCGGTACAACCGGATGAAGAGGGGGACGCGCGATGCGGAGATTGCTGACCGTGCTGGCGGCACTGATGACGCTGAGCCTGACCAATTGCGGCTACAACGCCATCCAGACCAATGACGAGCAGGTCAAGGCGGCTTGGTCCGAGGTCGTCAACCAGTATCAACGCCGCGCCGACCTCGTGCCCAACCTGGTCAACAGCGTCAAGGGCTTTGCCCAGCAGGAGAAGGACGTGCTGCTCGGCGTCACCAACGCCCGCGCCAAGGTCGGCAGCGTGCAGGCCACGCCCGACGTCGTCAACGATCCCGCGGCGCTGCAGAAGTTCCAGGCGGCGCAGAGCGAACTGACCGGAGCATTGTCGCGGCTGCTGGTCGTCACCGAGAATTACCCCCAGCTCAAATCGGACGCGCTGTTCCGCGACCTGATGTCCCAGCTCGAAGGCACCGAGAACCGCATCACGGTGGCGCGCAACCGCTACATCAAGGCGGTGCAGGAGTACAACGTCGGCATCCGCACCTTCCCGAACAACCTGACCGCGATGGTCTTCGGCTACAAGGAAAAGGCCAACTTCACCGTCGAGAACGAGCGCGAGATATCGGTCGCGCCGAAGGTCGATTTCAACGCGCCGTCGCCTGCTCCGTCGAAATAGCCGGAGCAGGGAATCGTGCGCGCGCTGCCCGTCCTCAAGGCGCTGCTTGCGACGCTGTTGGTCTGCCTCGCGACGATCGTGCTGGCGGACGTCGCGGTGCCGCAGCTCACCGGCCGCGTCGTCGACCAGACCGGCACGCTGTCCTCCTCGGAGATCGCAGGCCTCACGCAGAAGCTGAAGGACCTGGAAACCCGCAAGGGGAGCCAGGTCGCGGTGCTGATCGTGCCGACGACGCAGCCGGAGACCATCGAGCAGTTTTCGCTCCGCGTCGCCGAGGCCTGGAAGATCGGGCGCAAGAAGGTCGACGACGGCGCGCTGCTGGTGATCGCCAAGAACGACCGCAAGCTGCGCATCGAGGTCGGCTACGGCCTCGAAGGCAGCCTCACCGACGTCACCGCGCGGCGCATCATCGACGAGGTCATCACGCCAAGATTTCGCAGCGGCGATTTCGCCGGCGGCATCGACGCCGGCGTCGACCGCATCATCGGCGTGATCAATGGCGAGAGTCTGCCGGTGCCGCAGCCGCAGGCCTCGCACGGCACGGATCTTGATATCGACACCATCTCCTCGTTCGCACCTGTCGCCTTCTTCGGTGCGATCTTTATTGGTGGCGTGCTGCGGGCCTTGTTCGGGCGGCTGCTGGGTTCGCTTGCGACCGGCGGCGCGCTGGGGATTCTGACCTGGGTGCTCGTGGGATCGATCACGCTTGCGCTGCTGTCCAGCGTGGCCGGCATCGTCATTGCCTTCATCGCCGGCGGCTTGTCCTCGTCGATGCCGACGTCGGGCGGGCGCCGCGGCAGCGGCTGGTCGAGCGGCTCGTCATCCGGCGGCTGGAGCAGCGGCAGCTCGAGCGACAGCGGCAGCTTCTCGGGCGGCGGCGGCAGTTTTGGTGGCGGCGGCGCCTCGGGCAACTGGTGAGGACGAGGCGCGCGACCATGAGCATCAGGCGGATCGGCCGGCATCTCCTGCATCATCACTGGCAGCTGAAGCGCATCTTCACGCCGGCTGTGCTGGCACGCATCGAGCAGGCGATCAAGGACGGCGAGCGCACCCATGCCGGCCAGCTTCGCTTCGTCGTCGAGGGCGCGCTCGACGGCCGGCCGTTGTGGCGCGACCAGCCGCCGCGCGAGCGCGCGCTGGACATCTTTTCCAACCTGCGGATCTGGGACACCGCGCACAACAATGGCGTCCTGATCTACCTGCTCTTGGCCGATCGCGACGTCGAGATCATCGCCGATCGCGGCATTCATCGACATGTCGGCGCCGAAGGCTGGGAGACGATCTGCCGCGCGATGGAAGCGGAGTTTCGCGCAGGCCGCTTTGAGCGGGGCGTGGTCGATGGCATTGCCGCGGTGTCACGCGAGCTCGCCAGGCACTACCCGCCGCATGCCGGCGATCCCAACGAGCTGCCCGACACACCAGTGGTGCTTTAGCTCCGATCATACCGGTCGCGCTCACTTGCCGGTCGCGCTCATCCTGGCTGGACGTGAGCGCGCACCCCTCTCGCCAATGATGCGGATGGAAAATACGTCCGCAACTCACGCCGTCGCAGCTCATGCGCCGTAGCGTTCCGCCATCGCCCGCGCCAGCTCGGCCATTTTCGCACGCAGCTCGGGCGGGTCGAGCACCTCGGCCTCGGGCCCGAAGCGCAGCAGCTCGCCGGCGGCATGCCACAGCGTCGTTCCGATCGGGATCGTCACGATGCGCCAGCCGTCGGCATCGGTGTCGTCGGCGAGGCGCGTGCGGGCGCGCACGTAAGGCTGGCTCCACACCTCCAGCAGCTTCACACCGAGCGCTGACAGGCGCACCGTCGCCTGCTTCGGATGCAGCTCCGCCTCCAGCCGCTCCGTCGCGGCGCGCCAATAGGCGGCGAGGTCAAAGTCTGCAGGTCGCGCGAAGCACTCGTCGGTCACGGCACAGTCGAGAATGCGCGCGACGCGATAGGTGCGCACGCTGCGCTCGACCTGCCCGGCGAGATACCAATTGCCGCCCTTCAGCACGAGGCCGAGCGGCGCGACGCGGCGGCGCTTCTCGGCACGCCAGGTCTGATAGCGGACGTCGACCATGACGTCGCGGAGCAGGGCGTCGGCAATGGCGCGCAGATGCGTCGGCTCCTCGGACTCGCCGAACCAGCCAGGCGCGTCGAGATGGAAGCGCGCCTGCATGCGGCCGGCATTGGCGCGCAGGCTTTGCGGCAGTGCCGCCACCAGCTTGGTCTGCGCCGCGCTCATCGCGCCATCGAGCCCGAGCGCGGCGGCGGGGCCCGGCAGGCCCGCCATGAACAGTGCGTCGGTTTCCGTCGGCGACAGCCCGTTCAGCCGCACGCGATAGCCGTCGAGCAGGCGGAATCCGCCTTCGGCGCCGCGCTCGGCATAGACCGGGATGCCCGCCGCGGCGAGCGCGTCGATGTCGCGATAGATCGTGCGCACCGAGACCTCGCAGGCGCCTGCGAGTTCGGGCGCCGTGACCTGTCCCTTGGCCTGCAAGGTGGTGAGGATGGAGAGCAGCCGGCTCGCGCGCATGCCCTTCTTTAAACATACCTGACACACCTTGTCAGGTATGGTGTGCGACAAGCCAGCACCGCAGCCGGCAATGGGAGGACACCATCATGACCGCCGACGACAAGATCACGCTGTATTACTCGCCGCAGACCCGCGCCGCCGGCACCCGCGTCCTGCTCGAGGAGCTGGGCGCGCCCTACGATCTGCATGTCCTCAACATGAAGGCGGGCGAGCAGCGCAAGCCGGAGTTCCTGGCCGTCAATCCGCTCGGCAAGGTGCCGACGATCGGACATCGCGGCCAGATCGTGACCGAGCAGGTCGCGATCTTCATCTATCTCGCCGATCTGTTTCCGCAAGCGGGCCTGACGCCGGCGCTCGATGATGCCATGCGCGGGCCCTATCTGCGCTGGATCGCCTATTACGGTGCGTCGTTCGAGCCCGCCGTGATCGACCATTTCATGAAGCGCGAACCGGCCCCGATCACGCAGTCACCCTATGCCGACTACGATACGATGCTGGGCGCGCTGGAGCAGCAGCTCGCCAAGGGGCCGTATCTCCTCGGCGAGCGCATGACCGCCGCCGACGTGTTGTGGGGCGTCGCCTTCAACTGGACCATGATGTTCGGCGTCGTGCCGCGCAAGGACGTGTTCGCGCGTTACGCCGAGCGCATCACCCAGCGTCCGGCGTTCCAGCGCGTCACCGCCGCGGATGCCGAGATGGCGGCCCAGCACGCGGCCGCCACCGGCGTTTGAGCGCCAGCATTGACGCAATCGAGCGAGGTCCCGCCGGCAACGGGACCTCACTGATGTGATTGCACGTTGTCCGGCAGGCGCAGCTCGCCAAATGCCGGGTTTCCCGCGGCGGCGTCGCTAGTTCAGGCTGATCCCCGTGAGCGGCGTGCCGTCGACGCCGTTGTTGCTGATTGCGTTGTTCTTGAAGGACGAGACGGAGCCGCCGCCGGTCTGGACGACGCCGTTGGAATTGCCCTGGATGACGGAATTTCCCAACGTCACGATGGCGCCGCTGCCGCTCGCCAGAACGCCGGTGTTGTTGAACTCGGAGGTCAGCCGGTCGAGAAACACGCCCATCCCCGGCTTTCCGGCCGGGACCGTGGCGGATATCCCGGCATTGCCATTTTCGATGGCCTTGGTGTTCGAGACGAGCACGCTGATCGCGCTGCTCGAATTCGCGGTCGAGACCGTGACGCCGAACGCGGACGCCTTGAGCGAGGAGTCCGCGATCACCACCTGGGCCGCACCGGTCGGCGCGACCGAGATCGCGCTTTGCGAGAAGTTCTCGAAGGTACAGTTCTCGACGACGAGCTTTCGGCCGGCCAGGAAATTGACGCCATTGAGGCCGAGGGTCGTGCCGGCGCCGTTGATGCTCAAATTGCGCAGGATGATGACGTCGTTGGCGCCGGCATTCACGTTGATGCCGTTGGTCGCCGATGCCAGGATCGAGGCCATCGTCCCCCCGCCGTCGATCGTGATCGATTTGGTGATCGTGACGGCGCCGTAGCCGCCGGGATCGAGCACGTCGATCTCACCGCCCGCGGCGGTCTTCGAGATCGCTCCGGCGAAGGTCTTGCAGGGCGCCGTGCGGCTGCACGGGTTGACGTCGTCGCCGACGCCGGACACCCAGGTCCGCGTCGCCTGCGCGTGAGCCCCTGGCGAGGCAAGGATCAAAAACGCGGCGCACAAAAATCCGATCGAAGAAATGAGCTTTCGCATGAGCGCTCCCCTTGAAATGCTGGAAATGAAAAATAGCCCGAACGCAGAGTGTTAGTCTACGAAAGCAACCAGAGCGTTCATCGAAAACGGCGGGCTGTACGGGACATTATGCAATCGGTGGTTGCCGCTTCGGCCGGAGGTGATTTCGCTGACGGTGCACGCCTTCCATCTGTCGATTGCATTGCAGGACTACAACATTCGCGAGCCTGCAGTCGCCCATCGCCCACCCACCCGACGGGCAATTCCGGCAATCCGTCCATGCGCCAACTGCCCGTCGAGCCAGTTTGTCGCATGTGTGCCGCCTTGCAGCGTCGGGCAAATCACGACGATGATCCCGGCCATCCCGTTCGCGATGAGGAGGGGCGGCTCGGCCGATCGTCACGAGGCGTAGCAGCGGGGAGCGGTGGCCGTATCAGGCTTGGGGCTCTGCGCGAGCGGGCCGGCGAGCAAGCGAGGTACGGACGGTCAAGTCGTAGGGTCCTGGCATCCCGACGCCGATGCCAAGTTCGCATGCAGGCTTCGCCTCGTGCGGATGACGGTGACCAGAAAGCCCGGCGCACCGGGGAGACTACGAAGCAGCCGTAACACCATCGCGCAGGGAAGGCTGGGTCGCTCCGGCTGAACCTGTGGTTCCTGCCCCGTGCAATCTTTCCGCACGGGGGCCACGGGTGCCAGTCGGCACCCGGCCTTCCCTGCGCCCTCCGACTGACGAGGAGGGAATGATCGGCAAAGCTCGGGCGCAATCGCGCCGCGAGAGCGGCTCCGTTTGACGCCGCGTCGACCGCGCTGCGCCGCGTGCCGATCGAGCTTGCTGCCCCCGGGCGCGTCCGCCAGAGCTGAATAATCGGGCAACGTCCGCCACATCTGCTCCACTTTGTCGGCGCAAATCCGCCCCGTATGAATCCCTAAAACTCAGGTAAGCCTTCCAAAAGTAAGATTTTGGCAATCAATCGAACGCTAACTAAGGTTACCAAGTGCTCAACGTCATGCGGAGACTCTGAACGTGAGCGACCAAAAGCCCGAACGGGCCAGCCTTGGCGTGGCCGGTACCACTGGCAAGGCCAGTGCGAGTGTCGACCCGATGCCGAAGACATCCGCAGTCCCCGATGCAGTCGATCTGGCCGTGCCTGCGATCGCGACCGTCGCCCCGCCCATGATCGCGCCGGATCACGAAGCGCCGGCGGCTGACCGTCCGGGCATCGACCCGAAGGCGAAGATCGTGGAAGCGGTGACCGCGCCCGAGCCACAGCCGGAGGCCAGCCAGTCCGAGATCAAGACCGAGGTGATGGCCGACACCGAGATCGGGACGACCAAGGTCGAGCCGGTCAAGCCCGAGCAGGTCAAGGTCGAAACCCTCACGGCCGAGCAGGAAAAAATCGAGCCCTCCAAGATCGAAGCGGTGAAGCCGGAGCGAGCCAAACCCGAGCCCGCGCGGCTCGACCTGGTCAAGTCCGACAAGGGCAAATCCGACAAGGTCAAGCCGGAGCTGACCAAGCCCCAGGCGGTGGGGGGCAACGTTGCGGCGCCGGGCAAAGTCGAAGCTGCAGTAGCCTCGAGTGCTGCGAAACCTCCCTCGACGATCCTGGATCTGATCAGGACGGAGCCGGTCAAGTCGGACCCGATCAAGACGGCTGCGGCCGGTGAGCTCCTCAAGGTCGAGACACCAAAGCTGTCGATGCTCGCGGCCAATGCGCCGAAAGTCGGCCCGATGGCAGCGGCCGCGCCGAAGCCGGAGACGGCCATCAAGCCGGACGCGCCGATCAAGTCGGTGGCTGCCACCAAGACAGAAGCCGTCGTTCGGCCTGAGCCGGCTGCCAAGCCGGAGACTGTTGCCAAGTCGGAGCCCGTTGCCAAGCAGGCATCCGCGGCCAAACCCGGGGCGTCCGCGACGCGCCCGGTCACGCCAGTCCAGGCGGATGCCGGACCGGCGACCAGGGCGGGTGCTTTTGCCGCGGTCGACAAGGCCGCGGCCTGGGCCAAAGCGAAGTTCAAGACCGAGCCCTTCAAGTTCAATGCGGCGTCCAAGCCGGCGGCCGCTGCCGCAACGGCGGCCAGCACGGCCGCTGCGGGAGCGACGCTGCCACCTCCGCAGCCGGGCCAGACCCCGCCGCCGCATGCCGTGAACGGCAGGCTCGGCCTACCGGCCATGGCTGCGATCCTGCTGCTGTCGATGGTTGTCGGCGGCGTTGCCGGTGGTCTGGTCACGGCCAAATTCGTCACGCGCTCCGGCGGCGGCGACGCGGCCGATGCGACGGCCGGCGAGGCTGCGGATTCCACGCTTGGCGCGACCGTGGCGCGAATCGACAATGATGTCGCCGCGCTGAAGGCGAGCCTCGACCAGACCAATCAGACGAGCCTCGTCGAGCTCAACAAGTCCGCGGAGCGTCTCGACCGGCTCGAGAAGATCCTCGGTGATCTGTCGACGAAATCGTCGGCCAAGCCGAGCGAGTTGCAGCGTCTGAGCGAGGCCGTGGACCGGCTGCGCGCCGCGCAGGCGTCCGCGACCGCGCAAGCCCCCGCGCGTGACAGCGCCGCGTCCGCGCCGCAGGCGGTGGGGGCGATCAATGCGGCGGCGCCGCCCGCGGGCGTGGCGAGCCGGGCCGACGCGGCCAGGACCACCGAGGCAGCCAGGACCGAAGCAGCAAGGGCAGAGGCGAGCCGGGCCGAGCCGGCCAGGGCGGAGACCGCTCGCCCCGAGCCGAACCGCACGGAGGCCACCAAGCCCAAGGTCGTCGAGGGCTGGGTGCTGCGCGACGTCGGTCGTGGCGGCGCGCTGATCGAGGGCCGCGGTGGCCTCTACGAGGTCTATGCCGGCGATCCCGTGCCGGGCCTCGGCAAGGTCGACGCGATTCGCAAGCAGGACGGTCGCTGGGTGGTCGTCACCACCAAGGGGCTTGTCGTCGCGCGCTGACGGACCATCTGTTTTTGGAGACGAATCTGGACGAGGCGCCTCACCGCGACGTGAGGCGCCTCGTCGCACAATTGTCCGAAGCCGCCCGCCTTTCGGCTATCTTCGAGGACTAGCAGGCCCTCAATTGCATGTTCGTGGAAGTGAGGAGGCGCGTCTTGCGACTGTCGGTATTCGGCCTTGTCATGCTGTGCTGCGGCCCGCTCGCTCATGCGGACGAGAGCCCGCCGGTCGAGCGCGGCGCCGCCATCCTCGAGCCGTTCGCGCTGCGTGAGCTCGACAACGGCGCGTTCGGCCTCGGGAAGATGCTTGCGCACGCCAGTGATGCGCCGCTGACCGACGCGGCGTTGTTTGCGCTGCCGTCGATGATGCCCGTACGCAAGGCGCTCGACACGGAGTTCGACCGCTACGTCGACAAGCACAAGACGACGTTGCCGAACGAGAGCATCGGCATCGGTACGTCCTACGCGTTCCAGCTGTTCGACCGCACTGTGCTCGATTCGCCCGATGCCCGCTTCGTGCTGGCCGGCGTCGTCAATCGCATGGATCGCGCCTTCGTCGATCCCGACCATTGCGGCGAGGTGCGGCTGTTGTACCGCCTGACGCGGACCACGCCGCCCGAGGCCAAAGATGGCGAGGTCGCCTCGCCGCGGCTGCCGATGACGCTCAACATCGTGCTCAAGGCGCGCAGCGATGCGGAGGCCAAGAGCAATTCGCCGAGTTGTGCCGAGATCGCCAAGCGGTGGCTGGCGACGTCCGATCTGCAACTGACCGGGCCTGAGCTTGCCGCGAAGCTGACGGCGCCGGACGGCCCGCTGGCGCTGATCAGGTCGGAGAACATCCATCGCATCGAGACCAACCTGCAGATCGCGCATGCGCCGAAATCGGCGATCCGCGATTTCCGCACCGACTACATGATGAAGGTGTTCGACTATCAGGCCGCGAGCGGGACGTTCGAGGAGGCGGTGCTGGAGGATCAGGTCGATCGCGACCGGCTGCTGGCGGATGCCGCGCTGGCGCGCGAGTTCAAGGCCTGGCTGCTCGACCCCGTCCATCTCGGTGAGCTCGACCGCGGCACCGCGGTGATCCCCGAGCAGTTCCTGGCCAAGGTTGCGGTGGCGCCGACCCCGGTCGGATTCGTCAATTCCGATCTGCTGCCGGCCTACGGGCTGGTGCAGGGGAGCGCGGCCGGGCAGGGCGCGGTGTTCACCGAGGCCGACGTGGTCGGTGCGCTGGAGAAGGCGGCCGCGCAGGGCATCGTGCTGCAGAACATCCGGTCGGTCGCGGGCTTCGAGCGACGCCTCAACGATTCGAGCTGCGGCGGCTGCCATCAGACCCGCGGCATCGGCGGCTTTCACTTTCCCGGCGTCGACTGGATGGCGGAGAAGCCGTCCAACACCGTCGTGGTGCCGGGCTCGCCGCACTTCTTCGGCGACCAGGTCCGCCGGCGCGACATCCTTACCGCCTTTGCCGAGGGGCGGACTCCGGATTTCTCGCGCGGCTTCGCCAGCCGCCCGCAATTGCGCGGCAGCGATGAGCTCGCCGGCACGGTCTACAACGACGGCTGGGGCGGGCATTGCTACGCGAGCCACGCCGCGGCCGAGGACAACGACAAGAGCTTCTCGAGCTGGACCTGCGCCGCGAACCTGTCCTGTCAGACCGGCCCGGCGACGCGGTTCGGCATGTGCTTCATCGCGACGCGCTAGCTCAGGCCACCGCACCGCGCGCGCGCAGGTCGCGGATGGCCTCGTCGTCGAAGCCGGCGCTGCGCAGGATCTCGTCGCTGTGCTGGCCTATGCCGGGCGGCTTGCGCGGGGTGACCTTGCGCTGGCCGTCGATGAAGATCGGGCTGTTGACCGTCAGCATGGTGTCGTTCTCGAACGGCACCAGCACCTCGTTCTCGATCATCTGCCTGTCGTTTGGAATGTCGTCGAGAATCCCGACCACCCCGAACACGAGCCCGCTGCCGTCGAGGATCCGGCGCCATTCGGCCAGCGGCCTGGTCGCGAACACCGCGTCGAACTCGTGGATCAGTTCGACCGAGCGGGCGTGGCGATCAGCCTTGGTGACGAAGCGCGGATCGTCGATCAGCTCCTCCCGGCCGAGGCAGCGGGCGAGGATCGGCCACTGCTTCTCCTCATTGAGGAGCGACAGCATGATCCAGCGGCCGTCCTGGCATTTGTAGTGATTGGCGACTGCGTTCAGCGCGCGTTCGCGCGGCCGCCGCTCGACGAAGGTCGCGCCGCAAAGCTTGGCCTGAGCAAGCACGGAGGCCGCCCAGACCCCGTTGGCCATCAGGTTGGAGGCGACGTGGCAGCCCTTGCCGGTCTTCTCGCGCTGGTAAAGCGCCGTGACGATCGCGCCATAGAACGCCATTGCGCAGGGGTGGTCGCCCATCCCGGCGACGGAGCGGGCGGGTGTCGTGCTCTCGTCGGCACGGACCAGGTCCATCAGTCCGGAGCGCGCCCAATAGGCATTGCTATCGAAGCCGGGTTTGTCGGCTTCCTCGCCTTTCTCGCCATACCCGGTAAACGACGCATAGATCAGCCGCGGATTGAGCGGCGCCAGCTTTTCGTGGGTGAGGCCGAGCTTGGCGCGGACCGACGGCGGGAAATTGGTGATGAAGACATCGGCTTCACTTACCAGCCGTTGCAGCACGGTCTGCGCTTCCGGCTTCGACAGGTCGAGTGCGAGGCTGCGCTTGTTGCGGGCTTCGAGATACCACGCGTAGTTATGCTCGCTGCGCGGATAGCCCGGCAGGTTCGGCAGGTTGCGGTAGGGATCGCCGGCGCCGGGCGGCTCGATCTTGATGACGTCAGCGCCGAAATCGGAAAGAACGGTGGCGGCTGCGGGGGCCGCGATGAAGCTCGCGCAGTCCAGCACCTTCAGGCCATGGAAAATGCCCTTGTCGTCCATGTTGCGTCGCTCCCGTCGCTTGTTTCCGCGCGCTGGAATTACGTTGCCGGCGCGGTTCGAGGCGCATTTGACCCGGGTCGGGCGGGTGAGGCAATGGCGGGGAGGGAGCTGAAACTACAAACAAACGCAAAGATGTGATCAGGAGCGGGCACCGCTCCTGTCTATTTCGACGTGTCGACAATCATGCTGGCTTGGTGAGGGAAACGATCGCGCCGAATAGCCGCGAGGCGGAATGGCGCGCCAATTGATCCGCTACACTTTCAGGTTCTCGGCCGAACTCCTGCCGCGGTTGGCAATCTCGTCGTACTCGATGGTCTGGCCCTCGTTGAGGGTCGCCAGCCCGGCCTTCTGCACTGCGGAGATGTGAACGAAAATGTCCTTGCCCCCGGCCGCGGGCTGGATGAAGCCATAGCCCTTGGTCGGGTTGAACCACTTGACCGTACCTTTAGCCATACGTCGCCTCCGCGGGACCAATCCGAGTACGAGCCGCGGTCCCCGCAAACCGTCAGGCCCGGAATTCGAGACTACTGCGGTTGTGACAGGCGTGATAGCGCAAACAGCGGGCGGTTTTGGCCCGAAATGATCGATATCGTGGCGACTTTGCGGCTTTTGACCGCAGTGCCACCGTTCCGCCAGTCACCGCGGACCCGCTGCAACCGTTCTCGGTATGACAGCGCGGGCTGCAAAGAGGTTCAACGCAACTTGTCATGCAGCCGTCCCCTCGTCCGAGAGCATTGCGAGTTCAGCGGCGTCCATGGCCGTCCTGACGCGCATCGGCTCGGCGCGGCCGCGAATCTCGACCTCGCGCTGCGGCAGCACGTCGGAGCCGAGTCGCGCCCGCGCGTAGACCTCGTCCGAGATGATGACCTGGCAGCCGAGGGTCTTCGTCATGTCTTGCAGTCGTGACGCGACGTTGACGGCATCGCCCAGCGCGGTGAACACCATGTGGTCCCGATAGCCGATCTCGCCCACGATCACCTCGCCGCCGTGAATGCCGATGCCGAAGCGGATCGGGTCATGCAGATCATGGCTGAGGAACGCGTTCAGCTCGGCGATGTTGGCCGCGATGTCACGCGCCGCCTGGATCGCCTGGCCGCAGGCGACATGTGAATCGGTGGCTAGTCCGAACAGCGCGAGCATACCGTCACCGACGAACTGATTGGGCTGCCCGCCATTCGCCAGCACGGCCTGGGAGACGGCGCTGAGGAAGCGGTTGACGATGAACACCACGTCGAACGGCAGCCGTTTCTCAGCGAGGCCGGTCGATCCACGCATGTCGACGAACAGGCTGACGAGGTAGCGCTCCTGCCCGATTCCGGCGCGCGAGCTGCCGCGCTCGCCGGGTGTCGGGTTCGGCATGAACAGTTGGAAGAATGAAAGATCGCCGGTGGGGCGCAACTGGCAGGCCAGCCTGACCGACGGGTCCGCCGCGCCGATCTGCGCGAGCACGAAGGCCTCGCGAGGCGAGGGCGGCGGCAGCGCGCCGGGATCTCCGATCACCCTGATGCGGCAGGTCGAGCAACGTGCGCGGCCGCCGCACATGCTGGCATGCGGTACGTTGTTGCGCAGACTGGCCTCGAGCACGGACAAACCCTTTGGCACCCGGATGGAGCGGCCATTGTTGTAGGATAGCGTGACCATGCCGCCACGTCGCTCATGCACCGCGCGCACGCCGCGCGCGGCGAGCGCCAAGCCGATCAGGCCGCCATAGCCGACCAAGAAGCCGTTCATGATGGTCTCCAGCACCGCCTGTTCAGATGGCGTGCCGGTCTGCCTTAATGAAAGATTTTCGGCGCGCCACCGCGGTGTTGCGTTGGCGGCGATGACGTCTCGGCCCCCACGATAGAAGCCGAGCAGCGCCAGCGCCGGGAGCAGCACGGCGCAGGCGAGCAGCCACGGCGCCGCGCGCTTGTAGAACGGCTTGAGCCGCAGCCAGAAGTGCAGCCCGATGCAGCCATGCGTCCATGACGTCAGCAGGGCTGCCGACATCAACCAGATCCGCCAGGACGGGCCGGTCCAATACGAGTACAGAACCTGCGGGTACAGCTTCTCCTGTCCGTACAGGGTCTGTCCGATGCGGACGCCGGCGATGTGGCTGAAGATCAGCGCCGGAATGCTTAGGCCGAGCAGCAGTTGCAGCGGCTCCATCGTGTTGCGGCTGAATTGCCGGCGCTGATAAAGCGCCCACACGCCGAGCCCGCCATGGGTAAGAGCGGCCGCATAGAACAGCACGGCGATCGGAAGAAACTGCCAGAACGCCACATGATAGGACACGCCCTCGGCGAGCGCCTGCAGCGAGATGTTGCCGAGCGCATGGTTGAAAAAATGACTGAGCAGGTAGCTGAAGAGTATGAAGCCGCAGATCAGCCGCACCTGCCGCACACCGATGCCGCGACAGGTCGACCGCAAACGATGGTAAATCGAAATGGTCATGTGGTCCGTATGATCTGGAGCCGCAATGCTAGAGATTTATTCCCTGTTGTCCTAGAGGGCTGGTGGCGGCGGTCATCCGGCGGCGCGAGCTGCGCGCGAACGTTGACTCGCCCGGCGGAGTCGGGGAAAAGCACCGCGTGACGGCCATTTCCCCAGGCATCGACAGCCCAAAGTCTCGATCCACGCGCGCTGCGTGGCTGATGGCTGCGGCCGTGATCGCAAGCATGACGATCATCCGCATCGTCTATGCCGGGACGCTCGATCTGCGCACCGACGAGGCCTATTACTGGACCTGGTCGAAGGAGCTGCAGCTCTGCTTCCTCGATCATCCGCCCATGATCGCCTGGTTCATCCGGCTGGGCACTGCCCTGTTCGGCGATACCAATCTCGGCGTTCGCTTTGCCGGCATCCTCGCGATGGGGGTGACGCAGCTCCTGCTCGCCGACATCGTTCGCCGTACCACTCACGATATGCGGGCCGTGATCCTCGCGGTGCTGCTGCCCGAGGCCGCGCTCTACTATGGCCTGCTGATGGCCAAGGTGGCGCCGGACGTCGCGGCGATCCCGTTTGCACTCGCGGTGATCTGGGCGCTGGTGCGCCTCGCCGAGAGCGGCGATGAACGCTGGTGGCTCGCCGCCGGACTGTTCGGCGGACTGGCGTTGTTGTCCAAATTCACGGTGGTCATGCTGCTGCCGGGCGTGGCGGCGTTCCTGCTCGTTCCGGCCTGGCGCAGCCGCTGGCTTCTCAGTCCCTATCCATGGTGCGGAGCATTGATTGCGCTGGCGGTGTTCTCGCCGGTGCTGATCTGGAACGTACAGCACGACTGGGCCTCGTTCCGCTTCCAGTTCGTTCGCGCCACCGCGCCGCATGAGTTTTCGTTGCGGACGCTTGGCGATTATCTCGGATTGCAGTTCGGACAGGTCGGCTTCGTCCTGCTGCCGGTCACATTGTCGGCGCTGAGTTTCACGGCCTGGCGCGGCTACCGCACGCGTGAGCCGGTCGCCATCCTGCTGTCGACGGCGGTGCTGGTGCCGTTTCTCTACTTCCTCTGGAAATCGTTTACCTTGCGGATCGGCGACACCTGGCCGATGTTCATGTGGCCGATCGGGTTTGCGGCGGTCGCGATCAACATCGTCAAGCTGCCGCAGGACGGCGCGTCCGCCTGGTTCGTCCGATCGACCGTGCGCTGGGCGCGGATCGCCGTCGTCAGCGGCATTGCCATGGTGGTCCTGATCTTTCTCTACTATGTCGTCGCGCCGTGGAATTTTCTCGGGCGGGCCGATCCGATCGGCGCCGAGGCGGGCTATCAGCAGGTGGCGTCGCGGGTCGAGCAGGAGCTGCAAAAGACCGGCGCGACCTGGATCGCGACCTCCGACTATCGCACCTATGCGATGATGCGGTGGTTCTTTCGCGGCCGCGTGCCGGTGCTCCAGATCAACGAGCGGGCCCGCTTCATCGGCTTCCGTGATCCTGGCATGGACCTGATCGCAGGACATGCCGGCCTCTATGTCGTGCGCGAGCCGGACAATACCGGCCCGCTGCTGGCGGACACGACCGCGCACCGCGAGCCGCTCGGACACGTCGAGCGGAGCTGGCGCGGCCGCGTCATGGACAGTTACGCGTTCGGCAGGCTGACGGGCTGGACTCCTGAACTGGCGCCGCCACCGGACTCGCCATTGTACCAATGGCGCTGGCTCGCCGGCGCCCTCGATTCCACGCCGCGGGCCTGAGCCTCATTCCCGGTCGTCCTGCTTGCGCAGCAGATCCTTGGCGAGATCCGCCAGCGCCGGCCGCGGCAGCGCGGCGAACGGCATCGGCCGCGTCACGTCGATGGCCGCGAGGCCGAGCCGCGCCGTGAGCAGTCCGTTGAGCACGCCTTCGCCGAGCCGCTGCGACAGTTTTGCCGCGATGCCATGGCCCAGCACCTGCTGGATCAGGCTGTCGCTCGCGGCCATGCCGCCGGTGATGGCGAGATGCGCGACGACGTGGCGCAACAGGCTGATCATGCCAAGCGCGCCGGGACGGCCGCCATAGAGCCGCGCGAGCTGCCGGATCATCCGCAAGCTTGCCACGAAGACGAACAGCACGTCGATCAGCGCGCGCGGGCTCACGGCCGTGACCACGGAAACCCGTTGCGCCGCAACCGACACCAGACGCCGCGCCTCGCTGTCGAGCGGCGCCATCAGCTCGCGCTCGGCAAGCTTGATCATGTCGCCGCCGTCGATGATGTCGTCGGCGTGGCCGGCGAGCGCGGCACGCGGACGCGCCAGGCGGGGATTGGCATGTGCGATCCGCAACAGCTCGGCGACCACTTCGCGGCTCTCGGCGCGATCGTCGGACAGCAGCACCGCGGCCGCGCGCTGGTGCAGCTTCTCGATGGTGGCGAGACGCACCAGCCCGTAAGTCTCTCGGGCAATGACGGCCGCCAATGCGATCGCGGCTGCGGCCGCGAACCCCGCGCCGACATAGCCGAGGGCCTCGCTGCGTGCGAACAGATCCTCGATCAGTCTGACGACGCCGAGGCCGAGGCCGAGCAGGACGAGGCCTGCGACCGAGCCCCAAAAAAGTGCGCCCCAGCCGAAGCTGCGCCGCGCCGGCAGGACGGTCTCGACCGGCACCGGCAATTGCGCCGGATCAGCCTCTGGCGTGACCTGGATGGTGCCGCGGCCCGGCCGGGCGGCCTCTTCGGCATCGACCACGACGACGTCGGGATCATCGAGCCGGAAGGTCTGGGGACGACGATGCTTGGCGCGTTCGCTCATTGCAGCCGGTCTCCGATCAGGAACTGAAGGGCGCGGTCCATGCGGATATGGGGCAAAGCGGGCTCGCCGCCAGGATCGGGGGCCAGCAAAGGCGGACGGAAGCGAAGAAAGCGGAAGTCGGTGCCGTCGGCGGCGGCGCTCGACAGGCCGCGATAGGCGCCGCCCTTGAACAGCTCCTCTGCATCGGCCGGCAGCTCGCCCGGAAAGGTTGCCACCTCGGTGTCGCCGTCGAAGATCTCGCCATTGGCGCTTTCGCCGGCCGCCGGCGTGCCAAGCAGCGACGGCAGCTTGTCGCGGCCGCGGGCGACCAGCGCCTCGCGCGTCGCCCTGACGGCGGCCAGCGCCACCACGTCGATTGCGGCGCCCGTGCTCTCGGCTCGGGCCACCGCGCGGTTGACCGCGCGCCGCAGCACAGCTTCGAGCCGGTCGTGGCTGGTGTGATGCAGATGGTCGGCCTTGGTCGCCGCGAACAGGATGCGGTCGATGCGCGGCCGAAACAGCGCCGTCAGCATGTTTCCGCGTCCGACGCGGAAGCAATCGAGAATGCCGGTCAGCGCGGCCTCGAGATCGTGCAGCGCCTCGGGGCCGGCATTGAACGCCGCCAGCGCGTCGACCAGCACGATCTGGCGATCGAGCCGGGCGAAATGGTCGCGAAAGAACGGCCTGACAACGATGTCCTTGTAGGACTCGTAGCGGCGCGCCATCATCGCCCATAGCGAGCCGGCCGGCGCCTGGCCGTCGGCCGGGACATCGAGCGGCGCGAAGGTCAGCGCCGGCGAGCCCGCGAGATTCCCCGGCATCAGGAAGCGGCCGGGCGGCAGCAGGCTCATGGCGAAGCGCTCGTCGCGGCAGGCACGCAAGTAGTCGGTGAACAGCCGTGCGGCCTCAAGTGTCGCCGACTCGTCCTCGCGGCCTTCGGGGGCGAGCGTCGCCAGATGCGCGTGCCAGTCCTTGGCGACATGCGCGCGCGGCTCGCTGCGCGACAGCGCGAGGCTTTCCCGCGCCCACTGCTCATAGCTCTTGTTCAGCAGCGGCAGGTCGAGCAGCCATTCGCCGGGATAGTCGACGATGTCGAGCGTGAGCGTCCGCTCGGCGCCATTGGCGCGCTGGAATTCGATCACCAGTCTGAGCTCGCTGATGTCGACGGTCGAGCTCGGCCAGCGTCGCTCGGTGACCAGCGCCCGCATATGGCTCTCATAGGCAAAGCGCGGCACGCCGTCGTCGGGTTGCGGCGTCAGATATGCGCGGGCGATGCGGCCCGATGCCAAGGCCTCGAACACCGGCATGCGCCCGCCGCGAACGAGGTCGTGGATCAGCGCCGTGATGAACACGGTCTTACCGGCCCGCGACAGCCCGGTGACGCCAAGGCGGACGGTCGGGTTGAGGAAGCTCTCGCCATAATCGAGCAGGGCACGGGCCGACAGCCGCGCTTCCTCGACGAGTTCGGAAAAGGTCACCATGGGAGGAGGGGAATTCGCCAGTTGAAAAGGGCGTGAGCGATTTTTGACAGGTGGCGATGCAAAACGCCGGATTCAAGCTCACAATTCCGGCCCGTTTCCGGATAGAACCAGACTTTGAACGGAACGTTGACCACTGGAAACCATAATCCTTCCGGCACAATTGTCCCGGAAAACCGGCACCAGGTTCTGACATGACCGTATTTCAACTGAAGCAGTTCGCCTCGACCTCCGTCCATGCCGCCACCGGCGCGATGCGTTGGAACTACGACAAGGTCGAGATGATCGCGGACGGCGTCGTCCACGTCGTCGGCATCGCCGCCGGCCTGGTCGCCGCAACCGTGCTCGTCGTGCTGACCTCGATCTATGCCAGCGCCGTCGACATCGTGGTGGTGTCGATCTACGTCGCGGGACTGCTCTCGATGCTGACGCTGTCGGCAACCTATAATCTGTGGCCGGTGTCGCCGACCAAATGGGTGCTGCGCCGCTTCGACCACTCCGCCATCTACGTGCTGATCGCAGCCACCTATACGCCGTTCATCGCCGCCCTGAAGGATACGGTGTTCTCGGCCGCGCTGCTGCTCGGGGTCTGGGGCGTCGCCATCTTCGGCATCGTGCTGAAGCTGCGCTGGCCGGGCCGCTTCGACGCGCTCTCGATCGGGCTGTATCTCGCGCTCGGCTGGAGCGGCGTCATGATGTACGACCGGGTGATCTCGGTGATGCCGCCCTCGGTCCTGGCCTGCGTGCTCACAGGCGGCATCCTCTACAGCCTCGGCGTCATCTTCCACTCGTGGCGGCGCTTGCGCTTCCAGAACGCGATCTGGCATGGTTTCGTGTTGCTGGGCGCCGGCTTTCATTATACCGCAGTGCTCGACCTGGTCTTGACCTAGAAAATTCCACGAGGAGGGCTTTGCATGCAGGTGACCGGCAAGATTGTTGTGGTCACCGGCGGAGCCCGCGGCATCGGCAAGGCGCTGTGCGAGGCCTTCGCGGCCGCCGGTGCGGCCAAGGTGATCGTAGCCGATCTCGACGAAGCCGGCGCCAAGGCCGTCGCTGATGGCATCGGCGCCGCCGCCTTCAGATGCGACGTCTCCCAGGAAGCCGACATCCGGCACGTGATCGAGGAAACCGAGCGGCAGTTCGGGCCCATTGCGCTGTTCTGCTCCAATGCCGGCATCGGCGGCGGCTTCGACCCGCTGTCGGTCAATGTCGGCGGCACCTCCGACGAGCCGTGGGCGCGCAGTTGGGCCATTCACGTGATGGCGCATGTCTACGCGGCGCGGCATCTGATCCCGCGCTACAAGGCGCGCGGCGGCGGCTATTTCCTCAACACGATCTCGGCGGCCGGCCTGCTGTCGCAGGTCGGCAGCGCGCCTTACTCCACCACCAAGCATGCCGCGGTGGGATTTGCGGAGAATCTCGCGATCTCGCACAAGGCCGACAACATCAAGGTCTCGATCCTGTGCCCGCAGGGCGTCGACACCGACATGCTGCGATCGATTCCGAAGGGCCCGCAATCCGGCGACGGCGATCTGACACCGGAGCAGGTCGCGCAGGACGTGCTGAAAGGCCTTGCCGAGGAGAGCTTCCTGATCCTGCCGCATCCGCAGGTCCTCGGCTACATGCGCAAGAAGACCGAGAATTACGACCGCTGGCTCGGCGGCATGGCGAAGATCCAGGCAAAGATGCGCGAGGAGTTCGGGAAGTAGGTCTGCGACCATCGTCGGTCGACGTGACGGCGCCCGGCCTCAACGCCCTCCGCGGTCGTCCCCGCGACCACGGAGACCCATAGTCCCAGGGTGCAGTTCGAGCCACGCGCGTCGACCATCTCGCCCGAGGTTTTCGACCGCGGCGTATGGATCCGGCGTTCGCCGGAATGACGCTAAGGAGAGATCGTGCGGACATCATGGGCAGCGGACTTGATCCGACATCGATAGACATCATTGCGCCTTCTCGCGGCACATCATGCCCGAGCTGTACAGTTGACTTGTCCCTTCAAGATTCGAAGGGCGCAGGGAATGCCGGGTGAAGGCCTCACCCATGGCCCGCCTGCAGCAAAAAATGCAGGCGGCAGGTACCACAGGTGCAGCCGATCACCGGCATTCCCTGCGCGATGGTCTTCACGCTTATACGCAGTCTCCCTGGTGCGCCGGGCTGTTGGCCACCATTGTCCGCGCGGTGCATCAGCGCCATCGCGAACGTAACACCAGCATCGGGGTGTCAGGACGCTGCGACTTCACGTCCGCGGCCACGCCGTTCGTCCGCGTAGCAAGCTACGCTGCGGCATGGCCACGGCCATCGCATCCCGCCTCGCGTGTCGTGACGATCGCGCGCAACGCCCCTCCGTGGTGAGGCGGGATGCGCGGAAAGATCGTCCTGATTTGCCCGACGGCGCAAGGCCGCATGCTGCGGCATTTCAACACGACGGGCAGTTTCGTCATGGTGTGTATGCGCAATCTGCCCGTCGGGCGCCCTCATGGCTCCGACGGTTGCATGTCCTGCTCTGCCGCGCGCCAGGCTTCGAGCGCGCGGGCGTACAGCAACAGGCCCTCGCGCACCGTGCGCCGCTCGGTCTTCGACAGGGCCGACAGGGCGCCGCGGACCTGCTGGCGGCCGAAGGCGTGCAGCGTGGCCACCCTCTTCCGTCCCTTCGCGGTGAGGCAGAGCGGCTTGATGCGGGCGTCGCCGGAATCGATTGTCTCCTGCAACTCGCCGCTGTCGATCAGCTTGCGGACCATGCGGCTGACGCCGGATTTTTCCAGGTGCAGGACCGCGCCGAGCTGCATCGCGGTGAGACGCGTCGCCCTACGTCGTCGGCCACGTCCTGGCGGCCGACGGCGGCTTCCTCGCGGTCTGAATCTGAAAGGCGTCGGCTGTCGCCGATGGCGCAAGGCCCGCGATCGCCGAGCGGTCTCGGACGCGAGCGATCGTGGTCGAAACAGCTTCATGCTGAAGTCGGAATTTCGCCAGCTTCCGCGAAGCCGCGCAGCGATCGTCACCGTTTCAACTAATTAGTGCTTTCTACGAACGCGAAGATGCTTAGGCGCCGCTCCGCGGCGGCTCGTTGCGAACAGCTCTCAATCTCGCCTGAAATGTTCCCAGCTCGGCAAAACTTCCGCCGACGTTTGCCGGCTATCTCCAAGGCAAGGGGCTTCGTCGCGTGCATGCGCTGCGTATTCATCGCGACGGCGCCCTGACCCGACCTCGTCGCGTGATATTGGCATACCCCGGCATTTGCTTTGCAGGCTCATTCACCACACAAGACCGGCGCGTTCGCGGTGCGGACCAAGCGGCTCATGGTGACGCGATCCCACCGCGGGGTCACGCTCGCGCTCGTCGAGGTGCTGCTGCTGACCGTGATGGTGGTGGACGGCGCGTCCGCGCAGCAGACCATCAAGGCCAAGCCGACGGACGTCGTCCCGGGACGCGCCGACCGGCTGTTCTTTCGTCACGTGACGGCGCGCAGCATCTACTACAACGTTCCGCGGATCACCAACGACAGCCGGACGCTGATGATGCGCCAGGACCCGCGTGGCGTGAGCGCATTGCTGCGTCCGGTGCGCGAGGCCGGTGCGCCGTCGCTGGCCGCGCCGGGCAGGCCCGGCGCGCCGGTCGGCAGCTTCGGATTCTCCGCGTTTCAGCCCGCCCGTGGCGCGCGCGTGGCCACGGCCGAGCCGGCGGGAGACGCTCAACGCGCCGCGCCGCAACCGGCTGCGCGGCAGATCGCGGCAAAGCCCGCGGCAGCCGCCGAGGCGCCGCCGGCCAAGCCAGACGAGACCGTGGCAACCGCCCAGCCCGCGGCCGTGCTGCGCAACCGTGACGTTCTTCCCGATCGCAACCTGAATACGGTGAAGCCGCAGCCGGTGACCGCCGACGCGAAGCCCTATGATCCGACGGGCGTGACGGTCGGGGCGTTCCTGGTGAAACCGGCCGTCGAGATCCAGGCCGGTTATGACACCAATCCCACGCGGCGCAACGGCGGGCAGGGCTCACCGGTCGCCATCGTGGCGACGGAGGTCGCGGTCCGCTCGCAATGGGAGCGGCATCAGCTCAACGCCGATTTCCGCGGCGCCTACACCGAGGACAGCAACGTCCGCTCGCTCAGTCATCCGACGTTCGAGGCGCGGGCGCAAGGACGCTACGACGTCACCGAGGGCACCGCGATCACCGGCGAGGCGCGTTTCGTCAACGATGCATTGGCGCTTCCGGGCGCGCTCAAGCTGCCGCGCGCCACGACGTTCGGCGGCAGCGCCGGCGTGCTGCAGAAGATCGGTCCCGCCGAGATCGCATTCAAGGGATCGGCCGACCGCGTCATGTTCAACGACGCGCTGATCTTGGCCAACGTGCCGTTGCGGACGCAGGACCGCAACTACACCCAGCCGGGCGCGCAGGTCCGCGTCACCTATGTGCTCACGCCGAACATCTCGCCGTTCGTCGACATGAGCTTCGATCGGCGCAACCACGATCTGCAGGTCGACTTCAACGGCCAGCGCCGCGATTCCAGCGGCATCACCGCGCGCGGCGGCGCCGTCGTCAACATGGGATCGCTGACCGGCGAGGCCTCGGTCGGCTATCTCTCGCGCCGCATGGACTCGCCGCTGATGCCGAACATCAACGGCGTGATCGCGGATGCGACGCTCGCTTGGGCCGCGACCGACGCCACGACGTTCGTGCTGGTGGCGCGCTCGCAGGCCTCGGAGACGCCGGCGATGAACGTCTCGGGCATCCTGTCGCGCGACGTGATCCTGCAGATGGACCATCAGTTCGAGCCGTGGCTGATCGGAACGCTGCGCGGCGGCTACGGCCAGGATCAGTTCGTCGGCATCGGCCGCGTCGACCAGCGCATGTTCGTCGCCGCCGGCGGCACCTACAAGATGAACCGCAACGTTCAGCTCAAGAGCGAGGTCCGGACCGAATGGACCCGCTCCAACATCGCTCTCAACAACTTCATGACGGTGGTCGGCGTCGTCGGCGTGCGATTCCAATATTGAGCAGCGGCCGGGTCCGGTGGCGCACCTTCGCCGCCCTGCATCTCCGCCGTCGTCCCGGGCAAGCCGCGCGACAGCGCGGGTGCGACGCCGACGGGGACCCAGACGCCGCGACGGATGTCTGACCGGATTGCGAACGACGCGGCTGGTCTGCATCGACCACAAGCGGCTGGTCGCGCTCAAAAGAAAAGCCCCGCAGGGGACGGGGCTTGAAGGCAATGCATGCCGGTCGGGTGGGGGGGGACCCGGGCGTCTCACGCGGCGGGATGAGGTCAGGTCGCCGACGCGTGGGTCGTCCCGGATTGGTTCGGCATGCGGCTGGTGATGGTCTTGTTATCGTTATCCGTGTCCGCGCCGCCCGGCGTAAGCCGACAGGCGGCGCGGAGCGCAGCGGTCTCACTGTTCGAGCGCGGCCAGGGCAGCGTTGCCGATCTGCTGCGCCTCGGCCCAGGCGGCCTGGGTGGCCTGCTGGGCGGCGGTGTAGCCGGCCTGGATCTGCTGCTGAGCCGCGGCCCGCAGCGCCTGCTCCTGCTGCTCGCCGGTCTCGCGGGCCTGGGTCAGGGCCTGATTGTCGGCATTCAGCGTCGCATTGGCCTGGTTGAAGGCGTTGGCGGTGGTCTGCGCCTTGGCCTGGGCCGCCGCCAGTGCGGCCTGGTTGGCCGCATTGTTGGCGCGTTCGAGGACCTCGGCGGCCTCCTGTGCGTCCTGCTTGGCCTGCTGCGCGGCCTGACGCGCCTGCTCCAGCGCCTGCCTGTCGGCGTTCACCTTCTGCTCGGCCGCTTCCACCGTCGCATCGATCGTGCCGATCTTCTGGTTCAGCGCGGCCTCGACCGTCTTCTGGTTCTGGGTCGCAGCCGCCTGCGCGGCCTGGGTCTTCTGCTGGGCGACCGCGCGTGCCTGCTCGCCGGTCTTCAACGCCGCCTGCAGCGCGGCCTGCTCGGCGGCTTCCTGGGCCGCCTGGTTCTGCTGATTGTTGTTATTGTTGTTGCCGTTGCCGGCCGCCGCTCCGCCATTGTTGGCATTGCCGCCATTGTTGGCGTTGCCGGCCGCCTGGCCGGCCTGCTGGGCCGCCTTGCCGGCGGCCTCGGCCGTCTCGCGCGCGGTGTCCTTGGCGGCGTTGGCGGCTTCCTTGGCCTCGTTGGAGACGTCGATGTCCTTGTCGAGCTTCTGGAACGCGGCCTGCAGCGCGGCCGAGGCTGCCGTCAGCTTCGCAGCGTTCGCGGTCGCCGCGGCCTGGTTGGCGGCGGTCGGGTTCTTCTCGGCCTGCTCCTGGGCCTCGATCGCGGCGCCGCGTGCGTTCTGCTCGGCCTGACGCGCGACGTCGATTGCCTTGCGGTCGGCAGCGACCTGCGCCTCGGCGGCGGCGGCGGTCTGCGCGGCGGCCGCGGCCGCTGCGTTGGCCTTGGCGACGGCATCGGTGCTGCTCGACGCCGCGGCAGCCGCCTTGGCCGGCGTCGCTGCGGCTGCGGGTGTCGCGGTGGCCTTGGCGACCGCGACGGTGGTGGTCGCTGCCGCGGCGGCCGCAGCGGCCGGCTTCGCCGCGCTCGTCGTGGTGCTGGTCGCGGCTGCGGTCTTGGCCGCACCGGTCGTCGTCGTTGCGGCGGTGGCGGCAGCGGCGGGCTTGGCGGCGGTCGTCGCGGCCGTGGCGACGGCAGCGACGGGCTTGGCCGCAGCCGTGCCGGTCGTTACGGCCGCCGTCTTGGCGGCGGTGCTCGCCGCGGTCGCCGCGGCGGTGGTGGCGGCCGTGGTCGCAGCGGTGTTCGCAGCCTTGGCGGCGGCGCCGGCCGCGGCCTTCGCAGCGGCGCCGGCCGCGGCCTTCGCAGCGGCGCTGGCTGCGGCCTTCGCTGCCGCGTCGGTCGCCGCCTTCGCGGCAGCATTCGCTGCAGCCTTGGCGGCAGCGTTTGCCGCAGCCTTGGCGGCGGCGTCCTGCGCGGCCTTGGCGGCGGCAGCGGCTGCAGCCTTGGCAGCGGCATCCTGGGCCGCCTTGGCGGCTGCCTGGGCTGCGGCCTTCGCCGCCGCCTCCTGCGCCGCCTTCGCGGCGGCGTTGGTGGTGGCCGAAGTGGCAAGGGCGGTGGTCATGGCCTGCGCATTGGCCGCCTGATGCGGCAGCGCCGTCACCGCCAGAGCGGACATTAGGGCCAGCACGCTGACATGGCGATAGAGATCGGTCCTCGACGCCGCGGTTTGAAGATTCTTCTTATCCGCCATCAGCTCAACTCCCTTGGTACGCTGGATTGGATGATGGAACCTTTTGAAAATGATTTTGGCTTGCAGAATGGTCGGACCTTGCAAGCAGCAAGGCGTCTGCCTGCAAGCTGACGGCAGGATTTCGCGATGTTTGCGGCAAGCCGGCCGCGACGAGATGGCGCAGGGGAACAGAAAGCTTTTGAAACAAACGGTTGCAGTCGGAACGCCGGTTGCACGGTTGGGGCGGGCCGATGAGCATTTCGCGGCGAGCCATGCCGCCGCCATTGAAGGTGCGACGCATTGTCGCATATGCCGTGAAAGTCGTCCGCTGTGCGAACGGCGGCTCAGCCCTTCTGGGCGTAGAGCAGCGGGACCGCGGCGTCGACCATCACCTCAACGAGGCTCGTGCCGGCATGGGCGAGGGCTCGCGTCAGCGCACCGGCGAGATCGGCGGCATGGTTCACGCGCACTGCGTCGCAGCCCATGCCTTCCGCGAGCTTGACGAAATCGAGGCCGGGCAGCTCGAGCCCGGGCACGTTGCGCACCTGCATGACCTGGCTGAACGAGCGCATCGCGCCATAGCCGGAATTGTTGATGACGACGACCGTCAGCGGCAGCCTGCGCTGCGTGGCGGTCCACAGCGCCTGCAGCGAATACATCGCCGAGCCGTCGCCGATCAGGCACACCGTGCGGCCGGTGCTACGGCCCAGCGCCATGCCGACCGCCGCCGGCAGGCTGTAGCCGAGCCCGCCGCTCGCCATCGTGTAGAACGACTCCGCGCCGGGCATTGGCATGTACTTGTGCATCACCGGCCGGTGCGAGGGGATCTCCTCGACCACGGCGCTGCCCGCCGGAAGCGCCTGCGCCAGCGTATGCAGGAGATAGTCGACCGGAATCGGATCGGATGGCTTCGGTGCGTCGGGTAGCACGCGGCCCTTCGGCGCCGCGCGCCTGGTCTCCGGCAGCAGCTCCAGCAGCAGCGACAGCGCCGGCCGCATCGTGGCGATGATGCTGGTGCCGACCGGCGGCACCGCGGCGCCTTCGGCGTCGTCGGTGATCTGATAAAGCGTGGTGGCGCCGTCGAAGATCGCGGCGTGGCCCTCGACATGGAAGGTGAACACCGGCGCGCCGATCACGACGACGAGGTCGTGCGGTTTCAGGGCGTCGGACAATTGTCCGGGCGAGGCGTGCAGAAAGCCCTGGAATTGCGGATGGCGCTCGGGAAATGAGCAGCGCGCCGAGAACGGGCTGACCCAGACCGCGGCCTTGGCCTTCTCGGCGACCTCGACCATCAGTTCGACGCAGCCGGCGCGGTCGATGCCGGGGCCGACCACGAGCGCGGGATTCTTCGCGGCGGCAAGTGCGCTCACCAGTTCGTCCATGGCGGCGCGATCGGGGCCGAGCTCGCGGCTTACCTTGCGCGCGGTGATCGGTTGCGCCGGATGCATCCAGTCGTCGATCGGGATCGAGACGAAGGTCGGCCCGCAAGGCGGCTGCATCGCGGTGTAGTAGGCGCGGGCGATCGCGCCCGGCACGTCCTCGGGCCGCGCCGGCTCGACGCTGTATTTGACGTAAGGGCGCGGGAATTCGGACGGGCGTTCGGCATAGAGAAAGGCCTGCAGCGGCAGGATCGAGCGCGCCTGCTGGCCGGCGGTGATGACCAGCGGCGTCTGGTTGCGGTGCGCGGTGTAGATGTTGCCGAGCGCGTTGCCGACGCCGGCCGCCGAATGCAGATTGACGAAGCCGGCATTGCGCGTCGCCTGGGCATAGCCGTCGGCCATGCCGACGACGGAAGCCTCCTGCAGGCCGAGCACGTAGTCGATGTCCTCGGGCCAGTCGCTGAGGAACGGCAGCTCGGTCGAGCCGGGATTGCCGAACACCTTTTTGATGCCGAAGGCGCGCAGCAGCTCGAAGGTGGCCTGCTTGACGGTGACGGATTTGGTTGTTGTTTTCGTTGTTTTGGCCAAAGGCGTTCCCTCGGGTGCTTTTTTTGGGTTCGTCATTCCGGGGCGATGCGAAGCATCGAACCCGGAATCTCGAGCGGTTCTTCTCCCTCACCTCGAGGTTCCGGGTTCGATGCTCTGCGCCAAAATGGCTTCGCCATTCTGTTGCGACGCACCGCCCCGGAACGACAGAGTCTATGTCACCAATTCGCGATGCCCTTCATCGTCGGCTGCCGCTCGGCGTTGGCGGTCCACAGCTCCAGGCCGCCATCCTTGTCATTCGCATTCACCGAGAACGCGCTGCCCTCGAACAATGGCTGCACGCCGCGATAGGCGAACTTGGCCGGCGGCTTGCCCTTGAGTCTGGCGGCGAACTCGACCAGCAGCGCGGCCTGCAAAGGTCCGTGGAAGATCAGGCCCGGATAGCCTTCGACCCTGGTGACGTAGTCGCGGTCGTAATGGATGCGATGGCCGTTGAAGGTCAGGGCGGAATAGCGAAACAGCAGCACGGCATCGGAGACGCGCGTCTCGCTGTGCTGCGCGACCGGCGGAGGCGGCGGCGCCTTCGCCGGCGCAGCCTGCGCGCCGCCCATGTCGCGATAGACGATGTCCTGGCGCTCGCGGATCGCGACGCCGCGCGGCGTCGATACGACATGCTCCACCGACACGAAGCAGAGCTGGCCGGTCGAGCCGCTCTTCAGGGTGACGTCGGTGATGGTCGACACGCGCGTCGCGACATCGCCGACGCGCAAGGGATCGATGAACTGCACCTCGCCGCCCGCCCACATGCGGCGCGGCAGCGGCACCGGCGGCAGGAAGTCGCCGCGGGTCGGATGGCCGTCGGGGCCGAGCTGATCGTGTGGAAACACCGGCTGGCCCAAACACCAGTGCACGGTGTAGGGCGCGATGTCGCCGGCTGTCGGTTCGCCGATCTCCTGGAACAGCGTCGCGCGCAGCCCCTTGGTGAGCTGCGGGGTGACGAGGTCGGTCGCCTCGGCGCTGCGGCCGACCCATTGCCGGAGGTGATCGAGATCGAGCGTGTCCGTCATGATCATCCCTTTCGCTGATGCGGCGAGGCGGCCTCGCCGATCGCGGGCACGGCGCCGTAATGCCTGTCGTCGCCGACCACGATCGCCGCCGGCGCGGGATAGCTGACGACGCCGTTCGGCGTGTTCACCTCGATCCGCCGCAGATGCGGATGAACCGCGAGGTCGGCCATGCTGTTGACCTCGGCAAAGGCGATGTCGGCGCTCGCGAGCTTGCCCAGCAGCTCATCGCGCGACAGCGCCGCGAAGCGCTCCGCGACGATGCCGTCGGTCAGCGCACGGTTGCGCACGCGCTCGACCATGTTGGCGAAGCGCGGATCGTCCGGCAATGTGGGCTGGTCCAGCACCTTGGCGCACAGCGTCTTCCACTCGCGCTCGCTCTGGATCGAGATCAGGATGTCCTTGCCGTCCTTCGAGGTGAACACGCCATAGGGCGCGATCGAGGGGTGGGCGAGGCCGATGCGCTTCGGCGCATTGCCGGCTTCCGCGTTGAGCAGCGGCACGGTGAGCCAGTCGGCCATCACGTCGAACATCGAGATCCTGATGTCGGCGCCTTCGCCAGTGCGGCCGCGCCTGATCAGCGCCTCCAGGATCGCGGCATGCGCCGTCGCGCCGGTCGCGACGTCGACGATCGACATGCCGACGCGGGAGGGGCCGTCCGGCCCGCCGGTGATCGAGGCCAGCCCGCTCTCGGCCTGGATCAGCAGGTCATAGGCCTTGCGATCGGCGTAGGGACCGGAGTCGCCATAGCCGGTGATGGTGCAGCAGATCAGCTTCGGATAGTCCTTGCGCAGCCGCTCACGGGCAAAGCCCATTCTGTCCATCGAGCCGGGTTTCAGGTTCTGCAGCAGCACGTCGGCGCCGGCGATCAGCTTCTCCAGTTCGGCGCGACCTTCCGGCCTTGAGAGGTCGACGACGACGGAATCCTTGCCGCGGTTGAGCCACACGAAATAGCTGCTCTGACCCTTGGCGGCGGCGTCGTAGCCGCGGGCGAAATCGCCCTCGGGCCGCTCGATCTTGATCACGTGAGCGCCGGCATCGGCGAGACGCGACGAGCAGAACGGTGCGGCCACCGCCTGCTCGACGGCGACGACAATGATCCCTTCAAGCGGCAGCATGGCCCGACCTCAATACGAGCGCGGCATGCCGAGCACGTGCTCGGCGACGTAGGAGAGAATGAGGTTGGTCGAGATCGGCGCCACCTGATACAGCCGCGTCTCGCGGAATTTGCGCTCCACGTCGTACTCCTCGGCGAAGCCGAAGCCGCCATGGGTCTGGATGCAGGCATTGGCCGCCTCGAACGACGCATCGGCCGCGAGCATCTTGGCCATATTGGCCTCGGCGCCGCAGTCGAGCCCGGCCTCGTATTTGCGCGTGGCCTCCTTGACCATCAGCTCGGCCGCGCGCATCGACGCATAGGCCTTGGCGATCGGGAACTGGATGCCTTGATTCTGGCCGATCGGCCGGCCGAACACGACGCGCTCCTTGGCATAGGCGGTGGCTTTCGCGATGAACCATTTGGCGTCGCCGACGCATTCGGCCGCGATCAGGATGCGCTCGGCGTTCATGCCGGAGAGGATGTAGCGGAAGCCCTTGCCTTCCTCGCCGATCAGGTTCTCCGCCGGCACCCGCATGTCGGTGAAGAACACTTCCGTCGTGGCGTGGTTCATCATCGTCCGGATCGGGCGGATGGTGAGCCCGGCCTTCTTGGCCTCGCGCATGTCGACGATGAAGACGGAGAGACCATCGGTGCGCTTCTGCGCCTGCTCTTTCGGCGTGGTGCGCGCGAGCAGGATCATCAGGTCGGAATGCTCCGCGCGGCTGGTCCAGATCTTCTGGCCGTTGACGACATAGCTGTCGCCGTCGCGCTTCGCGACCGTCTTCAGCGACGTCGTGTCGGTGCCCGAAGTGGGTTCGGTGACGCCGAAAGCCTGCAGCCGCAACTCGCCGCTGGCGACCTTCGGCAGCCACTTCGCCTTCTGCTCGGCGGAGCCGTGGCGCAGCACCGTGCCCATCGTGTACATCTGGGCGTGACAACCGCCGCCATTGCAGCCGGCACGCTGGATCTCCTCGAGGATCGCCGCAGCGGCCGACAGCTTCAATCCCGCGCCGCCATATTCCTCGGGAATCAGCACGGAGAGATAGCCCGCCTCGGTCAGCGCATCGACGAAGGCCGAGGGATAGGCCATCTCGCGATCGAGCTTGCGCCAATATTCACCAGGGAACTGCGCGCACAGCTTGGCCACCGCGTCGCGGATATCGGCGTAATCGTCGTGCTGATGCTGGTCTGTCATGTGTTGCTCCGCCGGCCGCCGTGACGCGGCCTGGGCTCTCTCCCTGGACTTGTTTCCTGATAGCCTATGACCAAGCGGGTCACGCTTGGCAAGCTTGGAATGCCAGCGTTGCAGCCGAGCAGCCTTGCCGGAGCGACAGAGCAGGCCGCCTGCGGCGACGTTCTAGCTGACGGGAAATCCGAGATGACCGCGGAAACGGTTTTTGAGGAAGACACCGTCGCGTGCGGGCAGCGCGCGGTCAACGTGATCGGTCGAGATCGCGACGCGGGCGAAGTGCGGCCCGGAGAACGCGTGCAGCTTTGGCCGGAAGGCGTCGAGCGCCGCGCTGTCCTCGAGCGTGCTGACGGAGGGAAAGCCGGCTCCGGTCGCGATCAGCTCGAGATTTGCGCCGAGCCCGGAATGGCTCATCTGCATCCCGGTCTCGCCGAAATGGGCGTTGTCGAGCACGACGATCGAGAGATTCTTGGGCTTCTTCGCGGCTGCAGTCGCGAGGCTGCCGAGCCCCATCAGTTGTTCGCCGTCGCCGGTGATGACGACGACCGGGCGCGATGGCTGCGCCAGTGCGAGACCCAGGCCGATCGTGGCCGCGCCGCCCATCGCGCCCCAGAGATAGAAGTTGGCGTCGTGATCGCCCGCGGCGAACACGTCGTAGGACGATGAGCCGAGGCCGCTGACGACCAGCAGGTCGCCACGGTTCTGCAGCAGCGCCTTGACGGCGGTGCGGCGGTCGAGCGGTGCTCCCATCACTTCGCCTCCGTCCACTTCTTGGCGCCGATCATGCGCTGGGAGATCAGCACCGCGATCGGCTGATCGCTGTCGAACGCGAGCCTCGCTGCAGCGGCCGCCATCTCGCCGGCGTCTTCGGGACGTTCCAGCCGGAACACCGTGACGCCCATGATCTCGAAGGCCGCCTGCGTCGCCTTGCCCATCGGCACCTGCCACGGATTGAACTCGGCCCACTCGCCGCGCATCGTCACGAAGGCGAGGAACGGGAAGCGGCAGCTCTGAAGCAACGACAGCATGTTGACGCAATTGCCGACGCCGCTCGACTGCATCAGCAGCACTGCGCGCTGCCCGCCGAGCCAGGCGCCGGCGGAGAGCGCGACACCTTCCTCTTCGGTGGTCAGGACCGTGGTGGCGATCGCGGGATCGTCATGGGCGAGGCCGATCAGGCGGGAATGGCCGGCGTCGGGGACGTAGCACAGCTGACGGACGTCGGCCGCCTTCAGCGCCTCGTAGATGGCGAGCGGCCAGTCGGTGGTGGGCGTGTCGGAAGCGGCCATGGCGTCCTGAGGTTCATGAGCACCGATGGTGCAGCGGATGATTTAGCCAGAAACGACCGTCGAAGCCCATTGAATCTCGTTCAACCCGCCATGCCGGATTCTCATAGGCAGCCTAGGGCCTCGTGGTCCGGCTGGGGAGGCCTCATGGTTCGAGACGCCGGTGCGCGGCTCCTCACCCTCATGGTGAGGAGCGCCGCTCGCGGGCGCGTCTCGAACCATGAGGCCCCATGCGGCCGACCACGCGATCGTCATGTGGAGTGGCGGGAGCAACAGGAACTCACCCCGGGATCCGCACCGGCAGCGATTCATAGCCGCGGACGAAGCTGGAATAGACCCGCTTCGGCTCGCCCACGACCTCGATGCGGTCGAAGCGCTTGAGGATCTCTTGCCAGACGATGCGCAGCTGCAACTCGGCGAGTCGCATGCCGACGCAGCGGTGGATGCCGAAGCCGAATGAGAGATGAATGCGCGGCCGCTTGCGGTCGATGATGAAGGCGTCGGGGTTCTCGATCACCTCCCCGTCGCGGTTGCCCGAGACGTACCACATCACGACGCGGTCCCCCTTCTTGATCGTCTTCCCGCCGAGCTCGGTATCGACCAGCGCGGTGCGGCGCATGTGGGCGAGCGGCGTCTGCCAGCGGATCACCTCGGGCACCATGGTCTCGATCAGCGCCGGATTGTCGCGCAGCTTCTGATACTCGGCCGGGTTCTCGTTCAACGCCAGCACCGATGCCGTCATCGTATTGCGGGTGGTGTCGTTGCCGCCGACGATGAGCAGGATCAGGTTGCCCATCAGATTGTCCGGCGTCATGTGCCGCGTCGCCTCGCTGTGCGCCATCATCGAGATCAGGTCGCGGCCGGGCTCGGCCTGACGCGCCTTCCACATCCGGCCGAAGGTCTCGGCGCATTCGCCGAGCTCGCGGCGGCGCTCCTCCTCCGACGAAACGATGCCGCTCTTGGGCAGGGCGGTGGAGACATCCGACCAGCGCGTCAGCTTGCGGCGCTCCTCGAACGGGAAGTCGAACAGGGTCGCCAGCATCTGTGTCGTCAGCTCGATCGAGACCTTCTCGACCCAGTTGAAGGTCTCGTTGCGCGGCAGCGAATCCAGCACCTTGGCCGAGCGCTGCCGGATCAGCACCGCCATCTCGTCGAGATGGTCCGGCGTGAACATCGGCTGCACGGTCTTGCGCTGCTCGCCATGGCGGGGCTCGTCCATCGCGATGAAGCTCGGCCACTCATAGCCCGGCGGCACGTCGCGGATCATGATTCCGCCATTGCTGACGTCCGACGAGAAGACCGCGTGGTTGGTATCGACATGCATGATGTCGTGATAGCGCGTCACCGACCAATAGGGCTCGATCGGCGCCTTGGTGCAGTAGTGCACGGGCGCCTCCTTGCGCAGCCGCTCGAACCACGGCCAGATCGTGTCGTTCTGGAACAGCCGGGGCGCGCCGGGATGGAAGTCCTCGATCGGCGTCGAGTAGGCCTCGAGGCGCGCGTCGCGCAGCAGATCGGCCTTATCGGAGCGAAGCGCGGCCTGGACGGTCATGGGGTGGTCCTTTTCTTGCTGCTGTTTCTTGCTGCCGTACCGATCGTACTCACGTCATCCTCCGCAAAGGCGGACGATCCAGTACGTCGAGACGTCAATCATATTGCAATATCGTTCTCCGGAATACGGGATGCCCCGCCTGCGCGGGGCATGACGGCAAAGTTGATCTGCACCGCGATCAGTTCACACTGCAATCCGTACCGGCAACGTCTCATATCCCTTCACGAAGCTCGAATAGACCCGCTTCGGCTCGTCCATCACGTCGATATGATCGAATCGTTTCAGGATCTCCTCCCAGATGATCTTGAGTTGCAGTTCGGCCAATCGCAAGCCGACACAGCGGTGGATGCCGAAGCCAAATGACAGATGCTGGCGCGGCCTGACACGGTCGATGATGAAGTCGTAGGGACGCTCGATGGCGGCCTCGTCGCGGTTGCCCGAGACGTACCACATCACGACCTTGTCGCCTTTCTTGATCTGCTTGCCGCGGAACTCGATGTCTTCCAGCGCGGTACGGCGCATGTGGGCGAGCGGGGTCTGCCAGCGGATGACCTCGGGGACGAAGCTGTCGATCAGCGCGGGGTTGTCCTTGAGCTTGCGGTACTGATCAAGGTTCTGACTGAGCGCATAGATGCTGCCGGACATGGTATTGCGCGTGGTGTCGTTGCCGCCGACGATCAGGAGCACGAGATTGCCGAGGAAGTTCTTCGGGTCCATGTTCCGGGTCGCCTCGCTGTGGGCCATCATCGACAGCAGGTCGCTCTTCGGCGGCTGGTTGACGCGCTCCTGCCAGAGCCGGGCGAAATAGCGCGCACAGTCCATCAGTTCGGCCTGCCGTTCGTCCTCGGTCGCGACAAGCCCATCGGGGCCGGGGATCGTGGTCGCGATATCCGACCAGCGCGTCAGCTTGCGGCGGTCTTCCCAGGGGAAGTCGAACAGCACCGCCAGCATCTGCGTGGTCAGCTCGATCGAGACGCGATCGACCCAGTCGAACACCTCGCCGACAGGCAGATTGTCCAGGCATTCGGCGGAGCGCTTGCGGATGTTGATCGCGAGCTCGTCGAGATGTGTCGGCGTGAACATCGGTGCCACGGTCTTGCGCTGCGCGGCATGGCGCGGCGGATCCATCGCGATGAAGCTCTCGCGGCGCAGGTCAGGATCGACGTCGCGAATGGTGATGCCGCCGAGCGCGGACGCCGAGGAGAACACCGCGTGGTTTGTCTCGATCTCCATGATGTCGTCGTATCGGGTGATCGACCAGTAGGGACCGAACATCGACTCCTTGCAGTAGTGCACCGGATCCTCGCGACGCAGCCGGTCGAAATAGGGCCAGTGCGTGTCGGTACGGAACAACTCCGGATGACCGGGGTCGAATTCGGCGAGCGGCAACGATGCGGCGCGGCTGGCGGCCGTGTCGTCGACGCGCTCGCCTGCTGCGGCGTGTCGCTGTGCCTCGGCCGTCGTGGTGGTCCCGTGCATGGACGTCTCCCTGATGGCCGGATTTGAGCTGTCCGGCGATGTTGGGTGCGATTACATCCTGCCCGGGAGCGCGGGGCAAGCGCGGAGTGGGGCCGCCGGGCCGGTCTTGCGTCGCAACGCTGGTATTTGTCCGGACGTCGGGCGTGACAAGCGCCACGTCACGGAATATGGCTTTGGGCGATTGTTGCAAAGCAGAAGACTAGCAGGAGGCCGCCCCATGATCGCCAACGCGCAGCGCATGTTCAATTTCGATCTCGGCGAGACCGCAGACGCGATTCGCGAGACGGTGGCGAGCTTTTCGCAAGAGCAGATCGCGCCGCGCGCTGCCGAGATCGACCGCTCCAACCAGTTTCCGCGCGATCTCTGGCCCAGGATCGGCGAGCTCGGTCTGCACGGCATCACGGTGGAGGAAGAGTATGGCGGTGCCGGCCTCGGCTATCTCGAGCACTGCATCGCCATGGAAGAGATCTCGCGCGCCTCGGCCTCGGTGGGCCTGTCCTACGGCGCCCACTCCAACCTCTGCGTCAACCAGATCCGCCGCAACGGCAACGAGGCGCAGAAGCGCAAATATCTGCCGAAGCTGATCTCGGGCGAGCATGTCGGCTCGCTGGCGATGTCCGAGCCGCAGGCCGGCTCCGACGTGGTGTCGATGAAGACCCGCGCCGACAAGAAGGGAGACCGCTTCGTCCTCAACGGCAACAAGATGTGGATCACCAATGGTCCGATCGCCGAGACGCTGGTGGTCTATGCCAAGACCGATCCGCAAGGAGGCCCGCGCGGCATCACCGCGTTCATCATCGAGAAGGGCATGAAGGGCTTCTCGACCGCGCAGAAGCTCGACAAGCTCGGCATGCGCGGCTCCGACACCTGTGAGCTGGTGTTCGAGGATTGCGAGGTCCCGGAGGAGAACGTGCTGGGGCAGGTCGGCCGCGGCGTCAACGTGCTGATGAGTGGCCTCGATTACGAGCGCGCGGTGCTCGCGGCAGGTCCGCTCGGCATCATGCAGGCCTGCATGGACGCGGTGCTACCCTACGTGCACGAGCGCAAGCAGTTCGGCCAGCCGATCGGCACCTTCCAGCTCGTGCAGGGCAAGGTTGCCGACATGTACACGACGATGAATGCCGCGCGCGCCTATGTCTATGCCGTGGCCAAGGCCTGCGATCGGGGCGAGACGACGCGTGAGGACGCCGCCGGCGCGATTCTGTTCGCCGCCGAAAAGGCGACGCAATGTGCGCTCGATGCGATCCAGCTGCTCGGCGGCAACGGCTATATCAACGACTATGCGACCGGGCGGCTGCTGCGCGACGCCAAGCTCTACGAGATCGGCGCCGGCACCAGCGAGATCCGCCGCATGCTGATCGGGCGGGAATTGTTCGAGAAGACGTCTTGAGGCGCAGACCAAGCGGTTGGCGTATGCGGGACATGCGTTCGCCAACCGGCCGGATGCAGATATTTTAGTCATCCTCGTCGAGGCCGGTGTTTTTTTCCGGCCGACTTGCGTAGAAAATACGTCGAACCTCGAAGTCGTCCCGGCGACGAACCATCGAGGTATATTGTAGATCTTTTGCGGGTGTCGGAGGCTTGAGCCGTGAACCAGATGAGCTACGTTCCGGAGCAGCCGCCGCCGCTTCCGCCTCTCACCGCCACCTTCTCAGGTGCGCGTGGCGAGTTCTTCCGGCTGGTCAGCCGCGGGGCGGCCATCGAACTGATCACGCTGGGCTTCTACCGGTTCTGGCTCGCGACCGACATCCGCCGTCATCTCTGGGTCAACACGGCCGTCGACGGTGATGCCGCCGAATATACCGGCCGCGGCAAGGAGCTCCTGATTGGCTTCCTGTTCGCGATGGCGATCCTGGTCCCGATCTACCTTGCCTACTTCCTCGTCGGCGTCGAGGCCGAGCGCTTCAAGGCCTTCGCCAGCGTGCCGCTGGTGATCGCCTTCTACGCCTTCGGCCAGTTCGCGATCTTCCGCGCGCGCCGCTACCGCCTGACGCGCACGGTCTGGCGCGGCATCCGATTCTGGATGACCGGCTCGGGCTGGGCCTATGCCGGGCGCGCCATGCTGTGGACCTTGTTGACGGTGGTCACGCTGGGGCTGGCCTGGCCGTGGCGCGCCGCCGCGCTCGAGCGCTACAAGATGCGGCATTCGCACTATGGCGATCTCAGCGGCGACTTCGAGGGACGCGGCTGGGAGTTCTTCAAGCGCGCCTGGTATCTGTGGGTCATCGCGCCGTTTGCGCTGCTGCTGTTTCCGTTGTTTCCGTTCGTCTATGCGCAGTTCAAAGCGATCGAGTGGCGCTGGTGGCTGTCGGGCATCCGCTTCGGCGGCGTGCGTCTGGAATCGGACCTGCCCGGCAACGCGTTCTATGGTCTGTATTGGAAGGTGATCGGCTGGTGGTTTCTGCTGTCGGTCGCCTCCGGCGCCTATTTCAGTGGCGTCGCCGCGCTGATGATCAAACTGCTGGGGCCGGGAAGCGACGGCCTGTCTCAGGTGCAGGCGCTGTCTGACAACATACCGATGCTGGTGCTGGTCGGATTGGGCTACGTCGCCTGGATCCTGGCGCTCAACGTCGTGATGCGGCTCTATCTGGTGCGCGACATGTGGGCGACCGTGCTGCAGTCGGTTCAAGTGCATGGCATCGAGGCCATGGCCAATGTCGCCGCCAAGGGCGATCTGGCCAGCGCGCTCGGCGAAGGATTTGCCGATGGACTCGACGTCGCCGGATTCTGATTCCGGGCCGGCGGGCGCTGCTGCGCCGGCCGCCGCCACGCCGGTCGAGCTTGCCGCTCCGCTCGGCGGCCCTGCGGTCTATTTCGACGGCCTGTCCAACCGGCGGCAGGTGGTCACGATCGGCTTTGCCAATCAGCTGGTGATGCGCAGCGCCGACAATTTCGTCTCCTGGCCCTATGCCGACATCCGCCGCGTCGATGGGCCGAGCGGCACGCTGCGCGTGAGCTGCCTGTCGGCGTCGCCGCTGGCGCGGCTGGAGATCCGCGACGCAGCGCTGTCGGCCGAGCTGATCGCGCGCTGCAGCCACATCGACCAGAACAGGATGACCCGCGGCGCCATCACGCGCATCGTCGGCTGGTCGCTGGCCGCCGCCGCCTCGATCGTCGCCGTCGTGCTGGTGGTGATTCCGTTCGCCTCCGACCGGCTGACGCCCCTGGTGCCGCCGACCATGGAGCGGCATCTCGGCGAGGCCGCCGTGGTGCAGATCCAGACCGTGTTCGGCGACAAGCTCTGCAGCGAGGCGGCGGGGCAGGCCGCGTTCGCCAAGCTAGTCACGGCGCTGCGCCGCCCCGCCGGCCTCGACGACAGCATCGCGTCGCAGGTGCTGGACACGCCGATCCCCAACGCCTTCGCGCTGCCGGGCGGGCGATTCTTCCTGTTCAGGGGGCTGCTCGACAAGGCCAATGACCCCGACGAGGTCGCCGGCGTGCTGGCGCATGAGCTCGGCCACCTCAAGCACCGCGACAACCTGCGGCAGATGATCCACAATGGCGGCAGCTCGTTCCTGATCGGCCTGCTGTTCGGCGACGTCACCGGCGCGGGTGCGGCGATCTTCGCCTCGCGGGCCATGATCAACGCGTCCTATTCGCGCGAGGCGGAGGCGGCCGCGGACGGCTTCGCGATCGAGGTGATGCACAAGCTCGGACGGCCGACGCGCCCGATGGGCGAATTGCTGTTCCGCATCACCGGCAAGGAGGACGGCAAGCGCCCGTCGCTGTGGGCCAGTCATCCGCTCAGCGAGGACCGTCTCGCCCGCATGCGCGCCGAGGACCGGCCGCCGAGCGGCCCGCCGCTGCTCAGTGCGGAGGAGTGGCGGGCGCTGAAGGGGATTTGTCGCTAGGCATTGGGACGCGTTTGGCGTTCGGGCGACGGCTGCGCTTGGCGTCGATTTGTGCCGACAGCGTTGCCATACATTCGGTGTCGTCCCTGCGAACGCAGGGACCCATAACCACCGAACCTTGTTGTTGGAAGCGGGCGTCGCTCAGCTTGCCACTTGCAGAGGCCGCGGCGTATGGGTCCCTGCGTTCGCAGGGACGACAGCGGAGGCTGAGGCGGCGTCCGGGCTCTCAATGAGGCGATCAAAAGCGCGTTCGGATCAACCGACCGCTCACTCCGCCAGATTGTTGGTCTTCCTCACCCAGGCCCGCACATCGGCCAGCACGTCCGGCAGCACCGCCTTGACGTCGGCGAGCGTCATGCCGGCCTTGACGCGCGGGTCGTACAGCAGGTTGAGGATGTACTGGTCGTAGACGTCGAAATAGCCCATCGAGACGTTGTCGTTGAACATCGTCCAGGGCACGCTCGAGGTGTCGTTGATCGGCCCGAGCGACTGCAGCAGCTCCTCATAGGCGCAATCGAGGAAGACGAAATCGCCGTTGTCGACGGTGAGGATGACGTCGGAGCGCTCGATCTCGAACGCCTCGTTCTTGCGGAAGCCGGACAGGCATTGCGGATCCAGCGAGGTCTTGATCTCGCGCGCGCGCTCGCTGCCATAGGCTTGGCTGATGGTGTGGTAGAGGTCGCGGTCGCGCACCAGCTTGACGCGGACATTGGCGTCGCCGTCGGTCTCGGTCATCGCAATGTCGAGGTTGCGGATGCGGGCGGCGATATCTTTGACGACCTTGGCGAGCTGCGCCTTGCGGTCGGCGCGGCGGCCGTCGGCAAACACCCGCACCGGCGCGCTGTATTTCCGGATGCGGTCAACCCGGCCCGCCAGGTGATACTCGGCGCCGAAGGCGGTCTTGAAGAAGCCGTCGGTGATCTCGGCGTCGGTGAAGCTCTTCTTCTCGATGCGCTGGCGGGCGGCGATCGCCGGAATTTCGGCGGCCGACGCCGGCAGCGGGACCACCACGGTCACGAGCGCAGCCAGCGCGGCAGCCACCGCGCTCCGCAGGGGACGCCCGGAGCACCGGTGCTGCCGGCGAGGATGCGCGCTGTGACATTGCCTCATCGTCGTGGTCGCGTGCGGCTCTCAGTTCTTGACGATCACGGTGGCGCCGACCGAGACGCGGTCGTAGAGGTCGGCGACGTCGTCATTGGTCATGCGGAAGCAGCCCGACGATACCGCCTGGCCGATCGTCTCGGGCTCGTTCGAGCCGTGGATGCGGTACAGCGTGGAGCCGAGATACATCGCGCGGGCGCCGAGCGGGTTCTCGATGCCGCCGGCCATGTGGCGCGGCAGGTCGGGCCGGCGCCGCAGCATCTGCGACGGCGGGGTCCAGGCCGGCCATTCCTTCTTCGCGGTGATGCGGTGCACGCCGCTCCAGCGGAACCCGTCACGGCCGACACCGATGCCGTAGCGCAACGCCTGGCCGCCGGGCAGGACCAGATAGAGCCGGCGCTCGCTGGTGTTCACGATGATCGTGCCGGGCGCATACTGGCTCTGGAACATCACGGTCTGGCGCGGAATCGGGCTCACGCCGCTCTGGTAGAAGTTCGGCCCGCCGCCGAAGAGGTCCCTGGTGTCGAACATTTCCGCCCGTGCCATCCCGGCGCTTGCCACCGACGCGACCGCAGCAATTCCCAAAGCCAAACAGCGCTTCATTTCCATCCCCTGGCAAACATCAAATTCCGTTCGCAGACAGGCCATAAACGGTTGCACTTCGCAACCCACGGCGGCGTGAGGCCGGTATGTGGCGACGGTCCGTGACCCAAATCCCACGGAAAATCGCGCGCGTCCTGGACCAACATCCTGTTAGCCAAGCCCGCGCATGAGCACCGCGGCGATGGCAGCAATGCGGCCAGCCCCTTTGACGCCGCGGGCGAACAATGATTGATCTGCCCAGCATTGCAAATGGCGCGCGGAATCAGCAGGAGAATAGGATGAACGGTGCGGAAAGCCTGGTGCGGACCTTGGTCGCGGGCGGCGTTGACGTCTGCTTTACCAATCCGGGCACCTCCGAGATGCACTTCGTCGCCGCGCTCGACCGTGTCGAGGGCATGCGCTGCGTGCTCGGCCTGTTCGAAGGCGTGGTGACCGGCGCCGCCGACGGCTATTTCCGCATGAAGGGCACGCCGGCCTCGACGCTTCTCCATCTCGGCCCCGGCCTCGCCAACGGCCTTGCCAATTTGCACAACGCCAAGAAGGCCCGCTCGGGCATCGTCAACATCGTCGGCCAGCACGCCACCTACCACATCGGCTTCAACGCGCCGCTGACCTCGGACATTGAGGGCCTGGCGCGGCCGATGTCGGACTGGGTGCGGACCTCGCCGAGCGCCAAGGCCGTGGCCGCCGACGGCGCCGCCGCGATCGCCGCCGCCAAGAGCGCGCCGCCGCAGATCGCCACCCTGATCCTACCCGCCGACACCGCCTGGAACGAGGCCGACGGCATTGCCCAGGTTCCGGGAGAGGCGCAGCGCCCGAGCTATTCGGCTGACGCGGTGGAGAAGGCGGCCAAGATCCTGCATGCCCACGGCCCCGAGACCCTGGTGCTGATGACGGCGGGCGCGCTGACCGAGCAGGCGCTGACCTTCGCCCAGCAGATTGCCGGCAAGACCGGCTGCCGCGTGATGGGCCAGACCTATCACCCGCGCATGGCGCGCGGCGCCGGCCGCTTCTCGATCGACCGCATCCCTTACGTGATCGAGCAGGCGCTGCCGATCCTGAAGAACTACAAGCACATCGTGCTGGTCGAGGCCAACGACCCCGTCGCCTTCTTCGCCTATCCGAACAAGCCGAGCATGCTCAAGGCCGAGGGCACCGAGGTACACCGCATGACCGCCTGGGGCGAGAACTCGGCCGCGGCGCTCGAGGCGCTGGCCGGCCATCTCGGCGCCAAGCCGGCCGACGTGAAGCCGCAGCCGCTCGCCGAGCTGATCAAGCCCACCGGCGCGCTGAACCACACCACCATCGCCCAGGCGATCGCCTATGCGATCCCCGAGAACGCGATCGTCGTCGACGAATCCATCACCACGGGCCGCGGCTTCTTCCCGCCGACAGCGGCCGCCAAGCCGCATGACTGGCTGCAGAACATGGGCGGCTCGATCGGCTTCTCGACCCCGGTCGCGACCGGCGCCGCGGTGGCCTGCCCGGACCGCAAGGTCATGTGCCTCGTGGGCGACGGCAGCGCGATGTACACGATCCAGTCGCTGTGGACCCAGGCGCGCGAGAACCTCAACGTCGTCACGGTGGTGTTCGCCAACAGGATCTACCAGATCCTGCGCGGCGAGTTCGACGGCGTCGGCGCCGGCGAGCCCGGCCAGCGCGCCCAGGACATGCTCAAGATCGACCGTCCGACGCTCGACTTCGTCGCCATGGCCAAGGGCATGGGCGTCCCTGGCCGCGCTGTCACCTCGGCCGACGAGTTCAATGCCGCGCTGGCCGAGGCGAACGCCGATTATGGTCCGCGCCTGATCGAAGTGCAGATGTAGGTTCCTCCGCCCGCAACCCGGCGGCCGTAAATCGGCCGCCGGTTGATGGCAGCGTCATCGCCGCATTTATGTGGTTGGCGACTCAGCACGATCGCGTGTTGATGGTGACGTCTCCACCGTTTGTTTTGTTTGGGCGGCATGCACAGCGAATTGAACCGGCTGATCTCCGCGTTGCAGGAGTTCTATGCGCGCGAGCGCTTCATCCTCGACCGCGATCTCGGTGAGCGCGCTTTGACGCACCGGCTCGCGGTGCATCTGGAGCGCAACTTCCTCGGCTGGGACGTCGATTGCGACTACAACCGGCTCGGCGACCGCGCCATGCTGCTGCCGCGCGGGACCATCGTCTCGACCGATGACGAGCTGGGAAAATCGATCTACCCGGACATCGTCGTCCACAAGCGCGCCGTGCCCGACAATCTGCTGGCGATCGAGGTCCGCAAGGCCGGCAACCACCAGCCGTTGGCGCACGACCGCCACAAGCTGATGGCGCTGACCGACCCGCATCTGTGGTTTGCGTATTGGATCGGCGTGCTGGTGATTCTCGACCGCCGGAGCGTGATCACACCCGAGGTCTATGTCGGCGCCCGGATCGATCCGGTCTTGTCGGCCTGGTTCGCGGGGCGATTGCAGCAGATGGGACTCGCCGCCGGCTGAGACATCTCGCAGAAGAGGTGCGCGATCGCCGGTCGACGCGAATGAACAAGGGCCGCCCCTGAGAGGAGCGGCCCGATCTCGTCGCGCATGTGGAGCCTGCGGACAGGCGCTCCCACGCCTTACTTCGACATGGCGTCGCCGGACGACTTCTTCGCCGACTTCTTCTTCGTCTTGCTCATCTTCATGTCGTCGCCCCCGCCCATGGCGTCGCCGCTCTTCGCCGACTGGCCGGTGGTCGTCATCGGCTTCTCGGTGGACTGGGCAAGAGCGGCCGACGAGACGAACGCGAGGGCGGCGGTAGCGATGATCAGTTTACGCATGCGGAAAACCTCCGTGGGTTGGAAACGCGCCGGACCATAGGCGAATTCGACCAGCGGCGTTCTGACGCAGGAATCAGGAAAACGTGAGAGTTCCGCCCCGCAAAAGCCGACTTGCACCGGCGGCACGGGCAGCGGCGAGGGCATTCTGTGACGATTGTGCCGGACGCAGGGAGCCCATGCGCGGGTGAGCGAGGCCAATTTGGCCCAGTGCATCGACACAGCAGCCTCCAACTGCGGCTGCGAGCTTCGGGCTCTCATCGCGGTGCGGTGGGCTCGCGGCGTCATGGGAATGAATGGCATGCCAATCGGCCTCAGCGCGGTGCCGAGATCCTGGCGGAGGTCGCTCGAGCCCACGACCAGGACCTCGGCATGCCCGCCAAGCTCGGGCGCTGCCTGGAAGCTGCGCGCGACATCGATGATCTCGCATCGACGCCGCTACGGAGAGCCAGGAGCGCCGCCGTCAGATCTACGCCGGATCTCTGCGCGGGCGGCGGGACTGTTGGAGCGCGAGGCGATCGATCGGCGGCGGTTCGATCTGCCGATGAGAGGCTAGTCCGGCCGACATTCACGGACGAATTCGCCCATGGATCCTCTGTGGCGCCGGATCGGCTTAGGTCGCGCTTTCGCCTCAAGTCATCAGTTGGTGCAGTCCCAGCCAACCCGTATAGGTCCCGACCAGTACGATCAGAGCAGCCGAGAGATAGGGCGCCTGGTGCGCGAGGCGGCTGAAGCCGGACCAGTGGCGCTCGACATGCCGAAGGCTGAGTGCGGCCAGAACGCCGACGGACACCATGGTGATGGCCAGGCCGATGCCGAAGCAGAGCACCAGGATGAAGCCCAGGCTGAACTGCTTCAGTTGAAGGCACAACAGCAGGACCGTGATGGCGGCGGGGCAAGGGATCAGACCGCCGCTCAGTCCGAAGAGGACGATCTGTGCGGTCGTGACCGTACGGCCGGCGAAGCGCCGTCGAATGTCGTCGGCGTGGGCGCGCGCATGGGCATCGTCCTCGTCGCCGAGGTCCATGTGATCGTGGGTATGCTCCTCGAACAGGATCTCGACGGAGGCGCCAGCAAGCGTGATCCGCGCCTTGAACGCGTGCGGCTCCGGGATCTCCTCGATGCTCTCCAAGGCGTCGCCGCTGGCCCGGAAACTGAACTGCTGCTCGCGGCCGTCTCCACGAACGGTCGTGACGTGGAGCGTGTCGGCGGGTGGGAGTGCGCCGGTGTCGTTCCGGATCCGCCAACGCGGCGGCACGCCATCTTCGAAGATCTCCACCGACAGCGCGTGGCCGGCAAGCGCGACCGATCGCAGCGCGTCGTGATGGTGATGATGGTCATGGTCATGGTCATGGTGTCCACTCTGGTCCCGCCAGGTGCGCCAGACCATCCAGGCCGCGATGCCGATGATGACGACGGCCGAGATCAGTTGCAGAAGGGCTTCGCTGCGCTCGCCCGAAAGCTCCTGACCGAAGTGAAGACCGGCGAGTGCGATCACCCATACGATCGCGGTGTGGGAGATGGTCGCCGAGAGGCCGAGCAGCACGGCCTGCAGGACGGTGCCGCGGATTGCGACGATGAAGGCGGCCATCATGGTCTTGGAATGACCGGGCTCCAGGCCATGCAGCGCACCCAGGGCAATCGCGCTGGGCACGAACAGCCACGCATGCGCGCTGCCTTGCTGGAGCAGTTGAGACAGATCGGTCATGCCAGTCTCACTTCAGATAGGTCCGGACCACTTCGATCAGGTCGGCGGCGCCCTTGGCTTTGTCGGGATCGCTTTCGTGGGCGGGGTCCACGACATGGTGCCGGATGTGATCTTCCAGCAGCTCGGTGGTCAGGCCTCCGATTGCGCCCCTGACCGACGCGACGAGCATGAGCACGTCGGCGCAGCCCAACTCCGCTTCGAGCGCGCGCTCCACCGCATCGATCTGGCCCTTGATGCGCCGGACCCGGGCGAGGAGCTTGGACTTGTGTTTGATGGTGTGCGACATCGGGATAATATAGGGGGGTACCCTATATAGGTCAACTTCCCATGTCGACCGCAGACGTCGAATGCGACGCTCGCGGCGTATCCCCTTGCCGATCGGCCCCCGGCAGCCCTGTCGTACCGGTCATTGCATGAAACCGACGAGCGCCGCGGATCCCCCGTTCGGATTGACGACTGCCAGGCGGAGGCGGAGTCGACGGCTTCATGGAGCAGGTCCTCTCCTAATGGCCCCGCTGCATCCGCATGGAGCTCATTCGGCCGCCCTGCATCCCCATCGGCGGCGTGCCGAGATTGGGCGCGAGCAGTTCGTCGGCCACCTTTCGCTGCTCGTCGGAAAAGGTTGCGACGAGGTCGCTCAGGGCGGTCTTGATCGCTCGCGTGGCGTCGAGGCGAGCCGATAGCGATTTTTCCTGTGCGGTCAGCTGGTCGAGCACCGTCTCCGAGCCGGCCTGCGACATCATCGCAGTCCGCAGATCGCCGAGCGTCTTCGCACGCGCGCGAAACGCGTCGGCGAAGCCGTTCCATGCCGGCATCTGGGCGTCCGTGATCTTGAGCTCCGCCCGCAGGAATGCGATTCGTCCCTCCACATGATCGAGCACCTCCATGCCGCCCATACAATCGTCGGACGGCCGCGTCATGCCGGACATCATCGGCATCATGTTGGACATCGGCATGCCGTCCATCATCTTCATCATGCCGCCGCCCATCATGGTCTGTGACGAACTCGCCCCGCTGGTCGATTTGCCGGCATCCGTTGCTGGCGCTTCCTTCTGATCAGGATGATGGGCCGAATGGTCACTAGAGGATTGAGCAAAGGCGGGATGCGCCAAAGCAGAAAACGCCAACAGAAAAGCCAGGGGCAATTTTTGCATGACCAAGTCCTCCTTCAGGGGGCGATCAACAATGGCCAGACGTGGGCCATTCAGGTTGATCCACATCAACGGTCGGCGGGCTCAGGGGTGACGATCGTTCGTTGTCAGCGCCGGTACGGCTAGTCGCTGACCGTGATCGGGCGCCTTAGCCGCGCCGCCGCGACCACCGGAGCTCCTGTCGCGAAATTTCTCATCGTCTCTCCTCTCGCTGTCGGTGGATCAAGCTGCCCTTTGCACGTCCTGCGACCCGCTCGAGGCGCTTGCCGCCGTCCCGGTTCTGGTCGACAGGCTGCGTCCCTTGACCAGACCGAAGATGGCCGGAATCACGATGAGGGTGAGCAGGGTCGACGAAATCATGCCGCCGATCATCGGCACGGCGATGCGCTGCATGATCTCTGACCCTGTGCCCGTACTCCACATGATCGGCAGCAGGCCCGCCATGATCGCGACAACGGTCATCATCTTCGGGCGCACGCGCTCGACCGCGCCTTCCATGATCGCGTCCTGGAGATCCTGCCGATTCACCGGACAGCCTTCGACGCTGCGCCTCGCCTTCACCGCGGCCAGCGCGTGATCGAGATAGATCAGCATCACGACGCCGGTCTCTGCGGCGACGCCGGCAAGCGCAATGAAGCCGACGGCGACGGCGACCGACAGATTGAAGCCGAGCCACCACATCATCCAGATGCCGCCCACCAGCGCGAACGGCAGCGACAGCATCACGATCAGGGTTTCGGTCATGGCCCTGAAGTTCAGATACAGCAGCAGGAAGATGATGGTGAGCGTCACGGGAATGACGATCTTGAGCCGGGCAGTCGCGCGTTGCAGATACTCATACTGCCCGCTCCAGAGTACATAGGTCCCGGCCGGAAACTGGATGCTCTCGGTGACGGCGCGCTGCGCGTCCGCGACGTAGCTGCCGATGTCGCGGTCGCGGATGTCGACATAGATGTATGTCGCGAGCTGTCCGTTCTCGGTCCGGATCGAAGTGGGGCCCCTGGCCGGCTCGACCTTCGCGACCTCGCCGAGCGGCACGGCGCCGCCTGAGGGCATCGGCACCAGGACATCGCTGGCGATGGCCTTCGGATTGTCGCGGAGATCGCGCGGATAGCGCATGTTCACGCTGAAGCGCTGGCGGCCCTCCACGGTCGTGGTGATCGTCTGGCCGCCGAGCGCGGCCGCGATCGTATCCTGGACGTCCTGGACCAGGAGTCCGTAGCGGGCGAGGGCCTCGCGGTCGGGCGTGATCTCAAGGTAATAGCCGCCGATGCCGCGCTCGGCATAGGCCGAGGAGGTTCCGGGGACGGTCTTGATCACCCGCTCGATCTGCTTGGCCAGACGATCGATCTCGGTCAGGTCCGTGCCTATTACCTTGACGCCGATCGGCGTGCGGATGCCGGTCGAGAGCATGTCGATGCGCGCCTTGATCGGCATCGTCCAGGCGTTGGAGACGCCGGGGAATTGCAGCGCCTTGTCCATCTCGGCAACGAGGCTGTCGATCGTGACGCCGGGACGCCACTGCTCCCTGGGCTTGAGGTTGACGACCGTCTCGAACATCTCTGTCGGCGCAGGGTCGGTGGCGGTCGCCGCTCGCCCGGCCTTGCCGTAGACAGAGGCGACCTCGGGGAACGACTTGATGATCCGATCCTGCATCTGCATCAGCTCGGCGGCCTTGGTGACGGAGATGCCGGGCAGGGTGGTCGGCATGTAGAGCAGCGTGCCCTCGTTCAGGCTCGGCATGAATTCGGTGCCGAGCTGGCGTGCCGGCCAGACGGTGATGGCGAGCACGGCGGCCGCGGCGAGGATCACGAGCGTCTTGGCCCGCAGCACACCCTTGATGACCGGCCGGTAGATCCAGATCAGCAAGCGGTTGATCGGATTGCGATGCTCGGGAACGATCCTGCCGCGCACGAAGATCACCATCAGCGCCGGCACCAGCGTCACCGAGAGTAGCGCCGCTGCCGCCATCGAGAACGTCTTGGTGAAGGCGAGCGGGCTGAACAGCCGGCCCTCCTGCGATTCCAACGTGAAGATCGGCATGAACGACACGGTGATGATCAGCAGGCTGAAGAACAGGGCGGGGCCGACCTCCGCGGCCGCGTCGATCAGGATCTGGACGCGTGATGCGTCGGGCTCGGCACGCTCCAGATGCTTGTGGGCGTTCTCGATCATGACGATCGCGGCATCCACCATGGCGCCGATCGCGATCGCGATGCCCCCCAGGCTCATGATGTTCGAGCCGAGTCCGAGCAGCTTCATCGCGCCGAACGCCATCAGCACGCCGACCGGCAACATCAGGATGGCGACCAGGGCGCTGCGGACGTGCAGCAGGAACACGATGCAGACGAAGGCGACGACGATGCTCTCCTCGAGCAGCGTGTGCTTCAGCGTGTCGATGGCGGCATAGATCAGGTTCGAGCGGTCGTAGACCGGAACGATCTCGACCGATTTGGGCAGGCTGCTCGCGATCTCATGCAGGCGCTTCTTGACGTTCTCGATCACGTCGAGCGCGTTGACGCCGAAGCGCTGTAGTACGATGCCGCTGGCGACCTCGCCCTCGCCATTGAGCTCGGCGATGCCGCGCCGTTCGTCGGGGCCAAGCTCGACATTGGCGACGTCGCGCAGCAGCACGGGCGTGCCGCCTGAGCTCTTGAGCACGATGTTGCCGAGATCGTTGATGCTCTTCAGATAGCCCTTGCCGCGGATGACGTATTCGAACTCGGACAGCTCGACCGTCCGGCCGCCGACATCGGCATTGCTGGCGCGGATCGCATCGCGGATCTTCTGCAGGCTGATGCCGCGGTCGCGCATGCGCTGCGGGTCGAGCACGACGTTGTACTGCTTGACGAAGCCGCCGATGCTCGCGACCTCGGCGACACCCTCGGCCTTGGCGAGCGCGAACTTCAGGTTCCAGTCCTGGATCGTGCGGGTGTCGGCGAGATTCAGCTCCTTCGACATGACGGCGTATTGGTAGACCCAGCCGACGCCGGTCGCGTCCGGGCCGATCGTCGGCGTGATCCCCGCCGGAAGCCGCGAGGCCGCGCTGTTCAGGAACTCCATCACGCGCGAGCGCGCCCAGTAGATGTCGGTGCCGTCTTCGAAGATGACGTAGACGAACGACACGCCGAAGAACGAGAAGCCGCGCACGACCTTCGACTTCGGCACCGTGAGCATCGCGGTCGTCAGGGGATAGGTGACCTGGTCTTCGATGACCTCAGGCGCCTGACCGGGATACTCGGTGTAGACGATCACCTGGGTGTCCGACAGATCGGGAATTGCGTCGAGCGGCAGGTGAATGAGTGCGTAGAGCCCGGCTGCTGCGGCGAAGCCGGTCCCGAACAGGACCAGCAGCAGGTTGCGCGCCGACCAGGCAATGATGCGGGCGATCATTTGTGGTCTCCCATGCCGGCGTGGTCGCTGCCGGCGGATTGCGCTTCGTCGGAGTCCGCGAAGCTCTTCAGCGCGGCCTTCAGGTTGCTTTCGGCGTCGATCAGGAAGTTGGCCGAGGTGACGACCGCCTCGCCATCCGACAGGCCATCGCGCACCTCGACATAGCCGGCGCCGCGCCGGCCGAGCGTCACGGCGCGCGGCTCGTAGCGGCCGCCGCCCTTGTCGATGAGGACCGCCTGGCGCCTGCCGGTGTCGAGCACGGCATCAGCGGGCACGGCCAAGAGCGGCGCCGGGTCCGCGGTGTCGATCTCGGCATCGACATACATGTCGGGGAGCAGCGCGAGGTCCGGATTGGCGAGCTCGATCCGTAGGCGCGCCGTCCGCGTGTCCTTGTTCACCTGGGGATAGACGACTGCGATCGTGCCGGCGAAGGTTCGGCCCGCGAAGCTGCGCGCATGGATCGTCACGGGCTGTCCGACGGCGATGCTGCCGAGGTCGCGTTCGGCGACATCGACCAAGGCCCAGACCGTCGAGATGTCGGCGATCCGGAACAGCACGTCGCCCGGATTGGCGCGCATGCCTTCGGTCGCATTGCGCTCCAGCACGACGCCATCGCGCGGCGCCGACCATTGAACCGTGATCGGTGCGACGCGCGACCTCTCCATCGCCATGATCACCGGCTCCGGGACGTCCAGATTGGTCAAGCGCTGGCGCGCGCCGCGGCCGTAGGCTGCGTTGCCGCCGACGATGTTGGAATTGATGGTGGAGAGATACTCGGCTGCGGCCGCGGCCATCGCCGAGCTGTAGATCTCCATCAGCGGCTGGCCCGCCTTCACGCGCGTGCCCGTGGTCACGTCGGCGACCTTCTGCACGAAGCTTTCGGCCCGCATCGCGATCACGGAGACTCGGCGCTCGTCGAGCTGGATCGTTCCCGGTGCCTTGACGGCGATGCGGAGCGTGCGCCGCTCGACCGGCGTGGATCTCACGCCCGTCCGCTGGATCTTGCCGGGCGACAGCTTCACCACGCCATCCTCGGCATCGTCGCCCTCGTAGACGGGAACGTAGTCCATTCCCATCGGGTCCTTCTTCGGAGAAGGCGACGTGTCAGGTAGGCCCATGGGATTGCGGTAGTAGAGAATCCGGCGCGAGGAGTCCGCCTGCTGCTTCGGCTTGGCGGGGGCGGGCGCGGCTTGATCGTCGTCGTAGACCGGCAGGTAGTCCCGCCCGCGCTCGTCCTTCCTGGGGCCTGCCGACCAGGCAGGGGCGCCGCTGGGATCGCGATAATACAGCGGCATCCGCTCCGCCGCCGTGGCGGCAAGATGGGGGCGGAGCGACGGCGGCGATGTCTGGATCGACCAGAGACCACCCAAACCAAGGCCGGCGCCGAGCGTAACGGCCGCGAGCAGACGCAATGTGTTCATGACATCACCGTGAGGCGCGCGACGCGCGCGATCCGTTGGGAAGGGCGGGGCGCTCGTCGGGGAGCGCCCCGCAGGCTCACTTCGTCGCCTTGACGACGACCTTGCCGGTGACCGTCTCCGGCTCGCCCTGCACCTTCGCGGAGAGTGTGACCTGGTAGCGCCCGGCCATCGGCAGGTCGGTCTTGAAGGCGTAGACGCCGGGCTCCTTGGACGGCAGCGGCGCCACCTCCGACACCATGTCGGCCATCCCATCCGGCGCCATGTCGACGCGTGTCTTGAAAATGACCGCGTCAGTTACGGCCTTGCCGGTCTGCTTATGGGTGAGACGAACGGCGACCGTGACGTCGTCGCCCTTCTTCATCTCGGCCGTGACGGGCTCGAAGCTGTAGTCGGCGGCGCCGGCGATGGCGGCCGGTGCGGCGAGCGAAAGGGTGGCGGCGAGGGCCGCGGTGCTGATTCTGGAAAGCATGGTCCTGTCCTCATGAATGGATCTCGGCCGTGGCGCCCGCGGCGCGCACGTCAGTCATCGGCGCGCAGACATTGTGCGCGTCGGCTCGTGCGAGATCAGACTCGAGGAGGTCGGAACGGAGGACTGCCGCTGTGAAGAGAAGCGACCTGATCGGCGGGAATGGCGATCCTGGTCGCGCTCACGGCGAGGGGCGCGAAGGCAACGGCCCTGACATCGCCGAGCGCAACCGTCCCTCCCGCGCAGCAGAAACCCATGCTGCATTTGGTGTTGTGCGACGGGGAGCCGGTGCCCTTCATGTCGTCGGGGCAGCATTCGTCCATCGACATGCCGGCCCCGTCGTCCATCTGCATGCTCGTCTGCATCTCGTCCGACGACGCCATCACAGCCGCCGATGCGCCGATCGGCAGCATCGCCACGGACAGGGCAATCGCGAACGCCAGGATGGTACGGACGAGCCGCATCGAGATGGAGTTACCTTTCCGGTCGCAGAGCAAGACAGCTAACATAAGCCAGGCGCCGACGCAGTCGTTGATCCCGCTCAATCCTGCGTGACCATCGCGTCGCCGGAGGCATGACGACGGGCCAGACCAGCACAAGCGATCGCATGAAAGGAAAAGGATGGCGACGGCAAATGGTGGGCGCACAAGGGATCGAACCTTGGACCTCTCCCGTGTGAAGGGAACGCTCTCCCGCTGAGCTATGCGCCCGGTTGCCGGTGGCGGTCGTGGCTGTGAGCCAGCGAGCCGCCGAAGCAGTCCGTCGGAGCCCGCGATTTACGAAGCGCGGGCAGGGGGTGTCAAGGATTTGCGGCGGAGATGGCGAGGAAAACTGCCGGGGTGCGGTGGCCCGTCCTCGATCGGGGCCGAAACCGGCCCTCTCGCGGGCCAGCCTCCATACTGAAGCGAGGGGCAGATATCCGCCGCACTCGGCTCCGATCCGGCGGCCTCAGGCCCCGAGCTGCCGTGCTCGCGAGGCATGAGACTGCAGCGCGCGGATGCGGTCGGCCAGGGTACCGCCCTGGGGCGCACCGCCGGCCGCAGCAGCCGGCGCCGCGGCGACGCCATTGGCGTTGGCAGGCTTGGCGGGGGCCGGCTCGGCAGCCAGCATGGCCTCGATCGTCGAGTTCGGGCCCTCGATCTGCATCGCGAGCTTGGCGACCTCGGCGGCGATGTCGTTGATACGTTCGCGCAACAGCGCGTTCTCCATCCGCTCCTGGGCCCAGGTGCTCTCGGCCTGCTGCTGGATGGCGTTCATCTCGCGCTGCAGCTTGGTGCGCTCGTCGCGGGCGGCCTGCAGCTGCTGTTCGAGGGCGGCCTTCTCGGATTTGAGCCGCTCGAACGCGGCCGACTTGCCGCTGCCCATGCCGGCCAGCTCCTCGCGCAGCTCCTTCAAGGCGCGGTCGGCGGCCACGTTGGCCTCGCGCAACTGGTTGTTCTCGAAATCACGTTCGGCAAGCAGCTTGCCCTGGGTCGACAGCCGGCCCTCGAGGTCGGCGACGCGGCTCGCCAGCATCTCGGCTTCCTTGACCTGGACGATCAGCTGGCGGTCGAGCTCGGTGACGCGCTGGCTGAGATTCTCGACCCGAGCGCGGGCGTCGTTGAGCGCCTTGGTCGCGGTGTCGGATTCGTCGCGCTCCAGCGCGAGCCGCGTCTGGGTCGCGGAGAATTCCTTCTCGGCGTCGGCCACGCGGCTGCGCAGCTCCTCGACCTGGGTCCTAACGGACACCAGCTCGACCTGCCGGCTGTCGGCCAGCAAAGCCTTGTCGTTGAGCTCGGCAGTCAGGCGCACCTGCTCGGCCTGCTTCTCCTTCAGCGCCTGCTCGGCGGCGCGCAGCGCCTCCGTCTTGGCGGCGAATTCTTCCTCGGTGGCGCGCAGCTGATCCTTCAGCGCCTTCTCGCGCGCCTCCAGCGCAAAGATCGCGGCGTTCTTCTCGCCGAGCTCGATCTTCATGCGGTTGATGGCGTCGGTCTTCTTGCCGAGGTCGGCGAGCTGGCCGGTGGCCTTATTCTTGAGCGCGTCGACGCTCATCTCCAGCCGCCGCGCCGACATCGCGAACTCCGCGCGCAGCTGGTCCTTGTCGGCCTGGATCTCGGCCATCGACAGCGGCGTCGCCGCCTCGAGCCGGCGCGTCGTCAGCCGCACCGCACGATTGTGCACCAGCGGCACGATCATCAGCGCACAGAGCATGGCGATCAGAAAACCGATCGCAAAATACATGATCGGCTCGACCATGACGCACAACTCCCGGTCAGAAATGATTAACGGAATCACAATGCACGGCGGGCTGATTCAACGCCAGCCCAATGCCGTGTTAACCTTGATCCGTCACGGGAGAACGTGTCCTCGCGGCATCAATTGGCGGTATCGGCGGCGGCCTCAGAACGGGTTCCAGGTCGCGCTCGGCGTGAACTTGAGGTAGCCGACATTGGCGCCGAGCCGCAGGCCGATGCCGGACCTGATCGGGACCAGCACGATGTTGTTGGCGGTGAGCGCCGTCATGCCGAAGCCGCCAACGATATAGGCCGAGCCGTCGATGCCGACGAAGCGCTGGTAGATCGCGCTGGTGGCCGGCAGGTTGTAGACCAGCGTCATGGTGCGGGCGCCGTCGCCGCCCCAGTCGAAGCCGAGCGAGGGGCCCTGCCAATAGACGCGGAGGTCGCCGGCGTTCTTGGTGTAGAGCGTGCCTTCGCCGTAACGGAGACCGGCGACGAAGGCACCGGCGCCTTCCTCACCCAGGATGTAGCCATTCGGCAGGCCCCATTGGCTGACGGCGCGCTCGATCACCGAGGCGAGGCCGCGCGAAACGTTGCCGAAGAAGCGGTGGCCGGCATTGACGAGCTCGTCCGGGTTGAAGCTGTCCGGGCTCGGCGCAGGGCGCGGCGGGGGTGCGGGCTGCTGATACGGCGGCGCGGCAGGCGGGGGCGCCTGCTGCGCGGCGACCGACGCGGTCATGGCCAGCACGGCCGCGAACGTCGTGGCGGCAAGGCGGGATGCGAAACTCATCGATGGAAATCCCCTGCTATCGGCTGCCCGAGCCTCGCCTTAACCTGACGCCAACCACATCGGGCGATTGTCGGGCGAGGGGCGATGCCCCTGCGACTCTCATGTTATCGGCACCAACTATGACCGCACAACGGCAACAACCGCCCCAGACCGGGTCAAAGTCGCTGTTTCGCCTTGTAATTGCCGCTATCGCGCTCGCTGGGCTGCCGCCGGTCGGCGCGCCGGCGGCCACGACGCAGCGCATCATCTCCGACCGCTTCAGCGGGCTGGCGATCGACGGCTTCGACCCTGTTTCCTATTTCGTGGATGGCAGGGCCATGCCGGGGCTGCCGGATTTCGAGGCGTCCCAGGGTGGAGTGGTCTGGCGGTTTCGCAACGAGGGCAATCGCGCCTCGTTCCTGGCCCATCCGGAGGTCTACGGCCCGCAATTCGGCGGCTACGACCCGACCGATGTGGCTCGCGGCGTAACGGTGGCCGGCAACCCGCGCTTCTTCGTCGTGGTCGAGGAACGGCTGTTCCTGTTCAACCGAGAAGAGAGCCGCGACGCTTTCGCGGCCGACCCGAGCCGCTATCTGCCGGGTGCGGAGGCCCGTTGGCCGGCGCTCGAGGGCGACCTGCCGCAATAGCGCGGCAGCGCTGTCTCAAACCTTCACCGCAGCCGGGTCGCCCCAGGCGATGAAGGACGGCACGATGAAGCCGTCGGGGCGCTCGCCATAGCGCAACGGCGCGCCGGTCTCGCTGGTGACGGTGCCGCCGGCGGCTGCGACCACGGCATGGCCTGCCGCCACGTCCCATTCCGAGGTCGGGCCGAGCCGCGGATAGATGTCGGCCAGACCTTCGGCGAGCCGCCCGAACTTCACGGCCGAGCCGAGCGGCAGGCGCACCGCGCCCGGACGCGCCGCAATGAAGGCTTCGGTGCGGGCATCGCCATGCGACCGGCTGACCGCGGCGACCCATGCCGCGCCTTGCGGCGGCATCGGCCGGGTGCGGATCGGCTCGGCGGCCGCCAGACCCGCCTCCGTGAACGACAGCCGCTCGGCGCCACGGCCGACCAGGCCGCGCCAGATCTGGCCGATGGCCGGCGCGCAGACGATGCCGAGCAGCGGGCTGCCGTCGGTAACCAGCGCCAGATTGACCGTGAACTCGCCGCGCCCGGCGACGAACTCCTTGGTGCCGTCGAGCGGATCGATCAGGAAGAAGCTGCCCTCGAACGGTCCTGCGCTCGTTCCGACCCGCTCCTCCGACAGCGCGGGGATCGCGGGCGCCAGCCGCGCCAGCCCCTCGGCAATGACCCGGTCGGCGGCAAGATCGGCCTCGGTGACCGGCGAGCCGTCGGATTTGTCGGTGACGGCCATGGCGCGGCGGTTGACGGCGAGGATCGCGTAGGCCGCCTCGACGACGAGCTCCGTCAGGGGCGTCATCAGCGCCGCGGCGGCCTCGACCCCGACGGTTCCTGCAGTCGGTGCCGTCGTCATTGCGCGGTGCTCCTTCCGGCCATTCCGTACGCAGCTGGCATCATCGTATCCCTGTTCTGGCGCCCGGCGCATCCGGGTACGGCCGTTCGCACGTTCATTGCGGCTGCCGGGAAAACCGCTACGTACTTTCCCGTGTGCCGCTCTCAGTTCGGTGGCGGTCCATGCTTTCGCAGTGTATCAAGCGTTAACGCAAGCATGATTCGCCCAGGTTCGCGGATTTCAGGAACATCGAATGTCCGGCACGTCCTCTCCCGAGATCGCCAATCCGATTCCCGCTCCCGATACGCTCGAACTTGCCGCTCTGCTCTGCTCGAAGGTCTGCCACGACCTGATTAGTCCGGTCGGGGCCATCGTCAATGGGCTCGAGGTGCTCGACGACAATCCGAAGCCGGAGGATCGCGACTTCGCGCTGGAGCTGATCCGCAAGAGCGCCAAGACGGCGTCGGCCCGGCTGCAATTCTGCCGCCTCGCCTTTGGTGCGGCCGGCTCTGCGGGCGCGCAGATCGATCTCGGCGACGCCCAGACCATGGCGCGCGGCCACATCGAGGACGCCAAGACCTCGATCACCTGGAATCTGCCGCGGCTGCTGTTGCCCAAGAACCGGGTCAAGCTGCTGCTCAACATGATGGTGGTGGCGCAGCAGACGATCCCGCGCGGCGGCATGCTGACCGTCGACCCGATCGGCGATGGCGAGACCATGAGCTTCCGCGTCGCCGCCACCGGGCTCAATGCCCGGCTGCCGCAGAACATCGTCAATCTGCTCGGTGGCGACTTGCAATCGACCATCGATGCCCACGCGGTGCAGCCCTACTACACCCGTCTGCTCGCCGATGCCTGCGGCCTCAAGGTGACGCTCACCGCCGACGGCAATGCGATGGTCGTGCAGGCGGCCTGATCGGGCGGACGTCCTGCCGCGTCAGTCCCTGCGGCCTCGTGTCGTGGGACAGACGCAACAATCCCTTCACCATGGTTAATCAAGCCTTGCCGATGTGTCCGAACTTGTCCGGATGCATCTTATCTCTTTGTTGAGTCCGTTCATTTGCGCTTACTCAACTAATATTAAACGCTTTGCACCGAAACTGGCCACGGTTTGAAGGGCGCGTCATGTCGCGTTCCGTTGCGTGCGAAGGCCAGTTTCATGGATGACCTGTTGCGTGAGTTCCTGACGGAGACCAGCGAGAGCCTGGACACCGTCGACAATCAATTGGTGCGGTTCGAGCAGGAGCCGAACAACGCCAAGATCCTCGATAACATCTTCCGGCTGGTGCACACGATCAAGGGGACCTGCGGCTTCCTCGGCCTGCCGCGGCTCGAAGCGCTGGCGCACGCCGCCGAAACATTGATGGGCAAATTCCGCGACGGCATGCCGGTGACCGGCGAGGCCGTGACGCTGATCCTGACCACGATCGACCGCATCAAGGACATCCTGGGACAGCTCGAGGCCAACGAGGCCGAGCCCGAGGGCGAGGACCGCGACCTCATCAGCGAGCTCGAAGCCATGGTCGAGCGCGGCATGGCGGCGATGGCCGCCGGCGAGGCGGCCCCGCCGCTGGTGCCGGCCGCGCCGCCCGCCCCCGCGGTGACGCACGGCTCGCTGATCGACCAGACGCTGGAGCGTCCGCTGCGTCCGGGCGAAGTGTCGCTCGACGAGCTCGAGCGGGCCTTCCGCGAGACCGCGATCGAGTTGCCGCCCGCGCATGAGAAGGCGCCTGAGCCCAAGGCCGCTGCCCCGGCGCCGGTCGCCAAGGCCGGGCCTGCCAAGGCGGAAGCAGAGGCCAAGGCCGAGCCGAAGAAGGCGGCGCGGCCGAAGGTCAATGCCGACGGCGAGGTGCACGAGAACGACAAGGTCGCCAACCAGTCGATCCGCGTCAACGTCGACACGCTCGAACATCTGATGACGATGGTCTCGGAGCTGGTGCTGACGCGCAACCAGCTCCTGGAGATCGCCCGCCGCAACGAGGACACCGAGTTCAAGGTGCCGCTGCAGCGGCTGTCCAACGTCACCGCCGAGCTGCAGGAGGGCGTCATGAAGACGCGCATGCAGCCGATCGGCAATGCCTGGCAGAAGCTGCCGCGCATCGTCCGCGACCTCGCCACCGAACTCGGCAAGCAGATCGAGCTCGAGATGCACGGCGCCGACACCGAGCTCGACCGCCAGGTGCTCGACCTGATCAAGGACCCGCTCACCCACATGGTGCGCAACTCCGCCGATCACGGCCTGGAGACGATGGCCGAGCGCGCCGCGGCCGGCAAGGCCGAGCAGGGCACCATCCGGCTGTCCGCCTATCACGAAGGCGGCCATATCATCATCTGCATCGCCGACAACGGCCGCGGCCTCAACACCGAGCGCATCAAGGCCAAGGCCTTGGCGAACGGCCTCGTCACCGAGGCCGAGCTCGAGAAGATGACGGAAGCGCAGATCCACAAGTTCATCTTCGAGCCGGGCTTCTCGACCGCGGCCGCCGTCACCTCGGTCTCGGGCCGCGGCGTCGGCATGGACGTGGTGCGCACCAACATCGACCAGATCGGCGGCACCATCGACATCAAGTCGGTGCTCGGCGAGGGCACCTCGGTCACCATCAAGATCCCGCTGACGCTCGCGATCGTCTCGGCGCTGATCGTCGAAGCCGGCGGCGACCGCTTCGCGATCCCGCAATTGTCGGTCGTCGAGCTGGTGCGTGCGCGCGCCAACTCCGAGCACCGCATCGAGCGCATCAAGGACACCGCGGTCTTGCGCTTGCGCAACAAGCTGCTGCCGCTGATGCATCTGAAGAAGCTCCTGAAGATCGACGACGGCTCGTCGACCGATCCGGAGAACGGATTCATCGTGGTGACGCAGGTCGGCAACCAGACCTTCGGCATCGTGGTCGACTGCGTGTTCCACACCGAGGAAATCGTGGTCAAGCCGATGTCGACCAAGCTGCGTCACATCGACATGTTCTCGGGCAACACCATCCTGGGCGACGGCGCCGTGATCATGATCATCGATCCGAACGGCATTGCGAAAGCGCTCGGCGCCGCCGGCTCGGCCTCGCAGGCGGTGTCCGACGAGCACGCCGCGCATCACGCCATCGGCGGCGAGCAGCTCACCTCGCTCTTGGTGTTCCGCGCCGGCACGGCGCAGCCCAAGGCGGTGCCGTTGGCGCTGGTCACGCGCCTGGAGGAGATCGCGGCCGACAAGATCGAGATCTCCAACGGCCGCTACATGGTGCAGTACCGCGACCAGCTGATGCCCCTGGTGCAGATGGAAGGCGTGTCGGTGCAGACGTCGGGCTCGCAGCCGATCCTGGTGTTCGCCGACGAGACCCGCGCGATGGGCCTCGTGGTCGACGAGATCATCGACATCGTCGAGGAGCGGCTCAACATCCAGGTCTCCGGCGCCAAGGACGGCATCCTTGGCTCGGCGGTGATCAAGGGCCAGGCGACCGAGGTGATCGACGTCGGCCACTTCCTGCCGATGGCCTTCGCCGACTGGTTCATCCGCAAGGAGATGCACACCGACGCGCAGACGCAGTCGGTGCTGCTGGTCGACGACTCGCCGTTCTTCCGCAACATGCTGGCGCCGGTGTTGAAGTCGGCCGGCTACAAGGTGCGCACGGCGGCCTCGGCGATCGAGGGCCTGGCCACGCTGCGCTCCGGGCACAGCTTCGACATCGTCGTCACCGACATCGAGATGCCGGAGATGAACGGCTTCGAGTTCACCGAGGCGATCCGCGCCGACCAGAACCTGAGCCAGATGCCGGTCATCGCGGTGTCGTCGCTGGTGTCGCCGGCGGCGATCGAGCGCGGCCGCCAGGCCGGCCTCTACGACTACATCGCCAAGTTCGACCGGCCCGGCCTGATCGCGGCGCTGAAGGAACAGATCGAGGAACGGGCCCGCGCCGAAGCCAACCGGCGGGCCGCGTGACAGCAAGCGGACAGGAGTAGCGTGCGATGAGCAGCAAGATCGAAACCACCGAGGGCGCCGCCGTCGAATACGTCACTGCGATGATCGGCGGCCAGCTGTTCGGCCTGCCGATCTCCCGGGTACAGGACGTGTTCATGCCGGAGCGGGTGACGCGGGTGCCGCTGTCATCGGCGGAGATCGCCGGGGTCCTGAACCTGCGCGGCCGCATCGTGACCGTCGTCGACATGCGGGCGCGGCTCGGCCTTGCCCGCGCCGAGGACGGCAAGCCGCCGATGGCGGTCGGCGTCGATCTGCGCGGCGAGTCCTACGGTCTCCTGATCGACCAGATCGGCGAGGTGCTGCGGCTGCCCGAGGAGGGCCGGGAGGAGAACCCCGTCAATCTCGACCCGCGCATGGCGAAGCTTGCCGGCGGCGTGCACCGCCTCGACGGCCAGCTGATGGTCATTCTCGACGTCGATCGCGTGCTCGAGCTCGCCGCCGACAAGATGGCGGCCTGAACACTGCAACGTGCGGGCAGCGGCGCATCATGCGTCGTTGCATTGGATCCTGATCTCGTGAGGCTGATATGAGAACGTGTCTGGTAGTTGACGATTCCAGCGTCATTCGAAAGGTGGCGCGACGGATTCTGGAAGGTCTGGATTTCCAGATCGTGGAAGCGGAGGACGGCGAGCAGGCGCTGGAGATCTGCAAGCGGGGCCTCCCGGATGCGGTGCTGCTCGACTGGAACATGCCCGTCATGGACGGCTACGAGTTCCTCGGCAATCTCCGGCGCATGCCCGGCGGCGACGCGCCGAAGGTGGTGTTCTGCACGACCGAGAACGATGTCGCGCACATCGCGCGCGCGCTGCACGCCGGCGCCAACGAGTACATCATGAAGCCCTTCGACAAGGACATCGTGACGGCGAAGTTTCAGGAAGTCGGGCTGATCTGATCTCCGTCGCGAGCGTCGGTCCCGTGGTCGTCCGGGCTTGCCGTCACCCCGTGCCTCTGTCCTGTTGGTGAACTATGAGCGTCGCGTTGGCCAGTTCTTCGATCCCAAGTTCGACCAGGCAGGAACCTCTCCGCGTGATGGTCGTGGACGATTCCGTGGTCATTCGCGGCATGATCTCGCGCTGGATCGCGTCTGAGCCCGACATGGTCGTGGCGGCGTCGCTGCGCACGGGCCTCGAAGCCGTGAACCAGATCGATCGCGTCAATCCCGACGTCGCCGTGCTCGACATCGAGATGCCCGAGCTCGACGGCATCGCCGCCCTGCCGAAGCTGCTTGCCAAGAAGAAGAACCTCGCCGTCATCATGGCGTCGACGCTGACCCGCCGCAACGCGGAGATCAGCTTCAAGGCGCTGTCGCTCGGCGCGGCCGACTACATTCCGAAACCCGAGAGCACGCGCGAGGCCTCGGCGGCCGACAATTTCCACTACGATTTGATTCAGAAGATCCGCAATCTCGGCGCCAAGGCGCGCCGCGCCGCTCCCGCCCCGCATGCGCCGGCCGCCTCGCCGATCGTCCCGCAAGTCCAGGGGCTCCGGCCTGCGCCAACGGCGCGGCCGATGGTCGCTCCCGTGGCGCCCGCCGCGCCGGCCCAGCTGGCGCGCCGCTCCTTCAGCACGCAGATGCCGAAGGTGCTGCTGATCGGATCGTCGACCGGCGGCCCGCAGGCGCTGATGTCGCTGGTGACCGAGCTCGGTCCCGTGATCGACCGCTTTCCGGTGCTGATCACCCAGCATATGCCGCCGACCTTCACCACCATCCTCGCCGAGCATCTGGCGCGCTCGAGCCGCAGGCCGGCCCATGAGGCCGTCGACGGTGAAGTGGTGAAGCCGGGTCAGATCTACCTTGCCCCCGGCGGCCGCCACATGCGTGTGGCGCGCCATGGCGCCGATGTGGTGATCGCGCTGGACAACGGTCCTCCGGTCAATTTCTGCAAGCCCGCCGTCGATCCCTTGTTCATGTCGGCGATCGAGGTCTGGCAGGGCTCGACCCTGGCCGTGATCCTGACCGGCATGGGATCCGACGGCATGCGCGGCGGCAAGGACATCGTCGCCGCCGGCGGCAGCGTGATCGCGCAGGACGAGGCGACCAGCGTGGTCTGGGGCATGCCGGGCGCAGCAGCCAATGCCGGCATCTGCGCGGCCGTCCTTCCCTTGAATCAGATTGGACCGAAGCTGGTTCGTCTGTTTGCTGGAGACCGTTCGTGACACCCCTGGACTATGAGTTCTTGCGTAAGGTCCTGAAGGATCGCTCCGGCCTCGATCTGTCGGCCGATAAGCAGTACCTGGTCGAAAGCCGGTTGCTGCCGCTGGCCCGCCGCTCCAACCTGCCGGGCATCACGGAGCTGGTGCAGAAGATCAAGAGCGGCGCGGAGCAGCTCACGACGCAGGTGGTCGAGGCGATGACCACCAACGAGACGTTTTTCTTCCGCGACAAGATTCCGTTCGATCATCTCCGTGAGGGCATCCTGCCGGCGCTGATCCAGTCGCGCGCCAATCGTCGTTCCCTGCGCATCTGGTCGGCCGCCTGCTCGACCGGACAGGAGCCGTATTCGATCGCGATGTGCCTGCGCGAATTCGGTCCCGCTCTGGCGGGCTGGCGCATCGAGATCGTTGCCACCGACCTGTCGCAGGAGGTGCTGGAGAAATCGAAGGCCGGCCTCTACAGCCAGTTCGAGGTGCAGCGTGGATTGCCGATCCAGCTGCTGGTGAAATATTTCACGCAGCTCGGCGAGCTCTGGCAGCTCAGCGCCGACATCCGCGGCATGGTCCAGCATCGCCAGCTCAATCTGCTGCAGGACTTCTCGCATCTCGGCAAGTTCGACATCATCTTCTGCCGCAACGTGCTGATCTATTTCGATCAGGAGACCAAGGCCTCGATCTTCGAGCGAATGGCCAAGGTGATGGAGCCGGACGGCACGCTGTTGCTGGGAGCCGCCGAATCGGTCGTCGGCATCACCGACGCGTTCCGGCCCAACCAGGAGCGGCGGGGTCTGTACCAGATCAATCCGGTGCGCAGCCCGCGCGGCGGCGCGGCGCTGCTGCCCGGCCTCAAGGTGGTCGCGGCGCGCTGACGCCGGCCGGAGCCGTCTGTGACCGGGGGGCGCTTCGACCGGTCGGGCGGTCGGCCGTTCCGTCCCGCTTGCGTCCGTCCCGCGCGGGCGGCCGGTCCTTTCTGCGCCCGCAGGCCTCCTTCCGAAGCAAATCTCGCCGACCCATGGAACTTTTCGGTTCCTGACGCGTCTAATCACGCCTTGGTGTGGACTCACGCGTGTTGAATTGGTGGCGGGGGATTGGATGAAAACGAGTGTGCGTCCTCGAATCGTGACGCGGGATCTCCCTGTCATCGCCAAATCGCCGACCGGGATCGACGGCCTCGACGAGGTCACCTACGGTGGCCTGCCGCAAGGGCGGCCGACGCTGCTGTGCGGCGCGGCCGGTTGCGGCAAGACGTTGTTTGCGATGACGTTTCTCTACAATGGCGCGGTCGCCTACGACGAGCCGGGCGTGTTCATCGCGTTCGAGGAGCAGCCCGAGGACCTGATCAAGAACGTCGGCTCGCTCAGCTACGACATCGATAGGCTGATCGAGCAGAAGAAGATCGTGGTCGATCACATCCATCTCGATCGCAACGAGATCGAGGAGGCCGGCGACTACGATCTCGACGGCCTGTTCATCCGCATCGGCTTCGCGATCGATTCGATCGGCGCCAAGCGCGTCGTGATCGATACGATCGAGACCCTGTTCGGCGGCCTCGACAATCAGGCGGTGCTGCGCTCCGAGTTGCGCCGGCTGTTCGAATGGCTGAAGAGCAAGGGCGTCACCGCCATCATCACCGGCGAGCGCGGTGATGGTACGCTGACGCGCTACGGCCTCGAGGAATACGTCGCCGACTGCGTCATCCTGCTCGACAACCGCGTGCACGATCAGCTCTCGACCCGCCGGCTGCGCGTCGTGAAGTATCGCGGCACGGCGCATGGCACCAACGAATACCCCTTCATCATCGACCAGGAAGGCATCACGGTGATGCCGATCACCTCGTCGGGGCTCGCGCATGATGCGTGGACGGAGCGGGTCTCCACCGGCATTGCCGATCTCGACGACATGCTCGAAGGCCAGGGCTACTACAAAGGGTCGAGCATCCTGATCTCGGGCATGGCCGGCTCGGGCAAGTCGACGGTGTCGGCACACTTCGCCAATTCGATCTGCAAGAGCGGGCAACGCTGCATCTATTTCGCGCTGGAGGAATCCCCGCAGCAGATCATCCGCAACATGAAGTCGGTCGGTCTCGACCTGCAGCAATGGGTTGATCGCGGCCTGCTGCGGTTCTCGGCCCGGCGCCCCAATCTGTACGGACTGGAAACGCATCTCGCCGCCATGCATCGCGAGGTCAAGGAGTTCGATCCCGCCGCCGTCGTGGTCGATCCCATCTCGGCGCTCATGGGCGCCGGCATTGCCGGCGACGTGCATTCGATGACGTTGCGCCTCATCGATTTCCTGAAGGCGCGCGGCGTCACGGCGCTGTTCACCAATCTCGGCGCCGGCAGCGCGGAGACGGCGACCACGGAGATGCAGATCTCGTCGCTCACCGACACCTGGCTGCTGCTCTACAATCGCGAGAGCAACGGCGAGCACAACCGCCAGCTCTATCTGCTGAAGTCGCGCGGCATGGCGCATTCCAACCAGGTCCGCGAATTCCTGATGAGTGCCGACGGCATCTCGCTGCGCGAGGTCTATGTCGGCCCGGAGGGCGTGCTCACGGGATCGGCCAGGGTGGCGCAGGAGGCGAGAGATCGCGTCGAGCGCCTGCTGCGCATGCAGGATACGGAACGACGCACGCGCGAGATCGAACGTCGCCGCCGCGACCTCGCGGCTCAGATCGAAACGCTCAAGGCTCAGCTGGCCAACGAGGAGAGCGAGATGGAGCTCATCAATCTGGAAGGCGCTGCCCGCGAGGATCAGCGCGCAGCCGCTCGCCTCGCGCAGATCGAGAGCCGCTCGTCCAGGCCTCGTCCGAGCTCCCCAGCCAACCCGCTGACATCCAGAAAATGACGGCGGCTCCGATGGAACAGGATGGCTACAATCTCCGGCTCTATGTCGCCGGTCAGACGCCGAAATCGCTGGCGGCGCTCGCCAACCTCAAGAAGCTGTGCGAGACGCATCTGCCGGGCCGCTACACGATCGAGGTGATCGACCTGATGAAGGATCCGGCCCTCGCACAACGAGATCAGATCGTCGCAATCCCGACCTTGATCCGTCAACTGCCCGAGCCCCTCAAGCGAATCATCGGCGATCTCTCCAATGCGGAGAAGGTGCTGGTTGGTCTGGACATCGCACCGAGCTGAACGGAGGACGCGTGGCATCAACAGACGCGATGCAGGCGGGACGGCCGCGTAACGAGGCGGAGGAGACGGTCGAGGCCATTCATCGCGGCAACGTCGATGCCGTGGTGGTGCAGGGCCCGACCGGACCCCAGGTCATCATGCTGCAGGGCGCGGACGCGCCCTATCATGTTCTGGTCGAGCGCATGAGCGACGGCGCTCTGACGCTCGATGCCGACGGCTGCATCGTCTATGTCAATTCCAGGCTGTGCGCGCTGACCGGCCTCGGCGTACAGCAATTGGTGGGACGCAGCTTTGCCTCGCTGTTTGCGGGAGCGGTGCCCGAGCAGCGCGCCGACGATGCGGCAACCGACGCTCAACTGTGCCGCGCTGACGGCGGCCAACTGCCAGTGTCGGTGTGGATGCGCCAGATGGCGATGGGCGGCGTGGTGGCCACGCTCGTGACGCTGACCGACATGTCGATTCAGCGGCGCGCCGAGGAGGTCGCCAATGCCGAGCGCTTTGCGCGCTCGATCCTGGAGCAGGCGACCGATGCGGTCGTGGTGCTGGCGCTCGACGGCCGGATCACCCATGCGAGCTGGGTCGCGGAGCAGCTCGCGGAACGACCGCCGGTCGGCCAGTTGTTTTCTGAGGCGTTCCCGCTCGATGGGCAGAGCGCCAGCCAGCGAGGCACGTTGACGCGCTTCTCGCGCGAGAGCCTTGATCAGGCGCTGGCGACCAAGCCCTTCCATGGCGTCGAGGTCGCCTTGCGCAACGCGCGGGCGTCGGGGCGGTCGTTCCTGCTGTCCGGCGGGCCCCTGGTGAACGATCTCAAGGAGACGGTCGGCTCGATCGTCACCCTGACCGACATCACCGAACGCAAGCGCGCGGAAGAGCAGCAGACCGTGCTGGTCGCCGAGCTCAATCACCGCGTGAAGAACATCCTGGCGATCGTGCAGTCGGTGGCGGGGCAGACCTTGCGGACCTCACCGTCGCTGCCGGCCTTCAACAAGGCGTTCTCCGGGCGCATCCAGGCGGTCTCGATCGCGCATGACATCCTGACGCAGACCCGTTGGATCGGCATCGGACTGAACGAACTGCTCACCACCGTGCTGGCGCCCTATGGCATCGGCGAAGGGCGGATCGCCATCGACGGCCCTCCGGTGCTCCTGGAGGCACGGCTGGTGCTGCCGCTTTCGATGGTGCTGCACGAGCTTGCGACCAACGCCTCCAAATATGGCGCGTTGTCCGCCTCCCACGGCCAGGTCACGATCTCCTGGCGCCTGCGCGACGATGGCCGCCGGCTGGAGCTGGTCTGGCTCGAGCGCGGCGGACCGCTGATCGAAGGCGGCGGTGGGCGCGGCTTCGGCACCACGCTGATCGACCGCGTCGTCCGCTTCGATCTCGAGGGCGAAGCCCTGCTCGACTTCGAGCCCGCGGGCATTCGCTGCTCGCTGACCTTTGCGCTGACCGCGGAGACGACCCCCGAGCATCTGCCGGCATCGGCCGTGCAGCCGGACTGATCGGATGCCCGCCTCAGCGCGCGATCGGAACGGAGCGTGCCGCCTTGCGGCGCCAGACGTCGTGGTCCCTTTCCGTCGCCTCACGCGCGGCGCGCGCTGCTCGGCGCAGCCAGCCTGAACCGCGCTGCTTCAGGTCCGCCGCGATCCCGGCGCCGGCGCGGCGGTCGGCGGCATGGATGGAGGCGAGGTCGGTGCCCATGCCGCGCAGAAGCTCCAGCTTGAGATCGGCGCCGGCTTCCTTGCCGAGATCGATCTTGCGCGAGTCCGCGGACAGGCGTCGGACCACGTAGTCCCCGTCATTGGTTCTGTGAACGTGCAGGAATGGATCGGGCGCGCGATAGGTCCCGGTCGACAGCTCGACGAATCGGTGCGGCGGCGCCGGCTTTGGCTGCATCCTGCCCTTCGTCCTGTTCTTGGCCCAGGTCCAGGCCGAAGGGACCAGCGCCTTGGCCTCGCGGACGACGCGGCCGCCGCGCCATGTCGCGACGACGACGTAGCGCGTGCGTCCGCGGCTGCCGCCGCCGGCGAAGCGATGGAAGAATGCGGCATTCTTCGCCTGCTCCGGAAGGCTGGCGGTGAGCAGCTTCTGCACCGCGGATGGAATCGCATCGGCGGCCGCGAGGCCGTTGATCTCCTCCCAGAACGCGCGGCGGCAATCATCCGAGCATTTGACGTAGGGCCTGATCCAGATCTCGTGTTCGTCGAGCAGCGCCGGCCGCGGGTGTTTGAGACCGTCGCGATAGCCTTGGAGGATCGCGTCTGCGGCGTCGCGGCTGTCGATTGCCATGTCGGGCGCGAGCTCGATGCTGGTCGTGAGCCGGACCAGATCGAAGGCGTAGGGCATCCTCGCGGCCTCGTCGAAATCGTTGACGCCCCACACCCAGCGCCCGTCGGCATCACGCCACGTGCCGAAATTCTCCAGATGGATGTCGCCGACGCACAGCGCGACCGGCGCCTCGGCCAGCTCCGGGCAGATCTCCTCGATGCGCCGCGCCCAGCGATAGTAGGTGGCGCGCAGCAGGGCGAACGGAGACTTTCGCATCCGCTGGTGCTTGGCGAGAAGGTCGTCCTCGACCACTTTGCATTGGCTGCGAAGCCAGGCCTCGTAGGCCGCGGTATCTTCGATGATGGACACGCGATGCCTCCCGATGCGCCGGGCGTGAGCGAGGCGTTATGAGTTGCGTTGACGCCGAACGAACGTGGCCTCGCACATCGCGCGCAGCGCGCGCTCGTCGAACGGCTTGGCGAGCCGGGCCAGGCTGCGGAACTCCGGCGGAAACAGCGTCGCATCGTCATAGCCGGAGGTGATCACGATCTTGAGCTCGCGCGCGATCAGCTGCGGCAGGACGGCGAAGATCTGCTCGCCGCGCAGGTTGACGTCGAGCAGCGCGCCGTCCAGGCCGCCGCGCTCGGCCTCGCGCAGCACGTCGCCGACGCGCGAGACGGGACCAACCACCTCGCAGCCGAATCCCTGCAACACCGTTTCCAGCTCGAGCGCGATCAGGCCCTCGTCCTCGGCGACCAGGATACGCAAGCCTTCGAGTTCGGGTTTGTCCGTCGCCATGCCTCGTCCCGGTCATGTCCCGGTCATGCGCGCCCATCGCGCAGGGAGTTCACCCTCGGTCTATCTAATCCTCTCGACCGGCGTGTCGAGGCGTTTTCGTCGGCGGTCGTTAATATCCTACAGGATTGCGTGCGGCAAAAAGCGCGAGCGGTTGCCCGTGATCGGGCTCGTGTCTTCGCGGATCGACAGGCCGCAGGGCTGATGGTCGACGAGCCAGCTGCCGATCACCGGGAACACACCGCCGAAATCCGGCAGCGGCGCCGGCGCCTGGCGGATGAAGCCTTCGGCGCCGTAGGGACCCTCCTGCGTAGAGACGGCGACGCCGTCGGACACCAGGCTGACATTGGCGCCCTCGCGCGAGTAGATCGGCTTGCGTACGAAGCTCGGGCCGAGGCCGGCGGCCTTCGGATCGTCCTCGAAATAGGCCGGCAGCAGGTTCGGATGGCCTTCGTGCATCTGCCAGAGCAGGGGCAGGATGCCCTTGTTGGACAGGATGGCCTTCCACGGCGGCTCGATCCATTGCGTCGGCGCCTCCGCGAGCTTGACGCCGAACGCATCGCGAAACATCCATTCCCAGGGATACAACTTGAAGGCGAGCGCGATGTCGCCGTTCTCGAGATCGACGAAGCCGCCGCCGGTCTCGCGCCAGCCGATGTCGGCGACGTCAAGGATGGTTGTCGACAGGCCCGCTTGGGCTGCCGTGTCGGCCAGATAGGCCAGGGTCGTGGCGTCCTCGGCGTTGGCGGTCAGCCCGGCCAGATGCACGCGGCGCCGCTTGCCGAGGGCGCGCCAGCGTTCGATCAGGCGCTCATGGATTGAGTTGTACTGGTCCGCGCGCCCCGGCAGGATGCGGCGCTCGATCGCTTGCTCGAGCCACGTCCATTGGAAGACGGCGGCCTCGAAGATCGACGTCGGCGTGTCGGCGTTGTATTCGAGCAGCTTCGCCGGCGTACGGCCGCCCTGATAGCTGAGGTCGAACCGCCCATAGAGGCTGCCGTCCCTCCGGCGCCAGCTCTCCGCCAGCAGCGGCCAGACCGCTTGCGGGATCTTCAGCCGGCGCAGCAGCGCCTCGTCACCGACGACGCGCGCGACCAGCGCGAGGCACATCTGCTCGAGCTCGGCCGTCGGCTCCTCGATGCCGAGCTCGATCTCGGCGATCGTGAATGCGTAGTAGGCGCGCTCGTCCCAATAGCGCTCGCCGTCGAGTTCGTAGAAGTCGAATCCGCATCGTGCCGCGGTCTCGCGCCAGTCGTCACGTTCGGGACAGGGGATGCGCTGCATCGGCGTCAGCCCAAGGCAGCAGCGAACAAGCCGTGCCCGTGGCAACAGGGCGCAGCACGACCGCGGCCGCCATCAATGATGCGGCCATGATCACGTCCGCGCGGTCCCGGCGCCATCCCGCGCCGGCGACCACGCGATCGCCTGCCAGCAGATTGCTGCGAGGCGGCGGCGGTCGCCGCAGCCCTCATCGTCGCTGGCACCATCAGGTGCCGACATTGCATCGGATCGCTTCCGATCAGTAGGTAGGCCAGTTTTTTATGATTTTGAGTCTGTGTCAAAGATCCGAATCCGAGATAACAGCATGAACGCGGTGTTTTCACGGCGCCGGCGCGACGAAAATCAGCCGCCGCCTCCGAAGCCGTGTCCGAACGAGCCAAAGCCGCCGCGCGAGACATGTGCGGAGGAGGCCTCGGCGACATGGCTCGATCCGCTGCTTCTGGAATCGCTGTCGCCGCTGGAAAATCCCCAGCGGCCGGAGCCGCTGCCGCCGCCACCACCGCCGCTCGAGCGGCGCGTCGTGCATTCGCTCGTCTGCGGCTGGCCGGCGATGGTCGGCGTCTCGGCGCCTGGCTGCGGGCAGCTCTGATGCCGCGGCATCAGCGCATAGGCAGTGCTGCCGACGGCGAGCGTGCCCATCAAGAGCAGCGCGACATGGCCGGAGCGCTTCACCGGCGGCGTCGCGGGCGGGGGCGGCATCGGCCGGCGCTTGCCGAATTCGCGGCGTTTCTCGGCCATGGTCAGATGATCATCGAGGCGGCGTTCAGCGCGCCGGCGGAGAGCGACGCGAGACCGAGCCAGATCGCCGAAGCCAGCTCGCCGGCGACGATGCGTTGGGCGAGATCCGGCACCGGAATGCGGACGAGGTAATAGACGATCACCTGGACGATCAGCGCGACCAGCGCCCAAACCAGGCAGTCCAGCACGTTGGCGGAATGGGCGATGGCGCTGACCAGCGGCAGGGTGAAGCCGAGCAGGCTGAGGCCGAGCGCGATCGCGGCCGAGGGGTGATTGTCCCGGATCAGCTGGAATTCATTGTAGGGCGTGACGCGGGTGTAGACGAACAGGTAGGCCGTCACCGCGGCCAGCGCGGTACAGAAGTACACCAGAAAGGCCGGCAGGCCGGCGAGCGATTGCAGGATCATGATCAGGCCAAGCGTGTGGAGCTCTCATCTGTCGCTATGCCAGCATGCCCGGTTCGACGTGAACAAAGTCTATCCGCCCTTCGCCAGATCCCGCCTGGCCTGGTCCAGCATCTGCAGCACCGAATCCCCGGTCTTGCGGGTGTGCTCGGAGAGCGCCTGCGCGAAGCCGTCGCCGTCTCGGGCCCGCAGCAACGCCATGAAGGCCTCGTGCTCCCGGATCGACTCGTCCCAGCGCCGCGCATCGTAATTGGCCACGGCGCGGGCGCGGAAGACGCTCGCGTGCAGCGTGCCCCACATGTTGAGCAGCACGGCGTTGCCGGCGAGCTTGGTGATCTCGGCATGGATCTGCTGGTTGAGCCGGAAATAGGCGGCGCGCTCGGCGGCACGATGCAGCGCCACCAGCTCGGCATGCATGGCCTCGAGCCTGGCGAGGTCGTCCGCCGTCGCACGCGCGGCCGCGGCGCGGCCCGCGGCGGCATCGAGCGACACCATCACGTCGAAGATCTCGGCGATCTCGCGGGCGTCGATCGGCGCCACCACGGGCGTGCGATGCGGCCGCAGCTCGATGAGGCCCTCGGCGGCGAGGATCTTGAAGGCCTCGCGCAGCGGCGTGCGCGACACGCCGAAAGTCTCGCATAGCATGCGCTCGGGCAAGGCAGCGCCGGCGGCGAGCTCGCCGTCCACGATCATCTCGCGCACCCTGGCGACGACCTGATCGTGCAGCGACAGCCGCTCGAGCGGCCGCTTGGAGTGGTCGGACGACAGCTTCAGCCGCGCCGGCTTGAAGCGCGTCTTCAGTCTGGGCCGGGGTGCTGGTGGGGTCATGTCGGCGCGGCTGCTCCGCTGCGAGATGCCTGAAATTCGGGCGATGCGCCCGCGGATCAGGCAGATCCTTCAAGATTGGATGGCTGTTAAATACTGATTTTATTGTATAAAATCAACATTGCATATCGCATCCAGTTGGCATGTCGCTTGCTGATGAGAGCACAAGCCATGAGAGACAAGCCCGTGGATCGACCTGCCCTGGAGATGGATGTGAAACGTTTCGTGCTGCTCATTCTCGCCCTGCTCGCGCTGCCCTCGCTCAGCTTCGCCGACGACGCCGCCAAGATCAAACTCGGCTACGCCAAATGCGCGCATTGCACGCCGATGTCGCTGACGCCGCAATTCGCGGAAGGCGTCGCGATCGATGCCGTCAGCTTCAACACCGGCACGGACGCGCTGACCGCGCTGGTCTCGAAGAACATCGACGTCGCGCAGGTGACCTATCTGCATTACGCCATCGCGCTCGACAAAGGCTTCGACGTGGTCGCGATCTCCGGCCAGGTCAATGGCGGCTCGGCGATCCTGCTCGGCAACGATCTCGAGGTCGCGCCGGGCGATTGGAGCGCGCTGAAGGCGCTCATCGCCAAATACAAGGCCGACGGCAAGCCGTTCCGCGTCGCCGCCTCGCGCGGCAATGCGCAGGACATCCACATGCGCGGCGCCTTCGCCAAGCAGGGCATCGACATCAACAAGGACGTGCAGTTCGTCAACATCCCCAATCCGTCCGACCATCTGCAGGCGCTGCGCCGTGGCGAGGTCGAGCTGATCTGCACCGTCGAGCCGTTCGCGACCCAGATCATGCAGGCCAAGGCGGCGAAGTTCTTCGGTTTCCCCTATGACCAGGCCGCCGGCAAGCTGACCAACCTGATCCTGACCCGCTCCGACGTCATCGCGTCGAACCCGAAGGCGCTGGAGGGCGTGGTGCGCGCGGTCGTCAAGGTCGATGCGCACATCGCCGCCGACAAGCCGGCGCTGATCGAGGTCATCTCCAAGATCACCGGCCTCGACAAGGCGATCGCGACCGGCGCGGTCGAGAATCTCGATCCCGACCCGAAGATGTACCGCGCCTCGGCGCTCGCCATCGCCGCGATGATGCGCGACCTGAAATACATCAACTCGGACGTCACGGCCGCCGTCGAGAAGAACCTCGACTACCGCTTCCTGGAAGCGGCCACGGGCAAGCCGAAGACCGAGCTCGGCTACTGAGATGACGGCGCTCGCCCAGCTCAGGAAGCTCGACCGCTATGTCGTGCCGGTGCTCGTGCTCGCCGGCTGGGAGGCGTTCTCGCGCTCCGGCGCGCTGCCGGCAGCGCTGCTGCCGGCGCCGTCGACGGTCGTGTGGGCGTGGGCGGACTGGCTGGTCGGCACCGACGGCAACACCCAGACCTACAGCGGCCATTGGCTCGCCGACATGCTGGCGAGCCTGTCGCGCGTTGCCGCAGGCTTTGCGATTGCCACCGTGCTCGGCGTCTCGCTCGGGGTCGCCATCGGGTGGTCGCGCAAGATAGAGATCGTGATCGAGCCGACGCTTCAGATGCTGCGGCCGATCCCGCCGGTGTCGTGGATCCCGCTCGCCATCATCTGGTTCGGCATCGCCAACAAGCCGGCGATCTTCCTGGTGTTCCTCGGCGCGTTCTTTCCGATCCTGCTCAACACCATCCACGGCGTGAAGACCTGCGACCGCAATCTGATCCGCGCCGGCGCCATGGTCGGCGGCAGCGAGCGCAAGCTGCTGCGCTACATCGTCGTGCCCGCGGCGATGCCGAGCATCTTTGCAGGGCTGCGCATCGGCATCGGCTCGGCCTGGATGCTCACGGTCACTGCGGAGATGGTCGCGGTGAAAAGCGGGCTCGGCTACGTGCTGTGGGACAGCTACTACTTCCTGCGCTACGATCTGGTGCTGGCGGCGATGGCGAGCATCGGCCTGCTCGGCTTCTGCAGCGACCTCGCCATCCGCTTCGTGATGGCGCGCGTGCTGCACTGGCAGCGCAACACCACGCTTCGTGGCGGAGAATGACGATGGCCACGATCGAGATCTCCGGCGTCTCCAAGATCTTCACCGACAAGAAGCGCAACGCCGACGTCACCGCGCTCGCCGACATCAATCTGTCCATTGCCCGCAACGAGCTCGTCTGCCTGCTCGGTCCCTCCGGCTGCGGCAAGTCGACATTGCTCAACATGATTGCCGGCTTCGAGAAGCCGAGCGCCGGCAACATCACCGTCGACGGCCGGCCGGTGATCGCGCCCGGCGCCGATCGCGGCGTCGTGTTCCAGCATGCCAATCTGATGCCGTGGCTGCCGGTGTGGGAGAACGTCGCCTTTCATCTCTTGCTCGGCGGCGGCCAGAAGGCCGAGCGCCGGGCGCGGGCGCAGGTCTATATCGACATGGTCGGCCTGACCGGCTTCGAGAACCACTATCCGTCGGAGCTGTCGGGCGGCATGAACCAGCGCGTCGGCATCGCCCGGGCGCTGCTGATGAATCCGCAAGTGATCCTGATGGACGAGCCGTTCGGCGCGCTCGACGAGCAGACCCGCATGGACATGCAGACCGAGCTGGTGCGCATCTGGCAGCAGCACCAGGGCACGATCGTGTTCGTCACCCATGGCATCGACGAGGCGCTGACCTTGGGCACGCATGTTGCGGTGATGAGCGCACGGCCGGGGCGCATCGTCGAGATCATCCCGATCGATCTGCCGCGGCCGCGTGATATCACCAGCCCGCAGTTCAACGCGCTGAAGCGCCACATCCTGGCGCTGTTGCGCGGGGAGCGGGCGGAGCAGGGAGAACGGGTGTGATGCTGCCAAGATCGCACTCACTCGAACGCTGTATGCTGGACGTGCGCCATCTCGACGCGCGCAGTGCGCTCCCTCTCCCGCCTGCGGGGGAGGGCTGGGGTGGGGGCGCCGCACGGCGCGCTGCCCGAGCGGATAGAGTTCCCCCATCCGGATCGCATCTGCGATGCGATCCGGCCTCCCCCGCAAACGGGGAAGGCTCTCCCGCTCGCCATCCGCGATCGAACGAGGTCGTTCACCCATGACCAAACGCACGCTGCTCGGCATGCTCACGCCGTCGTCCAACACCGCGCTGGAGCCGATCACCTCGGCGATGGTCGCGAGCCTGCCCAACGTCTCCGCGCATTTCTCGCGCTTCAAGGTCACCGAGATCGCGCTCTCGTCCGACGCGCTCGCGCAGTTCGACATTTCCAACATCCTGCGCGCCGCCGAGCTGCTGGCGCATGCCAAGGTCGACGTCATCGGCTGGAACGGCACCTCGTCGGGCTGGCTCGGCTTCGAGGCCGACGTGAAACTGTGCGAGCATATCACCGCAGCCACCGGCATCCCTGCGACCACCTCGATGCTGGCGCTGAACGAGATCCTGGCGGCGGCGAAGGCCACCTCGCTCGGCCTCGTCACGCCCTACCGCGACGACGTCCAGGCGCGCATCATCGCCAACTACGACAAGCTCGGCATCGCCTGCCGCGGCGACCGGCACCTCAACCTGCAGGACAATTTCTCCTTCGCGGAAGTGACGCCGTCCGAGATCGAGACCATGATCCGCGAGGTCGCGCGCGAGAAGCCGGATGCGATCGCGGTGGTCTGCACCAACATGCGCGCCGCGCCGCTGGTCGCGCGGCTCGAGCTGGAGACCGGCATTCCCATTCTCGACACCATCGCCACCGTGGTATGGAAATCGCTGAAACTGGCAGGGGTCGATGTCAGCGGCGTCAGCGGGTGGGGATCGCTGTTTCAGAAATTCGCTTGAATCTGGACTAGGGAGAGCGCGTCACATGGCTGCCTTCGACACCGTCATCCGCAACGGCACCGTCGCCACCGCGAGCGATACGTTCAAGGCCGATGTCGCCATCAAGAGCGGCCGCATCGTCGCGATCGGCGAGGCCATCACCGATGCCGACGAGATCGTCGATGCCACGGGCCTGCTGGTGCTGCCGGGCGGCATCGACAGCCATGTCCATATCAGCCAGCCCTCCGGCCCCGGCATCGTCATGGCCGACGATTTCGAGAGCGCGACGCGCGCCGCCGCCTTCGGCGGCAACACGTTCGTCATGCCCTACTGCCTGCAGGAGAAGGGCCAGCCCTTGCGATCAGCGCTGAAGGACTATCACGCGCTCGCCGACAACGCCTGCTACGTCGATCACTCCTTCCATCTCATCATCGCCGATCCCACCGACGCCGTGCTCGGCCAGGAGCTGCCGGCGCTGGTCGCCGACGGCTATTCGTCGCTGAAGATCTTCATGACCTATGAGGGGCTCGCGCTGAACGACTACGAGATCCTCGGCGTGCTGCAGGTCGCGCGCGAGCAAGGCGCGCTGGTGCAGATCCATGCCGAGAACTACGACGCCATCCGCTTCCTCACCGACCGCCTCGAGCGCGCCGGCCACATCGCGCCGTACTATCACGGAAAGTCGCGCCCGATTCCGGTCGAGCGCGAGGCCACCCATCGCGCGATCTCGCTGGCCGAGCTGATCGACGTGCCGATCGTGATCGTCCACGTCTCCAACCGCGAGGCGATGGAGGAGATCCGCCGCGCGCAGGCTCGGGGCCTGAAGATCCATGGCGAGACCTGCCCGCAATATCTGGTGCTGACGGAGGAGGACATGCAGGGCCTCAACATGGAAGGCGCCAAATATGTCTGCTCGCCGCCGCCGCGCGACAAAGCCAGCCAGGAGGCCTGCTGGGAGGGATTGCAGCAGGGCGTGTTCTCGCTGTTCTCGTCGGACCACTGCCCGTTCCGCTACGACGACGAGGCCGGCAAGCTGACGCCGAAGGGCCGCACCAGCTTTCGCTGGGTGCCGAACGGCATCCCCGGCGTGGAGACCCGGCTGCCGATCCTGTTCTCCGAAGGCGTCAGCAAGGGCCGCATCACCCTGAACCAGTTCGTCGCCTTCACCGCCACCAACCATGCCAAGACCTACGGCCTGAAGGGCAAGGGCTCCATCGCGATCGGCTACGACGCCGACATCGCGCTGTGGGACCCGGCGAAGACCGCGAAGATCAGCCAGTCCGGCCTGCACCACGGCTCCGACTACACGCCCTATGAAGGCATCGAGATCACCGGCTGGCCGGTGGCGACCATGCTGCGCGGAAAATTCGTCGTGCGCGACGGCGAGTTGATCGGCGCCAAGGGCAGTGGCCGCTACGTCACCCGCGGCAAGCCGGGCGGCCTGGCCTGAGCGGCCTGAGCGCGCTCTCTCGACGCGTCGTTGCGAGCGAAGCGAAGCAATCCAGAGTCGTGAACGGGACTCTGGATTGCTTCGTCGCTGCGCTCATCGCAATGACGAGTTGGACACAGGTGCCCACCCTCCCCTGGACGGCAGGGCGATCGCATATGACGAATGCGACAATCGCGGCAGCGACGCCTGCCGGCTAGTTACTCCGTCATGCCCGGGCTTGTCCCGGGCATCCACGTTGCTCCCAGGGCGCCGGACGACGTGGAAACAGACGAGAGCAATACGTAGGGGGCCATATGCGATCGCTCTGCCCGGGAGGGTGAGGCTACGCGCGTCGTCCATCCGGAAAGCTTCCTCGCCAATCCATCCCATTTACCTCATGTGTGGGTAGTCTGTCCCCCACCCCGGCTCTCCGGAGGAGGGTGAGCAGCGATCCGGTCGAGCCACTGCTCTCCCGCACCGCACCATCTTCCCTCGCGACCTCCGACTAGCCACTTCTTGTTCCGGATGTGTCGAACCCTTGTCACAACCGCACGACATATCCTTGTCAGACAAGGAGTGCCGCCATGCCCGCGCTTGCCTTTTCGAACAATGATATTGCCGTCATCGCCTGGACCTTCGATCGCCGTCTCGACGGCTGTCTCGGCTTCGCCATTCATCGCATCGATCTCGCCGATCACACCGACACCGTGCTGCCGGCGCTGGCACGGTTTGCCGGGCAGACCGCGGACAAGCTCACCACCGAGCAGGCGCCGATCCAGAAGTTCTGGTGGAAGGATCTGTTCGCCAAGCGCGGCGGCACCTACAAATATCGCATCGTGCCGATGGCCGGCACGCCCGGCCAGGCGCTGACGCCGCTCGAAGGCGTCGCGCCGCTGGAGAGCAATCCGGTCACGCTGACGCCGGAGCGGCCGCCGTTCCACGTCTATTTCAACCGCGGCATCACCGCGACCCAGGCGCTCAGCCATGCGCTGAACGACAAGCCGAGCGTGTCGGCGCTGGCCCCGCACATCCTCGATCCTGCCGATCCCATTCGCATCCGCCTGATGGGCCAGCTTCAAGACGGCCTGACCTCGCTGCTCGCGCGTGCCGATGCCGGCGGCGGCGCCATCCATGCCGCCCTCTACGAGCTCAACGATCCCGACGGACTGGAGAAGCAGCTCCACCAGAACCCCGCGAGCCGCACGGTCATCCTCGGCAACGAGCAGGGCAAGGACTCTGACGATGCCGACGCCGAGAACCGCGCCAATCTGAAGGCGGCCGGCGTCGCCGTGATCGACCGCATCCTCGGCAAGGGCAGCATCCCGCACAACAAGTTCATGGTGCTCACCGAGAACGGCAAGCCGAGCGCGGTGCTGTCCGGCTCGACCAACTGGACCTCGACCGGCCTGTGCACCCAGACCAACAACGCGCTGGTGGTGGAGAGCCCAGCGCTGGCGCAGCGCTATGTCGGCTATTGGAACGCGCTGAAGGCTGACGTCGACGCCGCCGCCGGCGACAAGTCGGCGCTGCAGTCGAAGACCTTGCGCGACTTCGCCCGCGCCAACAATGCCGACGCGATCCAGGCGCCGGTCGACCTGGGCCACGGCGTCACCATCGAGCCGATGTTCTCGCCGAACACGCCGGGCAAGCTCGGCAAGAATCCCGATACGCCCGGTGACATGGGCCGCGTGTTCGAGCTGATGCGATCGGCCAAGCACGCCGTGCTGTTCCTGGCCTTCGATCCCGGCAACAACTCGATCCTCGACGTCGCCGGCCAGTTGCTCAAGGACAAGCCCGATCTGTTCGTGCGGGGCGCGCTGACCAGCCCAGTGCGCGCGACGAATTTCTCCGCCGCGCTGCATTCCGGTGGCCATTCGGAGGTGCCGGCGGAGGAGGGAGCGGACGACACCGCGCCCCAGGTGACGGTGGTCGGCGAGGCCGGCAAGCCGAAGAAGCCGGGCGCCAAGGGCAGCATCGATTTCCGCGCCGTGCCGGCCGGTGCGGTGCAGGACGCGTTCGGCAAGTGGGAGAGGGAGCTCGGCAAATACGGCTTCGCCATCATCCACAGCAAGATCGTGGTGATCGATCCGTTCAGCGACGACTGCGTCGTCGTCACCGGCTCGCACAATCTCGGCTTCCGCGCCTCGCACAACAACGACGAGAACATGCTGATCATCCGCGGTCACCGCGGTCTCGCCGAGGCCTATGCCTGCCACGTCCTCGACCTCTACGACCACTACGCCTGGCGCTTCCTCTTGCAGCAGCACCCGGAGATCTTCGGCAAGCCGCTGCAATCCGACGACAGCTGGCAGGACCGCTACATCAAGGGCGCCGAGGAGAAATCGCCGGAGCTGCGCTTCTGGCTGTCGGCGGCGGGTGGCGGCGGGGCGGTCGAAACGCCACCGACGCCGAAGAAGCCCGCCAAGCCAACCGGCACCACCAAGCCGGCCAAGACACCGGCTGCGACGACGAAGCCCGCGAGGCCGTCGACCAAGCCGGCCAAGAAGGCCCAAAAGAAGACCGCCGCTGCAGCCAAGACCTCGGCCGGCCGCAAGACAACCACGACAAAGAAGGTCGCGAAGAAGGCGTCGAAAACGGCAAGCCAGCGTGCCGCCTCAGCGAAGAAGGCGAAGGCCAAGGCGACCAAGACGGCGGCCAAGCGTCCGGCGAAGAAGACCGCGACCAAGACCGCCAGGCGAGCCAAGACGAGCGCCAAGAGGAAAGGGCGCTGAGCGTTGCGCCCGCGCTGAACCGTCGCCGCGCAGACGAGGCCATGGGATCGTGATGCGAGTCCGCGGGATCGCGCATGATCTCGTCTCTTGCCCGAAGCGGATCGCGGGCACACGAGCGTTCCAGTCCTCAGAGCATGATCCAAAAAATTGGAAACCGGTTTTCCGAAAAGATCATGCTCTAGCCGTCTTGAAGCGGGCTCAGTAGGCCGTCCATCCGCCATCCGTCGCGTAGAACGCGCCGGTCAGGTTCGACGCCTCGGGCGACAGCAGGAACAGCATCACCGCGACCTGCTCCCACACGGTGGCCGGACGATGCCTGGGATCGGCATAACTGAGGATCGAGTTCGTCTTCAGCCGTCCCATGCCGCCGTCGGCCGGCGACCGCTGCATCTTGGCCGCGACGGCCTGCGCGGCCCGCGCGATCATCGGCGTGTCCGTCGCCGCCATGTTGACCGAGTTGATGCGAATGCCGTGGGGCGCGTAGTCGACCGCGGCGTTGGCGGTCAATCCGTTGACGGCGTGCTTGCTGGCGACATAGGCCGGATTGCCGGCCAGTCCGGTCAGGCCGGCGATCGAGGCCACGTTGACGATCGCCCCGCCGCGCTTCTGCGCCACCATCTGCCGCAGCTCGGCCCGCATGGCGCGAAACACGCCGGTGGCGTTGGTGGCGAGGACATTGTCCCAATAGGCATCGGAGGCCTCGTGGATCGGCGCGAACAGCAGATCCTTCTGCTTGTCGTAGTCGAATGCCTCCCCGGAAAACACGCCGTCCATGACGCCGGCATTGTTGATGGCAAAATCCAGTCCGCCGAACTTCTCGACCGCCCGCCTGACCATCATGTCGCAGGTGTCGCCCTTCGCGACATCGCCGACGAGAAATTCGATCGCGCCACCCTCGCGCTGGATCATGGCCGCCGTCTCGCGCGCCGTGTCCGGCAGCCAGTCGATCCCGACGATGTTGGCGCCCTCGCGCGCCGCCCGCAGCGCGGCGGCGCGGCCCATGCCGCGGGCAAATCCGGTGATGGCGATCGTCCGTGACTTGAAGCGATCCTTGATGAAGTAGTCCGGATCGATCGGGCTGATCGCGAGGTTGGCCGGGCCGACGGGCTCAGCCGCCTCAGCGCCTCCCGGAAGCAGTTGCGCCAGCGGAATCGTCACGGCCCCCGAACCCAGGCTCTGCAACATGCTGCGGCGATCCATCGACATCTCCCCTCAGAAGCTGATCCGGGCCAGCGACATCGCGCTGAACCACGGGCGGGTGTTGCCGGCAACGGCCTGGCTGACGCCGGACAGCGGCGCCGTCAGCGCGACGCCCGACTGGAACATCACGTTGCGGCTCATGAAATACTTCACCGTCAAATTGACCTCGTAGCCGAGCAGATGCCTGGCCAGCGTCGAGGTGGTGCCGCCGATATTGTTGAGCTGCTGCGCCTGGAACAGCCAGGCCTGCGGCACGAGCTCCCATTGCGGCGCCGGCCGCAGGATCGCCTGCAGGCGATGGGCGATCAGGTTGGTGTCCTGAAACAGCTTGTAGTGGTTCAGCCCCTGCACCCATTCCTCGCCGGTGCCGCCCGACAACAGCGGATCCCAGCGCTCATAGGTCCGCGTCGCCGGATTGTCGCCGCTGAATCCGGACAGCCGATAGCTCAAAGTGGGGCGCCACAGCGCCTCGTTGAAGGTGTAGCCCGCCTCGACATAGCCGCCCCAGGCGCGCATCGGAAACGCGTTGCGGTCGTTCCATTGCAACGCCAGCTCCGTCTTCGCATAGGGACCGGACGCGCCGATGGCCGGCGTCCAGTAGTAGCGCACGTCGGCGACCTGCAGCCCCTGGCGCGTGCCCTGCGCCGTCGCCGTGTACCAGCCGTAGTCGGAGCGCGGCACGGTCAGATAGGTCAGTCCGAGCTGATGCGGCGTGCCCAGGCCCGTCTCGAGGTTCGCGCCGGCGATGACGGTGTGGGTATCGATCGCCGGCAGCTCGTCGGGGGCGAGACGGAAGGCCTCGAATTTCGTGGTGTTGTAGCGAGCCTGCGCGAGGAACAAACTGTCGGCAGCCCAGCGCGGATTGAGCTGCAGCGCGGCGCGGTCAAAACCGTTGGCTGCCGTGATCCTGATCAGCATGCCGTCGGCAATCTGGAACGGCTGCCGTCCGCCGGACAGGTTGATCACCAGCCGCGAGCCGTCGTCGCCCGTGATCCCCGTGACGAGGCCCGCATAGGCGTCCTCGATCGCGCCATGGCGGCGCGGGCCGGTGACGAACAGGTCCGTGCCGGTCGAGCCGCTGGCCAGATAGGAGAGGCTGCCATAGGCATAGATGTTGTTGCCGACCGGTCCGATGCCCTGCAGCCCGCTCTCCAGCGCGGCTTCGCCGAACGACGACCAGCCGGCGCCGGCCGGTCCCTTGGCGAGTGGATTGGCGCCGACGAAGGCCTGCGGCCGGCCATACCAGGCATCGTGATTGGCGTAGCCGAGCGTCGCGGCCGTCAGCTTGAGCTTCAGCAGGCTGTCGTCGCCCTGATGAAGATAGGGGAAATCGACGCGGCCCGGATCCGCCTGCGGCCGGTCGCCGACGACGACGCTGAGCTCGACCGCAACGCCGCCGGTGTTGCCGTCGACGTAGTTGATCGAGGCCGTGGCCACGCCGGGGATGCGCTTCACCTTGGCGAGCCCGAAATCGACCATCAGGTCGTGAAGCTGCGACCCCGGATAGATGTTGAGTGCCCGCCGAATGCGATCCTCGAACGCGACCCGCTGCGCCCCACCGGGCACCACGCCCGACAGCACCAGACGCACCGACTCGATCGGCCGGTTCTCGAACGTGGGCCCCAGTGCCTGGGCGCCGGCGGCAGAAACGAGCAGCAGCGAGAACAGCCACGCCGCCAGGTGCGGACCGAGGCTTCCGCGCATTGGGAGACGTCTGCCGTCCGGCATGGCTCTGCCACCAGCTCATTGCGTGATCCGATGATCGGCGAGGCCAAGGTAGCGCGATTGATCTTGATCAACCAGAGCGAAATGTGCCGCAGGCCACCCATCCGGTCCGCGCCGCTGCAGCGAAAGCGACCGGACGGACTCATGGGCGTGCTTTGGCGAGGCTCGCCGTTAGAGGACGATCGCGTGATAGTTTTCCGATAGTTTTCTGCAGCGTCACCGTAATCGCCAGCGCGACCGCCCAGACTCATGAGCCCGCCGTTACACAACGGCCGAGATGATAGTTTTGTGCAGTCGAGCAGCGTCACCGTAATCGCTGTCGGTCAATGCAAGGACCGCTAGTTTTCGTGGACGTGAAAGCCCGGTGCGCGGAACGCTCCGGGCCAATCACGTGGTCGCAAGAAACGACTATTGATGCACCCGCAGGGTCCCGTCCGCGTTGTAGTCACTCTTGGGATTGTAACCGGAATCGCGGTGCGTTCTACGATGTAGGGCAGCGTTGCTGCCGCTTACGCCCGGAGTTCCGCTATCAACCCGCATGGTCCCGTCTGCATTGTAGTCACTCTTCGGCCCGTAGCCGGAATCGCGATGCGTTTTTGCATGTAGGGCAGCGTTGCTGCCGCTCAGGCCCGGAGTTCCGGGATTGACCTGCATATTTCCATATTGGTCGCGATCACTTTTGCTCGCCCCGACCTGCTGAGCCGCACTGGCTTTTGCATGAGTACCTTTTGCATGATGAGTACGATGTCCGGCCAAGGCCGCAGATGTAGAGACGGCGAGAATAGCAAGACCAACAGCAATGCTTCTAGCCATAGTGAACTCCTCACGTTGAAGGACCATTGATGACGGATACGCCGTCAGTGCTAGCCTGCCACGGAAATTGCTGGCCGTCTTTGATGCAACTCAAGGTAATAAGGGCGGGTGCGACGTCACGGTCCGCACACCTTTTGGCATCATTTCTTCGGCTCTGGTGCGGTGCCCGGCGGAGCCGATGTCGCTCCGCAACATGCCTCTGACGTTGGGACCGATCTCTGCGCCGCATGGGCATCGCAGGTGACTTGCGCGAAGCCGCACATGGCAGATCGTCGATCCGAAACAGGAGCGTTCGACAGAGTCTCGATCGGGAACGCAAGCCTTCACGGTGGCCGTTCGAACGGCTGGAAGAAATATGATTTCTGTTTATCGAAATTCTATTTTGTTTTTACGAAAAATGTGCTTTACTCCGCGCGTCCCGCCCCAACGAGGGGACGCTTCGCGGTCGTCACGGACGTCGGGTGTGGGATGCGATGGGCGCTTGGGATCGCAGCATGGTTCGCCGTGCCGACGAACGATCCCGGGCGCACGGTGAAGTCGCGTGGTCCTGGCCTCCCGGTGCTGAGGTCGAGCCTGCGGGCGTTGCTGATGAGCTGCCTGCGGGTGATGGGGGCAAGACAGCCGGTCCCCAGGGAGATCGCGTATAAATCGTAAAGCCATCGCGCAGGGAGGGCCGGGTGTTCGGCCAGACCTGTGGTGACTGCCGCCTGCTTTCTTTTCTGCAGGCGGGCCACGGGCGCGGCCGGCGCCCGGCCTTCCCTGCGCCCTCGGTTAGGAGAGGGCGGTGAGAATGGCACATAGCTCGGGCGCTGGGCGCCGCGAGATCGCGAGGGTTTGTCCGCAGGGTCGCATAAGGCGCATCCGCAGATGTCGTGCGTGCTTCTCGGGTTGAACGTCGCCCCCTGGCGTCATTGCGAGCGCGAAGCAATCCAGGGGCCAGGGTGGGACTCTGGATTGCTTCGTCGCTTCGCTCCTCGCAATGACGGAGATGAGGCGCAGCAGATCGCGCCCGACTGCCAGGCTTGCCCTGCCGGGACAGGCGATGCGCCGCAACCGCTGGAGAAGGGGAGTGCAATGTTCGCTAAGCCGCAGCCTGTGCGCGACGTTCTTCGCCTCGATCGACCCAGCCCACAAACAAAAACCCCGCCATTCGCGGCGGGGCCCAGTCTGGGAGGAGCAAGCCGTGAGGCTCGCCGGTGGACCCAGTGAAAGATCAGGCGGGGATGCGTTCGTCCATGTCGTGCGGCTCGCGCAGCACGTAGCCGCGGCCCCAGACGGTTTCGATGAAGTTGCGGCCTTCGGAGGCGTTGGCGAGCTTCTTGCGCAGCTTGCAGATGAAGACGTCGATGATCTTCAGCTCGGGCTCGTCCATGCCGCCGTAGAGATGGTTGAGGAACATCTCCTTGGTCAGGGTGGTGCCTTTGCGCAGCGAGAGCAGCTCCAGCATCTGGTATTCCTTGCCGGTCAGATGCACGCGCTGGCCGCCGACTTCGACCGTCTTGGTGTCGAGGTTGACGACGAGGTCGCCGGTCTGGATGACCGACTGGGCGTGGCCCTTGGAACGGCGGACGATCGCGTGGATGCGGGCGATCAGCTCGTCCTTGTGGAACGGCTTGGTCATGTAGTCGTCGGCGCCGAAGCCGAGACCCTTGACCTTGTCCTCGATGCCGGCGAGGCCGGACAGGATGAGGATCGGCGTCTTGATCTTCGAGACACGCAGCTGCTTCAGCACGTCGTAACCGGACATGTCGGGCAGATTGAGGTCGAGAAGGATGATGTCGTAGTCGTACAACTTGCCGAGGTCGACGCCTTCTTCGCCCAGGTCAGTCGTGTAGACATTGAAGCTTTCGGACTTCAACATCAGTTCGATCGACTGCGCGACGGCGCTGTCATCCTCAATCAGCAAAACGCGCATGCCAGTTCCCCATAGTCGCCGCTCCGGGCGTCAGGTCGGCCGCCATCTGCGGCACTCAAAACGCCTTTGAACAACTGATTCGGATCCTGACGAGAGATGGTTAACAAATCCTGATTCCCCTCCGCAAGCTCTATCCGTGCAATTTTTATCGAATCGCCGTAAGGTGTTGCGATGAAGCAGTTTTTCTTAGCCGCTCTCGTTCAAGCTCCATGTTAAGAGATGGACCTAACCGACTCTCGGATCTCACCGCTTTTTGAGGGCGGCAAAGCGAAGCACGTCAGTCACTCCAGACCATGACGTAATGATTAATGATGCGAGTAAACACAGAGTTAAGCCGACGACGCGAATCTGCCCCTACTTAAGGTTTTCGCAATGAAGGCTCTGGCCCAATGACAGCTCTCTCGCAATGAAGGCGCTTTGGCAATGAAGGCTCTGGCCGAGCAGATCAGCGACATCGACGCCGTGAACACCTATGGGCGTGTCGTCGGCGTGAAGGGACTCATGGTGGAGATCGCCGGGCCGATTCATGCGATGTCGGTCGGCGCGCGCATCGTGATCGAGACCGGCAACAATTACATCCCTGCCGAAGTGATCGGTTTCTCCGGCAAGAATGCCGTGGTGATGCCGTTCGCCGGGCTGGAGGGCGTGCGCCGCGGCTGCCGCGCCGTGATCGCCAATGCCGCCAATCAGGTGCGGCCGTCGCCGGCCTGGCTCGGCCGAGTCATCAATGCGATGGGCGAGCCGATCGACGGCAAGGGGCCGCTGCCGCAGGGCGCCTCGCCGGTTCCTTATCGGAACAATCCGCCGCCGGCGCATTCGCGCCGGCGCGTCGGCTCGCCGCTCGATCTCGGCGTCCGTGCATTGAACACCTTTCTCACCTGTTGCCGCGGCCAGCGACTCGGCATCTTCGCCGGTTCCGGCGTCGGCAAATCGGTGCTGCTGTCGATGCTGGCGCGCAACGTCGACGCGGCGGTGTCGGTGATCGGGCTGATCGGCGAGCGCGGCCGTGAGGTGCAGGAGTTCCTGCAGGACGATCTCGGCGAGGAGGGTCTCGCGCGCTCGGTCGTCGTGGTCGCGACGTCCGACGAACCGGCGCTGATGCGAAGGCAGGCGGCGTATCTGACGCTCGCGATCTCGGAATATTTTCGCGACGAGGGCAAGGATGTCCTTTGTCTGATGGACTCGGTCACGCGCTTTGCGATGGCGCAGCGCGAGATCGGGCTGTCGGCCGGCGAACCGCCGACCGCGAAGGGCTACACGCCGACGGTGTTCACGGAGCTGCCGAAGCTGCTCGAGCGGGCGGGGCCGGGCAGCGGCGAGGGCACCATCACCGGGATCTTCACGGTGCTGGTCGATGGCGACGATCACAACGAGCCGGTGGCGGATGCGGTGCGCGGCATTCTCGACGGCCACGTCGTGATGCAGCGTTCGATCGCCGAACGCGGCCGCTATCCGGCGATCAACGTCCTGAAATCGGTGTCGCGCACGATGCCGAAATCGGCCGACCCCGTATTCTTGCCGACGATCATGCGGGCGCGCCAGGTGATGGCGACCTATGCCGACATGGAGGAACTGATCCGGCTCGGTGCCTATCGCGCCGGTTCCAGTCCGGAGGTCGACGAGGCGATCCGGCTGCACGAGCCGCTGGAGGCGTTCCTGCGCCAGCGCAAGGACGAGGTCTCGACGCTGCAGAACGGGTATCGGGAGCTGGAACAGATCCTGGGGCGCTTGGAAACGGAAAGCTAACTTTGTCGGGTAATCATCCCCTCCATGTAACGAGCCTAGTCGGCGAGCCCAGCAAGGGCGGCCGGCCCTGTCCCGCGCCGTACACGGGACTTCTGGGGAGTATGAGTCGATGAAGTCGCGCGAAACGCTGATCCGTCTAAAGAAATTTCAGGTGGATGAGAAACGCCGCCGGGTGACGCAGATCGAGGGCATGATCGCTGACTTCCAGCGCATGTCGGCTGAGCTCGAGCGGGAGATCCAGACCGAGCAGGAGCGGGCCGGCATCAACGACCCGACCCATTTTGCCTATCCGACCTACGCCAAGGCCGCGATCCAGCGCCGGGAAAACCTGACGCGCTCGGCCGACGAGCTGCGCACCCAGCTCGAGGACGCCAAGGCCGCGTTGTCCGAGGCGTTCGAGGAAATGAAGAAGGTCGAGCTGCTCGACGAGCGTGACCAGGCCCGCGAGAAGGCCGAGGAGAGCGCCCGCGAGCAGGCCGACATGGACTCTATCGGCCTGATGCGCGCCCGGCTCGGCGTCATCGCCTGAGCCTGTCGCCGTCACGGCTGTCGCTTTCGAAAACCCGGGCCGCGAGGTCCGGGTTTTTCGTCGCGCCCGCCCCGGTGGAGAGTTGCCCAGGACTTGTGCTACGGGAGGACGTAGGCTCGAACGAGGGAGTGGGGCGATTTTCGGGGACGCTGAATGCTGACGCCGGCAGAGCTGGTCTGGTTGCTTGCCGCTGTTGCCAAAGGGGACGAGGCCGCCTTCGAGCGCCTCTACGCGGCGACGCGCGCGAAACTCTATGGCGTCGTGCTCCGTATCTTGCACCGACAGGACCTCGCCGAGGAGGTCGTCCAGGAGACCTATGTGAAGGTCTGGAACAACGCCGCACAGTTCAACCCGGCCGTTTCTTCCCCGATCACCTGGATGGCCGCCATCGCTCGCAACCGCGCCATCGACTTGGTGCGAAAGCGCGGTGAGCTGTCTTTGGAGGATGAGCCCTCCGCGCTGGAGGTTGCGGCCGAGACGCCGGATCCGCTGGCGCGCCGCGAGATGTCGGAGGAGCTCAAGCGTCTTTTGGAATGCGTCGGCCAGCTAGAGCCCGACCGCCAGAAGCTCGTGCTGCTCGCCTACTATAACGGCTGGAGCCGCGAGCAATTGGCGACCAAGTTCGAGGCGCCGGTGAACACGGTGAAGACCTGGCTGAGGCGGAGCATGATGGACATCCGCCAATGCCTCGGTCTCGGATGAGGTGCTGTTGGACCGGCGAGAGACCTTGTAGGACGTGACCTGGACCTGTGATGGCGTATAGCGAAGACCATATCGCGCTGGCGGCGGAATACGCGCTCGGGACGCTCGACGCCGCCGAACGGGCGCAGGTCGAGACCATGATGGCGGTCGACAAGGATTTTGTCGCGCTGGTCCAGGCGTGGGAATTTCGCCTCGGTCCGCTCAATCAGATGGTCGGGCTGGTCGAGCCGCGTCCCGAACTGTGGGAGCGCATCAAGGCCGAGATTGCGCGGTTGCGCGCGACCGCGGAGAGCGCGCCGGCTGGACAGGTGACGATCGTCGAGGCTCCGGTCGTTGCCGCTCAGCCCGAGCCCGCGCCTCCCGAGGTCCCGCCTGTCGAAGCGGAAGCTGCGCCGATCCATGCGTCTCCCGTCAGCGAACCAGAGCCTGAGGTCGCGGCGCCGGTCATCACGCCGACACGCAGCACGTTCGCGGCTGGCGAGATCGCGAACGACGACACCAATGTCGTTCAGCTTTCGTCCAAGGTCCGGCAATTGCGCGCGGTTGCCAACATCATGACCGCGCTCGCGGCCGTGCTGCTCGCGCTGGTCGGTGTCCAGGTTTACCGACCCGACCTCCTGCCGCGGCCATTGCAGCCGAAGCCGCGGATTCAGACTGTCGAGGTCAAGGTGCCGGTCGCGCAACCCTCCGCCCAGTTCGTTGCCCTCCTGCAGAAGGACGCGGCGTCGCCGGCCTTCATCCTGACCGTCGATGCCGCCAGCAAGAGCTACACCGTGCGCCGGGTCGGCGCCGCGCCGGAGCCGGGCAAGAGCTTCGAGCTGTGGCTCGTGTCCGACAAGCTGCAGAAGCCTCGGTCGCTCGGCGTGATCGGCGGCAGCGACTTTACCAGCCGTCCCGTTCTCTCGTCCTACGACGCCGACACCGTCAACCGCGCAACCTACGCGGTCACGGTCGAGCCGGAGGGCGGGTCGCCGACCGGGCAGGCGACCGGGCCGATCGTTTTCACCGGCAAGCTGATCGAGACGGTGCCGTCGGCGCGGTGATTCAACGCCCACAAGAGAAAACGCCCGTGGGGAGCGGGCGTTTTCAGTAGTCGACTTGGGGTTGGGTCTACTACATATCCACGCGGCCAGTTGGGGGGCTGTGAGAACCGCGTGAATTCCGGGAATTCCTGTCAGCGAACCACCGACATCTCCGAGCTCGTCACCACGACCGGCTTACCGGCCTTGAGGACCTTTGCCGTCTGCGCGTAGTTCGGCTCCGCATTCAGTCGGGCGGAGATGCCGAGGCCGGCCACTGCGATGCCAGCCACGAGCGCAACCACCACGATCTTGAGGTGGGTCGTACGATCCGCGCTGTAAATCGAGTGGTTCATGGAAGCCTCCTGCCGTCTTCCGTCCTTCGCTGATTCGTGTGAGCCGGGGGCTTTCCGGTTCATCGTCTCGCGTGAACTAACGTAGGAAACCTCAATTCTGTTTCGTAGGCCACATCACAAGTGTGTGATAAGGCGTGATGCTTCGCGATCGAAAGTCGATAAAATATGAATTTATATAGCTATATCAATAACTTGATTTGTTGTTCGGTATGCGGATGAAATTTCAGCCACCTAACGCAAAATTAAGAATTCGTTTGCCTGTGGCGGTAAAGCAAGGGGTGGTCCGCCGGTAAAAACGGCAAAAGCCGACGCCTCGCGCCGGCCCCGCCGATCAAACGCGCCCGGAATTCTGCGGTTCCGCAACGCCAGCCGTCACACGCTCCCCACCGTCTTCAGCCGCGCGCGCGGATGGATCTCGGCCTGCGACAGCACCGTGGTCTGGGCGCGGAAGCGCTCGACCAGCGAGCGGACGAACGGCCGGATCGCCGCCGACGTCACCAGCACCGGCGATTCGCCCTCGCGCGCGGCGCGCTCGAACGCATCGCGCGTCGCGGTCATGAACTCCGACAGCTTCGACGGCTGCATCGCGAGGCTGCGCTCCTCGCCTTGGCCGATCAGCGATTCCGCAAACGCCTGCTCCCACCTGGCCGACAGCGCGATCAGCGGCAGGTAGCCCATCGGCGAGGTGTTCTGGGCGCAGATCTGGCGGGCGAGGCGGGCGCGCACGTGCTCGACGATCGTTGCCGGGTTGCGCGAGAACGCGAGCGCGTCGGCGATGCCTTCGAGGATGGTCGAGAGGTCGCGGATCGAGATGCGCTCCGATAACAGCAGTTGCAGCACGCGCTGGATGCCGGAAATCGTGATCTGCGTCGGCACGATGTCCTTGACCAGCTCGCTCTGCTCCTTCGGCAGCTCCTTCAGGAGCTTCTGCACCTCGCCGTAGGACAGCAGGTCGCTCATATTGGCCTTGAGCAGCTCGGTCAGGTGCGTCGACAGCACGGTCGCCGCGTCGACGACCGTGTAGCCCTTGAGCGTCGCCTCTTCCTTCAGGCCGGCGTCGACCCAGGTGGCGGGCAGGCCGAAGGTCGGCTCCGTCGTGTGGATGCCGGGCACCGCGACCTGGTTGCCGCCGGGGTCCATGACCATGAACTGGCTCGGCCAGATCTTGCCGGAGCCGGCGTCGACCTCCTTGATCTTGATGATGTAGGTGTTGGCCTCGAGCTGCACGTTGTCGAGGATGCGCACCGACGGCATCACGAAACCCATCTCGATCGCCAGCGACCGGCGCAGCGCCTTGATCTGGTCGGTCAGGCGGTCGGTGCCGTCGGGTGCGTTCACGAGCGGCAGCAGCGCATAGCCGAGCTCGATCTTGAGGTCGTCGATCTTGAGCGCGGCCGAGATCGGCTCCTCGGCGGCCGCGGCGGTGGCAGCCGCCGCCGGCGCTGCAGCCGCGGCGACCTCCTCGGCCTTCGCGACCTCCTTCTGCTTGCGCGCCTTGAGGGCGAGCGCGGCGGCGCCGCCGCCGAGCGCCAGGAACGGAAGGGTCGGGATGCCCGGCAGCAGCGCCAGCACCAGCATCACGGCGGCCGACATGCCGAGCGCCTGCGGATAGCCCGAGAACTGCTTGATCAGCGCCTTGTCGGCGGCACCGCTGACGCCGGCCTTGGAGACCAGGAGGCCCGCGGCGGTCGAGACGATCAGCGCCGGCACCTGGGTGACGAGGCCGTCGCCGACGGTCAGCGTGGTGTAGGTGCGGGCGGCCTCGGCAAAGCCGAGACCCTGCTGGGCGACGCCGATGATGATGCCGCCGATGATGTTGATGAAGACGACGAGCAGGCCGGCGACCGCGTCGCCGCGGACGAATTTGGAGGCACCGTCCATGGCGCCGAAGAAGCCGCTTTCGTCCTCCAGCTCCTTGCGCCTGATCTTGGCGACCTTCTCGTCGATCAGGCCGGCGGAGAGGTCGGCGTCGATCGCCATCTGCTTGCCGGGCATGGAGTCCAGATGGAAGCGCGCCGCGACCTCGGCGATGCGGCCCGAACCCTTGGTGATGACGACGAAGTTCACCGTCACCAGGATCGCGAACACGATGATGCCGATGACGAAATTGCCGCTCATCACGAAGTTGCCGAACGCCTCGATGACGTGGCCGGCGGCATCGGTGCCCTCGTGGCCACGCGACAGGATCAGCCGGGTCGAGGCCAGGTTCAGCGACAGCCGGAGCATCGTCGAGATCAGCAGGATGGTCGGAAAGGAGGAGAATTCCAGCGGCGCCTGGATGAACAAGGCGGTCATCAGGATCAGGATCGACAGGGTGATCGAGATCGCCAGGAACAGATCGAGCACCAGCGAGGGCAGCGGCAGGATCAGCACCACCAGGATGGTGAGGATGCCGAGCGCCAGCGCGATGTCGCCGCGCAGGACTGCTGTCTTGAGGTCAGCGAATGAGAACCCGCCGGCCGGAGATCCGACCCCCTGACCCGCCGTGACGTCGACCATGGCTTTCGCCCCTTCCCGCGGGCCGCGTGTGCCGGCCCCAAACGACTGCGCGACGGCCGCAGGGCCGCCGTTCCGAAACTGAGGTACCGCGCCGGCGTCCACGGAAGGTCTCCTCCGTCAACTGCACCCAACCACGACACGCACATTCCACCCGGCAATTTTTGCCCGGTGGTTGGTTAGCGTTCGGTTAATGGCGGTTAACAAAGGGTTGCGGGGGCAGGAGAGCGGGCGCACTTGGCGAGCCAGGCGCTGGTCTGCATCGGTCGGTCTCCTGCATCGGCTTGGTTGGCGTGCGCCCACGGTCTCGCGGCGCCGCGCGCCCGAGTTGTGCGTCAGGTCCGCCCTCGATCGGATGGAGGGCGCAGGGAAGGCCGGGCGCTGGCCGCGCCCGTGGCCCGCCTGCAGCAAAAAAAGCAGGCGGCAGTCACCACAGGTCTGGCCGAAACACCCGGCCTTCCCTGCGCGACGGTTGGAACGGCTTATACGTGGTCTCCCTGGTGCGCCGGGCTTGTTGGCCACCATCACAGGCGCAATGCGTGAGCACCGCCACCCGCTTGATACCAGCGTCGGGGTATCAGGACCGCACGACTTCGCCGTGCGCAACGAACCGTTCGTCCGCGCGGCCATAGGCCACGCTGCGATTCCCTGCGCCCATCGCATCCCACCTCCCACGTCTCGTGACGGTCGCGACACGCCCCTCCGGCGGAAGCAGGATGGGAGATCATATACACGATTTCGGAAAAAATGAAACAAGAATATTTCGCCAAATCAAAATTCAGGTTTTCTGCTGACCCGGGTCTCGGCTCTTGCGCGTCGTCCGGTTGCGCGCGTGGCGCCGAGCAATGTGTCGATATCGTGCGTGTCGCGCGGCGCGCGGCATCAAGTTTTTCTGATCGCTGCGATCAGCGTTTGCGATTGGCGGCGGGGGATGCTGCTCTTTAGAAGGCTTCTAAATTGAATTCAGGAGAACCGAAAATGCGTCGACAGAAGCTCCCCCATGGTCTGCGGCTGACAGCGACGGCCGCTGGCCTGGCCGGGCTTGCATCGCTCATCGCGGTCGCCGCGCCCAGGGCGGAGACGCCGACACCGACCCCGGCGCCAGCCTACCTGCCGACCGTCAGCGACCTGATGATCGCGACCATCCAGCCGCGCCATCTCAGGCTCTGGATCGCCGGCCATAGCGGCAACTGGGCGTTCAGCGCCTATGAGCTCGGCAATCTCAAGGGCGCGTTCAACCGCGTCAGCCGGGCGCAGCCACTGGTCGAGGGCAATTCGTTTGCCGACATGACGACGGCCGTGACGCAGCAGCCGTTCGACGAACTGGCGCAGGCCATCAAGCAGAAGGACATCGGCCGCTTCGAGCGCTCCTATGCCGACCTCACCGCCGCCTGCAATTCCTGCCACCAGGCGCTCAATCGCGCCGCCGTGGTCATCAAGGTGCCGCAGACCGCCAGCGTTGCCGACCAGGACTTCACGGCCGGTGCGGAGTGACAGCAGGGGGACGGTGAGGCACGATCGGTCACGCGCCGTCCGGCGCTGCTGCCGGCCGGGGCCACGCGTGCGGATCAGCGAGGCGTGATCGACCCCTCGGTTTGTTGCGTGGGTTGATTCCAACCCGGAGAGATTGTGCCAACTCCGGGGGGGATGCGCTTTCCGGCGTCGCAGATCGGCGAAGTGCTCACATCCTCTCGCCTATAGCTTCACAACGATCTTGCCGAAGTGCGAGCCGGACCGGAGACGGGCGAACGCTTCGGGAGCGTCGTCAAAGTCGTAGACCCGATCGACGATCGGGTGGATCGCGTGTTCGGCCAGGAATCGATTCATGGCCGTGAAATGTTCGACCGAACCCACGGTGACGCCGATGATGTCGGCATTCTCCCACTGCAGGCGGGCGAGGTCGGGCTTGGGGCCGAACCCCGTCAAGACACCGATCTGGACGATCTTGCCACCCGACGCGACCGACCGCAGCGATCGGTCGTAGGTGCCGGGGCCGCCGAGCTCGAGGACATGCGTGGCGCCTTCGCCGTCCGTCGCTTTCATCACGGCCACATCCCAATCGGGCGTGTCGCGGTAGTTGATCAGGATCGAGGCGCCGAGCGCCTGGGCGCGGGCGAGCTTCTCATCCGAGGACGAGATGACGATCGCGCGCGCGCCCAGCGCGGCCGCGAACTGAAGGCCGAACAGCGCGACGCCGCCGGTTCCCTGGACCAGCAGCGTGTCGGCCTTGCCCATTCCGCCACGGGTGATGAGGCCGTGCCAGGCCGTCACGCCGGCACAGGGCAAGGTCGCGGCTTCGATCGACGTGAGGTGCGCCGGCACGGGGACCAGCGCCGTCGCCGGCAGCACCACGTACTCCGCCAGCATGCCATCCATCGTGCTGCCGCCGAGGGCTGACGGAACATAGCTCGCCTTGAACGGCCCGGAAATCCAATCGCGAAAGAACGATGCGGCCACACGGTCGCCCGGGCGCCATTGAACGACATCGGAGCCTACGGCATCAACGATGCCTGCGCCGTCGGAGAGCGGGACGCGGCGGTCGAAACCGCCTTCACCCGCTCGGTCGAGGATCAGGAGGTCGCGGTAGTTGAGACTTGCCGCCTCGACCCGAATGCGGACCTCGCCAGGGGCGGGTTCAGGTTTGATGACGTCGGTGCGCACCAGGCGACCCGCGCCCGCATGGCCATTCAAATGATAGGCTTTCATCGTTGCTCCCGTCACAAGGGGACTCCACTTGGATGAGCACGATCTGTAAGGTCTGACAGCGCTGTCAGGGTCAAGAGGTTTTCAGGTGAAGATCGGCGAACTTTCCCGGAGGACGGGAGTCAGCATCCGGATGCTGCGTTACTACGAGGACGAAGGCTTGCTTGCGCCGCACCGAACCTCGTCCGGTTACCGCGACTACGGGCCGGCGGACGAGGAAGCCGTGCGCCGGATCAAACTGCTCGGCTCCGCCGGCATGACGCTCGAGACGATCAAGCAGTTGCTCCCCTGCGTGCGCAACAACCGTCCAGATTTCAGGCCTTGCGACAATTTGCGAAGAATACTGGCGCAGCAGGTCGGCATCATCGATCAACGCATCGAGGCACTCAGCCAGAGCCGGACGATTCTCGCAGGCTTCATCTCGAGCGTGAACTGATCGCCGGATATCGAATGTCGACCGTGGGCGACGGATCGATCGAAGACGTCGACATTCACTCGCCCGCCCAGGGGGACCCGCATGAAGCTCTATTCGTTCTGGCAGTCGCTGGCGAGCTTTCGCGTGCGCATCGCGCTCAACCTCAAGGGCATCGCCTATCAGCAGGTCGCGGTCGATGTCGACCGGCAGCAGCATCGCGACGAGGCCTATGCCGCGCTCAACCCGCAGATGGCGCTGCCGGCGCTGGTGCTCGACGACGGCACCGTGCTGACGCAGTCGCTGGCGATCCTCGAATATCTCGACGAAGCCTGTCCGGGCGCTGCGCTGCTGCCTGCCGATGCCAAGGGGCGCGCGCGGGTGAGGGCGCTGGCGGCGATGATCGCCTGCGATGCGCATCCGCTGACGACGCCGCGGGTGCAGCGCTATCTCACCGAGGTGCTGCACGTGGACGACGCGGCGCGCGCGGCCTGGCTCAGGCACTGGGCGTCGGAGATGCTGGTCGCGATCGAGGCCCAGCTTGCAGGCCATGTCGCGACCGGCCGGTTCTGCCATGGCGATGCGCCGACGATGGCCGACATCTGCCTCGCCGGCCACGCCGTCTTCGCGCGCAATAAAGGCCTCGACCTCGCCGCGACGCCGACGGTGCAGCGCGTCGTCGAGGCCGCGATGGCGCTGCCGGCGTTCGCGTCCGCCCATCCGCTGGCGCAACCCGACACGCCGGCGGCGCTGCGCCGCAAGCCGGCGGTGTCGTAGTCGACGCCACGACCATCGGCGCTATCGCGCCGGCTGGCCGCCGTCCCGCTTCATCCAGTCGCGGAACTGCTCGAACAGGACCCTGGTCTCGTCCTCGCTCATCCGCCGGCCGCCGGTCGGCGCCCGCGTGCTCATCCACTCGTCGAACTGCTGCTTGATGGCGGCGCCGTCGGCCTGCGGCGGGCGCGTGCTGGCCAAAAGCTCCTCCGCGGCGCGGAAGCGGGTCCAGCCGGGCAGCGAGGAGGCGAGGTTGATCTCGTTCCATTTCGGATGGAACGGCGGCTGCTTGAACTGGTCGAACCGCTTGAACAGATAGTCGACGAAGCGCGCGACGCGGCGGTAGCGCTCGGTCTCCGGCGGCCAGTTGTAGACCGCCAGCACCTGCGGCACGCCGATCGTCTCGACGCTCTCGCCGGGCTTGAGCAGATTGGGATAGTCCTGCGAGGTCAGCTTGGTCGGCACGTAGTAGTCCTGCAGGCTGCGCGCAAACGGAATCGGAAGGAAGTGGAAGCCCGGCTCGGGCTTGAACTTGGCGAACAGGTCGGTCGGCTTGCCCGTGACGTGGACGACGCCGGCGATCTCGCCACTGCGCATCTTCTCCAGCGCCACCGAATTGTTGATGAACACCTTTTCCGCGCCGATCTTGAGCCGGTCGAACACGATGCCGCCGGTGAGGTTGGCGGCGCTGCCCACGGTGTTGAAGGAGACCTTCTTGCCGGCGAGATCCTCCAGCGTCCTGATCTCCGGGCGGACGTAGACATGCATCTCGTTGATGTAGAACGAGCAGATGTAGCGGATCCGGTTCTTGATGTTGGCGAGCGTGCCGTTGCGGACGAACTCGTCGAGCACGTCGGCCGAGGTGATGGTGACGTCGACGCCGCGCAGATACAGCAGGTCCTCGATGTTGCCGAGCGCGCCGTAGGTCACCATCGGCAGCACGCGCAGGTTCGGGCGGTCGTCGAGCACCTTGGCCATCTCGGCGGCAAAACGGATGTTGGTGCCTTCGAGCAGGCCGCCGGCGACGCCGACCGTCCATTCGTTGGACTCCTGCAGCTTGCCGCCTTCGCCGGCCGCAGCGGCCGTTGCCGCCGCCGGCCTTCCGGTCCGCGCCGTCTGTGCCATGGCCGGCAGCAACGGTGCCGCCAGACTCAATCCCGCCGCAACGACGCAACTCAACAACGCGACCCGCATGCCCCAAATTCCTCCGTTGCCGGCCACACGGCGATCGCGAGGCGCGGCCGATTTTCGCGCATTATCTCCTTGGTTGAGGAATGAGGTCTACTACTCGCCGGTTGGGCGCAACCGGAGCTGCTGCGAGGCGCATCCTCGCCACCAAAAAGCCATGGGCTTGATTGCGCCTTGGTCTGGACGGAGAAACGCCGTGGTATCAGTCCGAGAGTCGTCGCCTCATCGCACGCGGCCAAAATGGCACAGCGGAAATCGATGCAGCTTGCGGTTGCAGGGGGCGGTCGAAGCCGGACGTTCGTGCGATCGGTCGTCGAGGGCTGCTGCGAGATCGAGGCCTTGGCACGGCGCGATCAGGCGCCGGCCTTGCTTCCCTTGGCGCAATAGTCCCGCCAGAACTGCCGATAGCCGGCTTCGACGCAGCGCGTGTAGTTGGCGACGTCGCCAGCCGCCGAGCGCGCGACCAGGCCGGGTAGTTCGGGCCGCAGCTTCACCAGCAGCTCGGGCTGCGCGGCAAAGCTCTTGGCGATCCGGATGTAGCCGTCATCATCGCCGGCGACCCAGTCGGCGAGGCCGGCCGCGGTCAGGATGCCGCCGGCGGCGCGCGAGGCCGCGCCGGCGCCGAGCTTGGCGACGACCGGCACGCCCATGTAGAGCGATTCGAACGTCGAGATGCCGCCGTTCTGCGGGAACGGGTCGAGCGAGATGTCGATGCGCTCGTAGGACTTGAGATGCTCGACGCGCTCGCTGGCGCCGAGGCAGAGGATGCGCGCCTCGGGCACGCCGTGTGCGACGAAGCGGGCGAGCAGCCCGTCGCGCACCGCGGGATCGTTCAGCGCGAGATGCTTGACGACGAGCTTCGCGTCAGGGATCTCGGCGAGCAGCCGCGCCCACAGCGCGATCGCCGCGTCGGAGATCTTGTCGATGCGGTTGTAGACGCCGAAGGTGACGTGGCCGTTCGTCAGCATCGGCAGCGGCGACGGCGGAACGTCGAGCACCGGATCGATCGTGATCACCGAGGGCAGGTCGTGGACGTGCTCGGCGAACAGCGGCCGGACGCTCTCGGGCACCGTGACCGGATCGGCGAAGAAGTAGTCCATGGTGGCAAGGCCCGTGCCGGTGCCGCTGCCCCAGGCCGTGACCTGGATCGGCGCCGGCTTGCGCGCGAACACCGGCATGCGCGTGCCCGTGGTGTAGCCGGAGAGATCGACCAGGATGTCGACGCCGTCGGCCTGGATGCGGTCGGCGAGCTCGTCGTCGGACAGGCTCGAGGCCTCGACCCAGACGTCGGCGATCGACTGGAACGTCGCGGTGTAGGAATCGTGCCGCGGCGAGGTCGAGTAGCAGTTGACCTGGACCTGCGTCTTGTCGTGGCCGCGCAGCACGGGCAGGAAGGCGAAGGCCGCCGAATGCATGCGGAAGTCGGCCGAGACGTAGCCGACGACGATGCGCCGGTCGGGATCGAGCGAACGCGGCGCAAGTTTGCGGCGCGGGAATTTGGAGCCGACCGCCATCCACCAATATTGCCGCGCCGCCTGCTGGACCGCGAAGTCGGCGCCGGGCAGGAAGTCGAGATAGAAGATCTTCTTGGTGATCGCCTCGTCATAGTCCGGCTGCACCGCGAGCGCCTGGTCGAACTGGGCGATGGCGCCTGCGACGTCGCCGAGCCGGCCGCGACAGGCGCCGAGCAAAGTGAGCGCGACCTGCGCCTTCGGATTGGTGTCGAGCACGCGCTTGCAGGCGGCCATCGCCTGCGCGACGTTGCCGTTGAGGATGCAGATCTGCGCCTTGCCCTGCCATCCCAGTTGCAGATTGGGATCGAGCGTCACGGCGGCGTCGAAATCGGCTTCGGCTTCCGCCGTGCGTCCGGAGATCATGTAGAGCCGGCCGCGATGCGCCCGCAGCTCGGCGTGGGCCGGGCGTGCCGCCAGCGCCGCATTGAAGGTCGCTTCCGCCAGCTCGAAATGGTGCAGCTCGAGATGGGCGAGGCCCTTGTTGACCGTGGCCTCGAAATGGTTCGGGTTGAAGGCCAGCGCGCGCTCGGCGCTGGCGGCAGCGGCGTCCCACCGCCGCAGCATCAGCTCGGCGACGCTGCGATTGCACCAGGCATCGACGTCGTCCGGCTTGAGCTCGAGGGCGCGGGTCGCGGCCGCGAGCGAGGCCTCGCCCTGTCCGAGCCGCAGCAGCGCGATTGCGAGGTTGCGCAAGGTGATCGGCGCATTCGGGCGCAGCGCCAGCGATCGCTCCAGCGCGGCGCGCGCCTCCTCGTAGCGCTCGCAATTGATCAGCGCCCAGCCGAGATTGGACTGCGCGTCGGCGGAATTCGGCTCCATCGCGACGGCCTGCGTCAGGAAGGCGGTGGCCTCGGCGAAGCGCGCCGATGACACCAGCGACACGCCGAGCAGATGCATGGCATCGAAGCAGCCGGGGACCTCCTGCAGCAGCTTCGCGCACAGCGCCTGCGCCTCCGCCTGGCGTCCGGCCTGGAAGGCCTTGTACGCCGTCGTCAGCTGCGTCTCGACGAGCTTCTTCTGCTTCTTTTCCTGCCGCGCCTTCTGGAAGGCGCGCGAACCGACGGTGCTCAAGGACTTGGGTCTCCGGACAGACAGGACGGCATGGCGTCGGACGCCGCAGCGGCGCGCTGCGGCCGGCAACCGGCCCGCCGCCATGCCCGGCGGCAGCAAAGCCCAGGATGTCCTGTGGTCGTCCGGTCGCCGGCCACGCGCAGCGCGACGCGGCGAAGCTTGCCCGCGCCATGGTTAGCAAATGGTTAACGGCACGATGGCGAACGGTCTTTGCGCCCGAATGACAGGGGCAGCTCGCGTACGGCGGATCAGCGCAGCGTGATCCGCCGCTTGCGGATGTCGCGCCGGGCTATAGGGGTCTTGCCAAGCTGTGCGCTGTCCACCTGCACAACATTGCAACGCACGCTCACTCGGTGCAGCCGTCGACCAGCACCAGCCGGCTCGTCGTGGTGCGGTGCCGGATCGCGAACAGCTCCTGGATGTCGGGATCGCTGAGAAAGCCGGTCGCGTTCTGCCGCGACGGGAATTCGAGGATCACCATCCGCTCCGGCGTCCAGTTGCCTTCGACCGGAGTCGGCATCGCACCTTGCACGATATAACGGCCGCCGTGCCTGGCGATGAAAGCGGGGATCGCCTCGATGTAGACCTTGAATGCTGCGAAGTCGTGAACGGCGAGATCGAGGACGAGATAGGCTTTCATGGCATGCTCCGCGCAGGGAGCCGCGATCATACGATCCGAACTTGGAAAGCAAACCGGCCACCGGTTCGTGGCCTGATCCATCCGCACGTCATTCCGGGCTCGCGCTGTCCGGCGACGTCGTCGCCGCGCGCGCCCCGGAATGGCGGTGGAGAAGGGGACGGCTCGAAACGCTGCCGCCTACTTGCCCTTCTCGATCTTGGTCACCGTGTAGCCGGAGGCGTCCTCGACCGCCTCGAACTTCACCTTGTCGCCGGCCTTGAGGCCTCTCAGCAGCGCAGCGTCCTTGACGCGGTAGACCATGGTCATGGCCCCGTCCATGCCAAGACTCTTGGCCGGGCCGTGGTGGAGCGTGATCTTGGCGTTGGCCTCATCGACCTTCTTGACGTCGCCGCTGATGGCCTCGGCGGCGAGGGCAGGGGTCGCGAGAGCGAGAACCAACGCGGCGGCGGTCGCGAGCTGAGAGAACGACTTCATGATGTGTTTCCTTCTACTGGTGAACTCATGGCGAGGCGTAGGGCGGATGACGCGGCGATGATCCGCCCTACGCGTTGTCGGGACGGCTTCATCCGTCACTTCACGGCGACGTGGCCGGTCATGCCGTACTCGCGGTGGTCCGGGATCAGGCAGGAATATTCGAACGTGCCGGGCTTGGTGAACCGCCACAGCAGCTCGGCGGTCTTGTTCGGCGCGAGCCGGGCGCCGTTGGGCTCGTCGTGCTCCATATGCGGGTGCTTCTTCATGACCGCGGCGTGCTTCAGGTTCTCGGCCTTGGTGGCGAGCAGGAACTCGTGATCCTCCTTGCCGGTGTTGCGCAGCACGAAGCGGATCTGCTCGCCGCGCTTCACCTCGATGCGCGCCGGCGTGAACTCCATCTCGCTCAGCAGCACCTCGATGGTGCGTGACGGCTGTTTGGGATCACCCGGCTCACCGGCGGAATAGCCGCGCGATCCGTGCTGCTCATGGCCACGGGCCGGTGCTACGATCAGAGCGGCCGCCGCCATTGCGCTGATCGCGAATGCAGTCTTCATGGATATCTCCTGATGGTGGTCGTCGGTTGATGCGGTGTTTGGTGAATTCAGCGCTGGGTGCGGACCTGCGTCGGTGTGCCGTCGCTTCGCCGCACCGGCTCCGGCGCGCTTGCGACCTCATAGGCCACAGTGCCCTTGGGAAACTGATACGGGCCGGGATCGCGGTAGTCGTCGCGGGCGAGGCCCTCGCGCACCTTCACGGTCGTGAACATGCCGCCCATCTCGATCGGCCCGAACTGGCCGCTGCCGGTCATCATCGGCAGCGTGTTGTCGGGGGCCGGCATCTCCATGTTGCCCATCGCCATGCCGGTGTTGCCCATCACCATGCCGTCGGGCGCGAGCTTGCCGACGGCGGCGGCCAGCTCCTTGCGCGGTACGCCGATCAGGTTGCGCATGTCGTGGCCCATCGCATTCATCGTGTGATGCGACTTGTGGCAATGGAACGCCCAGTCGCCGGGGTTGTCGGCGGTGAAGTCGAGTACGCGCACCGCGCCGACCGGCACGTCGGTCGTGGTCTCCGGGAATTGCGCCGTTTCGGGAAGCCAGCCGCCGTCGGTGCCGATCACCTTGAACTTGTGGCCGTGGAGGTGGATCGGATGGTTGGTCATGGTGAGATTGCCGATGCGGATGCGGACGCGATCGCCGAGCCGCACCGGCAAGGAATCGATGCCGGGAAACACCCGCGCATTCCAGGTCCACATGTTGAAGTCGGTCATCTCGTTGACCTTCGGCAGATAGCTGCCGGGCTCGATGCGGTAGGTCGACATCACGAACACGAAGTCGCGGTCGACCGGCGGCGGCAGGTTGTCGCGCGGATGCACGACGATCATGCCCATCATGCCCATCGCCATCTGCACCATCTCGTCGGCGTGCGGGTGATACATGAAGGTGCCGGCATGCTTCATCTCGAACTCGTAGACGAAGGTCTTGCCGGGCTTGATGTGCGGCTGCGTCAGGCCGCCGACGCCGTCCATGCCGCAGGGCAGGATCACGCCATGCCAATGTACGGTGGTATATTCCGGCAATCTGTTGGTGACGAAGATGCGGAGCTTGTCGCCCTCGACCGCCTCGATGGTCGGGCCCGGCGATTGGCCGTTGTAGCCCCACAGATGCGTGGTCATGCCGGGCGCGAACTCGCGTGTGACCGGCTCGGCGACGAGATGGAATTCCTTCCAGTCGCCGTTCATGCGGAACGGCAGCGACCAGCCGTTGAGCGTGACCACGGGCTGATAGTCCGGGCCGGCGCTGGGATGCAACGGCGGCTGCATCACGGCCTTGTCCATGGTCGGCGCCTCCGGAATGGAGGCAGCCTGGACGCGGCCGGAGACGGCGGAGGCGCCGGCCAGCGCCGCGGAGCCGAGCAGGGTTCGGCGGGACAACATGTTGGCTCTCCTCTCAGTCGTTGCTTGGCGCGAGCGCGCTCGCGGTCTGCTGTGCGCTGTCTTCGCCGCTCGCGACTCCGCCGTTGACGGCGGCCGACAGCTCGGCCTCGGCGAGGAAGAAGTCTCTGACGGCGTCGATCGCGGCGCGGCGCGAGGCCAGGCGCTGCCGCGCCTCGAGCAGCAGCGCGAAGATGTCGACCTGCATGCTGGAATAGCGCAGCTGCATCTCCTCGCTGATGATCCGGCGCAGCGGCAGCACCTCGCGGGCGTAATGGCCGGCGATGTCGAAGGCCGCGCGGTAGCTGCGATAGGCGTCGCGCGCCTCGGAGCGGACGGTGACGGCGCGCTCGGTCAGGCGGTTGAAGGCGATGTTGTAGGTCTCGGCCGCCTGCCGCACGCGGACCTCGCCGCCGTCGAAGATCGGGATCTGGAACTGCACGTCGTAGCCGCGTTCACGGATGATGCGGCCGTCGGGCTCGACGGTCTTGCGGTCGAGGCCGGCGAGATCGAGCAGGGTGACGAAGCGCGTGGCCTCGCTGAGCTGCAGCGCGGTGGCGAGCGCCGTGAGCTCGAGGCGGGCGACCTGCAGATCGATGCGATGGCCGACGGCATCGGCCTCGACGAAGGGCTGGCTCAGCGGGCGGCGCGGCAGCGCCGGCAACCGATCGGGCAGGCGGAAATTCAGATCGTCGCCCCACAGGCCCATCAGACGGATCAGCCGCTCGCGGGCGCTTCCTGCGGCACGGCGGGCGGTGGCGAGCTCGGCCGTGGTCTCGGCATAGAACACCTGCTCGCGCGCCTGATCGAGCCGGTTGAGCGCGCCGGTCTCGCCGAGCTTCGAGGCGAGCTTCGCGGTCGCCTCCGCGGCCGATTGCGCCTCGACGAGCAGGGCCACCAGCTCGTTGGCGGCGACGGCGCGCACATGCGCGCGGCGGACCTCCGCGGCGAGCCGCAGTGTCGCCAGCGCGGCCTTCAATTGTGCCTGGCGAAACCGCTCGCGCGCGATCTCCGAGCGCAGCGGCAAGGTGGCGAGCGCCAGGATGTCGCCGGCGACCTGACGCTCGGCCTCCAGCGCGCCGTCGCCGCTGATGCGCATCAGGGAGAAGGTCGGGTTGGGCGGCAGGCTGGCCTCCACCATGTCCGCCTCGCTGAGCGCGAGGGCGTTGTAGGCGGCCTGCAGGCCCTTGTTGTTGAACAGCGCGACCTGCACGGCGGCATCGGCCGACAAGGGCCGGGCGAGCAGCCGGCGCGTCGCAGCGCGGACGCGCTCAGCATCGTCATCGCCTCTCACCGAGGCGACCTCCTTGCCGGTGATGTGGCCGGCGATGTCCGCGACGGCGCTCATGCCGCCGTCCGGCGAGAACGAGGCGCAGCCTGCGAGCGCAAGTGCTGCGGCGAGCGCCGCGAGCCTGATGGTCCCCTGCATGTGGCGCTCCTTAGCGGCTCGGCTCAGGGCGCGGTGCGCCGGGGTCGGTGCGCTGGCCCCATGCGGCCGGCGCGGCCGGGCGCAGCGGCGTGTAGGGCCTGACGACGCCCGACATGCGCACGGGCGCAGCGTTCGCCGCCGGATCGGCCGGATCAGCCCCGGCTAACGCGACCGTGCGCGGCTGGCAGGCGGCGAGGCTCGTCGCGGCAAGCAGCGTCAATGCGCCGGCGACGACGGAGAATGGCAGGCTGCGCCGCGCCGGACATGCGGCAGCGGGCGTCGCCCTGGATTGCGACAACATGAGGTATCCTTGGTCTGATGAAACGCGAGCGGCCGCGCGTCATTTGCGCGCGAAGCCGGGGTCGTTCGCTCAGGCCAGGACGATGGGGGGACGGTACAGGCGCGGCGGCGTGCGGCTGGGCAGGCCTTCGTCGCGCGCAACGACGCCGATGGCAGCGAGGCGGGCGGGGAGGGCGACTGCCGGCAGCGTGGCGGCCAGGCCCACGGCGCACATCATGGCGCAGCACGGGCCTGGCATCTTGCCATGATCGTGGTGCGACGGTGCGGGAGCTGGAGCGTGCATCCCGGCGTCTGCGACAGGGTGATCATGATGATGGACGTGCGCCGCAATTGTCTGTGGCATCGCCGTCATGACCATCTCGTGGCGAGCCGTATCATGAGGCGAGACCACGGCGCCAACGACGGTCTCGTCGAGACAGGGCGCCGCCCCCGCGCCGAGCGCGAGCGCCACGCCGGGGCTGACCACGCAGACGAGGTAAGCAAGGACGAGCAGCCGTCCCGCCACCATCAGCATCTTCCGTGTCAGTCCAAACGACATGCGCGGCCAATCACTCCAACCCGGCGCGCAACCTAATGATAAAGCGTTGCGCCGCCAAGAGGGCCGAACCGTGATCGTGCAGATCCCTCCTGTTGCGCTGCTTCTGCATGCCCATTGCCGCAGCAATGTGGCTTGACCTGATGCGGTGCGGCAACGAAGTTGCTGAAATCGTGCACGGACCCAATACAAGATTCGAGGAAGCGCCTCATTTCATTCCGGACTCGCGCCAGGCCTGGGCGCGGCTGGCGCTTGCGCTCGTCATCGGTTCCATCGGCGGCGCGGGGATGTGGACCGTCGTCGTCGTCCTGCCGGTCGTGCAGGCCGAGTTCGCCGCCAGCCGCGGCGCGGTCTCGCTGGCCTACACGCTGACGATGTTCGGCTTCGGCCTCGGCGGCGTCATCGTCGGCCGGATCACCGACCGCTTCGGCATCGTCACCGCAATGGCGCTCAGCATCGCGACGACGGCCGCGGCCTATCTGCTCGCCGGCGCCTCGGTGACGCTGTGGCAGTTTCAGGCGGTGTATTTCCTGGTCGGGCTCGGCTCGTCCGTCACCTTCGCGCCGCTGATGGCGGAGGCGTCGCACTGGTTCGTGCGCTATCGCGGCCTCGCCGTCACCATCGTCGCCTCCGGCAACTACGTCGCCGGCACGGTATGGCCGCCGCTGGTGAATTGGGGCGTGCAGCAGATCGGCTGGCGCGCCAGCCATGTCGCGCTCGGTGTGTTCTGCGCGGTGACGATGAGCGCGCTGCTCCTGGTGTTGCGCGCCCGCATGGATGGTGCCGGCGCGCAGAATCATGCCAGCGCGGCGCCGCCGCAACTGGAGTTGCCGATCTCCACCAATGCGCTGACGGTGCTGCTCAGCGTCGCCGCGATCGCCTGCTGCGTGGCGATGGCGATGCCGCAGGTGCACATCGTCGCCTATTGCGGCGACCTCGGCTACGGCGTCGCCATCGGCGCGCAGATGCTGTCCTTGATGATGGCGCTCGGCATCGTCAGCCGGATCGGCTCCGGCTTTCTCGCCGATCGCATCGGCGGCGTCAGGACCTTGCTGATCGGCTCGCTGGCGCAGGGTTTTGCGCTGCTGTTCTATCTGTTCTTCGACGGCCTGACGTCGCTCTATCTGATCTCGGGCATGTTCGGCCTGTTCCAGGGCGGTATCGTACCGAGCTATGCGATCATCGTGCGTGAGGCGATGCCGGCGCGCGAGGCCGCCACCCGGGTCGGCATCATCATCTTCGCCTCGGTGTTCGGCATGTCGTTCGGCGGCTGGGTCTCGGGCGTCATCTTCGACGCCACCGGGTCCTATTCGGCGGCCTTCGCCAACGGCGTCGCGTGGAATGGTCTGAACCTGGCCATCGTCGTGACGCTGCTCATCCTGGCACGACGGCAACACCGGCTGGCAGCCTGAAACAAGAGGCGTTGCACGAGAGCCACAGCCGGAGCCCAATATCCGGCTTATATGCACGTCGTCATACAAAATCCCGGCGGCCGCCGCAAATCGATCGAATCACGTCACGCAACTATGGAACTCGATCGGAGCCGATCGCGGCCATTTGGCCTCGGGCGCGCTCCGCATCGCGAGGTTGGTTGTCGCGAGGTCTCAGCCGAGGCCGCGGTCGCCCGTCGCATGCCTGACGCAGGCAGGCCTCGAGGTGAATGCTCCGGACGGGTCGAGAACGCTGCGGCGGCATCGCGATGGTGCAGGAGGCCGTTGCGCTATGTCCATCGTCACGAAGGCAGCTTCGCAAGTCGCGCTCGCCGCGCTCGCAGCCGGACTTATGCTGAGCCAGGCATCGGCGCAGGCCTGGCCGCAGCTGCAACAACAACCGCCGCAGCCGCCGCGCCCGGCAGCGACCCGCTCCATCATCGTGCCCGTCGCCCCGGCCGCCCGGCCGAACGGCGCGCCCGTGATCCCCGCGCCGCCACGTCCCGCCGGCCTGCCGGCGTCGCTGTCGCCCGCGCCCGGCAGCGGGCCGGACGTGTGGCGGCTGCCCAACCCGACCGACGTCAACGACGGCACCGTCACCATCATCACCGCGCCGGCCGGGGGCGCCACCTCCGTGTTCGGCTCGGACATGGCGCGCGTGCTCGATGATCAGACCAACGTCCGCGTGCTGCCGGTGCTCGGCAAGGGACCGGTGCGCAACGTCTCGGATATTCTGTTCCTGAAGAGCATCGACATGGGCGCGGTCGCCGCCGACGTGCCCGAATTCTACCGCCTGCAATACGGCATTCCCGACATCACCTCGCAACTCCGCTACATCGCGCGGCTCTATCACAACGAGATCCATGTCATCGCGCGCTCCTCGATCCGCTCGATCTTCGATCTCAACGGCAAGCGCGTCATCGCGCCGACCGATGTCGGCTTCTATTCCGCGCGCGTGATCTTCAACCGGCTGGGCCTGACAGCGTCATTCGACTACGCGACCGATGACGCCAAATCGATCCAGAAGCTGATCGATGGCGACGCCGACGCCTACATCGTCTCCACCGGCAAGGTGTTCCAGCTCGCCCGCAACATCAGGAACGACAACCGCGCCCTGCATCTGGTGACGATCCCCTACGACCGCCGGCTGCAGGACCTCTATCTGCCGACGACATTGTCCTCCGAGGAATATCCGAACCTGCTCAACCCCGGCGAGACGATCGAGACGGTGGCGATCGGCATGCTGCTCGTCAGCTACAATTGGCCGGAGAATACCGAGCGCTACCGAAAGGTGGCGCGCTTCGTCGAGGCGTTCTTCGCCAACTACGACGAGTTCATGAAGCCGCCGCGGCATCCGAAATGGCGGGAGTCGAGCATCGTCGCCGCGATCCCGAACTGGAAGCGGTTCAAGGCCGCGGACGAGTGGCTGCTGGCGCACAACATGGTGCCGCGACCGCAGGTCGCCGACGTGCGCCAGACCCAGTTCGAGAGCTTCGTGCGCCAGAGCGGGGGACAGCTGTCGAACGATCCGGCTGAGCGCAGCGCTCTGTTCCGCCAGTTCCTGCAATGGCGCCAGCAGCATGGCGGGCCGCCGACGCCGTCGCGCTGAGCTGTCAGCTCGCGGTTGTCTACTTCGCGAGCTCTTTCGAACGCGCCGTGGCCGCGGCGACCGCCTTGGTCAGCAGCGGCTGGAAGCCGTCGGCTCCCATCAGCACCGACAGCGCCGCCGCTGTGGTGCCGCCCGGCGACGTGACGTTCTGGCGCAGGGTGGCGGACGGCAGGTCCGATTGGCGCAGCAGCTCGCCGGCGCCCGACACGGTGTGGCGCGCGAGCTTCGTCGCCAGGGACTCGGGCAGGCCGGCGGCGACGCCGGCGCGGGCGAGTTCCTCGGCGAGCAGGAACACATAGGCGGGCCCCGAGCCGGACACGGCAGTCACCGCGTCCATCAGCGCCTCCTCGTCGACCCATTCCACTGCGCCGGTGGCACGCAGCAGCGCGTCCGTCAGCCCCCGCTGCGCGGCGCTGACGTTGCCGGCCGGCACGGCCACGGTGATGCCGCGGCCGATCGCGGCGGGCGTATTCGGCATCGCGCGCACGACCGCGCCGCCGATCGTTTGCTGCAGGCCGGCGATCGTCGTCCCCGCCATGATCGACAGCACCAGCGTCGCGTCGCCGACCCACGGCTTCAAGGCGGGGCCGGCGTCGGGGAACATCTGCGGCTTGACGGCAACGATGACGACCTCGGCCGGCGCAGTTGCCGTCGGATTGAGGCGGACGCCTCGGGCCTTTAGCGCCGTGATCTCGGCCGACGGCATCGGCTCGATCACGACCACGCGCGCGGGATCAAGGCCGCCGGCCAGCCACCCGGTCAGCATCGCCCCGCCCATCTTGCCGGCGCCGGCCAGCACGATGGTGCCGGTGAGCTGATGAAGCAGGTTGTTGTCCGCTGATGTCACGACGCACTCCGCTGTCGTCCCTGCGAAAGCAGGGACCCATAACCACCGGCGGTTCTAGTGGAGCAGGGGCAGAGCGACAAGCGTCGCGCGCCACACGGACATCACGCGGTATGGGTCCCTGCGTGCGCAGGGACGACACCGCGTGTGATGGAGCGGCGGCGGCTTACGCCTCGCCCTCTGTATCGAACAGCGCCGCCGCCATGGCCTCCTGGGTCGACTTGCCGGCCCAGACCACGAACTGGAAGGCCGGGAAATAGCGCTCGCAGGCGTGGATGGCGCCCGCCAGCATGCTCTCGCATTGCAGTCCCGACGCGGTGATCCCGCCGGGCAGCACCAGGGCCTGGCGGTGCATCACCATGCCGGTGTGGGTCCAGATGTCGAAATGGCCGAGCCAGAGCTGCTCGTTGATCGCGGCGATCAGCCGCTGCACCTCGGCGCGGCGCGCCTCGGGAATCTTCATGTCGAAGGCACAGGCCAGATGCAGCGCCTCGATCTCCGCCATCCAGGTGAAGGAAAGCTGATAGTCGGTCCACTGGCCCTTGGAGGCGATCGTGATCTCGTCCTCGCCGGAGCGCTCGAACATCCAATTATTGTCGGCCGCAATGGTCTCGACCACGCTCAGCGGATGATCTGCGGAATCGATAGTGCTTTCGAGCAGGGACATGCCGTCTCGACCTCGTCTTCTTGATCTCGTTGGTACATACGCGGCGACCCGGCCCACGCCCTCTCGGCGCTTCGCGACCCGGCTTGCAGTCCCGGAGGTACCCCGAGGCGTGCGAGGACAAACTGATGTGATTTGCGGAATCTGCGCAACGGGGGGGCGAGTCCGTCCACAGCCAAACACCGCTTCGTCCACAACTCCTGTCCGGCCTGTGGAATCATCGGCGAACGAGAACAAAACGGAATCGGACACGCCGCAGCCGCTCGGTCTGAGGTGATTTGGCCGCGGGAACGGCCGTGAGCGGCTGCATGGCCGCCCGTCGCGGACCGCGGGCGTGAGGCCTTGCCGCAGCCGCCGACCGCCTGCATAGTTCATTCAGGCCGTCCATCCGGGCGGCCGATGTTCTCAGGGCGGGGCGAAATTCCCCACCGGCGGTAAGCGTTCTCGGTCGAGCGCGAGCCCGCGAGCGCTTTCTCGGCAAGGCACGGTCTGGAGAATTCTGTTCTCCGGAACGCGTCGCGCAGAGAAGGGTCAGCAGATTCGGTGCGATTCCGAAGCCGACGGTCACAGTCCGGATGAAAGAGAACGGGTCCCGGCACCCCGCGCAATCCAGCGTGGGGGCGTCGTCGTTCCGTGTGCCCTGATTCTGGTCTCTGACGAGGACAACCATGAATCAGATGTTGCAAGACGCGCCTACTGATACGCCCACCGACACCATCACCGCAGGAACGTCGCCGCCGGCGGATACGTCGGTCGCGTCACCGCCCGACGAGTCGCCACCGGCGCCGTCGCATCCGCGCTTCAGCAAGCCGCAGCGCGTCGCCTTCGTGCAATCGGCCTGGCATCGCGATGTCGTCGCCGAATGCCGTCTGGCCTTCCTCGACGAGATCGAGGCGCGCCACATCCCGCGCGATCGTGTCGACATCTTCGAGGTGCCGGGCTCGTTCGAGATCCCGCTGCATGCGCAGCTCCTGGCCAAGACGCGGCGCTATACCGCCATCGTCGCGGCCGGGCTCGTCGTCGACGGCGGCATCTACCGCCACGAATTCGTCGCCGACACCGTCATCAAGGCGCTGATGGACGTGCAATTGCGCACCGAGGTGCCGGTGTTCTCCGCGGTGCTGACGCCGCAGCAATTCCACGAGACGCAGGCGCATTTCGAGTTCTTCCGCAAGCATTTTGCGACCAAGGGCATCGAGGTGGCGACCGCCTGCGCCGAGACGCTGCTGAGCCTGGAGCGGCTGCGCAGCCAGGTCGCGGCGGGGATTATCTGAGGCGGACGGTGTGTGGCCGGTCACGGCCGGCCACACATGCTTCAGTGTCGGGAGCCGAGGTCTCACCGCGACGGCGGCCTGCTCCCCTCCCCGCAAGGGGGAGGGGAACTCACCGCGTTCGCCGCTCCAGATCGAATCCAACGTCTGGCGCCACGCCAATCAAGCTTGCCGCCCTCGCTTGTCCCCCAGCGACAACACGCCCCCTCACGCTCCCCGCCTTGTGTTGTCAATTTCCTCGCCACCCCTGTAAAATCTCCCCTGGGAGGAGGCTGGCCCGTGGCGACGGGCGGCCGACAAGGATGATCGAAGGATACGATCCTTATCTCGTCGCGCTCTCGGTCGTGATCGCGAGCCTGGGTGGCTATACCGGTTTCAGTCTCACCGCGCGCATCCGCAGCGGGCCGGGAGAGAATGCGCGCGTGCTGCTGTCCGGCGCCGCCGGCATTCTGGCCGTGGGCATATGGACCATGCATTTCGTGGGCATGATGGCGGCGCCACTGCCGCCTGATGCCGTCTATCTGGTGCTGCCGACCATCATCTCGTTCCTGATCTGCGCGCTCGTGATCGGCATCTCGCTGTTCTTCGTCAGCATCGGCGATCCCTCCCCCCGGCGCGTCGTCCCTTCCGCGCTGCTGCTCGGCGCCGGCATCGCCAGCATGCATTATGTCGGCATGCACGGCCTGTCCGGCTCATTCGGGCTGACGCATGATCCGGCGCTGGTGGCGCTGTCGGTGGCGATTGCGATCGGCGCCGCCTATGGCGGCCTGCGCATCTTCCTGGCGCGGCAGGACGGGCTACGGCTCGCCATCAGCGCGGTTGCGTTCGGCATCGCCGTGTCCGGCATGCATTACACGGCGATGCTGGGAATGCATGTCGTGCCGATGGGCGAGGGACACCACCACGCCGCACCGGGACTTGCTGCGTCGCCGCAAGCGCTCGCGATCGTCGTCGCCGTGCTGTGCTTCGTCATCGCCGCCGGATTTTTGCTGTCGCTGGTGCCGGACCCGCGCCGTCAATCGCAGCCGATGCCGGCCGTTGCCGAGGCTGCGCCGCAATTGGCGCCGGAGCCGGCCGCGACGGCGGCCGAGCCGGTGGTCGAGGTCGCCGCCATGAGCCGGGCGACGGCGGCGCCGCTGGGGGGCATCGGCCAGCCGCCGCGCGCGACCGCGGCGCGATTGCCGCTGGAGGGCGCCAACGGCACCCATTTCATCGATGCCGGGGACGTGCGCAGCGTGCGCGCCGATGCGCACTACACGCGGATCCACGACGGCACCCGCGAGCGGATGTGCCCATGGTCGATCTCCGAGGCTGAGGCGCAGCTCGATCCCGGCCGCTTCATCCGCGTGCACCGCAGCCACATCGTCGCGATCGAGCACGTGATCTACGTCGGTCGGGAAGGCGAGGGCGCGATCATCGAGCTCGATGGCCCCTCGAAGCCGCGCGTGCCGGTGAGCCGCGCCAAGGTCGCCGAGGTCAAGGCGCGGCTCGGGCTGCGGCGGCCGGCCTGAGTTCAGCGCTCGTTTCGCTGCTGCAACAGAGCGCCGCCATTCTCCCCAACGCATGCAACACCGCGCGCGCGTCTTGCGCGGCCGCTCACGCCGTCACTCGCGCGATTGGGTCGCCCTCGCTGACGCAATTCGTGCGCGATCAGCCGCAATTCGTGCGATTTCGCCGCTCTCCGTGCCGGCTTCGTTGCGCGGCCATCGATCCCGATCGACGCTCCGCGCCAATCCGCGATGCGTCCGCGTTCGCACTTCGCTCTCGCAGCACGAACGCCCGCCGCAACAACGCGACGGCCTTGCCGATAAGGCAGGCCAGCACAGGAGAGGAAATGTCATGATTCCTGGCCCGTTCGACTATCACCGGCCGGCGAGCGTCAGCGATGCGATCAAGCTGCTCGCCGACCTCGGCGATGACGCGCGACCGCTCGCCGGCGGCCACAGCCTGCTGCCGATGATGAAGCTGCGACTGGCGACCCCGGCGCATCTGATCGATCTGCACGGCATCGCCGGGCTCAAGGGCATCCGCCGCGATGGCGACCGCATCGTCATCGGCGCGATGACCACGCAGGCCGAGCTGCTGGCCTCGACCGAGATCGGAGCCAGCCTGCCGATCCTGCACGAAACGGCGCTTTTGATCGCCGATCCGCAGGTGCGCTACCGCGGCACGCTCGGCGGCAACGTCGCCAATGGCGATCCCGGCAACGACATGCCGGCGCTGATGCTGGCGCTCGATGCAAGCTACCGTCTGGAGGGGCCGAACGGCGCCCGTGAGGTCGCGGCGCGGGAGTTCTACCAGGGCGCCTATTTCACCGCGCTGGAGCCGGGCGAGATCCTCACCGGGATGAGCATTCCCGTTCCGCCTGCGGGACACGGCTACGCCTATGAGAAGCTGAAGCGCAAGGTCGGCGACTACGCGACCGCCGCGGCGGCCGTCGTGCTGACCATGGCCGGCGGCAAGGTGGCGAGCTGTGTGATCGCGCTCACCAATCTGCACGAGACGCCGCTGCTCGCGACCGACGCGGCCAACGCCGTGATCGGCACGGCGCTCGACGATGCCACGCTGAAGGCCGCCGCGACGGCGGCGCGCGCGATCATGCAGCCGGCGTCCGATGCGCGCGGCCCGGCCGAGTACCGCATCCATGTCGGCGGCATCATGGTGATGCGCGCCCTGCAGCGCGCGGCGGCGAGGGCGAAGTAGCAGGGTGTGCTGACACCGCGGGCCCGCATGCGGTGCCTTCTCGCCCCCGGCACGTCCTCTCATCTCCCCCCCTTTGTGGGGGAGGGGCGGGGAGGGGGGTAGCCCCAAGCGAGACTGCCGCCGTGGACCCCCACCCCCGACCCCTCCCCGCAAGGGGGAGGGGAGCTCACCGCCCGGGAGGCTGATAGCCGGGCCAAAGCTCAAACAAATTTCAAGGGAGCAACCAAATGCCCAAAACCCACATCATGATGAAGGTGAACGGCAGCGAGGTCGAAGGCCTCGCCGAGCCGCGCACCTTGCTGGTTCATTTCCTGCGCGAGCAGGCGCAGCTCACCGGCACCCATATCGGCTGCGAGACCAGCCATTGCGGGGCCTGCACCATCGACATCGACGGCATGAGCGTGAAGAGCTGCACCATGCTCGCCGTGCAGGCCAACGGCTGCGAGATCACCACGATCGAGGGCATGGCCAACGCCGACGGCACGCTGTCGCCGCTGCAGGAAGGCTTCCGCATGATGCACGGCCTGCAATGCGGCTTCTGCACGCCCGGCATGATCATCCGCGCGCATCGGCTGCTGCAGGAGAATCCGTCGCCGACGGAGGCGGAAATCCGCGCCGGCATCTCCGGCAACATCTGCCGCTGCACCGGCTACCAGAACATCGTCAAGGCGATCCAATACGCCGCCGCCAAGATCAACGGCGTGGAATTCCAGGAGGCCGCGGAATGAACGACCTGACTCCCACGCGGGAACAACGCGAAGCCGCGCTCGAAGGCATGGGCTGCCGGCGCAAGCGCGTCGAGGACATTCGCTTTACCCAGGGCAAGGGCAACTACGTCGACGACGTCAAGCTGCCGGGCATGCTGCACGGCGACTTCGTGCGCTCGCCGCATGCGCATGCGCGGGTGAAGGCGATCCACACCGAGGAGGCGCTGAAAGTGCCCGGCGTGCTCGCGGTCATCACCGCCGAGACGCTGAAGACCGTCAACCTCGCCTGGATGCCGACCTTGGCCGGCGACGTGCAGATGGTGCTCGCCGACGGCAAGGTGCTGTTCCAGAACCAGGAGGTTGCCTTCGTCGTCGCGACCGACCGCTATGCCGCCGATGACGGCGTCTCCAAGGTGGTGGTCGAATACGAGCCGCTGCCGGTGCTGGTCGATCCGTTCAAGGCGATGGACCCGGACGCCCCCGTTCTGCGCGAGGATCTCGCCGGCAAGACCACAGGCGCACACGGCCCGCGCAAGCATCACAACCACATCTTCGAATGGAGTGTCGGTGACAAGGAACTCACCGACGCCGCGTTCAAGAAGGCCGACGTCACCATCAAGGAGATGATCTCGTATCACCGCACCCATCCGTCGCCGCTCGAGACCTGCCAGTGCGTCTGCGCGTTCGACAAGATCAAGGGCGAGCTGACGATCTGGGGCACCTTCCAGGCGCCGCATGTGATCCGCACCGTGGTGTCGCTGATCGCCAAGATCCCCGAGCAGAAGATCCACGTCATCGCGCCGGACATCGGCGGCGGCTTCGGCAACAAGGTCGGCGCCTATCCCGGCTATATCTGCGCCGCGGTGGCCTCGATCGTCACCGGCAAGCCGGTGAAATGGGTCGAGGACCGCATCGAGAACCTGACCGCGACGGCGTTCGCGCGCGACTATCACATGACCACCGAGATCGCGGCGACCAAGGACGGCAAGGTCACCGGCCTGCGCGTCCACGTGCTCGCCGATCATGGCGGCTTCGACGCCTGCGCCGACCCGTCGAAATGGCCGGCCGGCTTCTTCAACATCGTCACCGGCTCCTATGACTTCCCGGTCGCGCATCTCTCCGTCGACGGCGTCTACACCAACAAGGCGCCGGGCGGCGTCGCGTATCGCTGCTCGTTCCGCGTCACCGAGGCGGCCTATTGCATCGAGCGCGGCATGGACATTCTCGCGCAGAAGCTCGGCATGGACCCGGCGGAGCTGCGCCTGAAGAATTTCGTCAAGCCGGAGCAGTTTCCCTATCACTCGGCGCTCGGCTGGGAGTACGATTCCGGCGACTACCACACCGCCATGCGCAAGATGATGGAAGCGGTGGACTACGCAGGCCTGCGCAAGGAGCAGGCCGAGAAGCGCGCGGCGTTCAAGCGCGGCGAGACCCGCGAGATCATGGGCATCGGCGTCTCCTTCTTCACCGAGATCGTCGGCGCCGGTCCGTCGAAGAACTGCGACATCCTGGGCATCGCGATGTTCGATTCCTGCGAGATCCGGCTGCACCCGACCGGCGCCGGCATCGCGCGGATGGGCACCAAGAGCCAGGGCCAGGGGCACGAGACCACCTGGGCGCAGATCATCGCCAGCGAGATCGGCATTCCCGCCGACAACATCATGGTCGAGGAGGGCAACACCGACACCGCGCCTTATGGCTTGGGCACCTACGGCTCGCGCTCGACGCCGGTGGCCGGCGCGGCCATCGCGATGGCCGCGCGCAAGATCAAGGCCAAGGCGCAGATGATCGCGGCCTACAAGCTCGAGGTCCATGAAGACGATCTCGAATGGGACATCGACGGCTTCCGGGTCAAGGGCCTGCCCGAGAAGGTGATGTCGATGAAGGATATCTGCTGGGCGGCCTACAACTCGGTGCCGCCCGGCATGGAGCCGGGGCTGGAGGCGGTGAGCTATTACGATCCGCCCAACATGACCTATCCATTCGGCGCCTATCTCTGCGTGATGGACATCGATGTGGATACGGGCGTGTACAAGGTCCGACGCTTCTATGCGCTGGATGATTGCGGCACCCGCATCAACCCGATGATCATCGAGGGCCAGATCCATGGCGGCCTCACCGAAGCCTTCGCCATCGCGATGGGCCAGGAGATCCGCTACGACGCCGAGGGCAATGTCGTCACCGGCTCGTTCATGGACTTCTTCATGCCGACCGCGGTGGAGACGCCGCATTGGGAGACCGACTTCACGGTGACGCCTTCGCCGCACCATCCGATCGGCGCCAAGGGCGTCGGCGAAAGCCCCAATGTCGGCGGCGTGCCGGCGTTCTCCAATGCGGTCAATGACGCGTTCTCGTTCCTGGGCGCGACGCACATCCAGATGCCCCACGACTTCTGGCGCAACTGGCAGGCGGCGAAGAATTTGGGTGTGGTGGCGTAGACTGAAGGCGCTGGCGTTTACCGCGCGAGCGGTGCGTTCCCTCCCCCCTTGTGGGGGAGGGCTAGGGAGGGGGGTACCCCACGGGCAGTGTGCCGTGGAGACCCCCACCCCCAACCCCTCCCCACAAGGGGGAGGGGAGTTCACCTCCGATGACGCTGCAGTCGAACTTGACATGAAAGCCCGCGACGACATCGCACAATCGCTCTCCGCCTGCGGTTATATCGCCGACGGCGAGCTCGCGACTGCCATCACCTTGATGCAGCTCCTCAGGCGGCCGCTGCTGCTGGAAGGCGAGGCCGGGGTCGGCAAGACCGAGGTCGCCAAGGCGCTCGCCTGCGTCCACGGCACCGAGCTGATCCGTCTGCAATGCTATGAAGGCCTCGATCAGAGCTCCGCGCTCTACGAGTGGAACTACCAGCGCCAGCTGCTCGCGATCGAGGCGCATCGCGGCCAGCCGGACACCATCGAGGACCAGATCTTCTCCGAGAAATATCTGCTGGAGCGGCCGCTGCTTGCGGCGATCCGCCGCGCCACGCCGCCGGTGCTGCTGATCGATGAGATCGACCGCGCCGACGACGAATTCGAGGCGTTCCTGCTGGAGCTCCTGTCGGACTTCCAAGTCTCGATTCCGGAGCTCGGCACCATCAAAGCAATCAGCATCCCGCACGTGGTGCTGACCTCCAACGGCACCCGCGAATTGTCCGACGCGCTGCGCCGGCGCTGCCTCTATCACTACGTCGACTATCCCGACGTCGATCGCGAGGCGCGCATCATCCTGGCGCGGATCGACGGCGCCTCGGCGCAACTGGCTCTGCAGATCGCGCGCCTTGTCGACTCCTTGCGCAAGGAGGAACTGCGCAAGGTGCCCGGCGTCGCCGAGACGCTGGACTGGGCGGCGGCACTGGTCGGGCTCGACGTGCGCGATCTCAAGGACCAGCCGGAGATGGTGCATGACACCTTGATGTGCCTGCTCAAGACCCATGAGGACCGCGCGCGGATCACGCGCGAGGTCACGGCGCGGCTGCTGGGGAAGGTCGCATGAGCTGCTGTGGCACCACACCCGACCACGAGGACATGAACGCGGTCGCGCGGCTGGTCGCGGGACGCCTCGGTGCATTTCTCAAGACGTTGCGCGATAACGGCTTTGCGGTCGGCCTGTCGGAGGGGCAGGATGCGGCGGCCGTGATGAGTGCGGGCTATGCCGATAAGCCCGGCCTGTTGCGCTCCGCCTTCAAGCACCTGTTTTCGGCGCGCAAGAGCGAGTGGGATCGCTTCGACGGCCTGTTCGACGCGTTCTGGCTCGGCAAGCGCGTGCGCTCGCGCTCGCTGGTCTCCGGCGCGACGGCGAGAGCGAACAGCCCGTCCCTGAAGAGTCTGCAGGATGCGAATGCCGGTCAGCCGGAGCCTCACGGCGCGACCGATCAGATTCCCTCTGACGAAACCCCACGCGACGCGGGCGGCGAGGGCCTGCGCGAAGGAGCATCGCGCGTGGAGTCCATCAGCGATACCGACTTCCGCAAGCTCGCAGATCCTGACCAGGTCGCGCTGGCGCACGAGGCCGCGGCGCGGCTCGCCCGGGCGATGCGGACACGGCTGACGCGCCGCGATCAGTTGCGGCGCAAGGGCGAGCGGCTCGACCTGCGCCGCACCATCCACCGCAACATCAGCCATGGCGGCGTGCCGATTGCGCTGGTGCACCGGCGACGCAAGCACAAGCCGCTGCGGCTGGTGGTGCTGCTCGACGCCTCCGGCTCGATGAGCCCCTACACCGCGGTGTTCCTGCGCTTCATCCACGGTGTGCTCGACGCCTTCCACGAGGCCGAAGCGTTCCTGTTTCACACCCGGCTTGCCTATGTCTCGGATGCGATGAGGGAGAAGGATGCCGCGCGGGCGCTCGACCGTCTCTCGATGATGGCGCAGGGCGCCGGCGGCGGGACGCGGATCGGCGAGAGCCTGCAGACCTTCAATCGCTGGCACGCGCCCCGCGTCATTCATTCGCGGACCTGCGTGATGATCGTCTCCGACGGCTACGACACCGGTGACCCAGCCTTGCTCGGCCGCGAGATGGCGCAACTGTCGCGCCGCTGCCGCCGCATCGTCTGGCTCAATCCGATGCTCGGCTGGGACGGCTATGCGCCGGAAGCGCGCGGCATCAAGGCCGCGCTGCCCTTCGTCGATCTCTACGCGCCCGCGCATACGTTGAGCTCGCTCGCGGCGCTGGAGCCTTATTTGGCGAGGTTGTGAGGATGCGGATGCGCGGCATCGTTGTGAGCTCAAGGCGCGCTGTCGCAGCATCGGTGGTGCGCTCCCTCCCCCCTTGTGGGGGAGGGCTGGGGAGGGGGGTACCCCGACATCGGTGCAAGACGCCCCCCTCCCTAGCCCTCCCCCACAAGGGGGGAGGGAACATACCTTCTCTGTCGAAGCAGTGTGCTTCCGACAGTCCGCAGAGGAGGCAGTCATGACCGCTGCTCCCGAACTGCTCGATCTCGCCGCGCAACTGAAAGCCAACGACGAGAGCTTCGTGCTCGCCACCGTCGTCCGTACGGTGTCGGTGACCGCCGCGAAGGCCGGCGCCAAGGCGATCATCCGCCCCGACGGCAGCATCGTCGCGGGCTGGATCGGCGGCGGCTGCGCCCGCGGCGCGGTGCTGAAGGCGGCGCGCGAGGCGCTCGCCGACGGCATCCCGCGCATGGTCTCGGTGCAGCCTGAGAACCTGCTCGCCGAGCTCGGCGTCAAGCCGGGCGAAACCAGGGAGGGCGTGCGCTTCGCCGCCAACATGTGCCCGAGCAAGGGCACCATGGACATCTTCGTCGAGCCGGTGCTGCCGCATCCCGCGCTGGTCATCCTCGGCGCGAGCCCGGTCGCGATCGCGCTCGCGGCGCAGGCGCGGCCGCTCGGCTATCACGTGACGCTGGCGGCGCCGGCGTCCGATCTCGTCACGACACCGGAGGCCGATGTGCTGATCGATGGCTTCGCGCTGGATCAACCGGCCGGGAGCAGCCGCTTCGTCGTGGTGTCGACGCAAGGCAAGGGCGACGAGGCGGCCTTGCGCGCCGCGCTCGCCTGCGATGCGGCCTACCATGCCTTCGTCGGCAGTCGCCGCAAGATGGACAGCCTGCGCGACAAGCTGATCAGGGCCGGCATCGACGCCGCGCTGCTCGACAAGGTCAAGGCACCGGCCGGCCTCGATCTCGGCGCCATCACGCCGGAGGAGATCGCGATGTCGATTCTGGCCGAGATCACGCTGACGCGCCGGCGCGGCCAGCGCGGCTGAATTCCGTCATGGCGCGAGCGGCAGGTCGAACGAAACCCTGAGCCCATCCGGCGCGAAGTCGCGCGTGACCTCGCCTTTCAGGGCCGCGCCGAGAATGCGCTCGAACAGCAGCGAGCCGAAGCCGTTGCTCGCAGGTGGGGAGACCTGCGGGCCGCCGTTCTCCTCCCAGGACAGCTTGAGCCGTCCGTCGGCATGGGTCCAGCTCAGCGTCACCCGTCCTGCATCGTTCGACAGCGCGCCGTATTTCACCGCGTTGGTGACGAGCTCGTGCAGCCCCATCGACAGATACAGCGCGACGCCCGGCGGAAGCGGCACGCCAGGACCGTCGACCGTGACACGGTCGCCTTGCAGCGGCGCCAGTTCGGCGCAGACCAGCTCATCGAGCGCGATCGCCTCGCGGCCGCGGTCCAGCGCCAGCGCGTGGCTGCGGGTCAGCGCGGCAATGCGGCCGCGCAGCACCTCGCCGAACGCGGCCAGCGCCGAATCGGCGCGGATGCTGAGCGCGATCACGCTGTCGACCAGCGCCAGCGTGTTCTTGACACGGTGATTGAGCTCATGGACGAGCACGCGATGGTGCTGCTCGATCGTGCGCCGCCGTGCATTCTCGGTGCGCAGCGCGATCTCGTCCATCACGATCTCGCTGAGCTCGGTGAGCTGGGCGATGTCGTCGTCGCTCCACGGCCGCGGCTCGTGATCGATGGCGCAGAGCGCGCCGATCACCTCGCCGCTCGGCAGCCGCAGGGGGACGCCGAGATAGGCGATCACGCCGAAAACCGGCACCGCGAGATTGTCCTTCACCAGCGGATGCTCGTTGGCGTCGCTGATCACCAGCGGCTGCGCCGAGGTCACGACGTGCTGGCAGAAGGAGTGGCTGAGCGGCGTCTCGCGCAGCGACGCCCACGGCTCGCACAGGCCGACCGAGCTCTTGAAGAACTGCCGGTCGCGATCGACCAGCGCGATGATCGCCGCCGGAGCCTGCAGCAGCCGCGAGGTCAAGCGGGTGACGCGATCGAAGCCCGGCTCCGGCGGCGAGTCGAGCAGCTCGGTCTGCAACAGGGCAGTCAATCGGTCTGGCGCGGAGGCGTCGCGATCGGACGTCATGCAGCTTTCGTCGGTCGGGCGTTCAGCCAGTGACAGGTTGCAAGACGGACCGGACGGAGCGCAAATCCGGAGCCGGTCGATCGTGCGGCGCAGTGGTATTCGGCTGGAACGAAGCCGGCGCAGAGACGAGATGAAGCCATCAACGCGGCCATCGCCGCGCCTCAGGGGCGGGGCGAATCCCGGTTCCACGCAGGTAACCAAGTGGCAGACTATGGCCTGACCAAGGCAAGTTTGGCATTCCGCCGCAGGTTCTCTTTGGTATGCATTATACCCGTCAGCCCCCCTTGACCGCACCCGCCGTCAGGCCGGCCACGATCTGCCGCTGCGCGAACACGGTCAGCAGCAGCACCGGCAGGGTCACGATCAGCGCGGCCGCCGCGAGCGGCCCCCACGAGAGCTGATCGAACGAGATCATGTTGTAGACCGCGACCGGCAAGGTGCGGGTCTCGCGTCCGGCCAGCACGATGCCGAACACGAAATTATTCCAGGAGAAGATCACCGCGAGGATGAAGGCGACGGCGAGGCCGGGCTTCGCCACCGGCAATGCCACGTGACGGAAAACCTGCCAGCGCGTCGCGCCATCGATACGCGCGGCTTCTTCGAGCTCGATCGGCGTGGTCTCGAAATAGCCGATCATGATCCAGATCACGATCGGCACGGTGACGACGAGATGGATGATGATCTGCGGCCATAGCGTGCCGAGCAGGCCGAGCCACTGAAACAAGAGGAACAGCGGGATCAGATAGGACAGGCCCGGCGTGATGCGCGCGATCAGGATCACGATCGCGGACTTGTGCGCGGCCATGCGGGCGATGCCGTAGCCGGCGGGCACGCCGACCAGCATCGCGAGCGCCGTCGCGCCGCCGGTCACCACCAGACTGTTCTTGAAGTAGGTGAAGAAGCGGTTGGACGACAGCACGTCGGCATAGTTCTTCCAGGCGAAATGCTCCGGCCAGAACACCGGCGGATACGCGGCGTTGTCGACCTCGTACTTCACCGACAGCGAGATCATCCAGAGGAAGAACAGGATCGCCGGCGAGACGATGAGGAAGACGCCGAGCGCGAGCCCGAGCCGGCCGAGGATGGTCTGCGCGCTCATGTGTCGCTCCCCAGCGCATTCCACTGCGCGCGGCGGCGCAGCACCAGCAAGAGCGCAGTCAGCGCGATGATCAGCGCGAAGAACACCACCGCGATCGCCGACGCATAGCCGAGGTCGTAATAGACGAAGGCGACGCTGTAGAGATAGAGGTTGATGGTCTCCGACGCCGAGCCGGGCCCGCCTTGGGTGATCGCGAAGATGATGTCGAAGCTCTTGATCGCGTCGATGGCGCGGATCATCGCGGCGATGAACAGGAACGGCATGATCAAGGGCAGGGTGATGTAGCGGAACATCTGCCAGGTGCTGGCGCCGTCGATCTGTGCGCTCTCGTACGGCTCCGTCGGCAGCGAGGCGATGCCGCCGAGCACGATCAGCATCACCAGCGGCGTCCACTGCCAGGTCTCGACCAGCACCAGCGAGGGGATCACCGTACCCGGATGGAAGACCCAGAGCTGCGGCGGCAGGCCGACCAGCGACAGCAGGTAGTTGAGGATGCCGAGCTGCGGATGGAACATCATCGTCCACACCAGGGCGATCGCCACCGGCGTCGCCATCATCGGCATGATGAACAGCGCCCGCAGCAGTCCCCGGCCGGGGAAGCGGGCATGGAAGATCACCGCCGCGAAGGTGCCGAGCACCAGCGGCAGCAGCACCGATAGAGCCGTATAGGACAGCGTGTGCCCGACCGACTCGACGAAGCGGGGATCGGCCGGCAGCCTGAGATAGTTCGACAGCCCGACGAAAGTCGTTGGCGAACCGACCTTCCACTCCTGGAAGCTCATCCAGATCGTGAACAGCCAGGGGAAGATGATCACCGCCAGCACGGTGACCAGCGCCGGGATGACGAACGGCCAGTACGACGGCGGCCGCAGCGCACGTTCCGGCGCAGCCGCCTCCGCTGCCGCGCCGGCCTGTTCGACGATCGTGCTCACGCTTTCTCGCTGCGCTCCAGGATGGGGCGGAACTGTTCGTGCGCCTTCTTTAGCTCGGTGGCGGGATCGGCGCCCGACAGCGTCGCGGTCAGCGCCGCACCGACGAGATCGCGGAATTCGGCGACCGGGATGATCACGGGCAGGCCGAGCTTGGAGATCTTGCCGGAGTCGATCGCCGACTGCAGCCACTCCTTCGGCATCTTCACGCCGCCCTGGACCCCGGGGTCGTTGAGCACCGAGTTGCGGAACGGCACGCCGCCGCCGGCCTGCACCAGGCGGGCGCCCTGCGGCTTCGACACCAGCCACTGGCACAGCAGCCAAGCGGCTTCCTTGTTCTTGCTCGCGGCCGCAATGCCGATGCCGTCGCCATAGGTCGCCGAGTACTGCCCCCTCGGTCCTGCGGGCACCACGGTGTAGCCGACCTTGCCGACCACGCGCGAGGCGTTGGGATCCTCCAGCGGCGGCGCCCAGCCGACGCCGTCGATCCACATCGCCGAGCGGCCTTGCGTGAACGAGGCCATCGACTCCATCCAGTTGAAGCCGGCCACGCCCGGAGGCGCGCAGGTCGTCAGCAGATTCTGATACAGCTTGGTGGCCTCGATTGCCTCGGGGCCGTCGGTCAGGATGTTGCCCTTGGCGTCCAGGAACTCGCCGCCATAGTTGAGGAAGAAGTTCGTCCACAGGGTCATGTTGGCGTTGCGCAGGCCGCGTCCGACAAATCCGAACGTGCCGTCCTTGGCATCGGTCAGCTTCTGCGCCGCCGTGACCATCTCGTCGAGCGTCTTCGGCACTTCGACGCCCTTCTTCGCGAACAGCTCCTTGTTGTAGTAGAGGATGAAGTAGTCCACCGACCATGGCAGCGAGAACATCCGGCCCTTGTCGTTGCTGGCGTAACTGAGGCCAGCGGCGGAGAAATCGCTCTGCACGAGGTCCGGCGCGGTGAGGTTCGGGTCCTTCATGAAGTCGGTGATGTCGGCGAGCCAGCCGGCCTTCTCGAACTGCCGCTTCTGCACGTGATAGCTGAGATGGACGACGTCGAAGCTCGGCTTGCCCGACGACAGTTCGATCACGACCTTCTGTCGCTGCTGCTGCTCCGGGATCTGCTCGGATTCCACCTCGATGCCGGTCAGCGCGGTGAATTCCTTGATGTTCTTCTGCAGATTGTCGCCGCGCGGCCCCTTGGCCAGGATCACCTCGAGCTTGGTACCGGCATATTTCTTCCACTGCGGCTCCGACCAGGCGGGCTGGCCGGTGAGCGCAAGCGCGCCTGCTGCTGCCGTACCCGCAAGCATGTTGCGGCGCGTGATCGCGGTCATCATATCCTCCCAGAAGACTTCTTGTTTGGTCGTGAAGTGTAGCGCGATCCAGCGGCGCTGCAACAGCATGGTGCCCGTTCGACTGGGGATGCGACGACAGCGCGTGGTGCGATGCGGCAATCCGTTATGCGCCCGATGCGGCTGTGAAATCCGTCCGCTCCAGCAGCCACGACAGTGCAAAGCCGGCGACGAGCCCCCAGAACGCGGCGCCGATGTTGAGCAGGGGCACGTCGGCGACGGTGACGAGGAAGGCGATCAGGGCGCCGAGCGAGAAGTTCGTTCTGAACGCGGTCACGAACGCCGTTTGCAGCACGCGCAGCATAGCGAGGCCCGCCAGCGCGGTGATCAATGATTTCGGCGCGATCAGCAGCAGCGTGGTGAAGGTCGGCGCCAGCAGGCCGAAGCCGAGCGCCAGCACGCCCACGACCATCGCCGCGGTATAGTGGCGCTTGCGCTCGCCGCCGGAGACGACGATGGCGTTGGTCGGTCCGGTCAGGCAGGTCGACACGCCGCCCACGACAGCCGCGAGCGCCGAGCCGATGCCGCAGGCGACGGTCACCACATTGACCGGCGGCTTGTGCCCGGCGGCGGTCAGCACCGCAAAGCCCTGGCCGTTCTGCACCACCAGCACGGTGACCGCGAGCGGCACGATCAGCTCGATCATGGCCGCGAGCGACCAGGATGGCGTCGGGATCACCGGATGGATCAGCGCGATCTGCACCGACGCATTCTGATCATATTTGCCGAACAGGAGAGCCGCGAGCGTGCCGATGACGAGCGCGCCGATGATCGGCGGGCAGCGCCGGCCCAGCGCAGGGAGCGCGGTCAGCAGCAGCCAGAGCACGACCATCGGCCCGGCGATGGCAAAGTCGGCGAACACGGCGCGGACGAGATCGAGGCCGAAGCGCAGGAATACGCCGGCGACCATGCCCATCACGATCGGCATCGGCACCAGTTGCATCGCGCGCTTGACCCAGCCGGTGAGCCCGAGCACCAGCATCAACAGCGCCGTGCCGTAGAACGCGCCGACCACCTGCGGGAAGCTGAGATGCGTCAGCGACTGGCCGACCAGGACGGTGCCCGGAATGGTCCAGAACAGCACCAGTGGCTCGCGATAGCGCCACGACAGCGCAAGCGTGATCAGGCCGTTGATGAAGAACACGCCGAAGATCCACGACGCGATCTCCGCCTGCGACAGCCCGCCATTGGCGCCGACCGACAGGATGATGGCGACCGGTCCGGTGATCGCGAACAGCCAGCCGATGAAGCCGTGCGAGGCGTAGAGCGGACCGAAGTCGTCGGCGATCCGGGCGGCGCTGGGCGGCGGTCCGGCCGGGCGTTCGATGGCGCTGAACATGAGGGCGGGGCTCGGCTGTGTTCTTGTTGTTGTCCTTGGCGTCTCGTGGGATGTTGTGAACCAACCGCATCAGGTGTGCAAGGCGCCCGCCCATCGCCCATGCGGCTGGCTCTGCGCGGCGGCAACGGTTTCGATTGACGGGTTGGGACTCATCCGGGCTATCTTTGGCCATGAGCTGGTTCATGAGAAAACGTCTCCGTGCCGTCTTTGGAGACTTTGTGTCTGAAGAGACCTTGGAGGCGCTCGGCCAGCGCGACCTATCCGTCCCTCCACTCCAGCGCACGAGAGTGTGCCATGTGCTGCTTCAGGTTCGCGACGATACGGCCGAGACGATCCCGACCTATCGCTCCGATGCCATCGAGCTGATCCTGCGCGAGGGCGCGATCGTCGAGAACGTCCTGTCCTCGTTCGTGTCGGCTGTCTTCATGTTGGAGACCAAGACGCCTTTGGATCCGATCAAGGCAACGCTCGATCGGCTCGGCCCGAACGTCCGCGCGGTGTATCACCTCAGCGACCATCTGCGTGGGGTGATCGCGTCGACCAGCCGCTTAGACTATGGCACCATCGTTCCGAACATGGGGGCGGCGCTGGAGATGCTGCTGCGCCTGGAGTTCGGTTCTGTAGAGCGGCTCGAGGATGAGGCGGGATCGGCGTAGCTCGAGCTCATCAGCAAATTCTGACAGGCTCAGACTGCCCGCCGGGCAAATCGTCTTGTCCTCGCAAAATCCTGTCCACCCCTTCGGATAAAAATAAATCGCTTGACGGTTTCGTAAAATCAGCATTATGGTCCCGCTCGTTCCGTTGCGTCGGAGGGGACGTATCGCGGTCGTCATGGACGTCGGCAGCGGAATGCGATGGGCGGGTCGGGTCGCAGCGTGATTCAGTTCGCGTCGACGAACGATGCGGCCCGCACGGTCAAGTCGCGCGGTCCTGGCACCCCGAAGCTGGTGTCCCGCGTAACGCGCGCAAGCGCGTTGCGCGCACGGTGGCCAACAAGCCGGCGCACCGGGGAGAACGCGAAGCAGCCGTCAAAACCATCGCGCAGGGAGGGCCGGGGGCGGATTCAATTGGTCGTCGCAACACTCGATGAGGAGGTTGCGATGGGCATTCGAAAGAAACGGTCAACGCGGGGC
>NZ_JAUEUK010000009.1:0-407305 GCF_032487555.1 Bradyrhizobium sp. SZCCHNRI1029
CAGCGATTGATCTGCGCGACCCCAAAACTGTCAACTATGTCCCCGAACAGGTGTAAGCTATGTCTCCGGGCTGAACAGTAGCGAAGCAATCCAGGGCCGCGCCAGGACTCTGGATTGCTTTGCTACGCTCAAAATGACGGAGAATGCTGCGGCAGCGTCGCTCAGGCCTCGAACAGATGCAACGCGGCGGCCACAACCGTGCGGTGGATCGCGCCGCGGTCGACCGACGGCGGATCGACGCAGCACGCCGGGTCGGCGCTGCGTCCGAGCGCGGTGCTCTTCGGCAGGAACACATAGTGGCCGGCCTCGTCGGCAACGACATCAAAGGTGCTGCCGCTGAGCCGCTCATGCAGCCAGCGCGCGGATGGCAGCAGGGCGTCCCCACCGCCGACCATGATGCGTGCGGGTACGCTGATCGCGGCGACGCTCTCGTCGGAGAAGCCCTGCACCGATCGGCCCGGCGCCAGCAGCAGCGCGGCCTTGATGCGGGGATCGCGATAGGAGGCCGACATCCGCCCCCAGGAGTCGCGAAAGATCTGGCTCTTCTCCATCAGCCGCGGCAGATGATCGACGAGATCGGGAAACTCGCGCGGTCCGCGGCCCAGATTGGCGCCCGGCTCGAACGGCGAGCGGAGCATGATGGCGCCGAGCAAGGCGGTGGCGGTGACGCCGCCGAGCGAATAGCCGACGGCGTAGATGCGGTCGGGGTTGATACGGCCTTCGAAATCGGGATGAGTGGCGATGTGGTCGATCAGCAAGGACATGTCGCGCGGGCGTTCCCATGAGCAGAGGAAGCCCTCTGCCCGGTAGGGTTCAGCGTTGCTGTTGCCATGATGATTGACGGCGACCGCGACAAAGCCGCGGGACGCCAGCTCGCGCGCCAGCCATTCGAACTGCAGGCCGTTGCAGCCGGTGCCATGCGAATACACGACGAGCGGGCAAGTCCCGTTGGGACCGAGCGGCGCATCCAGCGCCGCAGGTCCCGCCTCGAACCATCCTTGCGGCCATGGGGCGACCGGAAGCGCTGCTTCGATCGCGCTATCCGCGGCCGGATACCAGGCGAACCAGTCGATGGGCCGCGGCCCGTCGTCGTCCCAGTTCGGCCGCGAAGCGTCGGCGAACCGTCCCTGACGAAATCCGACCCTCATCGCTCCGTCACGACTTCACGGCGCCGGCGGTCAGGCCGCCCACCATGTAGCGCTTGAAGGCATAATAGACCGCCGCGGGCGGCAGCGCGTAGATGAAGCCGGTGGTCATCAGAAGCTCCCACGGCGAGTCATCGGCGGCCAGGAAGTTGCCGAGCGCCACGGGCAGCGTGATATCCTTGTCGTTCGACAGCAGCAGGAACGCGTAGAGGTACTCGTTCCAGGCCAGCAGCACCGCATAGGTTCCGATCGCGACCAGCGAGGGCATCATCAGCGGCACATAGACGAGCCGGAAGATCTGCAGCGGGCTGGCGCCATCCATGACGGCGGCCTCGTCCAGCTCGACCGGCAGCTTGTCGGAGGCCTGTTTCAGCACCCAGATCGCGTAGGGCGAGGCAATCGTCACCATCGCCAGGATCAGCGACCAGTCGTTGTTGAGCAGGCCGTATTTGCCCATGGTGCGATACATCGGCACCGCGAGGAACGCGGCCGGGATGAAATAGGTGAACAGCGCGAGGTTCATCACCACCCGGCTGCCGGGCACGCGCAGGCGCGAGATGGCGTAAGCCGCGCAAGTCGCGATCACCAGGGTCAGCGCGCCGACGGCGGCGGCAATGATGACGGAGTTGCCGAACTGGATCCAGAAATCGCGCAGGAAGTAATGCTGCTGGTGGAACACGATCGAGAAATTGTGCAGCGTCGGATGGTCCGGCCACAGCTTGCCCGAGAACGCGTCCTCCTTCGGCGAGATCGCGAACAGGAACATGTGGTAGATCGGGATCATCGTCCAGATGAAGACGGGGATGCCGATCAGCAGCAGCCGGGCCTCGGTGCCGACTTCGCGCAGGGTGGGGAGCTTCATCGCGACAACCGCTTCATCATGAAATAGACCAGGGGGAGCACCAGCGGCATCGCGCAGACGATCGAGGCCATCGCGAGGCTGAGCTGATCGAGCCGGAGATAGCGGATGCCGAGTGTCGCCAACACGTGGGTGAGATCGGCCGGACCGCCGCCGGTCAGGAGGTACACGCTGTTGAAGTCGCCGAGCGTCCAGATCATCGAGAGCAGCGTGCAGGTGATGTAGAGCGTCTGCATCGACGGCCAGGTGATGAAGCGGAACTTCTGCCACCAGGTGGCGCCGTCGACCTCGGCGGCCTCGAACAGGTCCTGCGAGATCGCCAGCCGCCCGGTCATCAGGATCAGGGTCCAGAACGGCAGCGATTTCCAGATGTGCATGCCGATCGCCATCGACAGCGCGACCGTCGGATCGTTCAGCCAGTTCGGGCCGTCATCGCCGGTGAACTTGAAGATCAGCTGGTTCACGACGCCCCATTCGGGATTGAGCATGAAGCGCACCGACAGGATGGTCGGGATCGAAGGCACCGCCCAGGGAAGGATGAAGATGACCGACAGCCATTTGATCCAGCCGCGCTGCTGAATGAAGAAGCCGGACAGGAACAGTGCGATCACCATCTTCAGATTGATGCCGACCACAAGGAAGATCAGCGTGTTGACGGCGGCGCGCGCGAAGATGGGGTCGTTATACAGCGCGACATAGCTGGCCGGCTCCCGGGCGAGCCACAGGCCGTAGCCGACGGGATAGACGACGAAGGCGAGGAAGACGAGCAGATAGGGGGCAAGCATGACGATGCCCCACACCTGTGACGGTGTGAGCAGCACCGGGCGCGGCGCCTCCGCGAGTGCGGAATCGGAAGCTGAGAGCGTGATCGCCATGGTCGTTTTTCCCGGGTCGTCTCTTCCCGCCTATAAGCCATCCCGGCCGCATGCGCTGCGGCCGGGTTTTGTTGTCGTTGTCAGGATCTCGAGCTAGTGCCTCGCGAGGCGAGAGACTAGCCGGCGACCTCCTTCAGCCGCGCGATCAGCTCGTCGACGGCCTTCTCGACCGGCACCTTCTCGCTGACCACGCGGTTCATCGCCTTGGCCCAGACGTTCTCATTGTTGAGGATCGTGAACTTGTAGTTCTTGGTGAAGTCGAACGGCGTCGTGCCGCCGGTGAACTGGGTGTAAACGGCCTTGCGATGGCGGTCGGCCTGCCAGAACGGGCTCTTCTGGCCTGCGGTCGTCACCGGGAACCAGCGGCCCAGCGCGCCCTCGATGTAGGGGCCGAGGTTCTCCTCCTGCATCAGGAACTTGATGAATTCCTTGGCCTGCGCCTTGTGAGGAGCATTGGCGAAGATCAGTCCGGTCTTGACGTCGGAGCGGTACTTGATCGGCGTGCCGTCCGGCTTGTTGGGGAAGGACGCGGTGATGATGTCCTCCTCATAGGCCTTCTTGCCGGCCGCGCGCTGCTCGGGCGTCAGCGCCGGGTTGGTGGAGTCCTCGAACCACTTGGCCGCGATCGAGATCGTGAAATTGTGGGTCATCACGATCGTCTTGTTGTGGAACGCGACGTTGTTGTCCGGATCCTTCCAGGTCGTGGACGAGGGCGGCGTGCAGCCCTTGATGTAGGTGTCGGTATAATCCTTCATCGCCTTGACGAGGCCGTCGCGCACCTTGGGGTCGTCGACCAGCAGCTTGCCGTCGTCGTCGACCAGCTTGACGTTGTAGGCGTCCATGAAGGTGTAGAACGACTGGAACGAGTCGGTGGATTCCACGCCCATCGGCTGACCGACGCCATACATGCGCTGGCCGGTGGCCTTGCGGACCGCCGGCTGCACCTTGTCGCACCAGAACGTCCAGTAGTCTTCCCACTTGGTGGGGATGTCGCTCTGCTTGAAGCCGGCCTTGCTCAGCAGGTCGCCCCAGATCTGGACGTGCATGCTCTGTTGCTTCAGCGGGAAGCCGTAATAGGCCTTCTTCTTGGTGACGTTGTTGTAGAGGTAGGCGGTCTCGAGCGTGTTCGGAGCGAACGCCGACTTCATCGGCTCCAGGATGTCGGTGAGATCCTCGAGCTTGCCTTCGTAGGCCCACTTGCCCTGGGCCTGAACGTCGTAGGTGTCGGCATAGGCCACGTCGGGCACGGTGCCCGAATCGAGCGCGGCGACCGTCTTCGGAATCATGTCCTGGATCGCGTATTGCGACAGCTCGACCTTGATGCCGGTCTTGGCCTCGAACTTCTTGACGACGTTGAGCAGCGCATCGTCCTCGGACTTGTAGAAGCCCTTGCTCCACCAGATCGTGATGGTGTCCTGAGCGATGGCTGGTGCTGCAGCGCAAAAAAGCCCGGCGGCTGCGACTGCGATCGAAAGCGCACCCATTCCCCTGGATTTCACGTGTCTCTCCCTGATCCGCCGATCTTGCTTGATCGGTTGCGGCCGGACACTAGCCCAGGGACCCGACGTGATCCAGAAGTAATATATCAGACATAGGTCGTGACGGCGGCCGCGTATCGGCACGCGAAGCAAGCCGCGTCGGTCAGTTCTGCTTGGTGGGAGGGTCGCCCGTCGGGGCGTCAGCCTGCGGCGCAGTGTCCGGCTGCGCCGGGCGCAATCCGCCGCCGGTGAATCGTTCCAACACCGAGCGCACCGCATCCCTCGTCTTGCGGTCCTTGACCGCATCGAGCAGAGGGGCGGCGGCCGGAGCGCGGCGGATCAGGCTTTCCGGATCGGGAAAGATCAGCGGATCTTCCCAGGGGCCCTGGACGACGAAAGGCAGTTCGAAACCGTTGCTGCCGTTGCCGGACGACAGCAGGCTCGCGACGCCCTTGAAATCGTATTCCCGTGTCGGCACCGAGGCCGTACCGGTCATCGTGATGCGCGCGGTCGGGCTCTCGACGCGGATGTCCTCCGCGGTCGCGATGCCCTCGGAGAACTTGACCGCGATCGTCAGCGAATCGTAAGGCGTCGAACCGGAGCGGAAATTGCCGCCGCGCGACAGCGGGCTGCGCTCGAGGCGCTTCAGGAGCTGCTCGACGTTGAAGCCGGAGATCGCGCCATCGCGGCCCTGCAGGTTGGCGCTGCCGTCGAGCGACTGGGCGAGCCCGAACGGGCTCGAGCCCGAAGCCGTCAGCGAGACGTTGAGATTGCCGCGTCCCGACAGCGACGACACGCCGAACATCTCGTTGGCGCAGGCCTGCAGATCGACATCGTTGAATTGCAGCTCAGCCTTCACGTCGGCCACGGTGTCGGCGCGGGCGATTCCGAACGAGCCGCGCACGACGCCGCCATACATCTGCGCCTCGCCGACCGAGAGGGCGAGCACGCCGTTGCGCAGGTTGGCGCCGAAGGCCGTACGTCCGATTTTCGAGGAGCCGACCGTGACCTTTGCGGCCGATAGCCGCATGTCGAGGTCAGTGGTGGACAAGGCCTTGAGGTCGAAGAGTTGCCGATTCCAGTCGCGGGCCCCATTGGCCAGCAGCCGGACCGTCGAGATGTAGGGGGTGAAGTCGAGCGCGTCGGCCGCCAGCGTCGCCTGCAGCGTCTGCCGGCCGTTATTGGCGTAGGTCATCACGCCTTCGGCGGTGTTGCCGTCGAGTTCGACGTTGACATTGGTGAGAGCGATCGAGGCGCCGACCACGTTGGCACGGGCGCGCAAGGCGAAGCGCCCGAAGCCGCCGCCGCCGAGCGGCGTCTGCCCCGTCCAGCGCAGCGCATCGCGGAGCGAAGGGCTATCCACCGTCAGCATGCCTTCCATCAGCGCGCTGGTGCGGTTCGCGACCGTGCCGTCGAAGGCGACTTTCAGCGGCGCGCTGGCGAGCCGCATCTTCAAGCCGGACCGGTCCCCCGACAGCGCAGCCAGGAAGTCGCTGACGCTGATGGAGCCCTCGATGCGCTGGCCGCGCCAATCGAACTGCCCGGTCGCCGCGAACGAGCGCGAGATCGACGGCCAGGCGAGCGACAGGTCGATATCGTCGAGCCGCTCGGAAGCGTGGTGGTCGGTGTCCTCGTAGACCAGGATGCCGTCCTGGATGCGGATCTCGGAGAACGACATCTGGCTGTCGGGCCCCGGACGCATCGTGCGCGCGATGGTCTCGATGAAGGGCGTCCAGTTGCTGTTGCCGTCGGCCTCGCGGGTGACGTTGATCTGCGGCCGCAGCATCATGACATCGGCGATTTCGAACCGCTGCAGCAGCAGCGGCAACAACTGCAGATTGGCGGTCAGCACGTCGACGCGCAGGGCCGGATCCTCGGTGCCGCTGCCCTTCAGGCCGACATCGTGGAACGAGACATAGCTGCCCGGAAACAAGGAGACGTCGATATGTCCCTTGACGACGAGCTCGAGGCCGGTCACCGCGCGGATCTGGCTCTCCACCGCCTGCCGCAGTGCCTCGCGATTGACCAGCCAGGAGCTCGCGAGCAGAGCCACGAACGCGATGCCCAGCAGCACCGCGATCGGTGTGCCGAGGCGCCTCATTCCTTGGGCCATGGTCACGGACATGTCCTGGGATCGTCGGATCGCTGGTTACGCGGGATGGGCAGGGTGCGCCGAAAACCCCTGCCAACATCAACAACTTGATGCGCTTTCTTGACGCTTTCAAGGCCACGCCGCCGGTGTGGCCGGATTGCGGCGGAGCCCTGATATTCCGGACTCCGGATCGCCACGGAGGCGCAGGCTGGTGCGACAGCTAAAGCAGGATGTGCGCGTTGGGAAGGCATCATTGACGCATTGCGAAGATTTCGCCTAATAATCCGGTCGATATCCGCGCGGTCGCCGCTCTCCATCAGGTCATTCCCGTATGAACAAGGTCTATCCGGACGCCAAATCCGCCCTTGCCGGCCTCCTCAAGGACGGCATGACCATCATGTCGGGTGGGTTTGGTCTTTGTGGCATCGCAGAAACCCTGTCCGACGCCATTCGCGAGTCCGGGGTGAAGGACCTCACCGTCATCTCCAACAATGCCGGGGTGGACGGCATCGGCCTGAGCCGGCTGCTGGAGACGCGGCAGATCAAGAAGATGATCTCGTCCTATGTCGGCGAGAACAAGCTGTTTGCCCAGCAATATCTGGCCGGCGAGCTGGAGCTCGAATTCTGCCCGCAGGGCACCCTGGCCGAGCGCATCCGCGCCGGCGGCGCCGGCATCCCGGCCTTCTTCACCAAGACCGGCGTCGGCACGCTGGTCGCGGAGGGCAAGGAGGTGCGGGAGTTCGACGGCGAGAAATATCTGATGGAGCGCGGTCTGTTTGCCGATCTGGCGATCGTGCACGCCTGGAAGGGCGACACCGCCGGCAACCTCGTCTACCGCAAGACCGCGCGCAACTTCAATCCGATGATGGCCACTGCGGCCAAGGTGACGGTCGCGGAGGTTGAGCATCTGCTGCCGGCCGGCCAGATCGATCCCGACCACATTCATACGCCGGGCATCTTCGTGAAGCGCATCATCCAGGTCGGAACTGCGCTCAAGCGCATCGAGCAGCGCACCGTGCGCAAACGTGAAGCCGCCGCCGCAGCCGGGGAGGAAGTCTGATGGCCTGGACGCGAGAGCAGATGGCGGCGCGCGCCGCCAAGGAGCTACGGGACGGCTACTACGTCAATCTCGGCATCGGCATTCCGACGCTGGTCTCCAACTTCATTCCGCCGGGCGTCGACGTCGCGCTGCAGAGCGAGAACGGCATGCTCGGCATGGGTCCGTTCCCCTATGAGGGCGAGGAGGATCCCGACCTCATCAATGCCGGCAAGCAGACCGTTACCGAGCTGCCGATCACCAGCTATTTCTCGTCAGCCGAATCCTTCGCCATGGTCCGCGGCGGCCACATCGACCTGTCGATCCTCGGCGCCATGCAGGTCGCCCAGAACGGCGATCTCGCCAACTGGATGATCCCCGGCAAGATGGTGAAGGGCATGGGCGGCGCGATGGATCTCGTCGCCGGCGTCAAGCGCGTGGTCGTGGTCATGGAGCACAGCGCCAAGGACGGCCCGAAGCTGCTCAAGCAGTGCACCTTGCCGCTGACCGGCGAGCGCGTGGTGGACATGGTGGTGACCGATCTGGCGGTGTTCACGATCGACAAGCACGGCAATGACGGCATGGCCCTGATCGAGCTCGCCGACGGCGTGACGCTCGACGAGGTCAAGGCCAAGACCGAAGCCGAGTTCCGGGTCGCGCTGAAGAATGCCTGAGGGCGCGGCTACCAGCGCCGGCACAGCATCTCCGCGACCTTGACGGCGAGCCGGCATGCCGCTCGCCGCGGCGGGCTCGCAGCAGTGGACTGCGCGGTCTCCGCCAGCCCCTGAATGATGAGACACGGCACACTGCGGCTGAGGCAGATCAGCCCCATCGCATAGGCCATGTTATCCGTCGCAAGCGCGCCTGGAAACGCTGCCGAGATCTCGGCATTCGTGCCGTCGCCATCGCACGTCACCGTCATTCCTTCGAAGAACACGCCGATGTCATCCAGCATGCCGTCCGCGGCCTCGTGCGCGAGGCGGCAAAGCTCGGGATCGGCCGGAATGATCATTCCGCTGTCATCGACCAAGGGCGGCTCGGCAATGCTGAGCGCGTCGCGCAGCTTGATCTGAATCCGGAATGGCGCGACCGAGGTGGCGATGACGAGATCACCGGGGCCGGCGCCGAAGAATCGCGGGCCGCGGGCCGCGTGCGGGAGATTCGGGCCCAGTGCTTCGGCCCGTCCCGGCATGATCAGCCACTGCGCCCCATGCTCTTCGATCGCCACTGCGGCCGCGCTCGCCACCTCGGCCATCGATCGCCCGAGGCACACGACCGCATGGAAGCAGGAATGCCTGATGATGGCGCGCGCCGCGTTGCGCTGTTCAATCAGTGTGCCCGAGCCCATGGCCTGGACCAGGGCTTCGATATCCTCCGGCGTTTCGACCACGAAACCGATCGTGTTGGCTTTGGCATGGAGAAATCGCAGCGCGTCGAGCATCGCGTTGATGCTGGCCTTCTCCCGACCATCGAGCTGCTGCCACAGCGCTTCGAGCACGTCCAGGGAGGCCTCGATGTCGGCGCCGATCACGCCCTGGCCGAGCGGGCGGCCGGGTGTCTCGCAACGGTAGAGCTCCTCCAATGCCTGCAGGACGGTCCTGCGGTCCTTGACGGCGTAGGCTCCTTGCAGGATGCGCGCGAGAACCTGGGCGCGCTTGCCAAGTTCGAGCGGAACGGCGAGCCAGGCAAAATCAGCCAGCTCGGCCGCCTGCTCGCTTGCGGCGCGCTGGAATTCGCCGACGACCTGACCGTAGTGCCAGCTCAATTGCCACGGCGTCACCTGCCGTCCGCGATACCTGCCGCGCTCGATGCGTTCGAGCGATTGCGCCTGCAACTCGTTGCGCAGGTCGGGATCTATTCCCGATGCGCGGGAATCCAGCAGACGATAGGCGCGTGTTGCGATCGCCGGTCCGAACCATTCGTGCTCGGGGTCGCCGACCGAGAGACCGCTCGGCATGCGGATGTGGACGGTCCTGCGAAACTGGTCGAGCTCGCGTCTTGCGACCTGGGCCGCGGTCACCGAAACCTGCTGCACCTCGCACAAACCGTCGACCACGCTGGCCCAGTCCCAGAAGTCGTCGCCATAGAACGGAATGCGATATTGGCGGCTCGCGACGATCCGTGCGCAAGCCTGTTCGATGGCGGGAGCCACGCGATCGAGAATATCCTTGCGCGCCAGCGCGCCGTCCGTGAGACATTGGTGCACGAGACGCGCCGCGCCCGCATTCACCACGTGCCAGTCCCTGGCGGCGAATTTAGGCGACGTCCGCAGATATTCGAGCGCGTCGATGAGGCAGCGTCCAGCCAGTGCGCGGGGCGAATCGTCGTCGAACCAGCTGGTGTTGCCAATTCCGTAACCATGCAGGTCGGACGTGAAGAAGACCGGCGGATGTCGAGAATTCACACTCGCCTCCTGGTCCGCTTATCGCGTCTCTCAACGAAAATTGTCTAACGTTTGTAGCTTGCATCTCGCAATCGAAAGTTGATTTTGCGTGACTGTCATTTGTGCCAGTGTCAGGGCACCGCCGATCCGGCACCGGCGTGGGTTGCTGTCGAGCGTGCTTAACGCTGAGCACGCCGCGTCAGGCGCGAATGGCGCCGAGGAGCCGGCTGAGACGCTGCGTCATGCTGCGGCTCCATGAGGGCTGTTCGCGGACCAGCCGGAAGCCGAGATTGGCAGGTGGCGTGCCGGAGGCGCAGCCGCCGGCGCGCGCGTCGCGGATGAAGTCGGTCACGTAGGCTCGATGCGCGCCTTCGGCCAGCCGCACGCCGCAATTGCTGACGGTCTTGGTGACGCGACCTGCACTATCCTGCATCTTGCGTGTGAAGCAGGTCGAGGTCCACTCCCAGACATTACCCGCGAGGTCGGCAATGCCGTGCTCGTTGATGCCGAAGCTGCCGAAGCCGCGCGTCTCGGAGTCCTCTTGCAGCGCGGCTTCCCGCTCGTAGCGGGCAATCCAGCGTCGGGAGGGATCGGCGTCGTCGATCGAGACGCCATCGTCCTTGAAGCGGCTGCCCGCTGCATAGGCCCACTCGGTATCGGTCGGCAGACGATAGCTGTGGCCGGTCCGGTGTGAGAGCCATTCGGCGTAGGCCACCGCGTCATGCCAACTCACCTGCACGGCCGGGCGATCGCTGGCGATGGGAACGTTGCGATCGAGCGCGCGGCACGCATGCGCTTCGACGCAGGCGTGGTAGTCCGCGGCACTGACCTGGTTCGTCATGATCGTCAGCGGATGATCAAAGCGGACCGTCGTGATGGGCGCTTCGGCCTGCCGCCCGCTGCGGAGATGGTCACCGGAGTCGCGGTAGCTGATCGTACCAGGTGCGATCTCGGTGAGGGCGGGGCCGTCGAAGTCCGCAACCCGGTTTGGCAGATCGGCAAGGATCGGTGCCATTGCGGTCGGGCCAGCCAATCCGACGACGCAGGCGATGGTGAGCTTGAGCTTGAAAGCGAGCAGCATGGCAGCACACTCAGGAGAGTGGGGGCCGGATACGCCGGCCCCCAGGGCCGATCAGTTCGTCGTGCCGGTCGGAATGTCCGCCGGGGCCTTGACCTGCGTCATCAGGTCGTCATTCCACTTGCCTTCGACCTTGAAATGGGCCGTCGCGCCGAGATTGGCCGCCTCGATCAGGTTGTGGGTGACGTAGGCGTAGATGCCGGGCTGCAGGAATTTGTAGAGCGCGGCGCCTGCCGAGCCGCCCCGGATGAACCAGGTCTCGAGCCCGGTCTCCGGCGCGTTGGAAAATTTGCCGGTCTCCCAGACATAGTCGCCGTGGCCGCCGATCAGATGCGGACGACTGTCGCGGTTCGCCTGCGAGTGCACGATCAGAACGTTCTCGCCGACATTGGCCGTGAGCGCATTCTTTCCGGTGAGCGCGCCGGCCTTGCCGTTGAACACCACATGGGTCGGCGTGAGCTTGCGCATGACCTCCTCGGTGTCGCTATAGGCTTCGCCGGGCGAGTCGTAGGACTTGAAGTTTCCCTTCTCGTCGCGCGGGACGTAGAGGTCCTGCTCGCCGATGTAGTAGACGCGATCGTAGCGCAGCGCGTGTCCGCGGCCGTCATTGAGACCGTCGCGCGGCAGCACCATCACGGCGCCGTTCATGCCGGAGACGACATGCCAGGGGATCATCGGTCCGCCGGGGGCGCAGTGATAGACGAACACGCCGGTCCGCGTCGCCTTCCAGCGTAGCACGACCTGTTCGCCCGGATTGACCAGGGTCAGCGCGCCGCCGCCCAGCGCTCCGGTCGCGGAGTGGAAGTCGATGTTATGCGGCATGCTGTTGGTCGCGGGATTGACCAGGGTCACCTCGACATAGTCGCCCTCATGGACCACCATCAGCGGGCCTGGCATCGAGCCGTTGAACGTCATGGCCTGGAAGGTGGTGCCCTTCTCGTCGATCACCATCTTCTTTTCCTGGACCACGAGCTTGAACTCCATGATCTTGGGCCCCTGCTTCGTCGCCTGCTCGTGCGCATGCACGAACGGCGGAGCCACCAGATCGACCTTCTGGCGCGGCAGCTTGAGGTCCTCGGCCATCGCGGGAGCCGCAAGCATCATCGCGGCGATGGCTGCACTGAACATGGCGGTGCGGCGGGTCAACATGGATCGCTCCTTCATTGGATCTGTTGTAGTGCCGCAATCACCATGCTCCCGTTGGAACTCGGCTTGTTTGTGCTGCAACAAGCAACTTCGCAATTGCGGAATCAGGCGGCGGATTTTGAGCGAATTTGGCGCGGCTGCGCCCGCGCAGCGCGCGAATGAGTTGCATCGGCGCGCAGTTTCTTGGGAGGCCGGACAGGGTGCGGAGCAAAGCGGGTCGGACTGTCCCGCGCGACGACGCGATAAGATGGGATCTGTCCGTTTGCCCATACGGCACGAGAATCGCGGGCGCTATGATGCGCGCTTCAGAGCACGGCTCTGGACCGATCGACGATGGGCTCCTGAACTCGTCAGCTCAGCCAGCGCACCGCCAGCAACACGATGAAGGCCACTGCCGCGGCGATGCAGAACACCGTGGTCATGAACATGGCGATGTTGCCGAGCAGGCCTGTGGGCCCCGACTCGTCGCGGAACGATTCGAAGCCGTCGGACTGGGGGATATGGCCGCGGATGCCGGCGAGGAGAGCAAATGAACGGATCAGCAGTTGCATAGCTTCCATTGCGGTTTCCTCGAATCGTCGATGAATCGATGATGACGGGAAATGAGCCGGCCACTTTGAGGAAGCGCAAAGTCCGCGGTGATCACCGGCGTTCTACTGCTCCAACAGGGTATCTGCCGGCCGCGCCTTGAGAAAGCTCAAGGTCGTCCCTCTTGCCTTGTGTCAAGAACCTCCGAACCCCAGGTCGACACGCTCAGGTGACAGGCAGGACATGAGACCAGATCTTGCAGCATGCTACGGACAGGAGCGCCTCCCGCGCTACACCAGCTATCCCACGGCGCCTCATTTCTCCAACGCGGTCGGCCCGTCCACCTACGCAGAATGGCTGCGCGCGATACCAGCAAGCGCGACGGCATCGTTGTACCTGCACGTGCCCTTCTGTCGCTCGATGTGCTGGTATTGCGGCTGCAACACCATGGTCGCCAAACGCGACGAGCCGATTGCGGTCTACGAATCGGCACTACGTTGCGAGGTCGACATGGTGGCGCGCCAGATCGGCCGGCGGCTGCAGGTCGGGCACATCCATTTCGGCGGCGGCACGCCGACCATCATGGCGCCGGAGTCCTTCGTCGATCTCGTCGGATCTCTGCGCCATTCCTTTTTCGTGTTGCCATCGGCGGAGATCGCCATCGAGATTGATCCGCGCACGCTGACGGCGGAGATGATCGCGGCGCTGGGGGTGAGCGGGGTCAATCGCGCCAGTCTGGGCGTGCAGAGTTTCGATCCGCGGGTGCAGCAGGCGATCAACCGGGTGCAGAGCTTCGAGCAGACTGCGGCGGCCACGAACGGGTTGCGTCAGGCCGGCGTTGCCGGCATCAACTTCGACCTGATCTACGGACTGCCGCATCAGAGCGTCGAGTCCTGTCTCGACACCGTCCGGCGCGCCATCGACCTGCGCCCCGACCGGCTCTCCGTGTTCGGCTACGCTCATGTGCCATCGTTCAAGACGCACCAGCGCAAGATTCAGGACTCGGCGTTGCCGGACAGTCTGGAACGCTACGATCAGTCCTGCGCGATTGCTGACGCGCTGAAGGACGCAGGCTACGTCCAGATCGGGCTCGATCATTTCGCCTTGCCCACGGACCCGATGACCCTCGCGTTCCGCGAAGGCCGGCTGCATCGTAATTTCCAGGGCTACACGACCGATACCAATGATCTGCTGCTCGGCTTCGGCGCCTCGGCGATCGGACAGCTGCCGCAAGGCTATGTCCAGAACGCGCCGCAGGTCCGGGCCTATGAGCAGAAGATCGCGTCCGGCAGCCTCGCGACCGTGAAAGGCTATGGACTGACCGATGACGACCGCCTGCGGGCGGACATCATCGAGCGCATCATGTGCGACTACGGCGTGGATCTCGACGTCATCTGCACCCGCCATGGCACGGACACCGACGACATGCTGAGATCGGCGCCGCGGCTGCAATCGCTGATCTCCGACGGTGTGGTGGAGCTCAACGGCGGTGCGCTCGCGGTGACCGAGCATTCCCGGTTCCTGGTGCGCAGCGTCGCTGCGGCGTTCGATGCGCATCTCGACGCGTCGAAGCAGCTGCACAGTCGGGCGGTCTGACTGTCGAGGTGCCGCGGTGCTTGTGCCGCGACAAAGACCGCAAAGGGCATGCCCGCTACCGTTCACGCTGGAATGGAGGCGCGCATGCCAATCTCCTTCGATGAACTGGTCGACGATGTCATGCGGCGAAGGCCGGAGACGATCGGCGTCTTTCTTGCTTTCCAGATGCGTTGCGTCGGTTGCCCGATCGCCTGTTTTCACAACGTTGCGGATGCCTGCCACGAGCATGGCGTCGATCCCGACGCGTTCCTCGCGGCCCTGTGTGCCTGCACGTGATCAGGTGCGGGATGCGGCCGCGTCGCCGGCGCCCTGCTGCGCCAGCAGCACGATCTTGTGCGGCTCGCGCAGGACGATCTTCTGACGGCCGCTTTCGACCAGGCCGAGCTGCTCCCAGCCGGAGAGGATGCGGCTCACCGTGTGCAGCGTCGTCCCGGTCATCTGCGCAATGTCCTGCCGGCTGATCGGGAAATCGATCTGCACGCCATGATCGAGCTTGCGGCCGGCCTGGTTGGCGAGCCGAAGCAGCGCATGCGCGATGCGCTGCTCCACCTGCTGCGTCGACATTTCGATCACGCGCGCGTGGGTTTCCTGCAGCCGCTGGCCGACCGTCTGCAGCGTGTTCGCCGCCAGCGATGGGAACTTCGCGACCAGCCGCGGCCATGAGGCGGACGGCCAGGCCAGCACGATGCTGTCGTCGACGGCGGTCGCTGTCGCCGGATAATGTTGGAGTCCGATGGCGGGGGCGACGCCGAACGTGTCCCCTGGCACGACATAGCGCACCACGATCTGGTCGCCGGTGGGCGTCGTCTTGCTGGCGCGGACATGACCGTGGAGCAGCAGGAAGAACGAGGTCGCATCGGCGCCCTGCTCGAACACCGCACCGTTGCGGGGGACGCGAAGGGAGCGGGCCTCCCGCAGCACGTCCGTGAGATCCTCAGCGGACAGCCCTGCAAACAGCGGCAGATGCGCGACCAGCGAACGGTCGATGGAAGCCATGATGTTCTCCGGGGCCGGATTCGGCTCAATTTTGCGGCGCTCAATAGCACGTTTTTGCGATCCGTCGGAAGTTTGTGCTGGCGCAAGCCATAGTGGGCGACGCGCAACTACATGTTAAGCACAGCGCCGCGATCGGTGCGGTTCCCGTCCTTCATCGAGCGAGCATGCACATGGCCATTCCACGCAACTATCAGGGCTGGACCGTCCTCGCCAACGGGTTCAGGCCGTTCTTCCTGCTCGGCGCGCTCCAGGCTGCGCTGGCGATCCTGATCTGGCTCCCGGCCTTTTACGGTGAGCTCAAGCTGAGCTCGGGCTTTGCCCCCCGAGACTGGCACGTGCACGAGATGCTCTACGGCTACCTGCCGGCCATCGTCACCGGCTTCCTGTTCACGGCGATCCCGAACTGGACCGGACGGCTGCCGATCCGGGGCCTGCCGCTGCTCACCCTGGTGCTCGTATGGACAGCCGGACGACTGGCCGTCACGGTGTCTGCGCTGGGTCCCTGGTGGGCCGCGCTGCTGATCGATGCGAGCTTCCTCGTGCTCGTCGTCCTGGCCGCGGCGCGCGAGATCGTCGCCGGGCGCAATTGGCGCAATCTGCCGGTGGTCGCGATCGTCACGGTGCTGTGCGTCGGCAACATCGCCTTCCACGTCGAGGCCCATCTGCGTGGCTCGGCCGATTACGCGATCCGCGTCGGCGTTGCCGTGATCGTGCTGCTGCTCGCGCTGATCGGCGGCCGCATCACGCCGAGCTTCACGCGCAACTGGCTGGTCAAGCACAATCCCGGCCGGCTGCCGGCGCCGTTCGGCCGCTTCGACATCGCGGTCGTGCTGTTCAGCGCGCTGGGCCTGCTCGGCTGGATCCTGGTTCCTGAGAGCGCGCCGACCGCGCTCGCGCTGGCTGCGGCCGGCATGTTGCATGTGGTGAGGCTCGCGCGCTGGGCCGGCGATCGCACCTTGCGCGAACGGCTGCTGGTCATCCTGCATGTCGGTTACATGTTCGTCCCGCTCGGCTTCCTGCTCACGGCGGCCGCCAGCCTCGGATGGATTCTGCCAAGCGCCGGGCTGCATGCCTGGATGGTCGGAGCCGCCGGCATCACGACGCTTGCCGTGATGACGCGGGCCACGCTCGGCCACACCGGCCAGGCGCTGACGGCCGCGCCCGCGACCCAGGCGATCTATCTGGCGATCATCGTCGCAGCGGTGACGCGGGTCTGCGCCGCAGTGGCGCCGGCGCACGGCGAGGTGCTGCTGCACGTCGCGGCGTTGGCCTGGATCGTCGCATTCGCCGGCTTCGTCCTGGCGTTCGGTCCGCTTCTGCTCGGTCTCAAGCGTCGGTCACTGGCCGTGCGGCGGGCGGGATCGGCTCAGCCGGTGCTCTGATTGCGCGCCACGGCGCGGGGAAACACCACCTCGATCAACGTGCCGGATTTCGGCGCCGCCTTGATATGAAACTGCGCCCGGTTGGCTTCGACCAGCGCCTTGGTGAGCGACAGGCTGAGACCGGCGCCATCGGGGCCTTGCTCGGAAGCCGAGGGCGCACGGAACGGTTCGAGCGCGGCGGCCACCTCCTGATCGTTCAGGCCATGACCGGTGTCGCGCACGCGCAGCGCGACCTCGCCGAAATCGGTCAGCGCGGTCGAGACGATGACCTGGCCGCCGGGATTTGCCAGCGAGATCGAGGCCGAGATCAGGTTCATCGCGATCTGGCGCAGCGCCCTTGTGTCGGCGATGACCGGCGGCAGCAGTTGCGACAGCGAGGTGCGGATGATGATGCGGGCGCGGTTAGCCTGCGGCTGCATCACTGCGACACAGCTCTCCACCAGCTCGTTGAGGTTCTGGCTGGTGAAGGTGAGCTCGAGCTTGCCGGTCTCGATGCGCGACAGCTCCAAGAGATCGTCGATCAGGGAGACGACGCGCTCGCCCGAGGCGCGGATGTCCTTCATGTATTCGGCGTAGCGCGTGTTGCCGATCGTGCCGAAACGTTCGCCGATCATGACCTCGGCAAAGCCGATGATCGCGTTCAGCGGCGCGCGCACCTCGTGGCTGATCCGGGCCAGCATGTCGGCCTTGGCGTTGGCGGCCCGATCGGCCACGCGACGAGCCTGCAGCAACTCGCTATCGCCGCGATGGAGTTGCGACAGGTCGCGGAACACGGCAAAGAAATTCGGACCGTTGGGCCGGGTCCGGCCAATTGCCATCGACAACGGAATGACGCCGCCCTGAGCGACCTTCCCGAGCACCTCGCGGCCCTGATCGAGCCCGCTCGACGCGCCGTCCTGCTGCACGCTGTCGAGGTCATCGAGCACGAGGCGGGCGCTTTCCGGCGCGAACAGCTCGATCAGGTTACGGCGCACCAGCGCCGCGCCATCGTAGCCGAACAGCGCCTCGGCGCTGCGGTTGCAGGCGTGGATGTTGCCGCCGGCGTCGAACATCAGGATGCCCTCGGCTGTGACGTCGAGGATCGCCGCAAGATCTTCGGCTTCGGCGTGGCCGGCGGCCGGAGGCGGGGCCACGACCAGGGGGGCCGGTGCAGCCGAGGCCGGCGCCGACATCGGTGCGGCGTCGGCCGCCGTCGGAACCGCGGCTGCGGTGCCGGGCGCCGGAGCGAAGATCAGGGCATGGGCGGTATCGCCGTCCCAGGTGATCGTGAACAGGCGGGCTTCCGCCTTCACCTCCTCGCTGGAGGAGCCGTCGGCGGCCGAGATCGTGACGGGGGTGCCGGCCTCCGACTTGTTCGACGCGGACGACACGCCCGGCTCGACATAGAGCGCATCGAGCCCGCCTGCCTGCTCCAGGGCCGCAAGATCGGCGTAGCCCATCTGCCTGAAGAAGGCCGGATTGCCATAGAGCAGCCGATCGAGCCGGTAGATCAGCATGCCCGTCGGCAGCAGGTCGAGCAGGATGCGGTCACGCTGACTGTCGCCCTGGGCCGGCGGCTCCTCGGGGCTGAGCCATTCGGTCTGCAGCTCCGCGCCATGATCGGTCGCCGTTTCCGTCGCCGACGGAGCCTGCTGCTGCGGCGGGACCGACGGATCGCTCACGCGCGATCCCGGCTCGAGCGCCGCACTCGCGACGCCCGCGGCTGAGTTGCGGATCTCGCCTTCGAGCCGAGCCGACAGCTGACGCGCGAGTTCATGGAACGCACTGTTCTCCACCGGCGTGAGCACCGGATGCTTGGACTCGCCCGGAGCGCGGAACGGGACCACGTTCCCGGTCGTTTCGAGCCCGATGCCGTCGATGTGGTGTACGTCCGGCGCAATGGAAGCCTCACGCGATGACGCAGTGACGTTGTCCTGCTGCGGCTGCACATCTGCGGCCTGCACATGGTCGGATTGGGCAGGTTCGGTTTCGTCGGCGTCCGGAGCATCAGTCGCGGCTGCATCGGTCGATGCGGGGCGACGCAGTGCGGCCAGCCGGTCCAGGGCGTCGAGGTCGCGACAGACGCCGAAGCCGCGATAGCCGGCATGGGTTCTGTCCTCCGTCAGGACAGGCAGTCCCGACAATTCGACCGCAAGCCGCTCGCCCTCCGCGGGCCAGCTGACGACGATCCCGCTCCAGGTCTCTTTCGTTTCGATCGCGGCACTGATTCGCCCTTCGGGATCGAGGCCTAGCGATGCAGCGAGCTCATGCCAGGGATGGCCGAGCTTGGCGGCGCTGTGCCGCCCGATCAGGCGGGTGAATTCATCGGAGCCGATCGAGAACCGTCCCTCGGCATCCATCTGCCAGGAAAATCGGAGCGGATGGCGGCGGCCGACTGAAGGGTCCGCCGCGCCGGAATCGGCAGGATGCGCGTGATCTTCCGTTTGCGGCGCCGACGCCTTGAACAGGTCGGCCTCGGCCGGATCGTCGATCAGCAGGAACTCGGCCGGCGCTTCGTTCGACAGCGCGGGGGATTCGTCGTCGGTTTGGCGTTCAGTCATTGCATCCATCGGAAGAGGAGGCGAAGTCACGACCGCGGGCCCAGCGGCAACATCCACGGGGGCTGGTGATGCCGGGGCGGCATCCGCGGTTGGCTCAGGTATTGGCGCCGTGCCCGGCGCCTCGATCTCCTCGGCAGGGGCCGGCATCGGGACGGCCACCAGCCCGACCTGGTTGCCGCTGCCGATGCGGTAGAGCGCTGCGCGCTCCGTGCCGAACGTCACCTCGGCCATGCCATCGGCCAGCGCCGCCCTGCGTATCCCGACGAAATCCGGCTCGCTCAGGTCGCGCATGCCAAACAGGCGCCGTCCGGCTGAACTGCTGCCGGCGAACTGACCGTCCTGGGTGAATGCGATCAGCGCATGCTCACTCGTCTCCACGAGCCGCTTCAGGCGATCCGCCAGGGGGAAGCTACGTCCACCCCCGTCGGTGCCGGTGATCAGCACCGCGCGCGTGCCATCCGGCAGATCGATCCGGGCGCAGCCGCAGGTCGCGAGCGTGCCGAGCGGCGCGCCGAAGCCACGGAGGCGTTCGAGCCGCAAGGCGCCGGTCTCGGGCAGCCGCCGTCCCAATTGAGCGACCTGGCGACGATGCGCGTCGGCAGGGCCGAGCGTCTTAGCAATCAGCGCCGCTGCGCTCGCCGCGCCGAGGGCGCGCGCACCGGCCGCATTGGCCCACAGCACACGGCTGCCATCGGCCGACCATAGCCAGGCCGGCAGACTGCCGGCGGCGTGGACGGCCAGCCGGGGGTCGCTGAGGGCCTGCAATTCGAGATCGGCGTAGGTCATGGGCGACGACGGCAAACGGCTCTTGTGATGTTGATCGGCCGACGGATCGGCGGTCGGAACTGGTCGCGTTAAGAATTCGTTACTATCGCGCGTTTTGAGGGCCGAGGTCCACGGCGGGGCCGCGCTCCTGTCCTGCTAAAGCTTGGATAACCTTAATGTGTTCCTCGTGAGCCGCAGCGCGCGGAATCGCGGCGAACCCTCCTGTTGGGGACCACGATGATACCTGGGCAGGTCGAGAGCTGCGCGGGCAACGGGACGGTCACCGCGAGGACGAGGCGCTAAGGGCGCCAGCCAATCGTGACGTCAGAAGGAGGGAACCATGACCGACGACGGGCGACGATTCGAGATTCCGAAAGACATGCGGGCGATGGCGGAGGCAGGCTTCAACCAGGCACGTCAGACGTTCGAGAAGTTCTTGGCTGGAGCGGAGGCGACGGCCGGCTCGCTCGAACACCGCAGCACGACGGTGCGGGCCGGGGCCAAGGACATCGGCGCCAAGGTCTTGTCCTACGCTGAAAAGAACGTCCAGTCGTCGCTCGACTACGCCCAATCGCTGGTGCACGCCAAGGACCTGCCCGAGGTGCTGCGGCTGCACGGCGAATTTGTTCAGGGCCAGATGCGGTCGCTCGCCGAGCAGGCAAGCGAAATGGGGCAGGCCATCGGCAAGGTTGCGATCGACGCCACAAAGCCTAAGGCCTGACGGAACGTTCTCCGCTCCCGAAAAATCTGGAAGCGGGTGCGGCAAACAGTTCCTGATGGTGGAATTTCCGTTGCGTTGCACAAAAGCGCCACGATATAGCTCTACGCGAGGTTGTTACCTCCCAGGGGCGGTTCCTCTGCGTGATCCGAAGTGACGTCCCGATTGCCGGGACGGTCCAGTCTCAATGTTTCGAAGGATGCATGCCATGACCAATGCCACCGATCCTTTCTCCGCGTCCATCATCCCGTTCGAGGTTCCCGAGCAGATGCGCGCGTTCGCCGAAAAAGGCGTGTCCCAGGCCCGCGAGAACTACGCCAAGTTCAAGGACGCAGCGGAAACCCACAATTCGGCCATCGAGGCCTTCTTCGCCAACGCCAGCAAGGGCGCCGGCGCCTACTCGTCCAAGGTCATGGAATTCACGAAGGCCAATACCACGGCTTCGCTCGACTTCGCCCAGGAGCTGTTCGGCGTGAAGTCGCCGTCGGAGGCGATGGAGCTTTGGACGGGCTTCGCGCGCAAGCAGTTCGAGACCTTCACGGCCCAGGCCAAGGAGCTCGGCGAGCTCGGCCAGAAGGTTGCGGCCGAGACGGTTGAGCCGATCAAGGAAAGCGCCACCAAGCTGTTCAAGACGGCGGCCTGAGGGCCAGCCTCAAGTCTCGCCGGGTGCGCGGTACGGCCGTGTGCCGACATGGACGGCGGGAGATCCATGACCCGGGCGCGTTCGCGGCCGGGTTTGCTTTCTGGGGCTCGCCGTTTGCACGGGGGCTCGTTCGGGCCGAAGCGGCGTCAAAAAACGCCGTCACGGCAGGGGACTTTATCCGTTCTCGGCCTTGCCAAATTCGCCCGTTGCACCTAGTTTCCGGCCCGTTCGGACGCCCCTCGTGGGCCGTCCCATGCGGATGCAGTTGTAGCTCAGTTGGTTAGAGCGCCTGTCTGTGGAACAGGAGGTCGGTGGTTCGAGCCCACCCAACTGTACCATGGCCACGCCCATCGCTGTGCCGTTCGCAAGCTCACCTCCATCCGTGCTCCGCGCCCCATTGATCCTGCGCCGTGATTTGTAGCCCCGTCGCGACCTCTCGCGCAGGGCCGGGGCGTGGGCGCAGAGCTTTGGTCGCGGAAGCCCGAGCCCGGTCTCCGTATTTCGACGGATATATCGCCGGATCGTGCGCTCGCTTGCGGTTTTGCTGCGCCGGATCGGTAGCACGGCGTGGCGCCGTTGCTTGCGAATCCGGTCTCCTTCAATCACAGTTGGCGGCAACGAGGGGGAGGGGGCGATGAGAGGGATTGATCTCGATCCATGCATCTCTGCCGTACTGATCGCTATAGCCGCGCTGTTAGTCCCCGTAACCGCACGGGCCTATACCGCCGAGCAGGAGCAGGCGTGCACAGGCGATGCGTTCCGGCTTTGTAGTTCCGACATTCCCGATGTCGATCGTGTCACCGCCTGCATGGTCCGCCGCAAGGCCGAGCTGTCGCCGCCATGCCGCGCCCAATTCGGGCCGCCAGAGCGCCAGACAGCGTCATCGGGCCGCGCGGAGCGGCCGATGAGCATTCGTCTTGTCACCAGGAAGCCGATCACTGCGCGCGCCGGCAAATCGAAGAAGTCGACGCGACCGGACGCGACGTGAGCGATGCCGATGGCCGCATTTGGCGGCACCGGGAATGGCGGCGGTTCTCGACGCGCAGCCTCAACATGTAAATGCGATGGGGCATGACCGGATGTTGTCGAACATCGCGGCCTGATCTGCTGTTTTGCCTGCTTTGGTGTGACTCAAAAACCAATGCGTTTCGGCAATCAGGAGTTACGTCTTATCGATCGCTAAATTTATCTTCCGCGAATCAGTCCGCTGATTCATTTTCGCTGCCGGGGTCAATCTGGAGGCCAAGGTATGAACGTTATTGTTTTCGCATCGCGTAAGGGCGGTTCAGGCAAGAGCACCCTGGCCGCCCATCTCGCTGCGCAGATCAAGTCGAGCAAGTCTTGTCTGCTCATCGATGCCGACCCGCAGGGGTCGCTGACGCTTTGGCACAAGCTGCGCGGCACCAACGAGCCGCCGATCAAGACGGCCGTGAACTCGGTGAGCGCGATCGTGTCCGCCGCCCGCCGCGACGGCGTCGAATGGGTGCTGATCGATACGCCGCCGACCATCTCGGCCGTCGTCGAGGATGCGATCAAGAACGCGACCATGGTGATCATCCCGGCCCGCCCCGGCGTGTTCGACGTCAACGCGGTACAGGAGACGATCCAGACCTGCCGCGCCGCGCGCAAGCCCTACGCGGTCGTTCTCAATGGCGCGCCGGCGCGCCGCGACGATGCCGAAAGCCCGATCGTCACCATCGCCCGCGAGGCGCTGGCGAAGTTCAAGGCCCCGGTGTGGGGCGGCCAGATCACCAACCGCGCCGATCTGCTGATGGCGCTGGGCCAGGGTGAAGGCGTGCGGGAATATTATGCGGAGGGCCGGGCTGCGGCCGAGATCGCACGCCTCTGGGCTGCGATCGAGCGTTCGGTGCGGGCGATTCGCGGGACTGTGTCGGCCAACGGCGCCATGCACAAGCAGGCGGCCTGATCGCGGCATCAGATGAGGCATCGACGCGCGGTCTTCCGCGCGTTTTTTGCGTCGGGTCACACGATCTGGCGTGAGTGCCGACCTCGCGCCGCGCGAGAGGGCGCGGCGAGGTCAGGCAACCATCAGGAAATAGAAGGCGATTGCCGGCGTCAGGGTCAGGATGACGGACCAGATCCCGACCGCCCAGAGAATGTCTTCGACGCTGAACCCCTGGTGCTCAGGGTATGGATGATCCTGCAAAGCCACGACGCCCTCGCGCTCTTTGATGTTTTCAACATCCATAGCGGAACATCTTTAAACACGAGGTTGCGGACTGCGCCGCTTTTGATCGCGTTTGTTAGCTCGGATTAACCACGGAGATTCTGCTCCGGCTCCGCAGCGGTGGCGCGGCTCTGCCTGGCCGTCCCGATCGGGACGGCAAGGCAGAGCCGGCGAATAGGTTGGGGCGTGCTCAGGCAACGCGGTTCTGCGTGGTCGTCGGCTGGCGCCGCTCGATCTGCTGATCCAGCCGTGCGGCGAGGTCGTCGCCAACCTCCACCATCGGCAGCCGCACTTCGGGGCTCGCAATGACGCCGGTCCGCGCCAGCCAGTACTTGGCCGGGGCCGGGCTCGGCTCGGTGAACAGCAGCCGCGTGAGATGCTCGACCTGCGCCCAGCACGCTGCTGCCGCGTCGTGACGGCCGGCCTTTACGTGCTGCAGGATTGCGGCAAACGTCTCGGTCTCCAGATGCGCCGAGAGCAGGATGGCGCCGTCGGCACCGGCCTGCAGCGCATCGAAGCTCTGGGCGTCTTCGCCCGTCAGGATATGAAAGCCAGCGCGCCGGCGCGTGATCAGGTCGCGCGTCTGCGTGCGGTTGGCGCAGCAATCCTTGAGCCCAGCGATGGCGGGATGCTCGGCGAGCTGCAGCAACGTCTCGTTGTCGAGGCCGACCGCCGACCGATAGGGAATGTTGTAGAGCACGATCGGATGGGCGGTGCGGTCAGCCAACGCGGTGAAATGCGCCAGCAGGCCGCGCTGCGACGGACGCACGTAAGGCGGACTCGAGATCAGATAGAAGTCGATCGGCCATGACGCGGTTCGGTCGAGCGCTTCGATCACCTCGGCCGTCGCCACGCCGCCGACACCAAGACAGATCGGCAGCGACCGGCCGGTGGTGTCGAGCTCGTCCCGGACCACGCTGATCAGACGGGCGCGCTCGTCCCATGACAGCGCCAGTCCTTCGCCTGACGTGGCACCGAGCACCAGTCCATCGATCCGCTTGGCGGCGTAGTGCCGAACCAGACTGCGTAAGGATGGTTCGTCGAGCGCGCCATGGCGGAACGGCGTGATCAGGGGCAGCCAGAGGCCCTGCAATCGGGTCGTAACGTCGGTCATGGTCCATCTCCTTGGGTTGGCAGGAGCCGGAGACGGGACACGCAAAAAAAGCCCCGTCCTCGCGGCGGGGCTGGTGATGCGGCGGTGAATTCGAGAGATTCTAGCGCGCGCGTCCACATGTCCCCGGGAGGGGAGCTTTTTTCGACGACAACTTGGCGTGCGAAGACGTGGACATAAGATCTAGATGCGCGGTGCGGGCGATGCTGTCAACGCCGCATCGGGCACGACACGGAAACATTCGGCAAAAAAATAGCCGGGCCCAAATGAGCCCGGCTGGAGGTATTGGCCAAAGCGGCCGACACAATCACCTTCCAAGAGGGATTTCTGAACGCTCGCGCCACTGGAGGAGGGGGACAATGCGCAACGCCAACGCTCAGCACATCCTCAGTATGGGCTCTCGCATGGCGTCGCAGCAACCATGCAAGCCGCATGTCAGACATGCACAATCTTACGCCGGCCAGCGCTGCGCTTTGCTCACGACGAAGTCACGGAACACTTGAACGCGAGCGACCGTTTTCAATTCCTCGGGATAGACGAAGTAGGTGTCGAGCTGGATCGAATCCGACTCTCCGAACAATTGCACGAGACGGCTGTTTTCCTCGACGAGGTAGTCCGGCAGCGCGGCGATGCCGAGTCCTTGCTGGCAGGCGCGGACCAGGCCGAGAATGTTGTTGACCCTGAAATAGGCCTCGCGCGGACCGGAGCCGTTGCGGCCGGCATCGACCAGCCAGCTGCGGTTCTGGAGATGCGGCGCGACTTGGCCGTCGGCCAGCATGATGATGCGATGATCATCGAGCTCGTCGAGCGTGCGCGGCGTGCCGAAGCGCTTGACATATTCCGGTGAACAATAGGCGTGGAAGCTGATCGCGAACAGCTTGCGCTGGATCAGATCGGGCTGAGTCGGCTTGCGGGTGCGGATCGCCACGTCCGCCTCGCGCATCGACAGATCAAGCTCCTCGTCGGTGACGATCAGCGAGATCCGGATCTCCGGATAGAGGGCGGTGAATTCTCCGAGTCGCGGGATCAACCAGTTGATGCCGACGCCCGGCGTGGTCGTGATCTTCAGGTCGCCGCTCGGGCGCTCGCGGCTGTCGGTCAGCTTGGCGCGCGCCGCCTGCAGCTGCATGAAGACGTCATGCGCGGTTCGGAACAGGAGGTCGCCTTGCTCCGTCAGGATCAGCCCGCGGGCATGGCGGTGGAACAGCGAGACTGCGAGCTCCTGCTCGAGCGCGCTGACCTGGCGCGACACCGCCGATTGTGACAGCCCGAGCTGCTCCCCGGCATGCGTGAAGCTGCCTGCTTCCGCCGCTGCGTGAAACACCTTCAGCTTGTCCCAATCCATATCCGTAAATCCATCCCGTGATCGTGGCATCGTCAGTTCATTCCGCCGCGGCGCGTTCGCTCGCGGCGTGGGCGAGGAAGCGTTCGGCCTCGAGGGCGGCCATGCAGCCCATGCCGGCTGCGGTGATCGCCTGCCGATAGGTTTCATCGGCGACGTCGCCGGCCGCAAACACGCCGGGAACGGAGGTCGCGGTCGAGCCCGGCGCCACCTCGACGTAACCGGAAGGCTTCAGTTTCAGTTGCCCCGCGACCAGCTCGGTTGCCGGCGCGTGGCCGATTGCAACGAACACGCCATCGGCGGGCAGCTCGGTGAGCGCGCCGGTCTTGACGTTCTTGAGCCGGACATGCGTGACCTTGGATGGCGAGCTGGCGCCGCAGATCTCATCGAGGGCGCTGTCCCAGACGACCTTGATCTTGGGATGCTTGAACAGCCGCTCCTGCAGGATGCGCTCGGCGCGGAAATGGTCGCGCCGGTGTACGACGGTGACGGTCGATGCGAAATTGGTCAGGAACAACGCTTCCTCGACCGCGGTGTTGCCGCCGCCGACGACGACGACCTCCTTTCCGCGATAGAAGAAGCCGTCACAGGTCGCACAGGCCGAGACCCCGAAGCCCTTGAACGTCTCCTCCGACGGCAGCCCGAGCCAGCGCGCCTGGGCGCCGGTCGCCAGAATGACGGTCTCGGCGAGGTAGACGTCACCGGAGTCGCAGGTCAGGCGGAACGGACGCTGTCCCAGCTCCAGCTTGGTCACGAGGTCCGTCTTGATCTGGGCGCCGACATGCGTCGCCTGCTTTTCCATCTGCTCCATCAGCCAGGGACCCTGGATGACGTCGGCAAATCCCGGATAGTTCTCCACGTCGGTGGTGATGGTGAGCTGGCCGCCTGGCTGGATGCCCTGAATCAGCACCGGCTCCAGCATAGCTCGTGCCGCGTAGATCGCCGCCGTATAGCCAGCAGGGCCGGAACCGATGATGACGACTTTGGCATGGATCGGAGCTTGCATGTGGCCGAAGACTCGCTGGAAAAGGGAGGATTACCGACGCAGCGAGCGGAATGCGCTGAAGAAACGCTCCGAAGCCCCATCGAAAATGTCAAATCCAAGTCTAAGCCATCTGGCAAGCTATGCAAGAATTGCAACGCATCTCGGCGAATTTTCCCTTCACGAGCCGGTCAACAGGGGAAATCTAAAGCAATAAAATTGCGTGGATTGACCGGCTTGCGCTAAGAGAGTTGCCCATCGTCGCCCGGCGCCCCCTGCGCCTCCTCCTGTTCCGCCAGAGCCCACAATCCCCGTGTCCAAGAATCTTGATGAGATCGATCTCAAAATCCTGAGCGAAATTCAGGCCGACGGCAGGATCACCAATGTCGAGCTCGCCAAGCGGGTCGGCATCTCGCCGCCGCCTTGCTTGCGCCGCGTGCGGACCCTGGAGGAGGAAGGCTACATCACCGGCTACCGGGGCCTGCTCGACCCGCGCAAGCTCGGCTTCGACGTGACCGTGTTCGCCTCGGTCCACCTGTCGAGCCAGGCGGACGCCGACCTGAAGGCGTTCGAAGAGTTCGTGCGGTCCGAGCCGCTGGTGCGGGAATGCTGGATGCTGTCCGGCGAGGTGGACTTCATCCTGAAATGCGTGGCGCCGGACATGGCGACGTTTCAGGAGTTCGTGACCCACCTGACGGCGGCACCTCACGTGCGCAACGTGCGAACGTCCCTGGTGCTGCACAACTCGAAATACGAGGCGGCGGTGCCGCTCGAGGTCAAGGGACGCAGCTAGGCCCACCGCCATTCCGGGGTCGCCTCGTTCGAGGCGCCCCGGAATGACTGTGAGTGAAAGCCTACGCCTTCTTACGCAGCATCGCGTCGAGGCTGATCGGACCCCCGCCGGCCGTCGCCAGATAAAGGCATGAGAAGCAGAATGCGATTGCCGCGGTGCCGTTGTTCAGGAGCGGCAGCCACACCGGCTCACCTGTCTTGAACATGTGACCGAGGAAATAGGCGAAGGCCATCTGACCCGACAGAATGAACGCGACGGGCCGCGTGAGCAGACCCACCATCAGCAATCCGCCCAGCACGAGCTCGATCAGGCCGGCCGTATAGATGAGCGGCGGAATGTTTGCGAAATACGGAAGCACTGGAAACTTGAAGATCTTCGCCACGCCGTATTGAAACAACAACAGACCCGTGACGAAGCGAAACAGGCTGAGTACAGCCGGTTGCCATTTCGAGAACATCTGCTCCATGTCGATCATCCCCCAATCAAAGCCATCATGATGCGACGGACCGGACCCATCCTCCCGGCACGGCTCGTCGGTTCTGCACTAGCTCATTCCCGAAAGCCCGTCACCGGCGTGTGGCCTGGAGCCCGATGAATTGACCGTGTGCTGCCGAACGCCATTGTGCCGCAGTGCGGCCGGCCAAACGACGAAGGGCCGCGCCTTCGCGCAGCCCTGGTTTCGTCCGAACGGTTACAGGCACCGCTCCGGTGCCTCGGGTCCTCAGCGCCACTCGACCTTGGCGATCTCGTAGGACTTGGCGCCGCCGGGCGCCATGACCTCGACGGTAGTGCCCATCTTCTTGCCGATCAGCGCGCGCGCCAGCGGCGAGGTGATCGAGATCTTGCCCTTCTTGGCGTCCGCCTCGACCTCGCCGACGATCTGCCAGACCGTCTTCTTCTCGGTGTCCTCGTCGATCAGGGTCACCGTCGCGCCGAACTTGATCGTGTCGCCGGAGAGCTTGGTCACATCAATGATGTCGGCGCGCGCGAGCTTGTCCTCGAGCTCGGCGATGCGGCCCTCGTTGTGAGACTGCTCTTCCTTGGCGGCGTGATATTCCGCGTTCTCGGACAGGTCGCCATGCGAACGCGCTTCCGCGATATGTTCGATGATGCGCGGACGGTCCACCGATTGGCGCTGCTTGAGCTCGTTCTCCAACGCGGCGTAGCCCATCGAAGTCATGGGAACCTTTTCCACCATCTCTTCTCGTCCTTCAGTCGTGCGGGCGGGGGCGCGCACGATCAGCATCTTCAGAATAGGCCTTTGCGGCTCAAAGCAAAGCCTCAAGGCCCGGCAAGACCGTCCCGTCAAAGGCCGGTACAACATCGAACGGGGCGGCGAGTTCCTGAAAGCTTCTATTGCCGATTGTTGCCAACCGCTTAGCGGGCGTTCGCCCGCACGCTGCGATTAGTTTTCGGAAAAGTAACTCTGCAGGGTGCGGACCTCAAGGTCTCCCCCGAGATAGGCACGGATGCCTTGCGCGGCCGCCACGGCACCCGAAAGAGTGGTGTAATACGGCACTTTATGCAAGAGGGCAGCGCGCCGCAGCGAGCGGCTGTCGGCCAGCGCCTGCGGGCCTTCGGTGGTGTTGAAGACCAGCTGGATGTCGCCGTTGGTGATGGCGTCCACGATGTGCGGCCGGCCTTCCAGCACCTTGTTGATCTTCTCGGTCGGCACGCCCTGGTCGGTCAGGAAGCGCTGGGTCCCGGAAGTCGCTACCACCTTGAAGCCGAGTTCGTGCAGCATCCGCACCACCTCGGTGATGCGCGCCTTGTCGCTTTCACGCACCGACACGAACACCGTTCCTTTGCGCGGCACGCGTGTGCCGCCCCCGAGCTGGCTCTTGGCGAACGCCACGGCGAACGAGCGGTCGATGCCCATCACCTCGCCGGTGGAGCGCATCTCCGGGCCGAGCACGGTGTCGACGCCGGGGAAGCGGGCGAACGGGAAGACCGATTCCTTCACCCCGACATGCTTGAGCGCGCGCTTGGTCAGCCCGAAATCGGCGAGCTTCTCGCCCGCCATGATCCGGGCCGCGATCTTGGCGACCGGCGTGCCGACCACCTTGGCGACGAAGGGCACCGTGCGCGAGGCGCGCGGATTGACCTCGAGCACGTAGATCGTGCCGTCCTTGATCGCATATTGCACGTTCATCAGGCCGACGACGTCGAGCCCGAGCGCCAGCTCGCGGGTCTGCCGCTCAAGCTCGGCGATGGTCGCCTCGTCGAGCGAATGCGGCGGCAGCGAGCAGGCGGAATCGCCGGAATGGATGCCAGCCTCCTCGATGTGCTCCATGATGCCGACGATGAAGGTGTCCTTGCCGTCGGAAAGGCAGTCCACATCGATCTCGGTGGCGTCCGACAGGTAGCGGTCGAACAGCAGCGGGTTCTTGCCCAGCACCGTGTTGATCTGGCCGGTCTTGTCGTTGGGATAGCGCGCCTTGACGTCGGCCGGCACCAGCTCCGGCAGGGTGCCGAGCAGGTAGTCGCTGAGCTGGTTGTCCTCGCGGATGATCTGCATCGCGCGGCCGCCGAGCACATAGGATGGGCGCACCACCAGCGGCAGGCCGAGATCGGCCGCCACCAGGCGCGCCTGCTCGACCGAATAGGCGATGCCGTTCTTCGGCTGCTTCAGATGCAGCTTGTCGAGGATGCGCTTGAAGCGGTCGCGGTCCTCGGCCAGGTCGATGGCTTCCGGCGAGGTGCCGAGGATCGGTACCTCGGCGGCTTCGAGCGCGCGCGCGAGCTTCAGCGGCGTCTGGCCGCCGAACTGCACGATGACGCCATGCACGGTGCCGTTCTTGCGCTCGGTGGCGATGATCTCGAGCACGTCCTCGGCCGTCAGCGGCTCGAAATACAGCCGGTCGGCGGTGTCGTAGTCGGTCGAGACCGTCTCCGGATTGCAGTTGACCATGATGGTCTCGTAGCCGGCATCGGCCAGCGCGAAACAGGCATGGCAGCAGCAATAGTCGAACTCGATGCCCTGGCCGATCCGGTTCGGGCCGCCGCCGAGAATGATCACCTTCTTCTTGTCCGACGGCGCGCTCTCGTCGCCGAGAGCGCCGGCAAACGGCGTCTCATAGCTCGAATACATGTAGGCGGTCGGCGAAGCGAACTCCGCTGCGCAGGTGTCGATTCGCTTGAACGCCGGACGGACGCCGAGCGCCTGCCGCTTGGCGGCGACCTCGGCTTCGGTGGTGTTGGCGAGCACCGCGAGCCGCGCGTCGGAGAAGCCCATCGCCTTCAGCGTGCGCATGCCGCTGGCATTCGGCGGCAGGCCATGACGGCGAACCTTGTCCTCCATCTCGACGATGCCGCGCATCTGCGCCAGGAACCACGGATCGATCTTGCAGGAGTTGAAGATGTCCTCGTCCGACCAGCCGAGGCGCATCGCCTGCGCCACCTGGAGCAGGCGGTTCGGGGTCGGCGTGCCCAGGGCGGCGCGGATCGCATTCTTGTCATCGCCGCGGCCGAGCCCCTCGATGTCGATCTCGTCGAGGCCGGTGAGGCCCGTCTCCAGGCCGCGCAGCGCCTTTTGCAGGCTTTCCTGGAAGGTGCGGCCGATCGCCATGACTTCGCCGACCGACTTCATCGAGGTCGTCAAGGTGGTCGAGGCGCCCGGGAATTTCTCGAAGGCAAAGCGGGGGATCTTGGTGACGACGTAGTCGATCGTCGGCTCGAACGAGGCCGGGGTCGCGCCGCCGGTGATGTCGTTGGCGATCTCGTCCAGCGTGTAGCCGACCGCGAGCTTGGCCGCGACCTTGGCGATCGGGAAGCCGGTCGCCTTGGAGGCCAAGGCCGAGGAGCGCGACACGCGCGGATTCATCTCGATCACGACCATGCGGCCGTCGGCCGGGTTGACGCCGAACTGCACGTTGGAGCCGCCGGTCTCGACGCCGATCTCGCGCAGCACCGCCAGCGAGGCGTCGCGCATGATCTGATATTCCTTGTCGGTCAGCGTCAACGCCGGCGCCACCGTGATCGAGTCGCCGGTGTGCACGCCCATCGGATCGAGGTTCTCGATCGAGCAGACGATGATGCAGTTGTCGTGTTTGTCGCGGACGACCTCCATCTCGTACTCCTTCCACCCGAGCACCGATTCCTCGATCAGCACTTCGTTGGTGGGGGAGGCATCGAGACCGCGCTCGATGATGTCGAGATATTCTTCCTTGTTGTAGGCGATGCCGCCGCCGGTGCCGCCCATGGTGAAGGAGGGACGGATAATCGCGGGCAGGCCGATCTCGGACAGCGCCATCAGCGCCTGTCCCAGCGCATGCTCCTGATAGCGCTTGCGGCGCTCGTTCTCGCCGAGCGTCCATTGCCGGTCGAGCTCGTCGCGCGCGGCGCCCGACAGCGTCTCGCGCTCGGCCAAGTATTTGTCGCGATACTGCTTCTTCAGCGCCGACGCATTGGCGAGCCGCGACTTCGGCGTCTGCAGCCCGATCTTCTCCATCGCATTGCGGAACAGCTGGCGGTCCTCGGCCTTGTCGATCGCGTCAGCCGTCGCGCCGATCATTTCGACGTCGAACTTCTCCAGTGTCCCCTGCCGGCGCAGCGACAGCGCGCAGTTCAGCGCGGTCTGCCCGCCCATGGTCGGCAGCAGTGCGAAGCCGCCGGGGATGACGTGGCGTTCCTTCTCGATGATCTTGGCGACGATCTCCGGCGTGATCGGCTCGATATAGGTCGCATCGGCCAATTCCGGATCGGTCATGATCGTGGCCGGATTGGAATTGACGAGGACGACGCGATAGCCCTCCTCCTTCAGCGCCTTCACCGCCTGCGTACCGGAATAGTCGAATTCGCAGGCCTGGCCGATCACGATCGGACCGGCGCCAATGATCAGGATGGTCGAGATGTCGGTTCGTTTCGGCATTCAAGCTCACGGGCAAGAAACGGGCAGGAATTGGGCACAAAAAAAGGGCGCGCGTGCCGCGCGTCCCCGAAGGCCAAGGCGCGACCATTGCTCGCGCGCGAGCGGTCTTTAGACCAGTTTCCTCTGAGCGAAAAGGGTTTTGGGCCGAAATCAACGGCCAATTTGGCCGAAGAGGGTCTGAGGGGCGCGGCGCCGTCGCTGGCTCGCCGAGCCGAAGCTGCGCGGCAGCGACGGCTGGAGGCCCGGCCTGGACTTGAACCAGGTTCAAGAGCGTTGCACCGCTCTTCGCGTCGTAGCTTCCGCCACCGGGCCGGGGGTGATCTTACCTCTCACGGCCGCGTGAGCCAGCCCGTGTTTCAGTTAACCCTAATCCGGTTGCTCGATGTTGGGCCACCGCGTGGGCTGGTCGGGTCGGCCGGTCACACGGTTCCCATTGCCGGCTGCGCCACGAAGGTCATGCGCCAGGGATTGTGGCCGATATTCTTCGGCGCCCGGACGGCAGTGAGGCCGGCCTTCTTCAGCCGTGCCAGGATCTCGGCCTCGCTGTAGCGCTGCAGGCCGACCTTGGTCCGCAACTGCCGGTAATCGGACAGGGCAGTGGCGACCAGCCCGACCAGGGCATCCTTGAGGAAGCCGTCCCGCGCCGCGAACATCAGCAGCGCGAGCACGTCACGGCCCATGCCGACGTCCGGACGCAGGACGTCGCCGAGGACGAACTTTCCCGACGGCTTCAGCAGCCGCTTGATCACGGCCAGGGCTGCATCGAATTCCGCCTCGCTCATGTACTGGGCCACGGAGTTCATGACCACGAGGTCGATCGAGCCTTCCTGCATGTTGCGCAGCTCGTCCAGCGACCGCACGCGGATCTTGGTGTTGGGGGCGAAGCGCGCGATCAGCCGGCCGCGCACGCCCGGCGCCGGCTCGGCCAGGATGAGCGTCATGCAGGCGTCGGCGACCTTCGCGGCCGACAGGGCCTCTCCGCAGGAATAGTCGAGAACGACCGCGTCGGGCGAGGGAATATAGCCGACGATGTCGCGCGCGATCCCCTCGAAGTGCAGGTCGCGATGCAGCTTGCTCGCATAGATCGTGTGCGTGGAATCGTAATAATCGATCCAGTCGTCCATGGCGGGTTCCGGCAAACACAGTTCCTTGATCGGAACTGGAGGGGTCAGCGAGCGTTAACGGGTCCGATCATCCGTGTCCATCGCTGCTTCTAACAGGAAGGCCAAGCCGTGAGTAAAGCAAAGACCGACAAGACCGCCCCCGAGCTCGATACCCCGACCGATCTGTCCCCGGATGCCGTGAACAAGATCTCGACGGCATTGAACACGCTGCTTGCGGACGCCTTTGCGCTCTATCTGAAGACCAAGAACTTCCACTGGCACGTCAGCGGACGGCATTTCCATGACTACCACGAGATGCTCGACGAGCAGTCGGACGCGATCTTTGCCACCACGGACCAGCTCGCCGAGCGCGTGCGCAAGCTCGGTGGCACCACGCTGAAATCGATCAGCCAGATCAGCAAGCTGCAGACCATCAAGGACAACAACGAGGAGTATGTGCCGCCGCGCGAGATGTTGCGGGAGTTGATGGAGGACAACAAGCACGTCGCGGCTGCGATGCGGAAAGCGCACGGGCTGTGCGACGACAATGACGATCCCGCCACCGCGGGATTGCTGGAGACCTTCATCGACGAGACCGAGCGCCGCACTTGGTTCTTGTTCGAAGCCAGCCGCCAGGAAGGCAGCAACGCGGCATAGGCGGGCCCGCGTCGAGTTGAGGTCCCGGGCGCGCTGCGAGGACGTGGCGCGCCGGTCCGGCCTCGATGCCGGCCTCCGGCTCATACCATGCCAGGCTATGCGGAGTGGCCGAGTGCCGACCAGCTCCGATAGATCATGTAAGCTGCCACCACGAACACCACCGTGGCAAACAGCTTGTTCAAGGTGCCGCGTGTACCGGACAGGCGAGCCGCCAGCTTCGCACCGACCAGGCCACCGGCGATGCCGGCGACGAGAAAGGTCGCCGCCAGCGCCCAGTCGACCAGTCCCGACAGCGCGTAGTTTGCTGCGGTCGTCAGTCCGAACGCCGTGACGGACACGAGCGAGGAGCCGATCGCGTAGAGGATCGGCATGCCCGTCGCAAACATCAGAGCCGGAACGATCAGGAAGCCGCCGCCGATGCCGAAGAAGCCGGACAGTGTTCCCGTGCCGAAACCGAATGCCAATAGCGGCAGCAGATTGTCGCGCGAAAGCTTGACGTCCAGCTGGCTGTTCGTGCCGCGCCTGCGCAGCATCAACAGGCCGATCACGATCATGACCAGGGCGAACAGCAGCAGCAGCTTCTGACCGTCGACCATCTTGCCGAGCGTCGAGCCAGCGAAGGCGCCGACCACGCCCGTTGCAGCAAACACCAGCGCGCAAGGCCATTTGACGTTCCCGGAGCCGGCATGATTGGCGAGATTGGCCGCCGCGTTGATCGCCACGGCGACCGCGCTCGTGCCGATCGCGACGTGGGGATTGCCGACGCCGACCAGATACACCATGAGCGGCACGGCCAGCACCGATCCGCCCCCGCCGATCAGGCCGAGCGTGAATCCGACGAAAGAGCCGGACAGCGAGCCGAGCGCAAGCTGGGCAGCGGACAAGGTCATCCTGCGATGCTCCGGAGTGGCGTGCCGCGCCGGTGCCCGGCCGTTGCCAAATGGGAAAGCCGAGCCGCGACGTCTGCCGCGTGGTCGGTGGGGCGAGGGGTGCCCTAGAGTGCGTTGAGCGGGACTTTCAGGAAGCGCCGGCCGTCCTGATCGGGCGTCGGCAGCCGTCCCGCCTTCATGTTCACCTGCAGGGAGGGGATGATCAGCTTGGGCATGTCCAAGGTGCGGTCGCGCGCCTCGCGGGCGGCGACGAACTGATCCTCGGTGATGCCGTCGCGGACGTGGATGTTGTGCGCGCGCTGCTCGGCCACCGTCGTTTCCCAGCGGATGTCGCGGCCGTTTGGACCGTAGTCGTGGCACATGAACAGCCGCGTCGCGTCAGGCAGCTCCAGCACCCGGCGGATCGAGCGATACAGCGTGCGGGCATCGCCGCCAGGAAAGTCGGCGCGTGCCGAGCCGCCGTCCGGCATGAATAGCGTGTCGCCGACGAAGGCGGCGTCTCCGATCACATGAGTCATGCAGGCCGGCGTGTGCCCCGGCGTATGCATGGCGAAGGCGGTGATTGCGCCGATCCGGTAGGTGTCGCCATCATGGAACAGGCGGTCGAACTGGCTGCCGTCGCGCTGAAACTCGGTGCCTTCGTTGAAGATCTTGCCGAACGTCTCCTGCACCATCCTGATGTTGGCGCCGATGCCGATCCTGCCGCCCAGCCTTGACTGGATGTAGGGCGCCGCCGACAGATGATCGGCATGGACATGGGTCTCGATCAGCCAGTCCAGTTGCCAGCCGCGATCCTCGATCAGGCGAATGATCTCGTCGGCCGAATGCGGCGCGATGCGCCCCGATGCATAGTCGATGTCCATGACCGAATCGATCACCGCGCAGGCCCGCGAGTCTGGGTCCTTGACCACATAGCTGACGGTGTTGGTGGCGCGATCGAAGAACGGTGTGACCTCGGGTTTCACTGACAGGTCGACCGGATGTGGAATGCCGGACATTCAAGCCTCCCTCATTCTGAAGCGACTGCGGCGAGCGAGGGCCGGCGGCTCGCGAGCATGCGGGCTGCGGCCATTCCGATCATCATGGCCGTGACGAACAGGACGATGGCAGGCGAGCCGTAGCCGAGCGCCACGAAGGCCGGGCCCGGGCAGATGCCGGCGAGGCCCCAGCCGATGCCGAAGATCGCAGGGCCGGTTGCGATCCGCCAATCCAGCGTCTGCGAGGATGGCAGGTGGAATTGCTCACCGAGGACGGGACGCCGGCGCCGGAAAACCAGTCGGAAGCCGGCGAAGCTGACCCCCACCGCTCCAGCCATCACGAGGATCAGGCTCGGATCCCAGCCGCCGAAGCGGATCGCCGCGAAATCGAGGAAGTTGAGCACCTTCTCTGGATTGGACATGCCGGAGAGCAGCAGCCCGAGTCCGAAGATGAGGCCGACGGTGAACTGGACGAAAATGATCATGGTGCCTCACAGCACGTGGCGAACGAGGAAGGTGGTCACGACCGCGGTGGCCATGAACACCAGCGTGGCGACGATCGAGCGCGGCGACAGGCTGGCGATGCCGCAGACGCCATGACCCGAGGTGCAGCCGTTGCCCCAGACCGCCCCGAAGCCGACCAGCAGCCCGGCCGCAACCATATCGATCGGACCGACCTCCAGCTTCAGCGGCGGCAGGCTCCCGCTGACGATGCGGACTGCAAGGGCGGCCGCGACCAGCCCTCCTATGAAGGCGAGCCGGCCAGCGAGCGCACCGTCCCAGGGCGGCAACAGCCGCGCGGCAATGCCGCTGACGCCGGCAATACGGCCGGTCAGGCCCATCAGCATGACGGCTGCAGCGCCGATGAGGGCGCCGCCTGCGAGCGCCGTGACCGCTGTATACTCCGTGATCATATCGTCCTTGATTCCCTCGTCCGGGGCATGTTGCAATCGGCTATCATGTGCATTATTGCATATATACGAAAATGAAGAAGTAACAATCATGACAACACAGGCCAGGCGCAAAACCCGTGAGGCCATGGTGGCGGCGCTCGACGACAAGGCGGAGGAGGCGGCGGGCCTGCTCGCTGCCATGGCGAATTCGAAGCGCCTCATGGTGCTCTGCAACCTCATCGACGGCGAGCGCGCGGTCGGCGATCTCGCCGAGCAGGTCGGGTTGCGACAGGCGGCGCTGTCTCAGCATCTCGCGAAGATGCGCGCGCTCGATCTCGTCGCCACCCGGCGCGATGGCCAGACCATCTACTATCGGCTGGCGAGCCGGGAGGTCCGCGAGATCCTGCAGACGCTGTATCGGCTGTATTGCGCCTGATCAGCGCGCCTGGTGCCACAGGCGCGTGAGTGGGCCGCCCGCGCCGAGCACAGGATCGGTCGCGGGCAGCGGCACCTCCGGAATGGTTTTCGATGCGCGGGCGTGGTTCTCCGGCGTCGGCCGCGTGATCTGCATCTTCGGTCCGGGCGGATAGGCGCCGACGATGCAGAAATCGCTGCTGGCAGCGATGCGTTGATGTCCAGTGCCAGCCGGCAGGATGGCGACGTCGCCCGGCCTGAGCTCCAGCTCCCGGCCCTGATCGCCGCCGAAGCGGACCCGCGCCGTTCCGCCGGCGACACCCAGCGCCTCATGCAGGGTCGCATGATAGTGCAGATAGTCGTAGACGCCGTTGCGCCACATGTCGCCCCAGCCATTGGCGGCGAACACGCGCTCGATGTCGGCCGTCGGATCGGCGCCACCCAGATCGATGACGGCCTTGTAGACCAGGAACGGCATCGGATTATTGGGCACCAGGCCGTCATCCGCGAACACGATGCTGAGCGGTTCGATCGACTTGACGCGGGGCGAGGGGGCGGCAGGCATGGCGACCTCGGAACAAAGGATGGGGCCTCACCCTATCAACCGGCCTGCGCGGCCGCCGTTCCAGGCTCAGCCTTGGGCAGCTCGAACACCAGGCAAGTCGTGGTGGCGTGCGCCAGCAGGCGCCCTTGCGAATCGGCGATGCGTGCCTCGCGGCGCGGCGCGGCGTCCGAACGACAGCCTCCTGCCCTCCGTTCTCACGATGCCGGTGGTCTCGGTCATTGCCTTGATGAAGGAGACCTTGAATTCCAGCGTGGTGTAACCGCTGCCCTGCGGGCACATCGTGTGGACGGCGAGCCCCATCGCGGAATCCAGCAGGATCGCGGTGTAGCCGCCATGCACCGCGCCGATCGGATTGTAGCGCCGCAAGGCCGGCACGCTGTGCATGACGACCTGGCCGGGCTCGGCGACTGCAGTCGAACGGCGCGACGGTCTGCATGATCGGCGGCTGCGGCAAGGTCCCGGCGAAGATGCCGCGCACGAAATCGAGCCCGGGCATCGAGGCCAGTTCCGCCAGGGGCACCTCGCCGAATTCAGCGCGCGAATCCGTCTCGCTCATATCGTCGATCATCCAATGTATGATGTTCATCATATGAACGCGGTGCGAAAAGATCGAGGGTAAAACAGATGCCGGCGATCACAAGATTGCGGACAGAAAAATGCCCGGGACCAGCCCGGGCATTTCGAATCGTGTCCAGCTGCCGACCTCAGGCCGCGCTACGCTTCTTCTCGCGCATCAGCTCGGCGAAGCGCTGAAAGAGGTAATGCGAGTCGCGCGGGCCGGGCGAAGCTTCCGGGTGGTACTGCACCGAGAACACCGGCTTGCCCTCGAGCTGGATGCCGCAATTGGAGCCGTCGAACAGCGAGATGTGGGTCTGCGTCGCGCCCGATGGCAACGTATCCTGGTCGACCGCGAAGCCATGGTTCATCGAGGTGATCTCGACCTTGCCGGTGGTCTCGTCCTTGACCGGATGATTGGCGCCGTGATGGCCCTGGTGCATCTTCTTGGTCTTGGCGCCGACCGCAAGCCCGAGCATCTGATGGCCGAGGCAGATGCCGAAGGTCGGCGTGCCCGACGAAATCACCTGCTGAATGACCGGCACGGCATATTTGCCGGTCGCCGCGGGATCGCCGGGTCCGTTCGACAGGAACACGCCGTCGGGCTTCATCGCCAGGATGTCCTCGGCCGGCGTCGTCGCCGGCACCACCGTCACCTTGCAGCCGACGCCGGCGAGCAGACGCAGGATGTTGCGCTTGATGCCGTAGTCGATCGCGACGACGTTGAACTCCGGATTGACCTGTTGGCCGAAGCCCTCGTTCCACACCCAGGGGGTCTCGTCCCAGGTGAAGCGCTGGGCGGAGGTCACCATCGGCACGAGGTCCATGCCCTCCAGGCCGGGCCATTCCCGCGCTTCCTTCTTCAGGGCGTCGAGGTCGAAATTGCCGTCCTTGGCATGCGCGATCACGGCGTTCGGCATGCCCTTGGAGCGGATCAGCGCGGTCAGCGCCCGGGTGTCGATGCCGGACAGCCCGATGATCCCGCGCGCACGCAGCCACTGGTCGAGATGGCGGGTGGCGCGGTAGTTCGACGGATCGGTGATCGCGGTGCGCAGGATCACCCCGCGCGCGCCCGGCGTCGCCGCCATGTTCACCGTCTCGATATCCTCGTCGTTGGTGCCGACATTGCCGATATGCGGGAAGGTGAAGGTGATGAGCTGGCCGGCATAGGACGGATCGGTCAGGATCTCCTCATAGCCGGTCATGGCGGTGTTGAAGCAGACCTCGCCCACGGCGTGGCCTTCGGCGCCGAGGCCGTAGCCTTCCAGCACCGTGCCGTCGGCAAGCACGAGGAGCGCGGTCGGTTTATGGTCCGGCCAGGCGGCGTCAGTATCGATGTGTGTCATGAGGCCCCTACATAGTGCCCCAGGCGCGCGGCGTCAAAGCGGGAAGCGGCCGATTCACATGCGATTTCGGTCAATTCGGCCGGAGTTTCGAGGCAACCGACTGGAACGGATGCGGAACCGTGTTGTTTCGGGTGGGCGAACCGCCTAGACCAGCGCCAATGGATTTTGAGAGGGCGAGAGCATGCTGCGCGACGACATCAACAATGCGGTCAAGGAGGCGATGAAGGCCAAGGACGAGCGCAAGCTGTCCACCCTTCGCATGGTGAACTCGACCTTGAAGAACGCCGACATCGCCGCGCGCGGCGAAGGCAAGCCGCCCTTGATCGACGCCGACGTGCTCGCGGTGCTGCAGAAGATGATCAAGCAGCGTCAGGAGTCGGTCGAGCTGTATGAAAAGGGCGGCCGCGCCGAGCTCGCCGCGGGTGAGCGCGAGGAGATCGCGGTCATCTCGGCCTATCTGCCGAAGCAGATGAGCGACGACGAGGTGAAGACCGCCATCTCCGCTGCAGTCGCCGAGACCGGCGCTGCCGGCATGAAGGACATGGGCAAGGTGATCGCCGTGCTGAAGGCCAAGTATACCGGCCAGATGGATTTCGCCAAGGCGAGCGCGCTGGTGAAGGCGGCGCTGTCGGGCTAGGCCGCGCGACACGAAGCGCCGAGCCATCCCCACATCGTCATGCCCGGGCTTGTCCCGGGCATCCACGTCTTTAAGACTGTCATCAAGAAGAAAGACGTGGATGGCCGGGCCTTCGCCGCGCCGAAGGGGCTTCGGCCCCGCAGGCGGGTCTTCGCCTGGCCATGACGGAGAGAACGATGCTCAAGGAAACGTCCGACTACGACCAGCTCACTCGCGACTTCCGCTGGGACATCCCGGCGCAGTTCAACATCGCGGTCGCGACCTGCGATCGCCACGCCGACGGCTCGGGGCGCCTGGCGCTGATCGTCGTCGAAGAGGACGGCGCCGCACGGCGCGTCTCATTCGATGAGCTGCGCGATTACTCCTGCCGCTTCGCCAACGTATTGAAGGCCGATGGTCTCGCGCAGGGCGACCGCGTCGCGGTGTTCCTGTCGCAGTCGCTGGAGCTGCCGATCGTCCATCTGGCGGCGTTCCGCGCCGGTCTCGTCTCGGTGCCGCTGTTCACGCTGTTCGGCGAGGACGCGCTGCAATTCCGGCTGCAGAACTCCGGCGCCAAGGTCGTCGTCACCGACGCCACGGGCCTTGCGAAGCTTGCGCGCATTCGCGACCATCTGCCGGAGCTCAAGACGATCTATGTCACTGACGGCGACGGCCTCGGCGCCCAAGCCTTCTGGCCGACGCTGGAGCGCGCCTCCGATCAATTCCCGACCGTCGCCACGTCGAGCGACGACCCTGCCATCATCATCTATACCTCGGGTACGACCGGAAATCCCAAGGGCGCGCTGCACGCCCATCGCGTACTGCTCGGCCACCTGCCCAATGTCGAGATGGTGCACGGCTTCCTGCCGAAGCCCGGCGACGTCATGTGGACGCCGGCGGATTGGGCATGGATCGGCGGCCTGTTCGATGCGCTGTTTCCTGCATGGTATCACGCGATCCCGATGATCGGTTATCGCGCCAGGAAATTCGAGCCGCAGGCCGCAATGCAACTGATGGCGGACTACGCCGTCCGCAACGTGTTCCTGCCCCCGACCGCGCTGAAGTTGATGCGCCAGGCCAATGTCAAGCACGAGGGCGTCAAGCTGCGCAGCATCCTCACCGGCGGCGAGTCGCTCGGCGCCGAGCTGCTCGACTGGGTGCGCGCGACCTTCGGCATCGATGCGCACGAGATCTACGGCCAGACCGAATGCAATCTCGTCGTCGGCAACAATGCGAGGCTGTTTCCGATCCGGCCGGGCTCGATGGGCAAGGCGACGCCGGGCTTCGAGGTGCTGATCGTCAACGACAAGGGCGAGGAGCTGCCGCGCGGAGAGAGGGGCATCATCGGCGTGCGCCAGCCCAATCCCTGCACCATGATCGAATATTGGCGCAATCCGGAGGCGACGCAGAAGAAGTTCGCGGGCGACGTGCTGCTGACCGGCGATCTCGGCAGCCAGGATGACGACGGCTATTTCTGGTATGCGAGCCGCGAGGACGATGTCATCACGTCGGCCGGCTATCGCATCGGCCCGGCGGAGATCGAGGACACGCTGCTCAAGCATCCGGCAGTCGCGCTGGCGGCCGTCGTCGGCATTCCCGACCCGGTGCGTACGGAGGCCATCAAGGCGTGGATCGTGCTGCGCCCAGGCTTCGTTGCAAATGACACGCTGTCGCGAGAGATCCAGGACTTCGTCAAAGTGAAGCTTGCCGCGCACGAATACCCGCGCCACGTTGAATTCACCGATACCCTGCCGATGACGGCGACCGGCAAGGTGCTGAGGCGGGAGTTGCGGGCGCGGGGGTAGGGGGCTCCCGTTCGTGGGTGCCCAATGGTGCGCCTGGCTCCCTCGCCTCGCTGGCAGTCCCGCACAGCACGACGGTGGGGTGGTCGCAACGGGCGACGAGCGCAAAACTGCATCGTCATATGTGATCGCTCCGCCCCTCTGCCCACAAGTTGAAATTGAAATCCCCGCCCTCCCGCTGTTAGCATCACGGCAACAACAACATTCAGGAGGGACCGCCGATGACCGCATCCGTCTCGGGACGATCCGATCCCGTGGTGCGCCGCATCACCACGGCCGATATTGCCGAAGCCTTGACGCAAGGCCTCCGCGATTTTCAGGCTCAGCCCATGTTCGGCCTTGCTTTCGGGCTGATCTACGTACTCGGCGGCATCAGCATCGTGCTGTGCGTCACCGCCTTCGGCATGGTCTACTTGGCCTATCCGCTGGCCGCGGGGTTTGCGCTGATCGGCCCGTTCGTCGCGATCGGTCTCTACGAGGTCAGCCGCCGCCGCGAACTCGGCCAGCCGATTTCCTATGGCGGGATCTGGCGCACGATCACTTCGCGCGGCGAGATCGGCTGGATGGCGTTCGTGACGCTATTTTTCTTCATCATCTGGATGTACCAGGTGCGCCTCCTGATCGCGCTGCTGCTCGGGCTCAATGCCTCGTTCTCCAGCATCAAGGAGTTCATGACCGTGGTGTTGACGACCAACGAGGGTCTGCTCTTCCTCGCGATCGGCAATCTCGACGGCGCCGCTCTATCGCTGGTGCTGTTCTCGCTCACGGTCGTGTCGTTTCCGCTGCTGCTGGAGCGCGACGTCGATTTCGTGACGGCGATGATCACCAGCGTGCGCGCGGTCGTGACGAGTCCCGGCCCGATGATCGGTTGGGCCGCCGTCATCACCGTGCTGCTGATCATTTCGGCGTTACCGTACTTCCTCGGGCTGCTGGTCACTGTGCCGGTGCTGGGCCATGCGACCTGGCATCTGTACCGCCGGATCGTAGCTCCGGCGTAAGGCAAGGGCGAGCCGCGACGAAGGTTCGATGGCGCATGGACGCCGTCGAACGGGCTCGTTTCGAAACGCGGCTCGCCGGTGGTCCGGCCGGCCCCAATGTCGGAGGAGGATGATGCCGGACAACATCGCGTTGTTTGCCACGATCGTCTTGTTGCTGCCGATGTTCTATCTGCTGCTGGCCGCGCCGGCCTTTCTGCTGGTGCGGCTCGACATCGTGCCGGTCACCCGGCTCCTGCGCGGCATGTTCGACTCCTACTTCGTGGCGCTTTCGATCGCTGGCGGCATCGGCGCGCTCGCCGTGCTGGCCGACGGCCGCCCCGTTCTGGGGCTGGGCATTGGGCTGATCGCGGCGTTCGCGCTGCTCTCGCGCCGCTGGTTTCTGCGGCAGATGGACGCGCGCATCCGCGACAGGGATTCCGGCGATGCGACGGCCCTGCGTCGGCTGCGCTGGTTACATTGGGGGGGCATGCTGAGCAATGCGGTCCAGGTCGGCGCCGTCCTCGCCAGCATCCCACAGATCGCCGCGGTGTCGTAGCAGGCGTTGTCCTTTAAGGCACTGCAATCCCCATCGCCTTCAGGGCCGCCAGCATGCGCGTCGGCGGCGTCATCTTCACCGCGAGCGGCTTGCCGGTCTCGAGCACGCTCTTGAGGCTCGACAGGATGGCCGGCCAGCCCTGGCGTCCGCCAGACAGGATGTCGTCGGAGAGCGGCCGCTCATGCGCTTCAGTCATCGTGAGACGGACGGCGTCGCCGGCCGGTTCGATCTCATAGGTCACGAGCGTGCGGCCCAGTGCCTCGACGAGGCCGGGCCAGTTGACGTCCCACGTGACGGTCAGCCGGTGCGGCGGCTCGCAGACGATCACCTGGCCGCTGATGTGTTCGGAGCCGTCCGGCGCGCGCACGATGAAGGCGCCGCCCGCCCTCAGTTCGGCTTCCACGGCGAAGCCGAAGAAATACTGCCGGCTGAACTCGGCTGAGGTCAGCGCCTGCCACACCTTCTCAGGGCTGGCGGCGATGTAGATCGTGTAGACGGTGGCGGGCTTGAACTTTGCAAGATCCATCGCTCAGACTCCTTTGCCGAGCGCTGACATCGGGATCGCCAGCGCCGTTCCGGTCTCCAGCAGACTTTTTAGGCCGGACATGATCGCGGGCCAGCCGTTGGAAACCGCATCGAGCAATCTTGCCGCCCCTTCGAAGCCTTCATGCGTCAGGGTCAGCTTGACGGAGTTGCCGTGCTGTTCGATCGCGAACAGGACCTTGGTCGGCTGCTCGTTGCGAAACTCGTCTTTCAGGACGTGCTGGAAGGTGTAGGAGAGCCGGCGTGGCGGATCGAACTCCAGAATCTGGCCGACATCCGTCGTCATCCCGTCGGTCACCAGCGTGAACGGCGAGCCGACGCGCCAGTCGGAATGCAGTTCGGTGCCGAACCAGTAGCGCTTTGCGAATTCGTTTGATGTCAGCGCTTCCCACAATTTCTCGGGCGTCGTCGCGATATACGTGACGTAGACGAATTCGGGTTTACTCATCGCGCTCCTCCAATTGCCGCTTCAACTCGCTGAGCGCGGCGAGTTTGCCGCGCTCGAACTTCTTGATCCAGCGCTCCCCGATGTGATGGATCGGCACCGGATTGAGATAGTGCAGCTTCTCGCGGCCATGCCGGATCGTCGCGACCAGATTGGCCGCTTCCAGAATGGCAAGGTGCTTGGTCACGGCCTGTCGCGTCATCGCGAGGCCGTCGCAGAGTTCGGTCAGGGTTTGCCCGTTCCGCGCGTGGAGCCTGTCGAGCAGGGCGCGTCGTGAGCCGTCCGCAAGCGCCTTGAAGACATCATCCATGTGAGAAAGAATAGGCAACCAAATGGTTGCGTGTCAAGGGCGCTGCTGTGTGGATCGCGCGAGGACAAGCGGGCTTCCCTCTGCAGACATGTCGTGCATTAGTGAGCGCCTCATTCGCATCGAGGCGCCTCATGTCCCTGCAAGTCTATCTCGCCTTCGTCGCCGCCTGTATCGGGCTGGCGCTGCTGCCGGGTCCCGTCGTGACGCTGCTGATCGCCAACGGTCTGCGCCACGGGACCCGCGCCGCGCTCATCAATATCGCCGGCGTGCAGACCGGGCTGGCGATCGCGATCGGCATCGTCGCCGTCGGCCTGACGTCGCTGATGGCCACGATGGGCTATTGGTTCGAATGGGTGCGACTGATCGGTGCGGCCTATCTGGTGTGGCTCGGCATTCAGCTCATCCGCTCGCCGATCGAGGGGATCTCTGCGGGCGAGGCGCCGCCACCGCCGCCGCGCGGCGGCTTTTTCCTGCAGGGGCTGCTGGTGCTGCTCTCGAACCCGAAGGTGATGGTGTTCTTCGGCGCGTTCCTGCCGCAGTTCATGGACATGAGCCGGGATCACGTGCCGCAGGTCGGTTTGCTCGGCGTCACCTTCATGGTGATCGCGGGTCTCACCGACGCGATCTATGCGCTGCTCGCGGGCCGTGCGCGAAAACTGTTCTCGGCCAGGCGGACGCGGCTGGTGTCGCGCATCTCCGGCGGCTTCATGATCGGCGGCGGCGTGTGGCTGGCGCTGACCCGGGCACGGTGAGCACGCGTTCGGCCCCGCGGCCGCATCGCCGTCTGCTGACGCGCGTTACAGGCTGATCGTCCCCTTCACCACAGGCGCGACGTCGCCGCCGATCCAGATCGTGTCGCCGTCCTGCGCGACATGGACGCGGCCGGCGCGGCCGAGCACGGTGCCCTGGGAGGCGACGTATTGCTTCGGAGCAATTCCCGCTCCGATCAGCCATTGCGCCAGACTTGCATTGAGGCTGCCCGTCACCGGGTCCTCGCCGCCGCCCCACATGAAGCCGCGGACCTCGTAGTCGGCATCTGTGCCATCTTGCGCCCGATCCCATGGCGCAACCACGCCGATCGGTTGTTGCGGCAGCGCCGCCGGATTGTAGCGGATGTCGAGCAGCGCGCGGCGGGAGTCGATCAGCACGCCGATCCAACCCGGGCCGTTGTCGATCCACTGCACGGCGCGCATCGTGCTCGTTGGGATGCCGAGCGCCGCCGCGATCCTGCTCGTCAGCTCGGCATCGACGGCGCCGGAGCGGCGGAGGGGCGGGGCGGCGAAGGCGAGGCGGTCTCCGTCACGCTTGATGCGCACGAGGCCCGCGCCGCATTCCTGCACCACATGCTCGCCCTTCGGCCGGCCGCCGAGCGCGAGCCATACGTGGCACGAGCCGAGCGTCGGATGGCCCGCAAAAGGCAGTTCGCGCTGCGGGGTGAAGATGCGCACGCGATAATCAGCGCCCGGATTCTGAGCGCGTGACAGGAAGGTCGTCTCGGACAGATTGGTCCAGTTGGCGATCGCCTGCATCGCGGCATCGTCGAGGCCGTCGGCCTCGGCGATCACGGCGAGCGGGTTGCCTTTGAAGGCGACCTTGGAGAACACGTCGACTTGATGGAACGGAAGCGCGAGCATTGCGGTGCCCTCCTCGATGTCGGCGTCAGTCGCGCCAGAACGGCTTGTTGGCCTCTTCCTGCACGACCACGGGATCAAGGCCGCAGTCGCGCATCTGCTCGCGATCGAGCATCGCCAGTTCGGACCGCCAGAACAGGCGCTGCAGCCAGAGTTGCGGGACCTGGAGCAAATTGCTCTTTCCGTGGGCAACTTGCGGAGTTGCCCAACGCTGCGCCAGGGAATATGCCATGAGTCACCTATCGCTCTTCAATTGCGTTGTTCGAAGAGCAATCGCGCAGTACATATCTCGGTGCAATCGAAACATTGCTCTCGGTGCAATATAGCATGAATGCTTCGTATACGGCCCTGGTGGACGACATTGCCGAGGACATCGCCAACGGCAGGCTGAAGGCTGGCGACCGGCTGCCGCCGCAGCGTCAGTTCGCCTATGAACGGGGAATTGCCGCATCCACGGCAGCGCGCGTCTATGCCGAATTATTGCGCAGGGGTCTGGTCGTGGGCGAGGTCGGGCGCGGCACCTTCGTCGCGGGAGAGGCGGTACCGGTACCACCCTCGCTGCGGCTGGAGCCGTTCGATGGCCGCATCGATCTCGAGTTCAATTTCCCGACCCTGCCGGATCAGGCGGCCCTGATCGCGAAGTCGCTTGCCGCATGGCAGCGGCCGGAGAAGCTGGCGCCGGTGCTGGCGCCGATCACGCAGCGGCGGCTGGCCGAGGCCGGGCGCACCGCCGCGGCCTTCTTCGCCGGCGAGCGCTGGCGCCCGCGCGCGGAGAACTTCGTCTTCGCCGGCAGTGGTCGGCAGTCGCTGGCTGCGGCGATCTCGGCGCTGGTGCCGGTCGGCGGCCGGCTCGGCGTCGAGGCCGTCACCTATCCGATGATCAAGGGCATCGCGGCGCGGCTGGGCGTGACCCTGGTGCCGCTCGCGATGGACGGCGAGGGCATCCGCCCGGATGCCCTGACCAAGGCGCACCGCGCGAGCGCGCTCAACGCGATCTACATCCAGCCGGTGATGCAGAATCCGCTCGGCCTGACGATGAGCGAGGCGAGGCGCGAGGAGATCGTGCGTCTGGTGCGCAAGCACGAGCTGATGATCATCGAGGATCTGGTCTACGGCTTCCTCAGCGATCAGGTCTCGCTGGCGACGCAGGCCGAGGAGCGTGTCGTCGTGGTCGACAGCCTTGCCAAGCGGCTCGCGCCGGGGATTGCGGTCGGTTTTCTCTACGTGCCGGGAAGCATGCGCGAAAAATTCGCCGCCACGGTGCGCACCGGGGCCTGGTCGGTGACGTCGCTGGCGCTGGCCGCCGGCATGGGGCTGCTCGCCGACGGCACGGCGGCCGAGATCACCAGGCGCAAGCGCGCCGACGCGCTGGTGCGGCAGGCGATCGTCGCCGAGTGCCTCGCCGGCCATCACATCGAGGCCGATCCGCGCTCCTACCATGTCTGGCTGCATCTGCCGGAGGGCTGGCGCGCCGAAGCCTTGACCGCCGCGGCCGCGCGCGCCGGCATCGCGATCACGCCGGCGAGCGCGTTTGCGGTGGCGCATGGCCATTCACCGAATGCGGTGCGGCTTGCGCTCGGCCTGCCGAGCCATGACGATCTGCGCACGGCGCTGTGGCGGCTCGCGGGCCTGCTCGCCCATCACGACGCCTCCGACATGACGGAGTAGCGGGCTAAGCGAGACCCTTGCTGCGCAGCTCGACCTCGATCTCGCCGAGAATGCGGATCAGCCGCTCGGCCCAGCGCTGCTGGCCCTCGGGCTCGGCGATTTCGTTCTGACGAATCTCGATGCCGGAATTGATCAGCCCGCGCGCCTCGCCATGCACGGGGATGGTGTAGTCGGTGCCGTCGCCGACCGCATAGGGCTGATTGTCGCCCACCACGAGATCGGGCTCGGCCCGCAGCGCCCTCAACAGCAGCGGCGGCAGCACACGGTCGTGCTGATACAGCGTGCCAATGTGCCAGGGCCGCGCGATGCCCGCATAGACCGGCGTGAAGCTGTGCAGCGAGACGAGGATGGTCGGCCGCCCCGCGGCCTTGCGCGCATCGAGCACTTCGGTGATGCGGTCGTGATAGGGATCGAAGATCGCGCGGCGCCGGAGCTCGGCGTCCTCATGCGTCAGGCCCTCATTGCCGGGGATCGTGGTGCGCTCGCTGATCATCGGAATCGCGTTCGGCGCCTTCGGCGAGCGGTTGCAGTCGATCACCAGCCGCGAATAGCGCTGCGCGATCAGATGCGCATCGAGCGCCCGCGATACGGCCTCCGCGACGCCGGCGATGCCGATGTCCCAGGCGATGTGCCGCTCCAGTTCGCTTTCGGGCAGGCCGAGATCGCCGAGTGCGCGCGGCAGCAGGCGGCCATAGTGATCGCACGTGAAGAACAAGGCCGACGCCCCATCGGCGTTGCGCTCGAGCACGGGTGGAACTTCGTCTGGCTGAAGGAGTCGATGAGTGTTGCTCGTGCCGGACACGGTCATGCTGCCTCTCGTTGCTTCATGAAGCGGCAGACCGATCTCGGATTGGGCAGACGGATGAGGATTGGGCCGGCGGACATCATGATGGTCGCCCAAACGATGCTGATTCTGGCGATCATTCACAAGACAGAAGTTCGCAATGGGCCTACGGTCCGGGCTGGATGAGGCTGGCGCATCGTGCCGCCCGAACGGGGCGAAGGAGCCTTCATGCTGATCAAGGTTGGATTTGAGATCGCCTATGCGGCTCCGGCGGCAACGCCGATGGTGATCATGCTGTCGATCCATCCGTCGCGCTTTCCCGACATCGTCGGCACCGAGACGATTACGACCGAGCCCAAGGTGCCGATCAAATTCTACAACGACAGCTTCGGCAATCTCTGTGGACGGCTGGTGGCGCCGGCCGGCGGGGTCACCTTCCACGGCAGCGCCATCGTCCGCGACAGCGGGCGGCCGGACGCGATCGATCCCGGCGCCCAGCAACTGTCGATCGAGCAGCTGCCCGATGAGCTTCTGCTGTATCTGATGCCGAGCCGCTATTGCGAGACCGACAAGCTGGCCGAGGTCGCGTGGTCGTTGTTCGGCAGCGCGCCGGCGGGATGGGCGCGCGTGCAGGCGATCTGCGACTTCGTGCACGGCCACGTCACGTTCGGCTATGAGCACGCCCACGCCATGAAGTCGGCGCACGACGTCTATCAGCAGCGCGCCGGCGTCTGCCGCGACTTCGCCCACCTCGCGCTGACCTTCTGCCGCTGCATGGGCATTCCGGCGCGCTATTGCACCGGTTATCTCGGCGACATCGGCGTGCCGCCGGACCCGGTCCCGATGGATTTCTCGGGCTGGTTCGAGGTCTATCTCTCGGGCCGGTGGTACACGTTCGATGCCCGCCACAACATGCCCCGCATCGGCCGCATCCTGATGGCGACCGGACGGGACGCCGCCGACGTCGCGCTGTCGACCTCGTTCGGCCTGATGACCCTGACCAAATTCCACGTCGTCAGCGATGAGATCGCGGCCGCCTGAGCAGAGAAGGGCGCGGCCGGCCGCCGCTTCGCATCATCGGCGATCGCCGCTATAGACGGGCCATGACCACCGATCTCCTGTTCGTCTACGGCACGCTGATGCGCGGCTTCGACCATCCGATGGCGCGGCTGTTGTCGGCCAATGCCGATTTCGTCGCCGAGGCAAGCTGCCGCGGCCGGCTGTACCGCATCCAGCATTATCCCGGCCTGGTGCCGTCCGATGACGCGGCCGATCTCGTCCATGGCGAGCTGTTCCGGCTGCACCAGCCGGAGCCGATGCTGCGCGAGTTCGACATGTACGAGGCCTGCGGCGAAGGCTTCGCCGCGCCGACCGAATATCTGCGCCGGTGCCTCGCCGTGACGCTGGCCGACGGCGCGGCCCGCGAGGCCTGGACCTACGTGTACAACTGGCCCGTGGACGAGGTCGCCCGCATCGCCTCGGGACGGTTTTTGGCGCCCTAAGTCTCTCCGCGCCGTCATTCCGGGACATCGCGCAGCGATGGGCCCGGAATCCATAACCACGAACGGTGCGAGGACACGCAGTGGCGCGGCCGTCCCGCCTCACGACTGGTCGTGGTTATGGATTCCGGGCTCGCCCTGCGGGCGCCCCGGAATGACCGGAGGATAGAGCTGGCCTGTGAATAGCCCGGACAAGCCGGAGGAAGTTCACATTTCGTACACGGGTGCCTATATGCCTAGGCCACCACCACAGGACCACCAGCCCGCTCATGGCCCGCTTCACGCCGGAATTTCTCGATGAGCTGCGCGCCCGGCTTCCGGTCTCGGACGTCGTCGGCAAGCGCGTGAAGCTCAAGAAGGCCGGGCGCGAGTGGAAGGGGCTGTCGCCGTTCCAGCAGGAGAAGACGCCGTCCTTCTACGTCAACGACCAGAAGGGTTTTTATCACGACTTCTCGTCCGGCAAGCACGGCAACATCTTCGACTTCGTGATGGAGACCGAGGGCTGCAGCTTCCCCGAAGCTGTGGAGCGGCTCGCGGGAATCGCCGGCCTGGCGCTGCCCGCGGTCACGCCCGATGCAGCGCGCCAGGAGCGGCAGCGCAAGACGCTGTACGACGTGATGGAGCTGGCGGCCAAGTTCTTTTCTGACACGCTGGCCTCCCGTCATGGCGCGCGCGCCCGCGGCTATCTTGCCGATCGCGCGATCCTGCCGCAGACGCAGCTCCAGTTTCGCCTCGGCTATGCTTCGCAGGAGCGGTTTGCGCTGAAGGAATATCTCGGCGCCCAGGGCGTCCCGGTGGCCGACATGGTCGAGGCGGGATTGCTGGTCGGCGGCGACGACATTCCGGTGCCGTATGATCGCTTCCGCGATCGCGTGATGTTCCCGATCACCGATCTCCGCGGACGCGTCATCGCCTTCGGCGGCCGCGCGCTGCAGAAGGACGTGCCGGCGAAATACCTGAACTCGCCGGAGACGCCGCTCTTCCACAAGGGCGACAACCTCTACAATCTCGCCAGCGCCCGCCAGGCCGCCCATAACGGCGCGCCGATGATCGTGGTCGAGGGCTATGTCGACGTCATCGCGCTGGTCGCGGCCGGCTTTGCCGGCGCCGTCGCGCCGCTCGGCACCGCGCTGACCGAGAGCCAGCTTTCGCTGATCTGGAAGATGGTCGACGAGCCGATCCTCTGTTTCGATGGCGACCGCGCCGGCCAAAAGGCGGCCTATCGGGCCGCAGACCTTGCTTTGCCGCATCTCAAGCCTGGCAAGAGCCTGCGCTTCGCGCTCTTGCCCGAGGGACAGGATCCCGACGATCTCGTCCGCTCCGGCGGTCGCGGCGCGGTCGAGGAGGTGCTCAAAATCGCAAAGCCCCTCGCCGAGGTGATCTGGTCGCGCGAGATCGAGGGCGGCAGCTTCAACACCCCGGAGCGCCGTGCCGCGCTGGAGGCGCGGATCGGCCAGCTCACCGGCGGCATCACCGACGAGGTGGTACGGCGCTACTACAAGCAGGATCTCGGCGACCGGCTGTACCGGGCGTTCGCCCCGGACGGCGGCCGGGGGTTTGGCCGCGGCTTCGGTGCCGAATCAGGACGGCGTTTTGCTCCCCGCAGTCCCGGTTCCGGACAGCCTGGTCGGTTATCCACAGGAGGCGGCCGCCGCGGCGGACCGCCATCCACAGGCCAGGCCATGGCCCGCGGCCCCTACCAGGCGGCCAGCCCGCAGCTCGCCATGAGCCCGATCATGCGCGGCCAGCGCTCGGCGATCTCGCGCCGGGAGGCCCTGATCCTGCAGTGCCTGATCAACCACCCCTGGCTCCTGCACGACCACCTGGAGGAGGTCGCCGCGCTGGAACTGGCCCATCCCGAGGCGCACAAGCTCCGCGCCGCCATCATCGCCGCCTTCGCCCACGACCATCACCATTCGCCGGATCCGGACGAGCAGGCCGAGAAGATGCGGGCCGATCTGGAGAAGGCAGGCTTTTCCGAGCTTCTTCAACGGGTTGAGCGCGCGATCACGACCGCGGCGGTGTGGGCGACCAAATCGGGCGCGGCGCGCGATGACGTTCTTGCGACCTGGCATCAGCTGGTTGCCTTGCATCGGCAATGGCACTCATTACTTAGGGAATTGAAGGATGCCGAGCTGGCGCTGGGCGAGGAGCCGAGCGAGCCGAACATGGGCTGGTTGAGGGACGTGAAGGCCAGGATGGCCGAGATGGACGGCACCGAAGCGCTGATCGAAGGCTTCGGGGAACTGTCCGGACGCACCAACCGCAACGTGTAGACGGGACGCCCGGCGCCCTGTCGCCAGTTGAGCACATTTCGGCCCGGTCCGCCCGCGCGGTATCAGGTCCGCGCGAAAAGACTCGCCAAATCCATGGTTTGGCTGCAAAAACAGGGTTAATCGAAGTTTAAGAGGTCCGGGGCATTTTCTGCGGCAGATGGGTTGGTTTCGCTGTCGGACACCGCGCCTGCATGTCGGGCGCCGGATTCGATTGCAAAACCGGTATCGCTTTTGCAAGAAACGCGCGCCGGTCCGAAAACGGGACGACACCAGCGTAGGACGAAACGAGCGACGGGCTTCAGGGGGTGGCGACGTTAAAAGTGCGCCGCCCTTTCCGCGTCGAGAACAGTTTGAGTAGAGCAGGCGGGCGCCGCGATGCCAAGGGCTACGATGCCACGGGCGGAGCGGGCGCGTTTCGGGAGCAATGAATGGCCACGAAGGCAAAGACGCTGCAGGTGAAGGACAAGGAAAAGGACGACAAGGCCGCGGACGCTCCCGAGAAGGACGCCGCCGATGCGCCGTCGCCGTTGCTCGACCTGTCGGACGCCGCCGTCAAGAAGATGATCAAGCAGGCCAAGAAGCGCGGCTTCGTGACCTTTGATCAGCTCAACGAGGTCCTGCCTTCCGACACCACCTCGCCGGAACAGATCGAAGACATCATGTCGATGCTCTCCGACATGGGCATCAACGTGACCGAGGCCGAGGAGGCCGACGAGTCCGACGAGAAGGACGACGGCGAGGACGAGACCGACAACGAGCTTGTCGAGATCACCCAGAAGGCCGTCACCGAGGTCAAGAAGTCGGAGCCCGGCGAGCGCACCGACGATCCCGTGCGCATGTATCTGCGCGAGATGGGCACCGTCGAGCTGCTGTCGCGCGAGGGTGAAATCGCCATCGCCAAGCGCATCGAGGCCGGCCGCGAGGCGATGATCGCGGGCCTCTGCGAAAGCCCGCTGACGTTCCAGGCCATCATCATCTGGCGCGACGAGCTCAACGAAGGCAAGATCTTCCTTCGCGACATCATCGATCTCGAAGCCACCTATGCCGGCCCTGAGGCCAAGGGCGGCATGAATCCGCAGATCGCCGCGCCGGTGAATGGCGAGGGCGCTGCGGCCGAGGGCGGCGAGGTCCAGGCCGCGGTCGCGCCGCCGGCCGCCCCGCAGCAGCCGACGCCGTTCCGCGCCGCGCCGAACGGCGCGCCCGCCGAGGAGAAGGATCCCGGCGAGGCGGCGGCCGAAGCCGACATGGACGACGACGAGTTCGAGAACCAGATGTCGCTCGCCGCCATCGAGGCCGAGCTGAAGCCGAAGGTGGTCGAGACCTTCGACAAGATCGCGTCCGAGTACAAGAAGCTGCGACGCCTGCAGGAGCAGGACATCGCCAACCAGCTGCAGAGCGAGTCGCTGTCGCCCTCGCAGGAGCGCAAGTACAAGAAGCTCAAGGACGAGATCATCGTCGAGGTGAAGTCGCTGCGCCTCAACCAGGCCCGCATCGACTCCCTGGTCGAGCAGCTCTACGACATCAACAAGAAGCTGGTCTCGTTCGAGAGCCGGCTGATGCGCTTGGCCGACTCCCACGGCGTCGCGCGCGAGGACTTCCTGCGCAACTACCAGGGTTCGGAGCTCGACCCGCGCTGGCTCAACCGCGTCTCCAAGCTCTCCGCAAAGGGCTGGAAGAACTTCGTCCATTACGAGAAGGACCGCATCAAGGACCTGCGCCAGGAGGTGCAGGCCATGGCCGCGCTCACCGGTCTGGAGATCGGCGAGTTCCGCAAGATCGTGCACTCGGTGCAGAAGGGCGAGCGTGAGGCCCGTCAGGCCAAGAAGGAGATGGTGGAAGCCAACCTCCGTCTCGTGATCTCGATCGCCAAGAAGTACACCAACCGCGGCCTGCAGTTCCTCGACCTGATCCAGGAAGGCAATATCGGCCTGATGAAGGCGGTCGACAAGTTCGAGTACCGCCGCGGCTACAAGTTCTCGACCTACGCCACCTGGTGGATCCGGCAGGCGATCACCCGCTCGATCGCCGACCAGGCCCGCACCATCCGCATCCCCGTGCACATGATCGAGACGATCAACAAGATCGTCCGCACCTCGCGCCAGATGCTGAACGAGATCGGCCGCGAGCCGACCCCGGAGGAGCTCGCCGAGAAGCTCGGCATGCCCTTGGAGAAGGTGCGCAAGGTCCTCAAGATCGCGAAGGAGCCGCTCTCGCTCGAAACCCCCGTGGGTGACGAGGAGGACTCTCATCTCGGCGATTTCATCGAGGACAAGAACGCGATCCTGCCGATCGACGCCGCCATCCAGTCGAACCTGCGCGAAACCACCACTCGCGTGCTGGCCTCGCTGACCCCGCGCGAAGAACGCGTTCTCCGCATGCGCTTTGGCATCGGCATGAACACCGACCACACGCTGGAAGAAGTCGGCCAGCAGTTCTCGGTGACGAGAGAACGTATCCGCCAGATCGAAGCGAAGGCGCTGCGGAAGCTGAAGCATCCGAGCCGGTCGCGGAAGCTGCGGAGCTTCTTGGACAACTGATTGACGTTCGATCTTTGTCGTCATTGCCGGGCTTGACCCGGCAATTCATCGAGACATCAACGGCGGGCCGATCGGTCCGCTGTTTTCGTTTGCGCCCGGACGAGCGAAAGCAGGCGGGGTTGTGAAATGCGCGGCCATGTTTGGAGTTACTTGCGCGAATGCCGTGCATTCCAACGACGCTCGAAAGCCTCCTGAGAAATCTCTTCGGGTACAAACTCGGGATCTCTCGCGATTTCGTCCAGCGGAGGAACGGGGATCGAGCCGAGTCGCGTGCCGTCGGTTGCTTCGGTGGCGCTTGCGAATCCCACCGTGCCATCACGAAATATTTCGAGCTTGCGCGTTTCAAAGCGCTCCCGATCGAGCTCGCTCCACAAGTCAACTGGCTCATCCTGAAAGTCGTGAAGCCAGCGCACTCGTATATAGATGTTCTCGCCCATCGTTGGGATCATGCACCGCGAACAACCTCTGCGAACCATATCATGTGTAGCAATAGTAGGGTGGGCAAAGGCGAGGCTTGCTGTGTCGACTTGCGCCGTCGCTGCGTGCGCCGTGCCCACCGATCACGGGCGCCGCACTTGATGGTGGGCACGCGCCGTCTATCGGCGTCGCTTTGCCCACCCTACGGCACCGGGGCTGAGCCACTTTCATCGTCGCCGCGGAGCCGTGCGTTGGATTGTCGCTGCAGAAAAGTCAGCCTTCGCACGTCCGCACGTGTCCGCGCTGCGGCGGGAAGAGACGGAACTTTACGCTGACGCGGCATGACACGCGGCTGCTAGTCATCGGTGTCCTCACCGATCCGGCCTTCCATGCAGCACGACGAAGTCTCATCATCTGCTTTCCACGCGCCCGCCAGCTCTGCCGCGATCTGGGCGCCACTGCGTCCCTTCATTGCCGCCGAGGCGCGACTTGCCGCGCGGGCGGCTGCGACGCCCTGGACTGGAGGCCTCTACGAATTCCTCCGCTTCGGCGTGAAGCAGGCTTACGCCTGCCTGTTCGGCGGCATCGCGGTGGCGCTGATGCTGCTGACGTGGCGGTTCTATCCGGCGAACGCGCCGCTCGCGCGCTACGATTTCCTCTTCCTCTGCATGCTCGCCGTCCAGGCCGCATTGCTCGCCGCCCGTCTGGAGACATTCGAGGAGGCGAAGATCATCCTGATCTATCACCTCGTCGGCACCGCCATGGAGCTGTTCAAAACCGCGACCGGCTCGTGGATCTATCCCGAGCCGAGCCTGATCCGGCTCGGCGGCGTGCCGCTGTTCTCGGGCTTCATGTATTCCTGCATCGGCAGCTATCTCTGCCGGGTCTGGCGGCTGTTCGATTTCCGCTTCACGGGCCACCCGTCACGGCGTTGGCTGATCGGCTTGAGCGCGGCCATCTACCTCAACTTCTTCACCGACCATTATGGGATCGATCTAAGGCTCGTGCTGTTCGGCTGCGCCGCTCTACTGTTCGCGCCGGCCACGGTCCACTTCAAGGTCTGGCGCGTGCACCGGTCGATGCCGCTGCTGCTCGGGCTCGTCCTGGTGTCGCTGTTCATCTGGCTGTCGGAGAACGTCGGCACCTTCACCCGGATCTGGCTCTATCCGCAGCAGGCGCATGGCTGGACCATGGTGTCGCCGGCCAAGCTCGGCTCGTGGTTTCTGCTGCTGATCATCAGCTACACGCTGGTCAGCCTGATCAACCGGCCGAGGGCGATGGAGCAGGGCAGGGCGGTGAGGTCGGCCGCCGTCGAGCCGGAGCGAGAGGCGGCGTGACGGTCTGATGTGGGTCGAGATATCTCCGCGTCGTGCGCGGGCTTGTCCCGCCTGCGCGGCCGAAGCCGCTTCGTCGCGGCGAAGGCCCGCCCATCCACGTCATTGCGACGTCAACGACGCGGATGGCCGGGACAAGCCCGGCCATGACGCGTAACCCATGATGAGGTCGTTCGTGGTACGCAGTTGATCGTGGGCACGCGGCCGCCTGGCGGCGGTCGCTTTGCCCACCCTACGGCAGCTCGGCCGGCCTACTTCTTCTTCGCCCCAACGCGCTCGAGCGACTTGATCTGAAGTGGCGGGCGGCCGGATTTTTCGGCGATCTCGCGGTCCTGCTCCATGATGAAGCCGCGCGCGGGCTCGTCGCCGTCGAGGCCGCCGAGCAGCTCGGCCGGGACGCGCCGGTTGGAGCGCTGCGAGCCGTCCTCGTAGGTCACGTTGAAGAAGGCGAATTCGCCTTTGGGATTGGAGCCGGGTTTTTTCGCCATGGATGGCGCTTTACGGCGGCGGGACCGGTCCGGTCAATGCCAGAAAATGCTTATCCGCTGCCCGAATTTGACTTTTTCGTCATATGGTTTTCGCCGAATCGGCAGGGCGGCCGGAGCGATCACGGACCGGCCGGCGGGGTCCCGAAACACCTCGATTTTGCCGGATGAAAGTGCGTTCATCGTGGACGTCTCACCCCGCCGCGAATGCAGCCCATGTCGATGCCCCAACTCACCATCTGGTACAACACGCGCTGCCCGGTCTGTGACGCCGGCATCGACTGGCAGCGCAACAAGCTGCTGGCGCTGGTCAAGTCGGGGCGGGTCGCGTTCAAGGACATCAACGAGCAGCCCGACGCGCTGGCCGCATTCGGCGCCGATGTCGACGCCGTCCGCCGCCGCCTGCACGCGACCGACGAGGACGGTCAGCTGATCACCGGCGCCGACGTGGCGCTGCTGCTGTGGGCGCTGACGCCGGGCGAGGGCTGGCTGGCGACCCTGTTCGGCAACCGCCTGGTGCGGCCGCTGACGCGGTTCGGCTATGACCGGTTTGCCGATGTGCTGTTCGCCTGGAACAAGCGGAGGGGGCATTGGTGAGCGAGAGCTGCCGCTTGAGCCAAGGCTTCGGCCGCTGGCGCGGTCGACTCCCCTCCCCCTTGCGGGGAGGGGAGCGCACCGAGCGCGTGGTAACAGCTCGCCTCTACCGCCTCCGCACCTTCACCCGCGCATGCACCCGCGTGCCGCCGTGCGGGCCGTCGTCATCATCACCGCGGCCGAGCGCCATGATCGCGGTGCCCATCGCGGTCGAGCCGAAGGTGACGAAGAACGAGCCGAGCAAGAGGCCGATGGCGACGACGGGCGAGTGGTCGGCGAAGATCAGGTGACGCAGGCCCCAGGGATCGAGCAGCAGCAATCCGCCGACCAGCACCACGGCCATGCCGAGGCCGAGCGCGAGGTTGATCGCGAGCAGGCGGAACAGAGGCATCTGGAGCAGTCTGCGCGGCTGCTGGCTGGGTTGCATCGGCGATCTCCCGAGGGATCGTGAACGACAACGATATCGTAGCACCGTCCGCGACCGGCTCAAGGCCGGAGCCGCTCGGGGCGGGCATGGCTGCGCCGCGCCGGGCGCGTCGATTTGGGACAGGAGGCGGGAGTGTCCCGGCGGCCCTCTCTCGTCCGCGGACCTCGCGCGCACAAGGCGCCCGCGGCACATCTCGCTCCGTCATTCCGGGCCCCCGCGCGCTCCGGATGACGCCTCATTGAAACCGGAGCCGCGGCCTCACGCCGCCTCGCCCTCGGCGACGCCGTGCTGCCTGGCGATCACGCTCTGCCAGACGCTGGCGATCGCGCGTTGCGTCTCCGGCGCGATCAGGCAGTGGCCTTCATTGTCGAAGCCGCAGAAGCGCACCGAGGGATCGTGCCTCACCTCGACCAGCGCCTTGTTGATCATCTCCAGCGAGGCCATCACCTGGCCGATGTTCTGCAGCCGCGTGTGATGCAGGATGTCGATCAGGCGGAACATCATGATCGGCGGCTGGCCCATCGCGATGCCCGGCCGACCGAACTCGAAGAACACATTGACGGCCGGCAGCGCGCTCTGGATCTGCGCCAGCACCTTGGCGGCATCCTCGGCCGTGCAGGCAACGAGATGCGCGCCCTGGACCGGGAGCGCGGGCGCAGGCGGCGTCTCCGGGCCGAGCCCCAGACCCGACAGCACCTGATGCTCGATCCAGCGTCGCACCTCCGGCGGCGCCGAGCGGATCTGGTCGGTGGACAGCGTAATCCCGATCATGGCGTCATCTCCTTTTGCCGCGCAGCTTAGAAAGCGACGATGGCGCGGTATTGACGAGGATCAAGCGGCCGCGCCGGCGCGCGCACCGTCTCAGGGCGCCACCAGTTCGACGCGGCGGTTGAGGGCGCGACCTGCATCGGTGGCATTGCTGCCGACCGGCGCGAGCAGGCCGACGCCCGCGGTGCGCAGCCGCGCCGGCGCGATGCGGTAGCTCCGCGCCAGCTCCGCGGCGACCGCCTCGGCGCGCCGCCGTGACAGATCGAGATTGTAGTCGTAGCTGCCTTGGTTGTCGGTATGGCCGACGATGAAGACGCTGAGCTGCGGCTGGCCGGCGAGCAACTGCGCGATCTGCTCCAGCGTCGGCCGGCTCTCCGGCTTCATCGTCGCCTTGTCGGTATCGAAATAGATGCCGTAGAGCGCGACGTGGCCCTTGTCGCCGAGGCCCTTCGCCATCTCGGCGGCGCTGACCATCTTGTTCTCCATCGCGCCGAGCTCGGCGATGGTGAGCTGGGCGTAGATCTGCTGGTTGTTCTGGCTGACCAGCACGCTGGCAAAGGTCTCGCGGCCGCCGGCCTCCTTGCGGCCGGCAAAATAGCGGTAGTCGAAGCCATCGGCCCACATCTGTGGAACCGGCAGCAGGTCGATCGCCTCGGTGAAGGGAATGCCGCCGCAGGCATCGGTGTCGCAGGCGAGGAGCTTCTCGAAGCCGGCCTTGGCGAGCTGGTTTTCGAAATTGCGCGACACTTCGAGGATCGAGGGACCCGGCGCGGTGCGATAGGCGATTCTGACGACGCGCCCCTCCAGGCGTCGCTCGTCGGTCGCCTTGTCCGCCTTGAACGGCGCCGCCTGCAGCCGCATCGCATCGAAATCCTTGGCGACATAGCCGGTGATCACGCTGCCGGCGAAGCGGCCGATCCCGGGGTAATCCTTTGCGCCCGCCACATCGCCCGGCTGAGCGGCCGCGGGCGCCAGGCCGCGACACACCAGGGCCGCGACCAAGGTGAGCTGTGCCAGTGTGCCGAGCCGGAACATCATCGTCATGGGGACCTCTCCCGAAAAGTGGCGCCAACGCTCGTGGTTTTCAGAACGCGCGCTTGGATCGGCGCGCGAAAACGGCGCGACGTCGGACGAGGCACGCCCTGCATGAGTGGCGACGAGCGCGCCGACCGTTCAAAAAAAGATGACGATGGGGTGCGGTTCGGTGGCTATCGCCCGCCGGCTGGCCTGGTACCGCCAAATCAGGCATTGTGACGGCGTCCGCCGCCGGACTGCCGTCATCATGCTCTCATGCAGGGACCTTTCTCCTCATGTCCGTTGTCCGCTTCCTTGTTGCCGTCGCGATCCTCTCCTTTGCCTCTCCCGCTTTGGCCGCGCGCTGCGGCGGCGATTTCAATACCTTCATCGCGGGCGTCTCGGCGGAGGCGCAGAGCGCCGGCATCTCGGGCGGCACGATCAGCCAGGCGCTGTCGGGCGTGACGCTCGATCCGGCCGTGCTCGCCTTCGACCGCCGCCAGCGCTACACCTTCAACAAGAGCTTCGAGCAGTACGTCTCGACCCGCGTCGGCGCCGGCCGCATCAATGGCGGCCGCGCGATGCTGCAGCGGCACGCCGCACTGCTGTCGCGCATCGAGCAGCAATATGGCGTGCCGCGCCAGATCCTGGTCGCGATCTGGGGACTCGAGACCGATTTCGGCAAGGGCGACATGGGCAAGCTGCCGGTGATCCGGACGCTTGCGACCTTGGCGCATGATTGCCGCCGCACCGAATTGTTCCAGGGCGAGCTGCTGGCGGCGCTGAAGATCGTGCAGCGCGGCGATCTCACTCTGCGCGACCTCGTCGGGGCCTTCGCCGGCGAGATCGGCCAGACCCAGTTCCTGCCGTCGTCCTACATCAAATACGGCGTCGATTTCGACGGCGACGGCCGCGTCGACCTGCGCCACTCCACCGCCGACGTGCTGGCCTCGACCGCCAACCTGCTGCACAGCAACGGCTTCAAGATGGGCGCGCCTTATGACGAGGGCTCGGCCAATTTCGACGCGATGCGCGAGTGGAACAGGGCGGTGATCTACCGCAAGACGATCGGCTACTACGCCGATCAGTTGATCGGGCGGTAGCGCCATCCGTCGCTCGCGTCCTGCTCTCAGGCCCCGTGCATGCGCGGTGAGTGACGAGAATCGCTTCAGAGGAGACGGGTCATGTCGCAGTCGCCGCCACGACCGTTCGCCGCGTTCGCGACCCAGGTCCAGCGCCAGAGCGGGCTGCGCGCCGCGATCACCTCGGCCTATCGCCGCGCCGAGCCGGAGTGCATCGCGCCGCTGCTCGATCTCGCCGCGCTCCCGGAGGCATCGTCGGCACGAGCGGCCGGTCTGGCGCGGGATCTGGTCCTGCGTCTGCGCGGCAAGGCGCAATCCGGCGGCGTCGAGGGACTGATCCACGAATATTCGCTGTCGAGCCAGGAGGGCGTGGCCCTGATGTGCCTGGCCGAGGCGCTGCTGCGGATTCCGGACACCGCGACGCGCGATGCGCTGATCCGCGACAAGATCGCGACCGGCGATTGGCGCGCCCATATCGGGCACAGCCCGTCGCTGCTGGTGAACGCCGCGACCTGGGGCCTCATCGTCACCGGCACGCTGACGGCCGCGGCCAGCGAGGACAGCCTGGCCTCGGCGCTGACGCGGCTCATCGCCCGCGGCGGCGAGCCGATCATCCGCAGCGGCGTGACGCTCGCCATGCGCCTGATGGGCGAGCAGTTCGTGGCCGGTCAGACCATCGACGCGGCGCTGTCGAACGGCCGTCCATGGGAAGCGCAGGGCTTCCGCTACTCCTATGACATGCTCGGGGAGGCCGCGACGACGGCGGAAGACGCCGCGCGCTACTTCGCCGCCTACGAGGCGGCGATCCATGCGATCGGGCGGCACGCGGCCGGTGCCGGCATCTACGAAGGGCCGGGCATCTCGATCAAGCTCTCGGCGCTGCATCCGCGCTATGTCAGCATCAAGCGCGACCGCGTCATGGACGAGCTGCTGCCGCGGCTGAAGCGGCTGGTGCTGCTCGCGCGGCGATACGACATCGGCCTCAACATCGACGCCGAGGAAGCCGACCGTCTCGACCTGTCCCTCGATCTGCTCGAGGCGCTCTGCCTCGATCCGGATCTCGCCGGCTGGAACGGCATCGGCTTCGTCATCCAGGCCTATCAGAAGCGCTGCGCCTTCGTCGTCGATTGGCTCATCGACCTCGCGCGGCGCACGCGGCGCCGGCTGATGGTGCGCCTCGTCAAGGGCGCCTATTGGGACAGCGAGATCAAGCGCGCCCAGGTCGATGGCCTGGAGGACCTTCCGGTCTTCACGCGCAAGCACCATACCGACGTGTCGTACCTCGCCTGCGCCCGCAAACTCCTGGGCGCGCCCGACGCCGTGTTCCCGCAGTTCGCGACGCATAATGCGCGGACGCTGGCATCGATCGTGGAGATGGCCGGCCCCACCTACGCGCGCGGCCAGTACGAATTCCAGTGCCTGCACGGCATGGGCGAGCCGCTCTACGAGGAGGTTGTCGGACCCGCACGGCTCGGCCGGCCGTGCCGCATCTACGCGCCGGTCGGCTCGCACGAGACGCTGCTGGCCTATCTGGTGCGGCGGCTGCTGGAGAACGGCGCCAACACCTCCTTCGTCAATCGCATCGCCGATCCCGCCGTCTCCGTCGACGATCTGATCGCGGACCCCGTCGCCATCGTTCGCGCGTCGGAACGCCCGGGCGCGCCGCACGACAAGATCAGGCGCCCGCCCGAGCTGTTCGGCCCGGACCGCGCGAACTCGGCCGGCTTCGATCTCTCCGATCAGCGCGCGCTGGCGCGTCTCGGCGAAGGCCTGGTCACGAGCGCGAGCCTCGATTGGACGGCTGCGGCGCCGGGAGCGACCACCAGCGAAGGCGCGCGCCGCATTCGCAATCCCGCCGACCGCCGTGACGTCGTCGGCGCGGTCAGGGATGCCGCGCCTGCCGAGATCGAGGCGGCCCTGTCGCGTGCGGCGAACGCCGCGCCGGCCTGGGCCGCGACCAGCCCCCGCGCGCGCGCCGCATGCCTGCGCGCCGCGGCCGAGACGATGGAGGCGCGTCGCCTCGTCCTCATCGGCTTGATCGTCCGCGAGGCCGGCAAGACCTTTGCGAACGCCGTCGGCGAGGTGCGCGAAGCCGTCGATTTCCTGCGCTATTATGCGGGCGAGATCGAACGTCTCTCCGAGGGCGATAGTCCCGACCCGCTCGGCCCCGTGGTGTGCATCAGCCCGTGGAATTTTCCGCTCGCGATCTTCACCGGCCAGGTCGCGGCGGCGCTCGCGGCCGGCAATCCGGTGCTGGCGAAACCTGCCGAGGAGACGCCGCTGATCGCCGCCCAAGCGGTTCGCATCATCCATGAGGCCGGCGTTCCAGCGGATGTCCTGCAATTGCTGCCGGGCGACGGCCGCGTCGGCGCGGCGCTGGTTGCTGACGCCCGCGTCCAGGCCGTGATGTTCACGGGATCGACCGACGTCGCGCGGCTGATCCAGAAACAGCTTGCCGAGCGCCTCACCGTCCATGGACAGCCCGTGCCGCTGATCGCGGAGACCGGCGGCCAGAACGCGCTGGTCGTGGATTCCTCCGCGCTCGCCGAGCAGGTCGTCGCCGATGTCATCACCTCCGCCTTCGACTCCGCCGGCCAGCGCTGCTCGGCGCTGCGCATCCTCTGCCTGCAGGACGATGTCGCCGATCGCATCCTGTCGATGCTGCGCGGCGCGATGGCCGAGCTCGAGCTCGGCGATCCGAGCCTGCTGTCCGTCGACGTCGGGCCGGTGATTTCCGACGAGGCACGCGACACCATCTCCGCTCATGTCGCGTCGATGCGCGCCCGCGGTCATGCGGTGGACGAGCTGCCGCTGCCGCCGCAGGCGGCGCACGGGACTTTCGTTGCGCCGACCATCATCGAGATCGCCAGCATCTTCGATGTCGAGCGCGAGGTGTTCGGCCCCGTCCTCCACGTCCTGCGCTACCGTCGCGAGCAGCTCGCTGACCTCATCGACGCGATCAACCTCACCGGCTATGGCCTGACCTTCGGCATCCACTCGCGGATCACGGAGACAATTGCGCGGGCGTCGGGCCGCAGCGCCGCCGGCAACATCTACGTCAACCGCAACGTGATCGGCGCGGTCGTCGGCGTGCAGCCATTCGGCGGCTCCGGCCTGTCGGGGACCGGGCCGAAGGCCGGCGGTCCGCTGTATCTGCGCCGGCTGTTCGCGATGCCGCCGCGCCAGCGGCTCATGGCGTCGCAGTCTGACGCGGTCTTGCGCTCTTATCTCGACGGGTTGCGCGCCAGCGGACACGCCGAGGCGGCGCTGGCGTGCGAGGCGCATGGGCCCCAGGTGCGGGCCGGGCTCGAGATCGAGTTGCCAGGACCCGTCGGTGAACAGAACATCTATCGCATCACCGCGCGCGGCGTCGTCGCTGCACTGGCGAGAAGCGAGCAGGCGTTGCTGGTCCAGATCGGCGTCATTCTGATGACCGGAAACGACGCGTTCGTCGAACGCGCCAGCCCTGCTTGTGCCGTGTTGGGACCGCTCACCAGCCGGCTGCGCGGCCGCCTGCGGATCGTCGACAGCTGGCGGGCTCTCGGCGATCTGCAGGCCGTGCTTGCCGACGGCGAGGCGGATGAATTGATCGCGCTCGGCCGCGACCTCGCCACGCGCCCCGGACCGATCGTCCCGCTCGTCACGCCGCGCGCCAGCGACGGCTGCTACGATCTCGACCGGCTGGTCACCGAAGTCAGTCTCTCCACCAACACCGCAGCCGCCGGCGGCAATGCCAGCCTGATGTCGATCGGCTGAGAAGACAGGTATTCCGTCCCGGGCTGGCTCGAGGCCGCTGGACAGGATAGGGGAGAACACCGTCATCGTCGGCCCGCTCCGCCCGCTGACGCACGCTTCGTACAGATCGAGGACACCTTGATGTCGACCATCCTGTTCAAGAATGCCGCTCTGCTCGACCCGCTGCAGCCGGAGCTGCGCGAAGGCCATCACGTGCTGGTCGAGGACCATCTGATCAAGGAGGTGTCTGACAAGCCGTTGCAGACCAGCGTCGACCAGACCATCGATCTCCAAGGCAAGACGCTGATGCCCGGCCTGATCGACCTGCACGTGCATGCGATCGCGGTCGAGCTCAATCTTGCGCAACAGGTGCAGATGCCGAACGTGCTGGTGACCCTGCGCTCGGCGCTGCTGCTCAAGGGCATGCTGCGGCGGGGCTTTACGACGGTGCGTGACGCCGGCGGCGCCGGCTATCCGCTGAAGCAGGCCGTCGATACCGGCCTTACCGAGGGCCCGCGGCTGTTCGTCTCCGGCCGGGCGCTCAGCCAGACCGGCGGTCATGGCGACATGCGGGCGCGGACGGATTTCCTCTCCGACAACGCCCCTTGTCCGTGCTGCGTGCGCGTCGGCGCGCTGGCCCGGGTGGCGGACGGCGTCGATGCGGTGCGCAAGGCGGTGCGCGAGGAGCTGCAGATGGGCGCCGACCAGATCAAGATCATGGCGTCCGGCGGCGTGGCCTCGCCGACCGATCCCGTCGGTGCGTTCGGCTACTCGGAGGACGAGATCCGCGCCATCGTCGCCGAGGCTCGCGCGCGGCAGACCTACGTCCTGGCGCATGCCTACACGGCGGAAGCCATCGCCCGCGCCGTCCGTTGCGGTGTCCGCACCATCGAGCATGGCAATCTGGTCGACCTTCCGACCGCGCGGCTGATGGCCGAGAAGGGCGTCTATGTCATCCCGACGCTCGTCACCTATGAGGCGCTCGCCAATGAGGGCGCGCAGTATGGCCTGCCGCCGGAGAGCGTCGCCAAGATCGCCGATGTGCGCGATGCCGGCCTGCGCTCGCTCGGCATCTACCGCGACGCCGGCGTCAAGATGGGCTTCGGCAGCGATCTCCTGGGACCGTCCCAGCGCCTGCAGAGCGATGAATTCCGGATCCGCGCCGAGATCCTCGGCGCCCGCGAGGTGATCGCCAGCGCGACCGTGATCGGCGCCGAGGTGCTCGGCATGGAAGGCAAGCTCGGCCGCATCGCGCCCGGCGCCTTCGCCGACCTGCTCGTGGTCGAGGGCAATCCGCTGCGCGACGTCTCGTGCCTGCTCGGCCAGGGCGATCACATTCCGCTGGTGATGAAGTCGGGCAAGGTGCACATCGACAGGCTGAACGCCTGAGGCAACTCGGCGCCGAAATCCACCGGGCCAATGGTCGACAGTCCCAGCGTTTGTGCGCGCTGTCATGCGGGACGTCCATCGTCTCTCCACCGCCTCGACGCTGCGGGCGCCGACATCTGCGATGAGTGCTTCTTAGAACGCAGTCATTCGGCCTCGCGGCGCTCCGTGCGTCCGAGTTGTGCGGGTCGTTTCGCCCTCATCGACGAAGAGGGCGCAGGGAATGCCGGGAGCTGGCCGCCCCCATGGCCCGCCTGCGAAAAAAAATGCAGGCGGCAGGTACCACAGGTTCAGCCGAGACATCCCGGCATTCCCCGCGCGATGGTTGGGCGGCTTATACGTCCTCTCCCCGGGGACCGGCTGTCTTGCCCCCGTCACGAACGGATCATCGTCACCGTCCGCTTGGCCTCAGCACCGGGAGGCCAGGACCCTACGATTTCGCCGGCGCATCGGGCTCGTTCGTCCGCACGATTGCTCGCGCTGCGATCCAATGCACCCACCGCATCCCGCACCCACGTCTCGTGACGATCGCGAAGCGCCCCTCATGGCGGGACGGGATGCGCAGAGTCAATCATGTTTTTCTGAAAAACGAAAGTAGAATATTTTCCGTGGGAGGACTGGACAAGGGTGATGTGCTTGAGGCGGTGAGAGAAATCAGATTTTGGGCGCATCGCATCGGAGGTTGACTTGTCAGTCATACGCGCCTGGCTCCGGGCCCGCACGAGTCTCGAGAAGCATATCCGCTCAAGCCCAGCCGGCCGACGTCTTTGGCGGCGGCCGGAAGGTCCGAGAAGGGCGATTTCCGGACATGACGTGGCGGTCGGATTAAGTTGTGAATGACCCAAACCAAACGTCGCCCCAGTCCAGCGGCGGCCCTCATATTCCGACTGCACTTCCTTCGGTCACGACGGACGCCACCTTGACTGCTTCGGAAACAGCTCGGCCAACGGACATGGCCTGAGATTGCTGAGATTGCCTAACGCGGCGGCTCAGGGCAGACATAAGACGACGTGCCGACCTCGATAGGTGTCACCTAATCCTCGAACTCATCAAGGTCCGTCGACGGCGGCGGTGGAGGCGGCAGATTGTTAGGTATCCCACGCCTGCGTGCGGTGTATTCCGCCTCGGTGTAGAGGATCGTGGAAAGCCCGGCCTCGATGTTTTCCTGGTAGGACCGGTAATCCATCCAGTCGTTCACATAGGCCGCAAACGCCGCGGTATCGTCCGACGAGGGCGTCGAGACTTTGAATTTCAAGTCAAGAAATCCCGTCAACGCCAGGCGGTACAGGATCGCGGCGTAGATGAACAATGAGCGCTGGGACGGTTTGACCGTCAGCCGGTCGCGATCAATCGGGTTTCCGTGGAGGAAGTCGTTGCGGGCTTTGTAGAGCTCGCCGTACACCCAGCACGGTAGGATTTCCTTGGTCTGCGTCGTCTTGAACCCATGGGCCTCGTAAATCGCCGAATTCAACTCGGTGAGCCCGTATTCGACCTTCTTGAGGTTTTCGTAGACTGAATGGAACGCCGACGATTTGGCCGGGGAGAGGATTTCGAATGCGCTGACCCATAGTGAAACCGACCGCCCAATGTCGTACATGGTTACGTCGACCCCCGCCGGCATCATCGCCGCTGAGTTGGCCATGTTCAAAGACCGGAACAGGGCTATATCGTCGTGCAGGGGCACCTGAGCCCGGTAGAGCCGCTGCCAGCGGACGAACAGCTCATCTAGAAGAGCCTTATCGATCTTGTAGTGGTCGAAATGGGTGGCCGATATTCCGGGTGAAGACTGTCCCCTGAGGCGGCCCACCTCACCCATGGCCGTCGTCGCCATGGTCATGGACAGCAGGTGCTCGTAGTTCTTGTCGAGCATCCACGGGTAGACCGCGAACCAATTGGAATAATGGATGTGATGACCCACGCTGCCAAACCTCAGCGCTCTCGCCCAACTCAGGGGGATAACCGATAGGGATATGCTGTCCCGAAAAGCCGCCAAGGCCTCCACCGCACGAAATGACGGAGGGGCGTCCTTGTGGACCAGCACGAAACTGGGGGCTAGCGACCGGTCGAACTCGGTCTTGAAGCTCTGGATATACGTTTTAAAGACGGGATGGGCGGAGCAGATTTCAGCCAGGCGCGCGTCCGCCGTGGAAACCAGCGCAACGTCCTGGGTCTCGATGGGGTCGGTGAGAGTGATGTTCGGAAGCGTGAACATCGGGGTCCAATCGGCCATGGTCGATCCCGTGAAAATGGAGACAAATATCATTCTTCCCGTTCCCGTTGTAGCGGCTATAACCTCGGTATGAACACGGAATATTTGGATAGGTCATGGGGAGCACGTTCTCGGGATGAGCAGCTTCAGCGATATCCTGGATGAGGTCGGCGCGTTCGAAATCCCCAAGCAGATGGAGAAATTCCTTCATCGCGAAGCGCCTCCGTCCGCGTCAGACCAAACCCTTTCCTATTTCGCTTACTCCTACGAACTGGCGTTCGGGCACTTGGCCGGGGCGGTCAGGGACCGCTGGCACTCTAACGGGCTCATGCAGGCCCCGCTGTTCTATCTCGCTCGGCACTCGATTGAGCTTCACCTCAAATGGGCGATCGAAGAGTTCGAGAGCTACAGCGGGGAAAAGGCCAAGGAGTGCGGCCACGATCTCCTTGCGCTGTGGGGCGAGTTGCAGAAGCAGCAGTTCGACCTGGCTGACTTGCCGGGCAGGGACGACCCATGGGGAAAGCACGTCGATAAGCTCATCAAGCACATGCATAACATCGACCCCAAGGGAGATTCCTTCCGATACCCGCACAGCATCGGGGGAAAGCTCTTCGCCTACACCCGGATCGAGTTCGAGGGACTGGTCAGAGCCCACAACCACGTGACAGGTTACTGTGGTGCGTCACTCGATGTGCTCGGCGAATATCGCGACTGCTACTACTGAGGTCAAAATGGCTTGGGCGAAGATCGACCACAACGACCTTCTCGAGGAATATCCGAACCTCAAAGACTATCTCCCGTACCTCGACGAACTGAACAACGAGAGCCCTCGGGGGAAAGTCCTGATTTCGACCGGGTACTTGGAACAGGTGTTGAAGGAAATCCTCTGCGCGTACCTGATTGAAGACAAGGTGGTCGAAGACCTGTTCGAGGGCGGTAACGCGCCGCTCGGAACATCCAGCGCACGCGCCAAACTGGCTTACACGCTCGGGCTTATTTCCGCGGAAGAGTTTCATGATATCGACCTAATACGGAAGATACGCAACGACTTTGCCCACGACATGAAGGCGTCGTTCAAAGTCCAGGTCATCAAGAACCGGTGCAAGCTGCTCAAGCACAAGGTGCCAGACCACCCGGATCGGCCATCTTCTGGTGAAGGGCAGTTCGCAACAGCGGCGACCGGACTATTGCTCAACCTAGTCAACCGAGCTGCCTATGTTAGCGAGAAGCGTCGGTCTTACGGCAAGTGGAAGCGATAGCTTGACGTTCGCAATGGGCTGAATGCGGACGCCGGTCATTCGGTCGCGAAGGTCTGCAGTTGACCAGTGGCAAGCTCGTCAACACGGGTCGGAACTCAATCTCCTTCATCCGGCCCGCACGGTGAAGCGTCGAGCAGCCACGTGCTGCAAAAGTCGCGGACGTCTAACGCCCAAGATCAGCTCGCCGCGACATCTCCGCGGGCGTGCACGCCGCGCGCAAACCGGCCGAAGCGCAGCGCCAAGGTCGGCAGCACCAGCAGGTTGAGGGCCATCGAGGTCAGGAGTCCGCCCAGGATGACCACGGCCATCGGTCCCTCGATCTCGCGGCCCGGCTCGCCGGCGCCGAGGGCGAGCGGCAGCAGGCCGAGGCCGGTCACCAGCGAGGTCATCAGGATCGGCACCAGGCGGTCGGCGGCGCCGGCGATCGCGGTCTCCAGAGTCCAGGCGCGGCCTTCGACGACGACCAGATGCTCGTAATGCGAGATCATCAGGATCGAGTTGCGCAGCGCGATCCCGAACAGCGTCACGAAGCCCACCATCGAGCCCAGCGACAGCACGCCGCCGGTCAATGCGACGGCGATGACGCCGCCGACGAAGGCGAACGGCAGGTTGATCAGCACCAGCACCAGGTTGCGCCAGTGCCCGGTGACGCAGGACAGCAACAGCACGATGCCGATCGTCGCCAGCAGCGAGTTCACCAAGAGGTCGCGGCGCGACTTGGCCTGCGCCTCGGCCGCTCCGGTGAACTCGACGTGCGCGCCCGGCGGCAGCTTGACCTCCTTGGCGATCTTCCGCTTGGCCGCGGCCACGAAGGATTCGAGGTCGCGCTCGGCCACGTTGGCGGTCACGGTCTGAACGCGCTGCCCATTGCGATGAAGCACGACGTAGCGCCCCGCGGTGCCGTAGATGTCCGCGACCTGCTTCAGGAGGATGTAGGCGCCGCTCGGCGTCCGGATCGGCATGTTGCCGATCTCGGTCGGGCGTGCGGTCGCATCGGGATCGAGCTTGACGATGACATTGAAGACCACGTTGCCTTCATAGGCCTGGCCGACCACGTCGCCCTGATAGGCGGTGCGGATCAATTCCAGCACCTCGACCGCATCCAGGCCCCAGGATTGCAGATCGGTCGGGCGCAGGGTCACGTTGACCTGCGGCATGCCGGGCGGCGACTGCTGCTGGATGTCGATCGCGCCCCAGACCTCGCCGAGTTCGCGCGCGATGTCGCGCGCCGCGCGCTCGAGATCGTCGAGATCGGGGCCGAACACGTTGATGACCACGGCGGCGTTGAAGCCGGACAGGGTCTCCTCGATGCGCTCGGTCAGGTAGGTCTTGATCGACAGGTTGATGCCGGCGAAGTTGGCGAGCGCGGCGCGGATGCGCTGCTGCGCCAGTTCCTGCTGTTCGCCTGATAGCCCCGGCTTCAGGTCGACCTCGATCTCGCTCGAATGCGTGCCGGCGGTATCGACGCCGGCTTCGGCGCGGCCGGCATGCTGCGCCACGCTGCGGACCTCCGGCACGCCCTGCAGGGCCTCGGCGATCAGCGTGCCCAGCCGCAGCGATTCGTCGAGTGAGGTCCCCGGCAGCGTCGAGACGTGGAGGATCAGGTGGCCTTCCTTCAGGTCGGGCAGGAAGGTGCCGCCGAAGAACGGCACCAGGCTTGCGCCGCCGGCGGTCACCAGCACGGCCGTCAGCATGACCGACTTGGGAAACCGGCCGAGCCGCCGCAACAGCGTCTCGTAGGAGCCGCGCGACCAGCGCACCAGTGGCGGCTCGCGTTCCTCGCGCGGCTTCCGGCCGGCCAGCAGCAGCATCGACAGCGACGGTGTGACCGTCAGCGCGACGATCAGCGAGGCGACCACCGCGAGGATGTAGGCGATGCCGAGCGGACCGAACAGCCGGCCGGCGAGGCCGGGCAGCGCAAGGATCGGCACGAACACCAGGAGCACGGCGAAGGTCGCATAGGCGACCGCGCCGCGCACCTCGAGCATGGCATCGTAGACGACGCGCGCTTCGCTGCGCGGCGACGGCAGGCATCGGTTCTCACGCAGCCGGCGCACCACGTTCTCGACGCCGATCACGGCATCGTCGACGACCTCGCCGATCGCGATGGCGAGGCCGCCAAGGGTCATCGTGTCCAGGCTCTGTCCCATCCATTGCAGGGCCAGCACGGCCGATAACAGCGACAGCGGGATCGCGGTGCAACTGATGACCGAGGTGCGCCAGTCATAGAGGAACACGAACAGCACGATGATGACCAGGGCGCCGCCGATCAGCAGGGCGAACAGCACGTTCTCGGTTGCCGCATCGATGAAGGTCGCCGGGCGGAACAGATCGGCGTGCAGCCTGACCTTCTCGCTGTCGAGCGCCGGGCGCAGCTCCCGCAGCGCGGCCTCGACGCGCGCCGCGACGTTGCGCGTGTTGGCGCCGAATTGCTGGCTGATCATCATCATGATGCCGGGCCGGCCGTTGATCAGCGCGCCCCCGATCGGCGGCTCCGGCGCGTTCACGACCGTCGCGACGTCGCCGAGCACCACGCTGGCGCCGCCCTGGTGCAGCAGGACCGTGCGCGCCAGCTGCTCGGGTGTGAGCGACTGGCCCTGCGTCTGCAGGATGACCCGTTGATTGGCGGTGTCGACGAAGCCGGCACCGCGCACGCCGGTGGCCTTGCGCGCGGCGGCGACGACGTCGTTCATACCGACGCCGAAGCGGACAAGGTCGTCGGATCGCACCTGCACCTGCAGCGACCGGATGTCCCGGCCATAGGTCGTGACCTGCGCCACGCCCGCGACGGCCAGCAGCCGCCGGCTCACGGTCCAATCGGCGATCGTGCGCACATCCATCAGCGAGCGCTGCTCGGAGGTCAGCCCGATCGCCAGCACGGTGCCGGCCGCCGGCACCAGCGGTGTCATCGATGGCGCCCGCACGCCCTGTGGCAGGCTGCCGGCGACGACCGCGAGTCGCTCGGTCACCAATTGCCGCGCCCGGAAGACCTCGGTGCCGGGCTGGAAGATAACCGAAATGACGGACAGGCCCTGGATCGACGACGACCTCATGCTCTCGACGCCGGCGAGACCGTTGATCGCGATTTCGATCGGCTGCGTGACCAGCACCTCGACCTGTTCCGGACTGAGCCCGGGGGCCTCGGTCTGGATCGAGACCTGCGGCGGCGCGAATTCGGGAAAGACCGCGTAATTGGCGCTGCCTAGCGAGAAGATGCCGTAGCCGAGAATGGTGCAGGCCACCCCCAGCACGATGCCGCGGAAGCGGATGGCAAACGAGATCAGCGCCGCCTGGGGGCCGGCTGCGGCGCCGCGAACGCCGTCAATCATCATCGCCGCCGCCGCGCAGCTCGCTCTTGGCCTCCTCCGACAACAGCACCTGCGCCCCGCGCAGGACGATCTCGGAGCCCGACGGAATGTCCTGCACGACATAGTCGTCGTCGGACACCGGCTGGTCGGTGCGGATCGGATGGCGCTTGAAGATCTCGGGACCGGCGCGCAAATAGACCCACGAGCGGCCCTGCCATTGCACGATCGCGGTGTCCTCGATGAAGACGCCGTCGAACGACTTGCCCGAGGGCACATAGGCGGTGGTGTTCATCCCCGGCAGCAGCCCGCTGTCGCCGGCGGCGACGAAGTAATAGCTCACGCCCTGGATGCGCGGATCGGTTCGCGGCGCAGCCGACAAATAGCGCAGATCGATGTTGGCGCTGCGGGTGGGCGCCTGCGCGAGCGCGCCGCGCGGCGGCCCGGCCAGAGTCACGCCGGGCGGCAGCGTGACCTGCACCAGCAGCTGCTCGCGTTCGATCAATTGCACGACCTGCGGCGAACGCTCGATGATGCCCTTTCCGATGACCGCGCCCCATTCCTGCCGCGCCGTCGCCGTCAGGGTCTTCACTTGCGATTCGGCGGCAGCCAGGCTGGCTTGATCGGTCCGGAACGTGCCCTCCGCCGCCTCTGCATCCTTCCGCGGCATCGCCGCCGACTGCACGAGGTCGCGGGCGCGCTCGAATGCGAGTCTTGCGACGTCGAGTTTCGCTTGTGCCGTCTGCAGCTGCGCCTGGGCATTGGCGTAGTTGTTGGTCAGGTCGGTCAGCCTGGCGACGTCCAGCACCGTGCCGTAGGCGCGAAACTGTTCGGGATGGGATTCCGCCGCCAGGACGGCGGTCTGGAGTCCGATCTGCTTCTGTTGCGTTGCGGAAAGCTTGACCGTCGCCGGCTCCCGGCCGGCCGCGCCGTCAGACTGCGCCTGCGCGCGCGACGACAGGGAAACCACCGTGAACAGCACGGCACCGCATGCGGCCGCAGCTCTCGTCCGTTGCCTCACCATGCGGTCCCGGCCCCATCGATCGGGGAAACGTCTGGATGACGTTGATGTCTCTACAACAACAGCTACTTCAGCTTCGAGGGTGTTTCAAGCAGCGCTCGCTGCAGGACGGTCGCGTCGGATCCGGCAACTCCCCGGGCTCTGTCCGGCTATCGCTTGCCAGCGCCGTTTCCGTCGGATGCGATCCCGGTACTTGCGGAGGGGAGCGCGCAGCGCGATGCACGCAGGCGCCAATGCTTGTGACGGCTACCTTGCAAGCGAGCCGCATCCGCGGCGGGTTCGTGGCCGAACATGGACCGCGGCCGCGCTGCGGCGTGGAGATCGGGCGTTCGGCATGCGTCGGGATATTTCTTCTTGAGTGTTAGAAGTATTCTTAGACACATTCCAGCGTATTCGTCCGCAACCCAAGCTTGTTGCCGGCCACGCGCGCCGCGCTACACAAAAAGCCCAGACTAACAAACTTGTTAGGCACGATTTTCCTCATCGAATGACCCGGGATTTTTTCCCGATTCCCCGACAGGGGCGAGAATCGTCACATTCATCTACCTGTCGGGTCATTGATGTGACCTCACTTCGCCATACCCCTCCGCAACGAGTCGGGAGTTCCGTCGACGTTGCAGCGAGGCAAGCTTGTCCACTCTGAACCCACCCTTCGATCGCCCGGCGCGCCGCGATCACGCGCAGGGCCATCCTTGTCGGTCAGCCTCTCGCCGAGCTCCCGCCGACGTCGCGGCCGACTTCAGAGAAGGATCTGTGCGATGAGCCAGCTGGTGAATGTGCGGCCCAACGAGGCCGGCGCGGGCGATCGCAAGGCGCAGAGCAGTGCAGCCGATCACGGCATGCGGCTGCTTGGTGCTATCGGCGCGGCGGCCCTGGAGTCGCAGTCGCCGACCGACGCCTGGGCGTTCTCGACGAGCGAAGCGCTCGGCACGGGATCGGTGGTCGAGCCGTTGCAGGACGTGCTCGGCAGTCTGACCGAGATCATTCGTGCCGAGGGCTCCCCGGCGGAGCGGCAGCCGGATCATCCATTCGCCGACGATCATGGCTTCGCGCTCGACCAGGAGGAGCTGGCGGGTTTGCCGGGCGTGGTGCTCAATACCTTCGATGTTGACGGCCCGGTGTGGCTCGCCGTCGAGGCGCTTGCTGCGACGCAGCCTCCCGCCATCGACTACGATCTCAAGATCTGGGTCGAGCCGTCGTCCGAGCCCGACCGTCGTCCATCGCCGTACGAGAGCATCGTCGTCACGGTCGATGAGATCGAGAAGAACCGCCTCACCTTCGCCCGCCACGCACGGCCCGAGGATTTTTCGCCCGCCCCGGCGCTGGGCGCCTGGACCGGACGGCTGCGTCTGGAGCAGCGTCCTGACCTCGTGCAGCGGATCGAGCGCTATATCAGCGGGCCATGGACCGCCTGGGCCGACACCGAGCGCATGCGCCGCCGGACCATGGCGATCCATCAGCGGCTGCGCGACATGGCGGCCACGGCCGGCGCCGATCAGGCGATCGAGGTCATGTGGGGCATCGCGCTGTCATCTTGGCGGCAGGGCGGGCGCGAATTCGAGTTGCCGCTGTTCGAGCGCGCGGTCGAGATCGAGATCATTGCGCGTCCGGATGCCGAGGTCAGGGTCCGGCCGCGCTTCGTCGGCGCAACCGTCAATTTGAGGGCGCTCGATGCCGTGGCGCCGGACGTGGCGCTTGCCGTGCGCGACAAGCCGGATCGCCTGGTCGAGGCGCTCGAGCAGCGCGCAGAGCTGTCGCCGTTCACGCCGGTCGGCCTCGATCAGATCCTGAGCGCCGCAGGCGCGCAATCCGGTTACAAGACGTCGCGCAAATTCGCGTCTTCGGACGATGCGCCGGCCATGGAGGCCTCGGAGGCCGCGCTCACGTCGGGACGCTGGGTCATATCCGCGCGGCGGCGGCCGGAGAGCCTCGCCCTGCGCGACATCGACCGTCTCAAGAAGGCGATCGAGCATGCGCCGCAGAGTGAGTGCTGCCTGTCGGGAGCCGTGAGCGCGCTGCTCTCGCAGCCGGATGGACGCGGCCACGCCAATGCGCGCCGGCACCTGTCCGGCATCGTCGGCGGCCCGATCGACCTTGCGCCTGCGCCCAAGCCTGCTGCGGTCGAGCAGGGCGATCTGTTCTTCCCGCTGCCGGCTGTCGCGGAGGATGTCGAGGTCGTACGCGAACTGTCGCGGTCGGATGGCCTGATGGTCCAGTCTGTCGAACGCGACGATCGGATCACGGCGCTCGTCAACGTCGTCTGCCATCACCTCGCGCTCGGCTCGCGCGTCCTCGTCGTGTCCAGGGACGAGGCTGCACTTTCGCTGCTGCATCAGAAGCTGCCGCCGGCCATTCGCGAGCTGACCGTCAGCTCGACCGGCTCCGACAAGGACGTGCTCAGGAAGGCCGAAGCCCTGGCGGGCCGGCTGCAATCGATCCTGGACACGCCAAATCTGCGCGATCAGGTCGGTCAGATCGGCCGGCTCGAACGCGACATCATCTCGAAGCGCACGCAGATCGCATCGCTCGACGACGAGATCGCCGAGATCGTCCGGCGTAACCTGCGGCTCGCCGGCGGCTTGCCGGAGCTGCCGTTCGATTTGTTCAAGGCGCTGGTCGGCGAGCAGGACGCGCATGCCTGGTTCACCGACCGGCCGAAGCACCTGCTCGCAGCCACCGACCCGCTCGTGACGGCGGTCGACAAGGCACGCGAGGCGCGGCTGCGGCTTGCCGCTGATCTCAAGCACATCGATGTCGAGTTGCCGGAGCTCGCGGCGCTTCCCGACACCGCCGCTATCCTGCGTCTGCACGCGGAGCTGCAGCACCAGGCAGGCCTGACGTCGGACGCTGGCCGCGACGAGGATCTCGCGCTCGACGCCATCGCGACCTTCGGGCTCGACGCAACCAACCGCCTGGCGGCCGATCTCGATGCGCTGGTGGCTGGCCATCGCGCCATTGCCGAGGAGACCTGGCTTGCACGGCTGTCGCCGCTCGGCGCCGCAAAGGCTGACGCTCCCGCAGGTCTCGACAAGGTCGTGGGGTGGGCGCGTGATGCGTCGTTCCAGCTGTCGCGGAGTGCCGAATTCGCGAGGCGCCAGGTGCAGGCGCCGGTCGAGGCGTTCACCAGGAAGGACGCGATCCGCGTGGTCGAGCGGCTTGCGGCCGGCGAGAAGCCGTTCGCGCGGTTCTCGCCCTCGCGCCGCGCGCTGAAGGCCGCCGTCGAAGCGATCACGGTGGACGGTGCCTCGCCGTCGAAGCCGGCGGACTGGCAATATGTCGGGCGCTTCCTGCTGTGGCGCCACGACCTGCATGCGTTGCGCGCGCGCTGGACGTCGATCGCAACGCAGATCGGTGCACCCGCGCTTCAATTGGAATCGGCGCGGGCGTTCGATGACCTCGAGCACATCGTCAAGAGCGTCGAGGCCGCCATCGTGACGGCCGCGCTCGCCGTCCGCAACGTGGCCGATGCCTGCTCCAAGCTGTCCATGCCGGACGGTGACGTCAGGGCGATGCTGGCCGATGCACAGCGGCTGGCCGCGTTCGGCGCGGCGATTCGGACCGTCATGACGCGCGTATCGGGACCGCTGATCGAACTCGCTCGCCTCGGCGAATTGTTCGCCCGGGCGGGAGAACTCGCCGTCTCCGTTCAGGATGACGTGCTGTCGCGGGTCGGTGACGCCGAGACGGAGCCGCAGGAGCTCGAAACGCGGTGGACAGGCATTCTCGCGACCATGGAGAAGATCCGCGAGGCCAGCCCGGACTACGAACTCGTCAGGACCGCCTGCCGGATGGTGACTGCAGCGGGCGCGCCGAGTCTGGCGCAGCGGCTGCGGTCCGCGCCGGGCGCGGGCGAGGCGAAGGATGCGGCGACGCTCGCGGAATGGGTGGCGGCCTGGAATTGGGCCGTGCTGATGCGGATCGAAAGTCCGGAGGAGCGGCAGCTGCTGCATGACCTCGCGGCTCAGCGCGCGCGGCTGGAGACGCGGTCGCTGGCCTTGTTCGAAGCGGTGATCGGCGCCCGCATGTCGCTGGGCATCGCGCAGAATGCGGGCGTCGCCGTCAGGCAAGCGGTAAAGCGGTTCAGGGACTCGATGCAGAAGATGGCGTCGGCCTGCTCCGGTCCGACCGCACGCCGACTTCGGCTTGCTGCGCGCAGGTCTCTCGACGGCTGGCTCGAGGAGATTCCCTGTCACGTGATGCCGGCCTGGCGTGTCGCCGAGTTGCTGCCGGCCCGGATCGGCACCTTCGATCTTCTGGTCGTCGACCACGCCTCCCGCTCCGATCTGCGCGAACTGACGGCGATGCTGCGGGCCCGCAAGGTTCTGATCAGCGACGAGCGTCACGACGACGGAGCCTTGGTCGGAGCCGGCCGCAACGATCCTGTTGTCAAACGCACCGAGACGAACACGCTGCGCCGCGTTCCACCAGCGCTGCGGCGGCTGCTGATGCCGGGTGCCTCGCTGCGCGATCTCGCCGCGATCCTGTTTCCCGATCGCATGATCGAGCTGCGCGCGCGCCCTGCCGGCGTCGAGACAGCCTCGGTCACAGCTGCGCTGCTGCCCGCCGATACGTCCAGACCAGCCGATGCACCAGCCGCCGAGCTGCCGCGGCCGGCCCGCGCGGCAGCGCCCGCGCCGAAGCAGCGGCCGCAGCCACGGCAGGTCTTCACGACGCACTCGCTCGAAGAGGAGATCGCCACCGTCGCGAAATATCTCTCGATGGCTCGCCGCTCGGGGACGGACATCGTCACGGCTGCCGCCGGCAAGCCGGGCGCGCCCGCTATAGCGCAGCGTGCCGAGAGCCGCGTGGCTGCGCCCAAGCCCGCGCCGGAGATTCGCGTGCTGCGCCGGCGTCCGCCGCGCCAGCCGGCCGCGGACATCGTGGCGCCGGTTGTGACTGCGGCTCCGCCTGAGCTGCCGACCGTCGCGCAGCCGGCCACGGTCGAGCCGACCCAGCCGAGCGCCGCCGCCGTCACTGAAGCGCCGGTCATCGTCGCCGATCGGTTTGCGGTGCCGCAGCGCCCTGCCGAAAAGATGGTGGTCACGGCGGAGATCGAGGCGGAGTCCACGAGCGCCGCGCCGGCAGAGCCCGTGAAGCCTGGCGTCGTTGCGACACCCGCTGCGGCAGCGGCTTCTGCCACCACTGAGCCCGCCGCCGCTGCTGCGGCTCCAGCCGCTGCTGCGACTTCTGCAGCGCCGGCGACAGAGATCAAGATTCATCCCTCCCTCGTCGAGATGGCGTTCAAGTCGACGGAGAACGCCGCGGCACCACGCCGCCGTCTGCCGAGCCGGCGGGTGATGGCATTTGCCGCGGCCGGACTGCTGGCAGTCGTCGGTGCGGCGGTGTCCTGGGAGCGCGCGTCGGAATGGGTCCAGCTGTCCCTGAGCGGTGCGACGGCAGCGTCGGCTCTGCCGAGCGAACCGGGCGCCCATAAGGTCAATGCGGAGCGGATCATGCCGGAGGCCAAGCCGGTGGTTGTCGCCGCGGCAGAGGAGCATGCCACGGTCGGCATGAGCGTGCCGGTCAGCACGCCGGCGCAGGCGTTCCTCTATCATGAGGATCCGCAGGATCCGAAGGGCAAGCGTTATCCTGGCAAGGTCACCTGGTCGATCGAGCAGACCAAGGGGCCGCGACTCGATACGGCGCCGGCGATCAAGGGTGAGATCGAGATCGAGAACGGCACCAAGGCCACGATCTCGCTGCGGCGGAACGCCGACATGGAGATGCCGGCGAGTCACATCATGGAGCTCAAGTTCGACTGGCCGGATCAGTCGGTCAGCGGCCTGACCAGCCTGAGGGGCATCGGCCTGAAGGGCGAGGAGGCCGAGCGCGGGACGGCGCTGGTGACCCAGACCGCCCGGGTGACACCGAAATACTTCATGGTCGCGCTGTCGGCCAACGAGGTCGATACCAAGCGCAACCTGATGCTTCTCAAGGGCAAGCAGTGGTTCGACATTCCGATCGTCTACGAGGGCGGCAACCGGGCGCTGCTGTCGATCGAGAAGGGATCCGACGGCGACCGCGTGTTCAAGGACGTGTTCGCCAGCTGGGGTCAGTGACGGGGTTGGCGGGCATCACGAGCGAGGACAGCATGAGCGAGAGTTCAGCGTTGCAATGGCTGCGGGCTCCCAAGCTCGCCGAGGATGCGCTGCCGGAGGATTCCCGCGCGGTGGCCTGCCGGCGCTGCGGCCGCACGGTGCAGGTCTCGCTCAGCCCGATGCGTCCGCCGAGCTTCCTGCGCGTCGAGGATCAGGTCGAGTGTCCCGAGGTGCAGGAGCGCTGGACCGGCAAGAGCGAAGGCGGGCTGTTGCTGATGATGTGCGGCGCGCTCGAGCAGTCGCTCGATGCCGAATGGGAGATCGCAGAGCCGGAGAGTGCGGCTCGACGAGAACCTGCACCAGTCTCTCCGGTGCGCCCGTCACCCGCGCCGGCGGCGTCCCTTCCAGACAGATGGGACGACGGCAGCGACGGTGATCAGGAGGAGGCGGGTGAGGGCGGCCGGCTGAAGGCCGTGTTCGCACCGGCGGCAGGTGCGCGCAAGAAGCTGATCCGCGGAGCGCTCGGCGTCGTGGTCCTCGGCATCGTCTTCCTCGGCGGCGTGCTGTTGCCGCTACGCGAGATCAGGCTGCTGATTCAGGCGCCGCCTGGGTCGGCCGGATCGTCGAGCTCGCAGCAGGAGGCGCAGTCCGCCGCGCCGCTGCCTCCGCCGCGCCGGATCCTGCTGGAAGCCGCCGGCGCGCGCCAGGACGCCGCGCGATCGCCGTCCAGCGCCTTCATCGCGCCGCGCCAGGATGCTCCGGCACTCGAGGCGACGCTGGCGCGATCATCCGACGCGGCAGCCATTCCGCGGCCCGCGCCGGCGCCGGAAGCCGGGCCGAAGCTGCGCGTTCCTGAGCTGGTTGCGATCGCCGGTGGCAGTTTTGCGATGGGCGGCGACGACGAGTCCGAGCAGCCGGCGCATCAGGTCAGCGTGCGACCGTTCTCGCTCGGCAAGCATCCCGTGACGATCGGCGAGTGGAAGCAGTGTGTCGCCGCGGCAAGCTGCGCCGACATCGCGGCCGGTGCGGATGATCGTCCGGTCACCAACCTGAGCTACGACGACACGCAGGCCTATCTCGCCTGGCTGTCGAAGGCGACCGGCAAGTCGTTCCGGCTGCCGACCGAGGCCGAGTGGGAATATGCCGCGCGCGGCGGCCAGCGCACCCGCTATTGGTGGGGCGATCGCATGCGCCCCGGCATGGCCAGTTGCAAGGGCTGCAACGGCACGGGCGACGCCGAGACCGACCAGCCGCCGAAGATAGGCAGCGTCCAGGCCAATCCTTACGGCCTGTTCGACATGGGCGGCGGCGTCGGCCAGTGGGTCGCCGACAGCTGGCACAAGAACTACAAGGGCGCGCCGGCGGACGGATCGGCCTGGCTCGAGGAAGGCAGCTATGCCCGCGTCATCCGCTCGGGATCGTGGAAGAACGGCGCCGCCGATGCGCGGGCCGGCAGCCGCGACCGCTATGACGGCCGCATCCGGCATCCGACCCTGGGTTTCCGCGTCGCGCTCTCACCATAGGGGATTTGCATGCTGCCGAGGTCTGCGCGACTCTGCCTCATCCTGACCGCATCGCTCGTGCTCGCGCCGTCATTGGCGCCGGCCAAGGGAACGAAGGCTGCGAAGGATGCCCGCGTCTATTTCATCTCTCCTGCGGACGGGGAGACGGTGACCGGGCCCTTCATCGCTCGCTTCGGACTGCGCAACATGGGCGTTACCCATGCGGGCGACGATTTCGCCGGCAGTGGCCATCATCATCTTCTGGTCGACGTCGACGAGACGATGCAGGCCGGCGAGGAGATTCCGCGCGACAAGAAACACGTTCATTACGCAGCGGGGGAGACGGAGGCGCGGATCGAATTGTCGCCCGGCAAGCACACGCTGCAGCTCGTGCTGGGCGACACCAGGCATCTCAACTTCGATCCGCCCTTGATCTCCGAGAAGATCATGATCACGGTGAGCAAGCCGAACGGAGGCGAGCAGGAGGCGCGCGCGACGCGCAGCGTCACCGTCCGAAGCCGACCGCAGATCCGATCCGTACCAACCGAGCCGCCGGCCCAGCCCGAGCCGTCGCCGGAGATGACGAAGTCGCCCGAGAGCTCCGACTTCATCAGCCGCGTCTTCTCCGGAACGAAGTGACGAGCCTTCCATTCCCGACGGCCGGGCGCGTGATGCGCGTCGCCTTGCGCGCGACCGTGGGACGCAAGCTCGCTCGCTCCTCGAGGATCCATCGCTGAGGGCGGCGCTTGTCGCGCGATGGCGGCAAGGACGATCCATCATCATCCTGCCCCTGCCGCAGCGATGGAATGACGCATGTCGAAATCCGCGCCAGGGCTCGCGAGGCATGCGCCGCACTGGGCGGCGCAAGCGCACCTCACCCGGCAAATGGCCGCTCGTCCTGGCGCGCGTCCATGGCAGATCCCGACGCAAAAGGGGACGTCGTTGCCGAGGCATCTGACACGTCGTTTTCCTGCAGCGACTCGCCATCCTGGTCGGCAGTCCGTGTCGGCAAGGGCATCGCCCGCGCCCAGGATCAGGATGGCTGCGCCGTTGTCCGCACGGATGTGCGTTTGACGGCCGGACGATGCGTGCGCAAGCAGCCGCATCGTCATCATCCACCATCGATCTCGATCCGGTCGTGCGAACGATGGCGACGCTCAAAAAAAAATTCTGAGGCTTAAGGTCGCAGCCTTGTAGCTGTCGGTTCCTTTCTCGCCTCACCATGGTCACAGCGGCAATCGGGCAGGAGTGTGGTCCCGCACACAGCGCCGGCCACGCCTTGTGCGGGAGCAAAGCGCATGCGCCTCGCGATGATGCTGCTACATCCTTGCGAATCAATATCAGTTGCAATGCGCGGGGAACCGCGCGCGTTGTCGAGTCCTGAAAAGATCAGCAGCCTGCCGACACGGTTCAATCCTGACGGGACCGCATGTGAGTTCGCATCTCAGCGACATTGCGGCCGGATGCGGAACGTTTCGAGCCGCGCCTGCGTGATCGAGGCCATCCGCCGCGGCTGATGATGTCCAAGTTTCGTTGAAATCTCCTCCCCTTTGTAGCCTGCGCATCGAGCGCTGTTGGCGCCGATGGCGCAGTCTTCGAGGAGGGATTTGATTATGAAGGTCATCAAGCTGATGGGCGTGGTCTTGGCGGCGGGTCTGGCGTCGGGCTCCGCAGCGCTCGCCGACGGCTACAAGGATTGCACCAAGCTCGACAAGGCGTCGTGGAAGACCACCGCCGAGGCCGAGGCAAAGGCGAAGGCCGCGGGCTACGAGGTTCGACAGACCAAGATCGAGGGCACCTGCTACGAGGTCTACGGCGTTAAGGGCGGTAAGCTCTATGAGCTGTTCTACAGCCCCGAAGACCTCGCGCTGAAGCACACCAAGGCGAAGTGATCTGATGGTCATGCGTGACGCAGGCCAGGCACAGCGGAGCGTCTTCTCCGAGACGCCGGCGAACTCGGGTTCGGGGACCGTAGTGGTCTGGGATTTTCCGCTGCGCGTCTGGCACTGGTCGCTCGCGGCCTTCGTGCTCGTCGCCTGCGTCACGCCCAACACGTTCGATCGCCTGCATCGCCTGGCGGGCTATGCCGTCATCGGTCTTCTCGCCTTCAGGCTGATCTGGGGACTGATCGGCAGCCGTCATTCGCTGTTTGCGCGGATCAGCCTCAAGCTGCGGGCGGCGCCTCAGTACATCGTGGGCATGTTGCGCGGAGAGACGGGACGCTATCTGGGCCTGAACCCGGCAGGGGCCGCGATGCTGGTCGTGATGCTTGCGCTTCTGATCGTCTCGACCATCAGCGGCGTCATGCAGGTCTCGATCCGGTTCTTCGGCGTCGGCTGGATCGAGCAGGCGCATGCGCTGTCGTCCAATGCCATCATCGCCCTGATCGCCGTGCATGTGCTCGGCACGGTGTGGATGAGCGTGCTGCAGCGGGAGAATTTGATGCGCGCGATGGTGACGGGACGCAAGCGCGTGCCTGGCATCATGCGCGCCGCGCCTGCGGTGGCGCGCAGCGTCGCACGCCAGAGCCCGGAGCCCGAGCCGATGGCGGACGAGGAGCACGTATCCGTTGTACCCGATCTGCCGCCCCTGCGCGTGAATCCGGCCCCCGGCACCGCGAAGCCTGCGCGTATGCCGCGATCCCTCAGCATTCACGACAGGCGGCTGGGGGTCGGCAGGTGAGACGGCGGGCATCGGTCGTGTGCGCTCGCCGGCGATATGTGCGTGCAGGCCCGCGCCTGATTTCATTTCTAGTGCGCGCAAGGCTTGTCCGCGCACGGCTCGAGCTGGATGGGCGCACACGCATATTGCGGTCCATGCCGCGTGAGACCAGCACGAGCGTGTCCCTTCGTGCATCTCGCTCGCACTCGTCTCGATGAGCGGGCGCATGAGGATCATGCATGTGCTGTGCGCAGCGTAGGCGGTCGATCGTGAGTCTCGTGTGGTTCGCGGCGCGCGACGGCGCTGCATGACCTGTCGTGTCTCATATCAGCACAGATGCGAACTAAGGCGATTGTGCTGCTACCGACCGCAGTGACCGCTGATTTTCGTCGTTGTCATTCGGCGCTGTGCATCGGCGATGCTCGAGCCCGCGCGTTTGCGCGGCGACTTGACGCCGTACAACTAATAAATTCGCGCGCTTTGTCGCACACACAGATGTTGTCAAATTTCGACACGGCAAATTGCCGCATTCGGGACTTTATAGTCGTTCTATGAAGTGTCGAAGACTCGTCGAAACAGGCGAGCGCTGGAAGACGTTCGGCACATTCGGGTGAATTCGGGACAGGGACATACAGCATGAATCTCTTTGGGAAGGTACAGGCAGCAGGAGCCGCCGTGCTGTTGATCGCGGCGTTCGCGCTGCCGGCAGGGGCGGCTGAGACGACCATCGAGATATCGGTCAAGGACAACAAGTTTCAGCCGGCGGAGATGAAGGCGCCGGCCAACACGCCGATCGTGTTCAAGGTCAAGAATCTGGATGGCGCGCCGGTCGAGTTCGAGAGCGAGCCCCTGGAGTTCGAGACGGTGATCAAGCCCAACATGGAAGGCGTCGTGAAGGTCAAGGCGCAGAAGCCGGGACGCTACGAATTCTTCGACGACTTCCATCAGGGCAACAAGGGCGCGCTGATCATCGAGTGATCCGACCTTCGACGCCGTGATGCCGGGATGCGTCACGCCGCGGGCGCCGCGCTTCGCAGGTTGCCGAACTCGACGGAGACGAGGCTCTTTGGAACGGGCAGCACGAGAGACGGTCGCTTCCAGACGTGGCATCGGTCGCGACGTCTCACGGTGCCAGGAGGAGACGGTTGCGATCACCGTGCTGCTCGTGACGCTGTTCGGAGTCGCGCCGTCCTACGGTCAGACCGTCACGCCGGGGAGCCAGGTCAGGGCCTATGCAGATCCGGGGACCACCGACGCCGGACCGGTGGTGGTCGTACCCAATCGCCGCCGCCAGCCGGTGAGGCCGGCGAACAGCAATGGACCGCTGGTCATTCCGCAGGTGATCGTTTCGCCGGGCGGGGTCGAGCCGGAGCCGAAGGCGGCCACGCAGGTGGACGAGGCTCCACCGCCGCGGCCGCGGTCTCCGATCGATGCGGGCGCGGGCGCGCTCCCGCAGGCCGCGCGCCGCGAGCCGGCGCCGCGTCTGGCTCCGGTTCGAAACGGCTTTTTCGGTGCACCGTCCGCCGGCCTCCTGGTCGGCGGCTGCCTGTCGACGCCGGGCCGGCTGTCGGTCACGAACGTGCCCAATCGCTGCCTGGACGCGCTGGCGTTCGCCGTCAGTCCGCCGCCGGCCACGCGTGGCGTGCTGCCGCGCAACCTGCCGCCGATTCCGCGACAGGATGCGCAGCCGATTCCGCCCGTTCTGGCGGACAAGCCCAAGATGCGGCTGCCGCCGGTGAACAAGGGGCAGAAGCCGCAGGAGCAGCCGCAGCCGCCGATGATGGCGGAAGACCCCTATGAGCCCAAGGGCATCACGGTGGGAAACTTCATCCTGAAGCCTGCGTTCGAAATGTCCTCAGGCTTCGACAGCAATCCCGGCCGTGTGCCGCAAGGCAAGGGCTCGGCCTTCGTCAGCGTTGCGCCGGTCCTGCTCGTGCGCTCTCAGTTCGAGCGGCATCTGCTCAACGCCGATGTGCGCGTCGGCTACATCGACTATGCGAAGCTCCGGCAGCTCAGCAGGCCTACCGTCGACGCCAAGGTGAATGGGCGCTACGACATCACCGATACGTTTGCGCTCAACGGCGAGGGCCACGTTGCCGTCGATGCCGATGATCCCGGCACGCCGCGCTTCGCCGGCCGGTTCGCCAGGATTCCGCTCGCCTCCACCGTCGGCGGCTCGGCGGGCGTCACCAAGCGGTTCGAGGAGGTCGAGGTCTCGACCAAGGCCGCCATCGACCGCGTCGCGTTCCAGAACGCGCCGCTCGTCGACGGCCAGATCGTCAGCAATGCCGATCGCAACTTCGTCCAATACGGCTCGCAGAGCCGCATCACCTACAATCTGACGCCGGAGATCCGTCCCTTCGTCGACGTCGCCGTCGATCGCCGCGTTCACGACATCGCGGTCGATGCCGAAGGCTTCCGCCGCGACTCCACCGGGACGGCGGTCGAGGCCGGCGTGACCTTCAACTACGCCGACAAGCTGACAGGCGACGTCGCCGTCGGCTATCTGACGCGCCGCTATCAGGATCCGATGCTCAAGCCGGTCAACGGCTTCATTGCCGACGCCAATCTGACATGGCAGTTCGCCAAGGAGACGGCGATCGCGCTGGGGGCCAAGTCGCAGGTGGTGGAGATCACCGAGCCCGGCATTTCCGGCGTGCTCAAGCGCGACGTCACCGTCGGCATCGAGCATCAGTTCGAGCCCTGGCTCGTCGGCACGTTCCTCGCCGGCTATGGCGAGGACGCGTTCACCGGCACGACGCGGGTCGACAACCGCTATCTGGTCGAGCTCGGCATGCTCTACAAGTTCTCACGCCTGCTGCAGCTCAGGGCCAGCGTCCGGCGCGAGGAGACGCGCTCCAACTTCCGCGAAAACAATCTGTCGGCGACCGTGGTGCAGGTCGGCGCGCGGGTACAGTACTAGACGAACGTTTCCATCCAATCGGCACGCGTGGTGGGCTGAGCCCCCCGCAGTCTCCAACGCTGTCGTGCCTCGCGAAAGCGGGGCATCCAGTACTTCCGTGGCGGCAGATGCCGAACCGAAACGTCACGGCGTACTGGATCGTCCGCCTCGGACGATGACAGCGAGGATACCCATCTCCGAATATGAGAGGAGACGTTGGAAAAGGTCGTCTCGCGGGAATTCCGGCCGGATACGGAAAGGTCTCGCGTTCCTTCGTCCGCGCGACCTAGGCCCAGCAGACGCAAAAAGCAGCGCTCGCGCCATTGCGAACGCTGCCAAGTCTTCAAGATACACGCGTCGAACGACGCACGGTCTACTTCTTCTGGTTGAAGTTCACGTCGAGGCTGAAGCTGAACTGATCGTCCGTCAGTCCGGACGGCGGCGCAGGCACAGGGTCGGAGCGGCGGATCATCGCCAGCGCGGCATCGTCGAACATCGAGTCGCCGGACGACTGCATGACGGACGCAGAAACCACCTTGCCGGCCCGGCTCAGCACCAGCGCCACCTTGACCGTGCCATTGTGCTTCTTGCCTTCCGGATAGCGCTTGTGCAGCTCGAAATAGGCGCTGATCTTTCGGCCCCAATCGTTGGTCAGCTTCTGCTTGTCCTTGCCCATTCCCGGATTGGGGGCCTTGGCCGTCTCGGCCGGCGGCGCGGCCTCGTCCAGCGCCTTGCGGGCCGATTCTTCCTGCGCAGCAGATGCGACCGACGCCTCGGCCTGCTGGGTTGCCTGCTGCTGTTCCTCCTTCTCCGGCTTCTTGGGATCGTTCTGCGTGACGACCCGATCGGCCTCCTCCTCTGTCTCGGTCGGCTTGTCCTTGACGGCGTCGGACTCCTTGACTTCGGCGGTCTGCTGCATCTGCTCCGGCGCAGCTTCGGCCGCGTCGCTGTCGGGACCCGGCGGAAGATCGTTGTCCTCGACCTGGGGCGAGGCGATCTCGAGCGCGAATTCGGCGCCGGCCGCGCCGAGACCGCCGTCCGCGTCATTGCCGCTGAGATGGACGACCGCGAGCGCGGCGCCGCCACCGTGCAGCATGAGGGCGCCGATCGCGGCTGAGATCCACAAGCGGCGCGACGCTCCCTGATACTTGTGTTCGACCATTCTTCAGTTCCGTCGTTTCACTGGTTTCAATGTGCAGCCTGGGCGGCGGCTTGTGAGACGCCTTCGACAGTCACGAGCTTGATCTTCGGATAGCCGCCGGTCCGCAGCAGCTCCATCACGTCCATCAGCTCTCCATACGCCACGCCCCGGTCGGCGCGCAGGAAGATGAACTTGTCCTTCGCCGCCTCGGGGATGTGCTCGAGCGTGCTCACCAGGCTCGCCCGTTTCACCGGCTCCTCGCCGACGAACAGCGTCAGATCCGGCTTGATGCTGACATAGATCGGCTTGTCCGGCTTCTTCTGCGGCGTGGCCGTCGATGTCGGGAGATCGACCGGCACGTCGACCGTCGACAGCGGTGCCGCCACCATGAAGATGATCAGCAGCACCAGGATCACGTCGATGAAGGGCGTGACGTTGATGTCGCTCGTCTCGCCGAGATCATCGTCGCCATCGCCTTCCGAGAGAGAGACGGCCATGGAGCTACTCCGCCGCCAGCGCCATCGGAGGCGCAGAGTGGACGTGGATCGGCTCGAAGCGCTCGCCGTGATGGCTGCTGTGGTGGCTCTGGCCGCGATCCAGATCGCGCGACAACATCCGGGCGGTGGCGCCGGAGGACCGGTTCACGAGCTCCATGTAGCCCTTCGTCACCCGTGTGAAGTGATTGTAGATGATCACGGCCGGGATCGCGGCGACGAGGCCGATGGCGGTTGCGAGAAGCGCTTCGGCGATGCCGGGCGCGACGACGGCGAGGTTCGTGGTCTGCGACTTCGAGATGCCGATGAAGCTGTTCATGATGCCCCAGACCGTGCCGAACAGGCCGACGAAGGGCGAGATCGAGCCGATCGTGGCGAGCAGGCCCATGCCGGTCCGGCAACGCCGGCCCTCGGCACGTACGATCTCGGAGAAGCTCGACGCGGCGCGCTCGTTGACGCCGTGAGACGGCAGTTCGGACGACATTCTGATCTCGTGCATGGCGGCGTCGATCAGAGCCGTCAGCACGTTCTGGCGTGATCCCAGCGCGAGCTTGGCTTCCGACAGCCAGCGTACGTCGTCGACCTTGCGCAGCGCGCCGCTCAGCTTCCGGCGCAGGATGGAGAACTCGATGGTCTTGGCGATGAAGACGGTCCAGGTCGCAAGCGAGGCGAGCGCGAGCCCCATCATGACCGACTTCACGAGAATGTCGGCGGCCAGGAACATCGACCATGGCGACAGATCATGCGGCACGTGTGATGCCGCTTGCGCACCGCCTTGTGCCGCGCCCTGGGCCGGCTTCTCTGCCTGGTCCTTCGCCTTGTCGCCCGCTGCCGTGTCCGTGACGGCTTCGGTCGCGGTCGACGGTTGGGTGTCGTTCGTTGCGGCGGCCGGTGCCTGGTTCGTTGCACCAGCTTGCGGCGTGGTCGCGGCCGGAGCCGGCGAAGGCGCGGCCGCCTGCGCCGTGGGCGCGGGCTGGGCAACGGCGGGGGCTGTCTGCGCCTGTCCGACGGTCATCGGCTTCGGAGCCCCGCCCTGAGCTTGAGCTGCGTGCGCGACGGGAGCCGGCGCACTGGCGGCGTTGGCGAGCGCAGCTGCAGGCGCCTGCGTGGCGGCCGCCGTCGTCGGAGCCTGAACGGATTTCGCGCCGGTCGGAGTCGTGGGACTCGGTGCTGCGGTCTGCGGGGCGGTGGCAGCCTGGCCAGGTCTCGGCGACGTGGCCGGCTGCTCGGCATGCGCCATGGCGCCGGCCGAAACGGCTGCGATCACCGCTCCTACATGAAGAACGATCCTGAACATGTTGCTGCGTACCCCTTGGTAGTTATCTTCTCTGTAATGCTTCTAGTCGTAACCCGGCTGTTTTGAGACGGCGCGTTGACTCAAAGCGGGAACATCAATGTCGGCAGTCACTCCGGTGAGTGCGATGCCAGATGAAAAATCGAATCGTGTGGTCTGCGTAAGAGCTCGCGATGCTGCCCATCGCGTCATAACTCCCTGAAAGTCCTGACCTGGGGCGCGACGAGCCGTGCACGGTTCCGCCAACGCGGCTGCCTGTCACGCAAATGCCGCCGTTCGGTCTTCCATCAATTCTAATTAGTCGGCGCCGGCGTGATGGTCCCGTTCGGTGGGCGCGAGGGCATCACGCGCGTTCTTCGAGACGTGATGCCGCCGGAAAGGGCTCGAAAGCGTCGAGATCCGAATCAGGGTGCGGTGGAATCAGGTTTGTTTGAAAAAACGGGCCCCGCGCGATCTGGTCAAGCCGCGAGCGGTGGCTGAAGTTCGCGAATCGCACACGCTTGCCGGCGTAGCAAGATCGTGCTGCTCGCAAGCGGCGGTCTGCCGGCAGTCAAGGACGTGTGACAGCTCAAGGAAGAGACAGGCGGCCGCTTGTGAGATTGGACGGTGGTCCATCGCGAAGGCTGAGAACGGCTCCGCAGCGATGTGGTCATCGTCCGAACGAATGAGCCGGGCTGCATGTGTGCAACCCGGCTCGTAGACGATCGAAAACAACGTGAGCATGGCGACCGAAGGCGGATATTGAGACGCGCGTTTCCTTGGAAGCAGCGGTCGATGCCGGGTCTATCGCTTGCCATCTCGACCGCTGTCATGCTCCGCGAAGGCAGTGCATCCAGCAATCCGCGAAGATGATGAACCGAGATGTCACGGCGTACCAGATCGTCCGCGTTCGCGGACGATGACAGTGAGGGTCTACATATCTGCATCAATAGGGCTGGAACGTTGAAAACGGTCGTCTAGTTCTCGGCCCAGTAGCGGATCAGGTTGTGATAGAGGCCGGTCAGCCGCACCATCTCCGGATCGTCGCGTCCCATCCGCTGCGACAATCCCTGGATCGTCGTGTCGAGATCGAAGATCATGCTGCGCGCGAGGGGATCGCGGATCATGCTCTGCAGCCAGAAGAACGAGGCGACGCGGACGCCGCGCGTCACCGGGGTGACCATGTGCAGGCTCGAGGCGGGATACAGCACGAGGTCGCCGGCCGGCAGCTTGACCTCGTGCGAGCCGTACAGATCCTCGATCACCAGCTCGCCGCCGTCGTAATCCTCCGGCTCGGACAGAAACAGCGTGACCGAAAGGTCGGTGCGAATGCGCAGGCCGGTGAGCGTGTCGCCGCGGACCGCGTTGTCGACGTGGATGCCGAAATGGTGGCCCAACTCCGCGCTGTAGCGGTTGAACAGCGGCGGGAAGATCTGCTGCGGGATGGCTGCGGCGAGAAAGCGCGGATTGGCGGTCATCGCCGAAATGATGCGGTGGCCGAGCTTGCGCGCCACCTCGCTGTCGGGCGGCAACTGCTCGTTGCGCTTGACCATGGCCGACTGGGCGCCGGCCGTCGAGCGACCGTCCTCCCAGTCGCTGTCGTCCATGATGTGGCGGAAGTCCGCCACATCGTCTTTGCTCAAAACTCCGGGGACACAGATCAGCATGAACTCATCACTTGATGTATGCCCAGGTTTGGGTGTGCGATCAGAACCGCCCGGACAGGACGATCGACGCGCTTCGTCCCGGACCGACGAGCACGAACGGGGTGGCACTCTGATAGAGAGCGTCGTAGTAGAGCTTGTCGAAGATGTTGGCAACAAACAGCTTCGCCGTCCAGTTCTTGTCGAGCTTGGCTTCCGCGAACGCATCGAAGCGCCAGTAGCTCGGCAGCTCCGTGCCCTGGTTCGCCGCCAGCCAGGTGCCGCCGAAGATCTTCGAGCGGTACACCGCCTGGCCGCCGATCTCCCAGGTGTCGTTGATCTGGTACTTCGTCAGCAGGCTGAACGACTGGTGCGCGGTGTTGGCGAGCTGCAGGCCGACATTGCTGGTGAACAGCGCGGTGTTGGCTGGCGGGATGTTCGACTTCGTCACCTCGGACTGCATCAGCACGATGCCGCCGAAGATGCTCCATTTGTCGGTCAGCTTGCCGCCCGCCTGCAGGTCGATGCCGCGGATGCGGTAGGCGGCCCCGGCCGAGAGGCATGGCACGTTGCCGATGGTTCCTGCCGGATACGGGCAGTCCGCCGTGGCCTGCGCGGCGCTGGCGATGTTGCGTGACTCGCGGGCGTTCTCCTTCTCGGTCTGGAACAGCGCTCCGGTGACCAGCAGGCGACCGTCGAGCAGCTCCCACTTGGTGCCGATCTCGATCGAGGTGTTCTTCTCGGGCCCGAAGATCTGGTTGGCGCCGCCATTGGTGACCGCCGACAGGCCGCCATATTGCGGGCTGAGGCCGTCGAACTCCGCGCCGACCGGATTCGACGAGGTGGCGTAGGCCGCATAGAAGCTGGCGTAGGGCACCGGCTTCAAGGTCATGCCGACGTTGAAGTTCGGCATGCCGCTGGAGGCCGCCGTCGAACCCGGCGTGTTGGCGACGCCGTTGACGGTGCCGAAGCCGTCGACCCGGACGTCGTATTTGTCGTAGCGCACGCCGCCGTTGAGGATGACGAGATCGCGGTAGTTGACGCTGTCGAGCGCGTAGACGCTCGCCGAGTCGATCTTCACGTTCGTCGGGAATTGTCCCAGCGACGGAATGCCGAACGGTAGGTTGGTGAACTGCGGGTTGAACACGCTCACGCCCGAGAGCGAGCCGCTGCCCGCGAACGCCAGGCCCTGCTGCTCGGATGTCAACCCGGTGTAGCTGTTGATGCGCGCCTTTTCCTGCGAGACTTCGAGCCCCGCGAGCACGGTGTGCCTGAAGTTGCCGGTATCGAACTTGTAGGTCGCCTCGAGCTGGTTGGCGAGCACGTCGGTCTGCTGGAAGCGGCTCTGCGGATTGGCCCGGATCGTCGAATTCGACAGCGGGTTGGTGAGCGTCGGGCCTTCCGGCAGCGTGCCGATGTAGTTCAGGGTCGAGCGCGACACCCGGATCTTGTCGGAGATAGTCAGGTCTGGAGTGACCTTCACCTCGGCATTGAACGTACCGATGTCCTGTCCGACACGCGAGAAGTCGCGGTTGACGAAGCCATACCAGGCGTTGCGCGGCGAGCCGACCTCGGGGAATGGCGCGCCGGCGGTGAGCGTGCTCGGCCGATAGTAGGGCACGCCGAAGTCCGGACGGCCGGTCACCTCGTTGTGGATGTAGTTGGCGGACAGGGTCACGGTGTCCAGCGGCGTCCACTTGGTGGCGACGAAGCCGCCGTTGCGGTTGTCGGTGACGTAGTCGCGGCCGGCCACGCCGGCATCCTGGAACAGGCCGCCGACGCGGGCAGCGAAGGTCGGCGTGATCTTCTGGTTGACGTCGATCACCACGCGCTTGGTCCTGTCGGTGCCGAGCGTGGTGTCCATGTTGTAGAAGCTGTTCTCGGTCGTGGCCTGCTTGGTCACGATGTTGATCGCGCCGCCGGTGGTGCCGCGGCCGGCGAAGGACGACGCCGGGCCGCGCAGGATCTCGACCTGCTCGGTGAAGAAGTTCTCACGCACGGAGACGCCGGCGTCACGCACGCCGTCGATGAAGACGTCGTTGCGGGCGTCGAAGCCGCGGATGAAGAAGCGGTCGCCGAACGCGTTGCCGCCTTCGCCGGTGCCGAGCGTCACGCCGGCGGTGGAAAGCACCGCGGATTTGAGGCTGGTGGAGTTCTTGTCCGCCAGGATCTCCTTGCTCAGGACGGTGACGGTCTTCGGCGTGTTGAGCAGCTTCTCCGGAAACTTGCCGGAGGCCTGCAGCCGCTCGCCCTTGTAGTCGGAGGCGGGGCTGGAATAGGGGTTGCGGTCGGGCGGCAGATTGCTCTTCGGCGCCGCGGCCTGTTGTTGTTGTTGCTGGCGGGCGGCGCGGCGCATCGCGTCGCGGGCGCGGACCTGGTCCGCGGTCGGGCGCGAGGCGGCCGGCTTGGGGCGCGCCACCGGGGCTTCGACGGTGACGGACGGCAGCGGCGCCTGTTGGGCTTCGGCACCGGAGAACGAGGCAACCGCGATCAGGCTCGCGACTGCCGAGACTTTCACACCGGAAATCTCGGGAGATGGATCCCACTCGTGTCCGCTTGCCCCTCGCAAGCTCCTTGGAAAGACTGCCTTACCCATACTCGACCACCCCATTCGTTACGCAAAACTTTGACTTGGGTTCGCTTGAACGCCCGCAACCGGCGCGCGCTTGTTGCGAATGCAAGTCAAGAAGCGGGGGAAAGCGGCCCAAAGCTGGTTCCGCCGGTGGCCGGAATGCGAAAAGTTTCCATCCATTTCTGAGAATAAGAGTTGTTTGCAGACTGTCGCCCCGTAGCAACAGTTGAAATCTCCTGGTTGAACCGATCTCCGTCATTCAATTGCTGATGAGAGAATTGGTGGTCCTTCACGTCGTCTCGCGAGGTGGATCGTTCGCTTGACGATCACTTCGGTCGATCTTCGGTTCGAGCTGCTCCCCGCCGCGTCGCGAGATGCGGCGGGAATCTGGCGAATCTGTTGCCCGATCGGGACGCGTGTGCGGCTCGGAACTTCGCCGTGGTGATCAGGTAGAACGCGGGCGCCCGGAGCGATCTGGGTGAACGGGACGTTGCCGCGGTGGCAGGTGTCGGAATGGAGCGGTTGGTGAGGTTCCGAGCGTAGACCTTCATGCCAGGGGCCGGCATCTGCAGCGGTCTCGACCGTGAGATCAGCGGCGCTCGGCGATGATCGCGACCGGCCCGCCGCCGTCGGGACCCTGATGCTCGGCGCCGCCCGAGACGAACAGGTCGGTGAAGCCGAACAGCCCGGCCAGCGCGCCGCCGACGAAGGCGCGGGCATGGCGGGTGGAGGAGACGTCGCTGTCATCCAGCATGGTATGCCGCTGGCCGCGCAGCCGGCCGCTCTGCGCCGCCTCCGCCTTGGCGAGCACCGCGGCGATGCGGCTGCGATCGGCCGCCGCCACCTGGCCCGGCACGTTCAGGCCGAGCCGGGCGAGCGCCTGCCGGGCCGGCTCGATGTCGATGGCATCGCCCATGACGGCATGATCGATCGCGAGCGGCCCGCTCCAGGTGGCCGACATGCCGGCCACCATGATCTCGTGGTCGAGCAGCTCGACGCCGCCCGAGGTGGCCGCGCGCGCGCTGTAGCGCGAGACGTCGGCGCAGATCGTCGCGTCGGAGACATCGGCGGCGGCGAGCTCGCCGAGCGCGATCGCGACACCCAGCGCCGAGGCGCCGCGCGAGAAGCCCATCGATTTCAGCGTATCGCGCACGGCGGTGCGCTGTCCCCGGGCCTCGACCGCCTCGATGCGCTCCATCGTCAGCAGCGGGCATTTCACCTGCACATAATGGACGTCGGCGGGATCGCTGATGCCGGCGTCGGTCATGGCCGCGCGCACGCCGGCGGCCACGAGCTCGACCTGCGGCATGCGGCCGAGATGCTCGCCCGGCAGCGCCGGCGTGCGCGCGCGCCCCAGCGCCAGCGATGCCGGGAAAGCGCGCGGCGCCGCGGCGTCACCCCCGTCGCGTGCCTCGAACACAATCATGTGCGGCGACAGCGCGCCCTCGGTGCCGCCCGACATCACCATCGCGATCTGCCGCACGGCGTCGGCTGCGAGATAGCGGCCGAGCAGCGTCTCCAGCGAGCGCACGGCGAAGGCGCGGGTGAAGTCGTTGACGCAGCCATTGCCTTCGGTCTTGCCGAGAATGGCGACGATGCCGGCGGGATCGATGGCGCCTTGCGCGATTCCGGCCTCGAGCGCGCCGACATCGTCCGGGCTCCGCATCGGCAGGCGGTGAACGTAGGCGCGGCGCAGCGTGGTCGGCATGTCGAGAACTCCTGTCGGGCGTCCGGCGACACTAGGCAATCACGAAGCCGCGCGCGACGGTGTTCCGGGATGGTCCGCGTGCTATCCTTCGCAATCCCATCTCGACGACTGGTGCTCCATGCCTCTCTGGACCTGCTTTCAATGCGGCGCGCAGTTTCCCGATACGGTAGCGCCGCCCGGCCATTGCGTCGTCTGCGAGGACGAGCGGCAATATGTGAATTGGAAGGGACAGAGCTTCCTCAGCCGCGACGACCTTGCTGGCCGGCATCAGGTCATCTGGCGCGAGGATGACGGGCTGACCGGCCTCGCTCTGGACCCGAGCTTTGCGATCGGCCAGCGCGCGCTGCTCGTTCCCGAGCCGGACGGCTGCGTGATGTGGGACTGCATTCCCTTGGCGACCGATGCGGCCATCTCCCGCGTCCGCTCATTGGGCGGCCTGAAGGCCATCGCGGTGTCGCATCCGCACTACTATGGCGCGGTCGCCGATTGGAGCGCCGCGTTCGGCAACGCGCCGGTCTATCTCCATGGCGACGACCGCGCCTTCGTCACCCGGCCGCATCCGGCGATCGTGCCATGGACGGGCGATCGCCTCGCCATCTCGGATGACGTCGTGCTGCTGCGGACCGGCGGGCATTTTGCCGGCGCCACCATCCTGCATTGGCGCAAAGGTGCCGGTGGCAAGGGCGCGCTGTTGACCGGTGACATCGCGATGGTGGCGATGGATCGCCGCCACGTCAGCTTCATGTACTCCTATCCGAACTACATCCCGCTCGGCGCGGCCGCCGTGCGCCGCATCGCCGATGCGGTCGCGCCGCTGGCCTTCGATCGCATCTACGGCGCCTGGTGGCAGAAGAATATCGCCGACGATGCGAAGGCGGCGTTCGATCGCTCGGTGCGGCGTTATCTTCAGGCGATCGCTTGAGCCGCCAGCTTTGCGGAATCCCCGTAAAGTAACGGGGCATTAGGCACAACCAGAAGGTTGTTTCAGGGCATCTTGCAGTCTTTGGTCGGATGGTATCGAAGTATCCCGGGCGGAATGGGGTACCTCAATGCATTTGCCATCGTGCTCGTCGGCGACCGGCGCCATCGTGCCGGCCGGGCTCCTCGTGCATTCAGACCTCCGATCAGCTCCCCATCATCCGGTGTCCGCCTCCAGCGCCGGCGACCTGTCCTGGCGCTGGATTCTGTTGGCGCTGGTGCTCGCCATCGTGCTCGCGGTGCCGTTCCTGCTGGTCGATGTCCCGCCGGTGCTCGACTATCCCAACCACCTCGCGCGGCTGTTCGTGCTGGCGCATCCCGACGATCCCGTGCTGTCGCAGATATACGCGCCGAATTGGCGCATCCTGCCCAATCTCGGCATGGACGTGATCGGCGTCGCGCTGCTGCGCGTCACCGACGTTCATGTCGGCGGCCGCATCCTGCTCGCGCTCAGCCTGTTCGCGCCGCTCGTCGGCGTCATCACCTATCACCGCGCGGTGTTCGGCCGGCTGTCGTTGTGGCCGCTGGCGGCCGGCATCGTCGCCTATGACGGCGTCTTCCTGCTCGGCTTCATGAATTTCCAGCTCTCGCTCGGCCTGGCCCTCGGCGGCGCCGCCGGCTGGGTGGCGCTGCGCCGTCGGGGCGGCTGGCTGCCCGCGATCGCCTGGGGCGCCATCGCCGCGGCGGCCGCCTTCCTCTGCCACATCTTCGGCCTGCTGTTCTTCGCGGTCCTGATCGGCGCCGGAGAGGCCGACCGGCTGTGGCGGCTGCGCCGGTCGCCGGTCCTGGCGCGGGAGTTCGCTGTCGCTGCCTGTGCGCTCGGAGTCACGCTCAGCCCGGCCGTGCTGCTCTATGGGCTCTGTCCGCTGGGCGAGGGTGGATTGCAACTCGGCGACTGGGACGGACCGCCGAAGCTGTGGCGCATCATGACGCCGTTCCTGACAACCAGCGCCGAGCTGACGATCATCACGACGGTCGTGGTGATGTCTGTGTTGGTCCTCGTCCGGCGCCAGCTCGTCGTCGCGCCGGGCGTTCCGCTGGCGCTGGCGGCGCTGTTCGTCGCCTTCGTCGCCGCGCCGTGGACGGCGCTGGGAGGAACGTTGATCGACATGCGCTTTGCCGCGATGTGCGGCCTGCTGCTGTTCGCCGGCTTGCAGCCGGTCGTGTCCGGCAGGAAGGCGGTGCTCGTCGGCATCGTCCTCTCGGGGCTGATGTTGATTCGGACCGCGGATATCGCATCGGCATGGATCGATCACAGGGTGGACCTCGCCGAACTGCGCGCGGCGATCGCGCATGTGCAGCCCGGCGCGCGCGTCATCGCCGCGCATGGCCACGAGCAGCCCGTCTCCAGCCGGCGCGAGCGGATCCTGCCCGGATTCCGCTACGTCGATTCCCATATGGCGGCGCTGCTCGTGATCGAGCGGCGGGCGTTCTGGCCGCTGATGTTCGCCCATCCGAACCAGCAGCCCATCACGGTCCGTCCCTCTTTCGCTCGTCTTGCGCAGCCGCTGGCCGAGCCCGCCGCGTGGCGCTGGCTGCAACCTGACACGCCGCCCGCCGACGTGTTGCCGCTCGCGCGCTATCTGGCCGGCTGGCGGTCGAACTTCGATGCTGTCCTGCTGCTCGACCCGCCAGTCCCTGAGCAGCCGGTCGCCGGACTCACGCCGCTCTATCTCGGCAGCTACATCCAACTGTTCCGCATCGGGCAGGGCACCGGCACCACCGCTGTGCAGGAGCCTCAGCCCGCTCCGCCGGCGGCCTCACCTTCGTGAAGCCGGAACGACGGCCGCCGCTCCCCATCCGTCTCCGGTGATCCCTTGTCGCCGTTCGGCCGTTGCCTTGCGCTGGCCGGGCGCTAGGCGCGGTCGGTGGCGCCACAACGGAGAAGCGACATGCAACGCATCGTGCCGGGGCCGGGCCAGGAATCGGTGTGGGACTATCCACGGCCGCCGCGGCTGGAGCGCTGCACGGCGCGGCTGCGCGTCGCATTTGCCGGCGTCACCATCGCCGACACGCAGGATGGCCATCGCGTGCTCGAGACCAGCCATCCTCCGGTCTACTACATCCCGCCGCAGCATGTCGCGATGCAGTGGCTGCGGCGCGCGCCCGGCCGGTCGTTCTGCGAGTTCAAGGGCGTCGCCGGCTACTGGACGCTGGAGGTCGGCGGCCGCGTGTCCGAGCAGGCCGCCTGGAGCTACGAGCAGCCGACGGCGCCATTCGCACCGATCGCGGGCCATCTGGCGTTCTATGCCTCGCGGGTCGAGGCCTGCTTCGTCGGCGACGAGCGCGTTGCCGCGCAACAGGGCGATTTCTACGGCGGCTGGATCACCTCTCGTGTCGTCGGACCGTTCAAGGGCGGGCCGGGTACGCGGCACTGGTAGACAGGCTCCCGTCCCGATGCATGATCCGGTCGCCGATCCTGATCGTAGGGATGAATGGTGACGGCAGCCTGCGCATGCAGCGCGGCCTGACTTGGCTGGGGCCGCAATCCCTGCCGGACCAGATCTCATCTTCACGACGCCGGGGGAATGCCATGCGACGGTTGATGAAGTTTCTGCACACGATGGGCGCGATCGGCATGATGGGCGCGATGGCCTGCCTCGTCGTGCTGCTCGGCCTCATCCCGCAGCCGTCGGTGTCGCTTGCGCACTATGCCGAGATGCGCGCGGCGATGGGCGCCATCGTGCGCTACGTGTTCTTCCCCTCGCTCGGCCTGACCCTGGTCGCCGGCCTGCTGGCGATCGCGATCAACCGCGCGCTGCACAGCGCCGGCTGGGCGCTCGCCAAGCTCGCTTCCGGCATCCTCGTCTTCGAATGGGGCTTTGCCGCCGTGCAGGGACCGATGCAGGAAGCCGCCGAGGAGGCCGCGCGCGCCGTCGCCGGCCAGATCGATCCGGCGACGCTTGCGCCCAACTTCGGCACCGAGCAGGGCGCCATCTGGGTCACGCTCGGCGTCGCCACCGTGAACGTCATCCTGGGCGTCTGGCGGCCGAAGTTTACCAACCTGCCTGATTGAGGAGACTGGGCGCTGGAGGCTGGTGCTACAGTGCGTCGTCGAGGCAGCGCCGTAGTTCGGCGACCGTGGTCACGACACGGCTTGCACCGGCCGCGGCGAGTTGCTCCGCGGTGTGATAGCCCCAGGTGACGCCGATGCCGGGGACGCCTGCAGCCTTTGCCATCAGCATGTCGAAGCTGGTGTCGCCGATGAAGACGGCATCATCAGCCGCGACGCCGGTCTCAGCCAGCGCCTGCAGCAACATGCCGGGATGCGGCTTCGACGGTGCCTTGTCTGCCGCCTGAATGGTGCTGAACCGATCGCGCCAGCCGAGCATTTCGAGCGCCGGCACGACGGCCTTTGAGGTATGTCCGGTCGCTATCGCAAGCACGGTGCCGGGCCTGCAGCTCAGGGCGCCCAGCAACTCGCCGATTCCATCGAACGGCCGCTCGGCAAAGGCGGCATCGCCGCGTAGTTGCGGCAGCACCCGGCCATAGGCCTGCACCATGCTCATGATTGGAGCGCCGTCGCCGGCGAGCTCGGCGAGCACGAGCTCCAGGGAGCGGCCGATCAGCGCCAAGCTGTCCTGCGCGCTAGGCACCGGCAGCCCGAAGTCCGCGAACACGATGCGATGGCATTCGAGGATCAGGGCCCGGCTGTCGACCAGCGTGCCGTCGAAATCGAAGATGATGAGCTGCACGGAGTGGGCTTTCGGGTGGGCGTTCATGGCGAGAGACTAGACCGCGCGCGGGCCGCCTATTTCAATTCCAGCTCCTGCGCGAAGCGCAGCAGGTAGCCGTCGGGATCCTGCACCAGAAACTGGCGTTGGCCGCGTGCCCGCTCGCCCACCCGATACCAGGCTTCGCGACATTCTTCGAATAGCGGCCAGTTCCCTTGTTCAAGCGCGGCCAGCAACGGCGTGATGTCATCAATGATGATCTGGAAATTGATCCCCCGTCCGAACGGCCGTTCGAGGGGGGCGGTCTCCCAGTTGCCGTTGTGCTGCATCAGCATCACCTGTGCGCCCTGCAACTCGATATACATGAAGCGGTCTTCGGGACGCTGATAGGCGATCCGAAAGCCCAGCAGGTCGCACCAGAAGCTCTTGCTCGCATCGAGGTCACTGACGTCGAGCTCGGGGACGAGAGAAGCGAAGCCACCGGTGGGCAATCTGTCGGATGAAGCGGTCATACTGCTCCATCATAGCCGGCAGCGCGCGCGAGAGCCACGGCGTTTGATCTGTCCAATGGATGCGGTCAGTTGCTTGCTGCGCTCGCTGCTGCACAGCGAAGCGCGGGCCAAAACGCAGGTCTTGATCGCTGCTTCAGCGCGATCGCCCCGTCGAGGCCACCGAGAAGAAGATTTTTGTTGCTATTTTTCCGAAATCATGTTTTTCTCTCCCTATCCCGCCTCGTGCAGAGGGACGTACGCGTCGTCACGAACGTGGAGGTGGGCTGCGATGGACGTGACGGCTGCGCCAGACGAGCGCAGTTCGGCGCGGACGGCGAAGTCGTGTGGTCCTGGCCTCTCGACGCTGAGGTCAAGTTCGCTTTCGATGCTGTGACGGCTCGGGGCGGGCGATGGGGGCAAGAACGCCGATCCCCAGGGAGAGCGCGAAGGACACCGTTAAAACCGATCGCGCGGGGGAGGCCGGTTGTCAGGCCCGACCTGTGGTGACTGCCGCCTGCTTTCTTGTTGCAGGCGGGCCATGGGCCGCGGTCAGCACCCGGCCTTCCCCGCGCCCTCTCATTTTCAGAGGGACGACTGCCGCATCACTCGGGCACCGATCGTGCCGCGGGATCGCGAACACGCATGCAAGATCACATGTTCAGGATGTCATCAGGGGGCGGGCCCGCAGCCTCCGACGACGCGCATTGTCTTCAGCTGGTCATGCCCGACGCCAGCGCCGCCGCGGCGCTGACGCCGGCCATGTCGACGTTTTCAGAGCTGCGTCGCCCGCAGCTCGATCGTGAGCGGTACGGTCGTGCGCTTGGCGGCCGGATCGGCCGGCATCTGCAGCACGCGGGCGCGCTGGCCGGTGGCGAGGTCGGTGACCTTGACGATTCGGCCATTGGAGAATTCGAGCGCATCGTGATGTTCGGTCGGCTTGTTGGTGTCGACCTGCCGGAAGCGGGCGAGATGGGCGCCGACCTTGCGCCGGAAGAAGAAGCCCTTGATGCGGACATCGTCTTCGAAGGCGAGCTCCGTGCCCGGCCGCAGGCAGACGGCGGTCAACGGGTCGTCCTTGGTGCAGAAGCCGCGGGTCTCCGTGCCGGGAAATCGACAGGAGACCAGCACGTCGGCAGTTTTGGCATCGCGGGAAGCAACAGTATGGAGGCTGTAGTCACACATGGGGAGCTCCTGAAGGCCGCCAGCACTGAGGCCGCAACGGCGCAGCAGTAGAGTTGTTCCATGTTGTTGCAGCCCGTCTGCTCAAGGACTCCCGCCGCGGGACCGGCCGGCGGCGGGAACTCGCGATCAGGTGAGATGCGCAGCTTCTTCGGCCTCGTCCTCGGCGGCGCCCCAATGCGAGGCGTCCTTGATGGTTGGATCGATCAGCTCGCCGCGCAGCAGCGCCAGCGGCGACTTCCAATACAGCGCGATGTTGTGGAACGGGTCGGTCAGCACCTTGAAGGCCCAGATCAGGCCCGTCGAGACATCCTGCATTGCAAACAGCTGGATGACGCGAAACAGGCCGCCGCCGATGCCGACCGCGAGCCAGAGCAGGCCGACGTGGCGGACGAAGTCCATCCGGCCGGTCGGCTCGGGGAACAGGCCGAACAGCGTCGGAAACGCGAACAGCGCCACCGGCACCAGGCCCCACACCGTCAGCAGCACGATCTTGCGGGTCTGATTGTAGCCGACCTTGACCGCTTCCTTGTAGTCGTTGCTGACGCCGTTGACGTGGTCATAGCCGTTCGGTTCGAAGAAGAAGTGCCCGGTCTGCCGCGTCAGCATCGCGAGCCAGCCGACCAGGCCGGCCATCGCCGGATCCTTGAACAGGAGCGCATAGCACACGAGGAAGATCACGGCGCTGACCAGGTGCAGCGTCTGATTGATCCGGCTCTGATGATAGTAGCGATAGTCGTCGAAGCGCTGCGTCTGCAGCGTCTTGTAGTAGCGCGACATGCGAATCCCCGTGCCGTTGTGGAACGAGGCGAAGACGTAGAGGGCCTCGGTGAAGGTGGCGTGACATTATGATGTTGTCACAATGAAACCGACCGGGATCGGATCGGGAGCCGCAATGTGCGCAAGCGAGCGGACTCTGCGCCGGCGCACGACTCGCCGGCTGGTCTCTCTGTCTGCCGCAAAATGCGGAGAAACGGCTTTGATCCGGATCAAAGCCGGCTGCCGATGTGACGTGTTGCGGCCTGCGTCAGCCGGCGGGCGACCTTGCCAGCCGGATCGCCTCGCTCAGGATCGCCCGGTCACCGATATGGTTGGCGAGCAGCAGCACCAGCCTGGCGTTCATGCGCAGCGCCTCGTCCTCGCCGAGGTCGCGCTGGCCGCCGATCAGCTCGGCATAGAAGTCGTCGGGATCGCTGATGTTCGGGGTGAGGGTCAGGCTCATGCTGCAAGCTCCTGCTGGACCGCGCCGCGCCTGCCGCAGGCGCGCCGGACCGCGTCCGTGATCGCGTCCCCGTCGAACTGCGGCCAGCGGGCGGTGACATATTGATCGGGACGGAACAGATAGGTCGTGCCGGGCGAGGCGCCGTATCGTGCCGCGAGCAGGCCCGTGGCATCGGCGATGTCGCGACCGACGACGATCACCTGCGCCGTGATGCCGTCGATGGTGAGCTGCTCGGCCGTCACGGCGGGGTCGAACGTGACCACGGTGAAGCTGGAGCCGAGACAGTTCAGCAACCAGCCGGGCTCGCCCGCGATCGTCACCGGTGCATCGGCGGCATTGGTGCCAGGCGTCATCGCGCCGGGGACGTTGCCGCCGTCAGGCGTATTCAACGACGACGCGACATAGGGCGTCGGCGTCGACAGCCGGCCGCTGTTGACCAGCGGCCGCGCAAAGCTGTGGTTCTGTGCGAGGTCGAGCACGGCGTCGCGGTAAAGACGACTGGCTTGCGTCTTCGGCGTGATGAAGTCGGTCGCGCGCGTCGAGTTCAGGATGTTGTCGTCGGCGGCAAAGGCGCGCTCCTCGTGATAGCTGTCGATCAGGCTCTCCGGCGCCTCGCCGCGCAGCACCATTGCCAGCTTCCAGGCGAGGTTGTCGATGTCCTGCACGCCGGTGTTGGCGCCGCGGGCGCCGAACGGCGACACCTGGTGCGCCGCGTCGCCCGCGAAGAGGACGCGGCCGTGACGGAAATTGTCGATCCGGCGGCAGGCGAACTGATAGATCGACACCCATTCGAGCTCAAATTCGGTGCTCTCGCCGAGCATGGCCCGGATGCGTGGGATCACGCGCTCGGGCTTCTTCTCCTCGTCCGGATTGGCGTCCCAGCCGAGCTGGAAGTCGATGCGCCAGATGTTGTCGGACTGGCGATGCAGCAGCACCGACTGTCCCGGATGAAACGGCGGATCGAACCAGAACCAGCGCTCGGTCGGATACTCCGCCTTCATCCTGACGTCGGCGATCAGGAAGCGGTCCTGAAAGAACTGACCCGTGAACTCGGCGCCGACCATGCGCCGCGTATCGGAATTGGCGCCGTCGCAGGCGATCACCCACTGCGCCTCCATGGTGAAGATGCCGTCCGGCGTCTCCACCGCGAGCTGCGCGAAGTCGTCGGTCTGCTTGAGGCTGACGAGCCGATGCTTCCAGCGCAGATCGATCAGCGGAGTCCTGTTGCAGGCATCGACCAGAATCTCCTCGAGATAGTATTGTTGCAGGTTGATCATTGCCGGCCAGCGATGGTCGGGCTCGGGCAGCAAATCGAATTGATAAGAGAGCTGGTCGCGGAAGAACACCTTGCCGATGTTCCAGCTCACGCCCTTTTCCACCATCGGCGCGGCGCAGCCGAGCCGATCCCAGATCTCGAGCGGGCGCTTGGCGTAGCACACGGCGCGGGAGCCGATGCTGACGGTATCGTTGTCGTCGAGCACGACCACGGGCTGGCCGCGGGCGGCGAGATCGAGCGCCGCTGTCAGGCCGATCGGCCCGGCGCCGATCACGACGATCGGATGGCGGCGGGTCTCGCCGCTGCGCTGCTCCGCCGAGCAGACATAGGGAAATCGCGGATAGACATAGTTGCTCATGGCTGCCTCGCCTGGCGCGTTGCGGTCGGGACTGTCGGGACGAGCAATCGCTCAGTCGCTGCCTGCGAATTCCTTCTCGTGCATCCAGGCGGTGTGCCGCGGCGGCTTCTTGGTGGTCGCCCATTCGTCGACCATGGCGTGGGCGACCGACTTCATCCGCGCGATCTGCTCGGGCGTTGCAGTCCAGGCCGCGATCTCCAGCCGATGGCCGCTCGGATCATGGAAATAGATCGACTTGAAGATGGTGTGGTCGGTGATCCCGACGACGTCGAGGCCGGCGGCCTCGGCGCGCGCCTTGGCTTCTTCCAGCTCCTCCATGTCCTTGACCTGGAAGGCGATGTGCTGGGTCCATTCCGGGGTGTTCGGATCGCGCCCCATCGGCGGCGAGTTCGGCAGCTCGAAGAAGGCGAGGATGTTGCCGTTTCCCGCATCCAGGAAGATGTGCATGTACGGATCGGGCGCCTTGGTCGAGGGGACCTTGTCCTCGGCGATGGCGCCGAGCAGGTCCATGTTGAGGACCTTCTTGTAGAACTCGACCGTGGCCTTGGCGTCGACGCAGCGATAGGCGACGTGATGGATCTTCTCGATCTGCATGATTGTCCTCCCGTTGTTGCCAGGATAGTAACGAATGATACGATTGCGCGGCATTGATCCAGATCAACCCGACCGGGATCGGATCGAGGCCGCGAGGGGCTGGAAGGACGAGGACAGAGACGCAATGACGAAGCCGGCCACCGACATGCGCGACCGCGAGCAGGGCGAAGCGGCCACGGAGCGCGAGCTCCGATTGCAGCGCTATTTTCCCTACCGGCTGGCCCGGCTCGCCGAACAGGTGTCGCTGGCGGTGGCGGAGGTCTATGCCGACCGCTTCGCGCTGTCGCGCCAGGAATGGCGGATCCTCGCGGCGCTCGGCGAGCAGCCGCGGCTGCCGACCAAGCAGATCGGCCGGCTGACGACGCTCGACAAGATGAACGTCAGCCGCGCCATGCAGAGCCTGGAGGCACGCGGGATCGTCAGCCGCAGCCGCGATCCCGAGGACGGCCGCGAGCGGATCGTGGCGCTGACGGCCGCCGGGCGGGCGCTGTACCGCAGGATCGTGCCCCATGCGCTGGCGCGCGAGGCCGAGCTGCTGAGCGTGCTTTCGGCCGCCGAGATCGCGACCCTCGACACGGTCATCGACAAGCTGCTCGCGGCCGCCGAACGATCGCTCGATGATCCTCCCGGCCGAAAGGCTTGATCGGTGCCGCCGCCGCGCTATATCGACGGTCTCTCTCCACCCCTGATAGCATGGGCCAACGTACGACGATGACCGACACCGCCACCGTTAGCCATTCCTTCCAGGCCGAAGTCTCCGAGCTGCTCCATCTGATGGTGCATTCGGTCTACTCCGAGACCGACATTTTCCTGCGCGAGCTGATTTCGAACGCCTCGGACGCCTGTGACAAGCTGCGTTACGAGGCGATCGCCAGACCCGATCTGATCGGCGACGGCGAGGCGCCGCAGATCCGCATCATCCCGAACAAGGCCGCTGATACGCTGACCATCGCCGACAGCGGCATCGGCATGGAGCGCCAGGAACTGATCGACCATCTCGGCACCATCGCCCGCTCCGGCACCAAGGCGTTCGTGCAGAAGCTGGCCGAGGCCAAGGACGGCACCGGCCTGATCGGCCAGTTCGGCGTCGGCTTCTACTCGGCCTTCATGGTCGCCGACCGCATCGTCGTGATCAGCCGGCGCGCCGGCGGCAGCGAGGTCTGGACCTGGACCTCGTCGGGCGGCGCGGGCTTCGAGGTGGCGCCCGCGTCCGAGGAGGATGCCAAGCGGGTGACGCGCGGCACCGAGATCGTGCTGCACCTCAAGGACGACGCCAAGAAATATCTCGAAACCTATGAGATCGAGCGCATTGTCACCGCCTATTCCGACAACATCCAGTTTCCGATCATGCTGGTGCCGGAGGAGGGCGAGCCGCGCCAGATCAACTCCGCCAGCGCGCTGTGGCAGCGCTCGAAGTCCGAGCTGACGTCCGACGACTACAGCAAGGCCTACAAGTCGATTGCGCACGCGTTCGACGAGCCGGCGATGACGCTGCACTACCGGGCCGAGGGCCGCTATTCCTACGCGGTGCTGCTGTTCGCGCCGTCGACCAAGCCGTTCGACCTGTTCGAGCCGGCGCGCAAGGGCAAGGTCAAGCTCTATGTCCGCCGCGTCTTCATCACCGATGACGCCGACCTGATGCCGGCCTATCTGCGCTTCATCCGCGGCGTGATCGACAGCGAGGACCTGCCGCTCAATTTGTCGCGCGAGATGCTGCAGAACAATCCGCAGCTGGCGCAGATCCGCAAGGCCGTGACCACGCGCGTGATCGGCGAGCTGGAGCAGCTCGCCGACAAGGATGCCGAAAACTTCGACAAGATCTGGGATTCGTTCGGCGCCGTGATCAAGGAAGGCCTGTACGAGGATTTCGAGCGCCGCGACAAGCTGCTGGCGCTGTCGCGCTTCACCACGACATCGGGCGAGCGGCGCTCGCTGAAGCAATATGTCGAAGGTCTCAAGGAGAACCAGACCGAGATCTATTTCCTGGTTGGTGACAGCATCGAGCGGCTGAAGTCCAATCCGCGGCTCGAAGCCGCCAAGGCGCGCGGCGTCGAGGTGCTGCTGCTCACCGATCCGGTCGATGCGTTTTGGACCTCGGCACGGCTGGAGTTCGACGGCAAGCCGCTGAAGTCGCTGAGCCAGGGCGACATCAACTTCGATCCGATCCCGGTGACCGAGCCGAAGCCCGAGGACGAGGCACAGCCGGCGGCCGACGAGGCCAATACGATCGCGCTGATCAAGGCAAGTCTCGGCGACCACGTCACCGACGTGAAGGTCTCGACCCGGCTTACCACCAGCGCGTCGTGCCTGGTGGCCGGCAGCCATGGTCCGGATCGCGAGTTGGAGCGCATCCTGTCGCAGCAGGCGCGCGGGGCGCGCACCAAGCCGATCCTCGAGATCAATCTGCGCCATCCGCTGGTCGTCGCCGTCGCCAAGGCCGCCGCCGACAAGGCCAAGGTCGACGATCTGTCGTTCCTGCTGCTCGAGCAGGCGCAGATCCTCGACGGCGAACTGCCGGAGGATCCGGCCGCCTTCGCGGCCCGTCTCAACCGGCTGGTGCTGCAGGGCGTCGCGGGGGCCTGAGGCAGGCGGGTCGCCGGGCGCGGAGGTCAGTTCTTCGCGCTCACCTGCGGGACCAGCTTGCGCCAGTGCATGATCTCGGCGCGGTAGGTCGCGGCATAGACGCCGACGTCGCCGGTGAGCGGCGTGGCGCCGACCTCGGCGAACTGCCTGCTGATGTCGGGATCGGCCAGCGCGGCGTTGATCTCGCGGTTGAGCAGCTCGACGATGGCTTTCGGCGTGCCGTGCGGCACCGCGACGCCATAGAAGCCGGAGGTTTCGAACGCCGGCAGCACGTCGGCGACCGGCGGCAGATCGGGGAAGGCGGCGGCATGCTCGCGCGTCGTGACGGCCAGCGCCCGGACCTTGCCGGTGCGCAGGAGGTCGGCGGCGGAAGCGGCGTTGTCGAACATCGCGTGGATATGGCCGGAGGCGAGGTCGGTCAGGGCCGGCCCCGAGCCACGATAATGCACGACGGACCAGGTGATGCCGCCGAGCGTCCGGAACAGCTCGGCCGACAGCAGCTGGACGGTGCCAGGACCGGCGGAGCCGACGCTGAGCTTGCCCGGGTTGGCCTTGGCATAGGCCAGGAATTCGGGCAGCGTCTCGACCGGCAGCTGCCGGCTGACCAGCAGCAGCAGCGGCATGCGCGCCATGCCGGCGACGGGGATGAGATCGCCCTCGGCGCCGGGCGAGCGGTCGGTCGAGGCCGTAATGACGTTGGCGGTCGAGGTCGCAAGGATCGTGTAGCCGTCCGGCGCGGCGCTCGCGACGCTCTTGGTGGCGGTCGCGCCGCCCGCACCCGGCCGGTGATCGAGCACGAAGGGCTGGCCCAGTCGGCGGGTCAGCCGATCGCAGATCAGGAGCGACAGCCGGCCGGTGGCTCCGCCCGGGGCAAACGGAATGACCCAGGTGACGGGCTGAGCCGGATAGGGCGCATCAACTCCGGCGAACGCCGTGGTCGAGGTCACGGCTGCAACGCTGCTCCAGGCGGCGCAGCGCAGCAATGCGCGTCGTGTCATCGTGTCCTTGGGCATGCCGGCCTTCGCGTTGGCATGTTCTGGGAGCGGTAGGATAACCGGCATTTCCGAGAACTTCGTAAAGGATCGCATTCGCATCAACAGCGACGCACTCTCGGCCGGTTAACCCTCCCGCTTAACGGCCGGTCAGGCCACCCGGCCTATAAGCACGCCGAATTGGGGTGAGGGCGTTCATGAACTCCGGGCAGTCGGATCGATCTGTGGAACTCAGCACGGCCCCTCGGAAGCCGTCGGCGGCGAAAATCTGGCTGAAGGCGATCGAGCTGACCTCGCGCATCGAGGCAGAGCCGGCGCGGCTGTTCGCCGACGTGGTGGACGACTGGGCCGCGAAGCAGCCCGAACGGCCGGCGCTGATCTCCGATCGCGAGACGCTGAGCTATTCCGCCCTGTCTGGGCGCATCAACCGATACGCCCGCTGGGCGCTGGCCAATGGCATCGGGCCTGGCCACACGATCGCTTTGATGATGCCGAGCCGGCCCGACTACCTGGCCGCCTGGCTCGGGATCAGTCGCGTCGGCGGTGTGGTTGCGCTCATCAATGCCAATCTCATCGGCCCGTCGCTTGCGCATTGCATCAATGTGGCTCGGCCAGTCCATGTGATCGTCTCCAAGGACTTCCATGAAGCCTATACGGAGGTTGCGCCGTTGATCGCGGGCGGGCCGCGTGTCTGGATTGCCGGCGGCGGCGATCTCGACGTCGCGATCGCCGCGATGGATACGCACGCGCTCGACGCGACTGAGCGCCGCGCCGTGACGATTAACGACCGCGCGCTGCTGATCTACACCTCCGGCACGACGGGCCTGCCCAAGGCCGCCAGTATCAGCCATCGCCGCATCATGAACTGGGGCGGCTGGTTTGCCGGCCTCACCGGCGCAGGTCCCGACGATCGCCTCTATGACTGTCTGCCGGTCTATCATTCCGTCGGCGGCATCGTCGCGCCCTGTAGCATGCTGCGCGCCGGCGGTGCGGCGGTGCTCGCGGAGAAATTCTCGGCGAGCAATTTCTGGCGCGACATCGTCCGTCACGATTGCACGCTGGTGCAATATATCGGCGAGCTCTGCCGCTATCTGCTGGCCGCCGCGCCATCCGATTTCGACCGCGCCCATCGGCTGCGGCTCGCCTGCGGCAACGGAATGCGCGGCGACGTCTGGGAGGCGTTCCAGGCGCGCTTCGCCATCCCCCAGGTGCTGGAATTCTATGCCGCGACCGAAGGCAACTTCTCACTCTACAATGTCGAGGGCAGGGTGGGATCGATCGGGCGCGTGCCGTCGCTGCTTGCGCATCGCTTTCCCGCCGAAATCATCAAGCTGGATGCCGACCAGCGCGCACCCTTGCGCGGACCCGACGGGCGGTGCCTGGTCTGCGCGCGCGGCGAGATCGGCGAGGCCATTGGCCGCATCGGTACGGCGGACCAGGGAGGCGGCCGCTTCGAAGGCTATACCGATACGGGCGAGACCGAGAAGAAGATCCTGCGCGACGTCTTCGCCAAGGGCGATGCCTGGTTCCGCACCGGTGACCTGATGCGCCAGGACGACCAGGGCTTCTTCTATTTCGTCGATCGTCTCGGCGACACCTTCCGCTGGAAGGGCGAGAACGTCGCGACCAGCGAGGTGAACGAGGCGATCCTGCAATGTCCCGGCGTGTTGGAAGCATCGACCTATGGTGTCGTCGTGCCCGGCAGGGACGGACGCGCCGGCATGGCTGCGCTCGTCGTCGGCGACAGCTTCGATCTCGATCGCCTCTCTCTAGAACTTGCCCGCCGATTGCCGCCCTATGCTCGGCCGGTGGCGCTCCGCATCACGTCGTCGCTGCAGTCGACCGAAACATTCAAGCAGAAGAAGCAGGCGCTGATGCGCGACGGCTTCGATCCGTCGATCGTGCATGAGCCGCTCTACGTGCGCGACGCCGGGACGGGTGCCTATTGCCTGCTCGATCGGGATCTCCATGCGCGGATCCTCGCCGGCGAGGTTCGTTTGTAGATGATTTTAATCATAGGCCATGATGGGTATTTACCAACGGTCCCGAAAGATGGCTGGCAAGTCCGGCTTCCTTCACCTTCTCGTCCTATGGTCGGTTTCATCGTTTGAACAGTGAGCGGATTGGCCCATGTCGGTACGGTTAAGAATCATTGCAGCGATCAAGCAGATTGCGGACGAGCAGAAGGTCAAGCTGCCGCCGCTGACCGACGAGCTGACGTTGCACGAGACCGGCTTCGACTCGCTCGCTTTCGCCATCCTGGTCGCCCGTCTCGAGGACGATCTCGGCGTCGATCCGTTCACCCTGTCCGAGGATGTGACGTTCCCCAACACGATAGGCGACTTCATCGGGGCCTATGAGAATGTCCCCGCGTGAGATCTTCGCCCTTCGCGACCATCTCGGGGCGGCGCTGACCGAACGGACGATCTCCGATCCGCGTCACGTCATATCGCTCGCCGAGCTGTCGCGCGGAAGCTGCCTCGGCGGCCGCGCCGCAGAGCTCAACGGACGTTCGGTGCTGCTGGCGACCTCCGGCCAGCTCCTCGCCGGCCTCGCGCTGATCGAGATCGACGGCGTCGCACGACGCATCCTGTTGTGTCCGCCGGATCTCAAGGGCGAGCATCTCGCCAGCATCATCGCCGATGCTGAAATCGACGTCATCGTGACCGATGAGGTCCAGCGTTTCGGCGCTTGCGGCGTCGATCTCGTGATCGAGGTCGCCCTGCCGCGGCCTTCTGCCGTGGTCGTGCAGACGGTGTGCGCCACCGAATGGCTGATGCTGACATCAGGCACGTCGGGCGTGCCGAAGATTGTCGGGCATACTCTGGATGGCCTGTGCGGCGCGATCATCGGCGACCGTCCGGGTCCTGGCGAAGCCATGCCGGTGTGGGCGACCTTCTACGACATCCGCCGCTATGGCGGCCTGCAGATCTTCCTGCGCGCCATCGTCGGCGGCGGCTCGATGGTGCTGTCGGATCCCGGCGAGGGGCTCGCGGACCAGATCGCGCGTCTCAACGCGCGCGGCGTCACTCACATGTCCGGAACGCCGTCGCATTGGCGCAAGCTGCTGATGAGCGGATCGGTCGAAGGCTTTGCGCCGCGCTATGTGCGTCTCTCCGGCGAGATCGCCGACCAGGCCGTGCTCGACGGATTGAAGCAGGCATTTCCCGACGCTTCGATCGGTCATGCCTACGCCTCGACGGAGGCCGGCGTCGGCTTCGCGGTCAATGATGGGCTGGAGGGTTTTCCTGCGACGCTGCTCGGCGAGGGCCGCGGGGCCGTCGACATGAAGGTCGTCGACGGCTCGCTGCGCATCCGCTCCAAGCGTGCCGCGCACGCCTATGTCGGACGCTCTGCCGCCGCCCTGACCGACACGGATGGCTATGTCGACACCGGTGACATGGTCGAGCTGCGCGGCGATCGCTACTACTTCGTCGGACGCCGCAACGGCATCATCAATGTCGGCGGGCTCAAGGTCCATCCCGAAGAGATCGAAGCCGTGATCAATGGCCATCCCGAGGTGCGGATGTCGCGCGCCAAGTCGCGGCGCAGCCCGATCACCGGGGGCATCGTCGTCGCCGAGGTCGTGCTGACGGCGGATGCCGATCCGGTACGGAGTGAGACGGTCCGCAATGAGATCCTGGCCGCGTGTCGCGCGCGTCTCGCGGCCCACAAGGTGCCGGCGATGATCCGCGTCGTGCCAGCGCTCGACGTCACTCCGGCCGGCAAGCTGGCGCGCGCCGATGCATAATGTTCTCGTCACCGGCGGCAGCCGTGGCATCGGGCTCGCCATCGCGCGCAGGCTCGCGGGAGCGGGCTATGACGTCATCGCGGTGGCCCGCCGGGAGAGCGACGAGCTGCGCGCCGCGATGGCCGAGTTCAGCGCCAGCAGCGCCGGCATTCATTTCCGCGCCTGCGACCTCAGCATCGTTGATGAACTACCGGCCTTCGTGAAGTCGGTGCGCGACGAGTTCGGTCCGCTCTATGGTCTCGTCAACAATGCCGGTCTCGGCACCGAGGGCCTGCTCGCGACCATGCATAATTCGGAGATCGAGGCACTGGTGCGGCTGAACGTGCTGGCGCCGATGATCCTGACGAAATACGTCGTTCGTCACATGATGGCCGCGGGCGAAGGCCGGGTGATCAACATCTCCTCGATCATCGCCTCTACCGGCTACAAGGGCCTGTCCGTCTACGGAGCGACCAAGGCGGCCGCCAACGGCTTCACGCGCTCGCTGGCGCGCGAGGTCGGCAAGGTCGGCATCACCGTGAACGCGATCGCGCCGGGCTTCATCGCCACCGAGCTGACGCAGAGCATGGACGAGGAGCAGCAGCGACGCATCGCCGGCCGCAGCGCGTTGCGGCGGCTGCCGGAAACGGATGACGTGGCCGCGATGGTTGAATTCCTGCTCAGCGACGGCGGGCGCAATGTCACCGGTACCGTGCTGACGGTCGACGCAGGCAATACCGCCTGAGGCCATTTGCGGCGATCGGTCGCTCTCGCCGTTGATTTCGCTCAAGCGTCCGACGCGCGGCAGCAGCGATAGTGCCGGCGCAATCCGGAACCGGTATCCATGTTCGAGCGCATTCTGCGGTGGACCCTCGTCGTGATCGCAATCGCGGGCCTCGCCGCGGGCGGCCTCGCGCATGTGCTCGGTCGCCCCGATCTTGCCGGGATCGCGTTCACGGCCTCGACCGTTCCTGTCATCCTGGGGCTGATCGTCTCGATCGTCCGCGATTTCCTGGCCGGCCGCATCGGCGTCGACGCGATCGCGCTGGTGTCGATGAGCGCGGCGATCATCCTCGGCGAGCCGCTGGCCGGCGCTGTCGTGGCGCTGATGTATTCCGGAGGCAACGTGCTGGAGGACATTGCCGTCGCCCGCGCCGAGCACGATCTGCGCGCGTTGGTCGATCGCGCGCCGCGTGAGGCGCATCGCCGCCGTGGCGACGAGATCGACAACGTTCCGATCGCCAGCGTCGCGGTCGGTGATCGCCTGATGGTCCGCGCCGGCGAGATCGTCCCGGTCGACGGCATGGTCGAAACAACCATCGCCGTCGTCGACGAGTCGGCGCTCACGGGCGAGCCCATCCCGGTGATGAAGACGCGCGGGATGGCGATCCTGTCGGGATCGGTGAACGCCGGCGACACGTTCGAAATGGCGGTCACGGCGACCGCGGGCGAAAGCACCTATGCCGGCATCGTCAAGCTGGTGACGACGGCCCAGACCGCGAAAGCGCCGTTCGTGCGGCTTGCCGACCGCTACGCGCTGATCTTCCTGCCCGTAAGCCTCGCTATTGCGGGGGCCGCCTATTTGGCCTCGGGCGATCTGATCCGGAGTCTTGCCGTGCTGGTGGCGGCAACGCCGTGCCCGCTGATTCTCGCCGCACCCGTCGCTTTCATTGCGGGCGTGGCGCAGGCGGCCCGAAGCGGCATTCTGGTCAAAGGCGGCGGCAAGCTCGAGGCGCTCGCGCGTGCCCATACCGTGCTGTTCGACAAGACGGGCACGCTGACCGTCGGCGGCGCGCGGCTGCTCTCGGTCGACGCCGCACCGGGCGAGGACGCCGATGCGGTCCTGCTGCTCTGCGCATCGCTCGAGCAGGCCTCGCACCACGTGGTGGCGCACGCGATCGTTCAGGCCGGCCAGGCCCGCGGGCTGAAGCTGAAGGTGCCCGAACAGGTCAGGGAAACCATGGGCTCGGGCCTCGAAGGTCTGATCGATGGCCGCCCTGTGATGGCCGGCTCGCGCGACCTCGTGCTCGGCAGCCGCACGCCGCCGGCTTGGGCGGCGCGCGCGATCCGCCGGGCGTCGTGGCGTTCGGCCCTGATCGTCTTCGTTGCCGTCGAGGGGCGCCCGATCGGGGCGCTGCTGCTGGCCGACGAGTTGCGCGCGGATACGCCGCGGGCGATCCGCTGGCTGCGCGAGGCCGGCATCGCGCGCATGGTCATGGTGACCGGGGATCGCGCCGCGGCCGCCCAGGCGATCGGCGCGGCGCTCGACCTCGACGCCGTGCTGGCGGACCGTGTCCCCTCCGACAAGGTGGAGGCGGTCAAGAGCGAGCAGCGGCTGCATCCCACCATCATGGTCGGCGACGGCATCAACGATGCCCCGGCGCTGGCCTCTGCCGACGTCGGCATCGCGCTCGGCGCCCGTGGTGCCAGCGCCTCGTCGGAAGCCGCCGACGTGGTTATTCTCGCCGATCGGCTCGATCGCGTCGGCGAGGCGATCGTGATCGCGCAGCGCGCCCGACGCATCGCCCTGGAGAGCATCTTCGTCGGCATGGGCCTGTCGTTCGTGGCGATGGGCGCAGCGGCCTTCGGCCTGCTGCAGCCGGTGCCTGCGGCCCTGGTCCAGGAGGCCATCGACGTCGCCGTCATCCTGAACGCGCTCCGCGCTCTGTTCCCGGCCAGGCGCGGCAAGGCCGGCCGGATCACGGCCGAAGACGGCCGAGGGCTCAGGCATGATCACCAGGCGCTGCTGCGCGGCCTCGACCGCCTGCGCTCGATCGTCGATGCGCTCGACGAAGCCTCGCCGGACGGCGCCGTGGCGCTGATCATGGAGGCAAACGGCTTGGTGCAGGACAAGGTCGTGGCGCATGAGCGCGACGACGAAGGATCGGTCTATCCGAAGCTCGCGCGGCTCCTGCAGGAGAGCCATGGCCTGTCGGCGATGAGCCGGGCGCATCGCGAGATCCTGCATCTGGCGCGCCTGCTCGGCCGGCTGGTCGAGGATCTGCCGTCCGAGCATGTGGACCGCTATCTGATTCGCGATGCGCAACGGGTGATCGAGGCGATCGAGACGCTGGTGCGCATGCACACGGCGCAGGAGGACGACATCTATGAGGCCGTGGTGGCGCGCTCGGCCGCCTGAACCGTTCGCGTCAGCCCGGATGCCGCGGCAGGTCGATCCGTTCGTTGGCGAATTCCGCAGGACCTTCGATCAGGCGGCGGATCCGCCGCTGGCGCTCCTCGGCCGACAGACTCGGATCGAGCATCCGATCGATCAGCCGGATCGCATTCTGCTCGATGGCGACGGGATCCCGCGACGAGGGCTGCCCGGCTGCTGCCGGCCGCGATGCATGCAGGCCGATCGTGAGCAACTGGCCGATGGCGTCGGAGCGTGTCATCTGGTGAGCCTCCGCCCAGGCGTCGATCTCGGCGGTGAGCTCCTGGGACAGCTTCACCGCACTCACCGCATCATGTCCCAGCCGGACGGCCGGGCTGTGATCCCTGCGGACGTCGGAGAATGGCGTCATGTGTTTGCCGGACGTCATCTGCCTGTTGATGATATCAGCCTAAAGTATGCGGGAGGGACTGGGATTTGATTTCGATCAAGGACGTCCTAAGAAAGCGGCCTCTCGCGGCGGTTCCGCCGCCGGATGCCACGCGTGTCGCTGCTGCCAGGCAGGCCACGGAGCTTAATACTGCAGACAGTCAGCAAGCCCATGCGATTCCTCCACACTTTCCAAGTCTATGATTTCCTCGATACGCTCGTCAGCCTGTTCGCAGCTTTCGTGCTGGCCACGCTGATCGGCGCCGAGCGGCAATACCGGCAGCGCAGCGCCGGCCTGCGCACCAACGTGCTGGTCGCCGTCGGCGCGGCCGCCTTCGTCGATCTCGGCAACCGCCTGACCGGCGCCGACGGCGCGGTGCGGATCATCGCCTATGTGGTGTCGGGCATCGGCTTCCTCGGCGCCGGCACGATCATGAAGGAGGGCATGAACGTCCGCGGGCTCAACACCGCGGCGACGCTGTGGGCGTCCGCCGCGGTCGGCGCCTGCGCCGGCGCCGACCTGATCGCGCAATCGGTGGCGCTGACCGTGTTCGTGCTGGCCGGCAACACGCTGCTGCGGCCGCTGGTCAACGCGATCGATCGCATCCCGCTCAATGCGCAGACGTCGGAGGCGCACTACGAGATCGTCCTGACCACCGACGGGCTGCGCGCCGCCGAGCTGCGCGAGGCGCTCGACGAGCGGCTGGAGGCGGCCAAATACCCGGTGCGGGAGACCGAGGTCGTCTATCGCTCCGAGGACATCGTCGAGATCGTCGCGACGCTGGTGCCGCTCGCGGTCGATACGGTCGATCTCGACCGCGTCGTGTCCGAGCTGGCGAAGCTCGCCGGGGTCCGTCATGCGACCTGGAACGTCAGGGCGCTGGTGTGACGGCATTGCCGGACCAGCATCGCCGCACCGGCGGCGGGGCGCTCGCCACACCTCGTGGCTGCCGGCCGCCGGCGGCCGTGGCAAGCTCCCCACCCACGTCATGGTTCGATATCCCCTGCATCGCTCATCGCGCCCATGCGAAAGTTCCATGTCGCGCCTGAACCATCGCTGAATGCAGCGCCGTCAGTCGTCAGGCGTGCGGCAGCTCCATCGTCAGTGCCCGCCGCGGGCGAAGATCTCGTAGAAGCCGAGCACGATCTCGCAGGCGATCAGGATGACGACGATGACCTCGAGCCGCAGCGAGCGCTTGGTGTCGATGATGTCGGCGAGCGTGGTCGCCGTCTCGGCGATCACCGCGAGCTTGCGGTTGAGGGTGTCCTCGCGCTCTTTCAGCTCATACTCGTCCTCGAGCCGCGCATAGAGCCGCTCCAGATCTGGCCGGTCCCACAACACGTCCGGCTTTTCGCCGACGGCCACGCGGCCGGAGACGCGGTGCTGCACCAGCAGCGCCTCGCCGAGCAGCTTGAGCATCGCCACCCGGCTCTTCGATGTTCGTCCCAGCATCGCCAGCTCGCGCGCGAACGGTTCGATGGTGTCGAACACGTTGGCGATCTCGCGCTCGCTGCGGCCGAGCACGACGCTCTTCGCCAGCGCATCGGCGACGATGAGCAGCCGCTCCAGCGACAATTCCTTGACCAGGACCGGGCCGCCGACCGGGATCGGCTCGTCGGATTCGCGCGCGACCTGGACCTTGGCCGTCTCTTCCTCGTGGGGGGCGATCGGGCCGAACAGCCGCGCGCTCAGCCGGTCGAGGAAGTTGATCTCCTCGGCCACCGACAGGCCGATGAAGACGACGACGCCGTAGCGGAAGACCACGGCGACTCCCGTCTCGCCGATGCGGACCGCGAGCGGCGTCGCCGACAGCACCTGGCCTTCGAAGCCGGCGGTATTGATGCGGTCCGCGATCTGGAGCGCGCGGGCGGCGAGTTGTGGAACGGGGGAGGAGTCGGCCATGATGGTGAAAGGCTAGCACGTCGAGCCCGACAGAACGATAACGCGGCGCAAGCCTGGCGACACGTCCGTTGCCGAATATCGCTGCCTGAACCCGCTTGACAGGAAGGAACGTAGCTCCTCATTGGACGCGCACCCCGGATGGATGCCTCTCGATGTCGAAGACCAGTGCTGCGGACTACTATGCCTCGATCCCGGTGTTTCGCGGCTTCGCGCGCCTGATGGAGCCGCAGCTCTACCAGCCGGTGCCGGACGACTGGCTGATCGGCACGGCCGACATCGTCGAGTCGACCAAGGCGATCGCCGACAGGCGCTACAAGGCGGTCAACATGGCCGGGGCGGCGGTCATCGCCGCGGTCACCAATGCCTTGGAGGGGCGCGAATTCCCGTTCGTGTTCGGCGGTGACGGCGCCAGCTTCGCCGTCAGCCCGGATGACGAAGCGGCCGCGCGCGAAGCCCTTGCCGCCACCGCGACCTGGGTCAGGGAGGATCTCGCTCTCGCGATGCGCGTCGCGCTGGTGCCCGTGACGGCGATCCGCGCGCAGGGGCTCGATGTCCGCGTGGCGCGCTACGGTCCGTCGGCCAATCTGTCCTATGCGATGTTCGCGGGCGGCGGAGTGGGCTGGGCCGAGGCCGCGATGAAGCGGGGCGAGTTCGCGATTCCCCCGGCGCCGTCCGGTGCGCAGCCCGATCTGTCCGGACTCTCGTGCCGCTTCGAGGAGATTCCGGCGGCGCGCGGGGTCATCCTGTCGGTGCTGGTGCTGCCGGCTCCCGGCGCGGATGCGCAGGCCTATCGCAAGGTGATCGAGGAGATCATCACCCTCACCGAGCGCAGCCCCGATGCCGGGCGGCCGGTGCCGGCCGGCGCGCCGGCGTTGCGATGGCCGCCGCAGGGATTTGGCTACGAGGTCCGCGCCGCGCGCGGACCGCTGTTGTCGCGCTGGGCCCGCGTGCTCGGACGTACGCTGTTCGTCTATGCCGTGATGCGGTTCAACATCAGCATCGGCGGCTTCGTGCCGGATCTCTACAAGCAGCAGGTGGTCGAGAATTCCGACTTCCGCAAATATGACGATGCGCTGCGCATGATCCTCGACTGCACCGACGAGCTCGCGCAGGAGCTGGAGCGCCGGCTCGGCGCGGCGGCTTCGCGCGGCATCGTCCGCTACGGGCTGCATCGGCAAGATGCCGCGATGATGACCTGCTTCACGCCGTCCGCGATCCGGCCGGATCACGTCCACTTCATCGACGGCGCGCGAGGCGGCTACGCATCGGCTGCGACCGCGTTGAAGGCCGCGGTCGCCTGAGAGTGATCAGCGCGCGCGGGTCCAGGTCTCGCCGCCGCACAGCGATCCGACGCAGCCTTCCACCTTCAGCGTATCCGGGCCGGAGACGGAGATGTGGCTGGTGTAGCTCTGGCCGTCATCGGCGTTGTAGATCTTGCCGGACCATTTATTCGGCCCCTCCGAGTGAACGCCTTCGAACAATTGCAGGCCGATGATCGGGCGGTTGGCCAGCGCGCGATTGGGATTCTTGTTGTCGACGGCCGGCTTGCCGGTGTCGGTGTCCATCGGCTCCTTCAGCCACACGACGGTGCCGCAGAGATTGGCGCCGCATTTGGCGACCTTGATCCTGGCGTCGCCCGCCTGGGTCAGCCAGGTGCCGGTCGGATCATCGGCGGCCAAAGCGGGCTGCGCCATCACGACGGTCGCCAGCGCAAGACCAGCCAAACGCAATTTCCAAATCATCTTACCCCCCGTTGAAGCCGCGTTTCCATAACAGCAAACGGCGCAGTTGCAATCGCAGAGGAGCGGTTGTCCAAAGCGGGATCATCACGATCAGGTGCATGGCTGCCGAGCCGTCTCAATTCCTTGTTCGGTTGTCTCATGCATGTGCCGGGAAATGGTTTTGATTGCGGCAACAAACTCGGCTGTCGTCCCGGCCCTTGAACCGGGATCCATACCCCCAGGGAGCGGTTCGAAACGCGCCGGCGATTGGCTTTTCGCATCTCGCGTCGCCGCCGCGTATGGGTCCTGGATCGGCGCCATGCCGCGCTGGCGCGCGTCACGGCTTGTCCGGGACGACGACGGCGGGTGAGGCGGTTTCACGGTTCAAACAGCGATGGACATGGCTTTGCAGTCTCGCGGCGCATCGCGCCCGAGGTCTGCGATCAGTCCGTCCCTCTCGAAATGCAGAGGGCGCAGGGAATGCCGGGTGAAGGCCTCACCCATGGCCCGCCTGCGAAAAGAATGCAGGCGGCAGGTACCACAGGCAAAGCCGATTCAACCGGCATTCCCTGCGCGACGGTCTTCACGCTTATACGCAGTCTCCCTGGTGCGCCGGGCTTGTTGGCCACCATCCCCAGCGCCATGCGTGAGCATTGCGCCAGGTTGACACCAGCTTCGGGGTGTCAGGACGCTGCGACTTCACGTCCGCGTGCTACCGTTCGTCCGCACGCCGATAAGCATGCTGCGGCAGCAACGCGGCCATCGCATCCCCACCTCGCGTGTCGTGACGATCGCGCGCTACGCCCCTCTGCGGTGAGGCGGGATGCCGGGATACAAGCATGATTTCTTGAAAAACGCAAGAGAATTATTTTTTTCGGAATACGGGCCATGTGATCCGCTGTCGTCCCGGCCTCGAGCGGGGACCCATCCTCCGCAGCGGACATCATGGGCAAAGTGCCATGACCAGCGTGCCTCAAACGTCTGCCTGGGGGTAGGTCGTCCCGGATCTGCGCGCGCGTACCGCGCGCTTGTCCGGGACGACAGGGGAGAGCGGCCTCACCACGGCAATCCGCAGAGGTCGATGGTGCCGCGGGTCGGCGCAGTGCGCTTGACGTCGTGCACGAGCGCAGACAGCGTGTCGAAGCGGATGCGGCCCTGGTCGGGCTGCTCGGCGTAGACGTCGCCGTCGAACGGGATGAAGCCCCTTGCGCCGTAGAAGGCGATGCGATCCGGCGCGCAGAACAGCACGGCGTAGTTGATCGAGTCTTCGTGCCGCAGGGTCTGGATCGCGGCGTTGAGTCCCACGGTGGCCAGGCCACGATTGCGCACGTCCGCGCGCGTCAAAACGCCGCCGATGCCGCCGATGTTGACGTTCTGCCCGTTCCATTTCACCAGGCGGCGATAGATGCCGACGTGGCAGAGCAGGTCGCCGCTCTCGTCTTGCACCAGCACGCGCAGATCGGCATGCGCAAAAGTGATACCTGCCCAGGGTAGGCTCGCGACCACCTCGGGCGGCCAGATCGCGTCATACAGCGGCTTCGCCAGCGGCCAGGACGTGTCTCCATTCAGGACCTCGATCTCGATGCTCATCAAATCGGCTCGCTTTTTCCAGAATCACGGTGTTTTACGGCGTCGGAACCTTCTATAAGGAGGTCCCGTTAAATCCCGTCTTCTCACAAGTTGCGGAACCGACCCCATGACCTTTACGCTCCCCCCTCTGCCCTACGCCTATGAAGCCCTCGGCCCCTACATGTCCAAGGAGACGCTCGAGTACCACCACGACAAGCATCACCAGGCCTATGTGACCAACGGCAACAATGCGATCAAGGGGACCGAATTCGAAGGCAAGTCCCTCGAGGAGATCGTCAAGGGCTCGTTCGGCAAGAACCCCGCCGTGTTCAACAATGCCGGCCAGCATTTCAACCACATCCATTTCTGGTCCTGGATGAAGCCGAACGGCGGCGGCTCCAAGCTGCCCGGCCGGCTCGAGAAGAAGATCGACGAGGATCTCGGCGGCTTCGAGAAGTTCAAGGCCGACTTCGCGGCCGCCGGCGTCGGCCAGTTCGGCTCGGGCTGGTGCTGGCTCTCGGTCAAGAACGGCAAGCTCGAAATCTCCAAGACCCCGAACGGCGAGAACCCGCTGGTGCACGGCGCGACCCCGATCCTCGGCTGCGACGTCTGGGAGCACTCCTACTACATCGACTATCGCAACCGCCGTCCCGACTATCTGAAGGCGTTCGTCGAGAACCTGATCAACTGGGATTACGTCGACGAGCTCTACGGCAAGGCGATCTGATCGCTGACGCAAGCAAGTGACCAGGGCGGCGGCTTCGGCTCGCCGCCCTTTTTCATGGCAAGGCTTTTGACGAGGGCGATCCTTGCAAGAGCGGCGCCCTTGCGGCAAGAGTTTTGCTCCATTCGCGACGAGGGCAGGGCATTCCGTCTCTCGATGCGGTCTGCAGGTAAGGTCCCGTGAATCAACTGGTCGGATTTCTTCTCGTCTTCTTCGGCGGCGGCTGCGGCGCCTCGCTACGGCACGCGATCAACATGGCCAGCGCCAAGGCATTCGGGACGGACTTCCCGTACGGCACCTTCATCATCAACATCACCGGCTCCACCGTGATGGGTCTGATCGCCGGGTATCTCGCCTTCAAGGGCGGCGCGCCCCAGCATTGGCGGCTGTTCCTGATGACCGGCATTCTTGGCGGCTACACCACGTTCTCGGCGTTCTCGCTCGACACCGCGCTGCTGTATGAGCGGGGCGCGTTGGGACTGGCTGCGGTCTACGTGCTGGGGTCGGTGGGGATCTCGATCGCCGGCCTGTTCGCCGGCCTGGCGCTGGTGCGGTATTTCAGCTGACGCGCTGGTTGACGGGAGGCGGTCTCTCTCCGCCGTCATTGCGAGCGCAGCGAAGCAATCCAGAATCCCTCCGCTTGGGCAGCCTGGATTGCTTCGCTGCGCTCGCAATGACGGGGTGAGACCACGACCTCCGATGCCACAAACGCCCCGCCTGCGGTGGACAGCGGTGATGTTATAATGTAACATCATGACGAAATGACGCAGTCTGCCCTCGATAGCCACGGCCATTCGCATGCGCACGGGCACAGCCATGGTCACGGTCATGCCCACAGCCACGGTCCCGCGGCGCCGCATCCGGCGCAGCCGGCGCCGTGGTCGATCCTGCGCATGCCGGTGACGACGCGGCTCGGCGCGGCGCTGGCGGCGAGCGCGGTGCTCTGGCTGATCGTCTGGCTGGCGATGCGATGATGACGGCCATGGTCCAGCTGCAATTCCGCGACGTGACCCTGGGCTACGACCGCCACCCCGCCGTGCATCACCTTACCGGTGAGGTCGCGACAGGGGCGCTGCTCGCCGTGGTCGGCCCCAACGGCGCCGGCAAGTCGACGCTGTTTCGCGGCATCGTCGGCCTGTTGAAGCCGCTCGCCGGCACCATCGCCGCGGCCGGCCTGAAGCCGCGCGAAATCGCCTATCTGCCGCAGATCGCCGATATCGACCGCTCCTTCCCGATCTCGGTGTTCGATTTCGTCAGCACCGGACTGTGGCGCAGCACCGGCATGTTCGGCGGCATCGGCGCGGCCGCGCGCGAGAAGATCGCGCAGGCGATCGCGGCCGTCGGCCTCACCGGCTTCGAGGGTCGCGGCATTGGCACGCTCTCGGGCGGCCAGATGCAGCGCATGCTGTTCGCGCGCGTGCTGCTGCAGGATGCCCGCGTGATCGTGCTCGACGAGCCGTTCAATGCGATGGACACGAAGACCTCGGCCGACCTTCTGCAACTGATCGAGCACTGGCATGGCGAGCGGCGCACCGTGCTGGCGGCGCTGCACGACATGGACATGGTGCGCGCGCATTTCCCGCAGACCCTGCTGCTGGCGCGCGAGGCCGTGGCCTGGGGACCGACGGCGGAGGTGCTGACCGCCGACAATCTGTCGCAGGCGCGTCGGATGTGCGAGGCGTTCGACGATGCCGCCGCGCCCTGCGTGCCGGCGCAAGCCTCCAAGGCGGCATGATGCTGCGCGAGGTGCTGTTCGCTCCGTTCTCGGATTTCGAGTTCATGCGCCGCGCGCTCGCCGCGGTCATCGCGCTGTCGCTCGGCTCCGGACCGATCGGCGTCTTCCTGATGCTCAGGCGCATGAGCCTGGTCGGCGACGCCATGGCACATGCGATTCTTCCCGGCGCGGCGATCGGTTTCCTGCTGTCGGGTCTCAATTTGTTTGCGATGACGACCGGCGGCCTGATCGCCGGCTTTGCCGTGGCGCTGCTATCGGGCCTCGTCTCGCGCTCGACCGGGTTGAAGGAGGACGCGTCGCTCGCGACCTTCTATCTGGCGTCACTGGCGATCGGCGTCACCATCGTCTCGGTCAAGGGCACCAACGTCGATCTCTTGCACGTGCTGTTCGGCAACATCCTGGCGATGGACGACCCGACCTTGCTGATGGTCGCGACCAACGCCACCATCACGCTCGTCGTGCTCGCCGTGATCTACCGCCCGCTGGTCGTCGAGAGCGTCGATCCCTTGTTCCTGCGCACCGTGAGCCGCGCCGGTGCGCCGGCGCATCTGATCTTCCTCGCCCTGATCGTCGTCAACCTCGTCAACGGCTTCCAGGCGCTCGGCACCTTGCTTGCGGTCGGCCTGATGATCCTGCCGGCGGGGATCGCCCGGTTCTGGTCGCGCGACGTCACGCCGATGATCTGCATCGCGGTCGCCTCTGCGATCGTCTCCGGCTATGTCGGGCTGGTGCTGTCGTTCCAGACCCGCATTCCCTCGGGGCCTGCGATCATCCTGGTCGCGTCCTTGCTCTATCTCGCCTCGGTGCTGTTCGGACGCGTGGGCGGCGTGCTTCCGCAACTGTTTCCGGGACGTCACCTCGAAGCCTGAAGTCGATGCCCATGAAACGCCTGTTGCCCACCCTGAGCCTGCTGTTTGGCCTTGTTCTGATCGTCCCCGCATCGGCCGAGACCCGGCTGAACGTCGTCACCAGCTTCTCGATCCTCGCTGACTTCGTCCGCCAGGTCGGCGGCGACAAGGTCAATGTCGCCTCGCTGGTCGGGCCGGACAGCGACGTGCACGTCTACACGCCGACGCCGCACGATGCGAAGGATGTCGGCGCCGCGCAGCTCCTGATCGTCAACGGCCTCGGGCTGGAGGGCTGGCTGCCGCGGCTGCAGCAGGCCTCCGGCAGCAAGGCGCCGATCGTCGTCGCCACTCAGGGCATTACCCCACGCAAGCGCGGCTCGGATGCCGATCCGCATGCCTGGCAGTCGGTCGGCAATGCCAAGGTCTATGTGAAGAACATCCGCGATGCGCTGGTCGCGGCCGCCCCCGCAGACGCGGAGGTCTTCAAGGCCAATGCGGAGCGCTATCTCGGCGAGCTCGATGCACTCGACCGCGAGGTCCGCGCCGAGATCGACAAGATCCCGGTCGAGCGGCGCAAGGTGATCTCGACCCATGACGCCTTCGGTTATTTCGCCGATGCCTATGGCGTCGCCTTCATCGCCCCGCTCGGCGTCTCCACCGAGACCGAGCCGTCGGCCCGCGACGTCGCCGAGATCATCCGCCAAGTGAAAAAAGCGGGGATTCCGGCCGTCTTCCTGGAGAATTTCAACGACGACCGGCTGGTCGGCCGGATCGCCGCCGAGACCGGCGCGAAGATCGGCGGCACGCTGTATTCCGATGCCCTGAGCGAGGAAAAGGGCCCCGTTCCCACTTACATTGCCATGGTCCGGCACAATATAAGGGCTCTGACGAGCGCGCTGGTCCGTTAGGGTTCTCGAGCCCTCGCGGTAGTGCGCTTTTGAGCCATTTTCGACGCGATCTGAGGTTTTCGGAGTGAGCATGTCCGACGCGAGCAAGACACCAGTGACGGTCCTGACCGGCTATCTCGGGGCCGGCAAGACCACGCTTCTGAACCGCATCCTCTCGGAAGACCACGGCAAGAAGTACGCCGTCATCGTCAACGAATTCGGCGAGATCGGCATCGACAACGACCTCATCGTCGGCGCCGATGAGGAAGTGTTCGAGATGAACAATGGCTGCATCTGCTGCACCGTGCGCGGCGATCTCGTGCGCATCATCTCCGGCCTGATGCGCCGCAAGGGCAAGTTCGACGCGATCATCGTCGAGACCACGGGGCTCGCCGATCCGGCGCCGGTGGCGCAGACCTTCTTCGTCGACGAGGACGTGCAGAAGAACGCGCGGCTCGACGCGGTCGTGACGGTGGCCGACGCGAAGTGGCTCTCGGACCGGCTCAAGGATGCGCCGGAGGCGAAGAACCAGATCGCGTTTGCCGACGTCATCGTGCTCAACAAGACAGACCTCGTCACCAAGCCGGAGCTCGCCGAGGTCGAGGCGCGCATCCGCGCCATCAACCCCTACGCAAAGCTGCATCGCACCGAGCGCTGCCAGATCGCGATCTCGGATGTGCTGGAGCGCGGCGCGTTCGATCTCGACCGCATTCTGGAGATCGAGCCGCAATTCCTCGAAGCGGGCGACGATCACGATCATCACCACCATGATCACGACCACGGCCATGATCACCATCATCATCACGATCACGGCCTGAAGCACTATCACGACGAGGAGATGCAGTCGCTGTCGCTGCGCTCCGACAAGCCGCTCGATCCGTCGAAATTCATGCCGTGGCTGCAGAACCTGGTGCAGACCGAGGGCGGCAAGATCCTGCGCTCCAAGGGCATCCTGTCGTTCCAGGACGATGACGACCGCTACGTCTTCCAGGGCGTGCACATGATGCTCGAAGGCGATCATCAGCGGAAGTGGAAGCCCGACGAGGCGCGCCAGAGCCGCGTCGTCTTCATCGGCCGCGAGCTGCCGGAAGACGCCATCCGCGAAGGCTTCGAACGCTGCATCGTGACCTGATGACGTCGTTCGACCAGGGCGGCGAGGCCGCATCGATCGTCTCCGTCACCGACAAGGTGAAGCCGGTCTCGCTCGGCATGGCCGTCACGGCCGTGCACTATCTCGGCGATCGCGCCGCCTTCGTCGGCACCGAGGAGAGTGTCGCTGTCGTCGACGGCGACGGCGAGATCAGCAAGGTGGATGTCACCGGCGGCGGCATCCTGTCGGCGGTGTCGGACGGATCGCGCATCCTGATCGGCGGCGATGACGGCAAGGTCTCGTCGCTCGACAAGGCGGGCAGCGTCAGCGTGCTCGTGACCGATCCGAAGCGGCGCTGGATCGACAACGTCGCCCTTCATCCGGATGGTGCGATCGCCTGGTCGGTGGGCAAGACCGCGTTCGTGCGTCAGCCCAAGGGCGAGGAGAAGTCGCTCGAGGTGCCGTCGACTGCGGGCGGACTTGCGTTCGCGCCGAAGGGCCTGCGGCTCGCGATCGCGCACTACAACGGCGCCACCTTGTGGTTTCCCAACATGGCGGGCGAGCCGGAATTTTTAGGCTGGGCCGGCTCGCATCACGCCGTCACCTTCAGCCCGGACAACAAGTTCCTGGTCACCGCGATGCACGAGCCGGCGCTGCATGGCTGGCGGCTCGCTGATAGCAGGCACATGCGGATGACCGGCTACCCCTCGCGGGTGAAGTCGATGTCCTGGGGCAGCGGCGGCCGTTTCCTGGCGACCTCGGGTGCCGACATGGTCATCCTCTGGCCGTTCGTCGGCAAGGACGGCCCGATGGGCAAGGAGCCGGCGATGCTGGCGCCGATGAAGGCCAAGGTCACCGCGGTCGCCTGCCATCCCAAGCAGGACATCCTGGCCTGCGGCTACGAGGACGGCACCGTGCTGATGGTGCGGATGCAGGACGGCGCCGAGATCCTGGTGCGGCGGAACGAGACGCCGCCGATCGTGGCGCTGGGCTGGAATGCCGCGGGAACGTGGCTCGCTTTCTCCGATGAAAGCGGCGAGGCCGGGCTGCTGCGGCTCTGATGAGGCACTGGGGCGCAGACCCCGATGGAACCTCGCAGGCGCGTGACCGTTGTTCCGCACACATAGGATGCGGATGATAAGCCATGGCCTCGATCAACAGCAAACAGACGTTGCGCCGGGACATGCTGCTGGCGGCGGGCCTGTTCGTCCTTGGCGTGCTCGTGGCCGTGGTCTCGCTGACCGAGATCAAGGCCAATCACCTCGACCAGGTTGCGCAGGCGACGCCCTCGGCCTCGCCTGAACCGTCAGCGACCCCGGCCGAGTCCAAGCCCGGCGGCACGCGCCCGACGACGCCGGCGCCAGAGCCCGCGCGCCCTGACGTGGAAGCTCAAAAGGAAGGCGCCAAGCCGGCGCTGCCGCCGGCCCCGGCCGAGAAGATCGCGCCGACGATGGAGCGGAAGTAGCTCGCTGTAGCAACGGCAGAGCGCGAGAGAGTTCGCGTGCTGCTTCCACGTCGTCATGCCCGGGCTTGTCCCGGGCATCCACGTCGTTCAACTGCGCGGCTTCGTGGATGGCCGGGTCAAGCCCGGCCATGACTGAGGAGCGAGTGCGGCCCAGCCAGTCATCGCACCAGGATGTTGCGGAACTGCCACGGATCGGACGTGTCGATATCCTCCGGGAAAAGCCCCGGGCGGTCGTTCAGCGGGGTCCAATCCGTGTAATAGCCCTTCACCGGGCCGAGATAGGGCGACTGGATCTCGAGGCAGCGGCGGAAGTCCATCTCGTCGGCCTCGACGATGCCGGCGGTCGGGTTTTCCAGCGCCCACACCATGCCGGCGAGCACGGCGGATGACACCTGCATGCCGGTCGCGTTCTGGTACGGCGCGATGCGGCGGGTCTCCTCGATCGAGAGCTGCGAGCCGTACCAATAGGCGTTCTTGCCGTGGCCGTAGAGCAGCACGCCGAGCTCGTCGATGCCGTCGACGATCTCGTTCTCGTCGAGAATGTGCCACTTCCCCTGCATCTTGCCGGTGGCGCCGAAGATCTCGTGCAGCGACAGCACCGCGTCATTGGCCGGGTGATAGGCGTAGTGGCAGGTCGGGCGGTACACCACCTTGTCGCCGTCGCGCACGGTGTAGTAGTCGGCGATCGAGATCGACTCATTGTGGGTCACCAGGAAGCCGTATTGCGCGCCCGGCGTCGGACACCACGAGCGCACGCGGGTGTTGGCGCCCGGCTGCAGCAGATAGATCGCGGCACCGCAGCCTTCGCTGTGGCGGCGGCCGTTCTCCGGCATCCATGTCTCGTGCGTGCCCCAGCCGAGCTCGGCCGGCTGCATGCCCTCGGAGACGAAGCCCTCGACCGACCAGGTGTTGACGAACACGTCCATCGGCTTCGGATTCCTGGAGCGCTGCGTGTCACGCTCCGCGATGTGGACGCCCTTGACGCCGAGCTTCTGCATCAGCTGCGCCCAGCCCTCGCGGCTCTTCGGCTCGACGATCTCGGTCTTGGTGTCCTTGGCGATGTCGAGCAGCGCCTGCTTGACGAACCAGGACACCATGCCGGGATTGGCGCCGCAGGTCGAGACGGCGGTGGTGCCGCCGGGGCTCTTGCGGCGGGCGGCGAGCAGCGTCTCGCGCAGCGCGTAGTTGGAGCGCTGCTCGACGCCCATCTGCTTGTCGAAATAGAAGCCGGCCCACGGCTCGACGACGGTGTCGATGTAGAGCGCGCCGATCTCGCGGCACATGGTCATGAGGTCGACCGAGGAGGTGTCGACCGACAGGTTCACGCAGAAGCCCTGGCCGCCGCCCGCGGTCAGCAACGGCACCAGCAGCTCGCGGTAATTGTCGCGGGTCACGCCCTGCTGGATGAAGCGGACGCCATGCTTCTTCGCCAGCGCGCCGTCGTCATGCGGATCGATGATGACGAAGCGGCTCTTGTCGTAGTCGAAATGGCGTTCGATCAGGGGCAGGGTGCCCTTGCCGATCGAGCCGAAGCCGATCATCACGATGGGGCCGGTGATCTTCGCGTGGATCTGCGAGCTCATGAATGGTTCTCCGCGAAAGGTGCGTGGGATGGATGGATTCAGGCGGCGCGCCGCCCTCGGATGCCGCGCCGCGTTAGCGGCTGCGGCGCTTGGCGGTGACTTCGATTTCCACCTTCATCTCCGGCTTGAGCAGCGCCGCGACGACCAGCAGCGTTGCGGCGGGGCGGATGTCGCCGAGGACTTCGCCGCAGACCGCAAAATGGGCATCGGCGTCGTTGACGTCGGTGAGGTAGTAGGTCGCGCGGACGATATCGGCCATCTCGAAGCCGCCCTCCTGCAGGGCAGCGGCGATGGTCTTGAAGCAGTTGCGTGACTGGCTCGTGACATCGGCCGGCATCGTCATGGTGGTGTAGTCATAGCCGGTGGTGCCGGCGACGAAGGCGAAGTCGCCATCGATGACGGCGCGGCTGTAGCCGGCGGTCTTCTCGAACGGTGATCCGGTAGAGATCAGGCGGCGGGACATGGCGGACCTCGTGGGGGGATTTTCGGGGGTTAAAGAGCTTTTGCTGCACCTGCGCAACCCCTGGCGGGGCGGGCAGGACGCGGCCTGCCGGCATGCCTAACGCGGGCGGGTGACGTCAGGTCCGGCGGGCGGCGTGCTGGACCAGCGCCTGACCACGATGTCGCGGACGATCATGATCCCGAGCAGGATCAGCAGGAGCGTCGGTAGCAGTGTCCGCCGCTGCGGCGCTGTCGCCGCCCTGGCCTTCACGCTGCGCATCGCATCGGCCGCTCGCGACGCGAGCGGCGGGCCTTGCGTTCGGCAGCGCCGGTCGCGACGATCATGCCCGACGCGCCGTCCAGCGCGCCTTCGACCAGTTCGAGCCCGAGCAGGCGCTCGCGCGCGAACGCGCCGGGCAGCTCCAGCGCGGCGGTCTGCGCGACCGAGAAGCCGAAGCGGGCGTAATAGGGCGCATCGCCGAGCAGGATCACCGCGCCATGGCCGCGCGACGCCGCGATCATCAGCGCGGCATTCATCAGCGCAGCGCCAACGCCGAGGCTGCGCGCCTCGGCCGCGACCGCCAGCGGCCCCAGCATCAGCGCGTCGCGTCCGCCGGCGCTGACGTGCCACAACCGCAGCGTTCCCACCAGCGCGCCGCCGCGCACCGCCGACAAAGCGAGGCCCGCGGCGGGCGCGCGTCCGTCGCGCAGGCGCTGGCAGGTGCGCTCATGGCGATTCTCGCCAAAGCACAGGTCGAGCAGCGTCTCGCGCGCCGCGACGTCGGAGGCCCGTTCGCTGCGGATCACGAACGGAGCGGCAGTCCGAGAGGGCGCAGTCGAGGGGATGCGAAAAGCGGTCATGGCACGTCAGTCCCCGGCCTGCGCCGCCGGGTGTTGCCCGCGCGCAAACACGTGATGTCAGGTTGATGATGACGGTCTATCGCTCCCTCCCCCGCTTGCGGGGGAGGGTCGGGGTGGGGAAAGCCCCACCCGAGGCTCTTGCCGGTCTCACCCGCGCTCGGGTGGCGAGGGCAGCCAGGTCAGATGTGATAGGTCTTCAGCGGGGGGATGCCGTTGAAGGCCACCGACGCGTAGGTCGACGTATAGGCCCCGGTCCCCTCGATCAGCACCTTGTCGCCGATCGAGAGCGTCACCGGCAGCGGATACGGCAGCTTCTCGTACATCACGTCGGCCGAATCGCAGGTCGGGCCGGCGAGCACGCACGGGGTCATCTCCGCGCCCTCATGCGGGGTGCGGATCGCGTAGCGGATCGACTCGTCCATCGTCTCGGCGAGGCCGCCGAACTTGCCGATGTCGAGATAGACCCAGCGCAGCTCGTCCTCGTCGCTCTTCTTCGAGATCAGCACCACTTCCGACTCGATGATCCCCGCGTTGCCGACCATGCCACGGCCCGGCTCGATGATCGTCTCCGGGATCTGGTTGCCGAAATGCTTGCGCAGCGCGCGGAAGATCGAGCGGCCGTACTGCACGACCGGCGGCACGTCCTTCAGGTACTTGGTCGGGAAGCCCCCGCCCATGTTGACCATGGTCAGGTTGATGCCGCGCTCGGCGCAGTCGCGGAACACCGTCGAGGCCATCGCCAGCGCGCGGTCCCACGCCTTCACCTTGCGCTGCTGCGAGCCGACATGGAACGAGATGCCGCACGGCTCCAGGCCCAGCCGCTTGGCCAGGTCCAGCACTTCCACAGCCATCTCCGGATCGCAGCCGAACTTGCGCGACAGCGGCCATTCGGCGCCGGCGCAATCGTACAGGATGCGGCAGAACACCTTGGCGCCGGGCGCTGCGCGCGCGATCTTCTCGACCTCGGCGGCGCAGTCGACCGCGAACAGGCGGATGCCGAGCGCATAGGCGCGCGCGATGTCCCGCTCCTTCTTGATCGTGTTGCCATAGGAGATGCGGTCCGGCGTCGCGCCGGCGGCCAGCGCCATCTCGATCTCGGCGACCGTCGCCGTGTCGAAGGACGAGCCGAGCGAGGCGAGCAGCGACAGCACTTCCGGCGCCGGGTTGGCCTTGACCGCATAGAACACGCGGCTGTCCGGCAGCGCCCGGGCGAAGCTCATGTAGTTGTCGCGCACGATCTCGAGGTCGACGACGAGACAGGGCTCGTGGTCCAGACCTTCCTCGCGGCGGTTGCGCAGGAATTCCCGGATACGTTCGGTCATAGCACCCTCCAAACGGCCCCAGCGACGGAGACCCGTTCAAAATGATCCCGACACGGGTGCCTTGGCGTTGCCGCCCGATGGAAAGGCGACAAAACCTCGAACCCGTAGCCGAATTGTGCTGCCGTGGATTGGTTGGGAATTTCCCGCCCGCACACCTGGCAATGAAGGACAAGCCTTTTCAGTAGCCCGCGCCGGCTTTGGACTGCCGGTAGAGACCAAAAAAGCCCGATCCGTCGTTGCTTTAAGTCGCGTCCCCCGTTGAGAGCGGGGTGCGCCGGTTCGCCTCCGGCTGCCAGTCACGGTTGCAAAAGACGAGGTGACCTTCAGCGGCATCTCTTGAGAGAGATGCTGGGCTCTGGAGCATGACGATCTCGATCATGGTGATCTTGATCGCAACGATCCGAGGGCCCCTCGGTTCCTCATCCCTTGGCGGCTGTCCGGCCTCTTGTCCGGATACCTACCGACTGACACACGACCACAGGCACGTGCGAAATTGGGCAGAAGCGGAAATAAGCGTTTTGAATTTCGTTCGCAAGGAATTTTTGGGCGCCGGGAAAGATTTCCCTAATCTGTGCTTACGCGACACACATGCTGCGCTGATCTCTGAACGAACGTTAAGCGAGCTTAAACTTTCGTAACGCGCTCACGCTTGCAGGACAGTGTTTTTACGCTGTTTACGCGCGCCTGGTGAACGGCTCGATGCGCTGCGCGCCGCGGATGAAGCCGATCATCACGAACACGCCGATCGCGAACAGCACGGCCTGAACGATGTGCGCGCCGCCGTCGCCGAGCCCGAACAGAATCGCGAGCGCCCAGCCGCCGGCGAAGGCCGCACCGAACACTTCGGCACCGATCAGGATCGCCGCCGAGATGACGGTGATCACGGTCGGCCAGGCGATCTGGCGGCCGGCTTTGGAGGTGGTCTCTGCGTTCATGGTCCAGGGTCCTGTTGCGGGCCGCAATCTCTCCGAAAAGGCCCGGCCCTTCAAGGGGAAATGACCCAAAAAGAGCCAGCTCCATGATATGAGGGGCGCATCGAACTTCCGGGAGAGGACGGACCCCAGCCGATGTCAGACACCACCGCTGTGATCGACGCCCAGACCAATCCGCTGCTCGTGGCCTGGGAGACCCCGCACCAGACACCGCCCTTCGACGCGATCAAACCCGAGCACTTCCTGCCGGCCTTCGAGCGCGCTTTCGCCGACCACGCTGCCGAAATCACCGCGATTACCCATGATCCGGCCGAGCCGGACTTCGCCAACACCATCACGGCGCTGGAGCGCTCGGGCAAGCTGCTGTCGAAGGTCGCGGCTGTCTTCTACGATCTGGTGTCGGCGCATTCGAACCCGGCGATTCTGGAGATCGACAAGGACGTGTCGCTGCGGATGGCGCGGCACTGGAACCCGATCATGATGAATGCCGTGCTGTTTGGCCGCATCGCGCTGCTCTACGACAACCGCAAGGACCTCAAGCTCACCGGTGAGGAGCAGCGGCTGCTGGAGCGCACCTACACCCGCTTCCGCCGTGCCGGCGCCGGCCTCTCGGACGACGACAAGGTGCGGATGGCCGAGATCAACGAGAAGCTCGCCCAGCTCGGCACCACCTTCAGCCACCACGTGCTCGGTGACGAGCAGGACTGGTACCTCGAGCTCGGCGAGGACGACCGTGCCGGCCTGTCCGAGAGCTTCGTGGCTGCCGCCAAGGCTGCGGCGGATGAGCGCGGCATGCCCGGTAAGGCGATCGTGACCCTGTCGCGCTCGTCGGTCGAGCCGTTCCTGCAGAGCTCTGCCCGCCGCGACCTGCGCGAGAAGGTGTTCAAGGCCTTCACCGCGCGGGGCGACAATGGCAATTCCAACGACAACAACGCCGTCATCGGCGAGATCCTGTCCTTGCGCGAGCAGGCCGCCAGGATCATGGGCTTTCCCAACTTCGCCGCCTATCGCCTCGAGGATTCCATGGCGAAGACGCCGGAGGCCGTGCGCGGGCTGCTGGAGCGCGTCTGGAAGCCGGCGCGCGCCAAGGCGCTGGCCGATCGCGATCAACTGCAGGAGATGATCACGGCGGAGGGCGGCAACTTCAAGCTCGAGGCCTGGGACTGGCGCTATTACGCCGAGAAGCTGCGCCAGGCGAAGGCCAACTTCGACGACGCCGCGATCAAGCCGTATCTCTCGCTCGACAACATGATCGCGGCCGCCTTCGATTGCGCCACCCGGCTGTTCGGCATCACCTTCGCCGAGCGCAAGGACATCCCGGTCTGGCATCCGGACGTCCGGGTCTGGGAGATCAAGGACGCGGGAGGCCGCCACAAGGCGCTGTTCTATGGCGACTACTTTGCCCGCTCGTCGAAGCGCTCCGGCGCCTGGATGACCTCGCTGCGCGACCAGCAGAAGCTCGACGGCGACACCGCGCCCTTGATCATCAACGTCTGCAACTTCGCCAAGGGGGCCGACGGACAGCCGTCGCTGCTGTCGCCGGACGATGCCCGCACGCTGTTCCACGAGTTCGGCCACGGCCTGCACGGCATCCTGTCCAACGTGACCTATCCGTCGCTGTCGGGCACTGCGGTGTTCACCGACTTCGTCGAGCTGCCGTCGCAGCTCTACGAGCACTGGCAGGAGCGTCCCGAGGTGCTGCAAACCTTCGCGCGCCACTACCAGACGGGCGAGCCGCTGCCGCAGGACCTGCTCGACCGCTTCCTGGCCGCGCGCCGCTTCAACCAGGGCTTTGCCACCGTCGAGTTCGTCTCCTCGGCGCTGATCGACCTCGAGTTCCACACCCAGCCGGCGGCGGCCTCCAAGGATGTTCGCGCCTTCGAAAAGGCCGAGATGGAGAAGATCGGCATGCCGCCCGAGATCGCGCTGCGCCACCGGCCGACTCAATTCGGCCATATCTTCTCGGGAGACCATTATGCGGCGGGCTATTACAGCTACATGTGGTCGGAGGTGATGGATGCGGATGCCTTCGGCGCCTTCGAGGAAGCCGGCAACATCTTCGACCCGGCGGTCGCCAAGCGGCTCCACGACAATGTCTACGCCTCCGGCGGCTCGCTCGATCCGGAAGCGGCCTACATCGCCTTCCGCGGCCGCGAGCCCGAGCCCGACGCGCTGCTGCGCCGGCGCGGCCTGCTCGACGTTGCCAAGGCGGCTTGAGATGAAGGGGATGGCGCTGGTCCGGTTCGTCCTCGCTGCGCTGACGCTCGTGCTCGGCGCGAGCGCGGCGAGCGCCCATCCGCATGTCTGGGTCACCGCGACCAGTGAGCTGCTCTATGCGGCCGATGGCTCGGTGACCGGCGTGCGTCACGCCTGGACCTTCGACGACATGTTCGCGACCTATGCGCTGCAGGGCCTCGAGACCAAGCAGAAGGGCGTCTACACCCGCGAGGAGCTGGCGCCGCTGGCGCAGACCAACGCCGAGTCGCTGAAGGAATATGCCTACTTCACCTTCCTCAAGGCCGACGGGCGCAAGCAGAAGCTCGAGGACCCCGTCGACTATTACCTCGAATACAAGGACACCAAGCTGACCCTGCACTTCACCTTGCCGCTGAAGGCGCCGGTGAAGCCGAAGCAGCTCCAGGTCGAGGTGTACGATCCCAGCTATTTCATCGATTTCCAGATGGCGGAGAAGGATCCCGTCACGCTGGTCAGCGCTCCCTCGGGCTGCAAGTTCGGCCTGGTGAGACCGAGCGACGGCGGCTCCGTCGCGCAGACCATGAACGAACAGACATTCCTGAGCGGCGGGGCGAACGCCAATTTCGGAATGAATTTCGCCAACAAGATCTCAGTGGAATGTCCATGACGCCTCGCCCCAGCTCCGCTCGACCGCTCCTGACCTGCGTTGCGATCCTCGCAGCACTCGTTGCCGCCGACGCCGCCTCGCATGTGCTGCTCGCCAAATCGCCGTTCGGCGCGCCGGCCGAGCCGCAGGTCGGCGGCATCGTCGGCTGGCTGCTCACCAAGCAGTCGGAGTTCTACCGGCAGATGTCGGGGGCGATCCGCTCGGCCAAGCAAGATGGCTCGGCGGTGTGGTGGCTGCTGGCGATCTCGTTCGCCTACGGCATCTTTCATGCTGCGGGCCCCGGCCACGGCAAGGCGGTGATCGCGTCCTATCTCGTCGCCAACCAGGAGACGGCGAAGCGCGGCATCGTGCTGTCGTTCGCCTCGGGCCTGATGCAGGCGCTGGTCGCGGTCGTCATCGTCGGCATCGGCGCCGTGGTGCTCAATGCCACCGCGGCCACGATGTGCAGCGCCGAGAAGGTGGTGGAGATCGCGAGCTACGGGCTGATCGCGCTGCTCGGCGCGCGCCTGGTCTGGGTCAAGGGCGCGGCGTTCCTGCGCACCTGGCAGCCGGCGGCGCCGGCATTGGCGCTGGCCGGTGCGCCCGCGGCCGCGGTGGCGCCGTCGACCCATGATCATAGCCATGCGCATGATCACCAGCATCGCGCGCCTCATCATGATCATCACGGTCATGACCATCATGGTCACGACCACCACGGCCACGATCATCATCACCACGATCATGCGCACGCCCATGCTGCGGCGGCGCATGGTTCCGCCGCTCACGATCACGTCCACCACGATCACGTTCACGGCGATGACTGCGGTTGCGGCCATTCCCACGGGCCCGCGCCGAGCGAGCTCGCCGGTCCCGGCGGCTGGCAGCGCGGCTTTCAGGCGATCTTCGCCGCCGGCATCCGCCCGTGCTCGGGCGCAATCCTTGTGCTGGTGTTCGCCTTGGCCCAGGGCATGTTCTGGGCCGGCGTCGCCGCGACCTTCGTGATGGGCATGGGCACGGCGGTGACCGTCGCGACCATCGCGGTGCTCGCCGTCGCCGCCAAGGACGTCGCCCGCCGGCTCAGCGCCGGCCGCGAGGGCGGCGGCGCCCTGATCATGCGCGGCCTGGAATTCGGCGCCGCCGGTCTGGTGCTGCTGTTCGGCGCGGGCTTGTTGCTGGGCTACATCGCGGCGGAACGCACGACCTGCTTCTGAGCGGGCGCGGCTGAGCTGTTCGCTTCCGTCCCCTATGTTTACCCCGATGCCGCGGCCAGTCCCTGCAGCGCGCTGTCCTACATGCCCTCTCCCACAAGGGGGGAGGGCGCATTCACGGGCACGCGCGGAGGCGATGAGTTGTTAGTGCCCCTGCGGCCGCAGCGCGCGGCCCAAGGCCATCAGCGGGAAGTAGTGGCGGTACATGCCGTAGCGGAGCATGAAGGCGCGGGACAGCTCCGGGCCCTGCATCAGCCGCTCCTGCAAAGAGGGATCGGTCAGCTTGATGGTCTGGCCGACGCCATAGCCGGGGAAGCCGGTGCCGGTGAATTCCGGCTCGTCCCAGGTGCCGGCCGACTGGCGCTCGACCAGCCACATGCAGCCGCGCTCGATCGCCTCCTTGTCCTGCGGCCGGTTGGCGGCGAGCAGGGCCATCAGCGCCCACGCCGTCTGTGACGCCGTGGTGGTGCCGCGGCCGACCGCGCTGACATCCATGTAGGAGGCGCAGCTCTCGCCCCAGCCGCCGTCCGGCTGCTGATGCGCGACGAGCCAGTCGCAGGCGCGGCCGATATAGGGTTGCGTCATGTCCTCGCCGATCGCGGCCAGCGCCGGCAGCACCGCGCCGGTGCCGTAGACGTAGTTGACGCCCCAGCGGCCGAACCACGGGCCGCTCGGCTCCTGCTCCCGTCGGATGTAGTCGAGCGCGCGCACCATGGCCGGATGATTGCGCGAGATGCCGAGCTTGCCGAACGCCTCGACGATGTGGGCGGTGACGTCGACCGACGGCGGATCGAGCGCCTCGCCGTAGTCGCAGAACGGGATCCTGGTCAGGATCTTCTGGTTGTTGTCCTTGTCGAACGCGCCCCAGCCGCCGCCCTCGCTCTGCATGCCGATCAGCCAGTCGACGCCGAGCTGAATCGCCTCGTCGATGCCCTTGGCCTGCCACTTCGGATCACGGCGCAGCGGCGCCAGCGCGATCAGCGCCACGGCGGTGTCGTCCGTGTCGGGATAATAGTTGTTGGCGTATTCGAATGCCCAGCCGCCCGGCTTGACGTGCGGCAGCTTCATCGACCAGTCGCCGGGCACGCGCACCTGGCGGTCGAGCACCCAATTGACCGCCTTGTCGACGGCTTCGGGATAATCGCCGAGCACGCCGGCATCGTCGAAGGCGAGCAGGGTCAGGATCGTGTCCCACACTGGACTGTTGGTCGCCTGGATGTAGGTGGCGTCGCCGACATCGACTCGCCAGCCGGGATCGTTCAGGGCATCGAGGCCCTTGGCGAGAACGGGATGATTGAGCGGATAGCCCTCGGCGTAGAGCGCCATCAGGCCGTAGATCCAGGGCGGCTGGATGCCGCCCCAGGCGCCGTCGAAATCCTGGTGGCGGATCATCCATTCCAGCACGCGGCTGGTCGCCGCCGGGCGGAACAGGCCGAGATTGAGCTTGTTGCCGAGGTTCTGCAGGGCATGCAGCACCTTGTCGGCGCCGCGGAAGAACTTGTCCCAGCCGCCGGCATTGGCCTTGACCGGCAGCTCGTAGTCGAACGCGTTGCGCCCATGCGGAAACAACGCGTCCAGCCGGTTCTCGGGCGGCAGCGGCCGGCTCGGCCGCCGCGCCGACAGCACCGCGATCGGCATCAGGGTTGCGCGTGCCCATTGCGCGAAATTGTAGATCGAGAACGGAAACCAGAGCGGAAACCAGATCACCTCGGGCGGGATGTTGGGGGTCTTCTCCCACGGCCATTCGCCGATCAGCGCCAGCCAATAGCGCGTGAACACGCGAATGTTGCGCAGGCCCCCCTTGGCTTCGATCCATTCGCGGGCGCGGCGCACCGGCGGCTCGTCGTCGCGGAAGCCGAGCGAGCGCAGCGCGGCATAGGCCTCGACGGTCGCGTTGATGTCGCCATTGGGGGCGCCGAAATAGACCTGCCAGGCGCCGTCCGGGCGCTGGCTGTCGAGCAGCGACTGGCCCAGGCGCTTGCGCAGCGGATGCTCCTCGAGCCCCATGAACCACAGCGCCAGGCACCATTGCGCCTCCATGCAGGCGTTGGATTCGGCGCGGCCGACCCAATGACCGTCGGGCTTCTGGTTGGCGATCAGCCAGTCCGCGGCCGCCCGCACCGTCGATTGCAGGGCGGTCTGGTAATTTCCCGGGTCGCGCGGCGCGCGCGCGGGGGCCGAGCTGGTCAAAGTCATCACGATCCCTCTGGCGGCCTCACAGCGCCGCTGCGGCAGTCGAATTCACTCCGCCCTATAGGGAATTTCGCCGTTAAATCCAATCAACTGGCCGCAGCAGACCGGATCAAAGGAGAAACAAAAAGCGTACAGACGGACGCCGCATGGCCGTTTTGGTTAGCATCCGGATGGGCATGGAGATGTGACGCTTCTCACGCCCGGAAACTGGGCCCGCTCAAACCGGCAGGTATTGGCGCAGCAGGGGCAGGAAGAAGATCGCGACGGTGATCAGAAACCCGATCGCCCACAGGATCGAGCGCAGCGACGGCCGGTTGCCGACGTAGGTCAGCACATAGGCGGTGCGCACGATCACGAACAGCACCGACAGCTCGTTGATCAGGTTCTGCGGCGCGCCGCGGAACTCGGCCAGCAGCACCGCCGCGGCAAAGAACGGGAACGCCTCGATGCCGTTCTGATGGGCGCCCAGCGCCCGCTCGCGGATGCCGCCGGCGTAGAAGGCGGGATCTCGCGGCCGGGCGTTGTCATAGCGCCCGCCACCGTCGACGCTGATCCATTTCGCCGGCACGATCGTTAAGAGATAGAGCATTACGCTGGCGAAAATGCACAATTCGGCAATCGTCATGGCTCCTCCAGCCCGATGACAACAGTGAAATGGCCCTTATCTTGACAATGTCGAAACAAGCCGCCAAGCCACGCCCTTCAGCAGTCACGGGCATCATGACCGCCGCCATCTCTCTGGACAATGCCAGGCCTGTCGACGTCAGGCCGTTGCCGGCCGCGAGCACGTCCCGCGTCGGCGTGCTGCTGGTCAATCTCGGGACGCCGGATACGGCCGACGCCGCCGGCGTGCGGGTGTACCTGAAGGAGTTCCTGTCCGACCGCCGCGTCATCGAGGACCAGGGCCTGTTGTGGAAGATCATCCTCAACGGGATCATCCTCAATGTCCGGCCGCGCAAGAAGGCGAAAGACTACCAGTCGATCTGGAACACCGAGAGGAACGAATCGCCGCTGAAGACGATCACCCGCGCGCAGAGCGAGAAGCTGGCCGCGAGCCTGGCCGACCGCAGCCACGTCATCGTCGACTGGGCGATGCGCTACGGCAATCCGTCGATCAAGGCTGGCGTCGATGGTCTCATGGCCCAGGGCTGCGACCGCATCCTGGTGGTGCCGCTCTATCCGCAATATTCAGCCGCGACCTCGGCGACCGTGTGCGACGAGGCGTTCCGCGTGCTGACCGAGCTGCGCGCGCAGCCGACGCTGCGGGTGACGCCGCCTTATTACAACGACGACTTCTACATCGAGGCGCTGGCCGTCTCGATCGAGGATCATCTGAAGACGCTGGCGTACAAGCCCGAGCTGATCGTGGCCTCGTTCCACGGCATGCCCAAGGAATATGTCGACAAGGGCGATCCCTATCGCGAGCAGTGCATCGCCACCACCGAGCTGCTGCGCAAGCGGCTCGGGATGGACGACACCAAGCTGCTGCTGACCTTCCAGTCGCGCTTCGGCTTCTCGGAGTGGCTGCAGCCCTATACCGACAAGACCATCGAGAAGCTCGCCAAGGACGGCGTCAAGCGCATCGCCGTGGTGATGCCGGGCTTTGCCGCCGACTGCCTGGAGACGCTGGAGGAGATCTCCGGCGAGAATTGCGAGATCTTCAAGCACAATGGCGGCGAGGAATTCTCCGCCGTGCCGTGCCTGAACGATAGCGCGCCCGGCATGGAGGTGCTGCGGCAGCTCGTGCTGCGCGAGCTGCAGGGCTGGGTGTAAAAGGCTGGCTCTGAGCCGCCGGCGGTATTGCCGGCCCGCTAGGTGAGCCGCCCGCCGGCGCAAGGCGGACGACCGTCCGCCCGTCGAAAATACTTTCCTGAACCGCGCCTAGCGGACCCCCGACCAAATCATGCAGTAATCCCTAGATTGTGATGGCTGCAGAGGCTGGTGAGGGGACGATCGTCTCCTCCCTTGGAGGATCCATGAGCGGTTTCGACATTTTCGCCATAGCGCTGGTGCTGCTGGTCATCTTCACGCTGTATTCCGGCGTGAAGACCGTGCCACAGGGGTTCGACTGGACCGTCGAACGGTTCGGCAAATACACCCGCACCTTGTCGCCGGGCCTCAACATCATCGTGCCCTTCTTCGATCGCATCGGGCGCAAGATCAACATGATGGAGCAGGTGATCGACATCCCCGAGCAGGAGGTCATCACCAAGGACAACGCCACCGTGACGGTCGACGGCGTCGCCTTCTACCAGGTGTTCGACGCCGCCAAGGCGAGCTACGAGGTGTCGAACCTCAACCAGGCGATCGTCACGCTGACCATGACCAACATCCGCTCGGTGATGGGCGCGATGGATCTCGACCAGGTGCTGTCGCATCGCGACGAGATCAACGAGCGGCTGCTGCGCGTCGTCGACGCCGCGGTGTCGCCATGGGGCCTCAAGGTCAACCGCATCGAGATCAAGGACATCGTGCCGCCAGCCGATCTGGTCGAGGCGATGGGCCGGCAGATGAAGGCCGAGCGCGTCAAGCGCGCCGACATCCTGCAGGCCGAGGGCCAGCGGCAGTCGGAGATCCTGCGCGCGGAAGGCGCCAAGCAGAGCCAGATCCTGCAGGCCGAGGGCCGCCGCGAATCGGCCTTTCTCGATGCCCAGGCGCGCGAGCGCGCCGCGGAGGCCGAGGCCAAGGCGACGCAGATGGTGTCGGACGCGATCTCCAAGGGCGACGTCGCCGCGCTCAACTACTTCATCGCCGACAAGTACATCAAGGCGTTCGGCCAGCTCGCCGACTCGCCGAACCAGAAGGTGATCATGCTGCCGCTGGAGGCAACGGGCATGCTGGCCTCGCTCGCCGGCATCGGCGAGATCGCCAAGGCGACGTTCGGCGAGAGCGCGGCTTCGGCCGTGGCAGCCGCGCGCCGCGGCGGCTCGGTGCCGTCAGCGGGGACGGCGCCGAAACCGCCGACGCCGCCGCAGGCTTGACGCAGGGGAGGACACTGATGAGCGACATGTTCGTGACGCTCGGCACCTGGAACTGGCTGATCTTCGGCATCATCCTGATGGCGTTGGAGCTGCTCGCGCCGGGCATCTTCCTGTTCTGGCTGGGACTCGCGGCGCTGCTGGTCGGGCTGCTGTCGTTTGCGTTTGCGCCGGGATGGCAACTGCAGATCCTGCTGTTCGCGCTGTTCGCGCTCGCCGCCGTGCCGCTGTGGCGGCGCCTCGCGCGGGCGAGCGCGGCGCCGTCGCAGGACAATCCGTTCCTCAACCGCCGCTCGGCGGCCCTGGTCGGTCGCGAGTTCACCCTGGAGAAGCCGATCGTCGGTGGCAACGGCACCGTGCGTATCGACGACACGGTGTGGCGCGTGGCGGGCCCGGACACGCCGGCCGGCAGCCGCGTCCGCATCGTGCAAGCGGACGGCGCGCAGCTCACGGTGGCCGCCGCGTAGTCCTGCGGGCGAGTTGACCGCTTTGAGCGACAGCCCCACCGCGTCATTGCGAGCGCAGCGAAGCAATCCAGAGTCGTTTCCAAAACCCTGGATTGCTTCGTCGCTGCGCTCCTCGCAATGACGGGGCGAGAGCTGGGTTCAATTCTGCAGCCTCACGCCGAGCATCACCACCGTGCCGGAAGAACCGGCGCCGGTGATGTTCGAATCCAGCTTGTCGTAGCGCAGCGTGCCCTTGACCCAGACGTTGCGCGACATCTTGTAGACGAGGTTGCCTTCGGCCGAATAGGTGCGGTCGCTGCGGCCGTAGCCCTGATAGTCGAGCGTGCCGAAGCTGAACTTGCCGATACCGGTCAGCCAGCGGCGGAAATCGTGGTCGACCTGCACCGTGTAGGTGCGCACCAGCACGCCGGAGGCGCCGGCCACCGTGGTTTCTGCGAGCTGCGTGTCGGAGAGAAACCGCGCGGTGGTCAGCGGCGTCGCCGACCACACCAGCGAGGCCGTGGTGAGGAAGCCCTGCAGCCGGTTGAGCCGCGGGTCGACATAGCTGCGCGTGGCATAGCCCATCGAGACCTCGCCGGTGAGGAGCCGGGTGAACTCGAACGAGGTGCCGGCCTTGGCATAGCCGCCCGAGGAGTCGCGCTGATAGCCCGAACGATCGACCCGCTGGTCGTGCACGCGGCTGTCGCCCTGGATCTCGGCGAACGGCTTCAGGCCGGGCATGACCTCGTAGGACACCCGGCCGATGCCGCCGAACTGGTTGTAGTTGCGGTCGTCGTTCGACGTCATCGTGCCGTCGGTCAGCTTGCTCTGCTGATAGCTGGTGCGATCGGCGGTGGCGCCCGCCGAAATCTGCAGCCGGTTGAAGCGCTGGTCGATGCCGACGGTGGTGCCGAGCGTGGTGTAGACCGGATAGCGCGCCAATCCAGCTTGCACGCTGGGACTGCCGGGATTGTCGGTCGCGGCACGCAGCCGGAGCTGGGCGCCGACCGAGGTGTCGCGGCTGACGTCGAGGCGGCCGTCGACATGGCCGGTGAAGTCGGGGCGGTCGAGCGTGGTCGGCGCCGAATTGATGCCGCCATCCATGATAGCCGGCAGGGTGCTGCCATAGCCGGTGAAGGAGCCCCGCAGGTCGGCGACGAGGGCGTGACGCTCCCAGTTCGACACCGCCAGGAATTCCGGCGCGATCACCCAGGCCGGCATGCCGCGCGGCTTGGCGAGGCGGGCCGGGTTGCTGTCATAGCCGGCCGAGAGCTCCACCGCGCCCTTGATCAGGAACGGCCCGGCGTAGTCGCCGACCGCGCCGAACGGGTCGTCGTCGATTCTGAGGCGCTTGCGCGGCGGCTGGCCGGGCACGGTGCCGGCCATGGCAGGCGGGAGCGGCTGCCGGTTGGCGGAGGCCGAGGGCGGCAGGGTCGGGCGCAACTGGCCGGTGAGCTCGCCGGACGGCCGCGTGCCGGGGCCCGGCGCCGGCTTGGGCCGCGCCTGGGCGGGATAGTATCTCGGCTTCTTGCGGGTGCGATTCAGCGAATCATAGCCGACATCGGATGCGCCGCTGGCCGCGGGTACACCGGGCAGGGGGACCAGATTTCGTCGTGCGGCCGAGCTGGTCGGCGCAGGCGTCGCGGGCAGCCCTGGCGTCGGGACGGCATCGGTCAGGCCGCTGACTACGGTCCGCCGCAACGGGGAATCCTGCGGAGCGAGGAAGCCGTCGCGCACCGGCCGGAACACGTCGATGGTCTGGGGGTGGGCCGCATCGGGGCCGAGCGCGCCGAGCAGCAGGCATGCGGCGGAGGCGCCGCGCCACACCGCGCGCCTTCGCGCGCGCCTCGCGCGGCCGCTGTCAGGCCTCCACCCCACGATAAAAATACTCCAACAAAATCAATTGCGTCGTCGGGACACCCGCGCCGCCCGGCAAACCGCGTCGTTAAGGGAGTAAAAACAAATATGGTTAATGGGCTGTTGATGGCGCCTTGCTGCCTTACCCATGCTAAAGAGCGGCGCCTGACTGTTCAGCCTTGGAAGTCCGCATGCCGAGATCGAAGCCGTTGCCCGACACCGCTCCCGCCAACGCAGATATCCAGTCGGCACTGCGCACGCTCGATGCCGGCAGCAACGGCATTGCCGCGATCTCCGCGGCGCTGTCGGGACCTCTGGGAGCGGCCTTCGCCGCCGCCGTCGAACTGATCCGCCAGGCGAAGGGCCGGGCGATCCTCACCGGTCTCGGCAAGTCCGGCCACGTCGCCCGCAAGATGGCCGCTACGCTCGCCTCGACCGGAACGCCCGCGTTCTTCGTGCATTCCGCCGAGGCCGGCCATGGCGATCTCGGCATGATCACCTCCGACGACGTCGTCATCGCGCTGTCGTGGTCCGGCGAGCAGCCGGAGATGAAGACGCTGGTCAACTATACCAAGCGCTTCGCCATCCCGCTGATCGCGGTCACCTCGAATGCGCAATCGTCGCTGGGGCAGGCGGCGCGCATCGTGCTGGAGCTGCCGAAGGCGCGCGAGGCCTGCCCGCACAATCTGGCGCCGACCACCTCGACCCTGATGCAGGCCGCGATCGGCGATGCGCTCGCGATCGCGCTGCTCGAAGGCCGCGGCTTCACCGCGCTGGAGTTCGCCAATTTCCATCCGGGCGGCAAGCTCGGCGCCATGCTCAAGCACATCTCGGACCTGATGCGCTCGGGCGACGCGGTGCCGCTGAAGCCGCTCGGCACCGGCATGCCGGATGCGCTGGCCGAGATGTCGGCCAAGGGGCTCGGCTGCGTGGTCATCGTCGATGCTCGTGGTCACGTCGCCGGCATCATCACCGACGGCGACCTCCGCCGGAAGATGCGCGCCGATCTGTTGTCCGCATCGGTCGAGGAGATCATGACGGCGAACCCGCGCACCGTGCGCCGCGAGGCGCTGGCCTCCGAGGCGCTGGAGATCCTGAACTCCGCCAAGATCACCACGCTGATCGTCACCGACGGCGCCAGGCCGGTCGGCATCCTGCACATGCACGATCTGTTGCGGGCCGGGGTGGCCTAGCTCGAAGCGTCGTTTGCGGGCGCCCGGCTGCCGCGCGCTTGGGAAGACCGGTCAGCCTGCGTTGAATCGTGCCGCATCGGCCTCCAGCGGCAGCTGCAGTGCGTTCGCGACATACGACACGGTGCGATAGAAGCCGCACAGCAGGATGATTTCCAGCACCTGATCCTCATCATGATGCAGGCGGAGGCGGGCGAATTCGTCGTCGCTCAAGGTCGACCGTTGGTGCAAGGCATCGACCGCAGCGATCAGGGCCTGTTCGGGGGCCGACCAGCACGCCGCGTCGGCCGGTGCATTCACGGTGGCGTCGATCTGTTGCGCCGTCAGGCCGGCGTCTGAGCCAAAGATGCGGACGTGCACGCCCCATTCGTACTCGCACGCATTCAGCGCGCAGGTCCGATCGATGACGATCTCGCGCTGACGCAGGGACAGCGGGCCGCGGTCGAGCAGGCTGCCGCCGCGAAATTTGGTCCAGGCGCGCGCATGGCCGGCCATCACCCGGAACAGCATCAAGGGCGGCGCCCCGCGCATGATCTGGTCGAATTGCGCCTGGATGTCGGCCGGGTAGGGCGGCTGCAGCGGGGCGATCCGGGGCATGGCGGTTCCTCCTGTGCGGTGCTACATTTACTGTAGCAGTATGCTACGCTTTCCGTAGCGCTTGGCAAGCTGTTGGAGAGTTTTCGTGCCGAAAGACGTTCAACCGCGCCGGGTGCGCGGCTCGCGCTCGGGCCGGCCGGTCATGGCGCTGCTCGATCTGTTGGGCCGGCGCTGGTGCCTGCGCATCGTCTGGGAGCTGCGCGACGACGCCCTGACCTCCCGGGCGCTGCGCGCGGCCTGCGACGAGGCCTCGCCGACCGTGTTGCAGGCGCGGCTGGACGAGCTGCGCGAGGCGGGCTTCATCGTGCTGGGCGACAGCGGCTACGAGCTGACGCCATTGGGGCGCGAGCTGTTGGAGACCTTCCTGCCGCTGCATCGCTTTGCCGAGCGCTGGAGCCGGCAGACGGGATGAGCCGAGCTTGGGCACGTGCGCGGTCCCGTTCTGGCCGGGCACGGCGGCGTCGTGCTATGGGCTCGTCCGAGACAGGGAGCAGAGCCGATGCCGGGCGCATTCGATCTGGATAAATATCTCGTGCGCATCGGCTATCGCGGGCCGCTGGCGCCGACGCTCGAGACGCTGGCCGGATTGCAGGCCGCCCATGTCGATGCGATCGCCTTCGAAGGCATCGATCCGCTGCTCGGCCGGCCCGTGAACATCGATCTCGCCTCGGTCCAGGCCAAGATCGTCGACGGCCGCCGCGGCGGCTATTGCTTCGAGCAGAATGCGCTGCTGAAAGCGGCGCTGGAGGCGATCGGCTTTGCGGTGACGCCGCTCTCGGCGCGGGTGCGGTGGCGGCTCGATGCCGATGCGCCGCTGACGCCGCGCACGCACATGATGCTGAAGGTGGACCTGCCGGAGGGGCCTCATCTCGCCGATGTCGGTTTCGGCTCCTGCCTGCTCGATACGCCGCTTCAGATGGTTGCCGACATCGAGCAGCCGACCGCGATGGGTACGTTCCGTCTGACGCTGTCTGATGGGCTGTATTGGCTCGCGGCGAAGCAGCCGGCCGGCTGGCGCACGATGTATGTGTTTGATCTGGTGCCGCAGATTCATGCCGACTATGTGCTCGGCAACTGGTTCACCTCGACCAGCCCGTTGACGCCGTTCACCTCGATGCTGATCCTGGAGCGGTTGACGCGTGAGGCGCGCTACAAGCTGGTCAATCGCCGCCTGGTCATCGAAGCGCGCGATGGCGAGGTGAGGAGCGAACAGATCATCGAGACGCCCGAGACGCTGCGCAGCGTCATCGAGGAGGTGTTCGGGCTCACGCTGCCGGTGCCCGTCGATGTGATCTGGAAGCGCATCGAGAGCTGACGGGAAAGCGTTGCGATGGCCGGTGAGCTTCAGCTGGATTCCTATCTCGCCCGCATCGACTATCGCGGGCCGCTCGCGCCCGACCTGTCGACGCTCGCAGCGCTGCAGGCCGCGCATGTCGACGCGCTGCCGTTCGAGGCGCTCGATCCGCTGATGGGCCGTCCCGTCCATGTCGACCTGCGGTCCGTGCAACAGAAGCTCGTGCTCGGCCGCCGCGGCGGCTACTGCTTCGAGCAGAACGTGCTGTTCCAGGCGGTGCTTGAGGCGATCGGATTCAAGACCACCGGCCTGGCCGGCCGGGTGCGCTGGCGCTCGGCGCCGACCGATCCGCTCGGGCCGCGCCAGCACATGATGCTGCTGGTCGAGGTCGATGGCCGCCCGTATCTCGTCGATGTCGGCTTCGGCATCTGCATGATGGATGCGCCCATTCGTCTCGAGCTCGGACCCGAGCAGCAGACGCCGATGGGAACGTTCCGCGTCGGCACGTGGGACGGGCTCTATACAGTCAGCGCGAAGCAGCCGACGGGCTGGCGCATGATGTATGCGTTCGACCTCGCGCCGCAGATCCATGCCGATTATGTGCTCGGCAGCTGGTACACCTCGACCAGCCCGAACGTGCCGGCCACGCATACGCTGATGATGGAGCGTGTCGAGCCCGGCATACGTCACAAGCTGGTCACCCGCCGCTATCAGCGGCAGGCGCGCGATGGCGAAGTCGTCGAGGAGCGTGTGATCGAGAGCGCTGCCGAACTCGGCCGCGTCATCGACGAGATCTTCCGGGTGACGCCGCCGGTGCCGGTCGAAGACATCTGGGCAAGGACCAAGGCCTGATCACTCTCCGATGACGCGAGTCAAAACGCGTATTCGCGTGATCAGCGCGGACATGATCACGCGCGAACTGCATTTGAATGGAATGCCGCCGCGGCCATTGTGCTTATCTTAAGAGTCGCAGCTTTAGGTTGCGGGAACCAAGGGGGCTCGCGGCGTCCTGCCGTCGAACAGTGGGGACCGTCCACATGGCTGACATCGTGATGCTCGCGGTGCGCGCAATCCTCGAAGGCACGCCTGCTGCCGAGCCGGGCCGCTGTCGCTGCACGCGGCCTCATCCCGCCTGACACCGGAGCCGCGCGAGGCGCGGCTCATCCGAGCTGGCCCGATGGCCAGGACGGGTGGGGGCTTCACGGTGACACGTCGACCCTGACGCTTCGACGCTCATCCGATCGATCATGGACCGTCGACCTGACCTGCCACTTCAGGCCGTGCGGAGATTCATGTCGAGGAAGCCCCCACCCCTTTTTTGTTTCACGTTCTGCTGACTGGACGCGATCTTGACCCAACAGTCGGTGCAAGCCCGTCCAGTTAGCGAAACAGGGTGTTCACGCCACGGCTCAGCGCGGCAGCTCGGTCTTGCCCATCAGGAACTTGTCGACGGCCTGGGCGCACAGGCGGCCCTCGCGGATCGCCCACACCACCAGGGACTGGCCGCGGCGCATGTCGCCGGCGGAGAAGACCTTCGGCAGCGAGGTCTGGTAGTCCGTCAGGTTGGCCTTGACGTTGCCGCGCGGGTCGAGATCGACGCCGAGGCTCTTGAGCAGGCCCTCATGCACCGGATGGACGAAGCCCATCGCCAGCAGCACCAGATCGGCCGCGAGCACGAACTCGGTGCCGGGAATCGGCTTGAACTGCGCGTCGACGCGGACGCAATGCAGCTTCTTGACCGCGCCGTTCTCGCCTTCGAACTTCTGGGTCAGCACCGCGAACTCGCGCGCCGCGCCTTCGGCCTGGCTCGACGACGTCCGCATCTTCAGCGGCCAGTTCGGCCAGGTCAGCGCCTTGTTCTCACGCTCCGGCGGTGCCGGCATGATCTCGAGCTGGGTCACCGACAGCGCGCCCTGGCGCAGCGAGGTGCCGATGCAGTCGCTGCCGGTGTCGCCGCCGCCGATCACGACGACATGCTTGCCGCCGGCCAGGATGTCGGTCGCGTTCACGGGCTCGTTGCCGACTCGGCGGTTCTGCTGCGGCAGGAAGTCCATCGCGTAATGGATACCGGTGAGATCGCGGCCGGGAATCGGCAGGTCGCGCGGGGCTTCCGCACCGCCGGTCAGCGCCACCGCGTCGTAATCCTTCAGCAGCGACGTCGCATCGAGGCCGTCCTTGCCGCCGACATTGACGCCATAGTGGAAGGTAACGCCTTCGCCTTCCATCTGGGTGATGCGGCGGTCGATGATGCCCTTCTCCATCTTGAAGTCGGGAATGCCATAGCGCAGCAGGCCGCCGGCCTTGGCGTGCTTCTCAAAGACATGGACGTCGTGACCGGCGCGCGCCAGTTGCTGGGCGCAGGCCATGCCGGCGGGGCCGGCGCCGACGACCGCAATCTTCTTGCCGGTTTTCACAGCGGCCGGCTCCGGCTTCAGCCAGCCGTTCTCCCAGGCCTTGTCGACGATGGCGCATTCGATCGTCTTGATGGTCACCGGATTGTCGTCGATGTTCAGCGTGCACGACGCCTCGCACGGGGCCGGGCAGATGCGGCCCGTGAACTCGGGGAAGTTGTTGGTCGAGTGCAGATTTCGCGACGCCTCTTCCCAATTGCCGTTGTAGACGAGGTCGTTCCAGTCCGGGATCTGGTTGTTGACTGGACAGCCGGTGGTGCCCGGTGCGGCCGAGCCGGTGCCGTGGCAATAGGGAATGCCGCAATTCATGCAGCGCGCCGCCTGGTCGCGCAGCTCCTTCTCGGAGAGCGGTACCACGAACTCGTTGAAGTTCTTCAGACGCTCGGCAACCGGCGCGTACTTGCGATCGTGCCGCTCGATTTCGAGAAAACCTGTGACCTTGCCCATGACCTACGACGTCCCTTGTCATCGTTTCCGTCATTCCGGGACGGCGCGTTAGCGCCGGACCCGGAATCTCGAAGTTGTGGGGCGAGATTCCGGGTTCGCGCTTCGCGCGCCCCGAAATGACGCCGTCTCTCATTCGCTCCGTCATTGCGAGGAGTGTCAGCGACGAAGCAATCCAGACTTTCTCCTGGGCCCTGGATTGCTTCCGCCTACGCCCCAAGGGGCTCCGGCGGACAAGTCGCTGCGCTCGCAATGACGCCTTGGTTGTGGCCTGCGCCTCAGGCCCCGATCGCGATCTTGGGCTCGGCGTCGGCGTTGGCGGCGAGCTCCTTCAGGGCACGGCGGTATTCGACCGGCATCACCTTGCGGAACTTCGGCGCGAAGTCCTTCCAGTTCGCCAGGATGTCGGCGGCGCGCTTGGAGCCGGTCGCCTTGGCGTGGCGCGAGATCAGCACGTGCAGCCGCTCGACGTCGGACGCCAGCAGGTTCTTGAACACGTCGACCCGGCCATGCGCCTCGAGATCGCCCATCTGGTGATAGGTGTCCTCTGCGATCATCTCCTCGGACAGCACCGGCTCGAGCTCGACCATCGCCATGTTGCAGTGCTTGTCGAAGTCACCGGCCTCGTCGAGCACATAGGCGACGCCGCCCGACATGCCGGCCGCGAAGTTGCGCCCGGTCTTGCCGAGCACGACGACGATGCCGCCGGTCATGTATTCGCAGCAATGATCGCCCGCGCCTTCGACCACGGCGACCGCCCCCGAGTTACGGACCGCGAAGCGCTCGCCGGCGATGCCGCGGAAGAAGCACTCGCCGGAGATCGCGCCGTACATCACGGTGTTGCCGACGATGATCGATTCCTCCGGCACGATGCCGGAGTTGCGCGGCGGCTTGACGATGATGCGGCCGCCCGACAGGCCTTTGCCGACGTAGTCGTTGCCTTCGCCTTCGAGCTCGAAGGTGACGCCGTTGGCGAGCCAGGCACCGAAGGCCTGACCGGCGGTGCCCTTCAGGCTGACATGGATGGTGTCCTGCGGCAGGCCGGCATGGCCGTAGATCTTGGCCACCGCGCCCGAGAGCATCGCGCCCGCCGAACGGTCCGTGTTGTTGATCTCGGCCTCGATCTTGACGGGCGCGCCGCGGTCGAGCGCGGGTTTGGCCTGCTCGATCAGCTTGCGGTCGAGCACGGCTTCCAGATGATGGTCCTGCTTCTCGGCGTGATGGATCTTCTGGCCCGGCGCCTCCTTCTGCTTCACGAACAGCTTGGAGAAATCGAGGCCCTTGGCCTTCCAATGCGCGACCAGCTTGGACTGGTCGAGCATCTGGGTCTGGCCGACCATCTCGTTGAAGGAGCGATAGCCGAGGCTCGCCATGATCTCGCGGACTTCCTCGGCGACGAAGAAGAAGAAGTTGATCACGTGCTCGGGCTGGCCGGTGAAGCGCTTGCGCAGCACCGGATCCTGGGTGGCGACGCCGACCGGGCAGGTGTTGAGATGGCACTTGCGCATCATGATGCAGCCGGCGGCGATCAAGGGAGCGGTGGCGAAGCCAAATTCGTCGGCGCCGAGCAGAGCGCCGATGACGACGTCACGTCCGGTGCGGAAGCCGCCGTCGACCTGGACCACGATGCGGCTGCGCAGCCGCTCGCGCACCAAAGTTTGGTGCGTTTCGGCGAGACCGATCTCCCACGGCGAGCCGGCATGCTTGATCGAGGTGAGGGGAGAGGCACCGGTGCCGCCCTCGAAGCCCGCGATCGTGACATGGTCGGCGCGCGCCTTGGCAACGCCGGCGGCAACCGTGCCGACGCCGACTTCGGAGACGAGCTTGACCGAGACCTGGCCGTCGGGATTGACGTTCTTCAGGTCGTAGATCAGCTGCGCGAGATCCTCGATCGAGTAGATGTCGTGATGTGGCGGCGGCGAGATCAGGCCGACACCCGGCGTCGAGTGACGCACCTTGGCGATGGTGGCGTCGACCTTGTGGCCGGGCAGCTGGCCGCCTTCGCCGGGCTTCGCACCCTGCGCCATCTTGATCTGCATCATGTCGGAGTTGACGAGATACTCCGTCGTCACGCCGAACCGGCCCGAGGCGACCTGCTTGATCGCCGAGCGCATGGAATCGCCGTTCGGCATCGGCTTGAAACGGTCGGCTTCCTCGCCGCCCTCGCCGGTGTTCGACTTGCCGCCGATCCGGTTCATGGCGATCGCGAGCGTGGTGTGCGCCTCGCGCGAGATCGAGCCGAAGCTCATCGCGCCGGTGGCGAAGCGCTTGACGATCTCCTTGGCCGGCTCGACCTCGTCGAGCGGGACCGGCTTGCGCTTGTCGTCCTCGGCCGACTTGATCCGGAACAGACCGCGCAGGGTCAGAAGCCGCTCGGACTGCTCGTTGAGCAGCCTCGCGAACGCCTGGTAGCGCTCCCTGGAATTGCCGCGCACGGCGTGCTGCAGCGTCGCGACCGACTCCGCGGTCCACGCATGGTCCTCGCCGCGGGTGCGGAAGGCATATTCGCCGCCGACATCGAGCGCGGTCTTGTAGACCAGCGCGTCGCCGAACGCGTCGCGGTGGCGGCGCGTGGTCTCCTCGGCGATCTCGGCCAGACCGACGCCTTCGATGCGGGTGTGGGTGCCGTAGAAGAACTTCTGCACGAACTCGGCCTTCAGGCCGACCGCGTCGAAGATCTGCGCGCCGCAATAGGACTGGTAGGTCGAGATGCCCATCTTCGACATGACCTTGAGCAGGCCCTTGCCGATCGACTTGATGTAGCGCTTGACGACCTCGTAGTCGCTCAGCGCGCCCGGCAGCTTGTCCTTGAGCGCGATGATGGTCTCGAAGGCGAGATAAGGATTGATCGCCTCTGCGCCGTAGCCGGCCAGACAGGCGAAGTGATGCACCTCGCGCGGCTCGCCCGACTCCACCACGAGACCCACCGACGTGCGCAGGCCGGTGCGGATCAGGTGATGATGCACGGCGGCGCAGGCGAGCAGCGACGGGATCGGAATCCGGTCGGCCGAGACCATGCGGTCGGACAGGATGATGATGTTGACGCCCTCGCGCACCGCGGCTTCGGCGCGGCCGCAGAGATCGTCGAGCACCTGCTCGAAGCCGGCCGCGCCCAGGCTCGCATCGAAGGTGGTGTCGAGCGTGCGCGAGACGAAGTGGCTGTCGGACACTTGCGAGATCGAGCGGATCTTCTCGAGGTCCGCATCGGTCAGGATCGGCTGATGCACCTCGAGCCGCTTGGTCGAAGCGACGCCTTCAAGGTCGAACAGGTTCGGCCGCGGACCGATGATCGAGACCAGGCTCATCACCAGCTCCTCGCGGATCGGGTCGATCGGCGGGTTGGTGACCTGGGCGAAGTTCTGCTTGAAGTAGGTGAAAAGCAGCTTCGGCTTGTCCGACAGCGCCGAGATCGGCGTGTCGTTGCCCATCGAGCCCGTGGCCTCCTCGCCGGTCGCCGCCATCGGCGTCATCAGGATCGCGATGTCTTCCTGGCTGTAGCCGAACGCCTGCTGCCGGTCCAAGAGCGGCAGGTTGGTGCGCGCGCCCGTGGTCGGCGCATCCGGCAGCTTCTCGACCTGGATCTGTGTGCGCGCGAGCCACTCGGTGTAGGGATGGCTGGCGGCGAGCTGCGCCTTGATCTCGTCGTCCGGGATCAGGCGACCCTCCTCGAGATCGACGAGCAGCATCTTGCCCGGTTGCAGCCGCCACTTGGTGACGATCTGCTCCTCCGGAATCTTCAAGACGCCCATTTCGGACGCCATCACGATGCGGTCGTCCTTGGTGACGAGGTAGCGCGCCGGCCGCAGGCCGTTGCGGTCGAGCGTGGCGCCGATCTGGCGGCCGTCGGTGAAGGCGATCGCGGCCGGGCCGTCCCACGGCTCCATCAGCGCGGCGTGATATTCGTAGAACGAGCGGCGCTCCTCGCTCATCAACGGATTGCCGGCCCAGGCTTCCGGGATCATCATCATGACCGCGTGCGGCAGCGAGTAGCCGCCCTGCACCAGGAACTCCAGCGCGTTGTCGAAGCAGGCGGTGTCGGACTGGCCTTCATAGGAGATCGGCCAGAGCCGGCTGATGTCCTTGCCGAACAGCTCCGAAGACACCGACGCCTGCCGCGCCGCCATCCAGTTGACGTTGCCGCGCAGCGTGTTGATCTCGCCATTATGCGCGATCATCCGGTACGGGTGAGCCAGCGACCAGGTCGGGAAGGTGTTGGTCGAGAAGCGCTGATGCACCAGCGCCAGCGCGCTCTCGAAGTCCGGCTCGTGCAGGTCGGCGTAGTACTTGCCGAGCTGGTCGGCCAGGAACATGCCCTTGTAGATCACGGTCCGGCACGACATCGAGCAGGGGTAATAGCCCGACATGCCGCGGTCACGGCGCTGATAGATCGCCTGCGAGATCGACTTGCGGAGGATGTAGAGCTTGCGCTCGAACTCGTCCTCGGTCTTGGCGGCGCCGTTGCGGCCGATGAACACCTGCATGCTGCGCGGCTCGGTCGGCTTGACGGTCACCCCCAGCGAGGAGTTGTCGGTCGGCACGTCGCGCCAGCCGAGCAGCACCAGGCCTTCGTCCTCGATCTGGTCGGCGATGATGCTCTTGATGACGTTCCGCCACGCTTCGTCGCGCGGCATGAACAGCGCGCCGATGGCGTATTCGCCCGGAGCCGGCAGCGTGAAGCCGAGCTCCTTCGCCTTGCGCGAGAAGAAGGCGTGCGGGATCTGCACCAGGATGCCGGCGCCGTCGCCGAAGCGCGGGTCGGCGCCGACGGCGCCGCGGTGCTCCAGATTGCAGAGGATGCTGAGCGCGTCCGCGACGATCTGATGCGACTTCTGGCCCTTGATGTTGGCGATGAAGCCGACGCCGCAGGAATCCTTCTCCTGGCTCGGGTCGTACAGACCTTCGGCTTCAGGACGCCACGTATGCAGCTCGCGGGTGATTTCGGCCGGTTTCTCATGCGAATCCACAGCCAGCACCGCGCCGCCCAAAATTCCGTGCTCGACCTTCGATCCGCTCATATCCGTCCCCATAAATTATTGGTCAGGGCCTTCACCACAGTCCGGTACAGTCCGTCCGGCGCACCCCGGGCGCTGCGCGGGCCCCTCTCCGGAGCCAACGCTCGTCCTTCTCAGCGAGCCGCATTTGCAGAATTCAGGCCAGTGTCCGGGGGACCATGTCCCCGCTGGACGACCGCGGCCTGTTCATGTCGCAGCGCCCTCAGGCGCCGTAACATCATTGCAAAGTCTCGGTCACCTTTGCAACGAAATTTTAGACAGCATTTCTGTCCTAAACCGCAAGATGCCAAACTTTAACCTATCACACAAGCACTGCGGAGTCCTGAGGTCCGGGCGCCGCACACGCTCATTCCCCGGCAAATCTTCCGCTTCTGCCACTGACCGATCGATCCGGCCGGGCCGGCGATCACGCGCCGCGCTCGATTTTGAAACCTAACGCCCCGATCCCGCCCTCTCGCCGACCCAGGACCGCCGGAATCACGGCAGAACTTCCGCGGCACTTGAGAAGAAGCGAACAGCTTCACGTGCGGGGGCATGCAGGAGCTTTGAGCCATGAAGTTGCTAGTTGGAGTCGTCTCGGCCGCGTTGATCGCGCCGTTTGCCGCGCAGGCCGAGCCGTTGCCGCCACAGGGCGTCCGTGCGCCCTACACGGTGGTCTCCGATTTCGATACGCCTTATTCGGACCTGCCGCCGCCGGCCGTCGTGCCCGCACCGCCGCCGCGTTACGGCTATCGGCCGGGCCCTGACTACGGCTACCGCGACGAGCGCTATGTGCCGCCGGCGCCGGTCTACCGTCAGGACGGTTACCAGCAGGAGTATGGCTATGCACCGGCGTTCCTGCCGGTGCATGAGGTCTATGCGATTCTGCGCGACAACGGTTTCTCGCCGCTCGGCGCACCGCGCCAGCGCGGCAATGTCTGGGTCGTGGCGGTGCTCGATCGGCAGGGCGAGGACGGCAAGCTCGTGGTCGATGCGCGCTCCGGCCGCATCCTCCGCTTCGTGCCGGCGTTCCAATGGGGCGAGGAGTACGAGCGGATGCGCTATGAGCCGAGCCCGCGCGGCGGCCTCGACCGCCTGTCGCCGCCGAGCGTGATCCGGGCCGATCCGCGCCTGGTGCCGCCGATGCCGGCTGCGCCGCGCGTTGCCACCGCGGTGCCGGTCCAGCCGAAGGTGCCGACGCCTGCCGCACGGCCGAGTGCTCCGGCACCGCAGACCGCCGCGCTCAATCCGAAGCCGGCCGAGGCGGTCAAGCCGGTCGCGCCCAGCCCCGCGGACATCAAGCCGGCCGAGGCCAAGGCTTCAGAGGCCAAGCCTTCAGAAGCCAAGGCTTCAGAAGCCAAGGCTTCAGAAGCCAAGGCTTCAGACGCAAAGGCTTCAGACGCAAAACCCTCTGAGCCGAAGCCGGTGCAATCGGCCGCGGCCGCGCCGCAGACGACGGGCTCCGTCGCAGCGCCCACGGCGAAGCCGGTGCCCCAGATCCTGCCGACGGCAAAGATGCCGGCTGTACAGGGTTTGGAATAGAGGCAGTCAGACGGTCTGCCCGGCCGCTTGCCACCACCAAAGCTGTCATCGCCCGGCCTCGACCGGGCGATTTCGTAAACACCGGCATCTCGGTCAGTCACGACTGCCGCGGCGACCTGGATGCCCGCTTTCGCGGGCACGACAGGTCGTTTGGAGCAGCCGATGAGATCCCAGCGCGATCGGTCGCACTACTCGTGCTGACCGGCGGCCTTCAGGATCAGATCAGCGATCTCCTTCGGATGCGACACCAGCGACAGGTGCCCGGCGTCGAGCTCGATCGTGGTCGCCTTCATGCGGTGGGCCAGGAAGCGCTCGAAATCCGGATCGATCGTCTTGTCCTGCTTCGACACCGCATAGAATGACGGCTTGTCGTGCCACGCCGCCTGGGTGGTGCGGTTGCCGAAGATCGTCGCCGCGGTCGGCCATTGCACCGCATAGAGCTCCTTCGCCGTCGTCGCATCGACACCATTGGCGAAGTCCTTCAGGAAGGCGTCCTCGTTGAGCTTGGTCTCGCCGTCGTGGTCGACGATGCCGGCGCGTGCCGGCGGTGTCGGATATTGCCCGGCGAGCTTGACGAAATCCTCGCCCGCAGCGGGGGCCCGGGCCGCGACATAGACCAGCGCGCTGACCTTTGGATCGGTGCCGACCTCGCTCACGACCGTGCCGCCCCAGGAATGGCCGACCAGCACGGCCGGCCCATCCTGCTCGGCCAGGGCGCGGCGGGTGGCGGCCGCGGAGTCCGCCAGGGAGGTCAGCGGATTCTGCACGGCCGTGACCTTGAGGCCGGCCGCCTGCAGATAGGGGATGACCTTGGCCCAGCTCGAGCCATCGGCCCAGGCGCCGTGCACCAGCACGACGTTGTGGACCTTGGGCGGCTGCGCGGGCTCGGCGAGGGCGGGGCCTGCGGAGATCAGCAGCGCGGCGGCGCAGGTGAGGGTGCGAAGAAGGTCCATGTCACGGCTCCAAGCCCGGTTGACGCGAGGCGATCATTGGCGTCTTCGCGAGCTGAGAGCAGGCCGTTACCAGTGGTCACGATCGTTTGACTGCACTGCAGCGAGACATGAAAAAACGCCCCGGTTGCCCGGGGCGCTCCTATTCCAGAATGAGGATGTGCTGTTAGGCGGCGGCCTTCTCGGCCGAGCCTTCGATCACCGGCTGCTCGGCGGCCTGCGCGCCGGTCGAGATCGGAATCGAGCGGGGCTTCTTCGCTTCCGGAATCTCGCGTACGAGGTCGACGTGGAGCAGGCCGTTTTCGAGGCTGGCGTTCTTCACCACCACGTGGTCGGCGAGCTGGAACGAGCGCTCGAAGGCCCGGGCGGCGATGCCGCGATACAGCACCTCGGCCTTTTTGCCGTTCTCGTTGGCGGCCTTCTCGCCCTTGATCGTCAGCGTGTTTTCCTTCGCGACGAGGGAGAGCTCATCCTTGCCAAAGCCGGAGACGGCGACGGTGATGCGGTAAGCGTTCTCACCGGTGCGCTCGATGTTGTAGGGCGGATAGCCGGGGGTGGGCTCGGCGGTGGCCTGGTCGAGCAGCGAGAACAGACGGTCGAAACCGACGGTGGAACGATAGAAGGGGGTGAGGTCGTAGGTACGCATGGTCAAAGTCCTCCATTGAGCGACTGTTGGCTAACCCGCCCGCCATCGGGCCGGGCTGTCGTGCAGCCTGACGCGGCCTGCACGATCTCGATATGGGCCGGACGTTTCGACCTTCAAGGGCGCCCAAGACCTGCTCTTTTTGCCGTTCCACCCCTTGATTCCCGCTGCCTTTCACCTATTCGATGGGCGCCTCATGACGCTCGTCTCGATTCCCGCCAATCCCGTTCCCGAAAACGTCACTGCCGGCACCATCAAGACCCCTGATGGCGCCGAGCTGCGCTTTGCGCGCTGGGCGCCGCCGGCCGGGCGCAAGGGCACGGTGTGCGTGTTCACCGGCCGCAGCGAGATGATCGAGAAGTATTTCGAGACGGTGCGCGATCTGCGCGATCGCGGCTTTGCGGTCGCTATCATCGACTGGCGCGGCCAGGGCCATTCGTCGCGGCGCCTGCGCGATTCCCGCAAGGGCTATGTGCGCTCGTTCTCCGACTACGAGACCGACGTGGAGACCTTCGTCACGCAAGTCGTGCTGCCGGATTGTCCGCCGCCTTATTTCGCGCTGGCGCATTCGATGGGCGGCACGGTGCTGCTGCGGCTCGCGCATGCCGGCAAGCGCTGGTTCGATCGCGTCGTGCTGTCGGCGCCGATGATCGACCTTCCGGACAGCCGCACCGCGCTGCCGGCGCGGCTGTTGCTGCGGGCGATGCGCATCGCCGGACAGGGCGGCCGCTACGTGCCGGGCGGCAACGACGAGATCAGCGGGCTGGCGCCGTTCGTCAACAATCCTCTGACCTCCGATCCGGTCCGCTATGCCCGCAACGCCGCGATCCTCGAGGAGGATCCGACGCTCGGCATCGCCTCGCCGACGGTGGCCTGGGCCGATTCCGCCTTCTCGGCGATGATGACCTTCCGCGGCATGACCTATCCCTCCCAGATCCGCCAGCCGATCCTGATGCTGGCGGCGTCCAGCGACACCGTGGTGTCGACCGCGGCGATCGAGGAGTTCGCCTATCATCTGCGCGCCGGCTCGCATCTCGTCATCGCCGGTGCCAAGCACGAGATCCTGCAGGAGCAGGACCGCTACCGCTCGCAGTTCTGGGCCGCGTTCGACGCCTTCGTGCCGGGCACGCCGCTGTTCGGGTGAGCCGTCCTGCCGTCCGCTGGACACCCCTGGGTCCTGCTAGAGCTACCGGCCACCCCCTCGCGTTGTGACGGCTGGTCGTGAGCAAGGCGCAGAACAGATTGCAGGCGCAGGCGCTGCAGGAGGCGATCCACGCGCTGCGCGCGCGGCAGTTCGCGCGCGCCGAGCAGATCGCCGCCTCGATTCTGCGCACGGCCAGGACCGACCGCGCCGCGCTGCTCGTCCAGGCCCATGCGCTGCTCGGCCAGCAGCGCGCGAACGAAGCGATCGCGGCGCTCGAGAAGGCGGCGCTGCGCGGCAGCGATCCGGAACTCGAGACACTGCTCGGCGCTGCCTTATGCGAATCCAGACGCGCCGCCGACGGCATCGCGCAGTTGCGCAAGACCGCGGCGCGGCGGCCGGCTTTTCTGCCGGCGTTCCAGGAGCTGGCGGGGCGGCTTGCCAAGTCGGGACAGCTCGGTGAAGCCATCGCCGTGATCGAGGAGGCGCTGACGCTGTCACCCGACAGCGTCGACCTCCAGCTCGATCTCGGACGCCTCTCTCTCCAGGCCAATGACCGCGTTCGTGCCCGCACGCACCTGCTGGCGGCGCGCGAGGCCGCGCCGGGACGGCCCGACATCCTGATCGAGCTCGCCTGGGTGCAGTTCCTCGACGGCGACTATGCCGAGGCCGCAGGCACCTACCGCCATGCGCTCGGCCTGCGGCCCGAGGACACGCAGACCCGCGCCAACCTCGCTATGTGCCTGATGGAGATGGGCGACCGCGCCGGGGCCGAGGCGGCGCTGCGCACGGTGGTGCGCGGCCGGCCGCATCTGTTGAGCCGCGCGGCCTATACGATGGTCGTTAGCTCGCATGGCCGCTTCTTTTTCCGGCCGAGCGATGCGGCGAAGTTCCTTCAGGTCGACGGCGCGGCCGCCCTCAAGCCCTGAACCGCTTGCGATAGACGCCGGTCTCGCGCTTCAGCGCCTCGCGCACCTCGTGAATCTCTGCGATTTCCTCTTCGGTGAAGGCCGAGGTCTGCATCGTCCACGCCTGCCGCTTCACCGGAATGCATTGCGCGACCGGCGTTCCTCTCGGGATCACGCCGCGAAACGCCGTGTCGTGCCAATGCGCCGGAAAATGCACGAACGAGTCGTGAAAGCGGTCGCTGTCGACCAGTCCGGTCACGGTGGTGAAGGGCAGGTCGAAGCGGTTGACGGGATGCGTGAACAGCAATGCCCAGCCCTCCGGCGCCTCGATCGTCCAGAGATTGTGAAACTTGAGCAGGAAGCGGTCGGCCTCGAACAGCGGCGAGCCCGTGACCTGCGCGGCGTCGTGGAAGCTGATCGGCGAGCGCGGAAAATCGATCGCGCCGCCCGGCGGCAGCTCGTTGTCCCAGCTGATCCCGCCATCCTCGACCGTGAGATCGCAGATCAGCGGAATGAGGAAGCCCGTCGTCATCGCGTCGATGAAGGGCGGGCAGCGCTTGACGGTCTGCTCCTCGGCCTGGTTGAGCGCGCTGAACGCGGTGGCCGGCATCGTCTTGACCCAGTCGGGAACGCCCATCGGCGCCGGCACCGGCTGCGGAATGAGGCCTTCCAGCTCCTTCGGACAGCGAAATTTCAGCGTGAGCGGATCAGTCTCGGACATGGGCGCCGCGGCTCTTTCGTGGTCGACGGTAGAGGTCTACGCCTTCGGCGCCGAAAGTCCAACGGCCGAGCCTGGGCTTGTCTCTGCTCTATCTCGTCAGATGCGCCTCGGACACCGCATGATTGAACATCGCGTTCAGCGCCGACGTGATGTCGGCGGGCGTGTTCGCCGTATAGAAGAATCCCGGCGAGGCGCAGGCCTTCAGGCTCGGCGGAATCGAAGGAATGTTGCTGTTGGCATAGTCGTCTTCGTCACCGGCGAAGGATGCGTTCACCGGATTGATCACCTGATAGGGAATGTAGAGAACTGAGATGATGATGCCGCGGTTCTTCAGCGGTGTGCAGGAGGTGTTCGGATCGATCACGGTGGCATGATTGCTGCCGGACCATGAGCCATTGGGCACGCCCTTCACTTGCGGGTCTTGCGCGCCGTCGGTGACCAGGAACACGTAGGGCAGGGTATTGGTCGAGGCGCTGCCGTTCCCGACATTGACGATCAGGTTGTTGACGCTGGACAGGGCCGTGTCGATATGCGTTCCGCCCGAGCCGAGAGATGCGTTGGTGTTGGTGTCGAGCAGCGTCGCAAGGTTGGCCGCCGCATAGTTGATGGTGGTCGAATCCGTCGTCGAGCCGTTGATGCTGCTGGTGAGCGGAAAGTAGGAATAGAGATATCGGATGAAGGGGTAGAGGCCGATCCGGAACTGGTTGTTGACCTTCTTGGTGTTGTTCGCCGTGACAAACAGCTGGTTCACGGCATAGCCCACGGCATCCAGCCGCAGCTGGATGCACGCATCCGTCCCATCGGTCGGGCAGTTCGCAACGGTCGCCAGGTTCTTGTACAGTGAGTTCGGCAGGCCGGACACGATCGACGACGGCAGTTGAACGCCCATGGGGTAGTTCTTGTTGGCGGTCAGCAGGTTCTTGTAACCGCTCTGGCTGACGCGCGAGATCGCATAGCCCAGGCAATAGTTGTTCGTGGGATATCCCTGGGTCCCTGAATCGGTGCAAGCGCTATTCTGCGGCGAAAAATGGCACGCCAGCGTGCATCCCGTGGGGTATTGCCTGTAGTTGTCCGGGCTGATGGCCTGCATGCGCTGTGCTTCGGACGATGTCGACGGGAGGCCCATCGAGCCCGAGACGTCCAGCGTCAAATAGAAGTCGAGATAGAGTGGCAACGTGACGGAGGAGGACGATTGGCCGCTGACCGTCAGATTCTGATAGCCGATCACCGTCAGGAACGTGGCCGGCACGTTGGCGGTGAATTGCACCTGCGACGTCAGTGTGGACCCGCTCTTGGTGACGGTGCTGGTCTCGGACGTCAATGTGTAGCCTTGAAAGGTAGAGGCGTTGCCCTTGAAGATGTTGTCCGCCTCCGAGACCCCGGCGGTAACGGTTCCGTCCGACGTCATCGCCATCGCCGCTGTATAGCCTGCCGAGTTGACCGAGATCGAGGCGATGCTCGCGGCATCGGCCGCAGACTGGAGCCTGATCTTCATGCGCATGGCCATGGAGTAGTCGGTCGCGCATCCGATCGCCGTGAGAATCGGCAACAGCGCCAGCGCGAATGTGACCGCGATATTGGCCTTGCTGTCGCGGGAGAAGCGCGCGATGGCGGCGATCGCCCGGCTCGCTGGTCGGCTGATATCCGTCATGCTCTTCCTCAAAAGATCCCGTTGGGGCGGTGAGGACCTGTATTCTTTTCCTTGTTGGCGGTTCCCCGCGGCGATCGTCTCCGCGACTGCTTCAAGGAGACCTGCGGTGAGAACCGGGCACGAGCCCGCCCTCCGCCCGCTCCCCCGGCCGTGAGCAGATGGTCACGCCGTCGCGCGCGGGACCACATGTGGATGTATGCGGACGCCGATTGCGAATTCGGTTGACCTGCGACGAAACATCGCAGGCGACTGTTGCGATTTTGTTTACGTGGCGAGAGAGAGGCGCCGTCCTCCAATACCGTGCCAGCCCATGCATGCGCCTGTCGTCAGCGCGGAGCCGCGCCGACGATCCACCGGAGCAGCCGCTGCTACTTGGTCGACAGCACCTCGCCGAACCGCTCCCACTGCTTGCCGGTGAAACGCATGAACTGCACCTGCTCGACCGGGAGGTGGTCGGTCTCTGACGTGTTGACCTTGATGCCCGGCAGCAGCATCGGCAGTTCGAGATCCTTGATCGACAGCGCCTGCCGCAAAATGTTCTCGCGCGACAGATCGTTGCCGGCCGCCTTCAGCACGTGCTCCAGCACCATGCCGTTGTTGTAGCCGTTGACGTAGTTGGAATCGCGGATGTCGCCGTCGGGCACGTATTTCGCCATATAGTCGCGCCAGCCCTTGACGCCGGCATCGTTGGCCCAGGCGGGATCCAACGGATCCTTGACGTAGGCCGTCGAGATGATTCCGGTGCCGGCCTCGAGGCCCGCCGGCTCCATGACCGATGACATCCACACCGAGACGTTGGTCAGGAACGTCAGCGGGCGCCAGTTGATCTCATGGGTCTTGCGGATCGCCTGCGCGGCGAATTTCGGCGTCGCGGCGATGATCAGCGCATCGGCGCCGGTCGATTTCAGCTTCACGATCTGCGAGTCGATGGTCGGCTCGGTCGACTCGTAGCTTGCGACGGTCACCGTGCTGTCGAAGCGCTCGCCGAGCACGTCCTTCAGCCCGGCGAGATAGTCGCGGCCGAAATCGTCGTTCTGCGCGAGAATGGCAAAGGTCGAATCCGGCTTCGTCTGCAGCGCGTAGCGCGCATACATCCGCGCTTCGTTGCGGAACGGCGCCATCACGCCCATCAAGGCCAGCGGAAATTGCGCAGGGTCGCCGAACTTCGAGGCGCCCGAGGCCACGAACAGCTGCGGCACCTTCTTGCCCTGGAGATACTTGGCGATCGCGGTGTTGTGCGCGGTGCCCATGGTCGAGAAGATGAACGACACCTCGTCGCTCTCGACCAGACGTCGCGTCTGCTCCACGGTCTTGGGCGGCACGTAGCTGTCGTCCAGCGAGATCAGGTTGACCTTGCGACCGTTGATGCCGCCGCGGTCGTTGATCATCTTGAAATAGGCCACCTCGCCCTTGCCGAGGATGCCGAAGGCGGACACCGGCCCGCTGTAGGGCATGGTCTGTCCAATGCGGATCTCGCTGGCGGTGACGCCCGGCTGATCCTCCGCCCGAGCGGGTACGGCGAGGACGGACGCGGCGACCAACAATCCTGCCGCTGCGATGGGGCTTCGCATGGATACCTCCCTGATGGCCGCGCTGCCGGCGGCGTTTTGGCGATGAGCATAGGGGCATGGCGGAGGCCGTGCAATTAAAATATATTTTTTGATGAAAATATACTTTTAGGCTTTGCTAGTGTGAATTGATTGTCCCGCGAGAGTGAGTCGATGTCCGGCAGCGCCACCCAGACCGTCTACGAGCAGTTGCGTGCCAGCCTGCTCGCCGGCCTCTATCGTCCGGAGGAGAAGCTGAAGATCAGCGAGCTCGGATCAGCCTTCTCGGTCAGCACCGGGGCGATCCGCGAGGCGCTGGCGCGGCTCACGGCGGAAGGGCTGGTGACGGCGACGCCGCAGCGCGGCTTCCGCGTGGCGCCGGTCTCGGTGGCCGATCTGCGCGATCTGACCGACATGCGCGTCGAGATCGAGACCAAGTGCCTGCGCCGCGCCATCGCCAACGGTGATCTCGCCTGGGAGTCCGCGGTCGTTGCCGCGCATCACCGTCTGGCCGCGACGCCGATCGCGGCCCATGACGGCAGCTTCTCGCCGGCCTGGATGCTGGCGCATGCCGATTTCCATGCCGCGTTGGCCCAGGCCTGTGGCAGCGCCTGGATGATGCGGGTGCGCGATCTCCTGTTTGCGCACAACGAGCGTTATCTCGATCTCGCCCGCAAGACCGATCGCGGCAACCGCGATGCCGCGCGTGAGCATCGCGAACTGATGGAGGCGGCGCTGGCGCGCGACACCGAGCGCGCGGTGACGCTCATGATGGCGCATCTCGACAAGACCCGGGACACGATCGAGGCGGCGCTGCTCGCAGCGACGGCGATGAATGAGGCGAAGTAGGATCATATCAGGACGCAGACCGCGAACGTCTTCGCGATCCGTTCCGAGCCGGATGTCGCCAGCCGAATGACCGAGGGTCGCCTGACGGCTGCGGCTACTTCATTCGGGGTGACGATGTACTTCCGCTGGGAAACGGGAAGCGTCGAATTGCTCACGCCGCGTATAGATGCGATCGCTCAGCGCGACGCGAACCACCGCGCCTCGCGTGCGGCCGTCGTCCATCCTTGTCGTCGACATCGTGCTCCGTTCAGGGCGAGCTAATACGACGATTCAACTTCTTCGAGCGTCGGCGCTTCCCCCGTCTCGATGCAACTGCAAATCCGCCGTCATTGTTAAGCGGCCTTCATGCCGGGCATGCTGTGCATTCAAGGATGCATTCACCACGCGCCGATCTCTCCAAATTTGGAAACGCCCCGGTAACGCACTGTCCCTCTAGTTAAGTCCACTAACGACATTCAGGAGGAGACATTGATGATGATGATTGTGCGGAAGCTGGTTGGTCCCCATGCGCTCAATTCCGGATTTGGTCTGGTGACCATGTTCTCATTGACGGGCGTGGTCGCTTCTCTCGTGCTGGTCCAGCACGGGGTGAATGTCAGTCCGCCCGCGATGTTCTGATCGGACGGCTCACGACTGCTGACCTTGCCCCAGTTCGGAACGAACTGGGAGTTGGTCCGCAAGACCGGTCCGTCCCGATGTCTTGCGGGCTGCCTGCAACCTATTTCAAGACGAAGTGCCACGGACAGGTCATTCAGGCCGTGAACCGCTCTTCCTGTCGCGTGATCCGATCAGCTCGGCGACGAGCGGATTGGGATAGCGGCGCTGCTGGCTCACGGCGAAGAACTGCTCCTTCAGCGCGCTCAGGCGGGCGCGTTCAACCAGCACGCCGGTACGCAGCTCGTCGATCACGACGATCGACGGCACCAACGTGACGGTGCCGCTCTCGCGGGCCATCAGGCGCAGCATCGCCATGTCGTCGACCTCGGCGGCGATGACCGGACGGATCCCGCTGGATCCGACCAGCGCATCGAAAGCCGAGCGCAGCGCGCTGCCTCGGCCGGGCAGGATCACCGGCGTCGTTGCCAGATCCTGCGGGAATCGGAATAGCGCGGGCTTGGCCGGCTTGCGGCTAACGAGGCTGACGCGCTGCTCATCGATCAGCGTGTTGTCGAAATTGCTGCGCATGTCTGGCGCCGCCGGATGGTTGGCGAGCACGAGATCGAGCTTGTGGGCGTCGAGCTGTTCCAACAGGTCGCTGAACTGACCGGTGTGGATGATCAGCTCGACGTCGCCGCGCCCGATCAAGGGCTTCAGGAACGCGATCTGGAAGTTGCGCGACAGGTTCGCCGCGGCGCCGACCCGCAGCAGCTGCCGTCCCGGCCGCAGGCCCGACAAGGTCTCGATCAGCTCATGGCCGGACTTGAACACGCTGCCGGCATAGTCGAGCGCGATGCGCCCGGCCTCGGTGAGCTGCAGGGTGCGTCCAATGCGCTCGAACAGCTTCTGCCCGAGCTGCTCCTCCAGCGCCTTGACCTGCACCGACAGCGAGGAGGGCGAGACGTTGAGGCGCTGCGCGGCGCGGCTCATGCTGCCTTCGCTGGCGATGATCCAGAAGTAGCGCAGGTGGTGGTAATTCAGATGCGGCACGCAATCATTCTATATTTTATAACGATCAGGTTCAATGATTGAAATTTTAGGAATGAACTGCAGCCCGTAAAGCAAGAGGGAGAGATCGTCCCCTGTGATCAAACGACCGGGCCGCCATGAACCAGCTCCTTCCCTGTCTTGCGGCGCTTGCGCCGCTCACGCTCGCGGTCGTCGCACTCGCCGGCACCGGCGGCAGCGCCAGAACCGTCGCACGTAACGCGATCGCGACCGCCGCGCTCGCATTCGCCCTTGCCACTCTCGCGAGCCTCGGCGCAGCGGTCATGGGGGCAGGGCGGACGCCACTGCTCGGCGGCTACGGCCTAGGGCTGTCGCTGCAGCTCGATACGCTCGGCGCCATCCTCATCATGCTGGTCAGCTTCATCGGCTTCGTCGTCGTGCGCTACAGCCGCAACTATCTCGACGGCGATCCCGGCCAGGTCAGGTTCACGCGCTGGCTGCTGCTCACCCTGGCCGCGGTGCTGACCTTGCTGATCTCCGGAAACCTGGTGCTGCTGCTGGCGGCCTGGATCGGCACCAGCCTGGCGCTCGGCAAGCTGCTGCTGTTCTACGACACCCGTCCGGCCGCGGTCCGCGCCTCGCGCAAGAAGTTCGTGGCGAGCCGGCTCGGCGATGCCTTCCTCGCGGTCGCGGCGCTGCTTCTCTACCTCCGCTTCGGCACGCTGGAGCTCGCCAGCCTCGCTGCGCAGGCCCGCGGCGGAGAAGGGGCGGGATCGGCGATTGTCACGATCGCCGCGCTGCTGATCGTCGCGACCGCGATGCTGAAATCCGCGCAGCTGCCGCTGCATGGCTGGCTTATCGAGGTGATGGAGACGCCGACCCCGGTGTCGGCCCTGCTGCATGCCGGCATCATCAATGCCGGTGGCTTCCTGGTGCTCAGGCTCAGCGACGTGCTGCTGCTGGCCACGCCCGCGCTCGACGTCCTCGCGGTCGTCGGTGGCGCCACCGCGCTGTTCGGCTCGCTGGTGATGCTGACGCAGACCTCGGTCAAGGTTCAGCTCGCTTATTCGACGGTGGCGCAGATGGGCTTCATGCTGCTGCAATGCGGGCTCGGCGCCTTCTCCGCGGCGCTGCTGCACATCGTGGCGCATTCGCTCTACAAGGCGCACGCCTTCCTGTCGTCGGGCAGCATCATCGATCTCGCCCGCGCGTCATGGACGCCGAGCCCCGGCGGCCAGCCGCACGCGGCACGACTGATCCTGGCCTTGGTCGCGGTAATCGGCCTCGCGCTGCTCACGGGGCTCGCCTTCGGCATGACGCTCCGCAGCAACCCGGCGCAGATCGCGCTCGGCTCGGTGCTGCTGATGGGGCTGGTGCACCTGATGGCCAACGCGATCGACGAGCGGCCGAACGCCTTCGTCATCGCCCGCGCCGCGGTGACCGCAGCGGGCGTCGCGATCGTCTACTTCGCGCTGCAGGCCGGCACGGCCTGGCTGGTCGGCGGCAGCATTCCCGCATCGCGGCCGGTCGGTGGTGTCGTGCCGATGCTGATCGCGGCGGCCGTGGTGGTCTCGTTCGCGGCGGTGACCGTGTTCCAGAACCAGATGATGCGCCGCGCCGACGCGCCGTTCTGGATCGCGGCTTACGTCCACCTGCGCAACGGCCTCTATCTCAACACGCTCGCCAACCGCCTCGTGCTGACGGTTTGGCCGCGAAGCGCGAGCTCGCACCTTCCGTCCAAGCCGTAAGCCGGAGATGAAGATGACCCAGGCTGCCCTTGCCATGTCCATGACCGACCCGATCGACACCACCGCCGATGCCGGGCTGATGGCCCGCATCGACAGCGCCTGCCAGCGGGTCGCGCCGTTGTGGCCGCTGAAGCACTTCGTCGCCGTCAATCCGTTCCTCGGCTTCACCTCGCAGAGCTTCGCCGCGACCGCCGCGACGTTCGAGCGCGTGGTGCGGACGCGGATGCTGATGCCGCGCGGCTACTACCGGCAGGCGCTCGACGACGGCCGGATCGACGATGAAGCGCTGGCGCAGGCGCTCGCGCTGCATCCCTCGACCGGGCTCGATGTCGACGCGCTCAAGCAGAAGGCGCGCGCCGAGGCCAGGCTGTCGTCGCCGCCCGCCGTCGTGGCGACGGTCGCCGAGGTGCTCGACCGGCTCGCCGAGGGCGATCGCTACGTCTCGCTGGTCGCCTTCATGATCGACGAGATCTCGGCGTTTTGCGCCACCTATTTCGACGAAGGCCAGGCGAGCTGGCCCAGCCCGGTGCGCAAGCTGAAGCCCTATGCCGCGTGGCGGACGATCGCGGCCTATGACCGCAATCCCGAGGTGATGGGGCTCACCGGCTTCCGCAAGGCGATCGCGGAGCTGCCGGCCGATCCGGTGCAGGCGATCGGTCTGATCGTCGACCGGCTCGGCATCCCCGCGCGCGCGATCGAGGACTATCTGGTGCGGGCACTGTTCGATCTCGGCGGCTGGTCGGCCTATGCCCGCTACATCGGTTGGAACGCGCAGCTCGACGGTCGGCGCGACGAGACGCTGCTGGAGCTGCTGGCGATCCGGCTCGCCTGGGGTTATGCGCTCTATCAGGCGCGCACCGACGACGCCTTCAAGGCGGCCTGGGCGGAGGCCATGGCGGAAGCGGCGAAGCTGCCGGCCGATCAGCGGCTCGAAGAGACGCCGGAGCTTGCGATCGATCTCGTGCTGCACGAGGCCTATGAGATCGCCTTCCGGGCGCGGCTGGTCGGGCAGCTTGCCGCGCATGGCGCAGAGGCGGCGATCCCGCGGCTGCCGGCGCGGCCGGCGTTGCAGGCCGCGTTCTGCATCGACGTGCGCTCGGAAATCTTCCGTCGCGCGCTGGAGACCGCTTATCCGGAAGCCGAGACGATCGGCTTCGCCGGATTCTTCGGCTTCCCGATCGAATACGTCCCGATCGGCCATACCAGGGGCGGCGCGCAATGCCCGGTGCTGCTCAAGCCCGCCTTTATCGTTTGCGAGGCCGTCAAGCATGCCGATGACGTCGAGGCGGCCGAGGTGCTGGGTCTGCGGCTGCTGCGGCGGCGGGCGGCCAAGGCCTGGAAGTCGTTCAAGGTCTCGGCCGTCTCGTCGTTCTCCTTCGTCGAGACCGCCGGCCTCGGCTTCGCCGCCAAGATCGCAACCGACAGCGCAGGTGTCACGCGTCCCGTGCCGTCACCCGTCGTTGATGGTCTCGATCCCGAGATCGCGGCCCGCGTCCAGCCGCGGCTGACACCGGGCGAGCTCGGCGGGCGGGCCACCGGCTTCACCGATCCGCAGCGCGTCGCGATGGCCGAGGCGGTGCTCAAGGCGATGTCGCTGACCGGGCCGTTCGCGCGGCTCGTGCTGCTGGCCGGTCACGGCAGCACCACCGTCAACAATCCGCACGCGTCGGGGTTGGATTGCGGCGCCTGCGGGGGCCATACCGGCGAGGCCAATGCGCGGGTCGCCGCAGCCGTTCTCAACGACTGGCGTGTGCGAGAAGGTCTGCGCGCCAAGGGCATCGACATCCCCGCCGATTGCTGGTTCATCGGAGCGCTGCACGACACCACGACCGATGCCGTGACCTTGTTCGACGAGGACGACGTTCCGGCCGTGCTCGCGCCGGATCTGTCCCGGCTGAAGGCACGGCTCGCGGACGCTGCACGGCTGGCGCGGCAGGAGCGCAGCGCGCTGCTCGGCATCAAGGACGTATCCGACATCGATGACGCGGTGATCGCCCGGAGCCGCGACTGGTCGCAGGTGCGGCCCGAATGGGGGCTCGCCGGCAACGCCGCCTTCATCGCCGCGCCGCGCGCCTTCACCCGCGGCCTCGACCTCGGCGGCCGCGCCTTCCTGCACTCCTACGAGGCCGCCCGTGACGACGGCTATCGCACCCTCGAGCTGATCATGACGGCGCCGATGGTGGTCGCGAGCTGGATCAATCTGCAATATTACGGCTCGACCGTGAACAACGCTGCCTTCGGCAGCGGCAACAAGGTGTTGCACAACATCGTCGGCCAGCTCGGCGTGCTCGAGGGCAACGCCGGCGACTTGCGTGTCGGGCTGCCCTGGCAGTCGGTGCATGACGGCACGCGCTTCATCCACGAACCCATCAGGCTCAACGTCTTCATCGCCGCGCCGGAGAGCGCCATGGACGAGGTCCTGCAGGGTCACCAGGGCGTGCGCGATCTCGTCGTCAACGGCTGGGTGATCCTGCATTCCCTCGGAGAGCAGGGAGCGATCCGGCGTTGCGTGCGTCCGGGCGTCTGGACCGCGGCGTGAAGCCTGCGGTGCGCCCCATGATCAGCAGGTCGCACCATCGCGTGGCCTCACAGCGTCTTCAGGTACTCGATCAGGTCCCAGCGCTCGTCCTCCGAGAAGGCACCGCCGATGATGCCGTTCGGATAATCCTTGTTGGGCTTCGTCGGCCCTTCGAAGGAATGACCGAGCGTGCTGTTGCCCTTGATCGGCTTGCCGCTGGAATCGCTGGTCACGAACAGCGTCTGTCCGACCTTGCACGTGCTCTCGCCGCCCTTCGGCACGGCGAAGCCGACCGACTTCGGGTCATAGTCGCGCGCGCCCTGGCAGAACGATGTCGGCCGCTCGGCAGCCGGCGTTAGCAGCCAGTACAGCGACGGCACCGAGCCGTTGTGCAGATAGGGTGCGGTCGCCCACACGCCGTTGAGCGGGCGGGCGCGATAGCTCTTGCCGGCCGGGTTGGGACAGTTTCTGCGATCGCCCCACAATGCGGCCCGCTCCGCCTCGGAGATCTTGCGGTCCTCCATCCATTTGTCGCTGGCCTTCTGCACGACGGCCATCAGCGCCAGCGCATAGGGCATCTCCGTGGTCGAGCCCTGCGGCAGGTTGCAGCCCTTCAGGTCCTTGGCCGGATCGACCTCGAGGAAGCCTGCCACGTTGACCTTGCGGTTGGCGAGAATGCTCGCCTGTCCGGGGTCGGTCTGCATCGCCTCGACGGGCTTCTGCACGAGGTCGAGGATCGGGCCCTTGGCGTTCCAGCCCTTGCTCTCCCAGTCATCGGCTGGCTTGATCTTCCAGAAGCTCTTGTCCGGATAGGTCTTGTCGAACACGGTGTCGGCGACCGGGCCGAGATGGCACTCGACACAGACAGCGGCATAGAGCTTACGGCCGCGTTCGACGCGGACCGGATCGATCTTCCAGGCGTCGTCGCCGGCGAACAGCTTCTCCGGCCATTTCGGCGAGGTCAGCCCGCCGAACGCGGGCGTCGTGGTCGCGAACGGATCGGGACCGCGCAGCATGTTCTCGATGTAGAGCAGGTTATCGATCGCCATCGACGAGCGCCACAGTCTGTCGCTCGCGGTCTTCGGCGAGAAGTTGATCTGTGCGGAGACGCCGAGCGCCTCGCCGGCATTGCGGATCAGGGGCTGCGCGATCGATCCGTCATATTGCGCCCAGGAGAACCACGGAACGGTCCAGATCGGCGGATAGGACACCGGCGCGTCGATGGCCTCCTGGTTGTCGAGCATGTTGGGCAGACCGCTCGAGGCCATGTCGAGGTAGAATACCTGGTTGCCGATGCGGTTCAGCGCGTCGAGCCGGCCGAAGCCTTCCTCCGTCTCGGTCTGGCCCTTGGCTTCGATCGTGGTCTTGTAGTTGTTGGCCTGCATGTTGAGCGCGAAATCGATCGCGGCCTTCAGGCCCTTCTTCAGGCTCGCGCGATCGGCGTCGGACGCATTCGGCCCGAGCACGCGATCGGCAAAGCGCGTGAAGCGGCCGGGCACGTATTGCGTGAAGATCATCGCAAAGCCCATGGCCTCTTCAAGCTTGCGCAGGTCGACCATGCCGGGGCCGCCGTCGAAGCGTACGCTCACACCCTTGTAGTGGATGCTGCCGGAGTGACAGGCCGCGCAGGTCAGGCCGATCTTGTCGGACTGGGCGGCGCCGGTGGCGGGATCGGTCGCGCCGGTGAGCCGGGCAAAGCCGACCGGCAGGCCGCCTTCGTTGCCGGCCGGGGTCGGCTTGAGGCCGGCGGGCAGCGGCGCTGCGACCTCCGTCTTGGCAGCCGTCGCGGCGTAGCCGAACGGCCGGAGGACGCTTGGGTCGCCGTCGACGCTCTTCGGGCTCGGGATGAAGCCGAAACGTTCGAGATAGGCGCTGTCGGAGATCAGGCCGGGCGTGCCGAACGGCGCAAGATAAGGCTGCTCCATCGCCATGAACCAGGCGTAGGGAATCGGGAAGGTCGCGGTGCCCTGCGTCACGTGGTGAAACCAGTGCCGGTCCTGCGTGGTCCAGCCCTGATCGAGCCAATAGGCCGCCCTGGTCGGCTCGGTCTCGGGCAAAGCGGGCGGGATCAACGCCGCGACCTTCTTCGGCAGAACCTTGCCGAGCTTGTCGCTGACGGCGTCGGGCGCGGCCACCCAGGCGAGCAACACGGCGGCGCCGGCCAGCACTGCCGTGCCGACGAGCGCTTTGCCGATACGCCAGACGATGTTCGCGGGCTTGGGCTTGGCCATCAGCCGCGCGGCGATACGCTGCGGCAGGCGGCGGTCGACGAACAGCGTGCGGACCTCGGCAACGGAGAGATAGCGGCCGTCGCCCTCGCCCTTGCCGAGGATGTTGAGCAGCACCGGCCATTCGCCCTGCATCAGAATGGGGAAGTACCAGCGCGCTCGGTCGCCGTCGCGCGTCAGATTGGCCTTCATGAAAGTCTGGATCTGCGCCTCGTTGAGGCCGCGCTCGGTGCCCCCGTTGGGATCGGGATAGTCGCTGCCGAAGCTCGCGAACCGGTCGATCTCCTCGGGATGAACCTTGGCCTCGGCGTCGAGAATGCGCGATCCGCCGCCATGTTTGTCGAGCGGGCCGTTGCGCAACTGGTCGAGATCGGCGCCGGACCACAGGCTCTTCAGCAGCCGCAGCGGCGACAGGCCGTTGGCGATCAGCGCAACGCCAAAGGTCTCGATGCCGACGAGCCGCTTCTTGAAGCCGGTCTCGCCGCTCGCCGCCTCGACCCGGTCGCCGATGGTCTTCAAGGGGACGCTGTGGCCGTCGACGAAGCCGCCGGCGACGAGCGCGCGCAGGAAGGGACACGGGTTGTCGGACGAGACCGGAAGCTGTCCGGGCAGGGCGTCACGGGCGCTGTCTTCTTGCATCGAAGAACATCCTTGGAAAGCACCTGAGTGATGAAAACGAAATCACGCAAACAAACGAGGACGACGCCGAATTGCGCCGAGGAACGGGCGGATCGGCCGCCGTCTGAACGCTACAATGCAATCGTGAATGATTGGCGCAACCCGCCCAAGTGTCAACCTCAAGTCGCGATCGCGCTATTCGCCCGCGAACTTGGCCTTGGTGTCCACCAGAGTGAGCTTGGTCAACGGGATGCCGGCCTTGGTGAGGCCGTCGCGATAATGCGCGATGTCGGTGGGATTGCGCCAGCGGATGTTGCTCAGGAGGCGCTCGATCGTCATCCACGGATGCTGGCTCAAAAGTGCCGCGACGGCCTCGCCCGCTTCGACCGAGCGTCCGAGCTGCGCCAGCGCGGCGGCGCGGATGGCGAGGCACTGCAGATGGTTCGGGTTCTGATAGTGCGACTCTCGCGCCCAGGACAGCGAGGCGTCGTACTGGCCGAGCATGTAATGGCTGAACGCGCTCAGCACCGACCATTGATAGCGCGGATCGCTGTTGCCGCGCTGGGCCGCCACCGAGAACAGCTCGATCGCCTGGCGGTGCTCGCCGGCGACGAGATGGCAGACGCCGAGCACGCCGCGCGCGCCCATGTCATAGGGATTGAGCTGCAGCGACTTGCGCGCCGCCTCCATCCCGGCCTCGACCCGGCCCTGCATGGCATGGACATAGGCCAGCAGCGAATAGGAGAAGGACGAGCGGGAATCGAGCCGGACGCCGGCCTCGGCCAGCGCCATTGCCTCGTCCCACAGCTCCCGTGAGTTCCTGATCCAGCCGAAATGGATGCCCTGCAGCAGGATGGTGCCGAGATAGGTGTGGGCGATCGCAAGACCTGGGTCGATCCTGATCGCCTCGCGGAACAGCGCGATCGAGCTCTCGTAGTCGGCCTTGGTCGGCTGGTAGTAGTGCGACAGCCCGCGCAGGAAGCGATCCCACGCCGTGAGGTCCGTGGTCTTGGACCGCACCGGCACCGCCGCCTCCGCGCGATAGATCTCGGGGATCAGCGCGGTGCAGAGGTTGGCGGTGATGTCATCCTGCACTGCAAACAGGTCGCCGATGTCGCGGTCGTAGCGGCCGGCCCAGAGCTGCTCGCCGTTCTCCGGCGCGACCAGCTCGGCGGTGACTCTGATCTTGTCGCCGGAGCGCCGCACCGAGCCCTGGATGAGATAGGTCGCATCGATCTCGCGCGCGATCAGGCGGGCACTCATGCCGGCATGCTTGAAGGCGAAGGTGGAGTTGCGGCTGAGCACCCGGAAGAACGACTGCAGCGACAGCGCATGGATGAGGTCTTCGGCCAGGCCGTCCGAGAAGTATTCGTCGGTCTCGCCGCTGAGATTGGCGAATGGCAGCACGCCGACGATGGCGGTGCGGTATTGCGCCGGCAGGGTCGTGGCGGACCGCTGCTCGCGGCTCTTCTCCGGCGAGGACGGATCCCAGGTCCAGACGTTGATGGTGTCTTCGATGTTCTTGAAGCGGAACGGCCCGCGGTCGACGAAGGTGACCGTGAGGTGCTTGCTGGCTTCCTGGTAGGCCTTGTGGGAGACGGCAATTCCGCCGGGCGGTGCTGCGGCTTCAAGCCGCACCGCGGTGTTGACGCCGTCGCCGAACACCTCGTCCTCATCGAAGATGACGTCGCCCATGTTGAGGCCGAGGCGAAACTGCATCACCCGGTCGGCCGGCAAATGAGCATTGCGCTCGGCCATCAGCTTCTGCACCTCGACCGAGGCCGCGATGGCGCCGACGACGCTCGGAAATTCCAGGAGAAACCCGTCCCCTGTGTATTTCACGATGCGGCCGCCGTGATTGAGGATGATCGGGTGGATGGCGCCGCGATGGGCCTTGAACGCGGCATGGGTTCCCGCCTCGTCGGCGCCCATCATCCGCGAGTAACCGACCACATCGGCACAGACAATCGCGGCCAGCCGTCTCTCCATTCCGTCTTTGCTCCTACTCAGGGCGATACCACGGCAACAGCGGTCGAATCCAATCAATTTGCGGAAGCAATGTGTAGGCCATGTGGCGGGCCGGCGACATTGGACCCGATTGGCTCAGGTCAGCCCGGCCTTGATCAGTCCGTCGCGGTAGTGGTCGATGTCGTCCCGGCGTTTCCATCGGATGTTCTTGATGTGGCGGTCGAGCGTGAGCCAGGGGTATTGCGCGTACAGCACGTCGACGGCGTCGCCCGCCTGGTCGATCGCACCAAGCTGCGCCAGGGTCGCCGCGCGGATCGTCAGCGCCTGCAGATGGTTCGGGTAGAGAAACAGCTCCTCGCGGGCCCAGGACAACGCCGCCTCATAGCGGCCGAGCAGGTAGTGGCTGTAGGCATTCAGCGCCGGCCATTGGTAGCGCGGATCGCTGTTGCCGCGCTGGGCCGCGATCGAGAACAGATCGATCGCCTGCTGGTGCTCGCCGTTGACCATATGGCAGAGCCCGAGCACGCCGCGTGCGCCCATGTCGTAGGCATTGAGCTCGGTCGCCTTGCGCGCCGCCTTCATGCCGTCGTCATGGTCGCCCTGCATGGCCTGCACGAAGGCCAGGATCGCATAGGCGAACGAGGAGCGCCCGTCGAGCCGCACGCTGTCCAAGGCCAGATTCTTCGCCTCCTGCCAGAGCTCGCGCGAGCCCTTGATCCAGCCGAAATTGATGCCCTGCATCAGAATGGTCGCGAGATAAGCGTGCGCGAGGCCGAGCGTGGGATCGAGCGCAATGGCTTGCCGAAACAGCGAGATGGAGATCTCGTAGTCGGCCTTGGTCGGTCGGTAGTAGTGCGACAGACCGCGCAGGAAGCGGTCCCATCCGGTCGGGTCGGTCGCCGGCGCGCGGACTGGAATCGAGGCTTCGACACGATAGATCTCCGGCATCAGCGCCGCGCATAGGCTGGTGGTGATCTCGTCCTGCATCGCGAAGAGATCACCGACATCGCCGTCATAGCGACCGGTCCACAATTGAGCGCCGGTCTCGGGCGCGATCAGCTCCGCCGTCACGCGGAGCTTGTGACGAGAGCGCCGCACCGTTCCCTGAATCAGGTAGGTCGCGTCGATCTCGCGTGCGACCAGGCGGGGATTGAGGCCGCGGTCCCTGAAGCGAAACGTCGAGGTGCGGCTCAGGACACGAAAGAACGATTGCAGCGACAGCGCATGGATCAGGTCGTCCGCGAGCCCGTCGGCGAGATAGGCGTCGGCGTCGTCGGAGAGGTTGACGAATGGCAGCACGCCGACGATCGCGGTGCGATATTGCGGCGGCAGGCCGGTGACGCTCGTCCCGGCCCGGATCGCCGCCTCGCTACCCGGCTCCCATGTCCACGCCTGCACCGGCTCCCGCAGGTTCTTGAACTGAAAGCTTCCGGCGCTGGTCAGCTTGACGGGGAGTTGCAGGCCGGCCTCCTCATAAGCCTTGGCCGAGACGGCAACACCGCCCGGGACGGCGATCGATTCCAGATTGACGGCGACATTGATGCCGTCGCCGAAGGCCTCGCCGTCATCGACCGTAAACTCACCCTGATGGATTCCCAGCCGGAAGCGCATGTTGCGGTCGGACGGCAGATCGGCGTTGCGCTCCGCCATCAGGGACTGCATCTCGATCCCGAACTGGATGGCGCTGGCGGCGTTGGCGAATTCCAGCAGAAAGCCGTCGCCGGTGTGTTTGACGATGCGGCCGGCGTGGTTGAGGATGATCGGATGGATGGCGCCGCGATGAGCCTTGAAGGCGGCGTGCGTGCCGTCCTCGTCAATCCCCATCATGCGTGAATAGCCGGCGACGTCGGCGCAAAGGATGGCAGCGAGGCGTCTTTCCATCACATCGTGCTCCCGCCTCGCGCATACCACGGCCGAGGCGGCCAAATCCAACGCTTTTCCAGAACCCATCGCGGCACCTCGCCATGCGGCCCCGCGCCGGCCTCTGCGGCGCGAGACGGCAATGCCGAGGCCAGGTATGGTTAGACCGTTATTGTTAGGAAATGTTCAATCATGCTCGGCATTCACGATCTGCCTTTGTTTCTCGTCTCCGGGCTGCTGCTCAACATCACGCCGGGTCCCGACACCGCCTACATCGTTGGCCGCAGCGCGCAGATGGGCTGGCGCGGCGGGGCCGCTGCCGCCTTCGGCATCAGCACGGGCTGCCTGGTTCACGTGTTCGGAAGTGCGATCGGGCTGTCGGCGCTGCTCACGGCCTCCGCGACGGCCTTCGCGACGGTGAAATGGGCCGGTGCGGCCTATCTGGTCTATCTCGGCATCACGCAGCTTCTGGCGCGGCGGCCGGACGCCGCCAGGGCGAGTGATGCGACGTCGAAGCCGGTGGTGACGCTGCGCCAAGCGTTCTGGCAGGGCGCGCTCACCAACATCCTCAATCCGAAGGTCGCGATGTTCTTCCTCGCCTTCCTGCCGCAATTCGTCGCAGCCGAGGCGCCGCACAAGGCGATCGCCTTCCTGCTGCTCGGCACGATCTTCATCGTCAACAGCACGATCTGGTGTCTCGGCGTCGCCGTCGTCGCGGCCCGTGCAGCGCGCCGCGTGCGCGACTCGTCCGCCGCGCTGCTCTGGCTCAACCGCACGATCGGCGGGCTGCTGATCTATCTCGGCGTCCGGATCGCGATGCTCGAGGCGCGCTGACTTACCGGAGCAGCTCGACGACCGCCGTGCCGGCGAGATACAGGCCGAGCAGGATCATGGCGATCAGGAACACACGGCGGAACGCCTCGGCCGGCAGTCGGGATCGCGCCGCTTGGCCCGCGAACATGCCGACAAAGGCGCAGGCCATCGCGACCGCGCCGGGCAGGGCGGTGGCCGTGCTGAGCAGGCCGGAGCTCGTCAAGTTGAAGGCCAGCGTGACCGTGGCGACCGTGAAGAACACGCCGAGGGCCTGGACCAGCTCGTCCTTCTCGAGCCCGATCGCCTGCATGTACGGTACCGAGGGCACGACCTGCACGCCGGTGGCGGCCGAGATCAGCCCGGTGACGAGGCCGACGATGCCGCCGACCCATTTCTCGTGCGGCGGCGCGACCTTGAAGGCGAGCTTGGTGAGACCGAGCAGGGCATAGAGCATCAGTAAGACGCCGAGCGCGACGTTGCCCCAGCGGGTCGGGGCATGGCTGAGCGCGCCGGCGTTGAGGCAGATGCCGATCGCGGTCCCCAGCATCAGCGGCCACAGGCGCCTGGCGATATCACGCAGATAGGGGCCGGCGAAGGTCTGCCAGATGTTGGTGATCACGGCCGGTACGATGACGATGGCGAGCGCCCGGCCCGGCGGCATGGCGACCGCGAGCAGTCCGACCGAGATGGTCGGCAGGCCGAGGCCGAGCGCGCCCTTGACGAAGCCGGCCAAAGTGAGCGCGAAGGCGATGAAGATGAGGATGGGGTCGATCATGGTCGGCACATTGACCAGACTGCGCCGACGACACAATGTGGAGGTTACGGAGCAAGCCTTCGTCCAAGGCTGAGGCAGGATGACCATGCGTTTCGATCTGGTCGATCTCAGGCTGTTCATTGCCGTGGCCGAGGCCCGCAGCATCACCGGCGGCGCCGACCGGGCGCATCTGGCGCTGGCCTCGGCGAGCGCGCGGATCAAGGGTCTGGAGGACGCGTTTGGCGTCGAGCTGTTCAAGCGCGGCCGGCGCGGCGTGGAGCTGACCGCGGCGGGCGAGAGCCTGCTCGATCACGCCCGCATCATCATGGCCAATGTCGAGGCCATGCAGGGCGAGCTCTCGGGCTTCGCATCCGGCCGTCGCGCCAACGTGCAGCTGCTCGCCAACACGGTCGGCCTCGCCGAGCATCTGCCGAAGGCGCTGGCGGCCTTCCTGCGCGAGCATCCCGACATCAACGTCGATGTCGAGGAGCGCGAGAGCACCGAGATCGCCGAGGCGATCGTGTCCGGCAGAGCGGATCTCGGCTTTGCGGCGGAGCACGCGCTGCCCGAGACGATCGAGCGCTTCGCCTTCGGCGAGGACCGGCTGATCCTGGTGGCCGGACGGCGCAGCCCGCTCGCAGCGCGCCGACAGATCGACTTCAGCGAGACTGCGGGGGAGGATTTCATCGGCCTCACGCAGGGGACGGCGCTCAACGTCCATATCGGCCGGCACGCCGCGCGGCTCGGCATCCGCCAGCACGTGCGGGCCAGGCTGCGCGATTTCGACGCGATCTGCCAGATGGTGGCGGCCGGGATCGGCATTGCCGTGGTGCCGGAAGCGGCGGCGCGGCGTTGCGCGCGGTCGATGCCGATCAGCCTCGTCGCGCTGCGCGACGCCTGGGCCGATCGGCGGCTCGTGATCTGCGCCCGCAGCTTCAAGGCGCTGCCGCGTCCGGCGAAACTGCTCGTCGAGCATTTGCGCCGGGCCGCCGCGTGAGGCGCCCGACGACCGGCCGGATGTCTCCGTTCCGCGCGAGAGGCGGGGAGCCAAGCCGGTGGAGGCGGGCTCAGCCCGCTGCCAGCCGCTTCAGCGCCGCTTCGTGGACGCGCTTGTCGCCGGCGGCGACGATCCGGCCGCCGTTCTGCGCCGGGCCGCCTTCCCAGTCGGTGACGATGCCACCGGCGCCGTTGATGATCGGGATCAGGGCGGCGATGTCATAGGGCTTGAGCTCGGTCTCGATGACGAGATCGAGATGGCCGGCGGCCAGCATGCAATAGGAGTAGCAGTCACCGCCATAGCGCGACAGCCGCGTCTCGGCCTCGACCCGGCCAAAGGTGGCGCGATCGGCCTCGTTCATCAGCAGCGGGCTCGTCGTATAGCACACCGCATCCCCGAGACGCTCGCAGCGCCGGACCGAGAGCCGGCGCTCGCCGCCGCCGTTCTTGTAGTTGGCGGAGCCGTTGTCGCCGGCGAAGCGCTCGCCAATGAAGGGCTGGTGCATCATGCCGAACACCGGCGTGCCCTTGTGCAGCAACGCGATCAGCGTGCCCCAGGTCGGGAAACCGGCAATGAAGGATTTGGTGCCGTCGATCGGATCGAGCACCCAGACGTAGTCGGCGTCCTCGCGCTCATTGCCGAACTCCTCGCCGACGATGCCGTGCTGAGGAAAGTTCGCCTTGATCAGGCGGCGCATCACGGCCTCGGCGGCCCGGTCGGCCTCGGTCACCGGATCGAAATCGTGCCGGCTGCTCTTGTTGTCGACCAGCAGCGAGGTCCGGAAGAACGGCAGGATGGTTTCGCCCGACGCGGTCGCCAGACGACCGATGAAGGCGGAGAAATCAATGACCGTCACAACGCGTCCTTGGGTGAGGGAATCGGGTGGCTCTAAGCCCGGTTATGCCTAGCTCAAAGCGGTCGGGGGCGCATCCGGATATGGAACACCAGCGTGGCATCATGGATACCGTTTGGTGTCCGGCCGCGCTGGCCGGGCGCGGTTGAGCCGTCGCGGGCCTCTGATGTGAAACTGAAAGCGAAACCGGCGTCCCCCTCCGATCGTTTGGAATCTCCAATCAAGCCATTGACTTCTATGATGAAAAGAAGATCTGTTTCGCGCTGAACGCAACCCGGCCTATGTTTTTTTGCATGGAGAAAGGCGGAAAAACTCTTGCGCTTTGTGCAGCGCGATTGCATATTGTTGCGGTGCGGTAGCGCTTCGCGTTATCGCTGCCCTCCTTGGGCGTTTCCTCCCTAGACTTGGGCCGCTTGTCATTCAAGCGGCCCTTTTTTTTGCGCCGACGCCACCGGCCGAAATCGCTCGGACCGAACGCGCAGTCCTCTATTCCGCCGCCGCCTGGAACGGCCCGAGGTCGCCGAGCGGCACCGTCGCCAGCACCTCGGCGAGCACGGCGAGATCGGAGGCGACCTGGGCGAAGCGCGGTCCGCGCTCCCTGCGGCGCTCGTCCATGTAGATCGCGCGGTTGAGCTCGATCTGGATCGCATGCAAGCCCGTGGCCGGATTGCCGTAATGCTCGGTGATGAAGCCGCCGGCATAGGGCTTGTTGCGGCCGACCGAATAGCCGAGCCGGCCGAGCACGTCCTCGACCAGGTCCGGCAGCAGCGACGCGCAGCTCGTGCCGTAGCGGTCGCCGATCACCATGTCGGGCCGGCGCGGCTCGTCGCGCGAGACGCCGACCGACGGCATCGAATGACAGTCGACCAGCACCACGGTGCCGAACTGCTGGTGCACGCGGTTGATCAGCCGGCGCAGCGCGCGGTGATACGGCTTGTACAGCGTCTCGATCCGGTGCAGCGCCTCGTCGACGCTCAGCCGGTCGCGATAGATCTCCTGGCCGTCGCCGACCACGCGCGGGATCGTGCCGAGGCCGCCGGCCACCCGCATCGAGCGGGTGTTGGCAAAGCTCGGCAGCCGCCCGGTGAACATCCGCGGATCGAGCTCATAGGGCTCGCGATTGACGTCGACATAGCAGCGCGGGAAATGCACGCGAACGACCGGAAAGCCGCGCAACAGGAGATCGGCGATCAATTCGTCCATGAACGAATCTTCGGAGCGCCGCAGCGCCGGCAGATCGATTCGCGACGCCCTCAGGAAATCGTCGGGGTAGGCCGATCCGGAGTGAGGGGAATTGAAGATGATGGGCGCGCGCCATTCGGTCGGCTCCATGATCTCGAACGGCGGCAATTCGCCATCAAAGTCCGTCATCTCTGGGCGCCGTCCCCTTGGTCACGTGCGTCGATGTCACGTCCGTTGATGCGCCGGTATCCTCCGGCCGATTCGTTCTGGACAACGCAGGCACTGCTCTTGCCAACGCGCATCTTCGATAATCCGAGCCGGTCTGCCAAGCGAAAAGCAATGAAAAAGTTCATCTCGCGTTTGGAACAACTCTGAGCTGGCGTGCTGCTTCGGTCGAAGACCGCACCTTCAGCCCTCAAAATGCCTTGCCGATGTCGGATCAAAAGGCGCAATCTTTCACCCGAAATTTACCGCCCGTCAGGCTTAGTGGCGGCAACGCTCCGCCTCTCACCCGGACCAGACAACCCCTCGCCATGCACAAAATCCTGCTCGCCGAAGACGACAACGACATGCGCCGCTTCCTGGTCAAGGCATTGGAAAATGCCGGGTTCCAGGTCTCGCCCCACGACAACGGCATGTCGGCTTACCAGCGGCTGCGCGAGGAGCCGTTCGAGATGCTCTTGACCGACATCGTGATGCCGGAGATGGACGGCATCGAGCTGGCGCGCCGCGCCTCCGAGCTCGACCCGGACATCAAGATCATGTTCATCACCGGCTTCGCCGCGGTCGCCTTGAACTCCGATTCGGAGGCGCCCAAGAATGCCAAGGTGCTGTCCAAGCCGGTGCACCTGCGCGAACTCGTCAGCGAGGTCAACAAGATGCTGGCGGCCTGAGCCGCCAGGGACAGACCTCCGGAACTGGCGGATTATTCCCAATTTCGGCATTTTGCGTCCTTGCCTGCCTGCGTGGGAGCCGATATAGGGACGCCCACCCGAACGGATATTGGATTAGGGCACGTAGCTCAGCGGGAGAGCACTACCTTGACATGGTAGGGGTCACAGGTTCGATCCCTGTCGTGCCCACCACCCATCCGGACGTCTGCTGATTTCATTGAGCTTTTTGTTCGATTTCCCGCACCTAGCTTGTCGGTGAGGGAATAGACGTTCGCTCTATGATCCACGGAGCCGATCATTCGCTCGAGCTTGGCGACGCCGCCATACGCCAATTTCTTGCGATTGGCGTTCCGCGTGTAATGGCTTGCCATCCGACGATCGGTCCAACCGAAGATCGCATCCAGCTCGGCTTCCGTTGCTCCGTTTTCAGCGGCGACAGTTGCAGCCGCCTTGCGCAGGCCGTGCGCTGATCGGTTCGCCAACCCAGCTGCGATGCATTTCTCCTTGAACAGGTTGCCTAAGCTCTCCTTGGTCATCGGCTTGCCCTGCCGGGTCGCGATGTAGGTCTCGGTTCCGACCGGACCTGCCTCCAACGTCCGGCGCAGGACATCGAGCATCGGGAAGGTGACCTCAATGGTCTCGCTCCCCTTTTCGAGGCGCTTCGTGATGATCGGAACGGAAATCTGCTCGAGTTTTCCGTCAGGCCCGATCCGCTCTTGCACCTGTTCGGTCACGTCGGCAGGGCCGAATGATGCTGCGTCACCCCGCCGAAAGCCGGTGAAGAGGTAGACGTCGATCATGACGCGCTCTCGCGTGCCGAGCGGCCAGCGCTTGTAGTAACGCCGAACGTCGGCATCAGACCAGGTGACGAAGCCTTCTGTCTTTGCCGGCTTGGGTGTCTTGATTCCTTCGGTGGGATCTGCCGGCACAATCTTTTGCGCGACAGCCCACGCGAACATCCGTCTCATGGTGGTGAGGAAATGCCGGGCCGCGGAGGGGTTTTGAGCGCGACGCCCAAGCCCGTCCAGGATGTGCTGCTTCTGGATTGCGGCTGCTCTTTTGTTGCCGTTGGCCTCCAGAACATGAATCATCAGGCTGTTGCGCTGCTTGTGCGTGCTCGCCTTCATCTCGCGCCAATCAGGCGCCTTTGCCTTGTATTCTTCCCATAGCCATTTGAGGCTACCATCAAAGACCATCGCCCTGGCCTCGCTGGGATCGATTGCGAGGCGTGGCCGATTGAACATGTCGGCTAGAGCGATGTCGTAGTTGCGGTTGAATTCTATGGACCCGTACTCGCCGCGAATGCGAGTGCGTTTGCCGCCGACGTCCTTGTTGCGAACGTACCAGACCGTCCTGCCATGACGGTTGATTTCCTTGTGAAGGTAGGGCTTGCGAGGACGGGGCATGAAGCGAATCAAAGCACGAAATGCTCTTCGGGCTCAACCGTCTCATCGATGCCCCGCTCTTCTTTGTATTTGACCAGGTCGACGATGATCGTGCCGTCCGGCTTAATTCGTATGGATGAAGCACCGGCCGCTTTTGCAGCGCGGATCGCTCGTGCCACTTCGCCTTGGGTAAATCGAGCGGGGCGCCGGCTCATGGAACGCCTTCGGTTGACATCGCGCTCTGCCGTAAGCGCATTTCCAATGTAGCTTGGTCCGAACTCGTCGTCTGCATCTCGCGGGACCGTCCCTGAAGCGGGATGCCGTGGCGTAGAAAAGGATGGGGTCGGATAGTTCAGGAGAGCGCCTCCAGAAACGTCGTCCCTGATCGTTGTGCCATAGAGCTTACAAGATTTCATCGAGGTCGCGCCGCGGACGCCATCTTACGGGATCTGCGATCCACCGGTTGATGTCGGATTCATGCCAACCAGTTCCGTTGCTGCTGATCTTGAGTGGGGTAGGGAACGTACCTTCGGCGATCTTGCGGTAGATGGTGGATCGGGACAGCCCGGTCCTGGCAAGGACGGTTTTCAACCTGATGATACGGTCTGGCTCGCGCATGGCCGTGATGCCCCTCGCTGGTTGCTTCTGACGTCCGGCGAGACCAGAGGCCAAACAGGTGCAGGCGGACAATAGGAGTTCGCGCGTTGCCAGCTGTGGCGTAGAGCCGGCGGCAAACGGGATGGGTCAAATTCCAAGGCCTCGGCCTCTGCCGAGATCGATGCCATGGACGACGGCCAGATCCTGGCCGAGTCGGCGGCCCGATTCGAATGCAATGCCGAGATCGTTCTTGCGGCCGGCAAGGATGGATTCCAGTTGCGGGTCGCGCTGGAGGCTCTTCGCCATGTCGCCCATCGCCGAGCGCGTGGCCTTGTAGCCGGACAAGTCGCCCGCCTGATATAGGTGCCTGCTGGTCTGGTCGAGCTCCCGCCATCGCTCAACGAAGTGATCGGCGCGACGGCCCGGATCGCTGCGGAGTTCGGTTTCGAGCTGGAGCGCGCGGATGGCGCGATTGACCCGGCCGTCCGCCGCTTCGCGGGCGAGCTCCGGGTTCTTCTTGTAGGCGGCCTCGGCATCGTGCGAGCCAAACGGGCGCACCTCTTCGAAGGCTTGGCGGGCCTTCTGCAGCTCTTTCACCTGCTCGGGACTGGCTCTGCCGCCCGTCTCCTGCGCCTCGAAGATCGCATCTACCGCGCGGGCATGGCGCACCAGCGCTCGTGTCCGGACGCGACGGGCGTCCGCTTCGGGATCTTGCGCCACGTTGCTTGCCGGCACTTCGGCTCCGCGCCAGTCGGCTGCGGGACCGCTGGCTTCCCTTTCCGGTGTTGCCCGCTCCCGCCTCCCTTCGCTATCCAGTCCGGCCACATCAGCCGGAGAGCGCAGGCCGTCGAAGATGTCTCGCAGCTTCTCGGGCACAATCTTGCGCACGATCTCAGCTACGCGCTCGCGGAATGTGATCCCACGCCCTTCTGCGTAGCTCTGGACCGGATCGGCGCAGTCGTAATCCGAGGCCATGTCCTTCGCACGTTCGCGCGACAGGGTGTGGGTGAGCCGCTCCTGACCCGCAAAATCATCGCGACCATAGTGCAGGTCCACCTCGTCGCGGTGACGCGACAGGGCGACATAGCTGCTGTGGGCATCCATGCCCGGCGTTGCCAGCACATGGACGCGGTCAACCGTCATGCCCTGCGCCTTGTGGATCGTCGCGGCATATCCATGGTCGATGCGGTTGTAATCTTTGAACTCGAAGTGCACGGACCGGCCATCGTCGGTCTGTACGGTCATGGCTTGCGCGCTGATCTGTTCGATGGTCCCGAGCGTGCCGTTCTTGACGCCAAGACCGCGCTCGTTCTGCAGGAACATGACCCGGTCCCCGTTGGCGAAGGTTCTCGCGCCGCGTTCGACTGCCACATGCACTTCGTCGCCCAGATCGCCGGCAGCGCGCATGCGCACGCGCGCAGCCTCGTTGAGCGCCCGGACCTCGTCATTGGTGTGGGTGAGAATGATCCGGCTCCGGTCCGGCGATGCCTGACGATCGCGATTCCAGCGCTCGATTAGATCGCCGCGAGCCTGCTCGCGGCTCTGGGCCTCATGCACCATGCCGTGGGCGCGGTAGGCTCCAAGCGCATTGCCCGTTTTGCCGGTTGCCAGATCACGCGTGGCGTCCCGCTGCCAGCCCTCCCGCTGACGGCGCACCTCGCCGATTTCCGCTCCGCCGTGACGCTCATGGATCGAGCGAAACGCCGCGCCCGCCTCGATGGCCTGCAGCTGTTGCGGATCGCCGACCAGCACCACCTTTGCACCAGCATCGGCAGCGTGGGACAGCACGCGCTCAAGCTGGCGCGTGCCGACCATCCCCGCCTCGTCGATCACCAGCACATCACTGGATTGGAGCAGGTCACGGCCTTGTTCCCAGCCATGCTCCAGGCTGGCAATCGTGCGCGACGCAATGCCCGATCCGCTTTCGAGGTTTTCTGCGGCAATGCCGGACAGCGCAATGCCCCGGACCTCGAAGCCGGCGGCTTCCCACGCCTCCCGTGCCACCCCCAGCATCGCGCTCTTTCCCGTCCCGGCATGGCCGACCACGATGCTGAGATCGCGTCCATGTGTGACGTGCGCCAGCGCCTCAGCCTGCTCGGACGACAGCACCAGGCCGCGCGCTTCCGCACCCGCCAAAGCGGCCTGGCGATCCGCGTCGCGCACCTGGTGGCGCTCCCGTTTTGCCATCAGTTCAGCGGCCCGGTGCAGGCGCTGCTCTGCCTCGATCATTCCGCGGGTGGTGAACCGATCCTCGCCGCGCGCATCCTTGCCGAGTTCGACCAGGCCGGGCGCTCCTTGCATTGCGCCCACCACCTCATTGAACTGGTCGAGCCCGTCGCTATGCCGGTGCGCGAACCTCGCCATATCGCGGCGCGTGAATGTCGATTGCTGCTGGGTGATGGCGTCCAGCCCTATGGTGGGGGCGGCGACAATCCGCGCGCCGTTGTTGCGCGCGATCTCGCGGTGCATCTCGGCGCGATCGGCCTCGCCGCCTTCGCCAGCGATGCCCCGAGACTCGATCCGTTTGGCGGGCGCGCCGATCTGGCTTTGCGGCTCCAGCGCGATGCCCTGGTCTTCCAGGCTGCGGTGATCAATCCGCGCGTCGATATCGAGCTCGGCTAACCGCTCATTGGCGAGCTCGGCCCAGCGTTCGCGGCAGCGCTCGACCATCTCGGTGCGGTTCCAGTCCCGCACCTTCTGGCCAAAGCCGTTCTCGTCGACCGAGCGCATGGTCAGCATGACATGAGCATGAGGTTTGGGCAGTCCGTCCTCTGCCCTGTCCCAATGCACATTCAGATCGGCGATCATGCCGAGACCGACGAACTCGCCGCGAACGAAGTCCCGGGCGAGCTCGATACCCTGCGCCTCACTCAGCTCGCGCGGAAGGGCGAACTCGACCTCACGGGCCAACTGGGCATCCTTCCGGATTTCGCGCGCTTCGACATCGTTCCAAAGCCGCTCGCGATCGCCCCATGAGGCCGGCGCGTTCTCCGGCAGCATCACTTCGGAATGAACGACGCCGCGCTTTTCGGAAAAGTCCTGATCACGGCCGAGCCGCTCGTCACGCAGCCGCGATGCCGAGCGGTAGGCCGCCGATGCCACCGCACTGCTTCCGGCCTTCCGGCCAATGACCTTGACGTGAAGATGATAGATCGCCATCGCGACCAGAGCATCTACACAGCGAAGCGTACGTCGGCACGACGTATAAGCGCGCCCTCCCTCGAAAAAATCTCGGGAGGGACTATCCCGTCTCAGCTCGTCCTGATGACCTTACAGCAATGCGCCAGTGCGCAAGCTATCATTTCTCCATTGCCACTCATGGAGACGACGATGCGCAAACCTAGGAACTTTGATGCTGACCTGAAGGCACTCGACGACAAGGCGCGCAAGCTGAAAACACGCAAGGTACGCCAGCTCGGCGAGCTCGTGATCGCTACTGGAGCTGACGCGCTCAGCGCCGACGAACTCGCGGGCGCGCTGATCGTGCTGGCCGAGACGAAAGAGGCCGGAAAGAGGGAGGCATGGGCCAAGCGCGGCGTCGCGTTCTTTCAAGGACGGTCGCGGCGAGTTGCGCCAGCAACTGACCGCGACGCTGACGTTGCTCCTACGCAACCGAGCGGCGCGCACCCGGCATCAAGCCGCAAAAGCGCGACATGACATGCGCGCGTGGCAGGTCGAACGCCGTAAGCGCACCCGGCACCTCATCGAACTCGGCGGCCTCGTGATCAAAGCCGGTATCGTGGACCTGACCGGTGACGACCGTTCCACGATCTTCGGCGCGCTACTTTGGATGGCTGACAAGCTTAAAAGCGGTGAGGGCGAACGGGCACGTAAGCTTTGGGCCGCGAAGGGAAAACAAGCGTTCGAGATGGAGCCTAGGATGCCAACACGCACAATCGTTCATGTCCGACAATCGCACGTTGGCCAGTAGCTGCCGCTTCGACAGCAGCCCTATTGATCAATCGGCATACAAATTGCGATTTGGTTGCCGCCTTACTCCAGCTCCGAGCCATTCGCTCTTGATAAAGCGGTCACTGTGACTTTCCAAATTGGCCACTGGCGTTGGGTAAGGCACACTAGATCGAGATCTCCGCCTTCATGATGATTGCCTTCATTGAAGCAGGACCGGACTCGCCTGCCGAGTCTCTTGCCTTCGCAGCAGAAGGGTCCGGACTAGCCGCTGAGCAGGCGCTTCAAACCAGCAATAGGTGAGGCGCGCGGTGACGAGCGTGGACAGCACGAAAGCCGCCGAGAACAGAGGATCGAGGTAGGGGATGGGCCGCTGCATAAACGAAAAAGCAAGCGCGATCGCAAGTTGAATTGGAAAGTGCAGCAGATAGCAGGAATAGGTTGTATTGCCGGCTGTCTCCACCAGGGTCTCCAGGCGCCGCGGCAAGACTATGGGCTTCGAGCAGCAGAACAACAGGATCGGCGTATAGATGAGCAGAAGCGGTGCAGTGAGCGCCTCAAGGCCCATGCCGGACATCCAAAATGCCGCGGGCATCGCGATGCTCGCACACGCAGCCAAGGATTCCACCTTCGGCCGATGCCGAGCCCCGGCGACAGCCTGTCTTGCCATCGCGGCAAGGCCGCCAGCGTAGAAGAAAGCGAAGCATTTTGCCATCAGCGTACCGGTCGCGATCGAGATCACGATCACCGCTAGATTGAAGAGCGGGGACGGACGCACGACGCGCAGCGACAGGAAAAACGCCGCATAGACCACGATCTCGATTGAGACTGACCAGATTGGTGCGTTGAAGCTGACGCCATGCGGCGGAAGCCAGTCGCTGGCCATGAACAGCTGCTTGACGAATTGAGGGATGTCGTTTTGCTGAAAGACGAAGAAGTAGTTGTGCTGAACGAAATATATCAGCTGGAGCATCATGACCAACAGCAACGTCGCGAGATGGAGCGGGTAAAGTCGCGCCAGCCGATAGACGAAGAAGGTCCATCCGTTGATCGTGCGGTCGGCGATGGCCGCGCTATACTTCCAGAAGAAGATGAAGCCGGAGATGCACCAGAATATCTCGACCCCAATCGTGCCCTTCTCATAAAACGGGAACAGAACGCGGTAGAACGGCAGCTCGCTCCTCACGAGACCGACCGGCTCCTCGCCGACGAAGGCAAAGTGCTGATAGTGCCACAGCAGCACGGCGACAGTAGCGAGGAAGCGCAGCCCTTCCAATCCAAGGAGCTTCTGGTCCTTAGGCCATGTCGACGCTTTGGGAATGATCATCGGGGTCATCGACCTCCTGACGAGGGCGCTGGTCAATTCTAGTCCGAGCAAAGTGAAGGATTCTTTTCGCTTGGAGGCATCCCAGGCGTTCGTCGCAGGCGATCTCGGCGCCACACTAGATTGCCCTCTCCAAGGAATGAAACGCTGATCGTCGCGGTCTACGTTAAGATCTTGCGGATCAAAGGCCACGATCCCGACCCGGTGACCATTGCGCGCGGTTTCCTCTCCAGCGCCTCGACCTTGCTCTAGTGAAAGCCGCGACGACGGAGGTGGATACTCAAAATCTGCTGCGAGGCCGACGAAAAGGGGAGGCAACGCCGAACGAGATATGCGGTGCCAGATCGCCAATGGTGACAAGAACAAGAGTCGCCGCACCGAGAACTGTGGCTGCCGAGCTGCTCAATCTGACGCTCTGATCGCCAGAAGAGTCGCTCGCGAGCTCGAGATTGCAGTCGCTCGCCAAGTGCAGTTCCGCGCCCCGCAACAACTGGGTTTATTTTACAGTCACTCAAATCCAAATCTGGTGAGGCGCTTTAGTTGCTCGATGATGTGAGCTGCCGAGGATGACGAAGGAGCCATCGGCTCGCGATACGATAGCGAGTTAGCGGGAGCTTTGATAGCTCCCAAGTTCCCGAACCGCACGCGCTTTCGGCTACAGCTGCTTGGCACGGCGAAGCATCTCGGGCGCGCCGACGGGCTCTCCTGCCAGCTGTAATTGTAGTCCGGAACCTCGCCGCCTGTCGCTTTTGGATGCATCGAATCCATCGAGCATGCCCGACAGCGGGGATGTGAATACGGTGCCTGGCACGTTCCAGGGCGCGGGCGGGACGACGGGATGATCGGAGACGTAGAACTCGACAGCCACAATCCTAACACCAAATGGCCGGGGACCCTCCGTCAGAAGCTTAGACCAGTATTCCGCGCCGCCGCGGCCTTGAAGCAAGAAACCCGAACGCATTGGTTCGGGCTTCCTGAGAACGCCAACGTCTGAACTGCGCAGAACTAGTTGATGGAGGAATTGATGTCGACAAACGAGGTGTTGATCTTGCTACCCAGACCGTTGACTGCTGCGATGATCGCAAGTGAAATTCCGGCGGCAATCAATCCGTACTCGATTGCAGTGGCTCCCGATTCGTCACGCAGGAACCTCATCATTTTGACCCGCATTACACCCTCTTTGCTGTTGGCCAGATCGGCGCACCTTCACGCCAGAAAAGGATATCCGACGTCATCTTATAATAGATGAGTATTAAGAATACAGTTTTAGATAGAGTGAATATCCTTGGCGCTTATGATCTAGTGGGGGGCGCAGGTGGCTGTGCGTTTTAGTGTCGGAACGGACGCGTGTACGCCATCGCGGGAAATCGCAGACCAGGGCATACAGGGCCGGTGTCAGGATTCGCTGACTTGCGCTCTGGTCATGATTTGGCACATTCCGTGCGTGAGTCGGTCGTGTGAAGCGTCGGCTCGCAATCCAGATGATCCCTGCGCCCGTCGCGAGGACAATGACATCAAGGCGATAGCAGTTCCGGTTGCGACCAGCCACACGACCGCGCCGCATGGAAGATCGATCGCATAATGTCCACCGATCGGCACGGTCGATGTGATCACGAGGGAATTCCAGATCAATGAAATCGGAAATAGCCACCTGAGGTGCCAGGACGCGGATATGATCATCAGCGCCAGGCAGCAATGGAACGAGGGAAACGTCACAACTCCCTGCAGATTGGCGAATGACAGCAACGGCGAGGCCTCATTGCGGAAGTATTCCAACTTCGACAAGTGATACGTTCCCGCGCCTGTCGGGAGATGCTCGAGCAAGCTGGCTGGGTACCCAAAGAACGCGAAGGCACCTTTCGCCGGCCAAATCACGGAAATGCTCGCGCATGCGACAATCGTGCTGGCGAATACGAACGTCAGTATCCATAAATGATCGAAACGGCGAACGATTGCGAGCAGCACTGAAAGGCCGAAGAGCAGGGGGAATGAGCTGTCGTAGGTGACCGACAGGAGCTGGGACCAGGCGGGGTTGTCGGCTGCCCAAGCAATGACAGCAGGCAAGTCGAAGCCTGCCGCTCGATCCCATCTCGCAAGATCTACATCGATGAATGGGGCGTTGTTCCGAAGCCCGACAAGGCTGATGATTCCAGCCACTGCGCCCGATAGTAACATTGCTAGGAGCGCTCCGCACAAGTTGCTGAGCACCGGCGATGGTCGCCAACTTCGATAGACAACGTGAACCGTGAGGAGGAAGCCCAATATCGTCAATGCAACCAAGAGGCTGCCGAGATCGACAATGACAGCCGACCGCTGGAGCAGGAAGGCCGCGAAAGTGGTCGCGACAAAGCAAATGGCCCATACGCTCGCTTCCACATATCCGGTCGTATGGGTTCCCTGAGAAGACCAGGCGAAAGCCGTGCGACCCGAAGTCTGGGAAGCAGGAGGACTTGAATTTCCATCCTGCGATTGCGTGCCGTTAGGTCTGTGTATCTCCCCGATCTGTGTCCTTGCGGATATCAGGAAGCGGAGGCGACGAAAGAATGCGGGCAATAGGGTGTCTGTGGCGGGCTCCAACATGGATGTCCGCTCCCGTGTCAGTCTGTTTCAGATTATTTCGGTCGGTACCTACATACGCAAAAACCGTGAGCCTGAGCAATCTCAACGTGTATTTTAACATGATACCGTGCTGAGATGCTTAACAGATCTCTAGCGCCCTGCGAGACGTGCGTTGGGAATCGGTCCGGGATTGCGTTGTCCAAGAGCTACTGGCCATGAGCCTATGATCGCCTGACATCGCAGCTTTGGTGTCAACGGGGGTCCTTATGTAGGCTTGCTCGTTGCGCGGCGATGTTTTGAGTGCGGATTTCACCTTGCTGTCAAAATTGTCAGTTGTTCGGGCGGCCGGATGTTTATCGCCTCGGCAATTCGGAATTCACCAGCTCTCGAACATCACGCAGATGCTTATGATTCGCAGGGATTGTATCGTTCTTTGTTTGTGGTGGGGAACATCAGGCGCGCGCGAGTTCAGGCGTTTGCCGTGAGGGAGCTAGCTGAGTAAGTCAAGAACCTTCGTTCCTCAGCTGTCCGGGGCGTTGCGAGGTGCTGTCGGGTTGGTCCAGCAGACGCGCGAAGCCTGCACTCAATGCATGCAATGCGTGTAACGTGCGATCCCTCGCAGGTAAAAATATCCTCGGCGGGAACGTGGCAGATCTTGTCCAATCGTTTCTTGTGGTACATTATTCCTGCACGACTTAGGGTAGTGTAGGGGCAATGGAAGCGGGGCAGAGAGATACGGGGCTTGACTGCCTGACATTGCTGCTGCGTTTCCATCAGGTCGCTGTCGATCCGGCGCAGATTGCACATCAGCTAGCAGGAGAGGCGGTCGGCGTGACCGAGATGCTTCGCTGCGCCAAGCATCTGAAGCTGAAGGCGCGTGCGGTCAGTCAGAGCTGGGACGGGCTTCGCAAGCTGCCGCTGCCGGCCATCGTGGCGCGGTCGGATGGCTCGTTCGTGATCCTTGGACAGGTCACGGCGGAGGCGGCGCTGATCCAGGATCCCTTGGTGAATCGGCCGCAGAGTCTCAAGCGCGCCGCGTTCGAGGCTAGCTGGACCGGCACGGTGGTGCTGATGGCGCGCCGCGTCTCGCTCTCCGATCTGGCGCGGCGCTTCGACATTACCTGGTTTATACAGGCGATGCACAAATATCGCCGGCTGCTCGGCGAGGTGCTGCTGGCGTCATTCTTCCTGCAGCTCTTCGGGCTGGTGACGCCGTTATTCTTCCAGGTCGTCACCGACAAGGTGCTGACCCATCGCGGCTACACCACGCTCGACGTGCTGGTGTTCGGCCTGGTCACAGTGACCATCTTCGAGACGGTGTTGGGCGGTCTTCGAACATATGTGTTCTCGCACACCACCAACCGCATCGACGTCGAGCTTGGCGCACGGCTGTTCCGCCATCTGGTCGCGTTGCCCATCGCCTATTTCGAGGCGCGGCGCGCCGGCGATTCGGTGGCGCGGGTGCGCGAGCTCGAGAACATCAGGAACTTCATCACCAGCTCGGCGCTGACGCTGGTCATCGACCTCGCCTTCACCTTCGTCTTCTTAGGGGTGATGTTCTATTACTCGCCGTTCCTGTCCTGGATCGTGGTCGGCTCGTTTCCGTTCTACATTGCGCTTTCGGCCGGCGTGACGCCGCTCTTCCGCAAGCGTCTCGACGTCAAGTTCAACCGTGGCGCCGAGAACCAAGCCTTCCTGGTCGAGACCGTCACCGCGATTCAGACCCTGAAGGCGATGGCGATCGAGCCGCAGATGCAGCGGCGCTGGGAGGAACAGCTCGCAGGTTACGTCGGCGCCAGCTTCGACGTGCTGTCGCTCGGCAATTGGGCCAGCCAGTCGGTGCAGTTCATCAGCAAGATCGTCACCGCGCTGACCCTGTATTTCGGCGCCCATCTGGTGATCGAGGGCAATTTGAGCGTCGGCGAGCTCATCGCCTTCAACATGCTCGCGGGGCGGGTGGCGCAGCCGGTGCTGCGGCTGGCGCAGCTGTGGCAGGATTTCCACCAGGCGCGGCTGTCGGTGGCGCGGCTCGGCGACATCCTCAACACCACGCCGGAGCCCGCCTTCAATCCCGGCCGCGCCGCGCTGCCGCCGGTGCGCGGCGAGGTGGTGTTCGATCACGTCTCTTTCCGCTACCGTGTCGATGGTCCGCTGGCGCTGCACGATGTCTGCCTGAAGGTGCCGGTAGGCCAGGTGGTCGGCATCGTCGGTCCCTCCGGCTCCGGCAAGTCGACACTTACAAAACTGATCCAGCGGCTCTATGTGCCGGAGAGCGGCCGCATCCTGATCGACGGCGTCGATCTCACCGTCGCCGACGTCACCTGGCTGCGGCGGCAGATCGGCGCGGTGCTGCAGGAGAACGTGCTGTTCAACCGCTCGATCCGCGACAACATCGCGCTCGCCGATCCCGGCATGGCGATGGAGCGGGTGATCCAGGCGGCCGAGCTCGCTGGCGCCCATGAGTTCATCCTCGGCCTGCCCGACGGCTACGACACGGTGGTCGGCGAGCGCGGCGCCAGCCTGTCCGGCGGTCAGCGCCAGCGCATCGCGATCGCCCGCGCGCTGGTCACCAATCCACGCATCCTCATCTTCGACGAGGCGACCTCGGCGCTCGACTATGAGAGCGAGAACATCATCCAGCGCAACATGCGCAAGATCTGCGCCGGGCGCACCGTCTTCATCATCGCGCACCGGCTGTCGGCCGTCCGCAACGCCGACCGCATCATCACCATTGAGAACGGCCGTCTCGTCGAGGACGGCACTCATGACGAGTTGATCAAGCGCCCCGGCCGCTATGCGACCCTGCACCAGATCCAGGCGGGGCTCCATGTCGTCGGCTGAGGCGCACAAGCAGGACAACGCGCCGATCTCGCTCGACGCGCGGCGGGGCCGCCGCAACGATGCGCGCGAGTTCCTGCCTGCTGCGCTGGAGATCGTGGAGACGCCGGCCTCGCCCGCCGGACGCGCCGTTGCCGCCACCATCATGCTGTTCTTCGCAATCGCGATCGGCTGGTCGATCCTGGGCCACGTCGACATCATCGCCTCGGCGCAGGGCAAGATCGTGCCGACCGGCCGCACCAAGACGATCCAGCCGCTGGAGGCCGGAATGGTCGCCGCGATCCACGTCCAGGACGGCGACAATGTCCGTGCCGGCGACGTGCTGGTCGAACTCGACCGCACCGTCACCGAGGCCGAGCGCCGCCGCGTCGCGCAGGGCCTGATGCAGGCGAGGCTCGATGTGGCCCGGCTGAGCGTGCTGCGCGATAGCTTTGCCAATCTCGCCGCGCTGCGGCCGCTCAACGTGCCCGAGGGCGCGGCACCCACCGATGTCGCGCGCACCCGCGCCGCGCTGCAAGCTCAGGCCGCCGAGCAGCTGGCGAAGCTTGCGTCCAACCTGCAGCAGGTCGCGCAGAAGCGCGCCGAGGCGCAGTCGATCGAGGCCGCGATCGCCAAGATCGACGCCACCCTGCCGTTCCTGCAGGAGACCGCCGAGATCCGCCGCAACGCCAAGGAGATCCAGTACGGCAACCAGATCGCCTATATCGATGCGCAGTCGCGCCTGATCGACCAACAGAACGAGCGCATCGTGCAGACGCGGCGCCTGGTCGAGATCGAGGCTGCGCGGCTGGCGCTGGAACAGCAGCTCGCGCAGACCCGCTCCGGATTCGAGCGCCAGGTGCTGTCGGATCTCGCCGATGCTGAGAAGAAGGCCGAGGAGCTGACCCAGGATCTCGTCAAGGCCGAGCGCAAGATCGCCGAGCAGGTGCTGCGCGCGCCGATCGACGGCACCGTGCAGCAGCTCGCGCTGCACACCGTCGGCGGCGTCGTCACACCGGCGCAACAACTGATGCTCATTGTTCCTGCCGACAGCCAGCTCGAGACCGAGGTCATGATCTCCAACCGCGACATCGGCTTCGTCAATGTCGGCCAGCCCGCCGAGATCAAGATTGATACCTTCAACTTCACCCGCTACGGCCTCGTCCACGGTAAGGTGCTGAGCGTGTCGCAGGACTCGATCGTCCGCGAGAAGCCGGCCGACAAGCAGAACGGCGGCAAGACCTCCGGCGCATTGGCCGAGACCAGCGAGCCGGCCGGGCAGGAGTTCATCTACTCGGCGCGGGTGTCGCTCGACGAGAAGCAGATGCAGGTCGAGGACAAGATGGTCGCGCTCGCGCCCGGCATGGCGGTGACCGTGGAGATCAAGACGGGGACGCGGCGGATCATCGAATATGTGATGTCGCCGTTGCTACGGTATAAGCAGGAGAGCTTGAGGGAGCGATAGGGATGAGCTGCGAGTTAACAGCAAGACTGGTTAGCCAGATCGATCAGGGAAAGCGGAAGCTTATGAGCTTGCCTTGCATGAACGTTGCAAATGGTGAGCGGCGCATGTTCGAGAGGCGAGCGCAGAAAATCAGCGGGGTAGGTCGCGCTGTCAGTTGTATGACGTTGAGGATTTGTGCTCTTTCTGCCGCTCTTTATTTTGCTTGGTTCGATCAGGCAGCAGCGTGCGCGGTGGCCGGCGTGCAAACGGGAGTGCTCTTTGACCATATACCTACGCAGGTCAATGCGCCCGTCATATTAGAGGTGACGATCGTCGGCATTGAGGCCGATATCAGCTCTCAAAAATACGGCCGGCTCGCTGTGATGAACGCTCGGGTCGAAAGGGTTGTCAAAGGAACATTCGACCGTGACGCAGTGAAGGTTGTTACATCCATCAGCACCTGTACCCGAATTGGCGTTGGGCACGGTTACGTTGCCGGTGTGATTGATCACGACGCCCTGATTGGTCTTGAGCTGATTGCAATCCAGAGATCATTTTATGATCTCATCGAGCAAAGAAGATAAATATAGCCGTTTAAGGAACGCCAATGAGCTGGGAAGCAGTAAGCAAGGCCGTTGACTTCTGGTCGGATAAAGCCGCCTGGAGCAATCCGAACAATTCAGAAATCGAATTCACCCCGGATGAGCAAAATTCCATTCGCGATTCATTGAAGCAGCTATACGACAGTTCTGCGTATGCACGTTCGCTGTTGGAGAGTGCTGTAAGCGGAGGAAAACTTATCAAGTTTTTCCAAACGCCCCCCACGACCACGGCAATCACCGACCGCTTCAGCGAGACGGTGGGACTCAATCTTTCTGCAATAAAAAATTCATATTTTATGAACAGCTCAGGTGAGCTAGTTAAGTTTCGGCAGGAGTTGGTTATAATCCATGAGTTGATTCATGCAATCGCGGGAGAAGACGATCCAGTAGGTACTGGGCCTTACAAAAACAATGTAACTAATTCGGACTTAAATGGCTCGACATTCGACGATCTTGGAGAAACTGCAGCTGATACAAACATCGTTGCCGCTCAGATGGGGCTTAGCGATGATTACATGGTCTCTTATTCGGCTGGGATGCTCGTACCTGATACGCGGCTCGCGCGGATGGCCCTTGGAATTCAATACTCGGAAGGCCGCGATGTGGCCGTCCTCAGGGTCGGCGATTTGCCCCTCTCGAGCTCTACAGTCTTGGGGGGAGTTGACATCGTCGATCTTATCGACATGTCGCATCGCGCGAACAAAGGTGTGTACCTAGCGTTCGGTTATGATGGATCGGATAGAATTTACGGTGGTCCGGGAGACAATTTCCTGTATGGGGGATTGCAGGACGATATCTTGGTCGGAGGGCAAGGGGCTAATCTACTGCATGGTGGAGACAGAGGGTTGCCCCTTTCAGGGGATGGGATCGATACTGCTGACTACTCCGGAGATCTTGGGCTGCCCGGACGCAAAGGCATCAAGGTCCTGATCGACCAGAACGCTGTTTCGGCGTCGGATATGGTTGACGGTATCGTGCCGATTCTTGTAACCGACAATGGATTTGGCGGGCGTGACCGTCTCGTCTCTATAGAAAAGCTTAAGCTCGGATCGCAATCCGACACGGTTGTGATTGGAGCGGACAGTCTAGATCTTCTGAGTTCGGTGGAAGAGATTGATGCTGGAGGAAATCCCGCCGATGAGCCGGATGTTTTGGATCTTTCCAAACTTCAAGGTGGCGTGAGATTCATAGATGGACATTTAGACGGCTCTAAGCCGTCCTTTCTCAATTTTGATAAGATAATTGGTACATCTAAGAGCGACGTCTTCAAGTTGAACAATCCCGGTGCGATCGTTAAGACGGGCGACGGTCAAGATCAGATCGAGTTGTCCCATAACGGTGAACTTCTGATTGAGGACGCGAGTTCTGATGACAGGATCACGTATTATGATCATGTTCTTACTGGAGCGGTTCGCTGGGGTGGCTCGGAAGACCCGTATGCTTATGACGTCTTCGACAATCAGTACGGTCGAAACAAAACTGGTGATCTGATTATTACCGATTCTAACGGAAATCAGACCTACATTCCTCATTTCAACTTTGGGGTTTCCGGCAGCAACCAGACAGCGGGCCTTTACGTCGTCGAGATCACATTCAAGACCGTCCGGAGCAACATGTGGACGAGCGGGTTCGAGACGGCTGCGGCCGAGCTCACTGCGCTCGATAAGGCTGGTCAGGCGCTCTACGGCAGAAAGCCGAACGGGCGCAAGGATCCGCTGGTGCTCGATCTCGATGGCAATGGTATCGCCTTCACGATTCAAGAGGCTTCGCGGGTTCGTTTCGACATCGACAAGGACGGTTTTGCCGAGCCGGTCGGCTGGATCGGTGGCAATGACGGCTTCCTGGTTCGGGACCTGAATGGCAATGGTGTGGTCGATGATGTTGGCGAGCTGTTCGGCAACGAGACCGTGTCCGGCTTTACACAGCTGGCCCAGCTCGACGTCAATCATGACGGGGCGGTCAGCGCGCTCGACGACGGGCTTGCCGACTTCAACGGTGATGGTGTCATCGATACGTCCGATACGTTCGCGTCGCTCAAAGTCTGGGTGGATGCCAACGAGGACGGCATCACCGATGCCGGCGAGCTGAAGTCGCTGGCTGACCTCAATATCGTCGCAATCGGGACCGGATCGACGCCTTCGACCTACACGGACGGCGCCGATACGATCTCCGCGACGGGAACCTTCATGCGCGCCGATGGCTCGACCGGGCTTGCCGCTGATGTCCAGCTCGAGACCGACAACTACAATACGACGTGGCTGGGGGATTCCAGCATCAGCGCGGCGGCTTCGAGCCGGCCAAATTTGAAAGGGTTCGGCACGCTGACCGACCTGCGCGTCGCAATGACGCTGAAGCCGAGCCTGATCAATGTCGTCGACGCCGCGCTGCCGTCGATGGCCTCCCTCTCGCTGTCCGCTCTGCGTGAGGCCGTTCGTCCGATTCTCTACGCCTGGCAGGCCGCTGTTCCCGTGCCCTCAGGCACGCCGGGCACCGAGCCGACGGCGGAGTTTCAGTTTGTCGGCACGACCAACGAGAAGGGGGCGGTGCTCTACGACTTCATCATCAGCAAGTCGGATGACCAGGGTCTTTTCTACGCCTATGCCAGTGGCCAGGCCGTGCGCGATGCAAATGGGGTGGTCATCGAGCGGCCGACGCTGCAGCAGGTGTTGGGCAGCACGCCGGAGCAGGGCAGTTGGCAGACGCTGACGGCCGCCGATATCGCCTTCCTCGAGCGTTTCACCGGCGAGCAGATCGGCCTCGGTATTCCGACGAATCCGAGCGCAGACGCCATCTCGCGCGCCGCCGACGCGGTCACCGCTGGCTGGAACGTGCTGAACAGGCTCGCCATCCGCGTTGCCATGCAAGGCGAGCTGAAGCCGTTTTTCGCGGGCATCACCTACGATGTCGCGACCGACACCTTCAAGCCCACCACCGACCAGCAGTTCGCGCCGATGCTGGAGCAGATCTTCCAGCACACGCCGAGCGACCCGACCGCAGCTGGCAGCTATCTGGAGCAATGGAAGGGCATCATCGGCATGATGCTGCCGGACTTCCAGCGTGACGACCAGGGAAGGCAAATCACCGACGCCTATCTGTTCGCCAACATCGTCAATGCGTTCGAGAACGTTCCGGTCAACCTGTCGCTGCAGGCGGTCGCTGACAAGCTGTTCGACATCCCGGCCTCGGAGCTCGTGATCGGCAACGGCAATCTGACCGGCGGCGACACCACCGACGACATCTTCTATCTCAATGGCTCCGATCAGGTCGTCCAAGGGCAGGGCGGCCACGACGCCTACGTGGTCGGCTACAATTTTGGCCACGATGTCATTCAGGACGTCTGGCAGGGGCTTGGCGACAACCAGGAGGACGCGATCTGGTTCGCCCACCTCAACGTCTCCGATCTCACCTTCGTGCGTGACGGGCTCGACCTCGTCATCACCCAGAACGGCACCGACAACCAGATCCGGGTGATCGACGAGTTCGCCGGCCGCCGGCCGGGCCTTGTGACGGCCTATCAGGATTTCGACAAGTCGATCGAGGTGATCAAGTTCGCTGACGGCACCACCTGGAGCAAGCTCGACCTCGCCAAAGCGGTCGGAATGCCATCCTACGCGACCGACGATAATCTGGTCGGCACGCCGGACGCCGACGTTCTCAACGGCGGTCTCGGCACAGATACCATGTCAGGCGGCGACGGCGGTGACACCTACATGTTCGGCCGCGGCGACGGTCATGACACGATCGAGGACAATCAGGCCTGGATCTGGGGCGAGCGGCCGGACTTCCTGCGCTTCGGTCAGGGCATCACGCTGGATGACCTGTCGTTCCACCGCGACGGCAATTCCAACGATGTCACAATCGCGATCAACGGCACCGATGATGCCGTGACCGTCAAGGGGCAGTTCCGGGTCGATTACGGTCTGCTCAACACCACCATCGACCGCATAGAGTACTTCACCTTTGCTGATGGCTCCTATGTCAGCTGGGAGGAGGTGATCCAGAGCATGGATGCCAGCGCCGGGACCGACGGCAACGACGTGATCTACGGCTTCTCCTATGCCGACACGCTTCAAGGCGGCAAGGGCGATGACGTCATCGATGGCGGCCGCGAGGACGATACCTACGTCTATGCCCGCGGCGACGGCAACGACACCATCATCGACGGTCCGGATGCGCAGACCTCTGCCTTCGACACGCTGGTGCTCAAGGGCATCGATCCGGCCGACGTGACGCTCGTCCGTGACGGCAACGATCTGCGCTTGGTGTTCGCCGAGAGCGCCGACGGGGCCGGCGATGCCGGCTCGGTCCTGCTCAAGGACGAGCTCGACGACTGGTTCGCGCGCGGCATCGAGCAGGTCAAGTTCGACGACGGCACCGTCTGGACCCAGAACGATCTGCGGCTGAAGCTGCTGGCCCGGGCGTCGACCGACGGCAACGACGTCATCGTCGGCTACAACACCAATGATGTGATCGAAGGCGGCAAGGGCGACGATACCCTCGCCGGCGGCGCCGGCGACGACACCTATATCTATAACCGTGGCGACGGCAACGACGTCATCACCGAGGTCACCTCCGGTAACTACAGCACGATCGATACGCTGCGGCTGAAAGGGATCAGCCCGGCCAGCATCTCGTTCAGCCGCAACGGCAACGACCTTACGCTCATCATCAACGAAAGCGTGACCGGCGCCAATGACGGCGGCTCAATTGTGCTCAAGGACGAGCTAGGCGACTGGTTCAGCCAGGGCGTCGAGAACATCGTGTTCGACGACGGCACGACCTGGGACCAGAATTATCTGCGCACGACGGCGCTGTCGCAGGCGTTCACGCCGGGCGACGACGTCATCAACGGCTTCAACACCAACGACATCCTAATCGGCGGGCGTGGCAACGACACGCTGAACGGCGGCGCCGGAGATGATACCTATATCTACGCCCGCGGCGACGGCAATGACACCATCATCGACGGGCCGGCCGGCAACTTCTCGACGTTCGATACGTTGCGCCTTCAAGGTATCGACCCCGCCGCGATCAGCTTCGTCCGCAACGGCAACGATCTGACGCTCGTCATCGCCGAAACCGTGGCGGGCGCCGGGGATGGTGGCTTGATCCTGATCAAGCAGACTCTGGACGACTGGTTCAGCCAGGGCATCGAGCGGGTCGTGTTCGACAACGGGACCGTCTGGACGCAGAACGATTTACGCCTCAAGGTGCTGACGCAATACTCGACCGCCGGCAACGACGTCATCGACGGCTTCAACACCAGCGACGTCATCACCGGTGGACGCGGCGACGATGTGATGTCGGGCGGGAGCGGCGACGACACCTATATCTACAACCGCGGTGATGGCAACGACACCATCATCGAGGGAACGGTGGGCAACGCCTCGAGTTACGATAATCTGAAGTTCAAGGGGATCCGGCCTTCCGACATCAGCTTCGTCCGCAACGGCAACGACCTGACCCTGGTGATTGCCGAGAGCGCGCCGGGCGCCGGTGACGGTGGTTCGGTCCTGATCAAGCAGACACTCGACGATTGGTTCAGCCAGGGCGTCGAGCAGGTCGTGTTCGACGATGGCACGGTCTGGAAGCAGGCGGACCTGCGGGCCCTCGTGCTGCAGCAGGCAGCGAGCTCCAGCGCGACGTCGATCTACGGCTTCAACGCGGCCGACACGATCCTGGCAGGAGCCGGTGACCGCTATCTGAACGGCCAGGGGGGAACCGACACCTACATCTACACTTCGACGGGCGGCAACGACGTCATCGAGGACAGTACGAGCGGCAACATCCTGGTGATGCAAGATATTGCCTCGACCGCGGTAACGCTCAGCCGCAACGGCTCCGACCTCGTCATCGCGAATACGGCGACGGGAAAGACCGTCACGGTGAAGGCGCAGTTCAGCAACGGGACGCTATCCACCGTCAGCTTCAGTGATGGCGCCAGCTGGAGCCAAGCGCAGATCCTGGACATCCTGGCGGGATCGAGCGACGCCAACGCGTATCCCTTCACCGCCGGAAGCGGCCAGGTGACCGTTGCTAATACGGTCACGACGATCCGGATGGGAGCGGGGATCTCGTCGTCCGATCTCTACTTCCAGGCGAATGGCAATGGCGACCTGACGATCAGGTTCAGAAACAGCACCGACGTCATCACCGTGCCGCGGGATCTTACCGTACAGCCCTGGGGCGTCTCCAGCGCGATCATTCGCATCGCATTCAGTGACGGCGCGGTGCTACCGGTCGGACAGCCGGCTGCGGGCCTAGGCACACCGTTGACTTTCACCTGGGTCGGCAACACCAACGGCTTCAACCTCGGCAACAGCAATTTCGGCTCCAACGTATTCGAGGTGTCGGCAGCCGGAAATCTGGGCTTTGCGGATTATAGCAACGGGGTCGCTGGAACGAACCGGATCAAATATGCGCAAGGATCCGGCAGCCTGACGGCCTGGCCTGGCGCGAGCAAGGGATCCCTGGAGTTCGGCGCGGGTATCAGTGCGCAGGACGTGCTGCTGCAAGCCGGTGGTGGCGACCTGATCGTCAAGTTCCGCAACAATGCAGGCGACAACATCCTCGTTCACAACGACCTGACGGTCAGTGGCGGTGTTGCCTCTAGCTCGATCAATCAGCTGGTGTTCAGCGACGGTAGTTCGATCGCGCTGGGAGGTTCGGCCTCGGTGCCGATTACCTTCACCTGGGTCGGTAACACCAACGGCTTCAATCTTGGCAACTCGAATTTCGGCTCGAACGTGTTCGAGGTGTCGGCATCCGGAAATCTCGGGTTCGGCGATTACAGCAACGGTGTCGCCGGAATTAACACGGTCAAGTATGCGGCAGGATCTGGTGCCCTATCGGTATGGCCCGGCGCGAGCAAGGGCACGTTGCAGTTCGGCACCGGCATCTCGGCGCAGGACGTGCTGCTGCAGTCCAGCGGCAGCGACATGATCGTCAAGTTCCGCAATAACGCGCTCGACAACATTCTGGTACACAACGATCTGACGATCAGCGGTGGTGTCGCCACCAGTTCAATCAATAGACTGGTGTTCAGCGACGGCAGCTCAATCGCGCTGGGCGGCTCAGCGTCGGTGCCGATCACCTTCACTTGGCTCGGCAACACGTCGTCGGCTGGACTATCGGGCTCAGGCTACGGCTCGAACGTCTATGAAATCACCGCCAGCAACGTCTCGGTCAATTTTGCAAATGCGGCAGCAGTGGGGGGCACCAACACCCTGCTTTACAGCCGCGGCGTCGGGCGGACGGACGTCAATCTGAACGCCGGCGCGACCGGCGCCATCAAATTGGGCGCCGGCATCTCTGCCCAGGACATCTATGTGCAGGTCGAGAATGGCGCCGATCTGATCCTTCGGATCCGGAACGACGACACCGACAAAGTCGACATTCACGGCGACCTGACGAGCACAGGCGGCATCCAGTCGGTGGCGTTCGCCGACGGTACAGTGTTGTCGCGGCAACAGCTGCTCGCGCTGGAGACAACGGGCACCACCGTCAACGACGTCCTCTGGGGCTCGCTCGGAGCCGACACATTCGACGGCAAGGGAGGAAATGATATCGCGCATGGACGCGGCGGCAACGACACGTTCGTGTTCAACACCGGATACGGCCAGCTCGAGATCGACGAGATCGACAGCTCGAGCACCGCGGCCAATGTGCTGTCGCTCGGAGCCGGAATCCGGCCGTCCGACGTGGGGGTGGCCGTCGCCTCAAACGGCAACGACTGGATCCTCACGATCGGCAACAACGGCGATGTGATCAGGATCGACAACATGGTGCAGTCGAGCACCAGCGGCGTCCAGCAGGTCCGGTTTGCCGACGGCACGGTCTGGGACCGGGCCGCAGTCAGGGACGCGTCGCTGACCTTCACCTGGACCGGAAGCGGCAGCAATCCGACCCTGGTCGGCAACGCGACGGGCTCCAACATCTTTGTGCTCGGTGATGGGGCCGAGACGGCGTTCGGCGGCACACGCTCCAACCTGTTCCGGGTGTCGTCCGGCACGGGGCAAGCCACCATCAATCTGTCGGCGACGGCCGGCGCGAAGAACCAGATCGATTTCGGCAGCGGGGCCACAGCGCAGAAGCTGTGGTTCACGCAATCGGGCAACGATCTGGTGGTCGCCGTGGTCGGCACAGCGACGCGGGTGACGGTCGCAAACTGGTTTGCGGGCTCCGCCAGCCAGTTGCAGACTATCACTGCAGGAACGACGGTGCTGGATGGCGGCGCAATCGGGACGCTGGTTCAGGCGATGTCAGCCTATACGGCGGCCCACCCGGGCTTTGATCCGGCGTCGGTCTCGCAGGTCCCCGGCGACCTCGCCTTGCAGAGCGCGATGGCGGGTGCGTGGCACGGTCAAGCGGGCTTTGTCGCGAACTTCTTTGCCCTGACGTCCGGACCGTCGCAGCTGTCGGACGTCAACTGGGGGGCGGCGCCGAGCTTCGTGACGACAGTGTCCCAAATCTCGGGCACCGCAGACGCCGCCTGGCCAGCCTCGTCGCACGTCAATTTCGCGACGGCCTACCAGGCCAACCTCACCATCACGACGGCTGGAACCTATACCTTCAGCCTGGCTTCCGACGACGGCTCCGCGCTCTACATCGATGGCGTGCGGGTCGTGAACAATGACGGGCTGCACGGCAATAACACGGTCTCCGGCCAGGTGACACTGGGGATCGGGTCGCATGCGGTCGAGGTTCGCTACTTCCAGAATGGAGGCGGCGAGGTCGTGACGCTGACGGCGCCGGCAGGAGCAAACAGTTTTGCGGCTGCGACCGGTAGCCTGATCTTTGCCGGAAGCTACGGCAGCTATCGATTTGCCGCCGATGCCTTCGGCGATGTCTTGATCCTAGACACTCGTGCAGGCGCATCGGGCGCCAATTCCGCGGTAGGCCTGACGCAGCTGATCTTCGCTGACGCAGCGATCGGGGTCGTCTCGGGAACGGCGGGCGTCGATGCGCTGAGCAGCTCCGCGGCCAACGAGATATTCGTCGGATCCGGAGGCAACGATGTGATCGTCGGTGGGGGCGGGGTTGATACGGTCGCATTCACCGGCAACTTTGCGAACTACACGGTATCTTTGAATTCGGCTAATCAGGTCGTGGTCAGCGACCTGCGCAGCGGCAGTCCGGACGGAACCGACACGTTGTCCGGCATTGCTTCGCTCGGATTTGCCGACCAGCAGGTGCAGCTCGTGGTCGGGACCGGCTCTACCGGCACAGCAGGTTCGGCTACGCTGGCAGGAACAGCTAGCTCTGAAGTTTTTGTTGGCGGCGCCGGCAATGATACGTTTATCGGTGGCGGAGGAAACGATCGGTACCTGTTCAGCGCGGGCCAGGAGACGATCGTGAACGGAACTGCGAGCAGCTCTACCGCCAGCGGACAGCTAGCTTTCGGAACGGGCGTGACGGACAACGATCTCTGGTTCCTGCAGTCCGGCAACGATCTGCAGATCGATCTGCTCGGCACGACTCAGAACGTCACGATCAAGAACTGGTTTTCGGCGCCATCGAACCAGCTGCAGGAGATCACCGCCGGCGGTCTCAAGATTGACAGCCAGATCTCGCAGCTGGTCCAGGCCATGGCGAGCTATTCGTCTAGCCATGCGGGCTTCGATCCGACCAGCGCAGGGAGCCAGGCAGCGTCCAGCGACCCGAGCTTGCAGGCATCGATTGCGGCCGCTTGGCACGCGTAGAGGGTGAGGTACACGGAGACGAAAGCTGGCTCGCTCGATTCGTCGGGCGCGCCAGTTCAATCTCATTTCGGCCTGATTGCCGACGTGCCTCCGCTTCCTCTGCCGCCGCCACGCCAGCAACTAGTGATTCTGCAGGATTGCGAACACCTCAATCTCGGCGCCAGACGAGGGGGAAGTAAGTCCCTCGTCGACTGGTGCGGCAAGCCAGCTACGATCGTTGACAAGACTCACCTTTCATCGCGATGACGGCGGCACTTCCTCGCCTCTGGGGACGCCCGTCCAAAATGCCGTTCCCATCAGCCGGCCCGGGCACATCTGTCATTCATAGGTTGTTAACTAGCGTCCATTTGTCCGTGCGAGGAGATGGATGCGAACGTGTTTTTTACTCCGCCTTAGACGCCCTCCCGTATTCAGGTACAGGTAGCGCAAAAATATCGGTAACGAAGTGGGTTGCGCGCGCTGCTGGGAAGGCAGAAGTACAACATGTGCGAGCAGACGATACCCGGGCGTGAGGTGCTGGCCACGTCGGCTGCGACCGATCAGCCGCCGTCGCACCACTTGGGAACTTACGCGTTCCTGATCTCTCTTTTGAGCGTTTTCTATCTTTCCAACGCATCACTCGTCCTAAGTCATTACGACCTTGGCTGGCACCTTGCCGCTGGCGACCTGATTCGAACGGAAGAGCGCATCCCCTTCCAGGATCCCTGGTCGTTCACCCTCGGGATCCAACAGTGGTTCAACCTCTCGTGGCTATGGGACGTGGTTGCCAGCACAATCTTCAAGTTCAGCGGATACGCAGGTCTTGTTGTCCTCGTCTTGGTGTGCGGAATCCTGATCGCTGGATATCTCACGTCGGCTTGCTTGCGAAGTGGCGCTTCCGCGTTCGCCGCCTGCATCGGGACATTTGCGGCTTGCTTGCTGTATCCCTCCTACGATACGGCGCCTAACAGCTATCTCGCGGCATCTCCCAACATCGCGACCATGGTATTCAGCGTGGTCTTCTACCGGGAGTGTTTGCGGCCGACCAAACTGTCGTTGCTACCCTTGCTGATGGTGCTCTGGGTGAATTTGCACGGTGGATTCGTGCTTGGCTTCATGATCCTCGCTGTCTTCGGTGGCGGGGCCATTCTCCGAGGTGACTGGCACGACTTAAAAGCCATCGTAGTGGCTGGTTGCGGCTGCCTAGCGGCTACCTTGGTCAATCCGCTCGGCTGGAAAATCTACAAAGGTGTGGCGGCTACCTTGGGACACTTTGTTCAGGGACATATTGGAGAGTGGCTTCCCTATTCTCACAATGTCGAAATTCCGGGCAGCCTTCCCGGAATGGCCTACATTATTGCGTTCATCGCGCTGGAACTGCGGTACGCCGTAACGGCGAAAATCCGCGCTGAGCACCGCATTCTGTGTTGGGCATTTCTCGCGCTGGGACTTTACCAGTTTCGATACATGTCATTCTTTTTTATCTTTTCGACGGTGCCGGTGGCTCATCATCTCGATCGGCTTCTTCCCACTCGGCTGCCCAAGCCACAAATTCAGCGGGCGCTTCTGACTGCAGCGCTCGTTGGCGCATGTGTCCTTCCGGTTACTTTAATCCGAGTAAAGCCGGCGATGGCATTGCCAAACATGTTGTCGGAGCAGGACGCCGAATACCTGCAGACGCATCTTGCGCATGCGCGAGTGCTCAACCACTGGAACGTCGGAGGATATCTGATCTTCCTTACCCATGGATCAGTCCGGCTCTTTGTCGACGGCCGAGCGGCCACGGCTTATCCTGATGAGTTGCTCCGCGACTACTTCAAGCTCGTGCATTGGGAGGTCGATGAAGCCGCCTGGGATGAGGTGCTCGAGAAGTACCATATCGATGCAGTCTTGTGGCTTAAGGGGCATGATGAATTGAGGCAGTTCCTCGTAGGAAAGCGAGGCTGGACTGAGGACCATATCGGGAAGTACGAAAGTGTCTATGTCAGGCCCGCTGTCGCGCGCTGACGTGGCGCCAAGGGATATCGCCAGGTACTGCGTCCCCGGAGCAGCAGAAGCTCATACGCATTTGCGTAGAAAGTTGACGGCGAGGTTTCCACCAACGCCCGCTCTGCTTCACCGATCTACTCCAGGCTCTCGCTCACTGGCCAAACGATTGTAAAGCGTGGTTTCGTTGCTGCCGTAGCCTAGAGATCGCGCTGCGTTATATCCCCGCGCAAATGCCGCGGCACAGGTTCCACAATGGTGCGCAACCGGTGAGAGAATTGTGTCCAGCCAGATCTACCAAAATGCCCTCTCATGAATCCGGCCGCTCTGCAAAATGACTTCAGAACATGCCTCGTTTGTGAATCGTGAATCTCAGGATCTCCTTTTTCACACTACCTTAAGTTTTGTCCCGTAATTTTGCGGGGTGAGAGATCGGGTGATCTGCGGGCTACTGGCCGGGCTTAAGAGCCCTGCTTGAGAGATGTGCCGCGACCAGCTCCCTGGGAATGCGATCCAATGTTCCGTGCTTTCGTCAGATGTTGCGCTCGCGATCGTCAAAAGAGCTTCGTTGAAGGAAACGATGGCCTGCAGGCATGAAAACCGACGAAGAAAACCTCGCGTGGCAAACACTCAATCTCAACTGGCTGCCAATCGCTCTGTTAGGCGCGGCGCTATTGAGTGCCTTGACGTACTCCGACTTTTCCTTGGAGCCAGTGGGTTTCGGAGTTCTCGTTGCTATTGCGATTTCGCTTGCGAGTATTGCCTATGTTTATGCCCACATCAGGCAGGCTTCCGCGGATCCTAAACTTGTCTTCTGGTTTGGTGTCACAGCTCAGATCATATTGCTCACGGCGATCGCTGGCCCTCTTAGTTATGTCGCAAACGCGATGAATTGGCCCCTACAGGATCGGAGCCTATTGTGGATCGACCGCGCAATTGGGTTTGATCCCCAGGGGATTGCAGCGTTTTTTAATGCCCACAGCTGGATCGTACACTACTTGAAAGTTGGATACGGCTTCATCAAGTGGCCCCTGCTCGCGATCCCGATCATTTTGGCGATGGGATCGCGGTTCTTGCGACTTCAGCAATTCGTGCTGACATTGAGCGTTGCACTCGCTGTAACGATTGTCTTGTCCGCCTTCATTCCGGCCATAGGGACTTATTATGGTCTGGGATTGTCGCCGGGCGAGCAGTTCCCGAAGGTTGACTCAGCAAATTACGCGGCGCAGCTCCGGGATATTTTCGCGCTACGAGATGGGTCGTTACGACAGCTCGACGTGCTCAGGCTAGCGGGCATTGTATCATTCCCAAGCTTCCACACGGCGTCGGCAGTTCTTTATATCTGGGCTTTGTGGCCGATCCGAGTTTTGCGGCCGGCGTCGATCGCGCTCAATACCTGGATGGTTGCCGCGACGCCCCTGATCGGTGCGCACTACATCATCGACCTCATCGGAGGCGCCGCTGTGGCTGGCGGGTCTATCGTGATGGTCAAGCACTTTTTGAGATCTGTATTTGTCAGTTCACAGCGCCGCGCGCAATCGCACGCTTATTGGCCGTCCGCTATGCCAAACGCCGGATCTTCGTCGGAGTAGACCCCGGTCACATCTTGGTGGCGCTGCCAGACGGGCCGAGTTGGGTCCGGCGAGCAACGAATCGGCTCGATATCTGCAGGCTTGCGGAGCACTTGAACCCGATGGGCTCAGTGCCGTGCAGACGTTGGGCAGTTCGACGCGGTGCGTGCTGCTCCAGTTAATTTCGGTTGTTGATGCTGCGGGAACCAGTGGGCTCATCATGTCAGACGCCGTTTCGAGTTTGAACTCGGTTCCGAGCCAAGGCAGAGTAAGAGCGGTCGGCGTTCTGATCCTGATCCTGGTGCTGGGGCTTACTGCGGCGATGGCGTTCAAGCTGCTCTCGATCAGGGGCGGCGTTTTCGACGCCATGTCGACCGATGATGCGATGCGTCTTGTCGAAATCCGGGATTTTCTCGACGGCCAGGCCTGGTGGGATCTCCGGCAATACCGTCTGGGTCCATCCGGCGTGCTCATGCATTGGTCGCGCATTGTCGATCTGCCACTAGCTATATCGATCCTGACACTGAAACCTTTGGTCGGTCCGCTCCATGCGGAAGCGGTAACGCTGTTCGTCTGGCCAATACTTCTGCTTGCTGTGGCTCTCTTGCTCGTCGGGACGATTGCCTACCGTATGAGCAAAGGCGTCGTGGCCTCATCGCTTGGCGCAGCTGTGCTGGCTATGCTGGCAGCGCCAGCATTGATTCACTTCAAGCCTGGCTCGATCGATCATCACAACGTGCAAATCGACCTCTTGCTCCTGATGCTTCTCTTTGCGATCCAGGCCGATCGAAGCGCGACCAGGGCTGCGCTCGCAGGGCTGACCGGATCTGTGTCGCTCGCAATCGGGGTTGAGATCTTGCCGATGATCGTCACGATAGGCGGTGCCATGGCGGGTCTTTTCGTCTGGCGTGGTGGAGAGGTAGCGCGCGAAGTCTCGGCCTTTGCTCTCGCGCTAGCCGCGTCATCGGCGGCTCTCGGATTTGCGCTGGTTCCGGCAGAAGAACTAACGTTGCCCGTGCTTGACGCGCTCGGGGGCCCGTTGCTTTTGTTGACCGTGGGCGGGAGCGTTGGCCTGGTGCTAATGGTTGGAATTGAGCGTTACCGATCCTCGCTATGGCTGCGTGTTGGTACTGCGACCGGAACCGTGATCGCCTTGCTCGGTGCGTTCGTCCTGCTTTTTGCGCGATCGCTGGTGTTGCCGTATTCGCAGCTTGATCCGCTGGTCGTTTCTCTATGGCTCGATCATGTTCAGGAGACCGTATCCCTGGCGGAGATGATCCGGATCGGTCCAGAGGAAGTACTCGGCTTTTACGCGTTTCCTCTTATAACAATGGCAATCGCGGCAGCGGCATTTTTGCGAGCCAACCCGGTTGATCGATTTCGGTGGGGTGTTGGTGTCGCTGCCCTCGCGACGTTGATTGTGATCAGCGTGTGGGAAATGCGCGGAACAGGCGGGGCTGCCATGGCGGCAGCGCCAATATTCGCCGCAGCCGCCGTCTTCATCTGGCCATCGCTTGCCCAGACAAGCAGCCTCGTTCTGGTGGCGTTCGTCGTCTCTCCGGTCATGTTCGCAGTGCTTGGAAAATGCGCGAAACCACTGATCGATTCGATGGTAGAGCCGACTGAAATGGTATTTGAACCTGACGAGTCCCGATGCCAAAGTGTTTCGGATGCCGAGCCTATGGGGCTATTGGCAAGAGGAAGCGTCATGGCGCCGATCGATCTCGGCCCGGCCATATTGGCTGCGACGAAACACGCCGTGTTTGCGGCCCCATACCACCGGAACAACGATGGCAATCTCGCGATGCTCAAGCTCATGCTTGCGCCAGCGCCGGTCGCGCATCAGATGCTACGAGACTACCACGTCGATTATGTGGTCACGTGTCGGACATCTCCAAATCGTAACGTTATTGAGCGCGCTCCGGATGGCTTAGAATCATTGTTGGCTCGAGGCGAAGTTCCTGAATTTCTCGAGCCATTGGGACTCGCATCCTCGTCCAAAATCGCGGTTTGGCGTGTTCGGGGATGATGGCCCAACTCCGGCGGCTTTGGTTTGGCGCAGATGAAGTCAAGTTGCTCACGCAACTGCCCGTATTCTGATCCGTCCCGTCAATACTGCGTCCACTACCCGGTCCGTGGGTGCGCGCTCTCGATCTCGCGGCCGCATCGGCGCGAACTCGGTTGCTATTGGGTATCCTCTTGAAGCGAGAGGACTCAGGAAGGTTGAGCACCAACTCGCACAATGAAGCTTCGGTCCGCGCGCCTGCGCGCGGTACTGGGGCGCGGACCAAGGACCTTGAGCGGCCCTGGGTATATGAAGAGAACGCGATCGCGGGGCATTGCAGTGCCAGCTGGCAGCGGGGTGTCGGCACGACGCATGGGTGGATCTGGCGCGTGCGCGAGTCTTGCGCCTCCCCGCAACCATCGAAACACAGGAGAGGTTGGGCGAACGAGGGATCCGAACTTCACCTTTGGGCGCCGAGCCGAAAGGGCAGGCAATCAACCTTTCTGAAGTCTTGGCAACTTTCAGGCGATTCTGGCTTCCAACCTACCCCTTGGATGGTGCGGGCATCGCCAGAAATTCCCTTTTGAAACCAAGAGCCCTGGAACGCTGGTGCGGGTGCCTAAATCATTGATCTTGATCCGTGTTTTCGCCCCTGTCGTGCCCACCATCGGCCGATCAGGCCGGTGACCCAGCCTCGTTCGATCTCACGATCATTGAAGATCCTCTGACGTCGAAGCCAAACATCAGCCGTGGCTCGCGTCGCGGGTCCGCCAGCCCCAGGGCAGGGCGACCATAGTCGTGAATTCATGCATCTGTCCTTCTGTCGCCGCGTCGTCCCGGCCGGGCTCGTCCCGCTTGCGCGGTCGCTTCGGCGCGGCAAAGGCCCGGCCATCCACATCGCGGGGCTTGCCCAGACAAGGGTGGGATGCCCGGGCGCTTCGCGGTGCCGCTCTTTCGCTTCATCGGCGGCCTGCTGATCGTCGGACGGGTGTGTCGGGTGGATGCTGCGGTCTGGATTTCAGACATGGCTTCGCTGTCTCGCGGCGCGCTTTGCGTCCGAGCTGTTCTGATCGACCACCCTCTTCGTCGAAGAGGGCACGGGGAATGCCGGGCGCTGGCCGCACCCATGGCCCGCCTGCAGAAAAAAAGCAGGCGGCAGTCACCACAGGTTCAGCCGAGAACACCCGGCATTCCCCGCGCGATGGTTTTGACGGCTGCTTCGCGATCTCCCCGGTGCGCCGGGCTTTCTGGCCACCGTATCGCACAACGTGCTTGCGCACATTGCGCTGGGCATCAGCATCGGGATGCCAGGACCACGCGACTTGACCGTGCGCATCGACGTCGTTCGTCGGCGCGGCTCAGCCACGCTGCAACATCGACACGCCCACCGCATCCCGCCTCGACGTTCGTGACGACCGCGAAGCGCCCCTCTTGTGAGACGGGACGGGGAGATAGAAGCATGAATTCTGGAAAAAAGAAACAAGAATCTTCATGCTCGGGAGACTGGACAGAGACATGTGTTTGAGGCCGCAGTCAAAACGAGTTTTTCTGGCGTAGGCGATCTGGATGCGGATGAGGGGCAAAGAGACGACCGCGCGCCAATGCCGACAAGACCGGCTCCCCGATCTGAACCGGACGAAAGCACTTGGCGCACTCTATTGGAAGGTCGCCGTTGTCATGCAAACGACCTCCAGCAAGAGGGTTAGACGGAGTGTGCCGCAGGTACGACTTTTACCATCTCGTTTTTGAGATCAAGTCCCTTCCATATTTCGAGTTCATCAGAGTCTTCATAGGCAATGCAGAGGCAGACATCGTCTCGCCCACCGGTTCTACGGGCAAATTCGATGCTGTGAATGGGGGCAGAGATAGATAGCGAAGAGTTTAGCGGCACGCTGACGATCATGCCGGCCTGAATCTGCCCACCTGCCATCTCGCCAGCCAGAACAAACAACCGGCGACTTTCAAGGGCGAAGGTCTCGTTCACACGAAAGCTGAACATCAGGAAGACCTACATCATGATATCGTGCTTGTCTCTTCCTTGCTCGAAACAGACATTGATAGCAGTCCCCAACTTGCTTCAGAACACGTCGATCGTCGGAAACCGTGGCTCTCCGGTGATGCAATCCCAGAGGTAGGCGGCGAGGCCGACGTCGCCGGTCCATAACGAATAGCGTCCGCGGCCGGCGACCATCTGGCCGCCGCGAACCTGCACGATGGCGGTCATCGCGAACTGGCGCGCGCGGTCGAGCCAGACCGGGTCGTGGGTGCGGCGATAGAGCTTGAGGAAGGCGTAGCCGTTTCCGCCGGTGCCGTGGCAGAGGTTCGAGCCCTTGGTCAGTGGTCCGGCGGCCCAGGTGAAGCGTCCGCCGTCCAGCAGCAGCGCGTCGAAGTCCGGCGTCGCGAACGGCGCGTCGGCAAAGGTCGTCACCATGCCCGGGGCACCATGACAGTGCTGACAGAGGAACAGCCGCTTCTCACGCTTGCTTCGCGGTCCCCATGTGGTTCCGATGTCATAGCGCCATGCGTTGGCCGCGAGCGCCTTCGGGACGAAGGCGGCCACATGAGCCCGCTGGGCCGCCGTCAGCCAGTCCCATCCGAGCAACAGCGGGATGACGTTGCCGGCAAAGCCATGAACGGGTCCGAGAAAGCGGTCCTTGGCGCCATATAGATCCTGGGTCCAGAGCGGGCCCTGCGGTGTGTCCTCCAGCTCGGCCAACAGCCGTGCCGCCTGCCCCTCGAACAGGCGGCGCCAGCGCGCTTCCCCGGTCATCCCCGCCATGTGGACCGCCGCGACCATCGACCCCGGCAGGCCCCACATCAGCTCCCGGATCGGCAGCTCGTTGTTCTTCTCGGCGTGCCAATGAATGAGGTCGGCGAGGCTCGACAGTGGCGTGAGCCGCATGGCGAGCAGGGCGGCCCCCATCTCGCCACGGAGCAGCGAGCCATGTTTCTCGTAGTCGGCAGGCGAATTGGCTGCGTGGTCGATGACCGTCCGCTCCATCAGCCTGGACAGCACGGGGCGGAAATCCTTGGTCGCTCGGGTTGCGCCGACACGATGCAGGTAGTCGAGGGCCCAGATCACACCCGCGGCGCCCTTGTAGAAGCTGGGATCGCCGTCGGCGGTCCCGTCGTCGCTGGGGTGGGCCGGCCAGAAATGATCGGGATCGAATTGGGCGATCGCATCGGCCGCGATGTCTTCGATCGCGGCCAGGGCAATCGCTTCGTCCCAGGGAGTCTGGACCAGCGGCCGATGTCGTCCCAGGGTGATCATCGTGTCGGGCTCTCGGGTGCTGTCCGTCGGTCGCGTCAAGCAGGCAGGCCGCGGGGCGCATGATTGGCAACCAGCCTATCCAAAAGCCTGCCGTCGGTACACCATCGGTCCTATCGGATGATGGCTCGAGACGATGCCCAAGGTCCGCGGGGAATGAACATGCGCGAGACCCTTTCGATACGGTGCTACATCGCCGCGCCTCGGCCGGCGGTCTATCGAGCGCTGCTCGATCCGCGCGCGATCGCAAAATGGAAGGTGCCGGACGGGATGACCTGCGACGTGCATGCGTTCGACGCCCGTGAAGGCGGCGCGTTGCGGATTTCGCTTACCTATGACGTGCCGACCGGGACCGGCAAGACGACGGCGCACACGGATACGTATCGCGGTCGCTTTGTGAAGCTCGTCCCGAATGAGCAGGTTGTCGAAGTGGACGAGTTCGAGACCACGGATCCGGCGCTACGCGGCGAGATGACGATCACGATCACGCTCGCCGATGCGGAACCAAACTCCTTGCCACGCATGATGGACTGCCCCGTGGCGTATCGCCCGCCGACAACGAGGCCGGCTGGCGGATGGCGCTCGCGAAGCTCGCGGCGCTCGTCGAGGCGCGATAGGCCGGGCCTTCCGCTCATGCCCGCGGCAAACATGGGTATGCCGATCACCGGCCGCTGTTCACCGACGCGGAGGAAGAAAAGACCGATCAGAAAAAGCCGTGGCTCAGATCCGTCCCGTAGGTCAGCGCCATCGCCGACACCAGCAATATGGCGGCACAGAGCAGAAGGAACTGTTTGAGCAGTTCGTGTTTCGGACTGTCGGATGCTTCGGAAAATGCTTTATGAAATGCCTTGGTCAGAGCCGTCATTGCGACCTCGATCTCCTCCCGCCCTTGAGTAGGTCAAGGCAGCAGGCAGAAGGTTCAACTCGGCACAGATGCTGACCGGCATTGGACGCGGAAGTCCCGGCTGTACGAAGGCCGCCCGGTCTCCTCAGGCGCGGCGGCGGCAAGCCCGAGCAGGACGACGAAACCGCCGATCGGCGGCAAATGCTGGAAATCGCGGTGGCGCAGGACGGTCGCTCCTGCCGCGGCAATGAGCGCCGTGCCAAGCGCCAGGCCGACGGTGGGACGGTCGCTCAGTGCTTGATCGCCATCCAACCGCCTTCTTGCGAGATCCGGAGCCGCACGCTTATTGAAACACCTTCACGGTGCGACGCTGTTTGGTGGAGACGGTCCAATTGACGTCGCAGGAGTCACCCGCGTTGATGCTGAGCGTCACGTTGAAGCAGACCTTGCTTTCGTCGGCGACCGCGCTCTTTCCGGTAAAGCACCCCGGACGTGTTTCGGAAAAGGAAAGAGCAGCGGTATCGGGTATCAGCTCCCAACCTGCGTCCGCCGCAGCGCATGTTTGCACCGGGCCTGCTGATTTGCCGACCGGCGCGCCTGTAGGATGATCGAGATGCATAGGTCCGCCATTGACCGATATGCCTTTTGTCTGCACGATCTCCTTCAAGACCGGTGGTGGAGGTAACGAAACGTCATTTGCAGCGAGACTGAGCGACGGCATCTGTACGACGGCGACAAATTCCGAGTTTGGTACTCGCTTGAAGACGTAGATCCGCTCTCCGGGACCGACGCTAGCCTCGACGATCTTGTCTTTCTGGTCGCCGACAACGCCAAACGACTCTCCGCCAATGACCTGAATGATGAGGGGATTGGGGTTCGGGATCGCGCTCTTAGGCTCGAAGCGGATTCGTAAGCTGACGATCTGCTGGCTGGGGCTCTTGGTCACCACAGCGGTCAGGGGCGATCTCGACTGAAGGCAGGCCGTGTAGGCGGCAAGGCCATTTTCATCGACGCCAGACGTCACCAGATGCTTCGCTTCGTCAACGCTATAGTTGAACCGCGTCTCTTGGTACATGCTGGCGCGCTTTGCCGCGAAGCTCTTGAAATCTCCAGCGAAATATTCGGGGATGATTGCGGAGGCAGACTTCTTTGCCTCTTCATAGTTCGCCTCATTGATCAACTTGAGTTGGGCGAGCATGACTGCAAGGGAAGAATCCTCGATGCGCATCGCCTTGAAAGCTTCGATATTGCAATCGCTCGCCTCACTGAAAGCCGCGCCCGAAGATCCCAACAGGGCCACGACAACAAAAATCGCAAGTCTCACGACAATTCTCCCTTTTCGAATGAGATTGAAGGGGCCAGAAAAGAATGTTTTGGTGAAATCGTGAGGCCAACGAAAAGTCGGCCATCCAGTGTCGTCAGATTGCGCCTTGCCAACAGCCAAAGCAATATCAAAACGCGTCGCAATCTCTGCCGGCAGCCCCGCCGTCAGGCGTCTTGAGGCGAGCAAGTGCAAAGGAACGAATTCATCAGCTGCCCGGATCGGCAGTTCGTCGTTCTTCTCGGCGTGCCAATGAATGAGGTCGGCGAGGCTCGACAGTGGCGTGAGCCGCATGGCGAGAAGGGCGGCCCCCACCTCGCCACGGAGCAGCGAGCCGTGTTTCTCGTAGTCGGCAGGCGAGTTGGCTGCGTGATCGATGACCGTCCGCTCCATTAGCCTCGACAGCACGGGGCGGAAGTCCTTCGCACGGCCTGTCGCACCGATACGGTGCAAGTAGTCCAGCCCCCAGATCACCCCCGCCGCGCCCTTGTAGAAGCTGGGGTCACCGTCTGCCGTCCCGTCGTCGCTGGGATGGGCCGGCCAGAAATTGTCGGGATCGAACTGGGCGATCGTGTCGGCTGCAATGTCGTCGATCGCGACCCGAACGGCCGCTTCGTCCCAGGGGGTCTGGATCAGCGGCCGGTGGCGTCCGAAGGTGATCGTGATGTCGGGCTCCCCTGTGCTGCGCGCATCTCATCAGCTCGTGACTGCGGCCCATGCCGCCATCGCCTTGAATGGGAGAACCGATCGATCCCAGCAGCTCGGTTGTCAGGTGCTGTCAGCCGCACGACTGAAGTCGAGCGCCATGTGCGCCTCGTCGTAGTATCGGCCGCCGTCCTTCGCGGCTTTCAGCTCCAGGCCAAATTCCACGAAGCCGATGCTTTCGTAGAGCCGTCGCGCCGGCACATTGTCCTGGACGACGATCAGCTGAACGATCTCGACCTGCTCGCGCGCGACATCCAGGATGTCATTCGCCAACAGGCGCGCGAGCCCGCTCCGTCGAAAGGCTGGCTTAACGTACATGCCGAACAGCCGGCCCTTATGGGCGTGCTTCGGCCCCTGCTGGACGACGAAGCCCAGCGTGCCGACAAGCTCGCCGTCTCGAAAGGCGCCGAGGGTGTGGGTGTCCTCGAGCCGCCTGGCGAACCATTCGACGCCAAGCCCGTTCTCCAGCTCGAAGGTGCTGCCCATCGATTCCGGGTTGATCGTCAGCGCCTCCAGACGAAGGGCCTTGAAGCATGCCGCATCGTCGGCCCGCAGGCGCCGGATCGTTGCAGCAGGGCTCATGGACCGGCTTTCCATCGTCCTCGCGTGAAAACATCTTCGCGTGAAAGCGCCGCCCTTGGGCGGGCGCTTCGCCGCATGCCCGTGCTCGACTCCCTCGGCCAGTGGGCCTTCACAGGCCGACATGCCGGCCGGCCTGCAAACAATGCGGCCTGCCGCAAGCGCAGGCCGCCGGGACGTCACCTCACAGGACCTGACCTCAGATGAGGCCGAGAGGTGAAGCCATCAAACTACTGGGCGCGCTTCAACCGCTTGATCTCGGCGACCTGAAACTTGCCGCCGGCCAGCAGGCTGCTGCAATGCAGCCAGACCTTGTTGCGATCCCAGCCCAGGAACGCCTTGGTCTCCGCACAGTCCGCGTAGTGCTTGTACCTGAGCGTGTCGGAGCAGGTCGTATCGAAATGCGAAAATTCTTGACCAGACAAGGCGCATCCGACCCAAGGCGCATTGCCCGACTTGAAGCTGGTCTCGCAGCCGCCGTTGCAGCTGCTGGCGGCTCTCTCCAGCTTGGCGATCCTGGCTTCCACGGAGTCCGACGCAACTGACGGCGCGCGCGCCGTCGACGACGCCGTCGACCGCGTGCGGCGCGAGATCCCGGTGTCGGCCGTGGTCTTCGACCTGTGGAGCTTTGTCGCCTGCTTCGGTGCGTCGACCGTTACGCCCGGAAGCGAGGGGGCGGAGCCTGGTGTGATTTGCGATGCGGCAGGACCGCACAGCAGGACGGTTGCCAGCACGGCGGCAGCCGAGGACACGACGACACTCGACGACAATCTCATGACAATATCCCTTCAGGGACGAACCTGCCGTCCCAATACATTGTGACCGCACTATATTACCTATCCGAAAATGGGAAACTTGGCTACTCAGCGCCGAAAAAATTTTGCGAATGATCGTCGTTTGCATCGCGATCGGGTGATGTGCCGACGACGCATCCAGAGACTGCCGTGTCGCGATGGGACGCGATTTTCGGATCGACAGAAATGCGCGCAGGCTGGGCCGGGGCGGTTGGCCTGATGTCACCCGCCGGGAGGCGGAGCTATCAACGCAGTGCGGCAATAGGCTTCCACGCGGCATTGAAAGCAGGCCGCGTCCCGCGCGGCAGGCTGCAAGTTCCTTGTGGAGCAGCTTCGCTGGAAACTGCTAGAAGCGATCACGCACTCACAGGGGATGACGAGCTCAATGACAGCCAAGCGCGTGGTGTTCACCGGGGGAACAGGCAAGGCGGGCAGGCATGTACTGCCGCATCTGCAGAACAAGGGCTACGCGCTCCTCAACGTCGATCTCAAGCCGTTCGATCACCCCGGGATCAACACCCTGATCGCGGATCTGACGGACAGCGGCCAGGCCTTCAACGCGCTGACCACGCATCATGGCTTCGGCGGCTTCAACGCCGGCCGGCCGCCACGGGCGCCGGATGCGGTGGTGCATTTCGCCGCGATCCCGCGGGTGCTGATCGAGCCCGACAATGAGACCTTTCGCGTGAATACGATCAGCACCTACAACGTCATCGAGGCCGCGGCGAAGCTCGGCGTGCGCAAGATCATCATCGCCTCCAGCGAGACCACCTATGGCGTATGCTTCGCGGAGGGCGACAAGGACTTCAGGAGCTTTCCGCTCGAGGAGGACTACGACACCGACCCGATGGATTCCTACGGGTTGTCCAAGGTCGTGAACGAGAAGACCGCGCGCGCCTTTGCGATGCGCTATGGCATCGACATCTACTGCTTGCGCATCGGCAACGTCATCGAGCCGCATGAATACGACATGTTCCCGCGTTTCCTCGCCGACCCGCCGTCGCGCAAGCGCAATGCCTGGTCCTATATCGACGCTCGCGACCTCGGCGAGATCGTGCATCTGGCGATCCAGAAGGACGGGCTCGGCTTCCAGGTCTTCAATGCCGTCAACGACACCGTCACCGCAACGATGCCGACGCGCGAGTTGCTGCGGCGCTATTGCCCGAATGTGCCGGTGACCCGCGAGATGGGTGACGACGAGGCGCCGCTGTCGAACCGCAAGACGCGCGAGGTGCTCGGGTTCAAGGAAGCGCATGATTGGCGGAAATATGTGAAGGTGGGATAAGGGTTAGGGTGCATCGGCGAAATTGGTCTCACCGACTTGTTTGGAATGTAAAGATGTATTGGTGGCCACTTTCACGCGCTGAGACGCTGCAAGCGCTTCCTGTGCTGAGCGCGGTGATTGCTCTGTTTGCTGCGGTTACGAGTGTATGGTTTTCAACACGAACATTGGGGCTTGCGTACTTTAAGCAGAAGCTTGATGTGATGACCACCGAGCTCAATTATTTCGAGGACATTCGAGAGTGGGGGGAGGAAGTCGTCGATGCTCTATCTGAGGCGGTTCATCTCTGTGATCTCGATCCAAAGCGATTGGATCCGGTAAGTGGATTCAAGGGAGAGTCCTTCTTCGAGCGACGTCATAGACTCCTAGTCGCGATTTCATCGATGATTGATCGTGGACGATGGTTCTTCCCCAATACTCGGGTTGAAGATCATGGAATGGATAAGGAGCCTGGGTACCAAGGATTTCGGCATGAGGTGCTTGATGGACTTGTGAGTGCCTACAAGAGCTTGGGTAGAGTCGATTGCCAGAACAAACAGAACAACCAGGCTCGTCGAGATGAATTGACCGGCTGCAAAAGGCATTTCGTCGGTCGGCTACAGATTATTCTCGATCCCACCCGGCGGTCGGAGGTCTTTAAGGAGTTGCGCAATAAAGCCGCGAAGGTGGAGAAGCATCCTGGTTGAACCGCTTTGGAAGGACCTTGATGTAGAGGGCAATCATCTACGATAAGCTCTCGCTCACGTCATCCGCCGCCGGAGCGCGAGCATCGCGAGCGACAGCACGATCGTCCCGACGATGAACACGGCCGCCGCCGAGACGATCGCCGGACTGATGTTCTCGCGGATGGTGGCGAACATCTGCCGCGCCAGGGTGCGCTGATTGGGGCCGGCGACGAACAGCGTCAGCACCACCTCGTCCAGCGACGTCGCGAAAGCGAACAATGCGCCGGAGATCATGCCGGGCAGCGCGATGGGAAACGTCACCGAGCGCAGCACCACGGCGGGCGAAGCGCCGAGGCTCGCGGCGGCCCGCTCGAGCTGGATATCGACGCCCTGCAAGGCCGAGGAGACGTTGACCAGCACGAACGGCACGGCGACGACGGTGTGCGCGATGATGACGCCGAGATAGGTGTTGGTGAGCCCGTAGCGCGAGAACATCAGCTGCATGCCGACGCCGAGCACCACCGCCGGCACGACCATCGGCAGTAGGAACACGGTGCGAAGCGTCGCGAACAGCAGCGAGGCGGGCTTGCCGCGCAGGCCGAGCGCGGCGAGCGTGCCGAGCAACGTTGCAAGGGCTGTGGTCCCCGCGCCGATCAGCAGGCTGTTGACGATCGAGAGCCGCCAGGAGTCGGCGGTGACCAGCTCGCGAAACCAGCGCGTCGAATAGCCGGGAATGGGATAGTTCAGGAACACGCTGTCGGTCAGCGATAGCGGCAGCACCGCGATCAACGGCCCGAGCAGGAACACGATGACGGCGATCGCGAACAGCAGCTTGACGAGCGGCAGCCATTTCATGCGCGCTGCTCCTCGGTCGAGGTCAGCCGGATGTAGAGGGCGTAGAGCAGGATCGTCATCGCGAGCAGGACGAGGCCAAGCGCGCCGGCCATGCCCCAGTTTGCGGCTCCCGTGGCGTAGTAGGCGATCACCGAGCTGATCATCTGATCGTTGGCGCCGCCGATCAGCGCCGGCGTGATGTAGTAGCCGAGCGCGGCCATGAACACGAGCAGGGCGCCGGAGACGACGCCGCGCATCGACAGCGGCAGCAGGACGTGGACGAAGGCGCGCAGCGGATGCGCGCCGAGCGAGGCCGCCGCCGGCATCAGATTGCGCGGGATCGCGATCAGCACGCTGAAGATCGGCAGCACCATGAACGGCAGCAGCACATGTGTCATGGCGATGACGACGCCGAGCCGGTTGAACATCAGCGGCACCGGCGCTGACGTCAGGCCGAGCCCCTTCAAGGTGGCGTTGATCAGGCCGTTGTCCTGCAGCACGACATACCAGGCCGCGGTGCGTACCAGGAGGGAGGTCCACAGCGGCAGCAGCACCGCGCCGAGCAGGATCTGCCGGCGCCAGCCGTCGACCGAGGCGGCCACCATCGCGAACGGCAGGCCGATGAGGATGCAGGCCAGCGTCACCAGCGCCGAGGTCACGAAGGTCCGGATCATGATCAGGCGGTTGGCCGAGGCGCCCTCCGGCATCGCAGCGATATTGCCGGCGGCGTTGCGCTCGAGGTCGACAGCAGCGAGCAGGTTCTTGTCGGTCCAGGGCGAGGCGACGGCCTCGGCGATGGTCGTCCAATAGGAGGTCTCGCTCCAACGCGAGTCGATTGCGGCGAGGTCGACCGCGCCGGTGCCGTCGAGCGCGCGGCGGGTCTTGCCGAGCAGGCTGCGGAATCCGGACTGCGCGCTGTTGAGGCGGCGAACGAGATCGCCGAACTGCTCGTCATTGGTCAGCTTGCGGATGTCGTCGATGAACGCGGCCTGTGCGGTTGCAGGAGGCACGCTCGTGCGGTCCCAGCGCGCCAGCGCCTTGTGGGTGCGGGGCAGGGACTCGGTCGCGACTGGATCGGATACAGCAGACTTCATCATCGTCACCAGCGGCACGACGAAGAACGACAGCATGAACGCCAGAAGCGGCGCCAGCAGCAGAACTGCCGTCAACCGTTGGCGGAGGTCTGGTCGCATGATCCCACCACCCAGACATCCGACGCCGCGAACGACAGCGCGACCTCGCTGCCGACCTCCGCGGCCTGACCGGCACGATCGCCCTTGATGATCAGCCGCTGCGCGCCGGCCGTGGCGACCAGACGCATGTGATCGCCGAAATACACCGCATCCAGGATGCGCGCGGTCAGGCGGTTCGCGGTCGCCGCTGCATGATCGTTGATCCGGATGGCCTCGGGACGGATCGAAACCTGCACCTTGCCGCCATCGATGCGGGCGGCGCCGGCATGCGCCGACAGCGTGAGGCCCGAGTCTGTCGTCAGCCGCATCACCTCGCCCGCGTGCTCGTCGAGCTTGCACGCCAGCAGGTTGGTCTCGCCGATGAACTCGGCGACGAATGACGTGCGCGGCAGCTCGTAGATCTCGCGCGGCGTGCCGATCTGCTCGATCCTGCCGTGGTTGAACACGGCGATGCGGTCGGACATCGTCAGCGCCTCGTCCTGGTCGTGGGTGACGAAGACGATGGTGAGGCCGAGCCGGCGGTGCAGGTCGCGGATGTCGAGTTGCATCTGCTCGCGCAGCTTCTTGTCGAGCGCACCGAGCGGCTCGTCCATCAGCACCACTTGCGGCTCGAACACCAGGGCGCGGGCGAGTGCGACGCGCTGCTGCTGGCCGCCGGAGAGCTGCGCCGGTTTGCGCTCGGCCATGGCCGACAGCTTGACCATGTCGAGCACGCGGGCGACGCGCTGCGCGATCTCGGGCTTGGACGTGCCGCGCATCCTGAGCGGAAAGGCGATGTTGTCGCGCACGCTCATATGCGGGAACAGCGCGTAGTTCTGGAACACCACGCCCATGTTGCGCTTGTGCGGCGGCAGCCCGTCGACCCTGGCGCCGCCGACCTCGATCGTGCCGCTGGTCGGCTGCTCGAAGCCTGCGAGCATCATCAGGAGCGTGGTCTTGCCGGAGCCGGAGGGCCCGAGCAGGGCGACGAACTCACCGCGCGCGATATCGAGATCGAGATCGTCGACCACGGTCAGCGCAGCGAAGCGCTTGACCACATGCCGGAACGAGATGAAGGGGGTATCCATGACGGAGGCTTTCGGCGCGGACCTCGCCGGGACTCATGCACGAGGAGGGCAGGCGCGCGTCGCGACGACGATCATCGCGCGCCCGGTTTGCTGAAGCGGCGAGCCTCAGCGCGCGAGCCAGGCGTTGAAGCGCTTCGACAGCTCTTCCGAATTGTCGGTCCAGAAGCCGACGTCGAGCGCGATCGCCTGCTTCAGATTGTCCGGCGTGGTCGGCAGCTCGGCGGCGAATTTTTCCGGCACCAGCTTGGCGGCGGCGATGTTCGGCAGGCCATAGGCGATGTATTCCGGCAGCTTGGCCTGGTTCTCGGCCTGGCTCGCAAACGCGATGAAGTTCATCGCGGCGTCCTTGTTTGGCGAGCCCTTCAGCACCACCCAGCTGTCGACAGCGTAGATGCTGCCCGGAAACACGAAGCCGAAATGCTTGCCCTCGGTGCGGTTGATGGCGCTGATGCGGCCGTTATAGACCGAGGTCATCGCGACCTGGCCGGATGACAGGAGCTGCAGCGGCTGCGCGCCGGCCTCCCACCACACGATGTCGGCCTTGAGCGCGTCGAGCTTCTTGAAGGCGCGCTCGACGCCCTCCTTGGTCTTCAGCACCTTGTAGACGTCGGTCGCCGGCACGCCGTCGGCCATCAGCGCGAATTCGAGCGTGTATTTGGCGCCCTTGCGCAGGCCGCGCTTGCCCGGAAACTTCGCCGTGTCCCAGAAGTCCGCCCAGGTCTTTGGCCCATCCTTGATCTTGTCGCCGTCATAGGACATGCCCGTCGACCACACGATGGCGCCGACGCCGCAATCGCTCACGCCGGCCGGGATGAAGCCTTTCTTGTCGCCGATCTTGCTCCAGTCGATCTTCTCATAGATGCCGTCGCTGCAGCCGAGCTCGAGCTCCTCGGCCTCGACCTGCACCGCATCCCAGTTCGGCACCCCGGCCTTCACCTTGGCCTGCAGCACGCCATAGCCGCCGTCCCAGCTCTCGTCGAGCACGGTGGCGCCGAGCTTGGCGGCGAACGGCTGGAAGTAGATCTTGCGCTGCGCGTCCTGATAGTTGCCGCCCCAAGACACCACCGTGAGATCGCGCGCCTGCGCCGCCGCGGCGACGCTCAGCATGGCTGCCGCCGCCACCAGCACCGTCTTCGAGACGGGGAGGGCCGCGCGTGGCGTCCCGTTCGACACCTTCACACCCGTGGGGCTGGTCCGCCGTGAAAACATGCTCGATGATCCGTCGCGCTTTGAAAGGTTCAAAAAAGCTATCGGCTGTTCCCAGCCGTGGCAAGCGCGAGTTTTGATCGTGAGATGATGCCATTTTGGCGCTAGGCGCCGCGCCGGCCGCGTTGCGGCAGGGCGTGTTGAGATCGTCCGCTGCCGGCGCATGGTCTGGTCCGGCGGGGGTCACGCCCCCGGGGACGTGTTTGGAGCGTTGCGGTCCTACAATCCGGCGCTGCAACCTTGATCGTCCGGGCAGGCAAGCGCCGGCACCGGTTCGCTCCCCGCCGAATTGTCGACGACGAGACCGAGCGCCGGTGTGCTCGTCGCCCGCGCACGGGTCGGAGCCGGCAGCCGCCGCGATGCACCGTGGGCGCCGATGCGTTCAAAACCCTCTGCTGTCTTCATCAGTCTGGCGGCGACAAGATGATTCAAAAAATCCATGTTGCAACTCCGTGTGGTCAAATGACCCGGCGGCCTGGTGCGGGACAGGCCGCCGGGTCGGCGCAACGTGCTGGAGTTGGCGTCCTCCATCTCGCTGCGCTGGTCTGTGATCCGTTTCACAGTCGTGTAGAATTGATCGTGAATCGGATCATCCGTGGAGCGTGATCGGGACGCCGGCTGCCATTTGTCTCTACGAATCAAGAGACGATCGCGTTTCCGGGCGCTCGACATCACGCGCGTTCACATTCTTGTTTACTCCGCGGGTTGAGCCGCCACCGTGCCGTGGCCGCCATGCTGGGTGAGGGGCTTCATGCCGGTCAGCGTCCGCAGCAGCACGTAGAACACGGGCGTCAGGAACAGGCCGAACACGGTGACGCCGATCATGCCGGAGAACACCGCGACGCCCATCGCGCGCCGCATCTCCGAGCCGGCGCCGGTCGAGAGCACCAGCGGCAGCACGCCCATGATGAACGCCATCGACGTCATCAGGATCGGCCGCAGCCGCAGGCGGCTGGCCTCGATCGCGGCGCGCAACGGCGTCCGCCCGGCGAATTCGAGCTCGCGCGCGAATTCGACGATCAGGATCGCGTTCTTGGCGGAGAGGCCGACGAGCACGATCAGGCCGATCTGGGTGAAGATGTTGTTGTCGCCCTTCGAGAGGTAGACACCGAACATCGCCGCCAGCAGGGCCATCGGCACGATCATCAGGATCGCCAGCGGCAGGGTCAGGCTCTCATACAGCGCGGCCAGCACCAGGAACACCAGCAGGATCGCGAGCGGAAACACCCACAGGCCGGAGTTGCCGGCGATGAACTCCTGGTAGGTCAGGTCGGTCCATTCGAAGGCGAAGCCGGGCGGCAGCACCTCGGCCGCGACCCGCTCGGCGGCCGCCTGCGCCTGGCCGGAGGAGAAGCCGGGCGCCGCTGCCGCGTTGATATCCGACGACAGGAAGCCGTTGTAGCGGATGGCGCGTTCGGGACCTGCGCTCTGTCGCACGTTGAGCAGCGCCGACAGCGGCACCATGTCGCCGGAGGCGGAGCGCACCTTGAGCTGGCGGATATCGTCGGCACGGGCGCGGAACGGCGCGTCGGCCTGCACGCGCACCGAATAGGTGCGGCCGAACTTGTTGAAGTCGTTCACGTAGTAGGAGCCGAGGTAGATCTGCAGGGTGTTGAACACCTCCGTCACGGGGACGCCGAGCTGCAACGCCTTGGTGCGGTCGATGTCGGCGAACAGTTGCGGGACGTTGACCTGGAAGCTCGAGAACACGCCGGCGATCTCCGGCGACTTCTGCAGGCCGGCCATGAACGCCTTGGTGACGTCGTTCAGAGCCTCGTAGCCGAGGCCGGCGCGGTCCTCGATCTGCAGCTTGAAGCCGCCGATGGTGCCCAAGCCGTTGACCGGTGGCGGCGGGAACATCGCGATGAAGGCGTCCTGGATGCCCGCATATTTCTTGTTGAGCTCCATCGCCAGCGCGCCGCCGGACAGCGATGGATCCTTACGCTCGTCGAACGGCTTCAAGGTCGAGAACACGATGCCGGCATTGGAGGAGTTGGTGAAGCCGGAGATCGACAGGCCGGGGAAGGCGACCGAGCTCTCGATCCCGGGCTGCGTCAGCGCGATGTCGCTCATCTTGCGGATCACCTCCTCGGAGCGGTCGAGCGTGGCGCCGTCCGGCAGCCGCGCGAAGCCGACCAGATACTGCTTGTCCTGGCCCGGCACGAAGCCGCCCGGCACCTGCTTGAACAGCACGGCGGTGGCGCCGACCAGCAGGACATAGAGGATCATCACCGCGGCCTTGCCGGTGATCACCTTGGACACGCTGCCGCTGTAATTGTTGGAGGCGCGGACGAAGGCGCGGTTGAAGCCGCGGAAGAACCAGCCGAGACTCTGGTCGAGGATGCGGGTGAGGCGATCCTTCGGCTCGTGGTGGCCCTTGAGCAGCAGCGCCGACAGGGCCGGCGACAAGGTCAGCGAGTTCACCGCCGAGATCACGGTGGAGATCGCGATCGTCAGCGCGAACTGCTTGTAGAACTGGCCCGTGAGGCCGGAGATGAAGGCGAGCGGCACGAACACGGCGACCAGCACCAGCGCGATCGCGATGATCGGCCCCGACACCTCGCGCATCGCTTGGTAGGTGGCGTCACGCGGCGACAGCCCGCTCTCGATGTTGCGCTCGACATTCTCGACCACGACGATGGCGTCGTCGACGACGATGCCGATCGCGAGCACCAGGCCGAACAGGCTGAGCGCGTTGATCGAGAAGCCGAACAGATGCATCACGGCGAAGGTGCCGACGATGGAGACGGGCACCGCCAGCAGCGGGATGATCGAGGCGCGCCAGGTCTGCAGGAACAGGATCACCACGATCACGACCAGCACGATCGCCTCGAACAGCGTGTGCACGACGGCCTCGATCGAGGAGCGCACGAACTGGGTCGGGTCGTAGACGATGTGATACTCGACGCCCTCCGGCATCGTCTTCGCGATCTCCGCCATGGTGGCGCGGACGTTGTCGGAGATCTGCAGCGCGTTGGAGCCCGGCGCCTGGAAGATCGGAATCGCCACCGCCTGCTTGTTGTCGAGCAGCGAGCGCAGGCCGTATTCGGAGGCGCCGAGCTCGATGCGGGCGACGTCGCGCAGCCGCGTGATCTCGCCGTGAGCGCCGGTCTTCACCACGATGTCGGCGAACTGGTCCTCGTTCGACAGCCGGCCCTCGGCATTGACCGAGAGCTGCAGGTCCAGCCCCTTCACGCTCGGCGAGGCGCCGACCACGCCGGCAGCGGCCTCGACGTTCTGCGCCTGGATCGCCTTGACGATGTCGCTAGCGGAGAGACCGTGCTCGGCCGCCTTCTGCGGATCGACCCAGACCCGCATCGAATAGTCGCCGGCGCCGAACAGCTGGACGTCGCCGACGCCGTCGATGCGCGCCAGCCGGTCCTTGACGTTGAGCACCGCGTAGTTGCGCAAATAGGTGGTGTCATAGCGGCCGTTGGGCGAGATCAGATGCACGACCATGGTGAGGTCGGGCGAGCTCTTCTTGGTGATCACCCCGAGCTGGCGCACCACGGCGGGCAGCCGCGGCTCGGCCTGCTGCACCCGGTTCTGCACCAGCTGCGTGGCCTTGTCCGGATCGGTGCCGAGCTTGAAGGTGACCGTGAGCGTCATCGCGCCGTCGGTGGTCGCCTGGCTGCTCATATAGAGCATGTTCTCGACGCCGTTGATCTGCTCCTCGATCGGCGTCGCCACCGTCTCGGCGATCACCTTCGGATTGGCGCCGGGATAGGTCGCACGCACCACCACGGAGGGCGGCACGACGTCGGGGTATTCGGAGATCGGCATGGAGAACAGCGCGATCAAGCCGCCGAGGAAGATCAGCGTCGACAGCACGCCTGCGAAGATCGGCCGATCGATGAAGAATTTGGAGAGGTTCATGGGAGGCCCCGTGGTCGGGAGAGGTCGGTCGTCGTTATCTGACTTGGTCTAAGGGCTGGCGCGGTGCCCACCCTCCCCTGGAGGGGGAGGGTCGGCTCGCATGAGCGCAGCGACATGCGAGACGGGGTGGGGTGGCGGCCCCTCCGCGCGTGCGGTGCTCGACTGAGACGAACCCGCGACGCACGGATGGCTGAGGAGGTGCGAGCAGGTTTTCACCAACTGAGACCGTCACCCCACCCCGCCGCGCGCTGTGCGCGCGTCGACCCTCCCCCTCCAGGGGAGGGTGGGCATCGCGTGTGTGGTGACCGCCATTGTCGATCATGATCAGCGCTGCGCCAGTCGCTTGTTGTCAGTGGCCGCCCCATCGCGTGCGCCCATCGCGGCCACCTGCGTCTTCAACAACGCACCTGGCCGCACCCGCTGGAGGCCGTTGACGACCACGCGCTCGCCGGGCTTGAGGCCGGCGGAGATGATGCGCAGGCCATCGACGCTGCCGCCGAGGCTGACCGGGCGATAGACAGCGCGCTCGTCGTCGCCGACCACCATCACGAATTTCTTGTCCTGGTCGGTGCCGATGGCGCGCTCGTCGAGCAGCACCAGCGATTGCTGCTGCGGCTGGCCCATGCGCACGCGCGCGAACTGGCCGGGGATCAGCCGGCCGTCCTCGTTCTTGAACACGGCGCGGACGCGGATCGTGCCGCTCTGCCCGTTGACCTGATTGTCGATCAACTGGATATGGCCGGATGCCGTGATGCCGCCCGAGGTCGTCATCTCGACCGGGATGCGGTCGAGATTGCCGCGTTTGCCCGAGCCGTCGGCAATCGCCGACAATGCGCGCAACACCAGCTCTTCGGTGGCGTCGAAGCTCGCATAGATCGGGTTGACGGACACCAGCGAGGTCAGCACCGGCGAGGCCGACCCGGCGGCGACGAGGTTGCCGACCGTGACCTCGATCCGGCCGACCCGGCCGTCGACCGGCGCGCGCACCTGCGTGTAGTCGAGATTGAGCTTGGCTGTCTGCAAGGTCGCTTCGGCGGCCTTGACGTTGGCGATGGCTTCGCGATTGCCGTTGTCGCGCTGGTCGTAATCGCGCTTGGTCACGATGGAATTGCCAACCAGCTGCGCGCCGCGCTCCAGTTCGTTGGCGGCGAAGGCGGCGCGGGCGCGCGCCGCTTCCAGTTGCGCCTGCGCCCGGTCGACCTCGGCGGCGTAGGGCGCCGGGTCGATCTTGAACAGGACGTCGCCAGCCTTGACCAGCGAGCCCTCGGTGAAATTGGTGCCGAGAATGGCACCGGCCACCCGCGGCCGGATCTCGACCCGCTCGACGGCTTCAAGCCGGCCGGAGAACTCGTCCCACAGGCTCGCCTGGCGCGGCTCGACGACGGCAACCGTAACGGGGACGGCCTGTTCGGGGGCCGCAGCGCGGGCCGCATTCGGCGCGGAACTGAAGTGGAAATATTGGGAGCCGGCGTAGGAGCCGGCGGCAATCACCAAGCCGGCGGCGGCGACGGTGCTCAGCCACCGCTTCAGGCGGCCGGAAGAACGAATTTCGGACGAAGGCATTGGCGCGCTCCAGATTTGTAGTGCTCGCTACAAATGTGGCGCTGGCAACCCGTTCGCAAGAGACTTATGTAACGGATACTACGAAAATAGTAGCCCGACTTTCGGCGGACTGCGCCAGATCAAAGAAATCGCGTTCAAGAACAACTAGATAAGAATCAGACGGGGCGGAGACGGAACAGGAGTTTTGCAGATGGGCATCGGACGGCCCCGGACTTTCGATCGCGACACCGCGCTGGACCAGGCGATGGAGGTGTTTTGGCGCCATGGCTATGAGGGCGCCACCATCGCCCAGCTCACCGATGCCATGGGCATCAACCCGCCCAGCCTCTATGCCGCGTTCGGCAGCAAGGAGGCCCTGCTCAGGGCCGCGCTCGACCGCTACACGGCGCGACGGGAGGCCTGGATGGACGAGGTGCTGAGCGCGCCGACCGCCCACGAGGTCACCGCGCGGATGCTGATGGGCGTCGCCGAGAAACAGACCGATCCTTCCAATCCGCCCGGCTGCCTGCTGGTGCAGGGCGGTCTCGCCTGCGGCTCCGGCTCTTCCAACGTGCCGTTCGAGCTCGCGGCCCGCCGCGCGCAGACCGAGGAGCAGCTCCGGCACCGTTTCGAGCGCGCCAAGCGCGAAGGCGATCTGGCTGAAGCCGCCGACCCCGCTGCGCTCGCGCGCTATGTTTCCGCCGTGATCACCGGCATGAGCGTGATGGCGTCGTCAGGCGCCGACCGCGAGGCATTATCCCAGGTCGCCGTCGTCGCGATCAAGGCGATCGAGGATCAGTCGGTGAGGGCGCCGGCGGCGGCGAACTGATCGACATCATGCGCTGCGCGACGGGTGCTCTGCCGTCGCAAAGTCTTGTGCTCGTGGGCGCGATGCGATCCCCTGCGGCCGCCTCATTGTCATCGCGCGAACCAAGAGCAATTCCTCCATGCGTGTCTTCTCCGCCGCCCTTGCCACCGAGACCAACACTTTTGCGCCGATGCCGACGGGGCTCGCGACCTTCCACGAGCGCGCCTACTTCCCGGCCGGAACGCATCCGGACAAGATGCAGATGCATGGCGGGCCACTATGGGCGGCGCGGCAGGTCGGGCCATCGAAAGGTTGGACCTTGATCGAGGGGCTGGTCGCCGCAGCGGTGCCGAACGGGCTCGTCACCCGCGCCGCGTTCGAAACCCTGCGCGACCAGATCCTCGCCGACCTCGAAGCCGCGCTGCCGGTCGACATGGCGTTGATCGGCCTGCACGGCGCGATGATCGCCGACGGCTATGATGATTGCGAGGGCGAGCTGCTCGCGCGCATCCGCGACATCGTCGGACCCGATGTGGTCATCGGTGCGACGCTCGACCCCCACGTTCACATGAGCGAGCTGATGGTCAGAAGCGCCGATCTTCTGATCTGCTGGAAGGAATATCCGCACACCGACATTCTCGAGCGGGCCCAGGATCTGGTGAAACATTGCACCGAGCTCGCCGAGAAGCGGCTGAAGCTGCAGAAGGCCCTGGTCGACACCGACATGATCGTGACCCTGCACACCACGCGCGAGCCGGTGCGCAGCTTCGTCGACCGCGTCACCGCGCTGGAAGGCAAGGACGGCATCGTCTCGGCCTCGATCGTTCACGGCTTCGGCTGGGGCGACACGCCGTCCATGGGCACCAAGGTGCTGGTCTATAGCGATGCCGCCGTCGATCCCGATGGCGCCAAGGCGCAGGCGCTGGCGCGCAAGCTCGCGGACGAGCTGATCGGCATGCGCGAGGCGGTGACCGAACGCATGCCCGGCGTCGATGCTGCGCTCGACCAGGCCTTGGCGAAGGACGGCACCATCGTGCTCGGCGATGCCAGCGACAATCCCGGCGGCGGTGCGCCCGGCGATTCCACGTTCATCCTGCGCCGGCTGCTCGACCGCAACATCGGCAATGCCTGCCTCGGTCCGCTCTGGGATCCGATCGCGGTGCGCATCGCCTTCGATGCCGGCGTCGGCGCCAAGCTGCCGCTGCGGATCGGCGGCAAGATCGGGCCGCTGTCGGGTGATCCCGTCGATGCGACCTGGGAGATCAAGGCGCTGAAGGAGAATATGGTGATGACGGGCCTTGCCGGCACGCCCGCCAAGCTCGGCGATTGCGCGTTGATCGGGAGCAATGGCGTCGAGGTCGTGATCACCACGTTCCGCTGCCAGGCGTTCGGCACCGACTTCTTCACGCAGCTCGGCTGCGATCCTGCCGCGCGCAAGCTCGTCGTGGTGAAATCCGCCCAGCATTTCCGCGCGGCATTTGCGCCGATCGCGGCCGACATCATCATGGTCGATGCGCCCGGCGTGGTCGCGCGCGACGTCACGACGTTGCCCTACAAGAAGATCAAGCGTCCGAAATGGCCGCTCGACGAGTTGCCGCAATCATCGCGAGCATGATGTCCCAGAATGCGACGATCATCGCACCGCCGTTAACGTTCGGAACGCGGCTGGAACGAACCGCGTCCGAATCGCTTGCGAATCACGGTTTGAGATCTGTTCACGGCTAGATGTCGTAGCTCTCGGAGATGGCGCGCAACATGCAGCGCTGGCGATTCTGATCGTGCGGCTCGGCTTTCGTCAGAAGGTTAAAGACGCAGAGGCGCGCCGGCGTTGTTGGAGAGAAGGCGACGACCCCGCATGCTGCGGGCGGGCCCGCTCACGTCGTCGACGTTCCGAACCGTCGCATCCACGCCGCCCTCAGACCGATCGGTGCTGGCGAGAACGGGCCCGAAGGCGCGCGCGTGATCAGGGCGACCAGCAGGAGCGCGGCGATCGCGAGCCAGAAGCACAGCCAGAACGCATCGAGATAAGCGAGCACGTTGGCCTCGCGCTGCACCTGCGCGGCCAAGGTCCCGACGGCGCGGGCCTTGGCCTGGCCGCCGCCATGCGCGGCGAAATAGCCGGTCAGTCGTTGCAGCGCGCGCGCGACGTCGAGATCGCCGCTCTGGATATTGAGGCCGAGATAGGCCGAATGCACCTGCTCGCGCACCCGCAGCCACGTTCCCATCAGGGCGACGCCGATTTCGGCGCCGCCGAGCCGCATCACCTGGATATAGGCCGCAAAGGACGTCGCCCGCGCCGGATCGGAATTCGACAGCGCGACGATGATGATCGGAAGCAAGGTCAGGGCCTGTCCGATCGACTGCAGCACGACGATGACGATGAAATCCTCGCGCGCCCAGGCATGGGTGATCTGAGTGCCGAGCAGATTGGCCGCCGCGAAGGCACTGAGACCGAGCACGACGACGATGCGGGGATCGAGATGGCGAAGCAGGACGATCGACAGCGGCACCAGCACGACCATCGGCAGCGCGCCGTAGAACAACAGCAGCGAGCCGCTCTGCTCCGGCCGCAACTGCGTGATGGTGACGAGGAAGTTCGGCACCAGCGACGCATTCGAGAGGCTGGTCAGCGTGTAGAGCAGGATCACGACCAGCGACAGCCCGATGTTGCGCGAGAACAGCACGTTGAAATGCGCCCATGGCTGCGGGGCGAGCGCCTCGTTGACGAGGAACAGGACGAACAGCGCGGCGCCGCCGCACAGCAGCGCCATCACCGTGCCCGATTGCAGCCAGTCGAGTCGGTTGCCCTGGTCGAGACCGGCATAGATCATCGCCACGGCGCTGCCGAGCAGCAGCATCCCGCCCCAGTCGGCGTTCTCGAGCAGCGCGCGGTTGACGGGCTCGGCCGGGGTGCCGAGATAGACCATCAGCGCCATCAGCGGCGCCAGCACGACGCCCTGCCAGTACAGCCACTGCCAGCCGAGATGCTCGACATAGAAGCCGACCAGCGAGGTCGAGGTATCCAGCGCGAAGCCGACCCGGATCGCATAGATCGAGATCGCCGGCAGCCACCAGCGGATCGGCAGGTTGCGGAAGATGATCATGAGCGTGGCCGGCACGAAGGTGCCGAGCAGCATGCCGTGCAGGATCGCGAGCGCGATCAAGGTCGGATAGTCGCGCACGAACGGAATGATCAGGGACAGCACCGCATAGATCAGGCTGGGAATACCCAGCACACGGCGCAGACCGAACACGGTCGCGAGCCACGCCACGGCCGGCGCGATGACGATCTGCGAGCCGATCGCCGCGGTGGACAGCCAGGCGCCCTCGTCAAAACCGAGCGAGAACGCGCCGCGCAGATCGGGCAGGCCGACCGAGGTCAGCCGGCTGTCGAAATTCGCCAGGAACGAGCCGAGCAGGACGGCGCCGACGGCAAACAGCGGATGCGCCGCCTGGCCGCCGCGCGACAGCGGTCCGCGATCGGTCTCACTTGGCGCCATCGGCCTGGCCGGTGGTGCGGATGTGGGTCACGACCGACATGCCCGGCAGCAGCCGCGCGAGCAGCGGCTGGTCGCCGTCGAGGGCGATGCGGACCGGAATGCGCTGCACGACCTTGGTGAAGTTGCCGGTGGCATTGTCGGGCGGCAGCAGCGCGAATTGCGAGCCGGAGGCCGGCGCGATCCGCTCGACGCGGCCATGCAGCCTCTGGCCCGGGAACGAATCCACGGTGATCTCGACCGGCTGGCCGGGGGCGACATGGGTGAGCTGCGTTTCCTTGTAGTTGGCGATGACGAAGACATGCGGCAGCGGCACCACCGCGATCAGGCTGCTGCCGATATTGACGTAGTCGCCGACCTGCACCTGGCGCTGTCCGACGACGCCGTCGAATGGCGCGGTGATCCTGGTGTAGCCGAGCTTGAGCCGCGCGGCGGCGAGCGCGGCCTTGGCGCCGGCGAGATCGGCGCCGCGCTGCTTCTTGGTGCCGGTGAGCACCTCGAGCTGATGACGCTGCGCGGCGATCACGGCGCGGCTCGCGCGCACGTCCGCCTGTGCCTTGGCATAAGCGGCCGTTGCCTGTTCCAGCCGCTGCTTGGTACCTGCCTCGCTCTGCGACAGCGACTGCTGGCGCTCTTCCTCCTGCCTGGCCTGCACCTCGGCCGCGCCGGCCGAGACCTGCTGCGCCTCGGCCTGGGCGATGGTCGCGTATTGCAGCTCGACCTGATTGCTGAGGTTGTCGAGCGCCGCCTGCGCCGCTTCGACATTGGCCTCGGCCTGCGACACCTGTGCCTCGTAGTCGGCCGGATCGATCTGGACCAGCAGGTCGCCGGCCTTGACCTGCTGGAAATCGCTGACCGCAACCTTCGTCACCTCGCCGGCCACGCGGCTCGAGAGCTGCGTCAGGTCGGCGCGCACATAGGCATCGTTGGTCGATTGGGTCGTTGCGTTGCCGGTCCAGGCGTTCCAGCGCGTGGTCGCGAGCGCCACGAAGGCGAGCGCTGCGATCACCGCAAGCAGCGGAATGCCGAGACGCGCCCAGAGCCCGGGCGCCGCGGCGGGCGGCGTCGATGCAGCGCGCGCCGCCGCGTCGACGTTGCTCGGTGTTTCACTCAAGGGACGCCTCCTGCATCGGCCGACGCTGATCAGTCCGACGACTCGTATCCCATTCTGCGCCGCGTGCCACCTGGACTCTGGGTTGTGAGCCATGCGTCGCGGGGCATGGACATCTGCGCGCCGAACGGAACCCGCGGGCGATCGGACCGTGATGAACCAGCTAACAGGCCAGCAGGTTGAGCACAGGCACAGCCCGCGATCGCCGCGCCGGGATCGCGCCAACGACATCGGCGCCGGATTCGCTGCCGCGACCAGCCCGCGCCTGATGTCCCAGAATGCGACGTCGCGCGCGCTCACGTTAACGTTCAGAACGTGACTTGAACGAACCGCGTCCGAATCAGCGGCGCAGCCCGGTACGAGGTCTGTTCACGGCTAGATGTCGTGCCGTCATCGCGTGACATCAGCTATTCGGCGTCACTTGACCGCAATTTGGACGACCGGCTGGGTGCGAGAGCGTTAAGAGCACGGAGCGGCCTGCCGCCCAGCGGTTGTCGGTGACGCCGGCCGGCGCGCGCTGCCCGGTTGCAGCGGTCGCCTCGCTGGGTCACATTTCTCATCCGCGACTTGGGTCCAGCCGTTTGCTGATCAGAAGGCTTTCATGCATGGGTCACAAGGGAGCGATCCTGGTTGCCGGCGGCGCCGGCTACATCGGGGCTCATTGCTGCAAGGCTGTCGCCGGGGCTGGCTACGTGCCGATCTGTTACGACAATCTGTCCACCGGCCATCGCCGCTTCGTGCGATGGGGACCGCTCGTGGTCGGCGACATCGCCGACAGCGCCAGGGTGGCTGACACCATCCGCGCCCACGCGGTCGACGCGGTGATGCACCTGGCCGGGCCGAGCACGATCGGCGAATCCGTCGCCGATCCGCACAAATATTATCTGAACAACGTCGTCGGCACGTTGGGCCTGCTGCAGGGCATGCGCGAGGCCGGCTGCGCGCGGCTGGTGTTCTCCTCGACCGGCGCGGTCTATGGCGACGCCGGGCGGGATCCGATTCCCGAGAGCGCCGCGGGATCGGCCCTGAATCCATACGGCCGCTCGAAATACATGATCGAGCAGATCCTGGCGGACTATCAGGCAGCCTACGGCCTGTCGGCCATCGTGCTGCGCTACTTCAACGCCGGCGGCGCCGACGCGTCAGGCCTGATCGGTGAGTTGCGCGATCCCGAGACGCACCTGATCCCGCGAGCGCTGATGGCGATCCTCGGCCACGTGCCGGACTTTGCGATCTTCGGCACCGACTATGACACACCCGACGGGACCGCCGTGCGCGATTACGTTCACGTCGACGATCTCGCGGCAGCCCACATCGCGGCGATGGAGCGTCTGCTGCAGACCGGTTCGGGTGGCACCTACAATCTCGGGACCGGCCGCGGCCATTCGGTGCGCGAGATCGTCGATGCAATCGGCAGGGAGACCGGCGAGCGGGTCCCGCTGGTGGTGCGCGCGCGCCGCGCCGGCGATCCTCCGGTCCTGGTCGCAGATCCCCATCTTGCCCAGCAGGAGCTCGGCTTCGCGGCGCATCGGTCCGATCTCGGCACGATCATCCGCTCGGCCTGGACCTGGCACCAGACCGCGCACCCCCGGATCGCATGAGGCCGATGCCGCGTGCCGGGGGCTCGTCGGGGAAGCTGTTACGCCGCGGCCGGCGGCGTGTGGGCGAACTCGTCCGCGAAGCTCATCTCCGCGCGCTCGTCGTCGACCGACCAGCAGCCGATCTCGGAAGCGCCCCGGAAGAAGTGGACGCTGTGGACCGGTGAGCGGAAGTCGTCGCCGCGAATGATCCGGAGCAGGGTCTGCGCCACGCGGCGGTGATCGCCGGGGAGCCTGAGGTCGAAGAATGCGTCGCCATAGCCCGGCAGGATGGTGCCGGCCGAATCGCGAACTTCCATGCGCAACTGTGCCATGCTCGCATTCAACGACAGCAACGGTTTCCGCCCGGTAAATGCCGCCGCGCCGGCGCAGGTGGTCTCACCATGGAGCGCGTAGCGCGCTGGTCGCCATCAGCGAAGCGTGGACGAGGTGCTCTGACAAGAGGCGCCGTTCGAGCAAGCGGCCAGCCTTGTCAGCAGCGGATCGCATCGGCCGCGGTGGCCGTTGGGATGATCGCGCAAGGGATCACCGGGCCTTCTCCAGCACCGGGCGCTCTGTGGTGACGAGGGCTGCCGGGACAACCGCTTCATTGCGGGGGAGGATCGGCAGTTCGAACAGGACACGCGTGCCAGTCGGCTGGTTGGCGCTCAGGGTGAGACGGCCGCGAAGCTGCTGGACCATCCCCTTGATCATCCGGAACCCCAGGCTTGTGCGCGGTTGATCGATGTCGAAACCATCGGGCAGACCGACGCCCTGATCGGACACGCTGAGCTGCAGGCAACCGTCGATGTCGCGGGCGGAGATGTCGATCGGTCCGTCCTGGCCAGGATAGGAATGTTTCACGGCGTTGCTGACCAACTCATTGAGCAGGAGACCGAGAGGCACGGCGTGATCGGCCGACAGCCGCATCGGATGGGCATCGCAGTTCAGGATATGCGCTCCCGCGACGCGTTGCAGCCTCTTGCAGAAGTCTATGAGGAAGACGTCGACGTCGATGAAGCCGATCTGTGATGCCCGCGAGAGATGATCATGAACCTGGGCAATGGCTGCTACGCGCGATCCGGCCTCGCCGAGGGCAAGCTTGGCCTCAACGGAATCCGTCCCGAATGCCTGCACCCGGAGCATGGCCACGACGGAAGACAGGCTGTTCTTGACGCGGTGACCCATTTCGCGCGTCAGCATGGCTTGATGGTCCAAGGCGTCCCGGAGCCGCGTCTCCTCATGCAGGCGCTCGATTGCAATCCCGACGATGTCGGCGAATTCGGTGAGGAAGGCAGCGTCCGCCTCGTCGAAGCGGCGGGGGGCCGGACTGTCGACCTGGAGCACGCCGAAATAGCCGCCGCCTCGTCCGCCGCGTTCGATCCGGACGCTGATCGACGTCTTGATGCCGCGGTCTACTGGAAGCCCCGGTATCTCGAAGCGACCATCCGGGGGGGCGCGACCGGTGATGATGGCTTGACCCGTCTGGAAGGCGCGTCCGGCAGGCGAGGTACTGTCCACGACGAACGATGATTGTTCGACCGAGCTCGGCCATCCGTACCCCGCGCGGACCAGCTGTCTCTTTCCGTCCGCCACGAATTCCATCACCATCGCGAACGGTGCATTGAGGCCCTTGGCACCGAGCGCGGCGGCGCGCTGAAGAGCGACGTGGATGTCGCGGGTCTGCAATGCAGCACGACTGAATTCGGCGAGCGCAGATTGTTGGATGAGCCTGTAGCTGCGCATGTCATTCCGGACGCCCGCGCGCTCGAGAAGGATCGGAAAAGCGGTATCTTGGCTCTGATGTCCCAACACGCGGATTCTCCAAAACAGAACGCACCCCGACTACAAATTCCCCGCGGCTCTCTTCCTTACGATTTGATATTGTAGGGCTATTGTGTTGCCGTTCACCGGCCGGAGTCTGAGCAAAAGCGGACATGGTCCAGTTTGCCGCAGCGCAATTCGTCGCGAGCCGGATCGAGGCGAAAGGCGCCCCGGCTCGCGTCGAGGGGGCGCTTGGCAGTTGCACCTGACGCTTGCCGTGCCCGCGCGCTCATCCAGAGGACCTTCCACGGAGAGCGGGCACCGGCGCCGCGGCGCGACGCGCGCTCTTGCAGCCCGTCAGAGGGTGGGCGGCACCATCCTCACGGAAACCGCCATATGCGCGATCGGCCAGCCTTGAGCCGGGCGGCAGGCCGGGTTGGCGCGCCGGCCAGATCCGCTCATTCGGCGGCCATTCTTTTGGGCCGCTCGGTGGTGTGGCCCACCGACAGCGAGCCGTGGGGCGTGTGACAGATGGATCCCGTCGAAGGGGTGTGTCCTGTCCGAATCCGTCAACGACCTCAATTTCATCCGTGAATGCCTGCGTCTGGCGGCGGATTTCACGCAACTTGCGCGCGATGCCGTCGATCCGGACCTGCAGGCGCATTGTCTGCGGATGGCCGCCTTCTGGACCGATCGGGCCGCCGGAAATCCCGGCGCGGAATCGGACGATCCGAGTCAGTGAAATCGCCGGATGCGCGATGAGCGAGCAGGGCCGTTGTTGCGGCGCGGCGGGGGAGCCTTGCGTGCGGGAGCTCGTGAGCAATTTTGCTCGGACTTGCCGGTCGAGAGCGCCCAAGAAACGGGGGCGACGGCGCGGACAGCCGCCTCTGCGCCGTGGCCTCCGTCCCTCATCGTGGCTTGTCAGTTTTGGAATGATCAAGGCGCAAACCGATCGCGATCTGCGGAGCAATCAGCTGCTCGATGCCCTGGCGCCGGACAGCCGCGGCCGGATCGAGCCGCACCTCGAGCCCGTTGATTTCAAGCTCGGCGCCGTGGTCTGCGAGGCGGGCGGCCATCTCCGGCATGCCTATTTCCCGAGAGGATCGGTGTTGTCGCTGTTGACCGTGCTGGAGAACGGCGACGCCATCGAGACGGCCAATATCGGTCGCGAGGGCGCCTTCGGCCTCTTCGCCGCCATGTACAGCCGGGCCTCCTTCAACCGTTGCATCGTTCAACTCGAAGGGCATACCGTCCGGTGTCCGATCGAGCTGCTGCAGCACGAGTTCGATTCCAGCGAACATGTGCGCAATCTTCTCGTCAGCTACTCCGAGACGCTGCTGTCCCAGGTTCAGCAGACGGTGGCCTGCAATGCGATGCATTCGACGGAAGAGCGCATCTGCCGATGGCTGCTGATGATGCACGACCGGGCCGAAGGGGCGGTGCTTCCGTATACGCACGAGTTCCTGTCGCAGATTCTCGGGGCCAATCGCAAGTCGGTGACGCTTGCCGCGCAATCCATGCAGGCGGCCGGCCTGATCAGCTATCGTCGCGGCACCATCCAGGTACTCGACCGGCCCGGCCTCGAGAAAGCCTCGTGCGAATGCTACGCCATCGTCAAGCAGCGGTTCGATGCGTTTCTCCAGCCGCCTACGACGGCGGTGCGCAGTCAGCTGCAGTGATATGATGGTGGCAATGATGTGATGGTGGCGTGGATCGAGCCGAGCAGGGCGGCCCCAGCTCGATCTCGCGATGCCCGGTCACAAGCTCTTCAGCGGACCTTTGCCTCCGACCGACTTGTCGCCTGCGATATGCGGCTGATCGTGCAGGACGACGTTCAGCAGGGAGCTGTTGATCTCGAGGTGACCGTTGTAGTCGATGAAGCCCAGCTTGCGGAACTTGTTCATGAAGTGACTGACGCGCGAGCGGGTGGTGCCGATCATGTCGGCCAGCATCTCCTGGCTGACCTTCGCGATGACCCGCTGCGGCTTGCCGTCATTGCCGAAATTGGCCAGCAGCAGTAGCGCCCGCGCAGGGCGCTTCTCGCTCGAATTGAACAGCTGATCGATGAGATCGGCCTCGACGCGGATCGTGCGGGCGAGAATGTGCGAAACGAAGATCTCGGAGAACGCCGGCTGCTCACGCAGGGCGCTCAGCGCGGCCGATTTGGTGATCCGCAGGATTTCGCTGTCCGTGATGGCCGACGCCGCCGACAGCCGATGAGACTGGCCGGCCAGGCAGCCTTCGCCGAAAAAGTCGTCCTGCCCGAGCAGCGCGATGACCGCCTCCTTGCCCTGCTCGGAATGGACGACGATCTTGACCGTGCCGGTGATGATATAGAACAGCACATCGGCGGGGCCGCCCTGAGAAAAGATCTGCTGGTCCTTTCGGTATTTCCCGATCGTCCGGCCTGGGCCTTCGGTCTTGAGGAACACCGCCGGATCGAAAGCCTGCTTCCTTGGCGGCGGCTTTGCGGCCGTCTGCGGCTTTACGATGGGTCGCTTCGCCATGTGTTCTCCCGGGTGAAACGCGAGTGCTGGATACTTCGAAGCCGGATCTCGGCATCACGGTTGGGCAGGCGCTAACACAGCATAGCGCCTTTCGCGGACGCTTGACAGCGCGGCGTCTATTTCAACGGGACACGCACAGCCGCTTCGTGTTCCAGTAACGCAGCGGAGCGAGAATTAGTTAATTCATGTTATCAAGCATTAGCATCGCACCGCTCATGCAGCGCGAACAGGCCCAGGGCCTCGCGGACGTCACGCAAGGTCGCATCGGTGACGGTGCGCGCCAGTTGGGTGCCGCGCCTGACGATCTCGAGAACGTGGCCGGGATCACGCGCAAACGCCGCCCGCCGGTCGCGGATCGGCGCGACCACGGCCTGCAGCACGTCATCAAGTCGCTGCTTCACGACGCTGTCGCCGAGGCCGCCGCGGACGTAGCGCGCCTTCAGGTCCGCGACCGCCGCAGGATCGTCGTCGAACGCGTCGAGATAGGTGAAGACGACATTGCCTTCGACGCGGCCCGGATCGGCGGCCCTGACGTGGCCGGGATCGGTGAACATGCGGCGGACGGCATCGCGAATCTGGTCCGCGGTGGCGGAGAGCGGAATCGTGTTGCCCTGTGATTTGCTCATCTTGGCCTTGCCGTCCACGCCAGGCAGGCGTCCGACGCTCGGGATCAGTGCGCGTGCCTCGGGGAGCACTTCCGTGCCCGCCTGGCGGTTGATGCGGCGGACGATCTCGTTGGTCTGCTCGATCAGCGGCGCCTGGTCGTCTCCGACCGGCACGATGGTCGCCTTGAAGGCGGTGATGTCGGCGGCCTGCGCAACGGGATAGCACAGGAAGCCGGCCGGAATATCGCGGCCGAAGCCGCGCGCCTGGATCTCGTCCTTGATGGTCGGGTTGCGCTCGAGCCGCGCCACCGTGACGAAGTTCATGTAGAGCAGCGTGAGATCGGCCAGCGCCGGCAGGTGCGATTGCAGGCAGATGGTCGTCATCTCCGGATCGATGCCGACGGCGAGATAGTCGGTCGCGATCTCCAGGACGTTCCGGCTCACCTTGGCCGGATCGTGGGCGTGGTCCGTGAGCGCCTGGGCATCGGCCAGCAGCAGGAATTGCCGATGCGTCGATTGCAGCGCGATGCGGTTTTGCAGCGAGCCGACATAGTGGCCGAGGTGCAGGGGGCCGGTGGTTCTGTCGCCGGTCAGGATGACGGGACGTTCTGGCATTGAGAGAGGCATCGTGGTTCTCCAGGAGTGAGAACCGCCGCTCGATCGAGCTCTTCGATGCTGTTGATGACAAGAACCGCGTCGCAGGCCGATGAACGGCGGCGACGGGCGAATGAATGACGAGGCCGTGCCGCTCCTAGATGGAGCGCCACCACGTGTTCGCGTGCAAGGTCTCAGTCTTGATCATGCGACCGATATGGCCGAAACCGCCGATGAATGCAACCCGCTCAGGCACGCTGCGCAGAGCGCGGCCCCAGGCCAGTTCAGCCATTCCGCCTATTCGAGATCAATCGCGTGATACTGGCCGGACTTGTCGAGCTGCGTGCCCCAGACCTTGTGCAGCGCCTGGTGGTCGGAGGGGCCGAAGCTCACCTTCGATCCGACGCCCAGCTCGTAGTTCTGCATCGATTCGAGGACATCGACCAGCGTTTCCGTGTCCACCGCGGGACCGGCGCGGCGCAGCCCTTCGATCAGGATGTTGGCGGTGAGATAGGCTTCCAGGGACGAGTAATCCGCCGGCTCTCCCGGAAAATATCTGTCGAGCGCCTTCTTGTAGTTCAGGGTGACGGAGGCGTAGCCGTCGACCGCCGGCGTGACCTGGGTGCAGATGACGCCGTCCGCATAGCGCGGGCCGAGCACCATCAGCTCACTGGCGAGGCCGGTGCTGCCGACGCCGGAGATCGTCGCGTAGGTCATGTCCGGATAGAGATCGCGAGTCTTCTCGATGAACTTGGCCGCGGCGCGAAAGGTGGCGACCAGCACCACCGCCTTGATCGCATGCTTCTGCCGGCGCAGTTGCGCGACGGCCTCGTCGACATTGACGGTGTTGCGGCTGTAGCTCATGCGGAAGGCGTCGCCCGCGCCGCCGCGCAGCCCGTGCATCGCCCTGCTGACGCCCTCCCACCCCGCGTCGCCATAGGCATCCTGCTGGGTGAGAACTCCGATCTCCTGCGGACGCAGCTTGCGGCTCTTGACGAGATAGTTCACGAGCGCATGGGCTTCCTCGGCGTAGCCGGCGCGGTAGTTGAAGACGTAGCGGTCCGGCGGATCGCGGCGAAGCGAAGGAGCCCCGGTGAAGGCGCCGAAATACAGCGCATGATGCTCGAGCGCGTACGGCACCGAGATCAGGGCCGTCGGACTGCCGTAGTTCTCGACGAATCCGAACACCTTGTGCTGCTCGTAAAGGTCCTTCATCGCGTTCAGCGTCCGCGTCGGCTCATAGGCATCATCGGCCGTGTAGAGCTTGAGCTGCCGGCCATGCACACCGCCTTCCTCGTTGACCTGAGTGAATGCGAGGTCGATGCCGAGCTTGAGCTGATGGCCCATCTCCCTGGCCGGCCCGGAAAACGGCGCCGCCATTCCGAAGCTGATTTCGGTATCGGTCACGCCCTGGACCGGGGCGCGCGTGCTGGTCGGCTGCGCCGACGCGGCATTGGCCACTCGCGTGTCGAACTTCGGCACACGGTCGTCCTCCCTCAGCGGCATGTTCTGGTCCGGCGCGACCGCCGGAGCGGCGCTCGCGAGCGCTCCGGTCCGGAGAGTATCCTGGACTGGCGCAACGGTCTGCGCGGCTTGGACCGGCGGCGATGGGACTGTTGCCGTCGTTGTCGCCGCCGCGCTGCTCTTGGCGGAGAGCGCAGCGGTCCACCGCGTCGGAAGTCTCGTCGCTGCAAAGCCGGCCACGCCCGCGGCAACAGCCACGAGCCCCATCACGCTCAACGCGCCGAGGAGACGCCGTTCCCGTGGCGGCGGAGGAACCTCCTGCACGCCGTAACGGGACGCGAATTCAGCAGGGGTAGGCCGATCGTGCTCGTCGCGCCACGGTTGTTCATACAGCGGACGCCGGCCGTCGTCGTAGCCGGACGGGAATGGCGGATCGCGGTCGTCATTGGGCGCACGCAGATGTCTCACGATTTCCCCTTGGCTCGCGCGTCATGGACTCGTTGGAGTTTTTTCTGGATCGCGCGGCATACGCTGCAGGTTCTGCCGGCCGGATGAGCGTGGCCATGCGCCGAGATCTGCACATGTCACACGAACTAACACTCGTCGTCGAGCGTCGGTGGAACGGCAGTTCCAGACATGTTGTCTGGAACAAGTCCGAACGTCGGCATGATACTGCGAAGCAATGGGGCGGTTGTTTGTTCTCGCCGTCAATTCCAGCTGAACAAGGAGGGAGCCGCGCCGCCATGGCAGCAAATTGGCTCTGACAGCAAGCAGGAGAGAAGTGCCGTGAAGCAGTCGGACTTGTTGTTGGCATCAGCATCCGATGACGCTGCGCCCCCGACGCCGAGCTCCTCGTCACCGGCCGGTCGTCTCCTCCGCCACCAGTCCCGTCACCATCGCCTTCACCATGGTCGCGATCTGCGCGCGCAAGGCCGCGAGCGGCACAGCGATCAGCTTCTGCTCCAAGCCGAGCGCGACCATGCCGTGGACGGCCGAGAACAGGCTGCGCGCGGTGACGCTGATGTCGTCGAAAGAGCGCCGTGGAAACAACGCCGCCAGTGGCTGGTGGATGTGACGGAACAGGTGCATCTGGTCGGCGATCGCCCAGTCGGGCAGCGGCTTCTCGGGCGGCATGCGGTGCTCGAACAGCGCGCGCCAGAGCTCGAGATTGTGGGCGGCGAAGTCGCAATAGGCGATCGCGATGCGCACCAGCGCAGCCTCGGGGCCGGGAGGGCCCGCGCTCTCGGCTGCGGACAGGTCGGCGTCGAGCCGCGCCAAGGTGCGTGATCCGACCATCAGCACCAGTTCGTCGACGTCGGCGACGAGATTGTAGACCGCGCCATTGGCGACGCCGATCTCCTGGGCGAGATCGCGCGTCTTCAGACCCGCGAGACCCCGCGTCCGGATCATCCGCTCGGCGGCCTCGATCAAGGCTTCGCGCTGTTTCGCACGTCTTTCCAGTGTCTTGGACATTGTTAACCAAAATATTGAGCGGCGCTCAAAATAATTCTTGAGCGTCGCTCATGGCTGCGCTAGAAGAAACGTCATGAGCGATGCTCATAACAGGGAGTTCACAATGTTCAAGACCGTTCTCACGCTGTTTCGGGGCACCGTGGCCGTCGCGGAGGAGGAGCTGCAGGACCGGACCGCGCTGGTGATCCTGGATCAGCAGCTGCGTGACGCCGCCGCCGCCGTCGATCGCAGCAAGCGCGCGCTGGCGCTGGCCATTGCGCAGGACCAGCAGGAGGGCAAGCGGCTCGAGGCGACCTTGGCACGGATCACCGATCTCGAGGTGCGCGCCACCGCAGCGCTCGACGGCGGCCGCGAGGATCTGGCCCGCGAGGCGGCGCAGGCGATCGCCGGCCTCGAGGCCGAGTGTGACGCGGCGCGGACGGCGCGGGCGCTGTTCGCGACCGAGATCACCAGGCTGAAGAAACATGTCGCCAACGCCGAGGCGCGCATTGCCGAGCTCGATCGCGGCCGGCGGATTGCGCGCGCCTCCGAGGCCGTGCGCAATCTGCGCCGCGGCGGCATCGAGGCGGCGCGTCCTTACGAGTGCACGCTGCCCGAGGCCGAAGCGACGCTGAAACGGCTGCGGGAGCGGCAGATCGAGGCGCAGGCCGCCGACGAGGCGCTCATGGAGCTCGATGCCGCGACGGGGCCGATCACCACGGCCGAGAAGCTCGCCGAGCAGGGCTTTGGCCCACGCATCAAGACCACTGCCGACGACGTGCTGGCGCGGCTGAAGGCCGGCCGCGCCGCACCGGCCAACTGATTTTCGTCACGACCGATCGAACGCATCAACAACCACGTCATCATAGGAGCCGACCATGAACCAGAACACCCAGCCGCACAGCAGCGCCTTCATCACCTTCTCCTACGCCTCGTTCGCCGCCTCCGCCTTCCTCGTCGCTCTCGGCGTCTTCTTCATGCCGATCGATCTCTGGATGAAGGGCTATCTGACGATGGGCATTGTCATGCTGGTGCAGACCTGCGTCACCCTGACCAAGACGCTGCGCGACCGCCACGAGAGCGGCAAGCTCGTCAATCGCATCGAAGACGCTCGCGCCGAGCGCCTGCTGATGGAGGTGTCGAAGGCAGCTTAGGGCGGCCGCAGTCGTCTCGCTCTCTTGGCCTCTCCCCGCTCTTGTCCACCGTAGCTCGACGAGCGAAGGCGGATGCGGGGAGAGGCCGGATTGCATCGAAGATGCAATCCGGGTGAGGGGAAGTTTGCGGGGCAAGCTCCGACTTCGGCGAGACAGCGCCGGCAGGCGGTGGGCGCGAAGGCGTCCGCCGCTCACGTCGTTCAACCTGCGTTTACCCTCGCTCACGCTCCGTCCCGCGTCGTTATCGTGAATTAACAGCACCAGGGCATAAGGCGGCCAGGGCGGCCGTGATCTCGGCTGCGCCGCTTCCTGATCACGCCGTGCTAGGTTGAGGCATGAACATCGTCGCAGCAGTGGGGCGTATCCGACGCAGCATCGGCTTCTGGCTGACCGCGCTCGGCCAGGAGGCGATGGACCTGTCGCTACGCACCCATGCGGAGTTGCGCACGCGCATCGTCGAGAGCCCGGGCACGACCCTGGACGATGCGGCGCTGGCGGCGCTCGTGGCCGATCTCCGCACCATTGCCGGCAAGACGCTGCCCGCCGGCGAGCTCACCTACGGCATCTTCTCCGGAGCGCGCGAGCCGCTCGCGCGCGCCATCATCACGGTGGTGTCGGAGGAGGCGGGCGGCCGGCCGATCGCCTTCAATGCGCTCGCGGTGATGCAGGTCGAGCGCGATGGCGACAGCCAGCAGGTGATCCATCTCGGATTGGTCATGGTCGATCCGGAAGCGCGCGGCAAAGGCCTGTCCGGCGTGCTCTACGGCCTCACGACGCTGCTGCTGTTCGTCCGCGACGGGCTGCGGCCGAAATGGATCTCCAACGTCACGCAGGTGCCGGCGGTGGCCGGCATGGTCTGCGAGACCTTCTCCGACGTCTATCCGTCGCCGCTGCCGCAGGCCCGACAGAGCTTTGCGCATCTTCAGCTCGCGCGCGGCATCATGCGGGCGCATCGCGCGGTGTTCGGTGTCGGCGACGAGGCCGGGTTCGACGAACAGCGCTTTGTCATCACCAACGCCTATACCGGCGGCTCCGACGCGCTCAAGAAGACGTATGACGATGCGCCGAAGCATCGCGACGCCGTCTACAACGGCTTCTGCGCGCGCGAGCTGGACTACACCAGGGGCGACGACCTGCTGCAGCTCGGCCGGATCGATCTCGCCGCCGCCCGGCGCTATCTGCTGCGCGAAATCCCCTCGGGCTCGCTGCCGGCGCTGCTGGCGACCTCGGGCGTGCTGGCGCTGCAGCGGATGATCCTGCCGCTGGTACATTGGCTCGACGACACCAGGACGTTCGGCACGCTGCGTCCGCGCCTGCCGCCCGGCGAGCCCGCGCCATGACGGCCGGCATCGTTGCGGACTCCGTCGTCAACCTCTGCGGCGCGATCGGCCTCGCGGTGGCCGCCGCCATGCTGCACCGGCGCGACCCGAGGGGACCGCTGACGGCGCGGCTCGTCGTTCTGCTCGGGACCGTCGCCTCGCTGTTCCTGCTGCGCGGCGTCGCCTGGTGGACGGACAATGCTTTTCTCGACCGCATCTCGCTGGTTCCGGCGGCGCTGATCCCGCTCGGCGCGCTGGTGGTGACGGAAGGTCTGCTGCGCCGACACGCGCATCGCGCGCTCAAGGCGATCGCGCTGGCCGGCGGCGTGGTGCTCGCGCTCGCCGGCGCGCTCGGTCCGGCCGAGTTCGAAAGCCACCACACGGTCATGCTGTCGGCCTTTCAGCTCGCGGGCTTTGCGACCTGCGCCTGGCTGCTGCTTCGCCGCGACCGCGCGCGCCTGCTGGCCTGGGAGAACCGCGCCATCGATCGCGTCGCGTTCGGCGCCATCATCGTCATCCCCTTCATCATCACCGATTTTCGCGTACTGGCGCCGAGCATGCCGGTGCGGCTCGGCGCATTGGGCGCGCTGCTGGCGGTGACCGCGATCCTGATCGCCGGCGCCAGCGCGGAGACGCAGCGTCAGGGCGGGCTGCTGACATTGTTGCGGATCCTCGGCGCCGCCCTGCTCGGCGCTGCCGCGGCCGCGCTGTCGCCGGACGTCGATGCGGCGCAACTGATGCGCTTCTGCGCGGTCGCGGTGGCCGGCGTGCTCACGATCGGGCTGATCGGCGATGCCTTGCGCGCGATGCTGCAAGCGCGCGAGCCGGGCGTACTCGACTCGATCGGGGCGTCGATCGCGGCGACGCCCGACGAACTGATCGCCGAGCTCACGCGCCAGCCGGTCTTCGAAAGCGCACGCCGCTGTCGCGAGGCTGAGCTGACCGCCTATGATCCGCCGCTGCTGCGCGACTTTCTCGCGTCAAGCCCCGTGCTGCGCCGGGCCGATGCGCCGTGGCGGCGGGCGGTCACCGACCCCGCCGTCGAGCGCATGGTGGCGCTGATGGATGCGCGGCATGCGACGCATGTGATCGTGCTGTCGCACCAGCCGGTCGACCTCATCGTGCTCGCGGTCTCCGTGATCTCGGCCGATCCGGCCACGGAAACCGCGCTCGCGCTCGTCAGGCGCCTGCTGGTGCAGGCGCCTGAGCGACAGGTGATCACGCCCACATGTGATGATGCTGATGCTGTGACATCTCCATCATCGGCCCCTCCATCATCGGACCGTCCATGACCAGGGTTGGCGGAGCGGCGCTGGCGTGTGCTGCCGGCGCGGCGCTGGGAAGCATGATCACGTTCGAGGCCGGCGCGCTGGTGACCGCGGCCAGCAGCGCGGCGGTGTCGGCACTGTTGCCGCCGCCGGTGGTCGCCAGCACCTGGCCGATCGTGGTGCCGTCGACATTGTAGGCGCCGCCATTGACCGGGATGTTGTTGCCGCCGACATCGGCTGCGTTCTGGTGCATCTGGTCGGCGGCCGCGGCGACCAGCGCCTTGTTGCCGGCCTGGAAGCCCTCGAGGATCTTGGCGATCTCGGCGCCGAGCGTGCTCTGGTCGCCGAGCAGCTCGTTGTCGAAGCGGGCCTGGAAGATGCCGCCCTGCGCCGCGTCGAAATCGGTGACGTCCTTCTTGAAGGTCATCAGGTCGGCGGTGACCTGCGCCATCGCGGCGGCGTCGCCGGAATTGACGGCCGCGATCGCAGCCTTGCCGAGCGCGTTCGACTGGGCGATGAACATGGCCCAGAAATCGGTCTGTGCCTGGTTGTCCTGATAGGCCGGCGTCGGGTTGAGGAAGTCGCCGAAGCCGCTCCAGCCGTTCAGGCCGTTCTGCTGCGCCATGTTGGCGAGATTGGTGTCGCCGGCGACGATGTCGATGATGTCGAGGAAGTCGTCGTTCAGCGCGCGGCCGATGTCGACATTGCCGGCCGCGCCGTTGATGTGGGTGTTGACGAGCGCGAGCTGGTCGATGATGGCGAGCGCGTGCACGCCGGTCAGGCCGCCGAACTGCAGCGGATTGGCGGCGACCAGCGCATTGAGGCCGGCGATCAGCGCGTCGACATCGTCCTGGATGACGTCGACGTTGCTCTCGTTGACACCGCCGATCAGCCGGTTGGCGGCGTCGTTGAAGATCAGGCCGAGCTCGGCCAGCGTGCCCTTGGCGGCGGTTGCGGCCGTCACGCCTTCGGGCAGCAGCGCCGGCGCCTGCAGGAAGCCGGTGACGCCGTCGGCGTTGGTCGCATTGCCCGCAAGGTTCGGATCGTTGTTGACGACGTTGAGGATGTCGAGGTGCGCGTTGCGCAGCGCGGTCTCCGCGGCGGCGATGCTGCCGAACGCGCCGCCGCCGGTCACCGAAGCCATCGCGGCATCCTGCGCGACCGTGATGTCGGCGAGGATCTTGTTGATGTTGGTGAGCGTCTGCCCGGTGAACTGGCCGGCGGCAACCATCGCCTTCAGACCATCCTGAATCACGGTGAGATCGCCGGTGTAGTTGTAGACGCTGCCAAGGCCCTGGCCGCCTTCCTCGACCACGTTGCGCCACAGCCCGCCTTCGAGAAAGCGCGTCGCGTCGTTGAAGACGACGCCGAGGTCGGCAAAGCCGAGCGCGGGCGTCGGCGGCGTGGGTGCGGGCGGCGTCGGAGGCATCGGCGCAGGCGCCGGCTGGCAGTGATGATCGTGATGATGATGGTGGTGGTGGTGGTGGTCGCTGTGATGATGGTGACCGTGGTGACTGTCGTGATGGTGACGGTGATGGCGCGACATGTCCGACGTACTCCCCAAAGCTGCGCACCACTGCGGATGAGCCGAAGCAATGCGGCGCGGCTGACGCGGGTGCGGATGATGAGGGCCATCTGCTGCCTGCTTCGTGGCTGCTTCGCGCAGGGATTGTGGAATGCGTCTGCGTCAGATTGTCGTGCGGCGTACGGGTGGCGCTCCCGCAGAGCTGCGACATCTCACCGCTTGACGGTCGAGGCGCGCTTCGGGAGCCGGCTCTCAGCGACGATGTCGCGCCCGCGGCAAATCAGTGAGTTGCAAGAGCGTTCGACCGTAGCGATTCGGTCGATGGTAGACGTTCCGAGCGCACGCGGACCGCCTTGCGACGATCCGACGCGTCCGGTAACTTGTGATGAGACCGGGAGCAGCTACGCGCCGCCGCTCCGATGTGGCCGGATCATGGCGATTTCTTTACGAACGCGGCGAATGCGTCGGCGTAGTCGGCATGCCAGCGCGACAGTGGCGGCCGGTTCTCGACGATGTCGCCGGCCGCCCACAGGATGCGCCGCTCGTCCAGCGCGCGCGGCACGTCGTTGTCTGGGCACAGCACGTAGAAGTCGCCGGCCGCGACGCGCTCCAGCATGAAGTCGACCGTCTGCTCCGGCGTCCAGGCGGCGGCCGGCTTCTCGACGCGGCCATTCGCCGTCAGCGGCGTGAACACGAAGCCCGGAATGAACAGATGCGCCGTCACCTGGCAGCCGGGCGTGTTGCGCAGCTCGTGCTGCAGCGCCTCGGTGAACGCCTTCACGCCGGCCTTCGAGACGTTGTAGGCGGGATCGCCGGGCGGCGTGGTGATGCCCTGCTTGGAGCCGGTATTGATGATCAGCGCCGGCCTGCCTTGCGCGATCATGCCGGGGGCGAACACCTGCGCGCCATGGATGATGCCCCACAGATTGACGCCGAGGATGCGCTGCCAATTGGCCTCAGTGAGCATCTTGCTGCCCGGCTGGATGCCGGCATTGTTCATCAGCACGTCGATCGCGCCGAAGCGCTGCCGCACCGCCGTTTCGAGCGCGACCACGCTGTCCCGGTTGCTCACATCGACCGTGGCGGTCATGACCGCAGCCTCGCCACGCCTGGCCGCAGCCGCGAGCCTGGCGGCGGCGTGGCACAGCCGGGCCTCGTCGACATCGGCGATGCAGACGTTCATGCCGCGCTCTGCGAAGCGCATGGCGGCGGCGAGCCCGATGCCGGAGGCGCCTCCGGTGACGACGGCGGTGTGATCGGCGGATAGAGCAGGGTGTGACACGGGCAGGTTCTCCGGCAGGACGGTGAGATGGTGGTGTATGACGTCCGGGCGCGGCCGCAAGATCATCCGGCCGACGGCATGACAGGTCTTCGCGATCCCGCCGGAGCCGGTTACGGCGCGGCCTTCGCGCCGCGCGCCTTCTTCGGCTTCTCGATGTCGCTGCGCAGCGCCGCCAGATCCTTCTTCACGGCATTCGCCGCGTCGCGCTCCATGCGCCGGTAACGTTCGACCAACTGCGCGCCGAACGCCGTCAGCGCCGCGCCACCGCCATTGCGGCCGCCGGTCTGGCGCGCCACCGCCGGCTGCCGGCACACCCGGTTGATCTCGTCGACGAGGTCCCAGGCCCGCTTGTAGGACATGTCCATCGCGCGCCCGGCCGCAGAGATCGAGCCGTGCCGCTCGATGTTCTCCAGCAGCGCGATCTTGCCCGGCCCGATCCGGCTGCCGTCATCGAGATCGATGCGCAGGCTGAGCGAGGGCAGGGCGTTCGCTTTCGGCATGGAGGGTTTGCTCGTGCGGAGGTGGGGCGGACATTGCCACCATCATGTTTTGCGAACAAGATGATCCCAATCGACAATCGCAACGACATCTGGGGACGAAATGCTGCCTGCGCTGTTTTCACCGCTCACGATCGGTCCGTACCACCTCAAGCATCGCGTCGTGATGGCGCCGTTGACGCGCATGCGCGCCGCAAAGGAGACGCTCGCGCCGCGCCAGCTCAACGTCGATTATTACGCGCAGCGCGCGACGCCGGGCGGGCTGATCATCGCCGAGGCCTCGCCGGTGCTGCCGACCGGCACCGGCAGCCCGAACGTGCCGGGCATCTACAGCGCGGCGCAGATCGCCGGCTGGAAGCAGGTCGTCGATGCGGTGCATGCCAAGGGCGGATTCATCTTCCTGCAGCTCTGGCACGTCGGCCGCGTCTCGCACTCCTCGTTCCAGCCGGGCGGCGTGCTGCCGGTGGCGCCGTCGGCGATCGCGATCGGCGACGATCTCAAGGCGATGACGGCGGAAGGCAAAGGCGCAGCTTACGAGACGCCGCGTGCGCTCGACACCGACGAGATCCCCGCGCTTGTCGCCGCCTATGGCCAAGCCGCGCGCAATGCGATGGCCGCCGGCTTCGACGGCGTCGAGGTGCATGGCGCGAACGGCTATCTGATCGAGCAGTTCCTGCAGACCCGCAGCAACCAGCGCACCGACCGCTATGGCGGCGGAATCGCGAACCGCTGCCGCTTCCTGCTCGAGGTCACGCAGGCGGTGATCGATGCCTGCGGCGCCGACAAGGTCGGCGTGCGGCTGTCGCCCTATGGCATCGCCAACGGCTCCGGCGAAGCCGAGCCGATGCCGCTCTATACCTATGCGATCGAGGCGCTCGACAAGCTCGGCATCGCCTATCTGCACCTGATCGAGCCGCGCTCCTCCGGCGCCGGCCGCGCCGACGTCAACTGGCAGAACGTGCCGTCGGCCATCGCTCTGTTCCGGCCGGTGTGGAGGGGCGTCCTGATCGGCGCCGGCGGCTTCACGGGCGAGCCGGCCGACGCGGCGATCCGGGCCGGCCTCGCCGACGCCATCGCCTTCGGCCGCACCTTCATCTCCAACCCGGACCTGCCCGCCCGGCTGCAGCACGGCTGGCCGCTGACGCCCTATCACCGCCCGACCTTCTACGGCGGCGAGGAGAAGGGCTACACGGACTATCCGGTGTATCAGGAGATGGCGAAGGTGTAGTCCGCGCTCTCTCCACCGTCATTGCGAGGAGCGCAGCGACGAAGCAATCCAGAGTCGCGTACGCCGCCCTGGATTGCTTCGCTTCGCTCGCAATGACGGAGAGAGAGCTCGCCCGCATACTGAGGCCGCGTTGCTCGGAGGAAACCTGAATGAAGAACCGCATCACCGGACGCTCGGCCTTCCTCACGCTGCTCAAGGACGAGGGCATCACTCATCTGTTCGGCAATCCCGGCACCACCGAATTACCGATCATGCATGCGCTGAAGGATCATCCCGATCTCACCTACGTCATGGCGATGCAGGAGAGCCTGGTGGTGGCGATCGCCGACGGCTTCAGTCGCGCCTCGGGACGCCTCGTCGCCTGCAACGTCCACGTCGCGCCGGGTCTCGGCAACGCCATGGGCGCGCTCTACAATGCGCAGTTCACCGGGACGCCGATGATCCTCACCGCCGGCCAGCAGGAGCAGGGCCACGGCCTGATGGAGCCATTGCTCTACGGCCCGCTGGTGCGGATGGCCGAGCCGCTGGTGAAATGGGCGGTCGAGGCGACGAGGCTGGAGGACCTGCCGCGCATCATCAGGCGCGCCGCCAAGGTGGCGACCACGCCGCCGACCGGTCCCGTCTTCATCTCGCTGCCCGGCGATATCCTCAATGCCGAAGCCGGCATCGAGCTCGGCCGTTCCACCCGGGTCGATGCGCGCGTGTTGCCGGCCGCGGACGCTTTGCAGGGGCTGGCGCAGCGCATTCTCAAGGCGCAGCGGCCGGTGGTCATCACCGGCGACGAGGTCGTCAAGAGCGATGCGCTGCGGGAGGCGGCCGAGTTCGCGTCGGCGATCGGCGCTCCCGTGCATCAGCAGTCCGCGCCCTATGGCGCGCATTTTCTGTCCGAGCATCCCTGCTACATCGGCTCATTGTCGCGCGCGCAGCAGCAGGTCCGCGACCTGCTCGCGCCACACGATCTTCTCATCGTGCTCGGCGCCGATCCCTTGCGGATGTCCGTGCACAGCGAGATCGAGCCGCTGCCCGAGGGCTTGCCGATCGTGCAGATCGGCCTCGTCGATTGGGAGCTGGGAAAGAATTTCGGTGCCGAGATCGCGCTGAAGGCCGACGTTCGCGAGACGCTGCTTCAGCTCACGCCGCTCTTGCGCGAGCTCGGCGGCGCGGCCCTGCAGGCGCGTGCGCAGGAGCGCGTGGCCGAATTGTCCTCGAAGAACTGGAGCGCGCGGCGGCGCAAGCTGGCCGCGCAGATCGAAGCGGCGCGCGAGCGGACGCCGATCGATCCGGACTACCTGGCGCTGCAGGTCGCCGAGGCCATGCCGGAGCACGGCATCATGGTCGACGAGGGCCTGACCTCGGCGCGCTACATGACGGCGCTGTGGCCGTATCGCGACCGCTACAACTATCACGCGCTCGCCTCGGGGGGCATCGGCTGGGGCCTGCCGGCCTCGGTCGGCGTCAGCCTCGCCAATCCCGATCGCCCCGTGGTCTGCTACTCCGGTGACGGCAGCGCGATGTATTCGATCCAGGCGCTGTGGACCGCGGCGCATCACAAGCTGCCGCTGTCGGTCGTCATCGTCAACAATGGCGGCTACCGCATCATCAAGCAGCGGCTGCTGTCGTTCCACGGTGACGACAACTATATCGGCATGGATTTTGTCGATCCGCAGGTGGATTTTGCGGGATTGGCCAAGTCGCTCGGCTGTGAGTCGCTGCGTGTCAGTGATCCGCGCGAGCTGAAGTCGGTGTTATCGGAGGCCTTCCGGCGGCCGGGCGCGAAGCTGATCGAGGTGATGGTGAGCAACGCGGTGAACTGAGCAGGCGTCAAGCTCAGAGGGGCGGTCCATCCACGACCACAGTCGTCATTCCGGGGCACGCGGGTCTACGACCCGCGTGAGCCCGGAATCCATAGCCACAGGCGGATGTTGTGACGCGAACTGGTCATGACCATCCGTTTCTCCTCACAATAGCTTGTGGTTATGGATTCCGGGCTCATCCGAGTTGCAGGGCGGCTGCGCCACCCCGCACTCGGATGCCCCGGAATGACGACTTCATGAGCAGCCGCTAAAGAAATCGCTTTACGAATACCCGAAGATATGCTTTATTTCCGAAATCCCGCCTCATACGGAGGGGCGCATCGCGATCGTCACGACACGCGAGGTGGGGGCGACGGCTGTCGGCATGCCGCAGCGTGGGGAAGCCCGCGCCGACGAACGGCATCTGGCGGACGCAAAGGCGTGTGGTCCTAGCACCCCGACGCTGGTGCCAAGTCGCGGGTGATGATCCCGCCGATGACGGTGGCTATCAAGCCGGACACCGGGGAGAGCACGCTATACACGTGAAAACCGTCGCGCGGGGAATGCCGGATGCTCGGCTGAACCTGTGGTGACTGCCGCCTGCTTTTCTTTCTGCAGGCGGGCCATGGGTGAGGCCTTCACCCGGCATTCCCCGCGCCCTCCGTCTTTCGAGGGTGTTCACGCCAATAGCTCGGGTGCGCGACCGCACCGCGAGAACGAGAGCGCGTAGGTCGGGACAATGCAGCCGGTCGGGGCAGGTCCCGGGCATGCAGTTCCAAAATCCGAGACGCGTGCGCTTGCCCACTGAATTCAAACCCAGCCCCTTCCGCTCGTCGCGCGATCCCGATATGACGCCGCCTTCGTCGTGACTGGAAAAGCGCCATGACCAGGATTGATGCAATCGCCCGTGCCCGTCAGAGCCTGACGAGCGGTGACTTCTTGGTCGAGCTCGGCCGCCGGGTCGCCTATCGCACCGAGAGCCTCAATCCCGAGCGCAAGGACGACCTCGCGGCGTATCTGACCAACGAGCTGACGCCGTCCTTTGCTGCGCTCGGCTTTTCCTCCGAGATCGTGCCCTCGCCGAGCGGCAAGTCGCCGTTCCTGATCGCGACCTACCACGAGAGCGACAGCGCCCCGACGATGCTCAGCTATGGCCACGGCGACACCGTCGACGGCATGGCCGGCGAATGGCGCGACGGCCGCGATCCCTGGGCGGTGACGCCAGCGGGCAATCGTCTCTATGGCCGCGGCACCGCCGACAACAAGGGCCAGCACAGCATCAACATGGCGGCGCTGCGCGCGGTGCGCGAGGCCCGCGGCGGCAAGCTCGGCTTCAATGCCAAGTTCATCATGGAGATGGGCGAGGAGATCGGCTCGCCCGATCTCGCCAGGGTGGCCGATCTGCATCGCGACGCCTTGAAGGCCGACGTCTTCATCGGCTCGGACGGCCCGCGGCTATCGACCGCACGCCCCACCATCTTTCTCGGCTGCCGTGGCGGCATCCGGTTGCATCTCGACGTCAACCTGCGCGAGGGCGGCAACCATTCCGGCAATTGGGGCGGCGTGCTCGCCAATCCCGCGACCATCCTTGCCAATGCCATTTCCACGCTGGTCGACGGCCATGGCCGTATCAAGCTCGATACCTTGAAGCCGCCGCGCCTCACCAATGCCATCCGCGCCATCCTCGCCGACGTGAAGGTGGAGCCGACCGCCGACGAGCCGGCGCTGTCGGACCATTGGGGCGAGGAGGGGCTGACGCCGGCGGAGCGGCTCTATGCCTGGAATACGCTCGAGGTGCTCGCGATCTCCTCCGGCAATATCGACAAGCCGGCGAATGCGATCCCCGGCCGCGCCCGCGCCGTGCTGCAGCTGCGCTTCGTGGTCGGCACCAAGGTCGACAGCATCGTGGAGGACGTGAGGAGCCATCTCGTCGCGCACGGCTTCCCGATGGTCGAGGTCAGCATGACGCAAGGCTTCGCGGCCTCGCGCGCCGACATCGACAGCCCCTGGATCAAATGGGCCGCGGAGTCCATCAAGATGAGCACCGGCAAGGCGCCCGCGGTGCTGCCGAACTTCGGCGGCTCGCTGCCCAATGACGTGTTTGCCGACGTGTTGAAGATGCCGACCATGTGGGTGCCGCATTCCTACCCGGGCTGCTCGCAGCACGCGCCGGATGAGCACATCCTGCTGGATGTCACGGACGAGGCGCTCGGCCTGATGGCCGGGCTGTTCTGGGATCTTGGTGAATTGCGGAAGCCGCTGTGAGCCGAGAAGGAGGCATGAGCACACATCGCCTGGCGTCTGGTGAGGAGCGCGCGCCGGCCAGGAAGACGGAAGGTGGGCGCGGCGCGTCTCGAACCATGAGGTCCGTGTGCCGTGCGGTTGCATTGCCGCGTGCGGGAACCCGCCTGCAACTTTCGTCTGGTCGCGGGGCCTGCGAGCCCCTCGTAGTTTACCATCCCAACGTTCGGCGCTGCCGTTTCAGCCCGGACGTCTTGTCGAAGGGGACGCGGGACAGGCAATTTGTCGCAATCGTCCGAGGACGTCCCGCCGCGGGGCGGTCTATGGTGCCCGCGCTCGTCCGGCCGGAGATCGTCCGGGGGCGGGGGCCATTTTGAGTTCGCTGTGGTTTATGCAAGCATCCGGCGATCAGCCGGATTGAGGAGATCAGTTATGAAGCAGCTTCGCCTATTCGGTCTTGCCGTCGCCGCCGCGCTCTGCGCCGGCCAGGTGCAGGCCGAGGACCTGACGGGGACCCTGAAGAACATCAAGGAGACCGGCACCATTACGCTCGGCGTCCGCGACTCCTCGATCCCGTTCTCCTATCTCGACGACAATCAGAAGCCGATCGGCTTTGCCATCGACATCTGCATGGGCATCGTCGATGCCGTGAAGAAGGAGCTCAAGCTCGACAAGCTCGATGTGAAGCTCAACCCGGTGACGTCGTCGACCCGCATCCCGCTGCTCGCCAACGGCACCATCGATCTGGAATGCGGCTCGACCACCAACAATGCCGAGCGCCAGAAGCAGATCTCCTTCACCAACACCCACTTCCTGACGGCGAGCCGCTACGTCTCGAAGAAGGCGAGCAAGATCAACTCGATCGACGATCTGAAGGGGAAATCGGTCGTGTCGACCGCCGGCACCACCAACATCAAGCAGTTGACCGAGGCCAATGCCGCGCGCAACCTCGGCATCAACATTATTCCGGCCAAGGATCATGCCGAGGCCTTCCTGATGGTGGAGACCGATCGCGCCGTCGCCTTCGTGATGGACGACATTCTTCTGGCGAGCCTCGTCGCCGGCTCCAAGGATCCGGCCGCCTATGTCGTCTCCAAGGACGCGTTCTCGAAGCCCGAGCCCTACGGCATCATGCTGCGCAAGGACGATCCGCAGTTCAAGAAGGTGGTCGATGCGGCGACCGCCAAGATCTACACCAGCGGCGAGGGCGCCAAGCTGTATGACAAATGGTTCATGCAGAAGATCCCGCCGAAGGGCCTGAACCTCAACACCCCGCTGTCGGCCGAACTGAAGGCCGAGTTCGCCAAGCCGTCGGACTCGCCGGATCCGGATTCGTACAAGCCGTAACGTGAGGCCGCAGCTCTCGCGCCGAATTCGATGCGCCCCCCTCCCCCTTGCGGGGAGGGGTCGGGGGTGGGGGTCTCAGGAAAGACTGCCCGTGTGGACCCCCCACCCCGACCCTCCCCCGCAAGGGGGGAGGGAGCGCAGCGAGTTTTTGGCAAAGACTGTGTAATGCGACTTGCGAGCTAATTCCCTCTCAGGATGTCCCCGTGAACTACACCTGGAACTGGCACATCTTCCTGGAGCCGAACCCGACCGGGGCCGGCACCTATTTCGACATGCTGCTGGCGGGGCTGAAGGTCACCATCGTGACCTCGCTGTCGGCCTGGGTGATCGCGCTGATCTGCGGCACGATCGTCGGCATCCTGCGCAGCTTGCCGTCCAAGCTGGCGACCTGGATCGCCTTCGCCTATGTCGAGTTCTTCCGCAACATGCCGCTTTTGGTGCAGCTGTTCCTGTGGTTCTTCGTGCTGCCGGAGCTGTTGCCGCCCACGATCGGCCTGTGGCTGAAGCAGATGCCCAATGCGCCATTCTATACGGCGGCCGTCGGCATCGGCCTGTTCATGTCGGCGCGTGTCGCCGTGCAATTGGCGGCCGGCATCGGCTCGCTGCCGCGCGGCCAGAAGCTGGCGGCGACCGCGCTCGGCCTCACCACCTTGCAGGCCTACCGCTACGTGCTGCTGCCGATGGCTTTCCGCATCATCCTGCCGCCGCTGACGTCCGAATTTCTCAACACGGTCAAGAACAGCGCCGTCGCAATCACGATCGGTCTGATCGAACTGACGGGCGCTGCGCGCGCCATGCAGGAATTCTCGTTCCAGGTGTTCGAGGCCTTCAGCGCCGCCACCTTGATGTATCTCGTCATCAACGTCATCGTCGTGATCGGCATGCGGCTCCTGGAGCGCGCGGTGGCGGTCCCTGGCTACATCACGGGCAAATGAGATGCTGGCCAATTTCGATTTCGACGTCATCCGCCGCTCGCTGAGCTATCTTTTCATCGACGGCATGACCTTCACGCTGACCTTGACGGCGCTGTCGGCGACGGGCGGTCTTGTGTTCGGCACCCTGATCGCGCTGATGCGGCTGTCCGGCTATCGGGTGATGGGCTTTATCGCCGGGCTCTATGTCGACTTCATGCGCTCGCTGCCGCTGGTTCTGGTGATCTTCTGGTTCTACTTCTTGGTGCCCTATATCGGGCAGTGGATCACCGGCTCGTCGCGGCCGATCAAGGTCGGCGCGTTCGCGTCCTCCCTGATCACCTTCATCCTGTTCGAGGCGGCCTATTTCTCCGAGATCATGCGCGCCGGCATCCAGTCGATCTCGCGCGGCCAGCCGGCCGCGGCCTCGGCGCTCGGCCTGACCTATGCGCAGACCATGCGCTACGTCGTGTTGCCGCAGGCGTTCCGCAACATGCTGCCGGTGCTGCTGACCCAGACCATCGTGCTGTTCCAGGACACGTCGCTGGTCTACGTGCTCTCGATTCCGGACTTCCTCGGCGCTGCTTCGAAAGTCGCCCAGCGCGACGGCCGCCTGGTCGAGATGTACCTGTTCGCGGCCCTGGTCTACTTCACCATCTCCTGTGTCGCGTCCTACGGCGTCCGCCGCCTGCAGTCGCGCATCTCCATCATCAGATAGTCGGCTCCCATGATCGAAATCAGCCACGTCAACAAATGGTACAGCCCGAGCTTCCAGGTGCTGAAGGACTGCACGACCTCGGTCGCCAAGGGCGAGGTGGTGGTGGTCTGCGGCCCCTCCGGCTCCGGCAAGTCGACCCTGATCAAATGCGTCAACGCGCTGGAGCCGTTCCAAGACGGCGTGATCACGATCGACGGCCTCAAGGTCAATGATTCCAAGACCAACCTGCCGAAGCTGCGCTCGCGGGTCGGCATGGTGTTCCAGCACTTCGAGCTGTTTCCGCATCTCAAGATCATCGACAACCTCTGCCTCGCCCAGCAGAAGGTGCTGGGGCGTGGCCATGAGGAAGCGACCGCGAAGGGCATGAAGCTCCTGGATCGCGTCGGTCTCAAGGAGCAGGCGCAGAAGTTTCCGGCGCAGCTCTCCGGCGGCCAGCAGCAGCGCGTGGCGATCGCACGTGCGCTCGCCATGGATCCGATCGCGATGCTGTTCGACGAGCCGACTTCGGCGCTCGATCCGGAGATGATCAGCGAGGTGCTCGATGTCATGGTTGATCTCGCCCGCGAGGGCATGACCATGATGGTCGTGACCCACGAGATGGGCTTCGCCAGGAAGGTCGCCCACCGCGTCATCTTCATGGACCGCGGCGAGATCGTCGAGGACGCCAAGAAGGAGGAGTTCTTCGGCCAGCCGCGCAGCGAGCGCGCGCAGCAGTTCCTGTCGAAAATCCTGTCGCATTAGTCCGGTGAGTAATTCCGGGGCGCCCGCAGGGCGAACCCGGAATCTCGAGATTCCGGGTTCGATGCTGCGCATCGCCCCCGAATGACGGCGAGAGTAACAATTGGTGTACGCAGATGGCTTTGCGTGCGCAGATGAGAATGGAGACACGTCCTTGGACCCGATCGCTTACGTCAACGGCGCCTTCGTGCCCCTGTCCGAGGCCAAGGTCTCGGTCCTCGATCGCGGCTTCCTGTTTGCCGACGGCATCTACGAAGTGGCGGCGGTGCTCGATGGCAAGCTGGTCGACAGTGCCCCGCATCTTGCCCGCCTGGAGCGCTCGGTCGGCGAGATCGGGCTGGCGCTGCCGGAGAGCGTGGCGCGGATCGAGGAGTTGCAGAAGGAGCTGGTCGCACGCAACCGGCTCGACCAGGGTATGGTCTATCTGCAGGTGACGCGCGGCGCCGACAAGGGCCGCGACTTCCCGTTTCCCAAGGGCGACGTCAAGCCGACCTTGGTGATGTTCGTCACCGCCAAGGACATCATCAATGCGCCCTCGGCGAAGACGGGAATTGGCGTCATCACCGTGCCCGACATCCGCTGGGCGCGCCGCGACATCAAGAGCGTGGCGCTGCTGGCGCAGGTGCTCGCGAAGCAGGCGGCCGCCGCGGCCGGGGCCGGCGAGGCGTGGATGGTCGAGGACGGTCATGTCACCGAGGGCGGCTCGTCCTCGGCCTTCATCCTGACCAAGGACGACGTCATCGTGACGCGGCCGAACTCGAACGCGATCCTGCCGGGCTGCACCCGCAAGGCCGTGGTGAAGCTCGCCGAGGAGCGCCAGCTCAAGGTCGAGGAGCGGCTGTTCACGGTGGAGGAGGCGCTCGCGGCGAAGGAAGCCTTCATCACCAGCGCGAGCTCGTTCGTGCAGCCGGTGGTCACGATCGACGGCAAGCCCGTCGGCGACGGCAAGCCGGGACCGGTGGCGGCGCGGCTGCGCGAGATCTATGTCGATTTTGCGCGCGCCACGGCGGTGTAGTTGGAGGAGACGATAGAGCAGGTGCAGCATCGAAACCCGTTTGCATTGTCCGGCGCTTTGCTATCGTGGCGACGAACGAAACAGAAATCAGGGAGGAGTTTCGATGCGGTATCGCTTGAGAGGGCTCGCGGCCGGACTATTGATTGCGGGCGCAGGCATGACGGGAGCGGCATTGGCCGATGACGGCTGGGTGACCCTGGTCGACGCCACGACCAAGGCCGACTTCACCGAGGTCGGCAAGGCCAATTGGGAGATGAAGGACGGCGCGCTGTCGGCCGACAAGCTCGATGGCAAGGATCCATCGTATCTGGTGACCAAGGAGAGCTACAAGGACTTCCAGATCAAGGCCGAGTTCTGGGTCGATGACGCCGCCAACAGCGGCATCTTCATCCGCTGCGACCAGTCGGCGAAGATCGACTCCAACATCTGCTACGAGGTCAACATCTTCGACAAGCGGCCCGATCCGAAATACGGCACCGGCGCGATCGTCGACGTGTCCAAGGTCGATCCGATGCCGAAGGCCGGCGGCAAGTGGAATACCTATGAGATCACCGCCAAGGGCACGCGGCTGACCGTGATCCTCAACGGCGAGAAGACCGCCGATGTCGACGACAGCAAGCACGCGGCGGGACCGATCGCCCTGCAGTACGGCTCGGGCGTCGTGAAGTTCAGGAAGGTGCAGATCAAGCCGCTGTAGCGGCCGTGCATTCCGGGCAGCGGCGCTGGCCGCGGCTGGCGCGGTAGAGGCTCTTGCAGTACCAGCGGCGCGCTATCATCTGCAGGGGATGGCGGGCCAACCGGGCCAGCGTCACCAGTTCGAGCATGGCGGGCATTGCAGACTCCTTGGCATCCTTCCGACTTTTGCGAGATGGGGCGGCACTTCGTTTACGGAAGTGCCGCCCCAGTCGCATCAGCCATGCAGCTTCTTTGCGGTCTCGGCGATGACGCGGCCCTGATAGCGCGCCCCCGCCAGCTCGTTCGCGCTCGGCTGCCGGCTGCCGTCACCGCCGGTGATGGTGGTGGCGCCATAGGGCGAGCCGCCGGTCACCTCGTCGAGCTTCATCTGGCCGGCGAAGCCGTAGTTGAGGCCGACGATGGTCATGCCGAAGTGCAGCAGGTTGGTGATGATCGAGAACAGGGTGGTTTCCTGGCCGCCGTGCTGGGTCGCGGTCGAGGTGAAGGCGCCGCCGACCTTGCCGTTCAGCGCGCCCTTGGCCCACAGGCCGCCGGCCTGATCGAGGAAGTTGGCCATCTGCGAGGCCATGCGGCCGAAGCGGGTGCCGGTGCCGACGATGATCGCGTCGTAATCGGCGAGCTCCTCGACCTTGGCGATCGGGGCAGTCTGGTCGAGCTTGTAGTAGGAGGCCTTGGCAACGTCGGCCGGCACCAGCTCGGGCACGCGCTTGACGTCCACGGTGGCGCCGGCCTCGCGGGCGCCTTCGGCCACCGCGTTGGCCATCGCTTCGATGTGGCCGTAGGCGGAGTAGTAGAGAACGAGAACCTTGGTCATGGCAGTCTCCGTGGGGACGAGGATGATCGGGAAGAGCGTCCCGGCCGGATGCCCGGCCGGGATCGCGTGAGAGGATTAGGCGGCGTCGACGAGCACCAGCTCGGAATCTTCGAGCGCGGTGATCTTCAGCGTGGCCTCGTCGCGGATGGCGGCGCCGTCGCGAGCGTTGACTCGGACGCCGTTGACTTCGACGCTGCCGGCTGCGGGCACCAGATAGATGTGCCGGGCCTTGTCGGCGCTGTACTCGGCGGTCTCGCCGGCCTTCAGCGTGGTGCCGAGTACGCGCGCCTTGGCGCGGATCGGCAACGCGTCGCCGTCGTCTGCGAAGCCGCTCGCCAGCGTGACCAGCTTGCCGGAGCGGTCGGACTTCGGGAACGGCTTGGCGCCCCAGGTCGGCTGGCCGCCATCGGTGGCAGGCTCGATCCAGATCTGGAAGATCCGTGTCGTGGTCGGCTCCAGATTGTACTCGGAGTGGCGGATGCCGCTGCCCGCGCTCATCACCTGGACGTCGCCGGCCTCGGTGCGGCCCTTGTTACCGAGGCTGTCCTGATGGGTGATCGCTCCCTCGCGGACATAGGTGATGATCTCCATGTTCCGGTGCGGATGCGCCGGGAAGCCGGTGTTCGGCGCGATCTCGTCGTCGTTCCAGACGCGCAGGGCGCCGTGGCCCATGTTGCTGGGGTCGTAGTAGCTCGCGAACGAGAAATGGTGCTTGGCCTTCAGCCAGCCGTGGTCGGCGCCGCCCAGCGCCGCAAAGGGCTTCAATTCGATCATGGGTCTGCTCCTGTGGTTGCAACGGCCGGCCGGGGCCGCCGTGCTGTTGGGCATTGGAATAAGGAAGCGACCGGAGTATAGAAATAGAAACTATTGAAACCTATTGTTTCCAAAAACGAGATTTGAGGCGATGGCGCGACTTCCGGATTTCGAGGCGATGGCGATCTTCGCCAAGGTCGTCGAGCTGCGCTCCTTCGCGGGCGCCGCGCAGGAGCTGGGCCTCTCCAAGGCCTCCGTCTCCAAGGCGGTGAGCCGGCTGGAGGAGCGTCTGGGTACGCGGCTGTTCAACCGCACCTCGCGGCGCTTGGCGCTGACGGACGCCGGCCAGCGCCTGTCCGAGCGCGCCGCGCAGCTGCTCGCCGATGGCGAGGCTGCCGAGACCGAGGCGCTCGCGCAGTCGCTGACGCCGCGCGGCCTGGTGCGCTTCGCGGTGCCGATGACGTTCGGCGTCAAGAAGATCGCGCCGCTGCTGCCGGCGTTTCTGGAGCAATATCCGGAGGTCTCGATTGATCTGCACATGAGCGATGCCACCGTCGATCTCATCGGCGAAGGGTTCGACCTCGCGCTGCGGATCGCGCGGCTTCCGGACTCGTCGCTGGTCGCGCGCCGCCTTTGCCCCATGCCGCGCTACACGGTGGCGGCGCCGTCCTATCTGAAGCGCCACGGACGGCCGACGCATCCGATGCATCTCGCCGAGCACAAATGCTTCGGCTACGCCTATCTCTCCACCGCCGGCGTCTGGCACTACACCAATGCGGCCGGCGAGCAGGCCAGCGTACGGCCGGCGGGACAGCTGCGCGTCAACAATGGCGAGGCGCTGTTGCCGGCGGTGCTCGCGGGGCTCGGCATCGCGGACCTGCCGGATTTCATCGTTGGCGACGCGATCGCGTCTGGCGAGGTCGAGGTGGTGCTGAAGGGCTGGAGCCAGCCCGAAGGCGCAATGCATCTGGTGATGCCGCCCGGCGGCCCGCGCCCCGCGCGGGTCGAGGTGCTGACGGAGTTTCTGGTGAAGGAACTCGCGAAGGGGAAGAAGCGATGATCGCGGCCGCCGATCCCAGCCGATCAGGACTGCACCTCGCATACATCGACCCATGCGGCTCCCGTCAGCTCGGCCAAGCGATCCGGCGTGATCTTCACCGCGCTGTGGGTCGAGCCCGCGGCGGGCACCACGATGTCGAAGGCCTTCAGCGAGACGTCGCAATACACCGGTAGCGGCGACTTCAAGCCGAACGGGCAGACGCCGCCGACCTCGTGTCCGGTGATGTCGGCGACCTCGTCGAGGCCGAGCATCTTCGGCTTGCCGCCGAACAGCGCCTTCACCTTCTTGTTGTCCATGCGCGCGTGGCCTGCGGCGACGATCAGGATGACGCGCTCGCCGACGCGCAACGACAGCGTCTTGGCGATGCGGGCCGGCTCCACGCCATAGGCTTCCGCCGCGAGCGCCACGGTTGCGGAGCTCTGGCTGGAGACGAGAACGTCGATGTCGGGGGCTTTTTCGGCGAAGAAGGCGCGGACGGATTCAAGGCTCATGCGTGTTGACGATCTCAGGCAATTCGGAGAGCGCAGCAATACGATGATCGGGCGCAAAACCCAACTCGTCCATCTGGGTCCGCAGCGCCTTGAACATCGTGAGCGGGGATACGAGATCGGTCTCGATGCAGGCGGCCGCCATGGCTTCGGGAGTGACGCGCTCGATCCAGGCAACGTTGAGGCCGAAGGCCTTGGCGCCGCAGACGTCCCAGGGATTGGAGGACACGAACAGCACCTCGTCAGGCGCAAGCCCGAGTGTCTCCTGGATCAACGCATAGGCTTGCGAGCTCGGCTTGAAGATCTTGTGGGCATCGACGCTGATGACGGCATCGAGCAGCGTGTCGAAGGCGCTGGCTCTCACCAGGCCGTCGAGCATCGCGGGGCTGCCGTTGGAGAGGATCGCGAGCCGGCGGTCCTTCATCGCGGCGAGCGCGGCACGTGCATCAGGGTAGGGATCGAGATCGAGATATTTGGCGATGATGCGATCGCGTGTGATCGCATCCGCCTGCAGGCCGAGAACACGCAGCGTATAGAGCAGCGACTCGCGGGTAACGACCGAAAAATCCTCGTAGCGCTGCATCAGCGAGCGCAGCCAGGTGTATTCGAGCTGCTTGATGCGCCAGATCTGGGTGATGATGTCGCCGTGGCCGGGAAAGGCCTGCTCGGTGACCGCCGCTACCGACTGGATGTCGTACAGCGTGCCATAGGCATCGAAGACCACGGCTTTGAAGGGCACGGCGCTCACCTCATCAGAGAGGCAGGCGCGATGGCCGATGGCCACCGCGCCCGCGGATGATAGCACGATCCTCGACGATACGAGCCGTCGGACGGCCTCAGATCCCGAGCAGCCTGCGCGCGTTGGCCTTCAACACTTTCGGCCGGATCTCCTCGCGGATGTCGAGCTTGGCGAAATCGGCGAGCCAGCGGTCGGGCGTGATCACCGGCCAGTCGGAGCCGAACAGCATCTTGTCCTGCAGGATCGAGTTGATGTAGCGCACCAGGATCGGCGGGAAGTACTTTGGCGACCATCCCGACAGGTCGATGTAGACGTTCGGCTTGTGGGTCGCGACCGACAGCGCCTCCTCCTGCCAGGGGAAGGAGGGGTGGGCGAGGATGATCTTGAGGTCGGGGAAGTCGGCCGCGACGTCGTCCATGTACATCGGGTTCGAGTACTTCAGCCGCATCCCCATGCCGCCCGGCATGCCCGAGCCGACGCCGGTCTGGCCGGTGTGGAACAGCGCGATCGCGCCGCCGTCGTTGATCGCCTCATACAGCGGATAGGCCAGCCGGTCGTTGGCGTAGAAGCCTTGCATCGTCGGGTGGAACTTGAAGCCGCGGACGCCATACTCCTCGATCAGCTTGCGCGCCTCGCGGACGCCGAGCTTGCCCTTGTGCGGATCGATGCTGACGAAGGGGATCAGCACATCGAGATGGTCGGAGGCGACCTCGAGCATCTCGTAATTGTTGTAGCGGCGGAAGCCGGTCTCGCGCTCGGCGTCGACCGGGAAGATCACGGCGGCGATGTTCTTGGAGCGGTAATAGGCCGCCGTCTCCGGCACCGTCGGCGGGTGCTTGTGCGGCGACTTGAAGTAGTCGGCCATCTGGGCCTGGAAATCGTCGTAGCCGTCATCCGCATGCATGCCGCAGGGCTCCTCGGCATGGGTGTGGATGTCGATGGCGACGACGTCGTCGATCTTGGGCAGAGCGAGCTTGGGCATGGGCGTTCCCGGCGGTTGGTTCTTGGCTTTGGAAAATTGATTATAGGATATAACAAATTTGGCAATCGCCAAGTTGGATCGAGGGGCCCGTCGCCGGCCGGTCCTGTTGAAGCCGGGGCCCGCCATGATTGACATCCGGCGGGCTGGTGGTTAGAAACCGGCCAATCCGGGCGACCTGGTCGCTTGCGGAACTCCCTTTATATTTGCCACTTCCGGCCTGTCCAACACGGCCTTTCAACGTATCAGGATGTCCCATGAAGGTCCGTAACTCGCTGAAGTCGCTGCGTGGCCGCCATCGCGCCAACCGTCTGGTCCGCCGCAAGGGCCGCGTCTACGTGATCAACAAGGTCCAGCGCCGCTTCAAGGCGCGCCAGGGCTGATCCCGTAGATCTCCCCTCGAGAAGAGGGGCCTTCTCACAGGTCTTTGAGGCGCGTGCTGCTTTGCAGGACGCGCCGACTGCGTTTAGACTTGGGGCATGGCCAAGCGATCCTTGCGGGCGATTCTTCTCGCCGTTGTCGTCATTTCGGTACCGCACCTTGCCTTTGCGCAGGGGGAGCCGCGGGCCGGCGTCAAGCCAAAGCCGCCCGAGGCTCCGGCCAAGCTGCCCAAGGTCGGCGCCGACAAGACCAAGGGCCTCGATTTCCTGTTCGGCGCCCTGAAGGCGGCGCCCGACGAGATCAGCGCCAAGCACGTCGAGGCGCGGATCTGGGCGATCTGGCTGCAGACCCCCAGTGACACCGTCGCCCTGCTGATGGCGCGGTCCAAGGCGGCGATGGACGCGAAGCAGAACGAGGTTGCGCTCAAGCTGCTCGATTCGGTCATCAAGCTCCGGCCCGACTACGTCGAGGCCTGGAACCGTCGCGCGACGATCTATTACCTCCAGAACGATTACGGTCGCTCGCTTGCCGACATCCAGCAGGTCCTGCTGCGTGAGCCGCGGCACTTCGGCGCGCTCGCGGGTCTCGGCATGATCATGCAGGACCTCGGCGAGGAGAAGCGGGCCCTGGACGCGTTCCGCAAGGCGCTCGAGGTCAATCCGCACCTGGACAAGGTGCCGGAGCTGGTCAAGACGCTGACCGAGAAGGTCGAAGGCCGCGACATCTAGCCTTGGCGGTCGATTAACCATGTCAGGACGGCCGTCCTTGCCGGCCGATCTGCGCCATCCCACCTGCCGTTGATCGGAGGACATCCGGCGAGGAGGTGGCGCAATGAGGCGTGCAGTGCTGACGGCAGCGCTCATCGGAATGACGGCGACGGCCGCCTGGGCCGAGGATCCGGATCTGTTCTGGGTGGTCGGCAACCGCGCCACCAATCGCTGCGAGATCGTGACCAGCAATCCGATCGTCACCCCCACCATGGGCGACATCTGGTTCGCGTCCGGGCCGTTCAAGTCGAAAGACGACGCCAAGCTGGCGCGATCGACGATCAACGCGTGCCCGAACAAGGACATCACGTCCGAGGACTGATCGGCGCAATCCGGCCCGGTCAGCCGACTCAGTGAAATGCGGTGCTGCGGCGGTCCGGCATGCCGTACTGCGCGGCTGCGGCATACAGCTGCGCGATCTCGGCCTCGAGATGCTCGTTGACCAGCAGCAGGGCCTTCAGCGCGCCGCGGAGATCGCCATTGCAACTTGCGACGATCTCGTCGATCGCAGCCTCGCTCGAACGAAAACTCATCGGTAACCCCCTCCCAAAACACCAAACAAAACGCAGGGCCGGTCATCGTGTTCAAACGACGCAATGATCTGACCGCAAGTAATTCACGGCCATCAGCCGATTGCGAGGAAATGTCCCGACCATGGTTATAAAATGGCCGACGACGCCATGATGACAGGATTGGCTTGACGGGACGTGGAATTGCGCGCTTTCCCGCGCAACCGCCTTCGTTCTGCTCCGTATCTGTCAGCGTGACACGTAGAAAAATATCAATGATTTCAATCACTATTGCTGTCGTCCTCGGTGGGCTCGCGCTGGCCACGCGGGCCGGTATCGCGATCGTCGAAAAGCGCTATCCGCAGCAGGGGCAGGCGATCCCGGTCGCCGGTGCGACCATCAATCTTGTGGATATCGGGCCGCGCAACGCGTCCGGACCGCCGCTCTTGCTGCTCCATGGGGCGAGCTCGAACCTCGAAGCCATGCGCCGTCCGCTGGGTGATCTCCTGGCGCAGCGCCACCGGGTGCTGCTGGTCGACCGCCCCGGCCATGGCTGGAGCCCGCGCGCGCGGCCTGAGGATTCCACGCCCGCGGCCCAGGCCCGGATGCTGGACGAGGTGCTGGCGCGGCTCGGCGTCGGCCAGGTCGTCCTGGTGGTGCATTCCTGGAGCGGCGCGCTCGGCCTGCGCATGGCGCTCGACTTCCCCGACCGGATTGCGGGCCTCGTGATGCTGGCGCCGGTCGCCTATCCCTGGCGGGGCGGGGTCGGGCGCTACAACGAGGCCGTCACGACGCCGGTGGTCGGGCCGTTGCTGGCGCACACGATCACGCTGCCGCTCGGCCTGGCGCTGATGGCGCCCGGCGCCCGCGGCGTGTTCGCGCCGCAGGCGATGCCGGAGGATTTCGTCGACCGGACCGCGACGCCGCTGCTGCTGCGCCCGCGCGAGTTCATGGCCAATGCCCGCGATCTCGTCACCCTGAAGCAGGCCGTGATCGAGCAGGCGCCGCGCTATGGCGAGATCAAGGTCCCGGTCACGATCGTGGCGGGCGGGGTCGACCGGACGGTCTATACCGACATCCATTCCCGCCCGCTCGCGCGGGTCGTGCCGCAGAGCCGCCTGATCGTCCTGCCCGACCTCGGGCACATGGTCCAGAACGCGGTGCCGGAGCTGGTGGCCGGCGAGGTCGACCGGATCGTCGCAGCGGTGACCCTGGCCGACGCCGTGGCGCCGTGATGTGAAAAAGCCCCGGCGGTCCGCCGGGGCTTTGCAGTCGAGGTGACGTGTCGGCCGGCGGCCGCTTACTGCTTCTGCTTGCCGTCCTTGTCGAACGACGAGACATAGGCCCAGAGGTTGTTGATCTCGGTCTCGTTCTTGATGCCGGCGAAGGTCATCTTGGTGCCGGGGATCTTGGCCTTCGGGTCCTTGATGTATTCCTTGAAGACCGCCTCGTTCCAGGTGATGCCCGAGTTCTTGTTGGCTTCCGAATAGTTGTAGTCCGGCGCGCTGCCCGACTTGCGGCCGTCGAGGCCGTTGAGTTCCGGGCCGACCTTGTTCTTCGCGCCCTCGCCGATCGCGTGGCAGGGCAGGCACTTGTTGAAGGACGTCTTGCCGGCGGCGGCATCCTGCGCCAGCGCGGCAGATGCCAGCGACGACGAGGCGAGGACGACGAGCGCGCTCAAAGTCATTTTCTTCATGGATCAGGCTCTGTGGGTTACGAGACGAGTTTGCGCGCAGGTTGTGGCATGGCCTCAGGCGACGCACAAGCGGGGAAGCACTGAGGCAAATCAGCATAATGGCGGAGCTTGTTGCTCTGCCGCAAACTTCGATGCGGATCCGCTGCCTATCCAAACCGTTTCCGTTGTGATTGATATGCCAGCACAAATCGAGGGCCGGAGGAACGCGATGGCGATCATGATGCCGGAAGCTGATCGGGCGGTGCTGGCGCGCCGCGACGAGATCGTTGCTGCACTGCGCGCGATCGTGCCGGGCGAAGGCGTCATCGACAGCGCCGCCGAGATGCTGCCTTACGAGTCCGACGGGTTGATGGCCTACCGCCAGCCGCCGATGGTCGTGGTGCTGCCGGAGACCACCGCGCAGGTCTCGCAGGTCCTGAAATATTGCCACGGGCAGGGCATCAAGGTGGTTCCGCGCGGCTCGGGCACCTCGCTGTCCGGCGGCGCGCTGCCGCTGGCCGACGGGGTGCTGCTCGGGCTCGGCAAGTTCAAGCGCATCCGCGAGATCGATTTCGACAACCGCGTCGTCGTCACCGAGCCAGGGGTCACCAATCTCGCCATCAGCCAGGCGGTGGCGCATGCCGGCTTCTACTATGCGCCGGACCCGTCGTCGCAGATCGCCTGCTCGATCGGCGGCAACGTCGCGGAGAATTCCGGCGGCGTGCACTGCCTGAAATACGGCATGACCACCAACAATGTGCTCGGCTGCGAGCTCGTGCTGATGACCGGCGAGGTCCTGCGCATCGGCGGCAAGTGCGCCGAGAACGCGGGCTATGACCTGATGGGCCTGATCACCGGCTCGGAAGGGCTGCTCGGCGTGGTCACCGAGGTGACGGTGCGCATCCTGCAGAAGCCGGAGACGGCGCGCGCGCTGATGGTCGGCTTCGCCGAGGTCGAGGCGGCCGGCGAATGCGTCGCGCGCATCATCGGCGCCGGCATCATCCCCGGCGGCATGGAGATGATGGACAAGCCGGCGATCCACGCCGCCGAGGCCTTCGTCCATGCCGGCTATCCGCTCGACGTCGAGGCGCTCTTGATCATCGAGCTCGACGGCCCGGGCGTCGAGGTCGACGAGCTGATCGGCCGCGTCGAGGCCATTGCAAACGCCTGCGGCTCGACCACCTGCCGCATCTCGACGTCGGAGGCCGAGCGCAACCTGTTCTGGGCCGGGCGCAAGGCGGCGTTCCCGGCCGTCGGGCGCATCTCGCCGGACTATCTCTGCATGGACGGCACCATCCCGCGCGGCGCGCTGCCGAAGGCGCTGGCCCGCATCCGCGAGCTCTCGGAGAAGTACCAGCTCGGCTGCGCCAACGTGTTCCATGCCGGCGACGGCAACCTGCATCCGCTGATCCTCTACGACGCCAACAAGCCGGGCGAGATGGAGCGCGCCGAGGCGTTCGGCGCCGACATCCTGCGCTGCTGCGTCGAGCTCGGCGGCGTCCTGACCGGCGAGCATGGGGTGGGAATCGAGAAGCGCGACCTGATGCCGGAGATGTTCACCGAGATCGATCTCAACCAGCAGCAGCGGGTGAAGTGCGCCTTCGATCATTTGGGACTGCTCAATCCCGGCAAGGTCTTCCCCACCTTGCACCGCTGCGCCGAGCTCGGGCGCATGCACGTCCACGGTGGCAAGCTGGCGTTTCCCGATCTGCCGAGATTCTGAGGCGGGCGGAGGGCAGGGCACCGTCATGTGGCGCCCCGCTCTCTCCCCGCGTCATTCCGGGGCGCCCGCAGGGCGAGCCCGGAATCCATAGCCACGGGCCGATACGTGAGGCACGCGGGCAGCTCCATCCCGCTCGACCAACATCCGCCTGTGGTTATGGATTCTCCGATGCGCAATTGCGCATCGTAGTTCATCGCTGCGCGATGCCCCGGAATGACGGGGAGAGAGTCGTCCTCATCGCATCCACCTCCATCCGCAGGCACACGTCCACATTCCCGCGGCGTGCTCCGCCCGAGTGATGCCATCGACATCGCCCTCAAAAACCATCGAGAGGGCGCAGGGAATGCCGGGTGAAGGCCTCACCCATGGCCCGCCTGCGAAAAAAATGCAGGCGGCAGGTACCACAGGTTCAGCCGAACATCCGGCATTCCCTGCGCGGCGGTCTTAACGCTTATACGTGATCTCCTCGGGGACCGGCGTTCTTGCCCCCGTCGCCTGCGCGCCCCGCAAAGGGCATCGCCCGCTTGGCCTCAGCACCGGGAGGCCAGGACCACACGATTTCACGTCCGCATCACAGTCGTTCGTCGGCATGGCGGGAAGCCACGCTGCGACCCGACACGGCCACCGCATCCCCACCCCACGTATCGTGACGACCGCGCGTACGTCCCTCTCGGAGGGGTGAGCTGAGGGGGAGTATATATGATTTCGATAAAAACGAAAGAGGAAATTTGGCGCATCGGACGAGCGGGCCGTTGGACTTTGAAACCGCTCGCGAAACAAGTTCTTCTGCCCCGGGCGAATTGGCTAAGCCAGGCGGCATGAGGCAGTAAGATCGCGCAATATCGCCGAGGTGATCTGCCCGACGCACTCTTTCCGATGTGATGGTCTGTTACGCGCAAGCAGAAGTTTAACGCGCGCCACCGCCGCAAACGAATTGTTTTTCACTCGCCGGCATGGGCGCCATGATATTCTGCGCCTTCATGAGAATGTTCGCAACGACGATAGGCATCATGTGCGTTGTCAACGCAGACCGCATCATCACCATCGAGAACGGTCGCCTGGTCGAGGACGGCACCCATGACGAACTGATCAAGCGCGCCGGCCGCTATGCGGGAGCACCACTTCCGGTGCTTTCGATGTCAGGATAGGAGGCCGCGTTCCCAATGCTAGCGCGTGCCGCCTGAATCCTCACCCGAGTTCGTTAGCATTTCCATAAGAATCACGGTTATCCTTGCAGCGTCTGCCTGCGTTATATCTGGATCGATCGCCCGCGCGCTTCGTGCTATTTCATCGATGAATTGGCTCGCCAACTCCTCGTTGTCAGATCCATGCACTGCCCGGAACTGGTGCACCACCGCTTGATCCTGGACAAGCTGGAGTGCCACAGGCATCAGCTCCTCGCGAGATCGAAGTGTTCTTCGCTCTACAAGTTCCTGCCAGCGCTCCGTCGATTTGTCAGTCGAATCAGCCGCCGGGCGGCCGGTCTTTATGTGGATGGCGTATGTTGGTGTTTCTTCTTCGGCCATAACGAACCCCATTGTTTCTATAAGAAACGAACTGATCGACTACTCTAACGGTTGAATATCCGAATGGAAGAGTTCGCATTCAGCTAATGAGCTAGAGATTTCGAGGCGTCAAATTTGGAGTCCAGCAACTGAGGGCGAGATGTCACCCGAGCTACAATCCATCTTGATCCCTCTGCTGATGGCCTGCATCGTCATGGCCTCATTCCATGGCAGCGCAATGATGGCTAAAAAGCGCGTGCCGGTCTGGAAAGCAGGCACTTCAGTCTGGTTTTGGAGAACGGTCTCTCTCACTGGAGTCGAGCGGCGAGCGAAGACAATATGGGTGGACCGTTTTGGCTATGATCCTGCCGACGCCCTTGTGCTAGCTCAGTACCAATCGCAAGCCTACTTTCTTGCCGTATTCGGTATCGTTAGCTTTTTCTTAGTTGCTTGGTACTTCTTGAGCAAACACTGACCAAAAGATCAAAAGGGTGCAGCGCGTAGGGCGGATTAGCCGAAGGCGTAATCCGCCGCGTGGCGGCTGGAAAAGTCGGCGGGTTACGCTGCGCTAACCCGCCCTACGGACTGGCGCGCTGATGAGTCTTGAGCGCGGCTTCGTCGCGAAGCAGTTCATAGAACAGGAACTGCGCCGGGCTTGGTTGGCGCGGGATATCAGGGGGTACGATGGCGCTGCACCTAGTTAGCTCAACAAGCCATCTACCGCCGCCCGCTGCCGGAGGCCGGGACGTTGATCGTGCAGGGCCGATAAAGCGCTTGGAGCTCCTTGCCGCGAAGGAAGATCGGATGTGCGGTCAGGCCGCCATGGCGCGTGATCCATCGTTTGATCGGCGCCGGGTAGAGGTCAAATAGCATCCGCGTTGCTTCCGGGTTCGGGACAGTGCGAAAAAAGGGGCCCAGATCGTCAGTTTCCCTGAACGTGAACACGGCTCTCGGGGTGACGCAGATCCTGTCGCGTGGAAGGGTCCCCAGCACGATCGTGCAGGCGCCCCCGCAGAGTCCGTCGATGATGACGTGCTCGCCGGAGTCGCGCAGGAGTTTGAATTTGTCGACATAAGTCCCGATACGTCCGCCCGGGTCGTCGGCAATGCGCACCGTCGCCCGGCCGGTGGCCATGCCGGCCAGGACGAGCGCGGCGACCAGTATCCCCATCACAAGCTTCATCTGCATCCCGTCCAGTCGCATCAAATCCGATCGTCTTGCGTGATCCGCATCGTCGCACCGTTCATCGTCGTCGCGGTTTTGTCCAGAGAGGCCGTGGGACATGGACGGTGTCGTCCCGGCTCGTACCCCGGAGGGACGCAAGACAAGTCGGGATTACGGTGACAGTGCAATTTATTAATTGGCTCAGCGGGCGTTGCCACTGAAAAAAGCGGCCTCTGAAGGCGCCCACCCCTTTCATCGCGGAAAGGGACAGGCCGCTCTCCACCCAGTTCTGATCTTGACGGGTTCCCGGCGCTAGAGCAGCCCGTACTGCATCCGCTCGCGCCGGGCCAGCAACGGCAGGGCTTGGCCGGCGATGTAGGTCTTGAAGTGGTCGCTCTCCTGGTGGGCCTTGAACGCGGCTTCGTCGCGGAACAGCTCGTAGAACAGGAACTGCGCCGGGTTGTCCTTGGCGCGGGAGATCAGGAACAGTTTTGCGCCGGGCTCGCGCTGCGCCTCGGGCAGGAAGCGCGACAGGATCTCGGCGACGCGGTCGGCCTCGCCGTCCCTGGCCTCCCATTGCGCCACCACCAGCAGGCCGCCGCCGCTGACGGCCTCGTTCACGGTTTTCGTTGCGATGGCGTATCCGGTCATGGGGATTGGTCCTCTCGTTGATGGTGTGCGAGGGGATTGATAGTCCGGTTCGTGGTATCGATCCTTCGATGGCGGACGAAGGATGGATGCGCGCATGAGGGCGTCGGGCGGATGAGCCGAAGGCGTAACCCGCCATGGTCTGGAGAAGTCGGCGGGTTACGCTTCGCTAACCCGCCCTACGGGCTGGGAGATCGGATTGCATCGAGCATGCAAGCCGGGTGGGTGGCAGGTCTCACCACGCGCACGTGCCGTGCAGTTGCCCCTCACCCCGACCCTCTCAGCGCGAGCGAAGCTCGTCGCGGCCCCGTGAAGAACGGGGAGAGGGGGCGCGCCGTCTTTCGGGGCTCGCGGCGAGCCCTGCAGACCGCTTGGAACGTTCCATCCCGCCCGCCCTTGTGTCCGGGCCGCAACGCTTTAGAAAGGCCCCAACAGGGGTGGCCGCGCGTTGCGCTCGACCATCGTCATCATCAACAAGCGAGGCGAGCAGCGGTGGACGCTCTCAAGGTACGCAACGCAGCCGACGTGGAGGAGGTGGTCCGCTCGGCCATCGCCAATGAGCAGCCGCTCGATGTGATCGGCCATGGCTCGAAGCGCGGAATCGGGCAGGTCACCGCGACCAATGCCGTGCTCGACCTTTCGGCGCTGAGCGCGGTCGTCGCCTACGAGCCGAACGAGCTCATCATCACGGCGCAGGCGGGCGCACCGCTCGCCGACCTCTTGTCGCTGATCGATTCGAAGAGCCAGCAATTCGCGTTCGAGCCGATGTATACGGGGCCACTGCTCGGCACGGCCGGGCGCGGCACGCTGGGCGGCATGATCGCGGCGGGGCTGGCTGGTCCGCGGCGCATCCGCGCCGGCGGGGTGCGCGACCATCTGCTCGGGGCGCATGCCGTCTCCGGGTTCGGCGAGAGCTTCAAGACCGGCGGCAAGGTGGTCAAGAACGTCACCGGCTACGATCTCTGCAAGCTGCTGGCGGGCTCCTGGGGCACGCTGGCGGTCATGACCGAGGCGACCCTGAAGGTGATGCCGCGGCCGGAGTCGGAGCGCAGTCTGGTGCTGCGCGGGCTCGACGACCTCAAGGCCAACCGGGCCATGACGGCGGCGCTCGGCTCGCCGTTCGATGTGTCCGGAGCCGCGCATCTGCCGGCCTCGACCTTGCGGCCGGAGGTCGCCGGGTTGAGCCCGACCGGCTCGCCGCGCGAGGCGGTCACGGTGATCAGGCTGGAGGGCATCACGGCGTCCGCGGCGCATCGGGCGGCGTCGCTCGCCAAGCAGCTCGCGACCTTCGGCGCGGCCGAGATCATCGCGGACGACGCCTCCGCCGATGTCTGGAGCGCCGTCCGCGACGTGCTGCCGTTCGCGGCCGATGGGCCGCTCGGCGCCTGGACGGTGTGGCGGATCGTCTGCCCGCCGGTGTCGGGCGGCGCCATCGGGCAGGCCTTGACGCGCCAGACCGGCGGCGAGGTGATCTATGACTGGGGCGGGGGGCTGATCTGGGCCGCGCTGCCGCCGCAGCCCGATGCGTCCGCGGGGCTGGTGCGCAAGCTGGTGGAGGCCGTCGGCGGTCACGCCACCCTGCTGCGCGCGTGGGACGAGATGCGTCTGGCGGTCGACGTCTTCCACCCGCAGCCGCCGGGTGTCGCCGCGCTGGAAGAGCGGGTTCGCGTCTCCTTCGATCCCAAGACCATTCTCAACCGCGGCAGGATGCGTCGGAGCGTTGCGTCATGAAGACCGAATTCACCTTGGCGCAGCTCGCCGATCCCGACATCGCGGTCGCCGACAAGATCCTGCGCGCCTGCGTGCATTGCGGCTTCTGCACCGCGACCTGTCCGACCTACGTGCTGCTCGGCGACGAGCTCGACAGCCCGCGCGGGCGCATCTACCTGATCAAGCAGATGCTCGAGAAGGACCAGGCACCGACCGCCGACGTGGTCAAGCATATCGACCGCTGCCTGTCGTGCCTGTCCTGCATGACGACCTGCCCGTCGGGCGTCCACTACATGCACCTCGTCGATCAGGCGCGGGTGCGAATCGAGCAGCGCTACCAGCGCCCGCTGACCGACCGGTGGCTCCGCGCCGTGCTCGCCTATGTGCTGCCGCGGCCGCGCGAGTTTCGGCTGGCGATGACCCTGGCGCGGCTCGGCCGGCCGTTGAAGGCGCTGCTGCCGGCGTCCTCCGCGACGCGAACACCTGCGCCGGGCCTGCTGCGGCGCGTCAGGGCGATGCTCGACCTGGCGCCTGCCGCGGCGCTGCCGCCGCCGGGGCCGGCGGGCGGCAGCGTGTTCGCGGCGCAGGGCGCGCGGCGCGGCCGCGTGGCGCTGCTGCAGGGCTGTGCGCAAGCGGCGCTGGCGCCGCGCATCAACCAGGCCGCGATCAGCGTCCTGACACGGCACGGCGTCGAGGTCGTGCTGGTCAGGGACGAGCAATGCTGCGGTGCGCTGACTCACCACATGGGGCAGGATGCCGACGCGCTGGCGCGGGCGCGCGCCAATGTCGACGCGTGGACCGCGGAGATGAAACGCGGCGGTCTCGACGCCATCCTGGTGACGACCTCGGGCTGCGGCACCGTCATCAAGGACTACGGACACATGCTGCGCGAAGACCCGCAATATGCGGCGGCCGCGGCCGCCGTGTCGGCGATGGCGAAGGACATCACCGAGTATCTCGCCGGTCTCGAACTGGCCTCCGCCTCTCGGCGCGACGACATCGTCGTCGCCTATCACTCGGCCTGCTCACTGCAACATGGGCAGAAAATCACGAGCATTCCGAAAGAATTGCTTTCCAAGTCCGGATTCGTGGTGAAAGATATACCGGAGAGTCATTTGTGTTGCGGTTCGGCGGGGACCTACAACATTCTCCAGCCTGACATCGCGATGAAGCTGCGCGATCGCAAGGTCGCCAACATCGCGACCGTCAAGCCGAATGTGATCGCGGCGGGCAATATCGGCTGCATGATGCAGATTGCCAGCGGCACCTCTGTCCCCGTCGTGCACACCGTTGAGCTTCTCGACTGGGCGACGGGCGGTCCGCGGCCAGGAATGATTTGACGGATGGGCGCGTGCTGACTGCCGGCCCGTCCCGCCGGACGAGCTGATCGAACGGCGGCAACTGGAGGGTTTCTGATGGCGAAGGACAAGAAGGCGAAGAAGGACAAGAAAGAAAAGAAGAAGCTGATGGCGCAGGCCAAGTCAGCGAAGAAGGCGACGAAGAAGTCCGCCAAGAAGGCTGCAAAGAAGTCTGCACCGAAGTCCGCGAAAAAGGCCGCCAAGAAGGCTGCCAAGGCGCCCGCCAAGAAGGCGAAGAAGACCGTGAAGGCCGCGGCGAAGAAGGCGGCCAAGGCGCCTGCCAAGAAGGCTGCTGCGAAGAAGGCTCCCGCCAAGAAGGCCAAGACGTCGGCCGCAAAGGCTCCTGCCGCGCCGAAGAAGAAGGCCGCCAAGAAGCGGGCTCCCAAGATGGCTCCGCTGGTCGAGACCCCGGCAGTGAACGAGACCGAATCGGCTGCCGAGACCAGCTGGGCGATGCCGAGCGCGGCCCCCGAGGAGCACGAAGACGGCGAGGGGACCGCCTCCGGAAACTGATCTTTCCGGTCCGGATCGTTCTCACCACCAGACGAATTCACATCGGGAGGCCGCGGCGGCAACGCTGCGGCCTTCTCGTTTGTTGCCGGTGCCTGTCGTCTGGCTTCTGGCGCCTGCGTCGGCTCCTAATTGCCGATGGATCTGTTCGTCGGAGCCGTCGCCCCGCAGATCTACGGCCGGGCGAATCCGACCTCGCTACGCCGTGTCGTTTTGCTTGGGACACCACGATTCCAGCGCGTCGGCACAACCGAATGTGCGTCCTGGCGTGCGTTCGGACACGGGGATTTGTTGTTCAAATGCAACACGCGCTGACTACCTGCCGTAGAATTGTCAAAACGCCCAAAAAGGCGGCAGATGCCGCGCTTTTTTGCTTCACGTGCGGCGAGACCCTGGCACAAATTGTGTCTGGATGACGCAGCCGGTCTTGTTTGCGCCCTGGGGGGCAAGGTGGGGCAGGCTTTTCGAAATAGGTAATGGGGATCGTCATGAAGAAGTGGGCTTTGCTGGCAACGGCGCTGGCAATGGTTTCGGGATCGGCTTCGGCGGCGGACATGGCGGTCAAGGCCTACAAGGCTCCGCCTCCGGTCGCGTTCGATCCCTGGGATATCGCGTTCGGCGCGGCGATCATGAACGACTACGTGTTCCGCGGCGTCACCCAGTCGAACCACAAGCCGTCGGTGGCCGCCTATTTCGAGCCGCGCTTCAACGTCAACAAGGACCTGCAGTTCTACGTCGGCGTCGCCGGCGAGAGCATTTCCTTCCCGAACCGCGCTGCTGCCGAGATCGACATCTACGGCGGTGTCCGCCCGACCTTCGGCGCCTTCGCCTTCGACATCGGCGTCTGGGGCTATTTGTATCCGGGCGGGACCTGCTACTACGGCGGTGGCGCCACGACGGACTTCGCCGGCCGCGCCCTGAGCGCCGAGTGTCAGGCCAACACCTTGACGAACTTCAACACCATGAAGAAGGACGTCAGCTTCTTCGAAGTCTACGGCAAGATGAACTACACGGTGAACGACAACTGGACGTTCGGCGTCACCGAATTCTACACCCCGAGCTTCCTGAACTCCGGCGCCTGGGGCAACTATACCTCGGTCACCGGCAAGTGGACCGCGCCCAGCACCACCTTCGGCTCCAGCGGCGTCGGCATGTATGTGTCGGGTGAGTTCGGCCGCCAGTGGTTCGGCACCACCGACAGCTTCTACGGCACCGCGGCCTTCCCGAACGGCATCAAGTACGCCGACTACAACACCTGGAACCTCGGCGTCGGCTTCACCTACAAGGTGTTCACGCTGGATCTGCGCTACTCCGACACCAACCTGTCGAAGGGCAATTGCAACGCCTTCACCGGCGACTTCACCGCCAGCGGCACCACCAACGTCACCCCGATCAACCCGGGTGGCCTGGGCTCGAAGTGGTGCGGCGCCACCGGCATCGCCAAGCTCTCGGTCGACCTGACGGCGATGACCAACCTGAAGTAATCACCGCAAGGCGGATCGAACTTGTCACGAAGGGCGGCGGAGCAATCTGCCGCCCTTCTGCTTTGCTGGCGCAGCGGCGCTCGCTTCAGCTGCTTCCATCCGCGGTCGCGTCGGCCGCCTGTCCGGCCGGCCGCAGCGCGAACCGGTCGCCATCCCGAATCAGCTCGACCTTCCGATCATGGAACTCGTGCAGGGTCGAGCGGTGGCCGATCGAGACGACGGTGGTCTGCGGCAGCCGTTCGGCGATGACCCGATAGAGCCTGGCTTCGCTCGGCTCGTCGAGCGAGGCCGTGGCCTCATCGAGGAAGAGATATTGGGGCGCATGCAGCAGCGCGCGGGCAATTCCGAGCCGCTGCTGCTCGCCGAGCGACAGCATCCGGTTCCAGTGCGAGTCCTCGTCCAGGCGGTCCGCCAGTTGCGGCAGACCGACGGCCACCAGCGCCTCCCTGACCTGCTCGACGCTGAAAGCGTCCGCCGCCGCGGGATAGACGATCGCCGCCTTGAGCGCGCCGATCGGGAAGTAGGGCCGTTGCGGCAGCATCATCAGCTTGGCACGCGAGGGCACGCTGATGGCGCCGCTGCCGAACGGCCAGACGCCGGCGATGGCGCGGAACAGCGTCGACTTGCCGGCGCCGGAGGGCCCGGTCAGCAGCGTGCGCTCGTTGTTGCCGATGCTGAACCCGTCGGCCGCGACCAGCGGCAGGCCATTGGGCAGCTTCAGCAGCAGCTGGGCGAGATCGATGCTGTCGCCGGCATGGCTGACGACGTCGATCGTCTGCGGCTCGGCCGAGAGCGACGTTGCACTGTCGATCGACATGTCGAATCCGTCGAGCCGGGCAACCGTCGAGCGCCAGTCGGCGAGCGTCCGATAGGCCGTGACGAAGAACGATAGTGCACCTTGCACGCTCGAGAAGGCCGAGGCCGTCTGCATCAGGCTGCCCAGCTGGACCTTCTTGCTGAAATAGGCCGGTGCGACCAGGAGATAGGGAAAGATCACGGCGGCCTGCGAATAGCTGCTCGTGAACGCCGTCAGCCGTTTTGTCCGGCTCATGATTTGATACCAGTTGCCGACCACGCTGCCGAACCGGTTCAACAGCAGGCTCTGCTCGGCGCCTTCACCGCGCAGCACTGCGATCTGCTCGGAGTTCTCTCGAACCCGGACTAGGCTGAAACGGAAATCGGCTTCGAAGCGCTGCTGTTCGAAATTGAGATTGACGAGCGGCGAGCCGATCCAGTGCGTCAGCACAGTGCCGAGGGTCGCATAGAGCAGGGCGGCCCAGACCAGATAGCCGGGAACCGGATATTCGATGCCGAACAGCGTGAGCGGGGCCGCTTCGGACAGGCCCCAGAGAATGACCACGAACGAGGCCAGCGTCACGACCGAGCTCAATAGTCCGACGGTGATGGCGAGCGTCTGCTCGATGAACTGCTTGACGTCCTCGGCGATGCGCTGGTCGGGATTGTCTGCGGCGTCGCCCTTGAGCTGCATGCGGTAGTGATTGGCGCCGCTGAGCCAGCGGCGGAGATAGGTCTCGGTCATCCACTGCCGCCAACGGATCTGCAGCCACTGGTTGAGATAAAGCTGATAGATCGACAGGACGATGAAGCTCGTGGCGAGCACCACGAAGACGCCGATCTCCCAGATGAAGCTCTCCCAATTGTATTCCTGCAACGCGTTGTAGAACCGGTTCTGCCACTGGTTCACCATCACGTCGATCGCGACCCGCGCCAGTTCGATAGCGATGACGGCGGCGAGGAGGATGCGGCCGGCGACCTTGTCCTCGGAGCGGAAGTAGGGAATGGCGATCCGCCAGACGGTGGCGACGGTCGAGCGCAGATTGTTCACAGAGGGGCTGCTCCTGAGAAAAGGTCTTAACAGGCTGGCGAAAAACGAGAAAATCGCGGTTGGCACCGCCTGCCTAGACTAAAGTCGTAATCTGGCGGGTGGCCGCCGGCTTGTCGGTCGCGTGTGACAAACCGTAGCATGGGGCAGGGGAGAGGGACTGCGACCGCCGCCAGATTTCGCGAGAATTTGAGCAGAGTTGGGCGTTGCCGGTTTTGTGATCTGCTTTTCCGACCTGTGCCAGGCTTGGGGGCCTGGGCGAGCAGACCTGATCCGTCCCGCCGGCCTCAGGTCCAACAACAAGAACGTGGGGGGAGAAGTCACGATGTGGAATCAAATCTACGACCCGTTGGGGAGCCCGGCGCTGTCGACGCTGGCCGCCGCCGTCCCGGTGGTGACGCTGCTGGTGCTGATCGCCAGTGGCAAGGTCAAGGCACACATCGCGGCGATCATCGCCGTGATCCTGACCAACCTGATCACGATCTTCGTCTTTACGATGCCGGCCAACATGTCGCTGCGCGCGACGTTTCTGGGCGTCATCACCGGGTTCTTTCCGATCGGCTGGATCGTCCTGAACGTCATCTTCCTCTACCAGGTCACGGTTTCCACCGGACGGTTCGAGCTACTGAAGCGCGCCATCGGTGGCGTCACGGAGGACCGGCGGCTGCAACTGTTGCTGGTCGCCTTCTCCTTCGGCGCGTTCTTCGAGGGCGCGTCCGGCTTCGGCACCCCGGTGGCGATCACCGGTGCCGTGCTGATCGGTCTCGGCTTCTCGCCGCTCGCGGCCTCCGGCCTGTCGCTGATCGCCAACACCGCCCCGGTCGCCTATGGCGCGCTGGGCACGCCGATCCAGGGCCTCGCCTCGGTCACCGGTCTCGACCCTTACATCCTCGGCGCGATGGTCGGCCGGCAGCTGCCGGTGTTCTCGCTGATCGTGCCGTTCTGGGTGATCTGGGCGTTCGCGGGCTGGAAGGGCATGAAGGACATCTGGCCGGCGATCCTGGTCACCGGCGTCTCCTTCGCGGTGCCGCAATTCCTGATCTCGAACTACATCAATCCGTGGATCGTCGACATCGGCGCCTCGCTGATCTCGATGGGCGCGCTGATCCTGTTCCTGAAGGTCTGGCAGCCCAAGCAGCTGTGGCTGTCGCCGGCGTTGCGCGGGCGTGACGAATCGGCCGCCACGATGACGGCGGCGAAGCCGCTGGACCGCGCGCCGCTGACGCAAGCCGAGCTCTGGGGCGCGCTGCTGCCCTGGATCATCGTCTGCGTCATCATGCTGATCTGGGGCAACGGCGCCTTCAAGGCCTGGGCGAACTCGATCTTCACGTGGAACTATCCGGTGCCCGAGCTCGACAAGCTGATCAACAAGATGCCGCCGGTGGCTGCGAAGCCGACGCCGGAAGGCGCGGTGTTCTCGTTCACCTACCTGACCTTCACCGGCACCGGCATGCTGATCGCCGCGATCATCTCCGGCTTCCTGATGGGTGTCGGACCGGGCAAGCTGATCGCGGAATACGGCCGCACCATCCGTCTCTGCGCGATCTCGCTGATCACGATCTCGGCGATGCTCGCGATCGGCACGCTGACCCGGCTGTCCGGCGTCGATGCCACGCTCGGCTTGGCCTTCGCCGCGACAGGCGTGCTCTATCCGTTCTTCGGCACCTTGCTCGGCTGGTTGGGCGTGGCGCTGACGGGATCGGATACGGCCTCGAACGTGCTGTTCGGAAACCTGCAGAAGATCACCTCCGAGCAGCTCGGCCTGTCCCCTGTCCTGATGGCGGCCGCCAACTCCTCCGGCGGTGTCATGGGCAAGATGATCGATGCGCAGTCGATCGTCGTCGCCTCGACCGCCACCAACTGGTACGGCCACGAGAGCTCGATCCTGCGCTACGTCTTCCTGCATTCGATCGTGCTGGCCTGTCTGGTCGGCCTGTTCGTCACCTTGCAGGCCTATGTCTATCCGTTCACGGCGATGGTGCTGAAGTAGCAACACCGGCAGCGACAAACGCCCCGCGCCGTAGCTGCGGCGCGGGGCTTGCTATGTTTGGAACACATTTGTGCGGGAGCCGTGCTGGCGGTCGCTGGGCCGATCGCTTAAGAGGCGAGCCCTGCACGTGATGATGTGTCGAGAGGAACGATGCGAGTAGTGAAGCGAGCTTGCGCCAAACTGGCTGCGGCCCTGTTGATGTCGGCCGTGCCCCTTGCCGGCGCCTCGGCGGAGGAATTTCCCTTCGGCATGGAGATGACGCTCGATGCGATGCCGCAACCCGGCTCGAAGCGGGTGCCGGATCTCGACATCGGCGATAACGGCGAGACCGTGCTGGAGCTCTGGTGCAAGGGCGGCAAGGGGCAGTTCTCGGTCGCCGGCAACACCATCGTGTTCATCGCCGGCAAGATCGAGGACCGCAACTGCCCGGCGGCGCGCGCGCAGGCCGACGACGAACTGATCGCGGCGCTGAGCGCGGTGACGAACTGGAAGCGTCAGGGCGACCTGATCATCTTCATCGGACCGAAGACGCTGCGCTTCCGGCTCAACACCAATTGAGCCGAGACGGCCGTTTCCAAAGTCCTGGTGGGGACTGTCGAGGGCTCAAGCTCGAGCATGATGCGTTCCACTTTCCGCATCATGATTCGAGCAAACAGCCTTGCGCACGCTCGCGCTTCCGCAGTGTGCACCCTTGAGGTCTGCCCCGCGGCCACCCTCCCCTGGAGGGGGAGGGTCGCCTCTCATGAGCGCAGCGAATGGGAGGCGGAGTGGGGTGATCTCTCCACGTGCACCGGTGCCCGCGGCGTCACCCCACCCCGCTCGCCCGCTTCGCGCGCGATCGACCCTCCCCCTCCAGGGGAGGGTGGCATCTGAGATCGCGGCGCCATGCCGTCATGGCTCGCCTTACTTCCAGACCGAGTTGTCCGCATCCCAGCGCTTGGCCTTGAAGGCCTTCGCCAGCTCGTCGATGGCGCCGCCATCATCCCGCGTGTCGCCTTCCTCGTCGCCCGAGGATTCGTCCGACAGGATCAGCTTGGCGCTCGAGGCCTCATCGATGGTGGTCGTCGTCGGGCTGCTGATCCAGAGCATCAGCGCGTCGGCGCCGCCCGGCTTGTCCGCCGAGACGAGGCCGGTGACCTCGATGACGTCGGTCAGCTCGAGCGCCGGCATCAGCTGGCTCGGCCGCTTCAACGTCAGCTTCAGCTTGCCGCTGACCGGATTCCACGCCGCACTCGTCGGCTTGGCATTGTAGGTCTTGGCCAGCACGTCGGAGATGGCGCCCGCCAGCTTGTCCTTGTTGATCTTGTCACCGTCGCGCCAGTCGGCCGCCGCAAAGCGGATGGTGCGGTCCATCTCGACCGTGCCGGCGGTCCAGCCGGCAGTGACGACGCCGTTCATGGTCCGCGCCTTCGCGATCAGCGCGCCGGCTCGTTCGGGGTCGACGGTCATGCTGATGGTCTGCTCGCCCGCGCGCAGTGCGTCGCAGCTCACGATGAGGCTCGACAGCGAAACTTCGACGTTCTCGCCCTTCAGGCTCTTGAGGAAGTCGGTCACCGCGTCTAGCTTGAGCCGGACCGAGATCGCCTCGGGCGAGACGTCAGTGAAGTCCTTCGGCTGGGCGCTGATGCCGTCGTCGCTCGACTGGCTCTCCTGGAACTCCTTCTCGCTGACGTCGGAATTGTCGGTCGACGCCACCTCGGTGACGGTCTTGCCGATCGCGATCTGTCCGCGGAACTCGAACGTGTCGCCGGTCGGCTTGCGATTCAGCTTCACCGTGACCGGCTCCTTGGCGCCGTTGCTCTGGGTCGCACCGGTCAAGGTCTGGCCATTGACGGTGAGGCTGACCACGAAGCGGTCCTTGCGATCCGAATTCTTTGCGACGGGATAGCAGACGTCGAGCGTGGCGGCGGTGACGGTTTTGCCCTGGCGCGTCTCCTTCAGGATCACGTCGGCATTGCCGTCCATCAGGCCGTCGATCGCGGTGAAATACCGAGTCTCGTTGGCGGGGGCCTTGGTCCCGCTCTTGCTCTGGGCCCAACCGAGTTCCGGCGCGGCCGCTGCAATCACGGCCAGCGCAAGCAAAATCGCGCGCATCTGAAAATCCTTGTGGGGGCAGAATCGGCCTTAAGCTGTAGCGCCGATTTGCGGTCGCTGCACCCCCGGTGCGGACACTCGGCCAAAAAGAAGGCCGCCCGGAGGCGGCCTTCCTGAATGTGAGATGTCGAAAGCAGGGCTCAGAAGCCCATGCCGCCCATGCCACCCATGCCGCCGCCGGCCGGCATCGCCGGAGCAGCATCCTTCGGCAGCTCGGCGACCATGGCCTCGGTGGTGACCAGGAGGCCTGCGACCGACGAGGCGTCCTGCAGCGCGGTGCGGACCACCTTGGCCGGGTCGATGATGCCCTTGGCGACCATATCGACATAATCCTCGGTCTGCGCGTCGAAGCCGAACGTCTCGGACTTCTCGTCCAGGATCTTGCCGACCACGATCGAGCCTTCGACGCCGGCGTTCTCGGAGATCTGGCGAATCGGAGCCTCGAGCGCCTTCAGCACGATGTTGATGCCGGCCTGGACGTCCGAATTGGCGTTGGTGATGCGGCCGACGGCCTTCTTGGCGCGCAGCAGCGCCACGCCGCCACCAGGGACGATGCCCTCCTGCACCGCAGCGCGGGTCGCGTTGAGGGCGTCCTCGACGCGGTCCTTCTTCTCCTTGACCTCGATCTCGGTCGCGCCGCCGACGCGGATCACCGCGACGCCGCCGGCGAGCTTGGCCAGACGCTCCTGCAGCTTCTCACGGTCGTAGTCCGAGGTGGTCTCCTCGATCTGCGCCTTGATCTGGCCGACGCGCGACTCGATGTCGGCCTTCTTGCCGGCGCCGTTGACGATCGTGGTGTTCTCCTTGTCGATCACGACCTTCTTGGCGCGGCCGAGCATCTTGATCGTGACGTTCTCGAGCTTCATGCCGAGATCTTCCGAGATCAGCTGACCACCGGTCAGGATCGCGATGTCCTCGAGCATGGCCTTGCGGCGATCACCGAAGCCCGGCGCCTTGACGGCGGCGACCTTGAGTCCGCCGCGCAGGCGGTTGACGACCAGCGTCGCCAGCGCTTCGCCCTCGACGTCCTCGGCGATGATCAGCAGCGGGCGGCCCGACTGCACCACGGCTTCGAGCACCGGCAGCATGGCCTGCAGGCCCGACAGCTTCTTCTCGTGCAGGAGCACGTAGACGTCGTCCAGCTCGGCGGTCATCTTCTCGGCATTGGTGACGAAGTAGGGCGAGAGATAGCCCCGGTCGAACTTCATGCCTTCGACGATGTCGACCTCGGTATCGAGCGACTTGTTCTCCTCGACCGTGATGACGCCCTCGTTGCCGACCTTCTGCATCGCCTGGGCGATCATCTTGCCGATCGCGGCGTCGCCGTTGGCGGAGATGGTGCCGACCTGGGCGACCTCGGAGGACGAGGCGACCGGCTTGGCGCGCTTCTCGATGTCCTTGATCACGGCGGCCACCGCGATGTCGATGCCGCGCTTGAGGTCCATCGGGTTCATGCCGGCGGCAACCGCCTTGGCGCCCTCGCGCACGATGGCCTGGGCCAGCACGGTCGCGGTGGTGGTGCCGTCACCGGCGGTGTCGTTGGTCTTGGAGGCGACCTCGCGCAGCATCTGCGCGCCCATGTTCTCGAACTTGTCCTCCAGCTCGATCTCCTTGGCGACGGTGACGCCGTCCTTGGTGATGCGCGGAGCGCCGAAGCTCTTCTCGATGACGACATTGCGGCCCTTCGGGCCGAGCGTCACCTTGACGGCGTTGGCGAGAATGTCGACGCCGCGCAGCATGCGGTCGCGTGCGTCGCCGGCGAATTTGACGTCCTTGGCTGCCATTTCAGAATTCTCCTGGAGTAGACCTCGACGGCGAGGGGCGTGATCGCCCGTCTGTCGCCGGAACGAGGTTGCAGAGCATTTTCGCCCGGGGCGGCTGATCGCCGCCCCCGACAGGTCGGGATCAGGCGACGACGCCCATGATGTCGGACTCCTTCATGATCAGGAGTTCCTCGCCGTCCAGCTTGACCTCGGTGCCGGACCACTTGCCGAACAGCACGCGGTCGCCGACCTTGACGTCGATCGGGATCAGCTTGCCGCTCTCGTCGCGGCCGCCCGGGCCGACGGCGACGACTTCGCCCTGCGAGGGCTTTTCCTTGGCGCTGTCGGGAATGATGATGCCGCCCTTGGTCTTCTCTTCGGCGTCGATGCGCTTAACCACGACGCGGTCGTGCAGGGGACGAAACTTCGATTTGGCCATGACGGATCCCTTTTGGGGTGCTTGGATAAGTGTTGCTGTCGGAGGAAATCTGAATGCGGCCACATTGAACGCCCACTTGGCGCCAACTGGCTCGCAGCCTTAGCAATCCCGCCCTCCGAGTGCTAAAGACCGCTCGGGGAAATATGGCTTGCGGCTGTTCCTGTCAAGCAACGGCCAGCCGTTAAGCCGTTCTTGAGGCTGTTAGGGGATGTTGTCCCGGGCCAGACATGTTAGTGGAGCGGCGTCGTCATCCGACGTCATTGCTCTGACGAGCGTTTTGCGCTTGGTTGCCGGACGGGGCAGCCATGATCTTGTTCCTAAGGGGATGCCATGACGAGTTCACGGTGCGCGCGGCCGGTTGCCAATCTCGCGATCGCGTCGGCGCTCACGATGCTTCTGGGAGCGTGCACGGGCTTCAGCCTGTCGCCGTCGACCCCCATGCAGCAGACCGAGGCGCCGGTCGAGCCCGAGGTGCCGGCCACGATTCGCGCCGAGGATCTCGTGGGCAAATGGGGGCTTGCCGCCTACAACAACCCGAATGACCGCCCGCGCACCGAAAAGATGGCTTTGGCGCAGTGCAAACAGCCCTACGTCATCGGGGCAGGCACGTCCGGTGGTGTCGTGATGCACCTGGCCGACCAGGCGACTCCTCAGGAACTGCGCTTGAAGGGATCGGCCAGCGGCAAGAACTACATCGGCCCGGCCGGACCGCCCGGCGGCGAGCAGGACCGCGAGGTCGTCTCCTTCGACGGCCGTGTGCTGATCACCCGCTTCGTCGACAAGGATGCGGCGACCCGTTACCAGACGATGGTCTACGTCCGCTGCGGACCGCGCGCCTGAGATCCGGGCGAACATCCCGCAAAGGTCGAGAGTCGAACGAAAAACGCCGGCGATAGCGCCGGCGTTCCTGTATGGTGACGTTGCCTGGAGCGGTCGCTGGGACTGGCCGAGGTCAGTTGAACATCGCGTCGATGTCGTCCTGCGAAGCGTGGCCGACGTCGCCTTCCGCCTTCGGGCCGTTCAGCAGCCGGGCGTCGCCCTCGCGGTGGTCGACGATCGGCGGCGTATGCGCCTTGATGGCGTCGACGCCGCCCCAGATGTCCATCATCACCACGATGTGGTGCTCGATGAACTTCATCGTGGTCATGACCTTGTTGATGCGCTGGCCGGTCAGGTCCTGGAAGTTGCAGGCCTCGAAGATCGAGACCACGCGCTCCTGGATCTCTTCGCTCAGGATCTTCTGCTGGTCGGCCGAGTCCACCTTGGACAGCGCGCTGGCGGCCTGGTCGATCGCCTCCGCGGCTTCCAGGATCTGCTGCGTCGCCTGCTCGGTGCCGCCGACGACCGCGCCGAGCTCGCCGTTGACCTTGGCCATCTCCTCGCCGTTGAAGCTCTTGGCATGGAGGGTCGCGATCTCGCCCTTGGTGCGGTTGATCGCGTCGTGGATCAGGTCGAGCTCGACCTTGAGCTTTTCGCACTGCTCGATCTGGGCGCGATAGGTCTCGAGCAGCGCGCGCGCTTCGGCGACCTCGCGTGCGGCGGACTCTTCGATGGCGGCGTTCGCCGTGTTGCTGCCGCCGCTTCGGATCGCATTGGCCATCTGGGAGCGGATCGCGCGCAGCTCGTCCATGATTTCCTTGTGGTTGGGGCCGATCTCGCCGCCCACGAATTCAGGCTCCGGCATATGGCCGACGATTGCTTCTTCGATACGGAAACGCTTGCGAACAGCCATGATAGTATCCCTGACCTTTTGCTCGGATCAGTTCTACGCAGAGGCTATTTAACATCGCGTTCACGCCAGGAACCGCCGTTGGGCAACGCTGGCGTGCATCGTGCGTCAACTATTAACCATGCTCCGCCGGCCTTCACGCAAAATAAACGCTAGCGATCAAAACCGCCGACGTATGCAGCGATGGTGAATCCCGGCGCCTCCCGCGTTTACCAAAGCGATCGGGTTTTGCTCTTTATTGACGATACGCGGCGGCGTTGCCGCCTCGCGCGACGAACAGTCTCCAGACGAAACAGTACAGAGTACGTCGATGTTCAAATCATTCTCCATAGCGCTGCTGGCCGGCGCATGCGCATTCCATTCAGGTCTGGATCGGGCTGCGGCCCAGGGATTTCAGCAGCCGACCGTGATTTACAGCGGGCCGCCGCAGCAGTCCGCGCCGGTGCGCGCCGCTTATGTCGAACGCTCGCGCATGGGTGGTGGCTTCATCGAATTCCTGTTCGGCGATCCGCAAGGCGGCCGCGGCATGCCTCGGCCGGGACAGCCGATGTACCAGCAGCAGCCGTCCTACTACGAGCCGCAGCGGCTGGCGCCGGGCATGGTCCCGCAGCAGGGAGTACCGGATGAGGAGGCCTATGAGCAGACGCAGCGGCCGCTCGATCCGAAATACGAGAAACAGATCGTTGACTACGACGGCAAAGAACGGCCGGGCACGATCGTCATCGATACGCCGAACAAGTTCCTCTATCTGGTTCAGGGCGAGGGCAGGGCGCTCCGCTATGGCATCGGCGTCGGCCGCCCCGGCTTCACCTGGTCGGGCGTGAAGACGATCTCGGCCAAGCGCGAATGGCCGGACTGGACGCCGCCGCCGGAAATGCTCGCGCGCCGGCCCGACCTGCCGCGGCACATGGAGGGCGGACCGCAGAACCCGCTCGGCGCACGCGCGATGTATCTCGGCTCGTCGCTGTATCGGATCCACGGTTCGAACGAGCCATGGACGATCGGCACCAACGTTTCGTCAGGCTGTATCCGGATGCGCAACGAGGATGTCATCGACCTCTATGGCCGCGTGAACGTCGGGGCTCGGGTCATCGTGCTCTGACGACCGCCGCTGCACGACATCCGCAACTGAAAAAGGCCGCCCGTGGGGGCGGCCTTTCGCATTCTTCAGTTCGCTGCGACCCGGGAGCATCAAGCGTAGTCGCTGCCACCGTCGTCGTCGCCATAGCCGTCATCGGCATCGAAGTCGGCTGCGTCGTTGTCATTGCCGCTGTCGTCATAGTTCGCCTGGTCGAACAGGCCGGCACGCCCGCCGTCGCCGCCCGAGCGGCCGATGTCGTCGAGACCGGCGTCGCGCGCCAGCGAGCCGCTGGACTGGTCGCCGCTCCACGGGCCGGCACCACCGCCGCGCTCCTCGATGATCGTGGTGTCACCGAACGCCTGATGCGACCCGCCGCCCATCATCGAGCGGATGCCGCCGAGCAGCAGCGAGCCGCCGACCATGCCCGCCGCAGCGGCCGCCGCCGTTCCGAGGAACGAGCCGCCTCCACCGCCGAACATGCCGCCACGCGGCTGGCCGAAGCCGCCCTGATCGTAAGGGCCGGGCTGACCGGGATAGCCGGGCTGGCCCTGGTAGCCCGGGGGCATCGCCTGACCGCTGTTCCAGACCGGTCGGCTCTGCGACGGCGGCGGCACGTTGGGGACCGAACCGCGGCTGCCCGAGCCGAAGATGCTGTCGCGCATCGAATCGAGGAAGCCGCCGGACTGGGCCTGCTGCGGGGCCTGGGCGTGCTGCAGCTCCTCGATGCGGGCATTGGCGCGCTTCAAGGCTTCGTCCTGCACCAGCACCGTCTGCACCAGCGCGTAGACGGCATTGGGAGCCCGCTGCAGCGCCTGGGCGATGGCGGCGGCGGCCTCCGGATCACGCGGTGCACTCTCCAACTTGGCAAGCCGGTCGAACAGATCGTCGATGAGTTGGCGTTCTTGCGGTGTCATGTCGTTCTCCTGCCGCTTGCCTTGTTCCGGCCAAGCGCGGGCAAGATTTAGGGGGACTTTGTGGCCCGGCCAGCCGGGGCGCGGATTAAATTTCCGTATGCGACACAGCGTCTCTCGGGCTTGCGCAGCGTTTTGGACCTCGATGTTGCCCGCACTACAGGAGGAACGCAGCCGGGCGGCCTTTTGTTCGTCGCAGACCCGCAAGATCCGTTCAGGCCAGCGTCATCCGCCGGCGGTCGAGCAGCGCTGGAAAATGCTCGCCGGCGAGATAGGCGTGCTCGTGCACGCGCTGGACGGTCAAAGGATCGAGCTCGATCAGGACGTCGTCGACGAAGCCGGGGTGGCACATCACCAGCCCGTCCTCGGGCAGCTCGTCCAGGAAGCCGTCCATCAACGTGGCGAAATCCGAGGTCTTGCTGAAGTCGTAGGCGCCGGCGAAGGCAGGATTGAAGGCGATCTCGGCCCGCTTGGCATGACGGCGGAATTGGGCGCTCAGGACGTCCAGCAGCAGCGCCTTCGGTGCCGTCAGCCGCTGCATCAGCGGCACGTTCCGCCCCCCCTGACGCACCCAGGCCGCCGGCGCGGCTTCCTTGACCGCGGCGAGGAAGCCCTCGCGCACCTGCGGATAGAGCTGGGCATGCTGATGGCCGTCGACGAAATCCGGGGCGCGGCCGAACAGCTCGCCGAACGCCGCAAGCTGCACCAGCACCTCGGCGCGGATCAGCTCGGGATCGAGCCGGCGGGACAATCCGGCGCGCAGCAGCTTGGGAAAGGGCAGGAACATGCCGCCCTCCGACGGGCGGAAGTGCATGGTGAGGGGCCGGAACGGCGCGGTCAGCGTGACATGCAGGCCGATGGCGCAGCGCGGGCTGTCGGACGCGACCTTGGTCAGCTCCGTCACCTCGTCGCGCCCGATCGCGGCGCCCACGGTCATCACCGAGGTGGCGTTCAGCCGACCGCGCGCGATCAGGTCGCGGATGGCGCTGTTGACCCCGGGGCTGATGCCATAGTCATCGGCGCACAGCCAGATGCGCCGGTGCGGCGTCGCGTTCATTCGGCGGCGTTCCTCTCGGCGCCGTCGCTCCGCGCATCGAGCGCTGCACGCTTCTCGCTGTGCTCGGCGACGAAGTAGATCGGACGCGCTTTCAGCTCGGACAGGATCTTGCCGATATACTCGCCCATGATGCCGATCATGATCAGCTGCACGCCGCCGATCGTCATCAGGCCGACCATCAGCGAGGGATAGCCAGGCACCGATTTGCCGGTTGTGAAGGTCTCCCAGAGGATCGAGAGGCCGAACAGGAACGCGGCCGAGGCCAGCAGGATTCCGAGCAGACTGGCGAAGCGCAAGGGCGCGACCGAGAACGAGGTGAGACCTTCGATCGACAGGCCTAGCAGGCCGGTCAGGTTGAAGGTTGTGACGCCATGGGCGCGGGCCGCTGGCTCATAGTCGACGCGGATCTGACGGAAGCCGATCCAGCTCGCCAGGCCCTTGAAGAAGCGGTTGCGCTCGGGCAGCTGCCGTAGCGCGGCCACCGCGCGCGGCGAGAGCAGGCGGAAGTCGCCGGCATCCTCCGGAATCTTCTGCCGCGCCCCCCAGTTGATGAGCGCGTAGAAGCCGTGAACGGCGACCCGGCGCAGGAACGGCTCGTTGTCGCGATGCGCCTTGGCGGTATAGACGACGTCGTAGCCGTCCTTGATCCAGTGCGTGACGAGTTGCTCGACCAGGGCCGGCGGATGCTGGCCGTCGCCGTCCATGAACAGCACCGCGCCGCGCCGGGCATGATCGAGGCCGGCCATCAGCGCGGCCTCCTTGCCGAAATTGCGCGACAGCGACACGACCTGCACATCGAGCGCATCGGCCTGCAGGGTCCGGGCAATCGCGAGCGTGTTGTCGCGGCTGCCATCGTCGACATAAACGAGCTCACAGGCGAGACCGAAGCGCTGACGCAGGGTGCGTGCGAGATTGTTCAGCCGCTCGTGCAGCGCCGTCAGTCCCGCGCCCTCGTTATAGACGGGGATAACGATCGACAGTCCCTGCGACGCGGCGTCGGCCGCGGTCGTGGTCAGGTCGGACACGTCAGTTCCCAGCATCGCTCAGAGTCCTCGTTCTCCTACCAACATATGGTAGTCGCGCTCACCTGTCGCTACGATGAACGGCGATTTATGATCGCAGGAAGGCCTCGAGGCGGGCAAACAGCGGATTCTCGCGGTCGAGCACGTAGTCGAGCGAGGCGACCGAGACGGTCTCGGCACCATGCGTGCGCAGAAAGCTGCCGAGCGCGTAGATCTGCGCCGGCGGGCAGTGCAGGGTGAGCATGCCGGACGAGGTCGGGCCGCCGAACGGCGCCACGACGCCGAAACGGTTGTGCGCCTCGGTCAGCATTGCTGCGTCGCACCCTTTGAAGCGGGTGCGGACCTCGCGGTATTTGCTGGCGCGGGCGCGGGCATGGATGTGGTCGAGAATGATCCGGGCGCTCTCGCGCGGACCCTCCGACCAGTCGGCGTCGCGCGAGGCGACCAGGTTGGCCTGGCTGCGCAGGATCACGCCGTCGTCCAGCACCTTCAGCCCGTTGGCGGCGAGCGTCGAGCCGGTGCTGGTGATGTCGACGATCAGCTCGGCCGTGCCGACCGCGGGCGCGCCCTCGGTGGCGCCGGCGCTCTCGACGATGCGGTAATCGACGATGCCGTGGGCGGCGAAGAAGCTGCGCGTCAGGTTGATGTACTTGGTGGCGACGCGCATCCGGCGATTGTGCTGAGCGCGAAAACCGGTGGTGACGTCATCGAGATCGGCCATGGTCCGGACGTCGATCCAGGCCTGCGGCACCGCGACGACGACGTTGGCGCCGCCGAAGCCGAGCGTGTCGATCAGCAGCACGCGCTTGTCGGCATCGGTGATGCTCTCGCGCACGAGATCCTCGCCGGTGACGCCGAGATGCACGCTGCCGCGCGCCAGTTGCGAGGCGATCTCACTCGCAGAGAGATAGGCGATCTCGACATTGTCGAGACCTGCGATGGTGCCGCGATAGTCGCGCGCGCCGCCGGGCTTGGACAGGTTCAGCCCGGCGCGGCCGAAGAAGGCTTCGGCATTCTCCTGCAGACGTCCCTTGGAGGGAACGGCGAGGACGAGGGGGCCGCTCATGATGCTCTCCCGACCGGGGACTTGCCCACGGCGCTGCTCTGGGCCAGGCGCTCGATCCAGATCGAGAAGCCGACGGCCGGAATCGACTCGGCGGCGCCGAGCTGGCTCAGCAGGCCGTCATAACGGCCGCCGGCGACCAGCGGCTCGTCGCCATTGTCAGGATGATGCAGCTCGAACTCGAAACCGGTGTAGTAGTCGAGGCCGCGGCCGAACGACGTGGCGAAGCGCACCTTGGCGATGTCGATGCCACGCTGGGCCATGAAGCGGGCGCGGGCCTCCAGCGCGTCGATCGCGGCCGAGATGTCGAGCTTGGCATCGGCGGCGAGGGCGCGAAGCTGCTGGACGGCTTCGGTCGGGCTGCCGCTGATGGCCAGGAAGCGCTTGATGCGGTCCAGCGCGTCACGCGGCAGCGCCCCGCTCTTGAGGGTGGACTGCTCGAGGAAGCGGTCGGCGATCTCCGCCACCGTGCGGCCGCCGACGGCGGTTGCGCCGGCAATCGACATCAGGTCGGTGACCAAAGCGAGCGCCGCCTTGCGGTCGGAGCCGGCCAGAGCGGCGAGCACGCCCTCATACTCGTTGCGCGGCGCCACCGAGGCGATCGCCAGCCGCTCGAGGTCCTGCGCCAGGGTGCGCTTGCGGTTGAAGTCCTTGATCAGCCGCCGCCGCCAGACCGGATAGAGATCGAGGGCGTCGATCAAGGCCGTGAACAGCGCGACGTCGCCGGTACGGATATCCACCGCGGCAAGGCCGGCGGCGGCGGTCGCCTCGATCGCCAGCGCCAGCATCTCGGCATCGGCAGCGGGCCGGTCCTGGCGGCCGAACGATTCGATCCCGGCCTGCAGGAACTCGCTCGGGCGGCCCTCGCGGTAGCGAAATACTGGACCAAGGTAGCTGAAGCCGGCCGGCTGCCCGGCGCGGGCCGAGGCGAGGTAGTCACGGGCGACGGGAATGGTCAGGTCGGGGCGCAGGCACAGCTCTTCGCCAGCGGCGTCGCTGGTCAGATAGAGGCTCTTGCGGATGTCCTCCCCGGAGAGGTCGAGGAACGGCTCGGCCGGCTGCAGGATCGCCGGCTCGGCCCGCTCATAGCCGGCCTGGGCGAAGGATTGCAGCAGCGTGTCCGCCCACGCGGCGGGTCCGGTCGGAGCGGGTCCGGTCATGTCGATTCGAGTTCCAAAATGGCTTGGGCGCCCGCTGGAAGCGGCGGCTGCCCCTTAGCATGGCCGTTTGACGGTTTCGACTGGGAATGGCCGCGGCGCGCCACAATTGGTCGGATGCCTTAACCGCGGGCTCCGGCCCAGTCTCCGAGCGTCGCCTGAATTACGGCGAGGGCGGCAACGCCGGCCGTATCCGCGCGCAGGATGCGTGGGCCCAGGGGCAACCTGATCACATGCGGCTGGCGCAGCAGCAGCGTCCGTTCATCGTCGGCGAAACCGCCCTCCGGTCCGATCAGCAGGTCGATGCCGGCCGCATTCTGGCCGCCGCGCAGGGCCTGCAGCGGATCGGCCAGTTCGGCCGCCTCGTCGCAGAACACCAGCAGCCGCTCGGGTTGCCGCTGCGCGAGGAAGCGCTCCAGCGGCACCGGGTCCTTGACGTCGGCGAGGCTGAGGATGCCGCATTGTTCGGCGGCCTCGACCACGTTGGCGCGCATGCGCTCGCTATTCACGCGCGACACCTGGGTGCGACGGGTGATCACCGGCTCCAGCCGCGCGGCGCCCATCTCGACCGCCTTCTGCACCATGTAGTCCAGCCGCGCGTGCTTGAGCGGTGCGAAGACGTAGGCGATGTCCGGCAGCTGATCCTGCGGCCGGCTCTGCTGCTGGATCGTCAGGCCATCCGGCCGCTTGCGGCCCTCGATCACGGCCAGCCATTCGCCGTCGCGGCCGTTGAAGGCCAGCACGTGATCGCCGGCGCCAAGGCGCAGGACGTTGCCGAGATAATTTCCCTGGTTGCGGTCGAGCGCGACCGAGCCTCCCTCCTGCAGGGGCGCGTCGACGAACAGGCGCGGGGCGTTGAAGTCGTATGCGGGCATGGAGCGAAGCGGAGCCGATGATGGACGTTGCTTACCGGACCCACGCGCCAGCCGCAAAGCCGGAAGGGCCGTCACGTGGTGTTGTATCGGATATCGGCGATGGCGCCTTTCGGCCGTGCTGTCGACAGATTTTACCGTTTCGATCCCGCCGGTCGTCCCCCGGGACGGACATCCGACGATTCCGTAAGCCTCGATGCGGAGAACGGCCTTGATCTTGAGACATTCGACTTCGGCGCTTGCGATCTGGGCGCTGGTCGCGATCATCGCGGTGATGGTCGCCGCGCCGTCCCGGGCCGATGACAAGGCGGTCGCCGCGCCGCCGCAACGGGCGGCCCCCGCGGTTCCGGGCGGTGCCGGCGTGGCTGGCTTCCGCCCGCCCGAGACCTGCCTGAAGGAGTTTACCCCGCTGCGGGACGAGACCGCCCGCCGGGCCAAGCTGCTCAAGGCGGCGACCGAGCGGCGCTTTGCGCCCGGCGAGGCCTGTCAGCTGGTGCATGACTACGAGCTCGCCCAGACCAAGATGATCGACTACGCGGTCGCGCATGCCTCGCTATGTGGAATCCCCGCCAAGATCACCGATCAGCTGAAGGCGAATCACGAAAACACCCTGGCCGTGATGCGCAAGGTGTGCACGGCGACGTGAACCGTCCCGCCGGCCGCTGAACTGGCGACTCCGGCTTGACCAGGTGGGCGAGGGCGCGGAGTGAACGGATTTTTGGGCTCCGACGTTCGGGAAGGGCCTCGTTTTGGGCCTCCGCGCCGGTTGGAACCCGGCTGCGTCTCTGCGCCGCGGATGTGATCAAATCCGCGGTTGTGCTGGACGGGCGAGAATCGTAAAAGCCCCGGATCGGATCGTGCTTTCATCCGGAAGTGTTGAGGATTCTTGGTCTTGCCGGAGAACCAGCCTTGATCGTCCGCCAGTCTTTCATGCCGCTCGCCATTGCCGCGCTGGTGCTCTCCACAGGGCAGGTCTTCGCGCAGAGCTCGTTTCCCGCGCCGATGCCTGGCCAGGCCCAGACCAGCAATTCGCCGTTTCCACCCATCAACGGTGCGGCGCCGACCCGGGCTGCAGCCCCGGCAAGTCCGTTCCCCAGTCCAGGCGCCTCGGCGTTCGGCGGCGGTGGCGGTGGCGGCTTCCAGCCGGCCCCGATGGGAGCCGCGCCGCAGGGTGGCCCGCCGGAGAGCTGCATGAAGGAGTTCATGCCGCTGCGCGAGGAAGCCGAGCGTCGCGGCAAGCTGATCAAGGCCGCGAGCGACCGCAAGGCCTCGCCTGACGAGGCCTGCAAGCTGATCGCCAATTTCGGCAAGGCCGAAGTGAAGATGATCAAATATGTCGAGGCGCATGCGGCGAGCTGCGGCATCCCCCAGCAGATCTCCGATCAGCTGAAGGCCGGTCACAAGAACACCGACGCGCTGGAAAAGAAGGTCTGTGCCGTGGCGGCGCAGATGCAGTCGGGGGCCGGAAGGCCCGCGGCTCCGAGCCTGAGCGACGTGCTGGGCTCGTCGGCTGCGCTGCCTGAGGCCAACACGACGAAGAAGGGCGGTTCCGCCTTCGACACCATGACTGGCAACGTTCTCACCCGATGAGCACGACCGCCGTCCGCGTTGCTGACGCGACCGGCAACTGGGTCGACACGCTGGCGCCGGTGTGGAGCCGGCCTTACCTGCGGCTCGCCCGCTTCGATCGCCCGATCGGATCCTGGCTGCTGCTGATGCCGTGCTGGTGGTCGGCCGCTCTGGCGGCCGGGATCGGCGGGGACCTGTCCATGCTGCCGGCGTGGATCGGGCTCTATTTCGTCGGCGCGTTCGTCATGCGTGGCGCCGGCTGCACCTGGAACGACATCACCGACCGCGATCTCGACGCCAAGGTGGAGCGCACCCGTTCGCGACCGATTCCGGCCGGACAGGTCGGCGTGAAGCAGGCGCTCGCCTTCCTGGTGGCGCAGGCCCTGATCGGCTTGGTGGTGCTGCTACAGTTCAACCGGTTCGCGATCGCCACCGGCATCGCCTCGTTGCTGATCGTCGCGATCTATCCGTTCATGAAGCGTGTCACCTGGTGGCCGCAGGTCGTGCTGGGTCTCGCCTTCTCGTGGGGCGCGCTGATGGGATTTGCGGTTGCGTTCGGCCGCATCGATGCAACCGCGCTGCTGCTCTACGCCGGGTCGATCTCGTGGGTGATCGCCTATGACACGATCTACGCGCATCAGGACGCCGAGGATGACGCGCTGATCGGCATCAAGTCGACCGCGCGCCTGTTTGCCGAGCGCACCCATCTGGCGCTGGTCGTCTTCTACAGTTTGGCCGTGATGCTGATAGGGGCCGCCTTCGCGACCGCCCATGTGCATGTCGCGGCGTGGCTCGGGCTCGCGGGTTTTGCCGCGCATCTCGGCTGGCAGATCTGGCGTCTGGATATCGCCGATCCGGCGCTGTGCCTGCGGGTGTTCAAGTCGAACCGCGATGCTGGGCTGCTGCTGTTCGCAGCGCTGCTGGTCGATGCCGTGCTGCGCGCAACCTGATCAGTTGCGCGCGATGATCTCGCGCTCGCCGCGATGGACCGAGGCCGGATTGAGCTGGTAGCCGACACGGCGGCGCATCAGGAAGCGCGGGCGGCGCGAGCGGATCGCGTTGCGGCGGCGGCGGCGCGGCGTCGCCTCGCGGCGCGCGTCCTGCAACTGCGGCAGCGCGAACGTCTCGCTCCACATCGCCCACGCAGCAACGATCTCGTTCTGGTCGTCGCTGACGCAGAGCGGGATGGTCAGGGAGGGGTCGCGGTGGACGAGCACCAGCATCACCTGCGTGGCGTCGATTTCGCGCACGCCGATGCCGAGGAAGTCGCTGACGCGGAGGTTCAGGGCCATGCGCATGCCGCTGACGGCACGCCGCAGGACCACGCGCTCCCGGTGCAATTCGATCTGCCGGATCCCGCCATCGGCACGGGTATCGTGCGCGCTGTACGAGACGGGTAGGGAAAGAGGGTCGAGCCGCAGGACGCGGCCCGACCCAGCGGAATTGCTTCCGCCTGTTGCTGTTTGACGCCTCACGGCTTGGTCTCCCCGCCGGGATTATGCTCCCGGTCGATGCGTGTGACCTTGCCACGCGGATCGCCCGTATCGGCTTAACAAGCCTGGTTAATCAGATCTCACGCATGATCCTCTCACCGTCATGATTGACAAGCGCTTGCCCCGCATGATTGACGAGACCTTGCCGATTTGCCGACAATCCGATGTGCCGTCTGCCGTCCTGCTTGAAGTCGGCGTGAACAGGCCACATTTCGTTTGGATTGAGCCGTCTTCGCCGCCCACCTGACATCGATCGGATCGTGTTCGTGACCTCTTCCCCAGCCTCATCGTCGACATCAGCCCAATCAGATCTGCTCGACCAGTCCGCCCTGCGAACGCTCGCCGAGCGGCTGGTGGAAGCCGCGAGGAAGGCCGGCGCCGATGCCGCCGATGCCATCGCGGTGCGCGGCATCTCGCAAGGCGTCGAGGTCCGTGACGGGCGAGTCGAGGAATCCGAGCGCTCGGAAGGCGACGATGTCGGCCTGCGCGTTCTCGTCGGCAAGCGCCAGGCCGTGGTGTCGACCAACGACGTCAGCGGCGACGGTGTGGCGCGGCTGGCCGAGCGGGCCGTGGCGATGGCGCGGGTGGCGCCTGACGACCAATATGTCGGCCTCGCCGATCCGGCGCTGCTGGCGCGCGATATTCCCGAGCTCGACCTGCTCGATCCGCAGATTCCCTCGACCGCAGAGCTGGAGCGCCGTGCCCAGGAGGCGGAGGCCGCCGCGCTCGGCGTGAAGGGCGTGACGAAGTCCGGTGGTGCGTCGGCCTCGACCGGCATCGGCGGCATGGTGCTGGTCACGAGCGACGGTTTTCACGGCGCCTATCTGCGTTCGAGCCAGAGCATCTCGACGACCGCCATTTCCGGCGAAGGCACCGGGATGGAGCGCGACTACGACTACACGGCGGCTCCGCACGGCGCCGACCTGCTGGCGCCCGCGGCCGTCGGGCGCAGCGCTGGCGAACGCGCGGTGGCGCGCGCCAATCCGCGCAAGGTTGCGACGTGCCAGGTGCCGGTGGTGTTCGATCCCCGCGTGTCCGGCTCGCTGGTCGGACATCTGGTCGGCGCCATCAACGGCGCCTCGATCGCGCGCAAGACCAGCTTCCTCAAGGACAAGCTCGGCGCGCAGCTCTTCGCCAAGGGCATCCGCATCATCGATGATCCGCTGCGCAAGCGCGGACTGCGGTCGCAACCGTTCGACGCCGAGGGCGTGAAGGTGAAGCAGACCGCGCTGGTCGACGACGGCGTGCTGACGACGTGGCTGCTGGACTCGGGCACCGCGCGCGAGCTCGGCATGGTGACGACCGGCCACGCCCATCGCGGCGTGTCGTCGTCGCCTTCGCCCGGTCCGTTCAATCTGCATCTCGAAGCCGGCGTCGTGACAGCCAAGGAGCTGATCTCGGACATCAAGCAGGGCTTCTACGTCACCGACCTGATCGGCTCGGGCGTCAACGGCGTCACCGGGGACTACAGCCGCGGCGCGTCCGGCTTCTGGATCGAGAATGGCGAGATCGGCTATGCCGTGAGCGAGGTGACGATCGCCGGGCATCTGTTCGAGATATTCAAGTCGATGACGCCCGCCAGCGATCTGGAATTCCGCTATGGCGTCAATGCGCCGACGGTGCGCATCGAAGGATTGACGCTTGGCGGACGATGAGATCGAGAAACCGAACGAGACCAGCCTCGCGGCAGACGCCAGGCTCCTGAAGGAGGCGGTCCGCGAAGCCGGCGAGCTCGCACGTTCGATGTTCGGAACGGAGCTGCGCAAATGGACCAAGGGGGCGTCGTCGCCCGTCTCCGAAGCCGACATGGCGGTCAATGCACTGCTCGAACGCAGGCTGCGATCCGCAACGCCGGATTACGGCTGGCTGTCCGAGGAAAGCGCGGATGATCGGGAAAGACTCGGCCGGTCACGGGTCTGGATCGTCGATCCGATCGACGGCACGCGGTCCTATCTCGGCGGCCGCAACGATTGGTGCGTGAGCGTTGCGCTGGTCGAGCACGGTGCGCCGATACTCGCCGCCGTGCATGTCCCGGTCAGCGAGGAGTTCTTCTTCGCCGCCCGCGGTAGCGGCACCACGTTGAACGAACAGCCGGTTCGGGTGGCGCCCGGACGAGAGCTCGAATTCTCGCGCGTGGCCGGTCCAAAACCGTTGGTTGAGCGGCTGGCTCCGGATTCTGCGCGGATTGAACTCCATCCGCGAATCGGATCATTGGCGCTGCGCCTTTGCCGTGTCGCGCATGGCGGGCTCGATGCCGCTTTTGCAGGCGGGCAAAGCCGCGATTGGGATCTTGCGGCGGCTCATTTGATCGTGCAGGAAGCGGGGGGTAAAATGACCGCGTTGTCCGGCGAGGCGATCCTCTATAATCGTCCGGAGGTGGTGCACGGGGTGCTGGTGGCAGCGGGCCGCGACCGACATGCCGACATCGTCGCGCAGTATCGCAGGTTACCGCCGGACTGATCGCCCTGGATCGCCCCCTCCACGTCGCCTGCAAGGCGTTGACTAGGAAACGATACCGATGACAGATAGCGCCTCGCAGCAGCTCCTTCACCTCGTGATCGGCGGCGAGCTCATCAATCTCGACAAGAACGAATTCAAGGATCTCGACAAGGTCGATATCGTCGGCGTCTATCCGAACTACGCGGCGGCCCACGCCGCCTGGCGAGCCAAGGCGCAGATGACGGTCGACAACGCCCACATGCGCTATTTCATCGTTCACCTGCACCGGCTGCTCGATCCCGGTCAGGATGCGAAGTAAGACGCAAAGCTCGCGACTTGAAACATCTGATCCGTAATACGCTGCGTAGCGGCTGGTTCCAGCGTGCCGTCGGGTTCCTCGCGGCCGAGTACCTGCGGTTGGTGTGGCTGACCAACCGCTTCACCTATGAGCCGCCGGAGGTCTACGACATCGTCGAGCCGCAGATGCCGGCGATCTTCGCGTTCTGGCACGGCCAGCATCTGCTGACCCCCTTCATCAAGAACAAGCCGAGCTATCGCGCCAAGGTGCTGATCTCCCGGCATCGCGACGGCGAGTTCAACGCGATCGCCGCCGAGCGGCTCGGCATCGGAACCATCCGCGGCTCCGGCGATCATGGCTCCTCCTTCCACCGGAAAGGCGGGGTGGGGGCGTTCAAGGAGATGGTGCGGGCGCTCGAAGACAACTATAATGTTGCATCGACCGCCGATGTGCCGAAGCGGGCGCGGATTGCGGGGCTCGGCATCATCATGCTCGCGCGCGAATCAGGACGTCCGATCATGCCGTTCGCAATGGTCACGAGCCGCTTCATCCGCCTGAAGAACTGGGACAGCACCACCATCAATTTGCCATTCGGCCGCGGCGCATTGGTGGGAATCAAGGAAATCAACGTGCCGCGCGATGCCGACGCCGCGATGATGGAAGAGGCGCGTCTCGACCTCGAGGCGACGCTGAACGAATGCATGCGCCGCGCCTATGAGATCGTCGGCCGTCCCGAGGCCTGTCCTCCGCCGGTCGCGTCGGGAGCATCGAGTGCCTAGCCCGCTGCCGATGGCCCTGCGTGTCTACCGCGGGTTGTCCTCGGCGGCGGTGCCGCTTGCGCCGGCACTGATCAGACAGCGGCTCAAGCACGGCAAGGAGGATCCCGAGCGGACCGACGAGCGGCGCGGCCTGAGCCATGACACGCGCCCGCTGGGTCCGCTGGTCTGGATTCACGGTGCCAGCGTCGGCGAGGTGCTGGCGGCGGCGGCGCTGATCGAGCGGCTGCGTGAGCTCAACATCCGCATCCTCATCACGTCCGGCACCGTGACGTCGGCCGCCATCGTGGCCAAGCGCTTCCCGCCCGACGTGATCCACCAATACGTGCCCTATGACACGCCGCGCTTCGTGGAGCGGTTTCTCGATCATTGGCGTCCCTCGCTCGGGCTGTTCATCGAGTCGGACCTCTGGCCGAATCTCATCCTCGCTGGCGCCTCGCGGCGGGTGCCGATGGTGGTGATCAACGGCCGCATGTCGCCGCGCTCGTTCCCGCGCTGGCGCCGCATGTCCGGCACCATCTCCGCCTTGCTCGGACGCTTTGATCTCTTCCTGACGCAGTCGCAGGCGGATGCCGACCGGTTCGCCGCGCTCGGCGCGCGCAACGTCATCACCACCGGCAATCTCAAGCTCGACGTGCCGGCGCCGCCCGCCGATCCGGCGAAGCTCGATCGGCTCACGGCGATGACGCGCGGCCGTCCGGTCGTCGTCGCCGCCTCCACGCATCCCGGCGAGGACGAGATCCTGATTGCGGCCCACAGGGCCTTGTCGGTGTCCTATCCGTCGCTGCTCACCGTGATCGTGCCGCGCCATCCGCATCGTGGCCCGGCGGTCGCCGAGCTCGTCGCAAGTGCCGGCCTGCGGGGCGCCTTGCGGTCGCGGGAGGAACAGCCGCTCGCCGGCACCGACATCTACGTCGCCGACACGATGGGTGAGCTCGGCCTGTTCTACCGGCTGGCGCCGGTCGTGTTCATGGGCGGCTCGCTGGTCGAGCATGGCGGCCAGAATCCGATCGAGGCCGTCAAGCTGGGTGCGGCCATCGTGCACGGGCCGCACGTGTTCAACTTCACCGACGTCTATGAGTCGCTGGACAAAGCCGGGGGAGCCAGGCTCGCCCACGATCAGGAGGCGCTGATCCGCCAACTCCGGCAACTGCTCGCTGATCCCGCAGCCGGCAACAGCCTGGTTGCGGCAGGAACGCGGGTGGTCGATCAGCTCGGTGGCGCGCTGGAGCGGACGCTGTCGGCGCTCGAGCCGTATCTGTTGCAGGTCAGGCTCGAGATGGGGGCCGCCGGCGATGCGTGAGCCGGCCTTCTGGCATCGGCCGGCCTCCTGGCAATCGCGTCTGCTGTCTCCGCTCTCGACACTCTACGGCGCCGTTGCCGCACGTCGGATGGCGCAAGGCGGCGTCGATGCCGGCCTGCCGGTGATCTGCGTCGGTAATTTCCACGTCGGCGGAGCCGGCAAGACGCCGACCGTGCTGGCGCTGACGGATATTCTGCGTGACCTCGGCGAGCGGCCGGTGGTGCTGAGCCGTGGCTATGGCGGCCGGCTGGGCGGTCCCGCCGTCGTCGATCCTGCGGTCCATGAGGCTGCCGATGTCGGCGACGAGCCGCTGATGATGGCCGCGCGGGTGCCGGTCGTCGTGGCGCGCAATCGCGCCGACGGCATCGGTCTCGTCAAGGCGCAAGGCGCCACCGTCGTCCTGATGGACGATGGCTTCCAGAATCCGTCGATCACGAAGGATCTCGCGCTGATCGTGATCGACGGCGCGCGCGGCCTCGGCAATGCCGAGGTGTTTCCCGCCGGACCATTGCGCGCGCCGCTGCCGCCGCAACTGGCGCGCACCGACGCATTGGTCGTGATCGGCAGCGGCCGAGCCAGCGAGGCGGTCGCCTCACATGTGTTGTCGGCCGGCAAGCCGGTGTTTTCAGCCGCGTTGCAGCCAGATCCGCAGATCGTTGCGGCGCTGCGGGGCAGGCCGTTGCTGGCGTTTGCCGGGATCGGCGACCCCGCCCGCTTCTTCCGCACCCTTCGCGGCGCTGGTCTCGACGTCAGGCGCGAGCGTACCTTTCCGGATCACCACCCGTTCACGGCGGGCGACGTCGTAGCCCTCGCCAATGAAGCCAGACGTGATGGATTTGCCCTGGTGACCACGGAAAAGGATCTCGTGCGGTTCCGCGGCCACGAGGCCGCGCCCGATGTCATGGCATTCCCGGTCACACTGCAGTTCGACGATCTCGCCGCGTTGCGCGCGCTGGTTGTGCAACGGCTGTCAGCGAAGCGCAAAGATCAGCCGTTGGCCTTCAATGCGCCAGGATAATGCCGCTGCAGCACGGCGCTCGGCAGGGCGTAGGCTTCCTGCAGATCGACACTCCAATACTTCAGCTCGTCCAGCGGAATCCGCACATCGGTGACCGCGCAGCGCACATAGCTTCCCGGTGAGATCACCCGGAAATCGCCATCCAGATACTGCACCTGCGCCTCGCCCTGGCCCGAGGGACCAAACTTGTTGAGCACGTCCGCGATCTCCAATTCCTTGACGTGAAGTCCCCCTACGCGGGCGCCGCGCGCACACGACAGGCCGAATTTCGATGATTTCCTAGCATAGATGGGGGACGCTGTCCCCCCGCGCAAACCCACTGATTTGTGATGCTTCTGCTCGAAACTCCGTGCTAGCTAGATTGCGATATCCGCCGCTTGTCCCGCCCGGCTGGTTTGATGCGCTCCCTCGTCGCCATCGTCGTCTCACTGCTCTGCGCCACGGCGTTTCCAGCCTTGGCAGAGCCGTTGCCAGCGCCCGTCGCGGTCGAGATCCCCTCGGGAAGCTATGTGCTGCACGCCCAGCTCTACCGGCCGAAGGGGGCCGGCCCATTTCCGGTCGTCGTCGCGCTCCACGGCTGCGGCGGGCTTTCCGGCCGCTCGGAGCCGGTGCTGCCGCGCTATCGCGACTGGGCCGAGGAACTCGTCAGGGACGGCAAGGCCGTCCTGCTGCCGGACAGCTACGGCTCGCGCGGGTTGGGCCCGCAATGCCGCGTCAAGGAGCGTCGTATCAGCGGCCGGCGCGAGCGTGTCGCCGACATCGTGATCGCGCAGAAATGGTTGGCCGAGCAAGCCTGGGCGATGCCCGACCGGGTCAGCCTGGTCGGCTGGGCGGCCGGCGCGAGCGCGCTGTTGTGGGCGGTGCGCCCGCAATTGCCCGAGCATGTCTCGCCGGATTTTCGCTCGGCGGTGGCGTTCTATCCGGATTGCCGCGCCTCGTCCGGCCTCGGCTGGAGCACGCGCGTTCCGACATTGGTGCTGATCGGCGGCCTGGACGACGTCTATTCGCCGCCCGCGTGCCGGCAGATGATCGATGGCGCGCGCGGCCGCAGCGCGCTGACCCGCATCGTCATCTATCCCGGCGCCTATCACGATTTCGATCGTGTGAACCTGCCGCTGCATCAGGTCGCGGGATCCGACGCCGGGGCGCCCGAGCGCGGCCATGTCGGCTCGGATCCCGAGGCGCGCGCCGATGCGCAGAAGCTCGTGGCCGATTGGCTGGCGCGCTGAAGGCTACTCAGAACAGGCTGCCTTGGTCGGCGGGATCGGGCGTGCGCTTCGGTGCCGAAGGCTTGGCCTCGCGCGCAGGTTTCGGCGATGACGGCGCTGCCGGCGGAAGCGGGCGGTCCGCGCCCGCCGTGGCCGCGACCTTGCCGTCCGCAAATTCGATCGAGAGCGCGGCGCCCGGACCGATGCTCGCGGCATGGTGCAGCGGGTGGCCGGCCTCGTCACGCACCAGGGCAAATCCACGGGCCAGCACGCTGCGATAGGACAGCGCGGTGAGGAGCTTCTCGTTCTGGCCGACGCGGGCCGACAGGCGCTGAAGCTGGGTCAGCAACGCGCGCCGGGCCCGCTCGGCAAGACGTTCGGTTCGGTCGCGCTCGCGACCGATGGCCTGGCGCTTGGCCTGGGCGTAGGCTTGGCGCGAGGCCTTGAAGCGGGCGTCGAGCGCCTCGAATCGCTCGCGCCGCCGGTGCAACTGGCCGCGCGACGACAGCGACAGCCGCTCGGACGACGCGATGAGACGATGGCGTGATTGCGCGATCTGCGCGTGCAGCACGCGCAGAGTGAGCTTGGCGCTCGCCGCCGCGAATTGGCGAAAGTGTACATGCGTGTTGGTCTTCAGCGCGCGTGGCAGGTTGGCGGCCGCCGAATCCAGCCGCTGCCTGGGAATGGCGAGCAGATCGCTAGGGCCGGGCAGGGCGCGCGCGGCGGCGCGCAGCTCGTTGCGCCGGCTCTCCTGGCTGCGCTGCCAGCAGACGCCGACGCGGCGCGCGAGGCTTGCGACCTCCTGCATCAGCTCGCTGCGCACCGGCACCGCCATTTCCGCGGCTGCGGTCGGCGTTGGCGCACGTTTGTCGGCGGCGAAATCGATCAAGGTCACGTCGGTCTCGTGGCCGACCGCCGAGATCAGCGGGATCATGCTCTCGGCCGCGGCGCGGACCACGATCTCCTCGTTGAACGACCACAGGTCCTCCAGCGAGCCGCCGCCGCGCGCGACGATCAGCACGTCGGGCCGCGGGATCGGGCCATCCTGCGGCAAATCGTTGAAGCCACGAATCGCGGCGGCAACCTGCTCGGCCGAGCCTTCGCCCTGCACCTTCACGGGCCAGACCAGCACGCGGCGAGGAAAGCGGTCCTCGAGCCGGTGCAGGATGTCGCGGATGACGGCCCCGGTCGGCGAGGTGACCACGCCGATCACCTCGGGCAGCCATGGCAGCAGTTGCTTGCGTGCGGGATCGAACAGTCCTTCGGCCCCGAGCTTCCGCTTGCGCTCCTCCATCAGCGCCATCAGCGCGCCGATCCCGGCCGGCTCCAGCGCCTCGATGACGATCTGGTATTTCGACGAGTTCGGATAGGTGGTGAGCTTGCCGGTGGCGATCACCTCGAGCCCCTCCTGGGGCTTGAAGCGCATGCGGCCATGCACGCCCTTCCAGATCACCGCCTCGATCTTGGCGCTCTCGTCCTTGAGCGCGAAATAGCAATGCCCCGAGGAATGCGGCCCGCGAAAGCCGGTGATTTCGCCGCGCACCCGGACATGGCCGAACTGGTCCTCGACCGTGCGCTTCAGCGCCGAGGACAGCTCGGTGACGGTGAATTCGGGCGCGTTGGGCAAGGCTTCCGCAGGCGGCATCGCTGTTTGATTCGGTTCAGGGAGCAGCAGCCAAGGTAGGGGCTTTCCGCGTCCGCCGCCAATCAAGCCATTGCCCTTTCGATAACTCTATAATACAGAGTACTCTGTAAAATGCAGAAAGCTGGAGGACAGCGTGCGACGCGGCGCGAAGTTCCTGTTTCGGGTCCTAGGATGGGGGCTCTGCCTCTTGGGCATGCTCGCTTTGGCCCTGGCTGCGATGATCGCGACGCCACTGGTGCGCCCGCCCGAGCTCAAGTCGATCTCGGAGACGGCCGGCCAGGTCGACCGCAGCACCATGCCCGGCCTGCAGCGCTTCAGTGCCCGCGATGGCACCGAGCTCGCCTATCGCCACTACCCGGCGCGCGGAACGGCTGTCGGCAAGGTCGCCATCGTGGTCCACGGCTCCTCCGGCTCCAGCGTCGCCGTGCATGCCCTTGCCGATGCGTTGGCGGCGCGCGGCATCGATACCTTCGCGCCCGACATTCGCGGCCATGGCGGTTCCGGCACCCGCGGCGACATCGGCCATCTCGGACAGCTCGAAGACGATCTCGCCGACCTCGTCGCCGAGGTCAGGAGGTCGATTCCGGCCCAACCGATCGTGTTGCTCGGCCATTCGGCTGGCGGCGGCTTCGCGCTGCGCGCGGCGAGCGCCCCGATCCAGGATCTGTTCACGCGCACCGTGCTGCTCGCGCCCTATCTGGGTTACGACGCGCCGACCAACCGGGAGAATTCGGGCGGCTGGGCCGGTCCCGACATTCCGCGCATCCTGGCGCTCGGCGTGCTCAGGCGCATCGGCATGCCGTGTTGCGAGGCACTGCCTGTGCTGGCCTTTGCTGTCAGGCCGAACTCGGAGAAATTCCTGGCGCCGACCTACAGCTACCGGCTGTTCCGCAATTTCGCGACCCGTGGCTACAAGGCCGATTTCACTGCGGCGAAGCACCCGGTGACCGTCATCGCCGGCGCCGATGACGAGCTGATGCTCGCCGACAAATATGCAGATGCGGTGCACGCCGTCGTGCCGGGCGTTGACGTGAAGCTGATCGCTGGCGTCAATCACATGGAGATCGTGTCGGCGCCGCAGGCGGTGAGCGCGATCGCCGAGGACGTGGCGACGCACTAGAGGTCCAAACCGCATGATCGACAGCCTGGAAGCCGCGCGGGCGCTCAGCGACATCGAGGATGTGACGAAGCGCGTGCGGCAGTCGCAGATCTATCGGCTGTCGAGCCTGCTGATGATCCTCTGGGGCGTTCTCGTCTTCGCCGGCAATCTCGTGACCTATCTCGCGCCCAATTACGCGGACAAGGCCTGGCTATCGGTCTATGTCCTCGGTCTGGCCGGGTCGCTGGGGTTGGGCGCGACGGAGAAGGCGCGTTCCGGCGTACGCAGCTTCGATCTCCGGGCGCTGCTCGCCTTCGTCATGTTCTTTGCGTTCGGCTTCTTCGTCGAAGCGATCGGCCATTTCGGACCGCGCGAGATGGGCGCATTCTGGCCGATCTATTTCATGCTGTTCTACGGCCTCGCCGGCTTGTGGTTCGGCGCGGCGTTCACGGTGTTCGGCCTTTGCGTCACCGCGTTGACCCTGGTCGGCTACCTCTTCATCGGCAAGGCTTTCCCGTTGTGGATGGCGTTCGTCAATGGCGGTGGCCTGGTTCTCGGCGGCTTGTGGATGCGGCGGAGCTGACGGTTTGGCGGAGCTCGACGAGATCATCCACCAACCGCTGCGGCTGAAGATCATGGCGGCGCTGAATGCCCTGCCTGCCGTGGCCGGGCTGGAATTCGTCCGGCTGAAGAAGCTGACCGGCGCCACCGACGGCAATCTCGGCGCGCATATCGACACGCTGGCGCGCGCCGGCTACGTCGCCGTGGACAAGGCCTTCGTCGGCAAGAAGCCGCAGACCACGGTCACGGCGACCGCGGCCGGCCGTGCGGCCTTCGCCCGCTATGTCGCGAACCTGCAGGGCATCATTGCCGGCGCTGCCGCGAAGCCGCCGGAGCCATGATTTGACTCCGTTGCGAGGGCCGGGCAATTGGGGCGTCCAAATTGGCCCACCCCTGCGACGGCATCGACGATGAACATTCTGCTCCTTGGTTCCGGCGGCCGTGAGCACGCGCTCGCCTGGAAGATTGCCGGCTCGCCGCTGCTCACCAAGCTGTGGTGCGCACCCGGCAATGCCGGGATCGCCAAGGAGGCCGAATGTGTCGCGCTCGACGTCGCCGATCATGCGGCGGTGATCGCCTTCTGCCGGGCGAACAAGGTGGATCTGGTGGTGGTCGGCCCCGAGACGCCGCTCGCCGCCGGCATCATCGATGATCTCGAGGCTGCCGGCATCAAGGCGTTCGGCCCATCCAGGCTCGCCGCCAAGCTCGAGGGCTCCAAGGGATACACCAAGGATCTCTGCGCCGAATACGACATCCCGACCGGCGCCTACTGCCGCTTCGACAATGCCCCCGAGGCGCTCGCTTATGTCCGCGAGCACGGGGCGCCGATCGTCGTCAAGGCGGACGGGCTCGCGGCCGGCAAGGGTGTCGTCGTGGCCAAGACGGTTGCCGAGGCCGAGGACGCCATCAAGATGATGTTCGAGGGCGGCTTTGGCGTCGCTGGCGCCGAGGTCGTCATCGAGGAGTTTCTCGAAGGGCGGGAGGTGTCGTTCTTCGCGCTGTGCGACGGTGAGACCGCGATACCGCTGGCGTCTGCCCAGGACCACAAGCGGGTGTTCGATCACGACCAGGGACCGAACACCGGCGGCATGGGAGCGTATTCGCCGACGCCGTTCGTGACGCAGGAGATTCATGACGAGATCATGAATCAGATCATTCAGCCGACCATTGCCGGGATGAGCGCCCGGGGCACACCCTTCAAGGGCATTCTCTATGCCGGCCTGATGCTGACGGCTCAGGGGCCGAAGCTGTTCGAATACAACGTGCGCTTCGGCGATCCGGAATGTCAGGTGCTGATGCTGCGGATGATGTCGGATCTCGTGCCCGCCATGCTGGCCGCCTGCGATGGGCAGTTGAAGAATTTCGACCTGCGCTGGTTTCCCGACGCCGCCGTCACCGTGGTCATGGCCGCGAAGGGCTATCCCGGCGACTACGCGAAGGGTGGTGTCATCGAGGGACTCGACGATGCCGCGAGGATCGAGGGCGTGGAGATCTTCCACGCCGGCACGGTGGCGAAGGACGGCGCCATTCTCGCCAATGGTGGGCGCGTCCTCAATGTCTGCGCGTCGGGAAAGAGCGTCGCCGAGGCTCAGGCGCGGGCCTATCAGGCCGTCGACCGCATCAAATGGGCTGACGGCTTCTGCCGGCGCGACATTGCCTGGCAGGCGGTGGCGCAGGAAAGCGGCCGGGGCTGAGCATCGTGATCGCCGCACTCGGCCCCGCAAGGCTATTTTTCCCGCGAGAATTGTGGCAGTTCCATAGACTCATGCCGTGATGGGATGAATCAGTTCCGCCGTGGAACGGAGGGGCCATGGAATGCGCGCGGTGCGGCAGGCAGAATCAGCCCGGGAGAGCCTCGTGCGACCGGTGCGGCGAGCCGCTCAGCCTCAGATGTGAGGCGTGCAACCAGACCAACAGCCCGTCGAATCGCTTCTGCGGCCAATGCGGCGCGCCGTTGCCGGGCCGGCTGGCTCAGCCGGATCAGAACGCCCAGCGGGTGCTACGGACCCTGAGCAGCAAGGGCGGTGAGCGCAAGCGACTCACCATCCTGTTTGCCGACATTCGTGACTCGACCCAGCTGATCGATAGTCTCGGCGATCCCGAACTCGCGATGCAACGGCTCGATCCGGTCCTCAACCTCATGAAAGAGGCCGTCCACCGCTATGACGGCGTCGTCAACAAGACACAGGGCGACGGCGTCATGGCCCTGTTCGGCGCGCCGGTGCCGCACGAGGATCACGCCGTGCGTGGCTGCCTCGGTGCGCTCGCGATGCAGGACTCGATCGCCCGCCTGGCGGATCCGCATCTGCAGGTCCGCGTCGGACTGCACACCGGCGAGGTGATCGTCCAGGTCGTCGAGAACAGCATGTACCAGACCTACGATGCGGCCGGCGCCAACGTGCATCTGGCCAATCGTCTGGAGCACATGGCCGAGCCAGGGACCATCCTCATCAGCAAGGAGACCTACACCGGCGCCAGGCAGTTCGTCGAAGCCGAGCCGCTCGGCACCCGCACGCTGCGCGGCATTGCCTCGCCGGTGTCGATCTACAAGCTGATCGGCCGCCTGAACGCGCCGGCGAGCGACGTCTTCCGCAGCGGCCAACGCCTGTTGCCGCTGATCGGGCGCAACGCTCAGCTTGCGGTGCTCGAACGCGAGCTCGACGACGTCCTGGCGGCGCGTGGCGCTGTGGTCGGCATCGTCGGCGAGGCCGGCATCGGCAAGAGCCGGCTGTGCTTCGAGTTCGCCGAGCACTGTCGCCGCCAGGGCATTCGCGTCTACGAGGCGCGCGTGCTGGCACATGGCCGCGCCACCCCGTTCCAGCCGGTGCTCGAATTGTTGCGCGACTTCTTCGGCATCCGGGCGAAGGAGCCCGTCGAGGTGTCGCGACAGCGCGTGGTCGACAGACTCGAGGCCCTCGGCATTCCCGATACGGCGCTGGTGCTGCTGCTGGACTTCATGAGCCTTGCCGATCCGTCTCGTCCTGCGCTTCGGCTCGATCCGGGCGTGTTCAAGACGCGTCTCCTCAACGTGTTCAAGACGTTGTTCCGCTCGGCGCCGGCGGATGGCGCCGTGGTGATCATGATCGAGGACCTGCATTGGCTCGACGAGGCCAGCGAGGAGTTCGTCGAGGCGCTCGCGGAGGCCTCGATCGGCACCAAGACGCTGCTGGTCGTGAACTACAGGCCTGGTTTTGCCGCGTCCTTCATGCAGCGGGCTCCGTTTCACGAGCTGCACATCGTGCCGCTCGCATCCGCCGAGGCGCGCAAACTGCTGCGCGGCGTCTTCGGCGACGACGCATCGCTCGAGGCGCTGGTCGGCGACATCATCGAGCGCGCGCAGGGCAATCCCTTCTTCCTCGAGGAGCTGGCGAGCGCGGTCTCCGAGAGCGGCGGGTTCGAGGGTGAGCGCGGCGCCTATCGGCTGAAGGGCGGGATCGGCCCGATTCCGCTGCCGCCGACGGTGCATGCCGTGGTAGCGGCCCGCATCGACCGTCTGAGCGAGACCGCCAAGAGCGTCCTGGAAACAGCGGCTGTGATCGGCCGCTCGGTCGCGCTCGCCGTGCTCAAGCCTGTCGTGGGGCTCAGCGAGGCGGACCTGTTCGACGCGCTCGCACAACTGAGGCATGCCGATCTTCTCTATGATCTGCCGCCGTTCGACATGGGCGTGCTCGCCTTCCGCCATCCGCTGATCCAGGAGGTGGCCTATGCCATGCAGCTGCGCTCGCGCCTGAGCGGCGTGCACGTGGCCGTGGCCAAGGCGATCGAGGCGCTGGATTGGGGCACGCAGGACGAGTTCGCCGCCCTGATCGCCTCGCACTACGAATTCGCCGGCCAGACCATGCAGGCCGTCGAGCATCTGCAGCGCGCGGCGCGCTGGATCGGCCGCACCAATACGGCCGAGGCACTGCGGCTTTGGAAAAAGATCCGCTCCATGCTGCAGACGGTGCCGCCATCCGAGCACGTCGATCGCCTCAGGGCGCTTGCCAGCGGCCAGATCCTCAATTGCGGATGGCGGGAGGGCATCTCGGCCGAGGAGGTGAGGCCTTTCGCCGAGGAGGCGCTGCGCTATGCGCGCTCCTCGGACAAGATGCACGAGCCGATCCTGCTCGGCGCTTACGGCCGCGTCCTCGCCTCGACCGGCGCAGCCGACGACTACGTCAACCTCGTGCAGAATGCGGTCAAGCTGACCTCGGAGGAGGGCGATGTCGGCCGCTATGCGACCGTCAACGCCATGCTGGCGCAGGCGCTTCTGCTGTCGGGGAGAGCACGAGACGCGCTAGCAGCGGCGAACACGGCGCAGGCGACGATCGCTAACCAAGGTGGTTTTGACAGTAGTGTGACTCTGGGGCTGACGCCAAATCAGATCCTGGGATTCGATGTTGAATATTGGATCAAGTGCCTCAGGACGCGAATCCTGGTCCAGCTCGGCTGTTTCGCTGAGCTCGAAATTCAGCTTTTCGAATTGTTGAATACCCCTCCCGAACAGTTGGCTCCGGTGGTCCGTTTTATCCCGCACTTTGCCGCTGTTGAATTTGCTCGATGGCAAGGTCGTGCTGAGGCCGCAGCTCTGCACTCGGCCGAGCTGCTTCAGATCGCTGAAGCGTCGGGCATGCCGTACATTCGGGTGCAGGCGTTGGCAGGGGCTGGTCTTGCTCGGGCGGCTGCAGGCGATTTCACTCACGCCGCGTATGATCTCAGGGAAGCGATCGAGTACTCGAGGCGCGCCAGGGCAGGTCTCGAGTTCGAAGCGCGCATGATGAGCGATCTGGCTGACGTCCTTTATCGCGCAGGAGACCTCCGTAGTGCACTCGACGTTGCTGAGGAAGCCAGCGTCATCGCCCGACGCAGGACGGATAGGATCGGTGAACTCCACGCGGTGCTGCTGCGATGTTTGATCAGTTCGTCCGACTCCGATTTTCGGAACGACGCAGAAGCTGTCGGATCGCTGCTCGACGCCGAGCGCCTGCTGGAAGTCTCGGGTGCCGAGGTCTACAAACCCATGTTGATAGCGTGCCGATCCTCTCTTGAAGGTACTAGATGACCCGTGCAGTATGCCCGCTTTCCATGAAGCATTATTAGGAGGCTGGGCACATGGGGATGATGATTAAAGACAGTACTACGCTCGATATTCTTGTGCAGTTGAACAGGCGTTTCGAGGCTGAAGCTTTGCCGGAAATGGTCGAGCTGCAGCGCGAGTTTGGAGTTTTTTCACTGCTGCATGGCTTGCAGCAATCGTTCGCTTTGCTGGGGATCGTGCCGCAGGATTGGACTGAGCGTCGCCGGTGGTACCGTTTCTTGGAACACCTCAGGACCTATCCCTCCGATCTTGATGGCGTGAATGGTCACGACCGTGTCATCCGGGCGTTCAAGGACGACCTGGAATCCGAGAAGCCGCTTCCTGTTTCAATTGTCTGCCATTCGGCAGCGGACGATCCTCGGGTGACGGTTACGCAAGGCCGTCCGGTCGTGTTCTCGCTCGAAACGCATGTGATCGTTTCGATACCGACCACTCCCGGACGAGAGGCGCGTCAGAACCTGGCCGAAGTTGCTCGCACCAGGCGTGTTCAGAAGCGCGGCAAAAAATGAGCCTGACCGCAGGCGACGGCGCCGGACAAAAGGCTCCTTCTATTCAGGCCATTTGCTCCGACGTCGATGCCTACTACACCGCATGCGTCGCGCGTCATGGCGCGACGCCGCGGGGCGTCGACTGGTCATGCGAGGCGACGCAGGGCCTGCGCTTCGTGCAGCTGATGAAGCTGTGCGATGGGTCGGCGCCGTTCAGCCTCAACGACATCGGCTGCGGCTATGGCGCGCTGGTGCCGTTTCTGGCCGCGCGCTATCCGACCTGCGAGATCGACTATCTCGGCATCGATCTGTCGCGCGCCATGATCAGCCGCGCCCGTCGGCGCTTTGCCGGCCCGCAGCGGCGTTTCGTCGTTGCCGCGGAGAGCCCGCGCATCGCCGACTACTCGGTCGCGTCCGGCATCATGAACGTCAATGTCGGCTATCCGCGCCAGGCCTGGGAGAGTTACATCAAGTGCCTGTTGCGGCAGATGTTCGCCACCAGCCGCCGCGGCTTCGGCGTCAACTTCATGCGGGCCCACGGTGACGACGACGAGGCCTCCGATGCCGCGACGGCGCGGCTGTACTGGACCACGCCGGAGATCTGGGCGGCCCATTGTGAGCGCGAGTTTGCCGCGCCGGTCGAGGTCATCGGCGGTTACGGCATGAAGGAGTTCACCCTGCTGGTGCGCCGCAGACCCGAGCCGGCCGTCTCGGACGGCGATCCGTCGCACTGATGTCCGCAGCTCCGTTGCTCTCGTCCAAGCCCGGTCGACACGCTGCCGCGATCGCGCGCGCGGTGGATGTGCTGATCTCCTCGAAAGGTCACGCCAGCCCCTTGCGGCTTGAACGGGCCTGCGCACTGTTGCGCCAGCACGCGCCGCTGCACTGGGTCGAGCGCCCGGGCGTGCGTCCGTTCTGGGCCGTCACGCGCTACGCCGACATCGTCGCGATCGAGACGCGGAGCAGGGATTTCGCTGCGGGACCCCGCACCTATCTTGCCAGCGAAGCCTCGGAGGCCGTGCTGCAGCGGGTCACCGGCAAGCCGCAGGCCGTCCGCAGCCTCACCGAGATGGATGCCCCGGATCACGCTGCCTATCGCGCGGTCATCCAGGGCGCCTTCGCGCCGCCGGCTCTGCGCGCGATGGAGAGCTGGCTGACGCAATGGGCCGCCGAGATCCTCGACCGGGTTGCTGCGCGTGGTGATGCTTGCGATTTCGCACGCGACGTCGCGCTGCCTTTCACCTTCCGCGTCATCGGTCGCATGCTGGGCACGCCCGAAGCCGATGACGCACGGCTTGCCCGGCTCGCCCAGGCGTTCGTGGCCGCCGAGGATCCGCAGCGGCGTTTTGCCGAGGCGCCCGGCGACACCATGCGCATGGCCATGCTGGCGCTGCGCGACTACTTCGAAGCCGTGGTCGCCGACCGCCGCGCCAGCCCGCGCGACGATCTCGCCAGCCTCATCGCGGAGAGCGCGCCGCATGGCGCCGCAATGCCGCATTACGAGCTGATCTCCTATTTCATCCTGCTGGTTACGGCCGGCCACGACACCACCTCGCTCGCTTTGGCCGGCGGGCTCGAGGCGCTGCTCGCGGACCCGGGCCAGCTCGAGCGGTTGCGCGCCGAGCCGGAGCTGCTCGATCCGGCGATCGAGGAGATGCTGCGCTGGACCACGCCGGTGCGCCATTTCATGCGGACGGCAGTCGGCGACACCGAGGTCGCCGGCCAGGTCATTCGCGAGGGCGAGGCGCTGGCCTTGTTCTTCCATTCCGGCAACCGCGACGAAGCCATGTTCGACGACGCCGGCACGTTCCGGATCGATCGCAGTCCGAATCCGCATATCGCCTTCGGCCGCGGCCCGCATGTCTGCATGGGGCTGCAGCTGGCGCGGATGCAGATGCGCGCGATGTTCGCGGAGCTGCTCCGTCGTACGTCGCATATCGCGCTCGCCGGACGGGTGCGCCGGGTCGAGTCGCCGTTCATGAGCGGGGTCAGCGGCCTTCCCATCCACATCCGCTTTCGCGAATGATGCGGCCGGGGCGAGGTCTCGTCAGCGCCGCGCCTTGAAGAACTCCTTCAGCATCTGGGACGCCTGCTGCTCGCCGACGGCCGAATAGACCTCCGGCGCGTGGTGACAGGTCGGTGAGGCGAAGAAGCGGACGCCGGATTCGACGGCGCCGCCCTTGGGATCGGCGGCCCCATAATACAGCCGGCGGATGCGGGCGAAGGAGATGGCGCCGGCGCACATCGTGCACGGTTCCAGCGTGACGTAGAGGTCGCAATCGACCAGCCGCTCGCTGCCGATCGCCTGCGCGGCCTGGCGCAGCGCCAGGACCTCGGCATGGGCGGTGGGGTCGCGGTCGGTCAGAGTGCGGTTGGCGGCGGTGGCGATGACCACATTGTCCCGCACCACGACGCAGCCGATCGGCACCTCGCCGGAAATTGCGGCCGATTCGGCCGCTTTCAACGCCAGATCCATGAAAGAAGGAGCGTTCATGGCTCGTAATGCCCGGATAAGTCTGGTACTGCATCGCCCTTCAGCAAAACCGGACCTCGATTTCCCGCGTGACAGGCGCTGCTCAGAGCGCGCGTACCACGCGACGTCCCGCACCTCAAAGTGAGACTTTCATGCCCCGCGACACCGACAAAGACAACGATTCCCGCGGCCGCCGCGGCGGCGCCCCGCGGGGGCGTTCCGAAGGGACTAAGGGACGCTCGGGCGCCGCGCGGGGCCCGGAGAAGAAGTTCGCCAAACGCGGCTTCGGCGACAAGGCGGCGGGGGCCAAGGGCAAGCGCTCGTTCGACGAGGGCCGTGCACCGCGCCGCCGCGACGACGGCGATGCGCCGCGCAAATCCTTTGGCGAAAAGCCGCGCTTTAACCGCGATGAGCGTCCGCGCGGCGACCGTCCGTTTGCCGCGCGTCCGCCGCGGGGTGAGAACGGCGAGAAGCGCGCCTTCAAGCCGCGCGGCGACCGGCCGAAATTCGACCGTGACGCGGGTGGCGGCAGCAAGCGTCCCTACACGCCGCGCGCCGATCGCGACGAGGCCCGTCCGGCGACGCGATCCTCCGAGCGCAAGTTCGGCGAACGCAAGCCCTACGCGCCACGCGAGCGTGACGGTGAGAAGCGCCCCTATACGCCGCGCAGCGGGGGCGCCCGCGATCGCGGCGACCGTCCGCGCACCGAGCGCAGCTTCGGTGACCGGCCGCCGCGTGGCGATCGGCCGGAGCGGAAGTTTGGCGGCGAGAAGACATTTTCCCGCGGCGCCGACGGTGATCGCGGCGAGCGCAAATTCGGCGCCGGCCCGCGCGGTCCGCGCAAGGAATTCGGCGACCGTCCGGCCCGCGGCGAGTCCAAGCCGTGGCAGAAGCGTGAGGGCGGCGATCGTCCGGAGCGCAGCGCCCGCCCGCCCCGCGATGGTGCGCGCAGCTTCGATCGTCCGAAGTTCGACCGTTCCGCCTCCGATCGGCCACGGGGGGACCGTCCCAAGTTCGACCGGCCCACATCCGACCGTCCGAAATTCGACCGGCCGCGCGATCGCGGCGACGACCGCAAGTTCGATCGCCCGCGTCAACGCCCCGAAGGCCGCAGCGAGTGGCAGGAGCATCCGCGTGGCGAAGGTCGGGGTGGTGATTTCGCCGACCGGCCGCGCCGCGACAATGAGGACGAGAGCCGGGTCTTCGCCAAGCGCCCGGCGTTCGGCGGCCGCGGTCCGTATCGCGAGCGCAAGCCCGAGACCGACAAGCGTACCAAGCGCGTCGTGCCCGACGAGGCGCCGAAGCCCGGCAAGGCTGGCGAGCGCATCGCCAAGGTGCTGGCGCGTGCCGGCCTAGCCTCGCGCCGTGATGCCGAGGAGATGGTGACGCAGGGCCGCGTCACCGTGAACGGCCGCATCATCAACTCACCGGCGCTCGACGTCACCGAGAACGACGTGATCCAGGTCGACGGCGCGCCGTTGCCGGAGCGTGAGCGCACACGGCTGTTTTTGTACCACAAGCCGCGCGGGCTGATGACGACGCACAGCGACCCCGAGGGGCGCCCGACCGTGTTCGACAATCTGCCGGAAGGGCTGCCGCGCCTGATCTCGATCGGCCGGCTCGATTTCAATACCGAGGGGCTGCTGCTGCTCACCAATGACGGCGGGCTGGCGCGCGTGCTCGAACTGCCGGACACCGGCTGGACACGCCGCTATCGTGTCCGCGCCCATGGCGAGATTACGCAGGCGCAGCTCGACCAGCTCGCTGCAGGCGTCGAGGTCGACGGCGTGAAGTACGGCCCGATCGAAGCGACGCTGGAGCGCGACCAGGGCGCCAATGTCTGGCTGGTCGTTGCGATCCGCGAAGGGAAGAACCGCGAGGTGCGCAACGTGCTCGCCCATCTCGGCCTCGAGGTGAACCGCCTGATCCGCGTCTCCTACGGTCCGTTCCAGCTCCTGGAGCTGCCCGAGGGCGAGGTGCAGGAGGTCAAGACGCGGGTGCTGCGCGAGCAGCTCGGCGAGAAGGTCATCGCGCAGTCGGGCGCCGATCTCGGTCCGGCCGGCAAGGGTAATCGCGAGCCGTTGCCGGATCCGAAGCCCAAGCCGAAGCGCGAGGTGGTTGCCGACCGCAAGGGCCGGCGCGTGCTGGTTCAGCGCACAGGCAGCGAGGAGGCACGCGAGCGCCACGAGGCCGAGGCGCGCTTTCCCGGGCCGCCGCGGCGGCCGAAGCGCGGCTATCACGGCAAGCGCGATATCACGCCGCAGGACGAGTAGGGTGGTGCGATGCGTGTCGTCGGTGGACGGCTGAAGGGCCGCAACATCGCCTCGCCCTCCTCGCGCGACATACGGCCGACGCAGGACCGGCTGCGCGAGGCGCTGTTCAACATCCTCGTGCACGCCTACGAGGATCCGATCGAGGGCGCACGCGTCCTCGATCTGTTTGCCGGCACCGGTGCGCTCGGCATCGAGGCGACCTCGCGCGGCGCGGCGTTCACGCTGTTCGTCGACAACGGCGCCGAGGCAAGGGCGCTGCTGCGCAACAATGTCGAGGCGCTCGGCCTCGGCGGTGTCACCAAGGTCTACCGCCGCGATGCCACCAATCTCGGTCCGGCGCGCCCGGTCGAGCCGTTCTCGCTGGTGTTTCTCGATCCGCCCTATGGCAAGGGCCTGGCCGAGAAGGCGTTGGCCTCGTTGCGCGACGGCGGCTGGCTGGTGCCATCGGCGCTGCTCGTGGTGGAAGAGTCCAAGGCCGCCGCGTTCAAGGCGCCCGAGGGGTTCGAAGAGCTCGAGCGCCGCGCCTATGACGACACCGAGTTCGTGTTCTTGCGTGGCTCTTGATCCTTGCGAATGGCTCGTTGCGGAAGTCGTCGGCGCTATCTCCTCCCGAACAGCTTCTCGACATCGGCGAGCTTGAGCTCGACATAGGTCGGGCGGCCGTGATTGCACTGGCCGGAGTTGGGCGTGTCCTCCATCTCGCGCAGCAGCGCATTCATCTCTTCCGGCTTGAGGCGGCGGCCGGCGCGCACCGAGCCGTGGCAGGCCATGGTAGCGGCGACGTGCATCAGGCGGCGCTCCAGCGGCAGCGCCTCGCCCCATTCCTCCATGTGCTCGGCGAGATCGCGCAGCAGCCCCGCCGCATTGATCTTGCCGAGCAGCGACGGCGTCTCGCGCACCGCGACCGCGCCGGGACCGAACGATTCGATCACGAGGCCGAATGAGGCAAGCTCATCAGTCCGCGCGAGCAGCGTCTCGACGGTGGCTTCATCGAGCTCGACGATGTCCGGGATCAGCAGGATCTGCCGCTGCACACCATGCGCCGCGAGCGAGGCCTTGAGCCGCTCATAGACGATGCGCTCATGGGCGGCGTGCTGGTCGACGATGACGAGGCCGTCGCGGGTCTGCGCCACGATGTAGGTGTCGTGGATCTGGGTGCGCGCAGCGCCGAGCGGACGGTCGAGCAGATCGGGCGCGGCCGGCTGCTCGTGCAGCCGAAGATCGGCGCGGGGCGTGCCGACGTCGAAGGCCGCTTGAGAGGATTCCGCAACCCCGAACGACCCGAGATCTGGTGAGGGCGCCGCCGCAGGGACGGAGCCGCCGAAATGCGGCATCGCCGGCGCCGACGGCGAGCGCTGCCAGTCCCAATTCATCGGACCGACGTTGGGCCGCGGCGGCGCGAAGGCCGGGCGGAACGCGGCGATGGTCGCGCCGCCGTCATTGGCCGCGGTGCGGCGGCCTTCGCGGGCGAGACCTTCTTTCAACGCATGGATGATCAGCGCGCGCACCAGGCCGGCATTGCGGAAGCGCACCTCGGTCTTGGCCGGATGCACGTTGGCGTCGACCTCGCGCGGATCGAGTGTGACGAACAGCGCCACGACAGGATGGCGGTCGCGCGGCAGATAGTCGGCGTAGGCTGCGCGCACGGCGCCGAGGATCAGCTTGTCGCGCACCGGGCGGCCGTTGACGAACAGATACTGCCCAAGCGCATTGGCGCGCGTCAGCGCCGGTGCCGCGGCGAAGCCTTCGACCAAGACATGATCGCGCTCGCTGCGCACGGCGATCGCATGGCTGCGGAAGTCGGCGCCGAGGATGTCGCCGAGCCGCGTCAGCTGGCCCGGCGCGCCGGGCAGCGCGGCCGCCCAGGTCACCGGCGCGCGCTCCTCGCCGGCCAGCGTGAAGGCGATATCGGGCCGCGCCATCGCCAGCCGCCGCACCACCTCGCGGATCGCCTCGGCCTCGGTGCGGTCGGTCTTGAGGAACTTCAGCCGGGCCGGCGTGGCGTGGAAGAGATCGGCGACCTCGACGCGGGTGCCCTGGTTCAGCGCGGCCGGCACGATCGGCGATTTGTCGCCGCAATCGACCGCGAGCGCCCAGGCATGCGGCTCGCTCTTGTGCCGCGTCGTGATCGACAGCCGCGCCACCGAGCCGATCGAGGGCAGCGCCTCGCCGCGGAACCCGAGGGTGCGGATCTGCAGCAGGTCCTCGTCGTCGAGCTTCGATGTCGCGTGGCGCTCGACCGCGAGCGCAAGATCGGCCGCCGTCATGCCGCCACCGTCGTCGGTGATCGCGATCTTTCGCCGGCCGCCACCGTCGGTGAAGATGTCGATGCGGCTCGCGCCGGCATCGATCGCGTTCTCGACCAGCTCCTTGACGACGCTCGCCGGCCGCTCGACCACCTCGCCGGCGGCGATGCGGTTGACGATCTGTTCGGGAAGCTGGCGGACGGGCATGGTGCGAACGAACTTGAAAGCTGGCTGGCTTGGATATTGAAGGCGCGCGGCGCTGCGGCGGTCACGCTGCAAATCTCGGCGAGAATAGCTTTTTTCATGCGCTGCGGCAGAGAAAAGCAACCTTCTCCAACGGGATTGTGAGGCGGGCGGGGCCAGTATATCGTTTCGCAAAAATAACGATCAGCCGGAGGAAGCCCATGTGCCATCTGTTCGCACACCAGCCTCAGCGCGATTATGAGTCGCAGACCCGCTCGTTGCGGATCGGCGGCCATAGCACGTCGATCCGGCTCGAAATGGCGTTCTGGGACACGCTCGAGGAGATCGCCGCCAAGGAAGGCATGAGCCTCGCCAAGTTCGTGACCACGCTGTACGCCGAGGTGCTCGACCATCACGGCGAGGTGAAGAATTTTGCGTCGCTGCTGCGCTGCTCCTGTCTGATCTATCGGGCAAAGGCGACTGCGACGCTGCCGGAATTTACCGCGGCGGCGATCATGGACGCGGCCGAGTAGCCACTCGGGCGGTCTCTCGTCTCCCTCCCCCGCTTGCGGGGGAGGGCGGGGTGGGGGCGCCACATCGGCGGTCTTTCCTGAGCGTTCCCCCACCCGTATCGCATCTTCGATGCGATACGACCTCCCCCGCAAGCGGGGGAGGCGCTGACCGAGATCGCCGCAAGAGTTTTGCGTCACCATACCGATCGTAATCAAATCTCCTTCTTCTGCATCGCGCCAGCAATGTAGTCCGCCTGGCGGATCGCCAGCGCCACGATGGTGAGTGTCGGATTGCACGCAGCCCCCGTAGTGAACTGGCTGCCGTCTGAGACGAACAGGTTCTTGACGTCGTGGGTCTGGCCAAACTTGTTGACGACGCCGTCCTTGGCCTTCTCGCTCATCCGGTTGGTGCCGAGATTGTGCGTCGAGGGGTAGGGCGTGGTCGGGTAGGTCACGGTTGCGCCGACCGCCTCGTAGATCGCCGAGCCCTGCTTGTAGGCGTGGGCGCGCATCGCGACGTCGTTGGGATGATCGTCGAAATGCACTGAGGCGACCGGCATGCCGAACTTGTCCTTGGCGACAGGATCGAGCGTGATGCGGTTGGTCTCCTGCGGCATGTCCTCGCCGACCAGCCACATGCCGGCCATGCGCGGATAGGTCTCCATCGCCGCCGTGAAGCTGCGGCCCCAGGCGCCGGGATTGAGGAACGCGGCCATGAACGGCAGGCCGAGCGAGAGCGTCTCCATCTCGTAGCCGCCGACGAAGCCGCGCTTCGGATTGAACGCCGCCTCGTCGCGGACGATGCCGGCCATGGTGGTCCCGCGATACATGTGCACCGGGTTCTCGAACGTCGCATAGACGCTGCCGGTCATGTGCCGCATGTAGTTGCGCCCCACCTGGCCGGAGGAGTTGGCAAGTCCATCCGGGAACATGTTCGAGGCGCTGTTGAGCAGAAGCCGCGGGCTCTCGATCGAGTTGCCGGCGACGGCGACGATACGGGCCTTCTGCAACTGCATCTTGCCCTGGCTGTCGGCATAGACCACGCCGGTGACCTTGCCCGAGGCGTCATGCTCGATTTTGATCGCCATGCTGTTGGGCCGCACCTCGAGATTGCCGGTGGCCTCGCCCTTCGGGATCTCGGTGTACAGGGTCGACCATTTCGCACCAGACTTGCAGCCCTGGAAGCAGAAGCCGATCTGCTGGCAGGCGCCGCGGCCGTCGCGCGGCTGCGAGTTGATCGCCATGTTGCCGGTGTGCACGGTCTTGTAGCCGATCTTCCGGGCGCCGGCTTCGAGCACCTTGAAATTGTTGTTGCCGGGTAGGCCCGGAATGTCGTTGGTGCGGGTGACGCCCATCTTGAACTCGGCCTTGGCGTACCACGGCTCCATTTCGGCCAAGGTCACCGGCCAGTCCAACAGGCTCGTGCCGGGCACGCCGCCATAGGTGGTGCGGGCCTTGAACTCGTGCTCGTCGAAGCGCAGCGAGGCGCCCGCCCAGTGCACGGTCGAGCCGCCGACCGCCTTGACGATCCAGGCCGGCAGGTTGGCGAAGTCCTTCGCCACGCGCCAGGTCCCGGATGTCGTGCGCATGTCGGTCCAGGCGAGCTGGGTGAAGCTCTCCCACTCGTCGTTGATGAAGTCGGGAATCTCGTAGCGATTGCCCGCCTCGAGAATGACGACCTTGATGCCCTTCTGCGCGAGCTCGTTGCCGAGGGTGCCGCCGCCGGCTCCCGAGCCGATGATGACGACGACGCTTGAATCGTTCTGGTCGAATTTTGCCATGGTGGTTTCCTCCGTGTTTTCTGTTGTTCGCCGGCGTCAGGCTTTCGGCAGCCAGTCGATGTCGGAGAAGCCACGGTTGATGTAGCCGCCATGCTCGGCGGAGGAGCCCTCGTAGCCGAACTTCGGCCAGAGCTCCTTCTGATTGTAGAGCGACACCACGAGGTCGCCGCGGAGCGTCTTGAAGAAGGTCGTCTGCTCGATGCCCTGGAGCAGCGCGACGCGGTCGGCCTCCCACGGCACCTGGGCGTAAGGCACCTTGTGGCGGTCACGCGCGTCCTGGTCGAGCCGGGCGACGCCGTCATTGATCATTGCCTTCACGGCGGCATCCTCCGCGGCCTTGCCGTCCCACGGCTTGACCGCGGTGATGTAGTAGCGGTCGGCGAGGAAGTCGTGCGGATAGATGTCGCGCGCGACCTTCACCAGCGTCTTCAGCGTCGCCGGCGTCAGCGCCTTGGCATCCTCCGCCCAGGCATCGGCAATGCCGAGGCCGGTCGCGGAAGCCACGGCTGCGGCCGGCACGGTCGAGGCCGCGCCCTTGAGAAAGACGCGGCGGTCGTATTTGTTGCGGCGATCGACTTCTCTCATGGGTATCCTCCGTTGGGTTTTTGTTTGGTGTATTTTCGTGGTCAGCGGCTCATCCGAAGCGGCCGCCGCGCTGGATGACCTCGATCTTGTAGCCGTCGGGATCGGTGACGAAGAAGAAGCGCGCGAGTGTCGCACCATTGTGCTTGAAATCGCGCAACGGGCCTGGTGCCAGGTTCTCGCGCTCGAAACGGGCATGCTCGGCATCGAGATCGTCGACCACGACAGCGAGATGGCCGTAGCCGTCACCGAGCGTATACGGCTCCTTGCGGTCGTAGTTGACGGTGAGCTCGACCTCGAAGGGCGACGACGGATGGCGCAGATAGATCAGCGCGAAGCCGTCGAAGCGCAGATTGTCGGCGATCTCCAAGCCGAAGGCGCGCTTGTAGAAGTCGAGCGCCTTGGCCTCGTCGAGCACGCGGATCATGGAATGAACGGGTTTGGCCATCTCAATTGTCCTTCAGGTAGTTGATGATCGCGGCGCGCACGTCGGGCTTGGCCTGGCGATACGCCATCACGGCGCCGGGGATCAGCTCTTGCGGGTTGGTCAGCCAGGCATCGAGCTTGGTCTCGTCCCAGGTGAAATCAGCTTTCGCGAAGCCGGCCGAATAGCGGAAGCCTTCGACGGAGCCGGCGCGGCGGCCGACGACCTTCGACAGCGGCGGCCCCTGGCGCATCGGCTCGGCGCTGCTCAGCGTATGGCAGACGCCGCATTGCTGCTTGAACAAGGTCGCGCCGTCGGCAGGCTTGGGCGACGGCAAGGCCATCTGCGCCGATGCGATCGTGGTGCTCAGGACTGCGCCGCACCATCCTAGTCCTAAAACAAGCAGCAGCTCTTGCGCCGTACGCCGTCCCGACATCGATCCTCTCTCATCATTTTTGATGAGACTAGGTCGCAGCGAGAGCGCCGTGGTAGTAGCGGGCTGTTTCGGCCGGAACAAAGCGTGCGCAGGACTCGTCCAGCCGCAGGATATGTCAGCGTTGCGGACTAATCGTCGAAGCGGCGCCCACCGCGTCCCGCCTTGACGTCGCTGCGGATCTTCTTGCCTTCGAGCCGGCGCTGCTTGGAGCCGAAGGTCGGCTTGGTCGGGCGCCGCACCTTCGGCCGGATCATCGCCTCCTTCAACAGCGTGACGAGACGCTCGATCGCATCGGCCTTGTTGCGCTCCTGGGTGCGGAAGCGTTCGGCCTGGATGACGATGACGCCGTTCTTGGTCATGCGCTGTCCAGCGAGCCGCGCCAGCCGTGCGGCGGCGTCCTCGGGCAGGGTGATCCGGGTCGTGTCGAAGCGCAGCTGCGCCGAGGTCGACAGCTTGTTGACGTTCTGGCCGCCGGGGCCGGAGGCGCGGACGAACGAGATCTCGATGTCGTCTTCGTTGATGGCGAGGTCGCGGGAGATCCGCAGCATGGGGCACCAGTGGAATCGAGGTTTTCGCGCCCACCATAGCGGGTTTAGGGGAGGTGTGCGCGGGGCGTCATGGCGAGGCGCGGTTGGCGGCCCGAGACCGCCGCCAGAATCTCCACTGTCATCGCGGCGAACGCCGGGATCCATAACCCCAGGGAGCAGTTTGGGGCAGGCTGGCCGCTGACACCTCCCGCCTCACGTCGGCTGCGGCGTATGGGTGCCGGATCCGCGCCGCGCTGGCGCGCGTCGCAGCTTGTCCGGGACGACAGCGGTGTGCGAGGCGGATTCACGGTTCAAACAGCGGCCGCAGGCGACGACATGTCAGCGCGTTCTCGCGGCATCTGATGCCCGAGGTCTGCGATCAGTTCGTCCCTCGCGAGCATGCAGAGGGCGCGGGGAATGCCGGGCGCTGGCCGCACCCATGGCCCGCCTGCGAAAAAAATGCAGGCGGCAGGTACCACAGGTTCAGCCGAGGCATCCCGGCATTCCCCGCGCGATGGTCTTCACGCTTATACGCAGTCTCCCTGGTGCGCCGGGCGTGTTGGCCACCATTGCGCATGATGCTTGCGCATCAGCGCGTGATACCAGCATCGGGGTATCAGGACGCTGCGACTTCACGTCCGCAAGACATCGTTCGTCCGCGTCCTCGTGAGAAGACGCTGCGATCTCTCGCGGCCGCCGCTCCCCGCCTCGCGTGTCGTGACGATCGCGCGCAACGCCCCTCCGCAGTGAGGCGGGATGGGCGGATCAAATCATGAATTCCGAAAAATAGCAAGAGTATTATTTTTATCGGAAATCAACGCGCGGTCCTCCCGCGCTCGTCCCGGGCAAGCCGTCAGCGACGCGAAGCCTGGCTGACGGCGCCGACTCGGGACCCATTCGCCGCAGCCGAGGTGGGGCGGCAGATGCCAATGACCAAGCTGCCTCAAACATCGCCCTGGGGGTATGGGTCCCGGCTCAAGGCCGGGACGACACTGTTTTTGTGGCGCCAGCGGTGGTTGGCCACGATCGTTCGTCATGGCCGGGCTTGTCCCGCCTGCGCGGCCGAAGCCGCTTGGGCGCGGCGAAGGCCCGGCTATCCACGTGGCCCAGCGTCCTCGGAACGACGTAGATGCCCGGGACAAGCCCGGGCATGCCGAGCAACTAACAACGTGCTCGTAGGAGAGAAGCTCCGCGCCCCGCTCAGTTCGTCTTGGTCACCGGGGCCGTGGCCGGCGCCTGGGCCGGTTCGGCGGCGGCCTGCGGGGTGCGGCCGACGACGGCCGTGAGCAGGCCCTGGCTCCAGAGCTGCTTCGCCGCCTTCTTCGCGTCGTCCAGGGTGACGGCGTTGACGATCTCGCTGCGCTTCTCGATGTAGTCGATCGGCATCTTGTCGAGCTGATATTGCAGCATCGCCTGCGCCAGCTTGGAGGAGGTGTCGAGCGCCAGCATCTGCGAGCCGTTGATGTAGGACTTGGCCTCGTCGAGCTCCTGCTGGGTCGGGCCTTCCTCGGCCATGCGGCGGATCTCCTGCTCGACGGCCGCGATGGTCTCGCCGGCGCGGTCGAAGCGGGTGGCGGTGTTGCCGATGAACAGCGCCGAATGATCCATCCACAGCAGCGCGTCGTAGACGGAGTAGGCGAGGCCGCGCTTCTCGCGCACCTCCTTGTAGAGCCGCGACGACAGGCCGCCGCCGCCGAGGATGTGGTTGACCACATAGGCCGCCATGAAGTTCGGGTCGTGGCGGCGGATGCCGGGACCGCCGAAGGTGATCACGGTCTGCGGCACGTCGAGCGGCACGAGCGCGCGCTGCGGCGGCATGGTGGCGACGACGTCGGGCACCGGCGTCAAGGTGGCCTTGGCCGGCAGGTTGCCGAAGGTCTGATCGAGGAGCTTGCCGAGCGTGGCCGGGTCGACGTCGCCGACAACCGCGACCTTCAGCGTGTCCTTGGCGAGCACGCGGCCGACATAGGCCTTGAGATCGTCGACGGTGATCGTCGGCACGCTGTCCAGCGTGCCGTTGGCCGGACGGCCGTAGGGGTGGTTGGGGAAGGCAAGCTCGAGGAACTTGCGGCCCGCCAGCGAGCTCGGATTGGTGGTCTCGCGGCGCAGGCCGGAGATCACCTGCGAGCGGATGCGCTCGACGTCGGCGCTGTCGAAATGCGGCGAGGTCAGCGCGGTGCGCAGCAGCTCGAACGCCTCGTCCTTGTTGTCGCGCAGCATGCGCAGCGAGCCGCGGAATTGATCGCGCGAGATCTGGAAGCTCAGCTCGATGGCGCGGCGGTCGAGCCGCTCGTGGAAGGTCTTGGAGTCGAGATCGCCGGAGCCTTCGTCGAGCAGGTCGGCCACGAGATTGCCGACGCCGGGCTTGCCGGCGGGGTCCTGCGAGGCGCCGCCCTGGAACGCATATTCCATCGCGATCAGCGGCACGGTGGCGTCCTGTACGAACCAGGCTTCGATGCCGCCGGGCGACACCAGGTGCTGGATCTTGGTCGCCGCGTGGGCGGCGGGAACGATCGTGAGCGCGGCGGCGCCGACGGCGAGAACGCAGGCGAAGCGGCGGGCGAAGGTCATTGTGTTCATCACGACCGCTTCTCCTCGCGCTTGGCCGCATTGTCCTTGATCAGATAGCCGGTGACCGAGCGCTTCTTCTGCAGCCAGGTCTGCGCGGCGGCGCGCACCTGCTCGGCGGTGACGGCACGGATGCGGTCGGGCCAGCTCCGGATGTCCTCGATGCTCAATCCGGTGGTGAGGCCGCCGCCATACCAGCGTGCCATGGTGGCCTGGTTGTCATTGGCGTAGATCGCCTCGGCGATGAGCTGCGTCTTGACGCGCTCGAGATCCTCCGCGCGCACCGGGTTCTGCGCGATCTCGGCGATGACGCTGTCGACGACAGCCTCGACCTGGGCGAAATCGACGCCCGGACGCGGCGCGACCGCGATCGAGAACTGGCTCGGATCGAGCGACGTGCCCTGATAGGACGCGCTGGCGTTGACCGCGAGCGGCTTGTCGACGACGAGCGCACGGTAGAGATAGGAGTTGCTGCCGCTACCCATCAGTTGCGCCAACACATCCAGCGCGGCCGACTGCCCGGGGGCCGCGGTGGTGGCCGAGGGCACCAGATAGAAGCGGCGCATCGAGGGCTGCTCGACATGCGGGTCGGCCAGCGTGACCGTGCGCGGCGCCACCGGCTCGGGCTCCTGCGGCCGCAACCGGCGCGCGGGGATGTCGGGTTGCGCGGGAATCTTGGCGAAGGTCTGCTCCACGAGCGGGCGCACTTCCTTGGCGTCGGTGTCGCCGGCGATCACCAGGATGGCATTGTTGGGCGCGTAGAAGCGGCGATAGAACGCCAGCGCATCCTCACGGCCGAGCTTCTCGATCTCCGGCCGCCAGCCGATCACCGGGCGGCCATAGGGGTGGTTGACGTACAGCGCCGCCATGATCTGCTCGTTGAGACGGGCTTCCGGCGAGTTGGCGACGCGCATGTTGTACTCTTCGAGCACCACGTCGCGCTCGGGCAGCACGTTCTCGTCCTTCAGCACGAGGCCGGTCATGCGGTCGGCCTCGAACTCCATCATCTTCGGCAATTGATCGCGCGGCACGCGCTGGAAATAGCCGGTGTAGTCGACCGAGGTGAAGGCGTTCTCATTGCCGCCGATCTTCAGCACCGTCTTGGAGAACTCGCCGGCGGGATGCTTCTCGGTGCCCTTGAACATCAGATGTTCGAGGAAGTGCGCCAGGCCCGACTTGCCGGGCGTCTCGTCGGCGGAGCCGACCTTGTACCAGATCATCTGCGTCACCACCGGCGTGCGGTGATCCTGGATCACGACGACCTGCAGGCCGTTGGGGAGGGTGAAGCTGGCGGGGGGCTCGGAGGCGAACGTCGTTTGCGCCGAAGCGCCCGCCGTGAACGCGATGAGGGAGACGAGCGCGGCGGCGACGGGAATGAACCGGTGCGAGGACATCATGATCCTTCTGAAGGCCCGCGGGGCGGGGCGATCGGGTTTGAGCGCAGCATGCTACATCGCGCCGGACGGCGCCCGACGTCACAAAACGGCGACATCGTGCCGCCGCGAGACATTAAATTTCGCTAACGCCAGCGAAGCCGGCATCTCCGGGCGAACGGCTGCCGCCGTCACCGTTCCTTGCCGGTCATGATGTCCAGCTGCTTGCCGCCGATCGGCTCCTGCTTGCCGGTGCCATAGGCATAGCTCGGCGACGGCGTCTGATAGCCCGGCGGCGGCTGGGTCAGGCTCTCGCGCTGCGGCTCGCTGGTGAACGGCTTGGTTTCGCTGTCGCTGCCCTTGAACATGCCGAACAGGCCGCCTTTGAAGCCGAGCTGCGACGGGCTCATCATCGGGTTGTTGGCCACGCCGGGCTGAATCGGCTCAGTCGGCTTGGCGGCGGCCGTCCGCCCCATCTTCATCTCGGCCGGGGTCAGCGGACGGGCCGCATTGACCGGATCCCTGTTTTCCTTCTTGCGCGCGGCGGCCGCGGCCCGGCGTTGCTGCTCGTCGGGGTCCTTCGGCCAGTTTGGCGCGGTCGCCTGCGCCGCGGCGGCGGGCGGCGGCAGATCGAGCTTGGGCGGCACCACCAGGGGCGACCGCTCGCGGTATTCGATGGAGGGCGTCTCCATGTTGGTGCCGCCGAGACCGCGCATCAGATTGTCGATGATCTTCTCTTCGAAGGTCTTGTCGTCTTCCTCGTCGTCCTGGGCACGGGCGGCGCCGGCGGCCATGACGAGGCCAATGCCGAGCGCAACGGCGGACAGCCGCAGGACGCGAATGGCCGCGTGGGTCATGATCCGGCCGCTGACTTCGGTCTTGCGCATGGCTTTCCCTGTCCTCGCTTGTCCAGTGCTCGTGCTCCGACGAACCGGCCGCGACCCACCGATTGCGATCCTCGATTCGACGGGGGCCGTCCAGGCATCGCGCCGATCTCGAAAACGTGAAGATCATCAGGCTCTTGACCCAGGATCGGCACCGGCCGGTATCGACCCGGATCAGGGCGCTTTTGCGGCGGGGGCCCCGAAGAAGGAGTCATATAGCAGGCCCGCCACCCCGGCAACGATCGCCACGTCGGCCATGTTGAAGATGTACCAGTTGTAAACCGTGCCGCCGATCTGGATGTGGAACAACGCGAAATCGACCACCGCGCCATAGGCCAGCCGGTCGATGCCGTTGCCGATGGCGCCGCCGATGATCAGGCCGAGCGACGCCGTCGCCAGCTTGCTTTCCGCACGCGCCATCCAGATGGCGAGGGCGATCACCGCGACGGCCTTCACCGCCATCAGTCCATATTGCGCCAGCGTGCTCTCACTCTGCAGCCAGCCGAAGCTGATGCCGATGTTCCAGGCGAGGTAGAGGTCGAAGAACGGGGTGATCTTGACGGTGCCGCGGTTGGGCAGGTCGAACACGTACAGCAGCCACAGCTTGGAGGCCTGGTCGATGACCAGGGTGGCGAAGCCGGCGATGAGGCCGAGGCGGAGGCGGGGGGTCATGGGGTGAGCGCGATCATGCCAAGCAACTCGCGGCAAATACCGCTGTCGTCCCGGCGAACGCCGGGACCCATACCGCGTGATGTGTGTTGGCGGAGAAAGTCTGGGTCATCGTCCTTCGTCAACATGAACGCCGGTGGTGATGGGTCCCGGCGTTCGCCGGGACGACAGTTGTGGGTGTCGCGCGATCATGCGTCACATACCGACCCCGAGCGCCTTCCACTCGCGCAGCGCCTGCGCGTCGCGCGGGGAAACGTCCGGGTACTCAGGGTCGTCGCCGACGCTCTCCAGGATCTTCCAGGAGCGGGCGCATTTCTTGCCCACGGCCTTCTCGACGACGACCGCCACGCCCGGCACCGCATCGAGCCGGAACGCATCGGCCGGGGCGTCACCTTCGCGGACCTCGTAGTTCGAGGTGATGCAGACCTCGGCGAGATCGGTGTCGAACAAGGTGCCGAGCAGCGCGCGGTCGGCGACGTAGATGACCGGCGAGGCTTCGAGCGAGGAGCCGATGGTCTTGGCGGCGCGGGCGAGCTCCAACGCGCCGGTGACGACGCGCCTGACGTTACGGATCGTCTCCCACTTCGCGGCAAGCGCATCGTCGCGGTATTGGTCCATCGCCTCCGGGAACAGCGTCAGATGCACCGACGGCTCTGCGTCGGGCCTGTACATCCGCCAGGCCTCGTCGGTGGTGAAGGACAGCACCGGCGCCAGCCATTTCAGGACGGCATCGCAGATCAGGTCGATCGCGGTCAGCGCCGCCTTGCGCGCCACCGACGACGGCGGGTCGCAATACAGCGTGTCCTTGCGGATGTCGAAATAGAACGCCGACAGCTCCGTGTTCATGAACGCAGCCAGGCTCGCGATCACGGTCTTGTAGTCGAACGCGGCGTAGGCGCGGCTGATGACCTCGGCCTGCTGCGAGAGCTGATGCAGCATCAAGCGCTCCAGCTCCGGCATGTCGGCAAACGCCACGGCGTCGCTGCGCTTGTAGTGATGCAGGGTGCCGAGCATCCAGCGGATGCTGTTGCGCAGCTTGCGGTAGGTCTCGATGGTGTTCTTGAGGATCTCCGGGCCGATGCGCTGGTCGTCGGCATAGTCGGTGGCGCAGACCCAGAGGCGCAGGATGTCGGCGCCGGACTCCTTGATCACCTTCTGCGGCTCGACGGTGTTGCCGAGCGACTTTGACATCTTGCGGCCGTTCTCGTCGAGCGTGAAGCCGTGCGTCAGCACGACGTCGTAAGGCGCGCGGCCGCGGGTGCCGCAGCTCTCCAGCAGCGACGAGTGGAACCAGCCGCGGTGCTGGTCACTGCCTTCGAGATACATCACCGTGTCCTGGCCGCCATCGACCTTGCGCCTGATGCCGGCGAGGCCGGGGAAGTGCACGGGGTCTTCGAGCACGAAGGCGTGGGTCGAGCCGGAATCGAACCAGACGTCGCAGATGTCGTCGACCTTGTTCCAGTCCTCGTTGGCGCGGGACCCGAGGAAGCGCTCGCGTGCGCCGTCGGCGTACCAGGCGTCGGCGCCTTCCTTGGCGAAGGCCTCAGTGATGCGGGTGTTGACGGTCTCGTCCTGCAGGATCTCGGCGGAGCCGTCGCCGGTCTCGCGCACGAACACGGCGATCGGCACGCCCCAGGCGCGCTGGCGCGAGATCACCCAATCCGGACGGTTGGCGATCATGCCGGTGATGCGGTTCTGGCCGGCGGCCGGCACCCATTGCGTGACCGAGATCGCGCGCAGCGCGCGGGCACGCAGCGTATCCCCGGACTTCGCCTGACCTTGGTCCGCGATGTCCTTGTCCATCGCGATGAACCATTGCGGCGTGTTGCGAAAGATCACCGGCTTCTTGGAGCGCCAGGAATGCGGGTACTGGTGCTTGAGCCGGCCGCGCGCGAGCAGCATGCCGGCATCCGTCAGCGCCTTGATGACGGCCTCGTTGGCGTCGCCCTTCTCGCCCTTGTCGTTGATGACGCGTTTTCCTGTGAAGCCCGGCGCGTGGTCGGTCAGCGCGCCGTTCTCGTCGACGGTGTAGGGGATGGTGGTTGCGATGCCCCGGCCGTCGAGCTCGCGGGCATGCGCCATCCAGACGTCGAAGTCCTCGCGGCCGTGGCCGGGCGCGGTGTGCACGAAGCCGGTGCCGGTGTCGTCGGTGACGTGGTCGCCGGGCAGCAGCGGGACGACGAAATTATAGCCGCCGGCGAGACCTTTCAGCGGATGGGCGCATTCGACGGCGTCGAGCGTGTCGCCGGGGATGTCGCGCAGCTTGGTGTAGCTCGTGACGCGCGCCTGCTTGAACACGCTGTCGGCCAGCGCGTCGGCCATGATCAGCTTGTCACCGGTCTTGGCCCAATTGTCTGCCGGCGCGTCCGCGACCTCATAGAGGCCGTAGGCGATCTTCGGCGAGAACGAGATGGCGCGGTTGCCGGGCAGGGTCCAGGGCGTGGTGGTCCAGATCACCACCGAGGCGCCCGCGAGCGCGCCATGCGCCGGCGACGTCACCGGAAACTTCACCCACACCGTGTCGGACTGATAGTCCTCGTACTCGACCTCGGCCTCGGCGAGCGCGGTCTTCTCGACCACGCTCCACATCACCGGCTTGGAGCCGCGATACAGCGTGCCGTTGGCGGCGAACTTCATCAGCTCGCGGGCGATCTGCGCCTCGGCCGGATAGGTCATGGTGGCGTAAGGATGATCCCAGTCGCCGATCACGCCGAGCCGCTTGAACTCCTCGCGCTGCACGTTGAGCCAGTGGTCGGCATAGGCGCGGCATTCCTTGCGGAACGCGACCATGGCGGCGGAGTCGCGGAAGTCGGGCTTGGTCTTGCCCTTCTTGCGGTAGTTCTCCTCCTCGATCTTCCATTCGATCGGCAGGCCGTGGCAATCCCAGCCGGGCACGTAGTTGGAATCGTGGCCGAGCATCTGCTGGCTCTTGGTCACGACGTCCTTGAGGATCTTGTTCAGCGCGTGCCCGATGTGGATGTTGCCGTTGGCATAGGGCGGGCCGTCGTGCAGGACGAATTTCGGCCTGTTCTTGGCGGTGTCGCGCAGCTTGCCGTAGAGGTCGATGTCGCTCCAATATTTCAGGATCTCCGGCTCGCGCTGCGGCAGGCCGGCGCGCATCGGGAATTCCGTCTGCGGCAGATAGAGGGTCTTGGAATAGTCCTTGGCGTCGGATTTTTGGGCGTCGGGCTTTTGCGGCTTTTCGGACATCGTGATCTGGCTGGCTGAGAGATGAGGCGCTGAGACGCGATTTCGATCGCGGGCGGCGGAACGAGCAGAGACATCCCGGTCTTGCGCCGAGCTCAAAGCTCAGGCGGAAGCCGGGCCGCTAATGCCGATGATGCGCCGTATCAACATGGGGCCTCCTCATAGCAGCCGGACTGCGGAATCGCAAAGCGATCCTGCGGCAGCAGCGCTGCGGGATCGTCGTTCAGCGTCATTCCGGGGCGATGCGCCAGCATCGAACCCGGAATCTCGAGATTCCGGGTTCAGCCCTGGCGGGCTGCCCCGGAATGACGTCACCGATGGAGCAGGAGGATCAGCCGATCTCGCCGAGCCGGGGGAAAAGGCCGGGATGGGCCGCCAGCAAAGCGCGGGCCCTGGCGCTGTCGTCGTCCATCTGCCGGATCAGGGCCTCGATCGAGCCGAATTTGGCCTCCTCGCGGATGAAGCCGATGAAGGCGACGTCCAGGACCTCGCCATAGAGGCTGTCCTTGAAGTCGAACAGGAAGGTCTCGAGCAGCGGCGCGCCGTTGTCGAAGGTCGGCCGGCGGCCGAAATTGGCGACGCCGTCGATCAGCACCCGCTCAGCGCCGCGGCCGCGGCCGACCCGGACGGCATAGATGCCGTGGCGCAGCCCGCAATCGCGATCGAGCCGCATGTTGGCGGTGGGGTAGCCGAGATCGCGGCCGCGCTTCTCGCCGTGGATGACCTCGGAGCTCACGAACCAGGGGCCGCCGAGCATCGCGGTCGCCTCGCTGACCTGGCCCTCCGCCAGCGCTTCGCGGATCGCGGTGGAGGACACCGGCCGCTCGTCGATGTCGACATGGGCCTGGATGTCGACCTCGATGCCGAGCTTGGGGGCCTCGTTGGCGAGCAGGCTGGGCGAGCCGACGCGGCCCTTGCCGAAATGAAAGTCGTAGCCGACCGCGATTCCGGCGATCCCGAGCCGCCCGATCAGGTCATGGTGAATGAAATCCTGCGCCGAGGTCTGGGCGCGGGCCTTGTCGAAGGCCATGACCACGGCGCCGGCAAGGCCGGTTCCGGCCAGGAGTCGCAGCTTGGCGGTCTCGTCGGTCAGGCGGAACTGCGGGGTGTTGGGGCTGAAGAAGCGCCGCGGATGCGGCTCGAAGGTCAGCGCCAGCGCTGGGCGCCCCTTGGCCTTGCCCATCTCGATCGCCGCCTCGATCACGGCCCGGTGACCGAGATGGACGCCGTCGAAATTGCCCATCGCCACCACCGCGCCCTTGAGGATGTCCGACGGCGGGGTGGAATCGCGGATGATCTTGAAATCGGGCATGTGACGGAAATATCTCGCGGATTTCGGTGGGCTACCGGCGGACGGTGGTTGCCGTGACGGTGGGCGGCCGGCCCCGCGAAGTCAAGCCGAAGGGGTTCCTCCGCTCATGCAGCGCAGCAATAGCGACATGCAGCCGCAGCGCAGTTAACGCGCTGTTTAACGGCTGATGCTACTGCTGAAAGCGGATGGCGGGGTCGGTTACGACCCGTGCCGCATGAGCTTTTTTGTAACAGTCTGCGCGTTGTGTTCGCGTCTGGGGGAGTCAAGATGGCGGTTGATTTGACGATGCCGGTGCTCGTCGTCGACGATTACAGCACCATGATCCGTATCATCAGGAATCTTCTCAAGCAGATCGGTTTCGAGGACATCGACGATGCCAGCGACGGCTCGATGGCCCTCAACAAGATGCGCGCCAAGAAATACGGCCTCGTGATCTCCGACTGGAACATGGAGCCGATGACCGGCTACGACCTGCTCCGCGAGGTCCGCGCCGATCCGAACCTGGCGACCACGCCGTTCATCATGATCACGGCGGAATCCAAGACCGAGAACGTGATCGCGGCCAAGAAGGCCGGCGTGAACAACTACATCGTCAAGCCGTTCAATGCCGCGACCTTGAAGACCAAGATCGACGCGGTGTTCCCGGACATGGCGACGGCCTGACGCCCGCCTGATCCACTCCAACGAAAGACGCCCGGCACTCGGCCGGGCGTTTTGCGTTTCAGGATCCGTTCACCACTTCAATTCGCGCATCAGGGCGCGCGGCGGATGGCCGAACAGCTCCTTGATAGAGGCCGGGTCGAGCTGCTCGACGCCGGCGAACTCCTCGGAATGGATGCCGCGGGTCACGAACAGGCAGTCGATGCCGAAGCCGTGCGCGCCGGCGAGATCGGTTCGGACGGAATCGCCGATCGCCAGCACCTCCTCGCGCGCGACCGGCCGGCCGGCGTGCTGCTCGGCCAGCATCATGGCCCGCTCGTAGATTGGCCGGTGCGGCTTACCGTAGAAGATCACCTCGCCGCCGAGTTCGCGGTAGAGCTCGGCGATGGCGCCGGCGCAGTAGATCAGCCGGTCGCCGCGCTCGACCACGATGTCCGGATTGGCGCAGATCAGCGGCAGCTTGCGCTCGCGGGCGCGCAGCAGCATCGGCCGGTAGTCCTCGGCGGTCTCGGTCTCGTCGTCGTAGAGGCCGGTGCAGATGATGTAGGACGCTTCTTCGAGCGGCGACAGCGCCAGGTCGAGACCGCGATGAATGGAATTGTCGCGCTCGGGGCCGAGCCAGAACACCTTGCCGCCGGGATGATCGGCCACGTAGTGGCGGGTCAGGTCGCCGGAGGAGACGATGGCGCTGTAGACCTCGTCGGCGACGCCGAGCTTGCGCAACTGGCGCTGGACCGAATCGGCCGGCCGGGGTGCGTTGGTGATCAGGATCACCGTACCGCCCTGGCGGCGAAAGTGGTGCAGCGCGTCGCAGGCGTCGGGAAAGGACTCGAGCCCGTTATGGACCACGCCCCAGATGTCGCTCAGCAGCACCTGCTTGCGGCCGACCAGATCGCGCAGCCGCTCTTCGAAGCGGAGAACGGTCATGGCAGCCGGCTGATCTCAGAGGGTCCCGGCGGCACGGCGGGCGAGGGCGGCATTGCCGCTGCGCGTCGGAGCATTGGTGTGTGACGCGTCGAGAGAGGTGGTGCCGGCGGCATTGGGGTCCTGAATCTTGATGTCCTGCCCGCCCGATGGGCCGGCGGCGGCCTCGCCGGTAGCAGATGCGCCCTCGGGTCGCAATGGGCGGGGCGGCGCGAACAGGAAGCCCTGGCCGAAGCGGACGTCGTAGTCGAGCAGGTCGACGACGCTGTTCTCACCTTCGATCCGCTCGGCGATCAGGTCGATGCCGAAGCGGCCCAGCAGATCGGAGAGATCGGTCGGGTGAATGTCGGAGGCCGAGCTCTGCTTCGGGTCGAGCAGCAGCGCGGCCGGGACCTTGATGAAGCGGACTCCGCGATCGGCGAGCTCGCGCGGCTCGAACCGGAGGTCGGTGACATGGTCGATCGAGAAGCGGTAGCCGCGCTGTGCCAGGGCCGCGAGATGCTCGGTCCCGGTCGGACCGAGGCTGCGCAAGGTCGACTGCTTGAATTCGAGCACGAAGGACGGCGCCAGGGCGCGATTCGCTTCGAGGAAATCGAGGCATTGCGAAAAGTTTGCAGGGCTGCTGAGCGTCGCCGAGGAGATGTTGCAGAAGATGCCGACGTCCTTGTTGCGAACCATCAGGCGGCGCAGCACCTGGACGCAGCGAAGCAGAACCATGTGGTCGATGCGCCCGACCAGGCCGGCGGCTTCCGCGATGCCGATGAAGTCCTCGGCCGCGACCACCTGGTCGCGCTCGTCGCGAAGCCTGGTCACCGCCTCGTAGAAGCGCACCTTGCGCTGTGGCAGCGTCACCAGCGGCTGCAGATAGATGTCGAGGCGGTTGTCCTCGATCGCGCCTTTGACGGCGGCGAGGATCTGCGGCTGGCTGCGCGGCACGGCCGTGACCGCCGGGGCCTGCGGTTTGGGCGGCAGGGGGGCGGCAGCCGGTGCCGCGCTGAACGTGCCGGAGGTCTCGGCCACCTTCTGCTCGACGCCGCGCGACGGCAGCGCGTTCATCTCGAGCGCGCCGCTGGAGGAAGCGGTCGCCGGGAGCGGGCGATCGGCGTCGCGAACCGTGCCGGCCCCAGCTCCCGGCGGTGTTGCCGGCGGGATGGCCGCGATCAGGTCCTCGTGCTGGGCCACGGTGACGGCGAGCTGCTTCATCAGTCCGCCGAGCTCGTTGATCTCGCCGATGACCCCTTGCAGGCGATCGGCGCTGACCGAGCTCGACGACACGATGCGTCCCTCCACCGCCGACAGGCGGCGGCCGAACTCGGCGACCTGACGCGCGAGGTCGGCGGTGCCGCGCGACAGATCGGCGATCTGGCTGCCGATGTCGGTGCGGTCGCTCAGTCGCATCGACACGGCATTGTAGAGAATCAGGAACGTCAGTGCGGCGAGCGCGACGATCGCGGATTCCGAGCCACTGATACCGGCCACCGAATACAGGATCAGGCCGAGCGAGGCCGCGACCAGAACCATACAAATGGCAACGAAAATCGTGGAGATACGGATCATGCTTGGCGACGCTCCCAACCGAACGCAACCTTAGCACTTCTGTTGATTCGCGAGGATAGTGGGCGGGATTCAAATACCGGGAGACGCCGATGATTTCTCGTCTGCGTGTCATTTACGCAAGTTCACGTGGGAAAGCGGAGTGTCATCGTAGTGTCGCGGGTCCGTAGAACGCCGGAGTACGCGCCGTGCGGATTCCAGACATCTTTAGACATGCTCGCGATGCCCTTCGGCTGATCGCGCATGTAGGCGCTCCAGGAGCGGTGGTGATCCCGACGCTGATCAGCTCAACTGAGCGGTTATGCTTCGATGTCCGTCGAACCGCGCCTGCCGCTGTCCGGGCAGGCTCACGTGCTGCGGTGACGCCGGCGCAGGGCGGCCACGCCGAGCAGCAGTGCCGCAACGGCGACACCGACGGGTACGTTGATCCGTCCGAGTGCGCCCGCAACTCCGCTCGCGTGATTCGTGGAGGTCGGTGACGGTGCCAAGGGGATGGTGTCGGGATCGATCTCGTCCGCGTCGGGTTCCCGGGCCACGGGCGCTGCGATCGCCACGCGCAGCCGGCTGGAGAGCGACGGATAGTGCGGCGAAGGGCTGCGGAGCTTCACTGCCGCGACGATCGCGCAGATCGCCGCCAGCGCGATCAGGATGCCGCCGACAACCGCGAACGCGGTGAACAGGCCGTAGGTCATTTCCACCCAGCGGAACAGCGCGGTCAATCCGACGATGCAGGCGGCGATCAGGAAGATGCCCGCGGTGGCGAACAGCCCGGCGGCGACGGCGTAGGACGTCACCGTTCCGGTGGCCTGCCGGGCGCGATCCCGAATGTAGGATTGGGTGGCGCGCTTGACGCGGTTGAGCCTCTGTTCGAGCCCCAATCGCAGCAGCTCTCCTGGCGGTGCAAGCATGCGCGTCCTCCGACAATCCGCTCGCCGCGCGCAAACCGCCGGCTCGCGACATGAACGTGGAGGATTTGCGAAGGTTCCCGGCAATCAGGCGTGCCGTTCTGCGGCAATCCTTGCAGGGCAAGCTATTTGCGATCGGGGATGCTCTCCCGCACGCCGGGTAGGAGCGGACTTCATAAGGTGATGGCGGCGCATGACCGATGCGGAGCCAGAGCGAGACCGTATGAATAGCTATGCCAACCAACGTTATTCCGGGGCAAGGCCGCAGGCCTTGAACCCGGAATCCCGATATTGTCTCGCGTCCCTTCCCAACAAGTACGAGATTCCGGGTTCAATCGCCAACGCGGGGCCGCGTTGACGATTGCCCCGGAATGACCGCTGCTGGGAAGCAGTCCAGATAAGGAAATGGCGGCCACCGGGGCCGCCATTGTTGTTGGCTGACGATGTCCGCGCGCGGCTTACGCCACGGCCTTGATGACCTTGCCGACCTTCTCGATGATTTCGCCGACCTGATCCTCGCTGACGATCAGCGGCGGGGTCAGCGCCAGCGTGTCACCGGCGATGCGCAGCATCAGGTCGTTGTTGTGGAAGGCGGTCTCCATCGCGGAGTAGCCGCGCTTGCCAGCCGCGTCGGGCAGCGGCGCGAGGTCGATGCCGGCGGTGAGACCAACCGTGCGGATGTCCAGCACGTTGGGCAGGCCCTTGAGCGACATCACGGCGTCGGCGAATTTCGGCTCGATCGCGCGGGCGTGCTCGAACAGCTTGTCGTCGCGATAGATGTCGAGCGTGGCGAGGCCGGCCGCGCAGGCGATCGGATGCGCCGAATAGGTGTAGCCGTGGGTGAACTCCACCATGTGCTCGGGGCCGCTCATGAAGGCGTCGTGGATGGTGTCGCGCACCAGCACGCCGCCCATCGGTGCCGCGCCATTGGTGACGCCCTTGGCGAAGGTGAGAAGGTCAGGCGTCACGCCGTAGCGCTCGGCGGCGAAGGCGTAGCCGAGGCGGCCGAAGCCGGTGATGACCTCGTCGAAGATCAGCAGGATGCCGTGCTTCTGGGTGATCTCGCGCAGCCGCTTGAGATAGCCCTTCGGCGCCGGGATCACGCCGGTCGAGCCGGCCATCGGCTCGACGATTACGGCGGCGATGGTGTTGGCGCCGTGCAGGTTGACGAGGTTCTCGAGCTCGTCGGCGAAGTGCGCGCCATACTCCGGCTCGCCCTTGGTGAAGGCCTGCTTCTCGCGGTCATAGGTCGCCGGGATGTGGTCGACGCCGGTCAGCAAGGTGCCGAACAGCTTGCGGTTGTTGACGATGCCGCCGACCGAGGTACCGCCGAAGCCGACGCCGTGATAGCCGCGGACGCGGCCGATCAGGCGGGTGCGGCTGCCCTGGCCGTTGATCTGGTGATAGGCGAGCGCCATCTTCAGCGCGGTGTCGGCTGCCTCCGAGCCGGAGTTGCAGAAGAACACGTGGTCGAGGCCGGCGGGCGCGAGATCAGCGATGCGGTTGGCCAGCTCGAACGCCTGGGGAATGCCGAACTGGAACGGCGGTGCGTAGTCGAGCGCCGCGGCCTGCTGGCCGATCGCCTCGGCGATCTGGCTGCGGCCGTGACCGGCGTTGCAGCACCACATGCCGGCGGCGGCGTCGATGATCTTGCGGCCATCGACGGTGATGTAGTGCATGTCCTTGGCACCGGCGAGCAGGCGCGGGTTCTTCTTGAAGGCGCGGTTCGCGGTGAACGGCATCCAATGCGCGGCAAGATCATTCGGAACGGTGACGGCGGGGCGGGGGCTCTTGTCCAGCATGGGGACCTCTCGGACGGTTGTGCGACGGCGGCAGCATGATCCGGAAAGGTGGCGAACCGGTGCCAGAAAAGCTTGCCGAAACGGATCGTGCTTGATGGGCCTGAATGCGTGCGCCGACGTTGTCAGCCGCTGATCCGGGCCGCCGCCAAGCTATCAGCTTCGCGGACGGACGGAAATGTCAAAGGTCCAGCGTTCCCGCTGCCCTGGTGAGCGGATTCTGCACGGCAGCAGCAGATTGTGCCGCATATTGGAAGTCGCTGCGTCATTTCGCGCCAACCGGGCCGGTGTGCCTCGGGCAGCCGCGTCTCAGACGAGATCGCGCGCGGTGATCCAGAACACCTCGCCCTCGGAGTCCTCGGTGTCGAGCCAGAGCAGCGGCAGGTCGGGATAGGCCGCCTCGATCTGCGGACGGTCGCGCCCGACCTCGCACAACAACCCTCCCTCCGCAGTCAGATGGTCGCGCGCCTGGCTGAGGATGCGATGGATGATGTCGAGCCCGTCGGTGCCGCCGTCGAAGGCCAGCGCCGGCTCGGCGCGGCATTCCCGAGGCAGGCCGGCCATTCCCTCGGCGTCGACATAGGGCGGGTTGGTGATGATCAGATCGTAGCGGCGCTGGCTGAGCGGTGCGAACAGGTCACCGCGGTGCAGCGAGATGCGCTCGCCGAGGTCGTAGTCGGCGACGTTCTTCGCCGCAACGGCGAGCGCATCCTTGGAGATGTCGACGGCGTCGATCACCGCATTGGGGAAGTGGCGGCTGGCCAGGATCGCCAGGCACCCAGAGCCGGTGCAGAGGTCCAGCACGCTGTCCACGGCCAGCGGATCGTCGATCAGCGAGGTGCCGTCGGCTTCGGCGCCACCGAAATGCGTCTCCAGCAGCTCGCCGATGAACGAGCGCGGCACGATGACGCGCTCGTCGACGTAGAACGGCAGGCCGCGCATGTAGACCTTGTTGACCAGATAGGCCGCCGGCTTCCTCGTGGTGATTCGCGCCGTGATCAGGTCGAGGATCATCTTGCCTTCGGCCGCGGTGACCCGGGCCGTGACGAAGCTCTCGAATTGATCGGGGCGCAGATGCAGCGCCTCGCCGATCAGGAAGGCGGCCTCCGACACCGGATCGGTGGTGCCGTGCGCAAACACCAGATCGGCGTTCTGGAAGCAGCTCACCGCGTAGCGCAGGTAGTCGAGCAGGCTCGCCAGCTCGCCCGCATTGACCTTCGGCAGCCTCAGTGCCGCCGCCTTGCGCGGCGCTGCCGTCTTGACCTTCTTCGCCATCACGACTTCCAGCGCGCCGCGGCGGCATCGTCGTGGCTCTTGGCCTCGACCCAGCTGCCGCCGTTCTCGGTTTCCTCGCGCTTCCAGAACGGCGCGTTGGTCTTGAGATAATCCATCAGGAACTCAGCCGCCTCGAACGCCGCCTGACGGTGGCTGGATGCGGTCACCACCAGCACGATGTTCTCGCCGGGCCGTATCCGGCCGAAGCGGTGAATCACGGTCATGCCCTGCAGCGGCCAGCGCGCCATCGCCTGCTCGGCATGGCGCATGATCTCGGCTTCCGCCATCCCTGGATAGTGCTCGAGCGTCAGTGCGCTGATCGGCGTGTCATGGTCGTTGCCGCGGCACAGGCCGGAGAAGCTGACGACGGCGCCGATGTCGGTGCGGCCATGGCTGAGGGCCGCGATCTCGGCCGCGGTGTCGAAATCCTCTTGCTGCACCCGGACGGTGACGATCGCGGTCATGGACAGATATTCCGTTACGTCAGCCGCCGGTCATCGGCGGGAAGAACGCGATCTCGCGGGCGCCGGCGATGGCCGCATCCGGCTGCACATGGGTCTGGTCGATCGCGGTGCGGATCACCTTCGGCCTCTCGAACGCATAGGCGTAGCCCTCGCCGCGCGTGGTGAGCCAGGCGATCAGCTCGCTGACCGTGCGCACGTCCGCCGGGGGCTCGATCGTCTCCTCGGCCTTGCCGACGCGCTCGCGCACCCAGGCGAAATACTTCACCTTCATCGCGAGTCCGCCTCGATGAGATGGTGAATGCCGGCGCGGAAATAGTCGTAGCCGGTGTAGATGGTGAAGACCGCCGACAAGCCGAGCAGCCAAATTCCGATCCCGCTCACGATCGGGCCAACGGCCGTCGAGATCTGGGCGACCGCCGTATCGCCGGCCTCGCCCGCGAGCAGGAAGCCGATTGCCACCAGTTGCATCGTGGTCTTCCATTTGGCGACCTTGGTCACCGGCACCGAGACGCGCAGCGCGGCGAGATATTCGCGCAGGCCCGACACCAGGATCTCGCGGCACAGGATCACGATGGCCGCCCACAGCGACCAGTTCTGGATGGTGCTGTCGGCGGCCAGCATCAGCAGGCAGGAGGCGACGAGAAGCTTGTCGGCGATCGGATCGAGCATACGGCCGAATGCCGATTGCTGGTTCCAGATCCGCGCGAAATGACCGTCGAGATAGTCGGTGATCCCAGCTGCAATGAACACTGCGACGGCGACCCAGCGGAGCCACAAAGGATACATCCAGACCGACTGCGCGTAGATGCAACCGACCACGACCGGTATCGCGGCGATGCGCGTATAGGTCAGGATGTTCGGCAGGGACGTCGACGTCTTGCTGGGCACGCGTGTGGTCGCAATATTCATCCGGTGTACCAATACTGCCGCGGTTCGGACGTCAACCTCCGAGCCGAGCCGCTTCGGCAGGATGACGCAGATATGACGCGAATCGCAACGAAGTCTTGCGGAGATAGGAACTCTTGCGCATGCGGCAACGCGACCCGCAACGCTTCATTAAGCAACCGGACGCGGTCGCGCCAGTGCGCAGATCGGCGGGCGCGACGCGCGGCTGGGACCTTATTGCGGTGCAGTGACGGCCGCGCGAAGGCTTGAGCGAAAGCCTCAGATCGCCTCCGCGCCATGCACCGCGCACCAATGCGCCTGGCGTTCCGCGAACACGCGGTCGCGGACATAGCCCAGCGTCTCCTCGTCCAGGGTCTCGATGACGTCCAGGCTGAACGCCTCCGCGCCGTGGGCGGTCCAGGCCGCCTGCAGGCCGCCGCGGCGATGGCCGCCCTGGCGCAGGGTGAACCAGAGGCGGTTCTGGATCTTGTCGAGGTCCGGCGCGCAGCCGATCCAGCGCTCGCCGGTGGCGGCGCAGGTCACGGCGAAGATGCCGGCAGGTGTCTTGCGTTCCTTATAGGCGGCGACGGCCGCCTTGCGCTGGTCGGGGGTCATGGTGGGGCTCCACTTTAACCCGGGTAATTAGCGTATATTTTTATCCGGGTAAATTGTTTTTGCCGACAGCCTGCCAACTCGTCGTTTTTTTGGTCCCGGCTTTCACATGGTGAGCACGACGCGGCGGGTGGCATCATCCCTGGCCCAATTGCGTTCGATCGCGTTCAGCGGGATCGGATCGGCCGCGATCTCGAGCCGGGCAGGGATGGCCGCCTGCAACAACTCACCGGTGAGCGCGATCAGACGCTCGAGCGGAATGCTGCCGATGCCGCTGCCCATCAATTCGATGGCTGATGCGCGCAGCACCGCGCTCGGCAGGGTGATGTCGCCGCTGCTGATGGAGCCGATCTGGACGAATCGGATCGGCCTCGCCTCCGCGCCCGCCTTGGCCGCTGCCATCAGCAGCCGCTCGGCGCTGGCGCCCCAGAGATAGTCGAGCACGACGTCGACACCCCCGGCGAAATGGGGCTTGAAACGTTCCTCCAGCGCGTCGCCATCGCCGACCAGGGGAATGACCGCGTCGGCGCCGAGCGCGGTCAGGGATTGCAGCGTCGCGGCGTTGCGCCCGGTCGCGATCACCTTGGCCGCACCGAGATGCTTGGCGATCTGAACCGCGAGCCGACCGGACGTTCCAGTGGCGCCATTGATCAGCACGGTGTCGCCGGCGCGGAGGTGTGCGCGCTCGCGCAGCGCCGCCCAGGACGACAGGCCAGGATTGGCGATTGCCGCCGCGGTGACGTCATCGAGATCATCGGGCAAGGCGAGGCATCGCGCCTTCGGCACCACCGTCTTTTCGGCCATGCCGCCATGGGGGGCCCTGGGAAGCACGAAGTAGACCCGGCTGCCGTCCTCACAGCGGCCGACGCCATCGATCCCAGCCACAAAGGGAAACGCGCCGGTTGAGCTGTAGTGCGTGCCGGAGGCGCGGGCCTTGGTGATCTGGCTGATCGCTGCGGCGGTCACGGTGATCAGATGCTCGTCAGGAGCAGCGATCGGGTTGGCGAAATCGGCGTAGACCGGCGGCTGCCCGGCTTTCTGGACAATAGCGGCTTTCATGGTGGAGCTCCGGATTATATGTGTATAATGCACATATATCCGGAGGGGCTGATGTCGCCAAGGAATAATGTGCAAAATACACATATAAGTGAGCAGCTCCGCGTCCTGCACGGGGCGCTGCTCGACATTGTGGCCGTGATGAACCGGCCGCAGCGCGACGAGGCGCTGATCAGGGAAGCCGGCATCGCGCTCGACCGCGCGCTGTTTCCGCTGCTGGTCGGAATCGAGCGATTTGGCCCGATCGGTGTGGTCGAGATGGCGGATCGGGTCGGGCGCGACTACACCACCGTCAGCCGCCAGGTCGCCAAGCTCGAGAGCCTCGGGTTGGTGGCACGCCAGGCCAGCGCCGCGGACCGGCGGGTGCGCGAGGCGGTGATCACGCCGAAGGGCAAGGCCATGACCGACCTCGTCGACGCTGCGCGCGAGCGGATCGGCCGCGCCATCTTCGAAAGCTGGGAGATCCGCGATGTGGATGAGCTGGTGCGGCTGATGCGGAAGTTCGCCGATGCGGTGAAGCAGGAGCCGCCGGCTGCGGCTTGAGCCGCGATCGGCTCAGCTCGCGTTGCTGTGAAAATACTCGAAAATCTTCCGCGCGCTTTCGGCGCTCACGCCCGGCACCTTGCCGAGATCGGCGATCGAGGCGCGCTCGATCTCTTTCAAGGTGCCGAAATGGTGCAGCAGCGCGCGCTTGCGCGACGGGCCGATGCCGGGGATCTCCTGCAGGCCGGCCTCGCGGATGTCCTTCTTGCGCAGCTTGCGGTGCGAGCCGATGACGAAGCGATGTGCCTCGTCGCGCAGCCGCTGGATGAAATACAGCACGGGGTCGCGCGGCTCGAGCTTGATCGCCTCCCGCTCCGGGATGAACAGCGTCTCGCGGCCGGCGTCGCGATCAGGGCCCTTGGCGACCGACATCAGCGCGACATTGGTGACGCCGAGCTCGGTGAAGATCTCGCGGACGGCATTGAGCTGGCCGCGGCCGCCGTCGATGATGACGAGGTCCGGCCATTGCGGCACGTCGTCCTCCTTGGCCGCGCGGGCGACATCCTTCTCCGACGGTGACACCAGCCGCTTGAAGCGGCGCTGCAGCACCTCCTTCATCATCGCGTAGTCGTCGCCGGGCGTCAACCCTTCCGACTTGATGTTGAACTTGCGGTACTGGTTCTTCATGAAGCCGTCGGGGCCGGCGACGATCATCGCGCCGACCGCGTTGGTGCCCTGGATGTGGCTGTTGTCGTAGACCTCGATGCGCTTCGGGACCTGCGGCAGACCGAGCGTCGTCGTCATCGCCTCCAAGAGCCGGCTCTGCGTTGCGGTGTCCGCGAGCTTGCGGCCCAGCGCCTCGCGCGCATTGGTCAGCGCATGGATGACGAGGTCCTTCTTCTCGCCGCGCTTCGGGCAGGACACCTCGACCTTGTGGCCGGCCTTGACGCACAGCGCCTCGGCGAGCAGCTCGGCTTCCTCGATCTCGTGCGACAGCAGGATCAGCTTCGGCGGCGGCTTGTCGTCGTAGAACTGCGTGATGAACGCCGACAGCACCTCCTCCGGCAGATAGCTCTTCTCCGCGCGCGGGAAGTAGGCGCGGTTGCCCCAGTTCTGCCCGGTGCGGAAGAAGAACACCTCGACGCAGGAATAGCCGCCCTCCTGGTGGATGGCGAACACGTCGGCTTCCTCGACCGTGCGCGGATTGATGCCCTGCTGCGAGGAGATCGCCGACAGCGCCGCGAGGCGGTCGCGATAGACGGCGGCAGTCTCGAATTCGAGCTCGCCCGACGCCTTCTCCATTTCGGCCGCCAGCAGCGCCTTCACCGCCTGGCTGCGTCCGGACAGGAAGTCGGTCGCCTCGCGCACCAGCTCGGTGTAGCCGGGGAAGTCGATCTCCTGGGTGCAGGGCCCGGCGCAGCGGCGGATCTGGTGCAGCAGGCAGGGGCGGGTGCGGCTCTCGAAGAACGAGTCGGTGCAGGAGCGGATCAGGAAGGCGCGCTGCAGCGCCGTGATGGTGCGGTTGACGGCACCGGCCGAGGCGAACGGACCGAAATAGCGCCCCGGCCTGGACTGCGCGCCGCGGTGCTTGAGGATCTGCGGCGCCCAATGGTCGCCGGTGATGAGAATATAGGGAAACGACTTGTCGTCGCGCAGCTGCACGTTGAAGCGCGGCTTGAGCTGCTTGATGAGGTTCGCCTCCAGCAGCAGCGCCTCGGTCTCCGTGGTGGTGGAGACGATCTCGACCGTCACGGTGGCTGCGATCATGCGCAGGATGCGCGCCGGCAGCGGCGCGTTGGCACGCGCATAGGACGACAGGCGCTTTTTGACGTTCTTGGCCTTGCCGACATAGAGCACGTCGTGCGCCGCGTTGAGCATGCGGTAGACGCCCGGCGAGGTCGGCGCCAGCCGCACCGCGTTCTCGATCGCCGCGTGGCCGATCGCGAGCGGACCTTCGCCGACCGCCTCCAGGCTCTCCTCGGCCAGCTCCGGCAGCCGGCCGTCATCGTCCTCGTCCGCAGCCGATGCGGCGGGATCGAGGTCGGGCGTGTCGATGGTCTCGGGCGGCAGGTCGGCCGCGCCACGCCGGCTCGGGGGCGCCGGCGCCTTGGGTGGATCGGAGCTGTGGGTGGTCATGTCCGCAAACTAAGCGCTGCCGCGCCGTCTCGCCAGCTTGCGATGGCGCCATGCACAGGGCAGGGCGGTAACGCTTCGTTAAGCACGTTAATGGCCGGGTAACCCGGCTTAACAACGGCTTAACCTAAAACTCTCGATAAATGCTCACGAAAGAAGCGAGAGTTCCGTAACCACGCCGGCCCGCGCACCACAGTCGCGCGGCGCAGGCTCCGGCGGGTGACGGCGAGTGGCGTGGAGTGAGCGATGAACAGGTTCTTGGTCGGTGCTGCCGCCGCGGCGGGCTTGGGCGCGGCGGCTCTCGGATCGGTCTCGGCGCAGGCGGCGGATCTCGGCTACGGGCGCGGCGCGCCCTATACCGTGAACCAGCCCCTCAACGCCTACAGCTGGGCCGGGCCCTATCTCGGCGGCACGCTGGGCTATGAATGGGGCACCGTCGGCAACAACCCGACCAAGCCGTCCGGTCTCACCGGCGGCCTGACCGCGGGTTACAATTGGCAGAACGGCCCGTGGGTGTTCGGCGCCGAGGGCGACATCAACCTGACCGGCGCCAATGACACCTTCGCCCCGTGGAAGTTCTCGAACCCGTGGTTCGGCACATTGCGCGGCCGCGCCGGCTACGCCTTCAACAACATCCTGTTCTACGGCACCGGCGGCCTCGCCTTTGGCGGCCTGCGCGCCGAGACCTTCGGTCTTTCGGAATCGCACACCACGGTGGGCTGGACGCTCGGTGCCGGCACCGAGTTCGGCCTGGCACAGAACTGGACCGCCAAGATCGAGTATCTCTACGTCGATCTCGACAGCAGCAATTTCGTGATCACGGGGGCGAAGAACGACTATCGGTTTGGAATTGTGCGCGCAGGCATCAACTTCCACTTCTGATGGCAACGAGGGAATAGGAAGAAGAAACGTCCAACGACAACCTCCCGGCCGCTCGCGTGGCCGGGATTTTTTTGTCGGAGCGCTCTGTGCAATCTGGAGACGTGCATCATTGCGCGCGGCCTGCACGTACGAGCCGGCAATGCTGTGCACGCGAGCAGGCGCTGCCGACAGCTTCCAAACCAGCGAAGAGGTGGCGTCGAGGCGCGCCCGGCTGCAATCATGCCGGCGCGTGAACCACCGCCAGGCGGGCTCGCCCTAAGACGACAGCACCAGGTTGACCGCTTTCGGGCCCTTGCCCTTCTTGTCCGGCTCGACCTCGAAGCTGATCCGCTGTCCTTCGGTCAGGTCCTTCAGGCCCGCGCGCTCCACCGCCGTGATGTGCACGAACACGTCGCGTCCACCGTCGTCCGGCTTGATGAAGCCGTAGCCGCGTTCGCCGTTGAAGAACTTGACCGTCCCAGTCATGGCCATCGGGAAACTCCTCCCCCGCAATGCTTCCTCCACTGCGCGCCCTGCGCAGCGTCCGACCGGACATCACTTTGATCGGAAAGCGTTGGCCACCTTAACGCCCAGCGCTCGCCGCGCCGGATCGCCGGATCTTGTTAGGCCTTGATCACCCCGCCGCAACCATTCGCGGAAGCGGAACGTAAAGCCAGTCTTACAATCGGACACAATAATACGGTTCCGCGCCGATTGACTACGGCTTTTCGACCAGTCGCCGTTTCAAGCTTTGGGGAATTCGAGTCGGAAGCGCGCCGCGCCGCCCTGGCCGAGGGGCTTCTGCAGTTCCTGCAGGATGAGCTTCAGCTCGTCATGTAATGTCCAGGGCGGGTTGACGATCAGCAGCCCGGTCGAGGTGAGCGCCTCGCCTTCGATCTGCGGCGCAACACTGAACTCGATCCGCAGAACCTTGCCCGGCGGCTTGGCCGCGGCTGCGAGCGCCGCGACACGATCGCTCAGCTCTTCCGTCGCACGCCGGCTCTTGGCGGGATACCACAGCACGTAGATACCGGTGGTCCACTTCGCGAAGGCCGCGGCGAAGCGATCGGCGAGCCGCTCGAACTCATCCTTCGCCTCGAACGCCGGATCGATCAGCACCACGCCCCGGCGCTCGTTCGGCGGCACGAAGGCGGGCAGGGCGACCCAGCCGTCGAGATCGACGACACGGGCCTGGGTGTCGCGGCGCAACTGATCGATCAACTGCTTGCGGGGGATCGGCGCGAGCTCGCACAGGGTCATGCGGTCCTGCGGCCGCAGCAGCGCGCGCGCGATCAGCGGCGAGCCGGGATAGGCGACCAGTTCGGCCTTGGGATTGAACGATCGGACGATATCCAGATAGGGCTGGACCAGCGCATAGGCCTGATCCGACAGCCGCGCCTGCAGCACGCGGGCGATGCCGGTGAGGTACTCGCCGCTGCGCGTCGCCTCGTCGCCGGTGAGGTCATACAGGCCGGCGCCGGCATGGGTGTCGATCACCCGGAACGCGGCGGGCTTCTCCTGGAGGTAGACCAGGATGCGCGTCAGCACGATGTGCTTGATGACGTCGGCGAAGCCGCCGGCGTGGAAGGCATGTCGGTAGTTCATGCCATCCGGTTACGCCGTTCCGCGTCAAAAGGGTACCCCGTCGATGCGCCGGACGCCCTCCGGAGAGCCGCGGATGAGCGCCGCCGCAGGCCGACGCGCTGCGTCGCCCGATTCGCAGCCGCTAGCCGCCGCGGACCGGCGGCATGTTGACCTCGTCGCGCCGGCAGGCCTGCCGGTCGATCTCGTCGCAGTTGCGAAACTCCAGATCCTTCGACAGACAGATCCGGACCTCGCTCAGCCTGGTGCGGTTACAGGTGACGGCAATGCCCGATGTCGTGAGCTTGGGGTTGGCCTTGATGAAGGCCTCCTCGATCGCCGCCGGCGCCACCGTCTTGGCCTCCGCGAGATCGAGGAATTCCGGGGGGATCTTGATGGCGGCGCGGGCCTTGCGGATGGCTTCGAAATAGGCCTTCGCCGACACGCCGGCGCAGGTGCCGTGCTTGTCCCACTCGTTGTAGATCAGGCCCGGCGCCGGCATCAGGTCGAGCATCGAGGTCATGATGTTGCGGGGCAGGCGCGGCGCCGGCTGCTCGCAATATTCGGGGTAGCCGTTCTCGTATTGCGGCCACAGCCCGTGCACGACGAACGAGTACGGTCGGCCGCTGCATTGCTGGGACCGGCTGCCGCGACCGCCGCGCTCCTCGGCTTCGGCGCAGTACGAGGGCGACCACGACAACGAGAGAACGTAGAAGTCGAACGCGCCCGGCGCATTCTGGCGGCGGTCCTGCGCCTCGGCGGCGCCAGCCGTGAGCACACCGAGCAAGAGGGCAAAGCAGGCGATCGTTCTGGACAACAGGACGGCAGGTCGGCACAGGCAATCGAACATGGCGTACTCCCCGGACAATGCCATGAGCCTACCAGCGTGCGGGAACATTTCAAGAACAAAAATGGCTGCCCCGAGGCAGCCATTCGTCAGCCGGCCGCCCGCGCGAGCGGCCGATACGCCGGGAAAGGCGAATCAGGGCTTGGCGGCGCGGCAGGCCGGATTGAAGGCCCAGTTGCGATCGAGGCCGACGACGCAGAACTCGACGCCCTGGTCATAGCCGGCGAAGCCGCCATCCTCGATGATCGAGAAGTTGACGGTGCGCGCCTTGCCGTCGCTGATCATCACGCTGCCGGTGCAGAAGCGACGCGGAATGTTGTCGGACTGCCAGGGCCGGAAGGCGATCTCATGGACATTGGCGACGCCGGTGATCGTCAGCGAGGAATTCCAGAAGGTGCTCTCCTTGTCCTGGAATCGCGAGACGATGGTCGGAATGGCCGCCTCGCAAGGCGCGACCCGGCCTTCATATTTCGGACCGGACAACCAGAAGTTCATCTCGAGCGGGTTGGCGGCCTGAGCCGGGGCGGTGGCGACGATGGCGGCAAGCAGCGCGCCACAGGCGGCGCCGAACATCTTGAAAGGTGAACTGAAGTCGCGCATGGGCCGTCCGCAAGGCTGATCCGGGAGCGTGGACCGTGCCGCGGCGGCCACAGGAGGTCAAGTGCAACGCGGCAACACTCCACGATTAGTCCTGTTAACGCGAGGCCGGTGTTCTTTTCTTGACCGGACAGGACCTTTAGAATGGCGGGCCAGATCGAGGAGAATGCAATGCGGACGCTGATGGCCGGATTCGTGAAGACTGCAGGCCTCGTGGCCACTGGGATGGTGCTGGTTGCGGCATCCGCCCAGGCCGACGTGGTGCCGCCCTTCAAGGGCAACGACACCGGCGGCATCATCGCCTTCCAGCTGGCCCAGACCACGGATGCGCGCCAGCTCGCGGTCGATCATTGCGCCTCCTACGGCAAGGTCGCGAAGTTCCGCGCCGTCGATGCGCGCTACGGTGGCTACGTTTCGTTCGCCTGCCGCTGGGTGCCCTATGGCTCGGCGCAGCGGCCGCTGCGGACGCTGTACTGACCTTCCATCAACTGCCGTTCTCCCAATTGCCATTTTTCTGCGGCATTCGCTCCGGCATCGATCAACGAGCCGGAACGGGGCATATGACCTGCACACGCATCGCAATTGGGCTGTTGGCCTGCTGCCTCCTGGGCGTGACCGCGAGCCATGAGGCACGGGCCGTCGACCTACCGGTGCGCAAGGCCGGCCTGTGGGAGCTGAAGATGATCAGATCCGGCGGTCAGCTGCCGGAGGCGACGATGCAGCACTGCACCGACGCGGCCACCGACAAGGAGATGAACAACTTCGCCTCGCCGATGGCGCAGCAGGTCTGCTCCAAGCAGGACATCCAGAAGACCGCGACCGGCTACGTCTCCGATTCGGTCTGCAATTTCGGCGGCATCAATACGACGTCGCATGCCGACATCACCGGCGACTTCAACTCGGCCTATACGGTGAAGACGATGTCGCGCGTCACGGGCGGCGCCGCCGGCACCGGGGTGAAGGACACCGCGATGACGATCGAGGCCAGATGGCTCGGCGCCTGCAAGCCCGACCAGAAGCCCGGGGACATCGTGATGCCCGGCGGCATGAAGATGAACGTCAAGGACATGGCCAAGCTGAAGGCCCTGATCCCGGGCGTGAAGCAGTAGGCGGGCGCTCGTTGCGCGTGGCGGGCGCAGCGACGTGGATCGTCGCTCATTCGCGGACGTTGAGCATGATCTTCCCGATGTGCCGGCCCGTCTCCATGCGTTCGTGCGCATCGGCTGCCTCGGACAGGCGATAGGTGCTGTCGATGTGCGGCCGAATGGCCGTTCCGAGCAGGGACGAGATGCGCTGCCGCAGCTCGCTTGCGAGGCGGCGTTTGATATCGAGTGACGTCGACCGCAGGAATGCGCCGGTGATGCTGGCCCGGCGCGCCATCAGGCTGCGCAGCGGCACCGCCAGCTCCTTGCCATGTCCGGCCGAGAGCAGGGCGATCCGTCCGCCCATCGCGAGCGCCGCAAGGTCCTGCGCAATGTGAGCGCCGGCGGAGGTGTCGAGGATGCAGTCGACCCCGCGCTTCCCCGTCGCCGCGCGGATCTGCTCGGCGAGATCGGGATCGGCATAGTCGAACACGGCGCTGCAGCCGAGCCCGAGTGCCAGGGCGCGCTTCTCTGCGGTGCCGGCGGTGGCCATGACGGGATGACCCAGCGCGCGCAGGAGCTGGATCGCGATCGTGCCGACGCCGCTGCTTCCGCCATGAATCAGGGCGGTCTCGCCGGGCATCATGCGCATCAGCTCGAAGAAATTGAACCAGGTCGTGAACAGCGCTTCGGGTAGGCCGGCGCCTTGGATCAAGTCGAGGCCGCTCGGCAAGTCCAGTGCAAGATGCTGATCGGTGGCGACGTATTGCGCGTATGAACCGCCGTCGGTCAGTGCGATCACCGCTCTACCCAGCCGTTCCGGGGAAACGTTGGCGCCGCAGGCCACGATGCGCCCCGAGGCTTCCAATCCCGGTATGGGATTGGGCTCCCGCGACGGCCCGGCAGCGCGCTGGTTGCAGTCATGACGGTTGATGCCGGCGGCTGCGACCTCGATCAGCACATCGTCTGGTCCGAGGCGCGGGACCGGCCAGTCCTGTCGCTCCGACAGGACCTCCGGGCCGCCCGCGGCGGTGATGATGACGGCGCGCTGATCGTCCGGAATCATGCTTGGTCGCTCATGTGCTCACTTGCTGACCAGGCTGCACTTGCTGCGGTCGAGCGGGCGAAACGCCTGATCGGGGGCGATCTTCGTCACCAGCTTGACGAAGTCCCAGGGGCGCTTCGATTCGGCGGGGGTCTTGACCTGGACCAGATACAGGTCGTGCACCATGCGCTGGTCGTCGCGGATCTGGCCGTGGTCCGCATAGGCATCCGAGACCGGCGTGGCTTTCATTCGGGCCATCACAGTTGCGCCGTCGTCGCTGTCGGCATCCTTCACCGCCTGCAGATAGTGCCGCACGGCCGAATAGACCCCGGCCTGGATCTGTGACGGCATCGCCTTCCGGCGCGCGTAGAACGCGTCGGAGAAGCGGCGCGCGGCGGGGGAGGCATCCTCGAAGAAGCTGGTGACGATGAGATCGCCCTGCGTCGCCTTGAGGCCGATGGATTCGATGTCGACGTTCTGGAACGACATTGGCACGATCTTCATGCCCTGGGCCGCAAGCCCGAATTCCTCGGCCTGCTTGATGGCCGTGGCATTGTCGCCGGCGACGTTGAGCGCCAGGATCTTGGCGCCGGAGGCCTGGGCCTGCAGCAGGAACGAGCCGTAATCCGGCGTGCCGAGCTGCGCCTTGACGCTGCCGGCGACCGTGCCGCCGAGCTCGGCGATGCGAGCGCGCGCGGTCGCCTCGACCGAATGGCCGAATGCGTAGTCGCCGGTGATGAAGAACCACGGCTCCTTGCTGGTCTGCATGATGCCCGACACGACGGCTGTCGCGGTCGAATAGGCGTCGTGCGTCCATTGCACCGAGGTCGGGGCGCAGGCCTCGTCGGTGAGCTGATTGGCGCCGGCCCCGGAGATGAGAAAGATCTTGCCGTTGCTGCGCACCAGCTCCTGGACGCCAAGGGCCGCGCCGGAGCTGCCGCCGTCGGCGATCGCCTGCACACCGTCCTGCTCGAACCAGCGCCGGGCGATCGCGACCGCGATATCCGGCTTGTTCTGATGATCGGCCTGAAAGATTTCGATCGGCCTGCCGTTGATCTTGCCACCGAACTCCTCAGCGGCCATCCGGGCCGCTTCCACGGAGCCGGGCCCCATCGCGGTCGCGAAGATGCCGGTCATGTCGGTGAGCACACCGATACGGATGGCACCCGCCTTGATTTCGGCCTGCGCGGATGAGCCTGCAAGCAGCAGCAGGCCAGCGATGCTGGATCTGAGACAGCGCGACATGATGATCCTCCCCGGATTTGAAGATTTGGTTTTTTGTCGTGTTTGATTGGTGCGCCTCGCGGTTCTCCGCGAGGCGGAAACGTCAGGCTTCCAGTTCGGCAGTCACGGGATTGCGCAGCGCGCCGATGCCCGAGATTTCGACCTCGACCGTATCGCCGGGCTTCATGAACAGAGGCGGGGTGCGCTTGAAGCCGACGCCTCCCGGCGTGCCGGTGACGATCACGTCCCCGGGCAGCAAGGTCATGATCGTCGAGCAATAGACGATCAGATCGGGCACGTCGGTGATGAGGAGATCCGTGGTGGTCCGCTGCACGGTCTCGCCATTGAGGCGGGTCTGCAGCGTCAGCTTGGACGGGTCGGGAATTTCGTCGGCGGTGACCAGCCAGGGGCCGAATGCGCCGGACCGGTCGAAGCTCTTGCCCGACAGGAATTGCGACGTGTGGCGTTGCCAGTCGCGGATGCTGCCTTCATTGTAGCAGGAATAGCCGGCGATGTGCGTGAGCGCGTCCTCGCGCCGGACATGCCGGCCGGCTTTCCCGATCACGAGCGCGAGTTCGCCCTCATAGTCGAAATGATCGGAGACACCAGGGCGAATGACCGGTTGCAGATGTCCGACCTGGCTGGTCGGAAAGCGCGCGAACAGCGCGGGCTTCTCGGTGACCGTTCGTCCGGTCTCGGCGACGTGGTCGCGATAGTTCAGGCCGACGCAGATGATCTTGCCGGGATCGGGGATGACGGGCGCGAAGGTGATCGCATCGAGCGGATAGTCGGGCTGTTCGGAGGTGAGCAGCGCGGCGGCGTCGCGAAGCGCATCCGCCTCGAGCAGCGCGCGCAGGCTCTTCGCCGGCAGCCGCCGGCCGAGGTCGACGACACCGTCTCCCTTCACGGCGCCGTATCCGGGACGCCCGTCGATCACAAAGGAAACCAGCTTCATACGTGAACCCTCTCAAAAAGAACGGAAACGCTCAGGCCGCGCTCGGCGGCGGTGCGAGGAAGGCGAGGCCTGACAACAGCGCCGCGGGATCTTGGCCCGTGCGGACAGCACCCAGGATGTAGCGGTCGGGGCGCATCAGCACGGCGTCGAAGCCGTGCTGATCGAGCCAGCCGTCGAGGCCGCCAGCTTCCTCGCCGCAAATGACGGCGACGTCGGCGGCCGTCAGGCGGGCATGATGCTGCTCGATCATTGCGGTCCCGAGACCGGACCGGCATAGCAGCGCGAAGCGATAGCCGACGCGGTCGTCGCTGCGGCCGTGATCACGGCTGCGGAATTGCGGCGCCAGCTTTCCCGTCATGCTGCGTTCGCCGCAGGCAAGGCCCGGGCCGAGCACTGGCTTCTGCACGTCGAGCTTGAGCTGGCCGTCGCCCTGTGCCGTGCCGGTCGCAAGCGCCGCCTCGACCGCCTTGGTGTTGATCAGCCCACCCAGCCGGATCGCGAGCTCGATGAATTCGCGCACATGCGGCGCGCGCTCACTCTGATAGGTGTCGAGAAGATCAGGCGTCGCCTTCCCGGCAATCACAAGCGCCAGCTTCCATGCGAGGTTGGCTGCGTCGCGAATGCCGGCACACATGCCCTGACCGAGGAAAGGCGGGGTCTGATGCGCGGAATCGCCTGCGAGCAGGAACCGTCCGGCACGCCATTGCTGGGCGACCGCGGAGTGGAATGTGTAGACGGCGGCGCGTTCGATCTCGGCCTCTGCGGGCCGGAGCCAGGGCGAGAGCAGCTCCCACACGCGCGCCGGTTGGGTGATCTCGACCGCGTCCTCGTCGGGATGAACCGTGATCTCCCACCGGCGCCGGTTGCCGGTGCCGCGAATATAGGTTGCGGGACGCTGCGGGTTGCAGTGCTGGACGCTGAAATCGCCGAGATCGGGCCGCTCCTCCCTCAGCAGCACGTCGCAGACGAGCCAGCGCTCGTGAAAGCCGAGATCGTCCAGCGCCGAGCCGATGAAGCGGCGCACCAGCGAACGTGCACCGTCGCAGCCGATGACATAGGCGCAGGAGATGTCGACGAGCCGGCCGGTGCCGAGGTCCTCATAGCGAACGCGCGCCCCCTCGCGGTCCTGCTCGAGCGCGAAGACATCACAGCGCGTGCGCAGCTCGACATGAGGCCAGCGCTCCAGGCCGGTGTTGAGCACGGCTTCGAGATCGGGCTGGTGAAAGCGGTAGCTCAGATTCCAGCCCATCGCGGTCGACTCGCTGGGGCGCGGCCAGTCGAGCAGCAATCGTCCCCCCGCATCGACGAAGCGCATGCCGGGACTCAATGTAAGGTGGGGCAGGATGGCGTCGGCAAGGCCGATGGTCTGGAACACGCGCATGCATTCGTCGTCGAAATGCACCGCGCGAGGCAAATGATAGGCCTTGGCTTCGCGCTCCAGGATCAGCGTGCGGATGCCGCACAGGCCGAGCAGGTTGGCGAGCGTCGAGCCCACGGGCCCGCGACCGACGATGACGACGTCGAAGCTTCCGGAATGTGCGGCCATGTTGCTCATGGCCGCATCTGATCCGCAACCGCCTCGCAGCTTCAAGGCGCGGTCACGAACTGTCCGCGCAGCGGACGCTCAGGCCTGGACGGGGATCGCGGCCGCGGCGTCGCGCAATGGGGCCGCGTACTGAGCGACAGCCTCCTCGAGGGTCATGGCGGAGCGGATCCAGATGATCGAAATGCAGCCGAACACGACGTCGCCCCGCACGATCGGCACCGCGATCGACGACGTCTTCGGATTGAATTCGCCCTCGTTGCGGATCGCATAGCCGCGCTGAGACGTTTCCGTTATCATGCGCTGCAGCCGCTCGGGCGCCAGGAAGAAGAGGTCCTCGGCATCCTCGATGCGTCGCAGATGGTTGATGATGAGGTCCCGCTCTGCGGGCGGGCAGGCGGCCAGATAGGCCCGGCCGGCCGAGGTGTGCAGCATCGGCAGCCGCTTGCCGATCATGCTGCGATCGATCGAGAGCGGGCTGCGCGCATGCGTGGTCTCCTGGATGACCATCGCGCCGTTCTCATAAGTCGACAGATCGACCGGCCAGATCAGGCTGCGGCTGAGCTCGGCGAGATAGGGCGCGGCGACCTGGCAGATGAAGATGCCGGGATCATAGCCGTCGCCGAGGCTCAACGCGTGGCGCGTGACCCGGAAGCGGTCGTCGCTGGCGCTGCGCGCGACATAGCCGAGTTCCTCGAGTGTTTCGAGCAACCGATAGACCGTGGGCCGCGGCAGATCGAGCTGGCGCGCCACGTCGCCGGCGCGAATGCCCCCGGACCGATTGACCGCGCGCAGCACGTCGAGCCCCCGCTTGAAGGCGCGGACACCCTCCGCAGGACGGGCCTGCGGAGATCGCGTCCGTTGCTTGGACACTTGGAAAATCCTCCCTGTTCTTCGTTTCCGTCCGCCGATACCGTCTTGAGAACGCGAGCCGGATGCAGGGGCGGCAGTCTACTGCAGGACCGCGCGGAGCTGATACGAAATTCCGCCCGCGCCTTTCGGGAGAAAACAAGATGGAAATAACGGCGCTCGGTTACATCGGCATCAAGTCGTCCCAAGCGGAGCAGTGGGGACGCATGGCGACCAAGCTCCTCGGGATGCAGCGCGTGGATCGCGCGGCCAGCGTGCAGGCCTATCGGATGGATGATCGCAAGCAGCGGCTGATCGTCGATGGCAGCGCCGATGGCGGGCTCGCCGTCATGGGCTGGGAGGTCGGCGACGCTGCCGCGCTCGCGCGGCTCGCGAGCCGTCTCGACGACAACGGCGTGAAGGTGGCCCGCGGTTCGCAGGCACTGGCCGACGAGCGTCATGTCAGCGAGCTGATCTGCTTTCAGGATCCCGCCGGCAACACGATCGAGGTGTTCTGGGGGGCAGCCGTCGCCTCGGATCCCTTCAGGCCGGGACGTCCGATCTCCGGCTTTCGCACCGGGCCGCTCGGCATGGGGCACGTCGTGCTCAACGTCGAGGACGTCGAGCCGATGCTGCGGTTCTATCGCGACCTGCTCGGCTTCAAGGTGTCCGACTTCGGCCTGACGCCGTACAAGCTCTATTTCTTCCACGTCAACGGCCGTCACCACAGCTTCGCGATGGTCGGCTCCGGTCGCCGCACACTGCATCACTTCATGGTGGAACTAGGTAGTCTCGACGACGTCGGCCAGGGCTACGACCTGGCACAGCTCGACGACGGGCGCGTGGCCTACACGCTGGGCCGTCACACCAACGACCACATGACCTCGTTCTACGTCAACACGCCCTCCGGCTTCTTCATCGAATATGGCTGGGGCGGCCGGGTGATCGATCCCGCGACGTGGCAGCCGCATGAGACCTTCGACGGCCCGTCGCTGTGGGGGCACGAGCGATTGTACCTGCCGGACGAGCAGCGCAAGCGCATGCGTGACATGCGGCTGTCCGCCGCCGCACGCGGCGTCCGTGTGCCGGACCCACGCGTTCCGCCGCTGAACTGCGCCTGGCTCGACGCGGTGATCGCGCAGGAATGAGCTATGCGGCGCGCTACACCGGAATGCGCACGCTCGCCCGCAACCCGCCCATCGGGCTGTCGCCGAGGGTGATGTCGCCGCCATGGGAGCGGGCGATGTCGCGGGCGATGGCGAGGCCGAGGCCGGTGCCGCCCTCGTCCTGGTTGCGCGCGTCGTCGAGGCGCAGGAATGGCTTGAACACCTCCTCGCGCATGTCGGCCGGGATGCCCGGGCCGTCATCGTCGACGGTGATGGTGAGGTAGCGGTGGTCGCGATGGCCGGTGATGGCGATCGCGTCGGCATGGCGGGCGGCATTCGAGACGAGGTTGCCGAGGCAGCGCTTCAGCGCCTGCGGCTTCACGGTCACCACCGGCAGGCCGTGGAACGATACCGTGGCGGAATGGCCGTTGCGCTCGGCGTCGCTCCGCAGCTCTTCCAGCGCATTGGAGATGTCGGTCGGCTGCGCGATCTCGCCATTGTCGCCACGCGCGAAGGCGAGATAATCCTCGAGCATGTGCGACATCTCGTCGACGTCCTTGCGCATGGCGTCGATCTCGGGACTGTCGCCGAGCAGCGCCAGCTCCAGCTTGAAGCGCGTCAGGATGGTGCGCAGATCGTGGCTGACGCCGGCCAGCATCGCCGTCCGCTGCTCGAGCGTGCGCTCGATGCGCGCCTTCATCTCCAGGAAGGCGTGCGCCGCACGCCGCACCTCGCGCGCGCCGCGCGGCCGGAAGTTCGGCACCTCGCGGCCTTTGCCGAAGCTCTCGGCGGCGTCGGCGAGCCGCAGGATCGGCTTGATCTGGTTGCGCAGGAACAGCACCGAGACGATCAGCAGGATCGACGACGTCCCGACCATCCAGAACAGGAAGATGTCGGTGTTCGACGCATAGGCGGCGCCACGCTGCGCGAACACGCGCATCACGGCATCATCGAGCGCGATGCGGATCTCGACCAGGTTGGAGCGGCCGACGGTGTCGATCCAGAACGGTCGGCTGATCTGGCGGCCGATCTGGCTCGACAGCGACTGGTCGAGCAGGTTGAAGAACGGTTTTGGCCCCGGCGGCGGCATGTCGCCGGCCGGCAGGAAGTCGACCACCAAATTGAGCCGCTGCTGCGCGATCCGGCGCAGCATGGTGCGGTCCTTGTCCTGCGGATAGCCCTTGTAGATGTCGATCAGCGCGGCGACGTCCTGCACCACTGCGGCGGACAGCCGTCGTGTCACCGTGTTCCAGTGCCGCTCCATGAACACGCCCGCGACCACCGTCTGCAGGATCACCATCGGCACGATCATGATCAGCAGCGCGCGCGCATAGAGGCCGGTCGGCATCCAGCCCTTGAACGCGTTGCCGACGATGCTGTTGGCGCGCGAGACGCGGCGGGATGCGGTGCGGATGAGGGTGAGGCCGGTGTCGAGCGTGCTCATGCTGGGACGCCCTCGCTGCTTCCGTCATTGCGAGGAGCGAAGCGACGAAGCAATCCAGAGTCATCGCGGGCCTCTGGATTGCTTCGTTGCGCTCGCAATGACGTCGAGACCTTCACCTGCACCGCCTCAGCCCGTCACCATCAACCGATAGCCGATGCCGCGCACGGCCTGCAGGAACAGCGGGTTGGCCGGATCGCTTTCGAGCTTGCGGCGCAGGCGGTTGATCTGGACGTCGACCGCGCGCTCGTTGACGGTGCCGTTGCCGGTCAGCGCGCCGCGCGGCACGGTCTCGCCGCGGGCATTGGCGAGGATGCGCAGCATCTCGCGCTCGCGGTCGGTGAGGTGGACGATCTCCTCGCCCTGCTTCAGCTCGCCGCGCGCCAGATGATAGACGAACGGGCCGAACGCGATCTGCTCGACGACTTCCTCCGCCGGCGGCGGCGCGGCGCGCTTGAGGATGTTGCCGATGCGCAGCGCGAGTTCTCTCGGTTCGAAAGGCTTTGCGACGTAGTCGTCGGCGCCGAGCTGCAGGCCCTCGATACGGCTCTCTGGCTCGGCGCGCGCGGTCAGCATCACGATCGGCACCGACGATTGCGTGCGGATGAAGCGGGCGAGGTCGAAGCCGCTTTCGCCGGGCATCATCACGTCGAGGATCAGCAGATCGAAATGCAGCCCGGTGAGCTTGGCGCGGGCATCGCTTGCGCTCGCCGCCGTGGTGACGCGATAGCCTTCGCCGCGCAGGAAGCGCGACAACAGATCGCGGATGCGGCGGTCGTCGTCGACGAGCAGGAGATGCGGTGCGTCGTCGGCCGGCGTCTGCGGCGGATGCGGTGCGATGGCGGCGATCGTCACGGTCACTCCTTGGCGGCGGCGACAGGCGTCTTGAAGATGGCTTCCAGCACCTTGTCCGGATCGTCGCGATCGATCATCGCGCGCAGGAACTGCCGGACCTTTTCGGCGCCGGCCGGCCCGATCTGCTCCAGCGCATGATCGATGCGCCGCGTCTGCAGCCCAGCCAGCTTGGCGACCAGCGCCTCGCCCTTCGGCGTGGCGAAAAGAAGGCGCTGGCGGCGGTCGTTGTTGCCCGTCTTCTGCACGATGTAGCCCTCGTCGAGCAGCTGCTTGAGCACGCGGCCGAGCGACTGCTTGGTGATGCGCAGAACGTCGAGCAGATCGGCGACCTTCAGGCCGGGATAGCGTGTGACGAAATGCATCACGCGGTGATGCGCGCGGCCGAATCCGAACGCCTCCAGCTCGTGGTCGGCATCGCCCACGAAGTCGCGATAGGCGAAGAACAAGAGCTCGATGATGTCCCAGCGCAGCGGCTCGCCGGCCGTCGCGGAGGGCTCAGCCGCGCGCAGCTCGGGGCTCAACGTCGGAGACGAGAAATTTATGTCAGCCATATTGACGTTTCTGCGGTTCAATGTTACAAAACAATCGCCCGCGGCGAAATTTTAGATCGTTTCATCGGCGGGCAATGGTCTCCAGGCGTGTCTCAACGGGCCGTAGGCAACCCCGACGGGCATCCTTGGGCGACGTATCGAACAACCGTGTGATGTCGAGCGGCATTTCGGCAAACCATACTGGACTTCCGCCGGGCGCAAAAGCATGTCCTGTGGTGGCATGCTTGCCCGGTGACCGGCTCAAGGCCGGTCGCGGCAGGTCCGAAATTCAGAAAGCCGACTGGCCCGATCGGACGGGTCGGCGCCAGAACTCGCGAATGGCGATCAGAGCGGGGGAAGCAAGGACATGACTTTGACATTCGACATCAAGCCGACCACGAACCCGACCTCCGACCAGGAGCGCGCGGCCAAGCTCGCCAACCCGGGCTTCGGCCGGGTGTTCACCGATCACATGGCCGTGGTCCAGTACAGCCAGGACAAGGGCTGGCACAGCGCGCGGGTCGAATCCCGCGCCAACTTCCCGCTCGATCCGGCCGCGGCCGTCCTGCATTATGCGCAGGAGATCTTCGAGGGCCTGAAGGCCTACAAGCGCGACGATGGCGGCGTGAACCTGTTCCGCCCCGATGCCAATGCCAAGCGGTTCTGGAATTCGGCCGAGCGCATGGCGATGGCGCAACTGCCCCAGGCGGTCTTCATCGAGGCGGTCGAGCAGCTCGTCCGCATCGACCGCGCCTGGATCCCGGGCGGCGAGGGCAGCTTGTATCTGCGCCCGTTCATGATCGCCAACGAGGTGTTCCTCGGCGTGAAGCCGTCGGCGGAATACATCTTCGCGGTGATCGCCTCGCCGGTCGGCTCCTATTTCAAGGGCGGCCCGGCGCCGGTCTCGATCTGGGTCTCGGAGAACTACACCCGCGCCGCGGTCGGCGGCACCGGCGGCGTCAAATGCGGCGGCAATTATGCCGCGAGCCTCAAGGCGCAGGCCGAGGCGATCGCGCATGGCTGCGACCAGGTCGTGTTCCTGGACGCGATCGAGCGCCGCTATGTCGAGGAGCTCGGCGGCATGAACGTGTTCTTCGTGTTCGACGACGGCTCGCTGTCGACGCCGCCGCTCGGCACCATCCTGCCGGGCATCACCCGCGATTCCGTCATCAAGCTGGCGCGCGACGCCGGCCGCGAGGTGCGCGAGGAGGCGTATTCGATCGACCAGTGGCGGGCGGACGCCAAGAGCGGCAAGCTGAAGGAGGCGTTCGCCTGCGGCACCGCCGCGGTGATCTCGCCGATCGGCAAGGTGTGCTCGGCGAGCGGCGACGTCCTGATCAACGGCGGCGAGGCCGGCCCGGTCGCCATGGGCCTGCGCAAGCAGCTCGTCGACATCCAGTACGGCCGCAGCCCCGATCCGCATCATTGGATCAGGGATGTGAAGTAGGGGCTGGGCGCCCCACGGACGGTCGACTCCCCTCCCCCTTGCGGGGAGGGGTCGGGGGTGGGGGTCCCAGCAAAGACTGCCCGTGTGGACCCCCACCCCCAACCCCTCCCCGCAAGGGGGAGGGGGCGCACCGCAATCGGAGCGAATGCTCGGCTCAAATTCACAGGCCGCAGCCGAGCCAGCGCGCCCCGGGCCCAACCCTGCTTCGGGTTGCCGCACCCCGCCCTGACTGCTACCAACCGAGCCAACGCATTCCATCCCGTAGGGTGGGCAAAGGACCGCGACAGCGGGCCGTGCCCACCGTTCCGGTCTTTGTCAGCCGTGGGCACGCTGCGCTTTGCCCGCCCTACGTTCCGGTCCCAGATGTCCGACAAACCCAAGAAACCCCAGAAGCTGAAGGCGCGGCTGCCGCGCGGGCTGGAGGATCGCGGCCCCGCGGCGATCGCCGCCACGCGCGAGATGGTCGAGAAGATCCGCGCCGTCTACGAGCGCTACGGCTTCGAGCCGGTGGAGACGCCGGCGTTCGAATACACCGACGCGCTCGGCAAGTTCCTGCCCGACCAGGATCGTCCGAACGAGGGCGTGTTCTCGTTCCAGGACGATGACGAGCAGTGGATCTCGCTGCGCTACGACCTGACCGCGCCGCTCGCGCGCTACGTGGCCGAGAATTTCGACGCGCTGCCAAAGCCGTATCGCAGCTATCGCGCCGGCTACGTTTTCCGCAACGAGAAGCCCGGCCCTGGCCGCTTCCGCCAGTTCATGCAGTTCGACGCCGACACGGTCGGCTCCGGCTCGCCGGCGGCGGACGCCGAGATGTGCATGATGGCGGCGGATGCGATGGAGGCGCTGGGGATTCCGCGCGGCTCGTATGTCGTGAAGGTGAACAACCGCAAGGTGCTCGATGGCGTGATGGATGCGATCGGCATCGGCGGTGATGAGCACGTGGGCCGTCGGCTGACGGTGCTCAGGGCAATCGACAAGGCCGACAAGTTTCCGATTTCAGAGATCAAGAAGCTGCTCGGCGAGGGCCGCTGGGACGGCGGCGAGGTCGGCAAGGGTGATTTCACCAAGGGCGCGGGCCTGACTGAAAGTCAGATCGACGCCCTGTTGGCCTTCTTCGAGATGAAGGTCGCGGAGCCGCAAATCCAAGGTGAGGAGCAGGATCTGCAGTTCAACGCCCAGGTCTTGGCGAGCGTTGCTCAGCAGAAATTGTTCATGTCCTCGCCGGCCTATGTGGAAGGCGTCAACGAGCTGACCGAGATCGCCAGGCTGTGCAGCGCGGCCGGTTACGGTTACAGCCGCGTCCGCGTCGAACCCTCCGTCGTCCGTGGTCTCGAATACTACACCGGCCCTGTCTACGAAGTCGAACTCCTGCTCGAGACCAAGGACGAGAAGGGCCGTCCGGTGCGCTTCGGCTCGGTCGGCGGCGGCGGGCGCTATGATGGTCTCGTCTCGCGCTTCCGCGGCGAGCCGGTGCCGGCGACCGGATTCTCCATCGGCGTGTCGCGCCTGCAGGCGGCGCTGACCTTGCTCGGCAAGCTCGACACGCGCCCCGCCTTCGGGCCCGTGGTCGTCACCGTGTTCGACCGCGACCGCGTCGCCGACTATCAGAAGATGGTGTCGACCCTGCGCAATCACGGCATCCGCGCCGAGCTCTATCTCGGCAATCCGAAGAACATGGGCAACCAGCTCAAATATGCCGACCGCCGCAACGCGCCCTGCGTCATCATCCAGGGCTCGGACGAGAAGGCGCGTGGCGAGGTGCAGATCAAGGACCTGATCGAGGGCGCCAAGGCGGCCGCCGCGATCGCCTCCAACCAGGAATGGCGCGAGAGCCGCCCGGCGCAATTCTCAGCCAAGGAGGACGAACTGGTCGCCGGCGTCCGCGAGGTGCTCGCGCGCCACGACGTGAGCTGGGGATAACAAGACTCGTCATACGCGGGCTAGACCCGCGTATCCATCTCTTCAAACGACGCCATCGATTTCAGAAGATGGATCGCCGGGGCAAGCCCGGCGATGACGCAGCAGAGACAACAACAGGGAGCAACGAATGCCCGAGATCACCGTGAGCATGGCCGCCGGCCGCACCGACGAGCAGAAGGCCAACATGATGCGCGACATCACCAAGGCGCTGGTGACGCATCTCGGCGTCGATCCGGAAGCGGTGGTGATCCAGATCAACGAGGCGCCGCTGACGCACAAGATGAAGGGCGGCAAGACCTTCGTCGAGCGCCTGGCCGAGCAGAAGAAGTAGTTGGCCGTCGTCCTGGCGAAAGCGAGGCTATGACATCTGTCTCGACGATCACCGCGGTCGTCCCGGCGAACGCCGGGACCCATACCCCCAAGGGAGCGGCTCGAGGCACGCTGGTCATTGGCCCTTCGCCCATCACGACCGCCACGGCGTATGGATCCCGGATCGGCGCGCGCGTGCCGCGCGCTTGTCCGGGACGACAGCACAGTTCGGAGCAGTCATGGACGCACGTGAGATCATCAAGCCGGGCATGCGCGCCGAGCGCCTGCTGGTGGTGCCGCCGGAGCGCACCGTCGGGCATTTCGTGCCGCACATGCCGATGGTCTATGCGACGCCGATGATGATCCTGGAGATGGAGATGACGTCGGGCGACGCCATCAACCCGGCGCTGCCGCCGGGCTGGGTTACGGTCGGCACCGAGGTCAACGTCCGCCATCTCGCGGCCTCGCCGGTCGGCGCGACCATCCGCACGGTCGCCGAGGTGATCGAGGTCGAGCGCCGCGTCATCCGCTTCTCGGTCGAGGCCTATCATGGCGACGTGAAGATCGGCGACGGCCGCCACGGCCGCGGCCTCATCAATGTCGAGCAGTTCAAGAAGCGCTTCGGCGTGACGTAGCCGCTCAGCGCTAGACCGACTGGCCCGTCTTCAACAGCGAACAGCCGGTGATCCTGAGGCTGCCGTCGGGCTGGGTCCGCAACGTGTACAGAGCCTCCCACGCCTCGCCTTCGGCATCGACGATGTGCACGCGCTGCGCGATGCTGCCGTCCTCGACCTGCGCGGCGCCGAATTCGAAGCTGCGATGGCGATAGACCGGCGGATAGCCGCTTTTGACCATGCTCATGAAGATCTCGACGCTCGGAAACAGCGCCTGGATCTCCGGCGCGGCTTGGGCATAGGCGGTCGCTCCGTCGTCGCGCGCCAAAGCCTGTTCCTGGGCGCGAATGACGCTCTGCGCCGCGCTGGCGTCGGCAGCCTCGGCAGGGTGCATCAGCAGCGCCATCAGCAGGACGAGCGGCACCAGAATGCGCATGTTGTGCTCCATCGGCAGTTCAGATCGATCTATCATGCGCCACGCGCCGCCCGTGACAAGCCTGCCGTGGCGCGTCAATGTCACCGGCCGGCGGCGATCGACCGGCTGGATTGTGTCGCCATCGTCACGTCTTCGCGAGCCATGCGGCCCGCGCGGTGCCGGTGGCGATGGGACCGGCTTGATCTGGCCCGACCCGGCGCGAATCATGCATTCAGGCCGTGAACGAAGCAGGAGCCGCATGACCGATTTTTCCAGGACCCGATCGCTCTTCACGATACCTGAAGGGGTCATCTATCTCGATGGCAATTCGCTCGGCGCGCTGCCGTCGGCCGTGCCCGCCCGCGTTGGCCGCATGATCGAAGCGGAGTGGGGACAGGAGCTGATCCGCGGCTGGAACACCGCCGGATGGATGGTGCAGCCGCGCCGGGTCGGCGATCGCATCGCCCGGCTGATCGGGGCCGCGCCCGGCACGGTCGTGATGGGCGATACGCTCTCGATCAAGGTTTATCAGGCGCTCGCCGCCGCGCTGTCGCTCAATCCGGGCCGCCGCGTGATCCTGTCCGACAGCGGCAACTTCCCGTCCGATCTCTATATGGCGCAGGGCCTGGTTCGCATGCTCGGCGACCGCGCCACCTTGAAGGTGGTCGAGCCCGAGCAGGTGGAGGCGGCGATCGACGACAGCGTCGCCGTGCTGATGCTGACCGAGGTGGATTACCGCACCGGCCGCATGCACGACATGGCCGCGCTGACGAAGAAGGCGCACGCGGCCGGCGCGCTCACGGTGTGGGACCTCGCGCATTCCGCCGGCGCCGTGCCGGTCGACCTCGCCGGCGCCGAGGCCGACTTCGCGGTCGGCTGCACCTACAAATATCTCAATGGCGGGCCCGGCGCGCCGGCCTTCATCTATGTCGCGCCGCGTTACGCAGACATCGCGCCGCCGGCGTTGTCCGGCTGGATGGGGCACGAGGCGCCGTTCGCCTTCGATCTCGACTACCGCCCCGGCGGCGGCATCGAGCGCATGCGCATCGGAACGCCGCCGATCATTGCGCTCGCCGCGCTCGATGCCGCGCTCGACGCCTGGGACGGCGTGTCGATGCCGGACGTGCGCGCGGCTTCGATCGCGCTGTCGGAATTGTTCATCGCCGAGGTCGAGAAGCGCTGTCCGTCGCTGACCTTGGCGTCACCGCGTGATGCGACGCAGCGCGGTAGCCAGGTGTCGTTCCGCCACCCGGACGGCTATGCGATCATGCGCGCGCTGATCGCGCGCGGCGTGATCGGCGACTTCCGCGCGCCGGACGCGCTGCGCTTCGGCTTCACGCCGCTCTATATCGGCGAGGCCGAGGTGCGCGGCGCCGTGGGCATCCTCGCGGAGGTCCTCGACAACAGTCTGTGGGACAGGCCCGACTATCGCCAGAAGGAGCTCGTGACGTGAGCAGCGCGCCCTACGATCCCGCCACCGAGGGTGCGCGGATGAACTTCAAGGGTCGGATGTCCTATGGCGACTATCTGATGCTGGATCGCCTGCTCGATGCGCAGGCGCCGCTCTCGACCGCGCATGACGAGCTGCTGTTCATCATCCAGCACCAGACCTCCGAATTGTGGATGAAGCTCGCGATCCACGAGATCAAGGCGGCGATGGCCGCGATCGCCAAAGACGACGTGCAGCCGGCGTTCAAGATGCTGACGCGGGTGTCACGCATCTTCGAGCAGCTCAACGGCGCCTGGGACGTGCTGCGCACGATGACGCCGAGCGAGTACACGTTGTTCCGCGACAAGCTCGGCGAGTCCTCCGGCTTCCAATCGTTCCAGTATCGTTCGATCGAATTCCTGCTCGGCAACCGCAATCTCGCGATGCTGCGCCCGCATGCCCATCATCCGGAGCTGACCGCCGAGCTGGAAGCGATCCTGGCGAAGCCCAGTCTGTACGACGAAGCGCTGCGGCTGTTGGCGCGGCGCGGCTTCTTCACCGGCGCCGACGGCCAGCGCACCGACTGGCGCGGCACGCGCGCTGAGAGCGCGGAGGTCGCGGCGGCCTGGACCAGCGTCTACCGCGATCCGCAGCGGCATTGGGAGCTGTATGAGCTCGCCGAGAAGCTGGTCGATTTCGAGGATTATTTCCGCCGCTGGCGCTTCAACCACGTCACCACGGTGGAGCGCATCATCGGCTTCAAGACCGGCACCGGGGGCACCAGCGGCGTCAACTATCTGCGCAAGATGCTGGAGATCGTTTTGTTCCCCGAACTCTGGAAGCTGCGCACCGGGCTGTGAGCCCGCGCGCACATCAATCGATCAGGAGATCCTCATGCTCTATGCCGTCAAGGACTGGGACAACGCTTACGCCAACGGCCCGAACATCGCCGGCGGCGAGCGCTGGCCCGGGCTGTGGGTGGCGCCGGCGGAGAGCTATCGCGCCGACATGGTGGGGCAGGGCCGTGCCAAGCTCGACATCGCCTATGGCGCGCATGACCGGCAGCGCCTCGATCTGTTCCTGCCGGAGGGCGCGCCGAAGGGGCTCGTCGTGTTCGTGCATGGCGGCTATTGGATGCGGCTGGACAAGAGCTTCTGGTCGCATCTTGCGCGGGGGCCTATCGCGCGCGGCCATGCCGTGGCGATGCCGTCGTACCGGCTGTGTCCCGAGGTCGGCATCGCCGATATTTCGACGGATGTGGCGCAGGCCATCGCGCGCGCGATGGACGAGGTCGCAGGTCCCGTGGCTTTGACTGGCCACTCCGCCGGCGGCCATCTCGTCAGCCGCATGATCTGCCGCGGCGCGCCACTGCCGCCCGAGCGACAGGGGCGCATCACCAGCGTGGTCTCGATCTCCGGCCTGCACGATCTGCGCCCGCTGCAGCGGACCGCGATGAACGAGACGCTGCACATCGACGACGCCACGGCTGCGAAGGAGAGCCCCGCGCTGCTGGTGCCGATCGATCACGTCAAGGTCACTGCCTGGGTCGGCGGCGCCGAGCGCAACGAATTCCGCCGCCAGGCTCAGCTGCTCGCCAATATCTGGACGGGGCTTGGCGCATCCACGGCTTATGTCGAGGCGCCGGACCGGCACCATTTCGACGTGATCGACGATCTGGCGGATGCGGACAGCGCGTTGATGACGGCACTGGTCGGATAGGATGTCGGTGCCGCCGTTCGCAATTGCAGAGACTGCTGGTCGAGAGTGAGCCTGAAGCGATGACGCCTGATCAGTTCGTCAAGGTCTTCGATGTCCTCGACGCGGGTTTCATGGCCTCGTGGATTCCCGCGACCGGCCTGCTCTTCATCGTTCTGACCGGACTTCTCGCGGCGCTTCCCCGCGGGCTGCAAGCTCTAGGAATTCCGTATCTCCCGAAGTCGAATGTCGTGCGCTATGGCCCGGTCGTGTTCGCGACGATTTGGACCGTTGGGGCCTTTGCGTTGACCTTCGTCCCCTATCACCGTCATCACAGGCTGGCCGCGAGCGGCGAATGCCGGATGGTCGAGGGGCCCGTCGAGCAGTTCACGCCGGGGCCGCTCGCGCGGCGTTCGAGCGAGTCGTTCACGGTGTCGGGCGTGCCGTTCCAATATTCGGACATGGATCTCATTGAGGGCTTCCACGCGACGGCGGCCCGCGGCGGCCCGCTCACGCCCGGTGCTTACGTCCGGATTTGCTACGACCCGTCTGACAGCGTGATCCTGCGCCTGGAGATCCGCGGCTTTGCCGGACCCGTGCCGAACCAGGTCGGACGTCCATCTCTTCAGCCTCACGATCCTCCGTCTGCGGCTCCCACCCCGGTCGATCTGCCGTCCTGGCTGGCGCCTTTGCTGTTTGGCACTGTGATTTTCGACCTGATCGCAATCATGGCCCTCTACCGGCCCTATCTCGGAGCCTTCCTGCGGATCGGGCGGGAGCGGGATCGATTTGTTCTTCAATCCGAACTGGCGGCGGGCAGGAGAGTCAAGCTCAGCACCTGCACCGTCTACTGGGACGAGAGGCATCGTGTGATCTGGCTGCGGCCGCGCGGATTGATTCTGATTCAGATTCCCCTCGTCGTCGGCAGGCTGCATGTCGACGCAACCGAGCGTTCCGTCATCGGGTGGGACATCTGTCTGGCGCCGGCGAGCTGCATTGCTGTCGTGGTGGTCGCAGCCGGCTTGTTCGGTCCGGCGCTCGCCGCAGTGGGGGGCCAGACCTGGTCCTTGCCGACGTTGCTCGTCGGCGGCTTGATCGGGCTTGCGCTCGTTGGCTTGAACGTGGCCGCGTTCCGCTCCCGTATGCGGGCCTTCTTGCGGGCAAGCTTTCCGCAAATCGCCGTGCCGTCACCGCCGACCGTATGACAGTGCTAGCGCGGCTGCCGAGCGTCCGCCCAATGAGAGCGTTTGTCACGCCTCTCGCCAGGTCTAGAGTGCGGCGGTGAGCAGCCGTCGCGCTGTCTTGAGGCCTTGTTCGTCGCGCTTGTAGAAGGTCCAGCCCTTGGCGCGCTTGGCCTTCACGAGCCCTGCGGCCGTCAGCACGCGCATGTGCTCGCTAAGCGTCGGTGCCGACACGCTGAGCTTGTCGGCGATGAAGAGCCCGCAGACGCCATCCTTGACCAAGTCACCGTCGCGCTGCGGCGGGAAATGCCGCGCGGGATCACGCAGCCATTCCAGGATCTGCAGCCGCTTGTCGTTGGCCAGGGCGCGAAACACGAGGTCGGGAGCCATTTTGTAACTTTGCCAATTAGCTAAGCTATGTCAAGATGCGCAGGAGAGGTGCGGCATGTCGGAAACGTCCACGGCGTTTACGCGGGAGCGGATCGCCACGACCCACGAACTCATCAGGCCCCATGTCCGGCACACACCGCTGATCACGATCGCGGGCGGCGACGTCGGTCTCTCGGCTCGCCCGTTGCGGCTCAAGCTCGAATTCATGCAGCATGGCGGCTCGTTCAAGGCGCGCGGCGCATTCGCCAATCTCCTGATGCGCGAGGTGCCCGAAGCGGGCGTGGCCGCGGCGTCGGGCGGCAATCACGGCGTCGCGGTGGCGCTGGCAGCCCAGCGTCTCGGCCGCAAGGCGGCGATCTTCGTGCCGAGCATCGCCTCGCCGTCGAAGATCGATCTCATCCGGCGTTGCGGCGCGGATATTCATGTCGGCGGCGATCGCTACGCCGATGCGCTTGCTTCGAGCGAACGGCATGTTGCGGCCACGGGTGCGATGCCGATCCACGCCTTCGACCAGCCCGAGACCATGCTGGGGCAGGGGACGGTCGGCTTGGAGATCGAGCGCGACGCGCCCGAGATCGACACGCTGCTGGTTGCTGTCGGCGGCGGCGGACTGATTGCCGGCATCGCCGCTTGGTATGAGGGGCGCGTCAAGGTTGTGGCGGTGGAACCCGAGGGTGCGCCGACGTTGCGCGACGCGCTGGCGGCAGGGCATCCGGTCGATGCGCCGGCCGGTGGCATCGCCGCTGACAGCCTCGCACCGCGCCGGATCGGCGCGCGGGTGTTTCCCATCGTCCAACGCTTTGCCGCGCCGGATGTCGCGGTCGTCAGCGACCACGCCATCCGCGCCGCGCAGCAAGCGCTCTGGACGGCGTTGCGCATCGTCACCGAGCCCGGCGGAGCCGCGGCCTTTGCCGCGTTGCTGTCCGGCGTTTATCGTCCTGCACCGGCCGAACGCGTCGCGATCTTGATCTGCGGCGCGAACACCACCGCCGTGAATTTCGAGAATTGAGGAAAGGGTCGACGAACTTGCCGTGGTAGGAGCGCGCGACGCGTCGGGCCCCCGGACCTCCTCACCGCTCCGCCACCGCATCGCCCCAGGCGTGGAAGATCTCCGTCGCGCCGCTGTTCACGTCGCCCTGGCGCAGCACGATGCTGGGGCAGGCGAACTTCATCGGCATGGTTTGCACCGGCGCCGGCACGGTCTCGAACTTCGCTGTCAGCACGTCCATCACCTCCGCCGGCAGCCGGGTGTCGGCGCCGACCACGTCACCTTCGCTGGCGTCGATGCGCGGCTGGTGGATCGCCGTATCGAGATCCATGCCAAAGTCCATCACGAAGGACAGCATCTGTGCCACGGCGGGCAGGATGCGGCGGCCGCCGGAGGCGCCGAGGGCGAGGCGACGGCCATCGGCGGCCTGCGCCACCACCGGCGTGTAGTTGGTGAGGCAGCGCTTGCCCGGAGCCAGCGAGTTCGTCGTGCCGGGCGTCGGGTCGAACCACATGATGCCGTTGTTCATCATGATGCCGCTCTGCGGCGCCTGGAATTTCGAGCCGAAGCCCGACAGCAGCGTCTGCGTCACCGCCGCCATGTTGCCGTCGCGGTCCACCACCGAATAGTGCGTGGTGCAGGCCGGCGCGAGATATTCGGCGCCGAGCGCGCGCTTGCCAGGCGCATCGCCCATGTCGTTCAGCCGTTCGCGGTACGCCGACTGCACCGCCTCGGCATAGGCGATGAACGTGCTTGCATCCGGCGCCTTGCCCGATGCCGTCACGCGCGCCTGCATCAGCCGCAGCGCGTGAGCCAGCGTCGGGCCGGCCGTCAGCTCCGGCGTCGCGAACACCGTGCCGCCGCGATAGGGGATGTGCAGGGGATCGCGGACATGCGCCTCGAACGCGGCGAGGTCATCCACCGAGAGCGCGCCGCCGGCGGCCTGGATGTCGCGGGTCAGCGAGCGGGCGATGTCGCCGCGGTAGAAGTCGCGCGCGCCGGCGCTGGCAAGATGTGCCAGCGTCGCCTTCAGCTGCTCCTGCGGCAGCCGCGTCACCGCCTTGGCGCCCCATTGCGGATTCGGCGGCAAGCCATCCTTCAGATAGGCCGCGGCGCTGCCGGGATAGCGGCGCAGGTCGGCGGCGCAGCTCGAGATCATCACGGTGGTCCACCAGTCCACCAGCAAGCCCTCGGCGGCGAGCTTCACGCTCGGCGCGACGAGATCCTGCCACGGCAGCCGCGCGTAGCGGCGATGCGCCGCCTCCATGCCCGCGACGACGCCGGGCACGGCGATCGCGCCGGGGCCGTGCAGATTGCGGTCGTCCTTGACGCGGGGCCAGGGAAAGATGTCTGCCGCGACGCTGCCGTCATTGGCCAGCGGATAGTCCGCGGCATCAAGGCTGTCGGGCGCGCGCATGCCGTAGTCGATCACCTCGACGTGGTTGTCCCTGGCGCGGTACAGCAGCATGGCGCCGCCGCCGCCGAGGCCGCTCATCCACGGCTCGAGCACGCCGAGCGCAAAGCCGGTCGCCACCACGGCGTCGACGCAGTCGCCGCCCGCGGCGAGCACCTCGGCCCCGACCTCGGCGGCGCGCCGTGACTGCGCCGCGACAATGCCGCCCTTGCTGGTCACCGCCGGCTTGCGGATCTGCTGACGATTGGAAAACTGATACGGCATGGCACTCCCCGATCCCGCCTGATGGTCCGGCGAATTGACACCGCCGGGCCTCGGCACACAATCGGCAACAGCGGGACGCTCCCCAGCCCGGATCGAATGACGGGGCCTCGCGTTGAGGAGATGTTTACCAATGGGTACTATGGTCTTCGGCAGACCAGATCGATCTCGATCAGCGCGTCATAGGCAAGACCGGTGACGCCGACGCAGGTGCGGGCCGGCAGCCGGTCCGGCGGGAAGAATGAACGATAGGTTTCATTCATCGCCGCGTAATCGCGCTTGAACTCGGTCAGGTAAATCCTAGACATCACAATATGTTCGAGGCCAAGGTTGAGACCTTGGAGGATGTACTTCAAGTTCTGCATCACCGCCTTCGTCTGATTCACGATCCCCTCCGGCAGCACGCCCGGCGCCTCCGGCGAGTCCGGCATCTGGCCGGTGACGAACACGAAGCCGTCGGTTTCGACCGCGTGGCTGAACGGCGCCACCGGCCTGGTCGCACCGGAGATCATGTGGAACTGCATAGGGATGGTCCTTTGTTCGGGGCTCGCTCGAAACACAACAACCGTCGTCATTGCGAGGAGCGAAGCGACGAAGCAATCCAGGGCCGAGCGTGACGCCCTGGATTGCTTCCGCCTTCGCTCTTCGAGCTTCGGCGGACAAGTCGCTTCGCTCGCAATGACGGAATTCCGGGACGCGGCGATTGGATCGAGAGTCAGCCCGCATCCTCGAACAGCCGCTTGCTCAGGATCGCGTGCACGCCCCAATTGCCGTCGACGACCTGCGTGACGCCGAAGTCCACCGCCGCCGACATCAGCGCGACCGCCTCGTCCTCGCTGAGGCCTTTGATGTGCATCAGGAAGCGGCGCATCTTGCGGAAGGCATCCTTCATCGCGAGGTCGAGCGAGGAGGTCGCGTAGACCTCGCTTTGGCCTTGCGCGCCGAACTCGGCGAGATAGTTCGGGTGGCTGAAGCCGGTCAGCACCCAGTCGGTCGCGGTCTCGATCAGCGGGTAAGAGAGATCGGCGAACGGCTTCCCCGCGAGCTGCGCCTTCTTGTGCAGGATGACCTGGAACGTGCCAGTCATCGAGCATTCAATCGCCGTGCCGCCGAGCTCGCCGTCGCCTTGCGTGGCGTGGGGGTCGCCGACCGACAGCAGCGCGCCGGGAACCGCGACGGGGAGATACACGGTCGCGCCCTTGCCTAGCCGCCAATTGTCGAGATTGCCGCCGAAATAGGACGGCGGAATCGAATCGACGAAGTCGACCTCGCGCGGCGCCACCGCGATCACGCCGAAATGCGGCCGCAGCGGAATGCGGATGTTGTCGAGCACGCCGTGGCGGCGCTTGATGCTGCCGGGCGCCACCGGCACACCGGGATAGTCGTAGGTCGCGTGGACGACTCCGGCCGGATCGGTCTGCGGCTCCCAGCGGTAGGAATAGAGCGCGCGCGCATGCGGCTCGGGATCGCCGGCAAAGATCTCGTAGATCGTCACCGCCTCGCGCGGCGCCGGTGCTGCAATCAGTTCGTTGTAGTGATAGCCCCACCACGCCGCGACGCTGGAGCCGAACACACGGCCTTCATGCGTCCTGCTCTTGCTTGGCCGCGGCACGATGTCGAGGATGCGAACTTCGAGCACGTCGCCGGGCTGCGCGTCCTTGATCGCGACCGGGCCGGTGCAGATGTGGACGCCAAAGCCTTCGCCGGCGCCGCGGCCGAACACGCTGGCGTCCATCGGACCGGCGCCGCGGCGGTCGACGTTCTTCTTGGCCTTGGTCCAGCCGAACACGCTGAGCGCAGCGGCATCGCCTGCGATCATCAGCTCGGGATCATCGGAGGCATGCTGGGTCAGCGTCTCCACCGTGATCGTGTCGCCGGATGCGATTTCGATCTGCGGCGGCAGCGAGCGGCTGAAATAGCCCCAATGCACCCGTTCGGCCGACACCGCGAGATGATGGTGATGCCGCCGCGCATCCTGGTCGTTGGCCGGCGCGGGTAGGGCGATGTCGCTCCTGGTTGACGCCGGCCTCTCGCAGACGCGCTGCTGCGCCAGCGCATCCTGCGGCCAGCCGCGCTGGCCGCGCGGAGTCGCCGACGTGATCGCCTGCTCGGCCTTCTGCTGCCGGAACTCGCGCGGCGACAGGCCGAAGCGGGCGCGGAAGCTGCGGCTGAAATGTGCCGAATCGGCGAAGCCGTAGCGATAGGCGATCTCCGAGATCGAATGGTTGGCTTCGGCCGGATTGGACAGGTCGGTCCAGGCCCGCTGCAGCCGCCGTTCCCTCACGTAGTGACTGAAATTATCACCAGCGCCTTCGAACAATTTCTGCAGATAGCGCTCTGAGATGCCTTCGGCCTGGGCCACCCGCGCCGGCGTCAGTTCGGCATCGTCGAGCCGCCGCTCGATGGTCTGGCAGATCCGGTGAAGGATCGCGGCCTGCGTCGCGCTGCTGCCGGCCTCCGTTGCCGGCACCGCTTGTTGATGGGCGAGCGTCAGCAGCAGATCGACCAGGCTCTGTGCGACCGTGCTCCATTCGGCATCGCTGAGGGTTTCGAGCGCCCGCGCGGTCGCCTCGATGGTGCGGCAGACCACGTCGGCAAGACCGCTCGGCGCGATCACCTGGGGCCTGGCCAATTTCAGCTTGCCGCTGATGCGGCCATGCAGGGCGTCCGCCGTCACCGACAGCACGATCGCGCGCAGGTCGCGCTGGAAGGCGATCCCCCAGTCTCCCGTGCGCGGCAGCAGCATCAGATGCCCCGCGGGCACGATGCGGTGGCTGTCGCCGCTCCGGAGCACGGCGCCGTCCTCGATCGCCAGCAGCACGATCGGCAGGTCTTCGTGGGGCTGCGGAACCGCAGTGACCACCTGCGCGCCGGCCGACAGCCGCGAGAGCGCGATGCCCGGCGCATGGCGATGCGAGGCGGTGGCATGGCCATCATAGAATGGCGTCTTCGCCGCGGGCTGCAGCCCGATCGCATTCAGCACGTCGCGCCACGCTTCAGGGCGTTCGTCCCTTGCATAGGATTCGCTGGTGAACGGACGAAAACTCATGGCACGCCCCGGGTCCGGGAACGCGAAGCAACCCCCGTGCCAGATGAGCTTGACCGTTTGTCGTTTTGGCATCGGCGTTTCGGTGCGCGTCAGTCGTCGGCTCCTGGTGTCGTTGTCGCTGGGGCTGTCGCCGCGCGCGCGGTCTGTTCCCCTCCCCCTTGCGGGGAGGGGTTAGGGGTGGGGGTCCACAGCGGCGGTGTCGCTTGGGGCGCCCGACCCTCCCCCGCAAGCGGGGGAGGGAGCGCACCTTGCGCTGGGCGAGAGGGTGCCCGACGTCGACCTCACTCACACCGGAACACGTTCTTGCGGATCGTGCCATGCACGCCCCAATTGGCGTCCACCACCTGGGTGACGCCGAAATCGGCGCCGACCGACAACAGCGAGATCGCCTCGTCCTCGCTGAGATGATGCACCGTCATCAGGAAGCGGCGCAGCTTGCGGAAGGCGTCGCGCATGGCGCGGTCGAGGCTGGAATGGTTGGCGATCTCGGTCTGCGCATTGGCGCCGAGTTCGGCGAGATAGTTCGGATAGGTGAAGCCGTAGACCGACCAGGCGTCGTTGGTCTCGAGCAGCGGATGTGTGAGGCCTTCGAGCTGGGTGCCGCCGAGATCGTTCTTCTTGTGCAGGATGAACTCGAAGTCGCCGGTGAGCGAGGTCTCGATCGCGGTGCCGCCGAGCTCGCTGTCACCTTGCGCGGCATGAGGATCGCCGACCGAGAAATAGGCGCCGGGCACGGCGACCGGATAGTACATCCGCGCGCCCTTGCCGATGCGCCAGTCGTCGATGTTGCCGCCGGTGTAGCTCGGCGGGATCGAGGACACGTAGTCGGCTTCCGATGGCGCGAGCCCCATCGTGCCAAAATGCAGCCGCGCCGGCACCTTGATGCCCGGCATGATGTTCTCGCGCTTCCTGATCGTCGCGTGGTCGACCGGCACGCCGGGATAGTCGATGGTCGGATGCACGATGCCGTCGGGGTCGGTCTGCGGCGTCCAGACGTAGTTGTAGACCGCCCTGGCGAACGGCTCCCCCGCGGTGTCCAGCTCGTAGATGGTGATGACCTCGCGCGGCTTCGGCTCCTCGATCAGGTCGTGATAGTGAAAGCCCCAATTGGCGGCGGCGTTGGAGCCGAAGCATCTGCCGGCATGGCAGCCGCACTGGCTCGGCCGCGGCCTGATGTCGAGGATGCGCACCTCCAGCACGTCGCCGGGCTCGGCGCTCTCGATCGCAACCGGGCCGGTGAGCAGATGCACGCCGATGCCCTCGCCGGAGCCGCGGATGAACGGGCCTTCGGTCGGGCCGGAGCCGCGCCGCGCGACGGCCTTGTGCTCCCTCGTCCACTTGAACACGCTCTCGGCGCCGGGATCGTCCTTGATCATGCGCTCGTAGTCGTCGTTGGCGTGATGCGTCAGCGTCTCGATCGTGGCGCGGTCGCCGGAGCGCAAGGTGAGAGCCGGTGTCACCACCTTGGAAAAATATCCCCAATGGATGGTCTTCGGGGACACCGGCAGCAGATGGTGCTTCATGCAAGGGCCTCATGAAAGATCGGACGCGAGATCGTTGATGTTGACGTGAAGGATGAACTCATGCGACCGCGTCCTTCGGCCGCTCGGCGTCCATCACCGAGAGGAAGCGCGCGGTCAGCGGGTGACGCGGATTGGAGAGCACCTCGTGCGCCGGACCCTGCTCGAGAATGACGCCGCCGTTGAGGAAGGCGACGCGGTCGGCGACCTCGTCGGCGAAGCGGATCTGATGCGTGGAAATGATCATGGTGAGCCCATCGTCGATGGCGAGCCGGCGGATCACCTCCAACACCTCGCCCACGAGCTCGGGATCGAGCGCTGAGGTCGGCTCGTCCAGCAGCAGCACGCTCGGGTTCGGCGCCAGCGCGCGGGCAATCGCCACGCGCTGCTGCTGGCCTCCGGACAGATGGCGCGGCAGCGCATCGGCGCGATGCGACAGGCCGACGCGGTCGAGCAGCTCCGCCGCGCGGCGCTCGGCCTCGAAGCGGCCCAGGCCGTGCACCCAGCGCAAGGGACCTGCGACATTTTCCTTCGCGGTGAGATGGCCGAACAGGTTGAACTGCTGGAACACCATGCCGACGCCGACGTTGGCGCGCTCATTGGCGATCGCGCGCGGCGACAGCTTGCGGCCGGCCTCGTCAAAGCCGAGCTTGCGGCCGCCGACGCGGATCTCACCGGAATCCCAGTTCTCCAGGTGATTGATGCAGCGGAGCAGCGTGCTCTTGCCGGAGCCTGAGGGGCCGAGCAGCGCGATCACCTCGCCGATGCGCACGGTGAGATCGAGCCCGTCGAGCACGGTGTGGCCGTCATAGGCCTTGCGCAGCCCGGTGACCTCGACGGCGACATTGTTGCGGGCGACCGTCGCCGCGCGCCTGGCGCGATCCTCGATCGACAGCGCTAGCCGCGGCGTTTCTTTCAGTTCGGCGGGCTCCGGCGGCGCGGCCTCGATGGCAGGGGCTGTTTTCTCGGCGAGTTCCAGCTTCGTCGCGTGGCCGATGCGGCGCCAAGGTAGCAATAGCGCAAGGTAGTCCGCCAGCTTGCGCTGCTTCGCCGTGCGGTCGAGATCGAGCAGCCATTCCAGCGCGAGCTGGATGACGCTGATCGCGCCGGTCAGCACGAGATAGATGAGACCCGAGGCGAAGAAGATCGAGAAGAAGTCGAAGGTGGACGACGCGAGCTGCGTCGAACGCAAGGTCAATTCCTGCACCGCGATGACGGAGGCGAGCGAAGAGTTCTTCAGCGCGCTCACCGCCTCGTTGCCGAAGGCGGGGATCATGGTGCGGATCGCCTGCGGCGCGATGATGCGGCGCATCAGCACTGATGGCGTCATGCCGAGCGCCTGGCCGGCCAGGAGCTGGCCGCGATCGACGCCGAGCACGCCGGAGCGCAGCATCTCGGCGATGAACGGCGCCTCGTTGCAGGCGAGTGCGAGGCCCGCCGCCAGCACCGCCGGCAGCTTGATGCCGATATGCGGCAGCGCGTCGTAGGCGAACACCATCTGCAGGATCAGGGGTGTGCCGCGGAAGATCACGGTGTAGCCGCGTGCGATCGCCGCCAGCAGCCAGAACCGGCTGAGCTGCATGGCCGCGAGGACGAGGCCGAGGATTAGTCCGCCGATCAGGCCGAGCGCGGTGACCTGCAGGGTCAGCTCGATGCCCTGTATCATGTACGGCATGCTGAGATAGTGCAGGAAGAGGGACATGAGGGGGCGGCCTGCTGGATGCGTAGGGTGGGCAAAGGCGCGACGCGCCGTGTCCACCGTGGTGTTCGGGAAGAAATACGGTGGGCACGCTTCGCTTTGCCCGCCCTACGAAGTTGCCTCGCGCACGAGTCGCCAAGTAACTGGTGCGCTCCCTCCCCCCTTGTGGGGCAGGGGTGGGGAGGGGGGTACCCAGCAAAGAGTCATCGTGTGGACCCCACCCCGACCCCTCCCCGCCTAGCGAAGCTCCGCTTCGCGCGGGGGGAGGGGAGCGCAGCGCGCGCGCGGCCGCGGTTCCGCCTTGAGACGATTACGAGGCATTAGTCCGCCGTGAGAATATCCGGCTCCTTGAAGTTCGCCGGATCGAGCTGCCACTTCTTCAGCAGCTCCTGATGGATGCCTTCCTTCTGCACCTCGATCAGCGCGGCCATGACGGCGTCGCGGAACTTCGGCTTGTCCTTGGGAACGGCGATGCCGACCGAATAGGGGATGGTGACCGCGATCGCCTTTTCGAGCTTGTCCGGATAGGCCTTCACCGCCTGGTCGACCGTGTTGACGTCGTTGACATAGGTGTCGGCGCGCCCGGCCAGGATGGCTTGGATACAGTTGGCGTTGTTGTCGTAGAGCTGGATCGTCGGCTCAGGCTTTCCGGCTTCCTTGCATTTCGGCGCGAGATCCTGGATCAGCGGCACCTCGACGTAGCCGGTGTTCTCGGCCGCGGCCGCGCCGCACATCGACAGGTTGATGCCGTTGATGCCCTTCGGGTTGCCCTTGGCGACCAGCACGCCGTCGAACACCTTGGAGTAGGTGATGAAGTCGGCGGCCTTGGCGCGCTCCTTGGTGGCGTAGATGTCGGAGATGACGATGTCGGCCTGGCCGCTCGCCAAGGTCGTCAGCAGCGCGGCGAAGGTCACCGGCTTGTAGGTCAGCTTGAAGCCGAGACAGTCGCCGATGGCCTCGCCGAGATCGATGTCGAAGCCGACATATTTGCTCGGGTCTTTCGGGTCGATCGACTCATAGCCCGGCGTGTGCGGATTGATCGCGTTGACCAGCGTCTTGCCCTTCCAGTCCGGATATTTCTCCTTCAGCGCCGCGCAGCCCGCGGGCGTCGCCGCCTGCGCGTCGATGGGGGCGAGAAGTCCCGCCGCGATGATGGCGCCGAGCGCGGCAAGCCACGCCCGCCGCGCTCCAGTGAATAGCCTCGTCTGCATGTTGCCAGCTCCTTCGAACGATGATGTCGCGCTGGTCCGGCGGTGCATTGGTGCCGTCGCCCCGGTCCAAGCTCGAAGGCAAGCTTAGGTGCGGGCCTGCGCGGATGGCTTGTCCGTGGGCGCACAAAATATTGGATCGTGCCGGTGCAAGAATTGAGCACGCATTGCTCAAATCCGCGCCGTTGCGACGGACCGTCGCGCAGGCGTCAAGTCCGCCTGCTCGGTCCTCGAAGATTCCGAAAGTCGGAAATCGAGCGCGCCGGCGACGGTTTCACGTGCGCACGGGGCTAGCGCCAAGATGGCGCTGCCGCCGCATCACGCGTCAGGATCGCCGCGTCGCTGCGCCCATGCGAATGTGCATTGCGATAACTCGTGGCACAGGCTTGGCGGCAGCGGAGCTGCCGACTACGATGCCGCTGCACAAGTCGCTGATCTGTTTGTTGAGGTGTCTGCAATGCTGTTCCGTTTTACGGGACAAATATCACTCGGCCAATTCGCAGTGCGGACACTGATCGTCGTCGCCTACGCAATCATCTTCGCGCCCGTCGTCATGATCGTCGTGACCAGCTTCTTCGCGCAGGAGATCGTGAGCTTTCCGCCGCCGGGCCTGTCGCTGAAATGGTACGCGAACGCGCTGAGCAAGCCGGAATTTCTGCGTGGCCTCGTGACCAGCTTCCAGGTCGCGCTGCTCGCGACCGCGATCGGCGTGCCCATTGGCACTGCGGCGGCGCTTGCCATCGTGCGGGGCGAGTTCCGTGGCCGCCAGGCGCTGTCGTCGTTCCTGCTGGCGCCGCTGGCCGTGCCCGGCGTCGTCGCCGGCTCCGGCCTCTACATGTTCTATGTGCTCGCCGAGGACCTGCTCGACCGCGACATCAAGGCAACCACGGAAGGCCTCGTCGCCGCGCATACGCTGCTGGCGATTCCGTGGACGGTGCGGCTCGTGGTCGCCAGCCTGCAGGGGCTCGACCGTGCCGCCGAGGAGGCCGCCGCCAATCTCGGCGCCAGCCCGTTCACGGTGTTCCGCCGTATCACCCTGCCGATGATGCGCTCCGGCATCGTCGCGGCGGCGATGTTCTCGTTCATCCAGAGCTTCGAGAATCTCGATCTGTCGATGCTGCTGGTCGGTCCCGGCCGGATCACCTTGCCGGTTGCGATGCTGAACTACCTCGAATTCCGCATCGATCCGACGCTCGCCGCGGTCGCCACTGTGCAGATCGCGCTGGTTGGCATTCTGATGGTGGCGACCGACCGCTTCGTCAAGCTGTCGCGGGTGGTGTGATGGCGCAGCTCACCCTGGAGAAGCTGACCAAGCGCTTCGGCACGTCGATCGGCGTGGAGGGGCTCGATCTCGCCGTCGGCGAGGGCGAGCTGGTCGCGCTGCTCGGACCCTCCGGCTGCGGCAAGACGACGACCTTGCGCATGGTCGCCGGCTTCCTGCCGCCGACCAGTGGCCGCGTGCTGTTCGACCGCGAGGACGTTACGCATCTGCCGGCCTACAAGCGTGCGACCGGCATGGTGTTCCAGTCCTACGCGCTGTTTCCGCACATGAGCGCGGCCGACAATGTCGGCTTTGGCCTGGAGATGCGCGGCATCAGTGCGGCCGAGCGCAAGACGAAGATCGAGGAGGCGCTCAGGCTGGTGCGGCTGTCGCATCTCGCCGACCGGCTGCCGCGGCAATTGTCGGGCGGCCAGCAGCAGCGCGTCGCGCTGGCACGGGCGCTGGTGATCAATCCGCGCATCTTCCTGCTCGACGAGCCGTTGTCCAACCTCGATGCCAAGCTGCGCGCCGAGGTGCGGCTCGAGATCCGCGCGCTGCAGCAGCGGCTCGGCCTGACCACCTTGATGGTGACGCACGACCGCGAGGAGGCGCTGACGATGGCCGACCGCCTCGTGGTCATGGAGGGCGGCCGCGTCCGCCAGATCGGCACACCGCAGGAGCTGTATGATTCGCCCAGGGATGCCTTCGTCGCCGACTTCGTCGGCCGTTGCAACATCCTGGCCGGCCGGCGTGCGGACGCCAATAACTTCCGTACCAGCGCTGGCCTGCTGCTGCCGGTCGATGTCGCCAGCGGCGAGCGCGGTGATGCCGATGCCTTCGCGCTGCGGCCTGAACGCATTGCAGTGGTGGCCGGCGAGTCCGGCGAGGTGCGCGGCCGCGTGCTGGCGATCACCTATATGGGCGCGCAGAGCGAATATGTGGTGGCGATCGGCGACGAGACGCTGGTGGCCGTCAGGCCAACGCCCGACGCGAGCGAGCCGCTGGCAACACTCAAACCGAACGATCCCGTGTCCCTGCAGTGGGACCGCAAGGTCCCGCGTCTCGTGCCGCAGACATCTTCGTAACGCATCCATCCACAGCGAGAGGTTCTCCCATGATTTCGCGACGACATTTTCTCTCCGCCAGCGCCGGCGTCGCCGCGCTGGCCTCCGGCATGCCCACTGCCCGCGCCGAAGGCGGACAGGTCGTGGTCGGCACCTGGGGCGGCGACTACGGTCAGTTGCTCTCCGACATCATCGATAAGCCGATCATGACGCCGAAGGGGTTCGAGATCGTGCAGGACGTCGCCAACGCCGATCCGCGCAAGACCAAGCTGCTGGCCGAGCGGCAGAGTCGCCGCGGCTCGATGGACGTGTCGTGCCTGTCCGACAACGATACCTACATCGTGTCGCAGTCGGACGTGTTCGAAAAGGTCGATGCAGCCCAGGTGAAGCGGCTCGACAAGGTGTTCCCGGAGCTCAAGAGCGACATCGCGATCCCGCACATCTATTCGGCGCAGGTGATCCTCTACAATACCAACCAGGTGAAGACGCCGCCGCAATCCTTCGCCGATCTGTGGGATCCGAAATGGCGCGGCCGCATCGGTCTCGCCGACATCCTCTATCCCAACAACACGCTGGCCGCGGCGCTCGCCGGCGGCGGCGGCGTCAGCAATCTCGATCCGGCCGAGAAGAAGCTGATGGAATGGCGCTCGCTCGACGTGAAGATCTATCCTTCGAACGAGGCGCTGGCGGCGGCGCTGAAGTCGGAGGAGGTCTGGATCACCACGATGTGGCTTGCCCGCGGCTTCATGTGGAAGAAGTCCGGCATTCCGCTCGCCCATGTCGTGCCGAAGGAAGGCACGCCGGCGATCGTGTTCCAGGCCGCGGTGCCGAAGAACGCCAAGAACAAGGCCGGCGGTTTCGCCTATCTCGACGCGATGCTGGACGCCAAGGCGCAAGGCGGCTTCGCCGACAAGATGGGCTATGTCCCGACGGTCACCGATGCGCCGCTGCCGGAGGATCTCGCCAAGCAGGTCAGCCTGACCGAGGCCGAGCGCGCGCGGCTGCTGAAGCCGGATTATGCCTACGCCGCCGGGCGTGCGCAGCGCACGCTCGACTTCTGGAACAAGGAGTTCAAGGCCTGAGCCTCAAAACCTCGCTCCTGCGGCACCGGCCGCAGGAGCACGCGGCCGATGCGCCGCTTATCTGCAATCGGAGCTCGCGCGATGGCGCTGCTGGTCGTTCCTGCCTGTCTGCTGGTCCTGGCGCTGCTGGTCGGGCCGATGATCCTGATGTTCCGGATCTCGCTCAACCAGTTCAGCCCGACCCAGCTGATGGTGCAGGCGCTGTCGCCGGACAACTACGTCAAGGCCGCGACCGATCCGTACTACCAGCAGATCATCCTGGCCACGCTGGGCATCGCGCTGCTGTGTACTTTGCTCACGCTGATTCTCGCCTTTCCGGCGGCCTATTGGCTCGGCCGCATGGAGAGCCGCTGGAAGAGCCTGGTCGTCATCGCGACCCTGTTTCCGCTGCTGGTCGGCAATGTCGTGCGCTCGGCCGGCTGGATGGCGCTGTTCGCGCGCGACGGGCTCGTCAACACGGTTCTGATGAAGCTCGGCCTGATCTCCACGCCGCTGGAGATCATGTACACGACCAAGGCGGTCATCATCGGCATCATCGCCGTCGTGCTGCCCTACATGATCCTGACGCTGTCCGCGGTCATCGAGAGCATCCCCCGCGACCTCGAATATGCCGCCGCCAATCTCGGCGCCTCAGGCGCGCGCGTGTTCTGGCGGGTGATCCTGCCGCTGTCGGGTCCCGGCGTCGCCGCCGGCTCGATCCTGGTGTTCGTTTTGTGCATGAACACCTATGCAACGGCGGTGCTTCTCGGCGGCCCGCGATTCAAGATGATGGCGCCTGCCGTGTACGACCAGTTCGTGCGCGGCAACAACTGGCCGATGGGCGCCGCCCTCGCCTTCATGCTGCTGGCGGTGACCATGGCCTTCACGGTGTTCGGCAGCGTGGCGTTCGCGCGGAAGTACAGGGCGGGGTGACGGTAGACGCCGTCATTGCGAGAAGCGCAGCGACGAAGCAATCCAGACTTGCTTCCTGGCCCTGGATTGCTTTGCTCCGCTCGCAATGACGGGAAGACGATGCGTAGGGTGGGCAAAGGCGCGCAGCGCTGTGCCCACCATCTTGGAAGAAAGCAGACGCATGGTGGGCACGCTGCGCTTTGCCCACCCTACGGTCTCAAATGGAGGACACGCCGTCGTGACGGAACAGATGCTCCCTGGCGATGAGCTCGCCTTCATCCGGAACAAGGGCGCGGCGCCGATCGTGCCGAAGGCGACGACGCGGGATCGCGGGATCGGGCCGTTCAAGCGGCTGGCGCTGCGCAGCGCCACTGTCATCGACGGCACCGGGGCGCCGCCGATCGGGCCGGTCGACATCATCGTCGAGAACGGCCGCATCGTCAGCATCAAGAAGATCGTCGGCTATGGCTATGCCGGCAACGCTGGCGAACCGGCCGATCACGAGATCGACTGTCGCGGAAAATGGGTGACGCCGGGCTTCGTCGACTGCCACGCCCATGCCGGCGTTGCCTATCACTCCGCCAATGGCTGGGTGCCGCCGGTCGACTACGTCTACAAGCTCTGGCTGGCGCATGGCGTCACCACGGTGCGCGAGATGGGCTCGATGAACGGGCTGTCCTGGATGCTCGACCAGAAAGAGCGCGCCGAGAACAACACGATCGCCGCGCCGCGGCTGCTCGCCTATGCCTATTTCCCGGCCGTCAACGACATGGTCAAGACGATCTACACGCCGGAGCAGGGGCGCACCTGGCTGCGTCAGGTCAAGGAGCGCGGCGCCGACGGCATCAAGTTCTTCGGCGCGCCGCCCGCGATCATGGAAGCCGCGCTCGACGAGTGCAAACAGATCGGCCTGCGCACCGGCTGCCATCACGCCCAGATGGCGGTGTCGCGCATGAATGCGCTGACCACGGCGAAGTGGGGCCTGACGAGCGCGGAGCATTATTACGGCCTGCCGGAGGCGCTGTTCGAAGACCGCGTGATCCAGAACTTCCCGCTCGACTACAACTACACCGATGAATATTTCCGCTTCTCGGTCTCGGGGCAGATGTTCAGGCAGGGCGCCGAGCCCGGCTCGGCCAAGTGGAACGAGGTGCTGGAGCAGTTCCTGGAGATCGGTTTCACCTTCGTGCCGACCTTCACGATCTACGACGCCAACCGCGACCTGATGCGGGCGCGCCAGGCCTATTGGCACAAGGAGTACACCTGGAAGTCGATGTGGGACTACTTCACGCCGCAGCGCGGCGGCCACGGCTCGTACTGGTATCGCTGGTCGACCCAGAACGAGATCGAGTGGAAGGAGAACTACCGGCGCTGGATGGCGTTCATCAACGAGTACAAGAACCGCGGCGGCCGGGTCTGCACCGGCTCGGATTCCGGCTTCATCTACCAGATCTTCGGCTTCGGCTATGTCCGTGAGCTGGAGCTGCTGCAGGAGGCGGGCTTCCATCCGCTGGAGGTGATCCGCTCGGCGACCTCGCAGGGCGCCGCGCTGTGCGGGCTGCAGGACGAGATCGGCACCATCGACATCGGCATGCGCGCCGACATGCTGGTGCACGACCACAATCCGCTGACCGATTTCAAGCTGCTCTATGGCACCGGCGCGATGCGCTTCAACGACACGACCAACGCGGTCGAGTGGCACCGCGGCCTCAAATACACGATCAAGGACGGCATCATCTACGACACGGAGGAGCTGCTGGCCGACGTGCGCGAGCTCGTCAAGGCGAGCTGGGAGAGCGACGTGCCGGAGAAATACGCCGCCAAGGATAAAGACAAGGACGCCGCGGCGCCATGAGCGTCGGCATCATCGACTTCTTCGTCCTCACCGGCTTTCTCGGCTCGGGCAAGACGTCGCTGCTGCGCGATGTGCTGAGCGCGGAGACGGCGTCCGACACGGCCGTGATCGTCAACGAGGCCGGCGAGGTCGGGCTCGATGGCGTGCTGCTGCGCGAGAGCGGCGATGACGTGCCGCTGGCGATGCTGTCGAACGGCTGCGTCTGCTGCCAGGTCGGCAGCGATCTCGCCTTCACCATCGACCGCCTGATCATGGCGCCGCGGCCCGCCGGCCTGCCGCCGTTGCGCCGGATCATCCTGGAGACCTCGGGCCTGTCGATGCCAGGACCGGTGCTGCGCCAGCTCGCGACCTTGGCCGAGCACCGCATGCGCGTCGCCGTCGTCGCGACCTACGATCTCACGCGCGGCCTGGACGTCGCGACGTTCGAGGAGGCCGCGGCCCAATGGGCCGCGGCACATCGGATCATTGCAACCAAGGCGGATCTTGCGCCGGAGGGGCTGACCGATGCGCCGGTGGTGATCGCGCAGCTCAATCCAGTCGCGAAGGCCGTCGCCAACGCGGATCGCGCCGCTGTGGTGTCGGCGGCCTTTGCGCCGCTTACGGCGTCCCCGCCGCTGCGCGACGTCGCGCCTGATCTCGCCGCCGCGCATCCGCGCCTCGCGCTCTGCCTGGTCCGGCCGCGCCATGAGATCGGCTATGCCGATCTCGCCAGTTGGCTGGACAACGTCGCGGGTCGGCTCGGCGAGCGCCTGCTGCGGATCAAGGGCTTGGTGAAGATCCACGAGGCGCCGCGGCCGCTGCTGGTCGAAAGCGTCGGCACGGTGTTCTCGCCGCCGCGGCAATTGACGGCCGAGAAACCGCCGGCGCCCTTCATCGTCGTGATCGCGCGCGACATTGCCCGCGATGAGCTCGAACAGGTCGAGCCGATGGGGTTGTTCACGTTCTCCTGGCGAGAGCCCGAGCGCGGAGCAGCGAGGGGCGGCATCCGCGCGGAGTGGGTGACCTAGGCGGTTGTCTCGGTTGGACCGTGCGAAAGGACTTGGCGTCATTCCGGGGCAATCGTGCACACGCGACGGCGTGTGCGCGATTGAACCCGGAATCTCGAGATTGTTGGAAACGAACGCAAGACAACTTCGGGATTCCGGGTTCAAGACCTGCGGCCTTGCCCCGGAATGACGGTGGTTGCGATAGAGAAGAATCAGCTTCCCCCGATCGTGCTCAAGCTCCGTGATGGATAGCGCAAAGCCACGTCGAACGGGTTGAGCTTGCCGGCCAGCACCTGCGCCTCGCCCTGCAGGATCTTCACCACATGCGGCAGCCGGTCCGCGTTCAGCCGCTCCGCCAGCGTGCCCACGCTGAGCGCCGCCACCGCGCGGCCCTGCGCGTCGAGCACGGGCACGCCGACGCCGGCCATGCCGGGAATGAGGCCGGTGCTGGTGTTGACCCAGCCTTGCGCGCGCGCCTGCGCCAGCGCACTGCGCAGCGAGGCCTCGTCGAGGAAGCCGCGATCGAGCAGGCGCGGGATGTTGAAGCGGATCACGGCCTCCTGCTCGTCCTCGGGCAGGTTGGCGAGAATCGCGAGGCTGCCCTGGCCAAGCCCGAGCGGCACCTTGCCGCCGATGTCGCCGGTGAAGGAGCGGATCGGAAACGGTCCTTCGACGCGGTCGAGGCAGACCGCATCGAAGCCGTTGCGCACCAGCAGGAAGATCGTGTCGCTCAAGGTCGCCGACAGCCGCAGCAGCGCCGGCCGCGCCGCCTCGCGCAGGCCGCTGGCTTGGCCGGCGCGTGCGGCGAGCACGTAGAAGTCGAGCGCCAGGCGATAGCGCTTGCCGGCCGCCTGTTCGGCGAAACCCTCGGCGGCGAGGTCCTGCAGCATGCGATGCGCGGTCGGCTGGCTGCAGCCCGCGGTCTCCGCGATGTCCTTCAGCCGCAGCCCGTCGGGGTCGCCCTCGGCGAGGATGCGCAGCAGCTTCAGGGCCCGGCGAAGGCTGGAGGACGAATCGGTGTCGGCTGTCGTCATCTGATCTGGTGAATGTTGGAGTCAAATTCGTCGCATAGATTTCATATATCAGAATTCCAGACAGATAAATTCAGGATATCGGAATACATGATTGACCGTCTGCGTTGCCTGCCGGCATGAAAGAGCCCCAGGGCGGCAATCCCTGGCGATGACAGGAAGCCTCCCGCGCGAGGACGCATGGGTTTCCTGACGCTGGACGGTTTGACGAAGCTCTACGGCGATGTCGCTGCGGTCAGCGACGTCAAACTCAGCGTCGCCAAGGGCGAGTTCATCTCGCTGCTCGGCCCCTCCGGCTGCGGCAAGACCACGACGCTGCAGATGATCGCCGGCCTGGTCGAGCCGACGTCGGGGCGCATCACGCTCGACGGTCGCGACATCACCCACGAGAAGCCCGATCGCCGCAGCCTCGGCATCGTCTTCCAGAGCTACGCGCTGTTTCCGCACATGACGGTGGCGCAGAACGTCGCCTTCGGACTCGAAATGCGCAAGGTGATCAGGGCCGAGCGCGAGGCGCGCGTCAAACAGGCGCTGGCGCTGGTGCAACTCGCCGCGCTCGCCGACCGCTATCCACGCCAGCTCTCCGGCGGGCAGCGTCAGCGCGTCGCGGTGGCGCGCGCGCTCGTGATCGATCCGCCGGTGCTGCTGCTCGACGAGCCCTTGTCCAATCTCGACGCCAAGCTGCGCGAGGAGATGCAGTTCGAGCTGCGCGGCATCCAGCAGCGCGTCGGCACCACCACGATCATGGTGACGCACGACCAGAGCGAGGCGCTGTCGATGAGCGATCGCGTGGTGGTGATGGAGCAGGGCCGCATCATGCAGATCGACGCGCCCTATCGGCTCTACGAAAATCCGGTGACGCCGTTCATCTCCTCCTTCGTCGGCAAGATGAACCGGCTGTCCGGCGTGCGGCGCAACGGGGGCGTCGAGATCGGCGGGCGCCTGCTGCCGTGCGAGGGGGCTGACCTCACCGACGGCACGGCCGCCGTGCTCGCGATCCGGCCGGAGAAGATCGGCCTGACAGCTCCCGGCGCCGGCGTGCTCGATGGCCGCATCAAAGCGCGCTTCTTCCTCGGCAGCAGCTGGTTCTTCACCGTGGAGACGCCCGCCGGATTGATCGGCGTCGCCCTGCCCAATGCGGGCGAGGAGCCGGCGTGCGAGGGCGATCAGGTCGGTCTCGCCTGGAGCAGCGCCAGCGCACGCGCGTCGAAGCCCGACGGAGCGCAGTCGGCATGAGCGGCACGCGCGCGACGACACCATGGCTGCTGGCGGCGCCGGGCGCGCTGCTGTTCACCGCATTGGTGGCCGTGCCGCTCGTGCTCACCCTGGCGCTGTCGTTCCACGTCTATGACGCCGCGACCGGCGTCAAGGACGAGACCACGCTGGCGCACTACATCGGCATCCTCTCCGACAGCTACTTTCTCAATATCTTCTGGCGCACGCTGCGGCTCGCCGCGCTGACCACGCTGATCTGCGCCGTGATCGGCGCGCCCGAGGCCTACATCCTGGCGCGCATGCGCGAGCCCTGGCGCTCGGCGTTCCTGCTCGCGATCATCGGCCCGCTGCTGGTTTCGGTCGTGGTGCGCGCCTTTGGCTGGAGCATGCTGCTCGGCCCCACGGGCCTCGTCAACGAGGCCTCCCGTGCGCTCGGGCTCGGCACGGTCAGGATCCTCTACACCGAGACGGCCATCGTCATCGCGCTCGTCCATGTGATGCTGCCGTTCATGGTCATCCCGGTCTGGACCTCGCTGCAGAAGCTCGATCCGATGGTCGAGGCCGCCGCCTGGACGCTCGGCGCCTCGCGCTTCACGGCGCTGCGCCGCGTAGTGCTGCCGCAGGTGACGATGGGGCTGCTGTCGGGCAGCCTGGTGGTGTTCGGACTTTCGGCCTCGGCCTTCGCGATCCCCGCGCTGCTCGGCGGCCGGCGGCTGAAGATGGCGGCGACGCTGGTCTATGACGAATACATGCACGAGCTGAACTGGCCGCTGGGGGCCGCCATCGCGATTCTCGTGCTGGTGATCAATCTCGTCATCATGCTGGCCTATCAGCGCGTCGTCGAGGCGCGCGCCAGGCGGATGTTGGGGTGAGCGGCATGCGCCACAACGGTCCGATCGCCCTGGTCTTTCATGCGCTCGTCACTGGCTTCGTGCTGGCGCCGCTCATCGTGATCTGCCTCGTCGCGTTCACGCCGGCCAACACGTTGACATTGCCGACCACGCAGGTCTCGCTGCGCTGGTTCACGGCCGTGTTCGCGCATCCGGATTTCGTCGCCTCCTTCCTCAACAGCCTGTGGGTTGCGGCAACAGCCGCGACGATTGCGGTCGTGCTCGCGGTCGCCGCCGGCCTCGCGCTCGATCGCTACGACTTCCGCGGCCGCGCGGCGCTGAACGCGCTGTTCCTGTCGCCCCTGATGATCCCGCATCTCGTGCTCGGCGTTGCGCTGCTGCGGCTGTTCGCGCTGCTCGGCGCCACCGGCAGCCTGCTGTGGCTGACCGCAGGTCACATTGTCGTCGTCACGCCTTATGTGCTCCGCTTGGTTCTGGCCGCCCTGTCCGGCCTCGACCTCAGCGCCGAGCAGGCGGCGGTGACCCTGGGCGCTTCCGGCTGGATCGTGTTCCGCCGCATCACCGTGCCGATGATTTTGCCCGGCATCACCGGCGGCTGGCTGCTTGCCTTCATCAACTCCTTCGACGAGCTCACGATGTCGATCTTCATCACCTCGCCCGCCACGATCACCCTGCCGGTGCGCATGTACATGTACGCGACCGAATCGATTGATCCGATGATGGCCGCCGTATCGGCGCTGATGATCGCGGTGACGGCGGCGGCGATGCTGCTGCTCGACCGCATCTTCGGCCTCGACAAGATCCTCGTGGGCCAAGGCTGATACCATGCCGTTGCTGCATCGCCTCGTCCGCAACGACAGCGCCGTCATCTCCTTCACGATCGATGGCGTGCCCTGCGACGGCCGCGCCGGCGACACCGTGCTGACGGCCATGCTCTGCCAGGTCGACCGGCTTCGCTACAGCGAGTTTTCCGCCGCGCCACGGGCCGGCTTCTGCCAGATGGGCGCGTGCCAGGACTGCCGGGTGCAGCTCGCGAGCGGTGAGCAGCTGCGCGCCTGCACGACGCCGCTTACCGAAGGCATGGACATCATCACACGACGAGGGCGCGGCCATGGCTGAGCGCGCATCGCCCCTGATCGTCGGCGCCGGCCCGGCCGGCATCCGCGCCGCGATGACATTGGTCGCGGCCGGCCTGCGGCCGATCGTGGTCGATGAAGGCCACGCCTGCGGCGGCCAGATCTATCGCCAGCCGCTGAGTCCCGACGGCCGCGATGCCACGGCGCGCTACGGCTCGGAGGCTTCGAAGGCCGCGCGGCTGCATCACGACTTTGCGGCGCTCGGCACCGCAATCGACTATCAGTCGAACACGCTGCTGTGGAATCTGCGCGACGGCGCGGCCGCCATTCTCCGCGACGGCATCAGCCATCGCATCAATTATGATGGACTCATCCTCGCGGCCGGCGCGACCGATCGCGTGCTGCCGATCCCCGGCTGGACCTTGCCCGGCGTATTCACCCTCGGCGGCGCGCAAATCGCGCTGAAGGCGCAGGGCTGCGCGATCGGCCGGCGCGTGGTGTTCGCCGGCTCCGGCCCGCTGCTCTATCTGGTCGCCTGGCAATACATGAAGGCCGGCGTCGACGTTGCCGCCGTGCTCGACGCGGCGCCCTTGTCTGCGAAGCTCAATCTGCTGCGCGCGTTGCCGCTCGCGCCGGGCATCGTGCTGCGTGGGGTGCGCATGGCGCTGGAGTTGACGCTGCGCGGCACGCGCGTGCGGTTCGGCGTCTCCCGGCTCCGGATCGAGGGCGAGAGCAGGGTGGCGCGCATCGTCTATCGGGCCGGCGGGCGCGAACACGCGATCGCCTGCGACGGCGTTGGCTACGGTCTCGGTCTGCGCTCGGAGACTCAGGCTGCTGATCTCGCCGGCTGCGCTTTTGGCTTCGATGCGCGCGACCGCGCGCATCGTCCGGTTCGCGACGCCGGTGGCCGCAGCAGCATCGCGGGCGTGTACCTCGCCGGCGACGGCGCCCGCATCGCCGGCGCCGATGCCGCGGAAGCCGCCGGCGAGCGGGCCGCGCTGGCATTGTTGGAGGATCGCGGCCTGCCGCATGATTCGGTGCGCGCCGCCACCCTCGAACATGCGCTGGCGCGGATCGATCGCCTGCGCGATGGGCTCGAAGCCGCCTTTCCCTATCCATCGCATTGGGCGGGCGACATCGCCGATGACACGCTGCTGTGCCGCTGCGAGGAGATCGATGCCGGCGAGGCGCGGCGCGCGATCAGCGATTTCTCGCTCACCGAGATCAATCGCCTGAAGGCGGTGACGCGCATCGGCATGGGCCGCTGCCAGGGCCGCATGTGCGGCGCGGTCGCCGCGGAGCTCTTGGCTGCGCAGACGCGCCGCGACATCGGCGCTGTCGGCCGGCTGCGCGCGCAGGCGCCGATCAAGCCGATCCCGGTGGCTACCAGCCGTTCCATCGACGAGAGGCGGCATGACCCGGCGCATTGACTGCGATGTCGCGATCGTCGGCGGCGGGCTGGTCGGCAGCTCCGCCGCGCTGGCGCTGCGCGGCATGGGCTTCTCCGTCACGCTGCTCGACAAGGGCTTCTGCGGCGCGCAGGCGAGCGGCGTGAACTATGGCGGCGTGCGCCGCCAGGGCCGCCCGCCCGAGCAACTGCCGCTGTCGCAGCGGGCGCATGCGATCTGGCCGCGGCTCGCGCAGCTCATCGGCATCGACGGCGAGTTCCTGCGCTCCGGCCATCTCAAGCTCGCGCGGACGCCTGCGGACATGGCGAGCCTGGAGCGCTACGCCGCCGAGGTCGCGCCGTTCGGGCTCGCTCTCGAGCTGATCGGCCACAATCAACTGCACGAGCGCTTCGGCATCGCGGGCGGCGTCGTGGGCGGTTCGTTCTGTCCCGGCGACGGCCACGCCAATCCCCGGCTGGTCGCCACCGCCTTCGCCGCAGCGGCGCGTCGCGCCGGCGCCGAGGTGCTGGAGAACACGGAGGTTACGGGCGCCACCAGGACGTTCGAGGGTTTTGCCCTGGAAGCCGGTGACGTCGCCATCAGGACGCGTACCGTGATCAACAGCGCCGGCGCCTGGGCCGACGGCTTGGCGCGCGCGTTCGACGAGCCCGTGCCGCTGGAGCGCACCTATCCGTCGATGATCGTGACCGAGCCGCTCGATCTATTTCTCGGCGTCAACATCGGCATCGAGGGCGGCGGCATCTACGCGCGGCAGGTTACGCGCGGCAACGTCGTCGTCGGCGGCGAGCGCGCCGCGCCGCTCGCCGATCCCGACTATTCGCGCCCGCGCAGCGACGGCATGCTTGCCATCATGCAGCGCGCCAGCGAGCTGTTCGGCCCGCTGCGCCATGCCCAGGCGATCCGGTTCTGGAGCGGCACCGAGGCGACGATGCCCGACCGCAATCCGGTGATCGGGCCGAGCGCGACGACGCCGGGACTGATTCACGCCTTCGGCTTCTCTGGCGCCGGCTTCCAGATCGCGCCGGGGGTCGGCGAGGTGCTGGCCGAGCTGGTGCGCGACGGCGAGACCTCGACGCCGATCGCGGCCTTCGCCATCACTCGTTTCTCACCCGCATCGCAGCCGGGCGATGCCTCTCAAGCAGCAATGACGACAGGATCGAAGGAGACCTCGCCATGATCGATGCTCGCGCCGCGCTCGGCTCAGCCCTCGCGCTGATGCTCGCCACCGCCTCCGCGCACGCCGAAACCAGGACGCTCTATGTCGGCATGAACGGCGGCAATTTCGAGCGCACCTATACGCAGGCGGTGTTTCCGGACTTCGAGAAGGCCAACGACGTCAAGATCGTCGTCGTGCCCGGCACCTCGTCGGATATCCTCGCCAAGGCGATCGCGGCGAAGGACAAGCCGCAGATGCACGTGATGTTTCTCGACGACGGCGTGATGATCCGCGCCGCCGGCCTTGGTCTGTGCGAGAAGCTGAAGCCGAGCGAGGCGCTCGGCCAGCTCGAGCCGTTCGCGCGACTCCAGGACGACATCGCCGCCGGCATCGACATCGGCATGACCGGCCTTGCCTACAACAAGAAGCTGTTCGACGAGAAGGGCTGGGCGGCGCCGACCTCCTGGCTCGATCTCGCCGATCCCAAGTTCAAGGACAAGGTCGTGTTCCAGTCGGCCTCGGTCTCGACCTTCGGCCTGCACGCCTTCCTGATGATCAACCGTATCAACGGCGGCAGCGAGGCCAATGTCGAGCCGGGCTTCAAGGCGTTTCCCGACACGATCGGCAAGAACGTGCTCGAATACATTCCGAACTCGGCCAAGATCTCCGAGATGGTGCAGACCGGCGAGGCCGCGATCTTCCCGCTGACGCCGACCGCGGTGTCGACCTTGAAGGAGAAGGGCATCCCGGTCGAGTATGCGCAGCCGAAGGAAGGCTCGGTCGTGCTGATGGTCGCCGAATGCGTCATCGCCAACAACTCCGAATCCGAGCTGGCGCAGAAGCTCGCCGCCTATCTGCTGTCGCCGGAAGCGCAGGCCAAGGCGCTGGCCGCCGGCAACATCGTGCCGTCCAACACCACCGCGAAAGCCACGACGCCGGCGGCCGAGCAGAAGCTCGCGACCTTCCACGGCTACATGAAGAGCGCGATCACGCTCGACTGGGACGTCATCAACGCCAGGCGCCCGGAATGGAATACGCGCTGGAACAGGATGATCGAGCGGTAGGCAGGCTTCGTTCCGTCGTCATTGCGCGCGAAGCGATCAGACCTTTCATGCGGCCCTGGATCGCTTCGCTGGCGCTCGCGATGACGGCCGGGGAGCCAGCGCGTTTGCGCTTCCATCGTCATACCCCGCCAAAGCGGGGTATCCAGTCCGCCGCTGCCTTCGATGCCATCACAGCCGTCTCGGCGTACGGGATCGCCCGGTCGAGCCGGGCGATGACGGAGAGTGTGTGGCGCTACGCCTGCTCTGATTGTCATTGCGAGGAGTGTAGCGACGAGGCGATCCAGGGCTGCGCAAGGCACTCTGGATCGCTTGGTAGCTACGCGCATTACCCCGCCGGATAGCTCGTCGCATACGCCTCCGTCAGCGCCTCATCGAGCCGCCGCCCGGCGCTGAAACCTGACAGCGTCGCGGGACGGGTGACGCCCGGCGGCAATCGGCCATCGGGCTCCGGCGGCCCGATCAGGGTGTGCACCGGAATGCGCTCGGCATAGATCGGCAGCGCGTAGTCCTCCTCATCGTCGATGACGCCCGCGGCGCGGATCTTCGCCGATGCCTTTTCGATCTCCATGGTCACGACCGACGTGGCCTTGAGCTCCTGCTCGGTGGTCGGGCGCAGACTCGCAGTGCGGCCGGGAAACAGCCGATCGACCATCATCACCAGCGCGCGCTCCTTCTCCGCCTGATCCTCGATCAGCCGGGCATGGCCGAACGCCATCACCGAGCGGTAGTCGGCGGAATGATGGAAGGCGCTGCGCGCCAGCACCAGGCCGTCGAGATGGGTGACGGTGAGACAGGCCGGCTGTCCCTCGGACAGGCTGCGCAACATGCGGCTGGCGCTCGAGCCGTGCCAATACAGCGTCGTTGCCTCGCGCCAATACAGCGTCGGCGTGCAATAGGGCTGGCCGTCGATGACATAGGAGACGTGGCACAGCGTTGCGGAGTCGAGCAGGGCATGGACGGTCGCATGATCGTAATGGGCGCGCTGATGCCGCCGCTTGACCCGGTTGGTGTCGTCGACGGGATAGCTCGGCATCTGTTGCTCGGACATCGTCAGTCTCCTGTTTCCGTCGACGTCATGCCATGGCAAAGTGGTTGCCGGGAGTTCCACTTCGATGCGAAAGCAGACAACCACTTCGCGGCGCCGCGACGACGTGCTGGCGCTGCCGATCCGGCTCGACCGCACCATCCGCAGCCAGTCGCGGCAGGTGCACGGCGCGCTGCGCACCGGCATCGTCGACGGCCTGCTCGCGCCCGGCCTTCGTCTGCCTTCGACGCGCGGGCTCGCCGAGCAGCTCGGTGTTCGCCGCAACGCGATCGTCGCAGCCTATGAAGCGCTGCTGTCGGACGGCCTGGTCGAGGCGCGCCACGGCGCCGGCACCTATGTCGCGGCACGGCTGCCCGCACCGCAGGTCGCCGCGCCGGTCGCCGCGCCGGTCGCCGAGCTGGATGTTCGCATTCCGCCGCGCCGGCCGTTCGCGCTCGGCTGCACGCTGGTCGATCCCGTGCTCTTGCGGCGACTCGCCGCGGCCAGCCGGCGCCGCATCGCCCGCGCCGCGCCCGACGAGCTCGGCTATGGCGATCCGCGCGGCAGCCTGCATCTGCGCAGCCAGGTCGCGCACTATCTTGCCGCCAATCGCGGCGTCCGCTGCGACCCAAGCTGCATTCTCATCGTGAGCGGCACCCAGCACGGCCTGCGGCTGTGCATCGACGCGTTGCTTGCGCCGGGCGATCCCGTCTGGTTCGAGGATCCCGGCTATGTCGCCTCGCGCCACACGTTGAGCACGACCGGCGCGAAGCTGGTCCCGGTGCCGGTCGATGATGAAGGCATCGTGGTGAGCTCGGGCGAGACGACGTACATGGCGGCCAAGGCCGCCTACGTGACGCCATCGCATCAGTTTCCGACCGGTGTTGCGATGAGCATGGCGCGGCGCATCGCGCTGCTCGACTGGGCGCGCAGGGCGGACGCCTACATCTTCGAGGACGACTACGACAGCGAGTACCGCTTTGCAGGCCCGCCGCTGACGGCGTTGGCCGGCATCGGCGGCGAGCGCGTCATCTATCTCGGCACCTTCGGCAAGACGCTGTTCGCGGGACTGCGGCTCGGCTACCTCGTGGTGCCGCCGGCGCTGGTCGCGCGGGTCGTCGCAGCGCGCGCGGCGCAGGACCGGTTTCCGCCGGCCTTCATGCAGGACGCTCTGGCCGACCTGATGGCCGACGGTGTGCTCGCGGCCCACATGCGGCGGCTGCGCCCGCGCTACCGCCAGGCGCGCGATGTCGTCGCCGAGGCGCTCGCCAAGCACGGCAAAGGCAGCCTGCAACTGGCCGCGCCGTCGCAAGGGCTGCATCTGCTGGCGACCTTGCCGCCGGCAGCGCCGAAGGGCACGGCGAAACTGATCCGCGACCGCGCCGGCATCGAATGCCGGCTGTTGTCGGATGCGCGGATCGTGCAGCGCGGGCCCGACGGTTTCATCCTGGGCTATTCGGGCTTTGCGGCGAAGGATCTCGCCGATGCCGCCAGGCGGCTCGGGCGCGCCACCCAGGACATCCTGGGCGCGGCGGCGCGCCCGCGCTGAGCATCATCGATGCCGCGAGTGTGGCCGAGCCGGCACGTCGGGCAAATCAGCAGGGCCATGAGCTTCCGGGAATCTACACAGAGGCTCCGCTTGCGTGTCGCGCGCAACGCGCCGGTCTGGATTTTGTTCAGTTCGTTCAACGCGCTCTTGACGACCGATCGCGCGCCTGCATTTTCTTCTTTCGTTTTTTCGAAAATCGTGCTTTGGTTGCGCATCCCGCCTCACCGCAGAGGGGCGTAGCGCGCGATCGTCACGACACGCGAGGTGGGGATGCGATGGCCGCGCTGTTGCCGCAGCATGCTTGTCCAGCGTGCGGACGAACGGCAATACGCGGACGTGAAGTCGCAGCGTCCTGATACCCCGATGCTGGTATCACGCGCAGTGCGCGCAAGCGCATTGTCGCAAT
>NZ_JAUEUK010000010.1:0-253573 GCF_032487555.1 Bradyrhizobium sp. SZCCHNRI1029
AGTCGGCGCCGCCGGTGGCGACGTGGTTCGGGTACGACGCGGTGCCCATGGCGCCCTTGGTGCCCTGGCCGGTGTAGCTGCCGTTGTGGCAGCTGTCGCAGCGCGCGGTCGATACCGCGGCGTGGTTCATGGTGTAGGTGGCAAAGCTCGCCGCGGTGTTGCTGTGGCAGTTCGAGCACTGCAGCGTCCCGGTCGGGATGTGCGGCGGCGTCGTCATGCCCATCGCGGTCTTGCCGTTGTGGCAGGTCGCGCAATTGGTGTCGGTCGCCGCGTGCTTGAACGCCGCGCCGCCCCAGCTGGTGAAGCCGCCCGAGGCCGCCTTGGCGTGGCAGCTGACGCAGTCGGCGCCGCCGGTGGCGACGTGGTTCGGGTACGACGCCGTGCCCATGGCGCCCTTGGTGCCCTGGCCGGTGAAGGAGCCGTTGTGGCAGCTGTCGCAGCGCGCCGTCGCCACCGCAGCATGGTTCATGGTGTAGGTGGCAAAGCTCGCCGCGGTGTTGCTGTGGCAGTTCGAGCACTGCAGCGTCCCGGTCGGGATGTGCGGCGGCGTCGTCATGCCCATCGCGGTCTTGCCGTTGTGGCAGGTGGCGCAATTGGTGTCGGTCGCCGCGTGCTTGAACGCCGCGCCGCCGAAGCTCGCCGTGCTGGTGTGACAGGACTCGCACGGCAGATTGGTCTGGAGATGGTTGCTGGACTTGCCGCGCGCCGTCGTCCCGTTGTGGCAGTTGGCGCAACCGGCGACAATGCCGGCGTGGTCCATCTTCATTCTGATGCGAAAGCTCGCCGTCGACCCGTGGCACACATCGCATGGCGCCGTCGTCGTGATGTGATTCTTCGACTTGCCTCGTGCCATCACGCCGTTATGGCAGGTCGTACATGACGCCTTCGCCTGGGTATGATCAATCGCCCGAACGTCCTTCCATGTCGAGGTCTGGTGGCAGCTCTCACATCGCCTCGTGGACATCGGGTGGTTGACCGACATGCCCGCCGTCTGCGCGCCGTTGTGGCAACTGGCGCACTGCGTCTGCGTGCCCTTGAACCGCCCGCCGACGTGACAGGACGAGCACTCCACCCCGACATGGCTTCCGGTCAGCGGAAAACCTGTCGAGGCATGGTCGAATGAGCTCTGCGCGGCAGCATGCCCTGCCAACACGAGAGCGAGCAGCATACAGGCGAGCAGCCACTGCACCATACGGTGCGAGGCTCGCGCCACCAGCCCCAGCTTGCTGTAGCAGCTGCTCAACTCCAACTCCGCTCTTCACTCTCGACTCGATCGCCAGCCGGACATCCGACGGAGACCGGCCGACCCCAATCCAGCCGAGACCGTTGAGCGTCCGCTGCTCGGCGGTCGCCCCGACAAATCCAAGACACCCTTGCGGATTTCCCCTACGGCCCGGCGGCACGTCTTCCCCAGCCACCGAATACTCGGAACGCTCCGTGCTCCCTTGATCGAGCGCTGCATCGATCGGGCGACGACGGAGTCATCGGCCAGATCACGCAGCCTTCGCTACGCCTACGACAGGGCTTCCAGAGACGCGCAAAGCTGGCCCAAAACTGGGCCAAGCTGAACTCAAGCTGAATGGAGGTTAAGGTTTCTGACGTCGCGCGCGCGCAATGGTCCCGCAAGCTCATCACGCAAGCCATTGATCTGCATGCGAACTGATAGCCGCTGCGAGCCGATGTCAGCTCGACACGATCTCAGACGCCGTGTGCGGCCAACGCAGCCGTTCGAATCAGTTCCTGATCTGAACGTTGCGCCATCCCGTTGCGACATGGCAGCGCTCGCACGTCTGACCGAAGGTGCCATTATGCACGTCCGAGCTGCGATGACAGCTGAAGCAATCCATCGGCAACTTCAGATCCGGCGGCGACTTGGCCTTGTGACAGGCCTCGCACGTGATCTTCTGGTGGACACCGACCAGCGGGAATCGTGTCTGCCGCGCGTGATCGAAACGCCAAAGCCGCCACCCATTCGGATTGTGACAGCTGGCGCACCGCCCTCCAAGCTTCCCCTGGTGGAAATCCTTGTGGCAGCTTTCGCAGGCCATCGGCGTATTCTTGTAGGTCGGCGTCCGGTGGCACTCCTCGCAAGGCACCGACTTGTGCAGACCTATCAACGGAAAACGCGTAATCTCGTGATCGAAGGTGAGCTTCTTCCGCCAGCCCGCATCGCTGTGGCACGTCTCGCAGCGTTCGCCGAGCTTGCCCTGATGCGGATCCTGCTTGCGGTGACAGGACACGCATGACGTCGCGAGTTTGTCCCGATAGAGATCACCCGTATGGCAGCTCTCACACTTCACCTTGGCATGCGCATTTCGCAGCGGGAAGCGGGTCTTGTCGTGATTGAAGCGGACCGTCTTCCATTTCTCCTGATCGTGACACGTCTCGCACTTGTCGCCGAAGCGGCCGCCATGGACGTCCTGAAGACGGTGGCATGAGCCGCACGACGTCTGCAGATCCTTGTATTGCTCGCCGGAGTGGCACGTCGCACAAGCGACCGACTTGTGGGCGCCCACGAGGGGAAACCGGGTCTTCGTGTGGTCGAACTCCTTGGTCGCGCGCCATTTCACCGCCGTGTGGCAGTTCTCGCAGCGTTCACCAAGCCGGCCGCGATGCGGATCGAGCGCCTTGTGACACTCGAAGCAGGTCGAGGGCGTGTTGCGGAACTTCACCTTCGCGACGTGACATCCCGCACAAGGCACGGTCTTGTGCGCATCGACCAGCCGGTAGTTCGTCACGTCGTGGTCGAAGGTTTCCTTGTCGAGTTGGACGATGTCGGTTCCACGCCCCTTGTGGTCGGTGTGACACTGCCTGCACTCCTGGCTCAGCGCCGCCTGGTCGCGTCCGTGCAGGCGCTCACGCTGCCTGCGATCGACGGCAATCTCCTTGTGGCAATCGAGGCAGAGGCCCGACTGTGCCTTCCGGGTATAGGCTTCGTGGCACTTTCCGCACTCGCTCTCGAGCTTGGCATGCTTCTCGGCCAGCGGGCCGGGCATGACCAGCTTTTCCAGCAACGTCTGTGCTCGAACTCCGGCCGATAGCATGGCAACGCCGGCCAGGACGGCGACAACGACCGCAACACGCCACCGCATCACGCAACTCCGTCAATAGTGATGGACGGCCCAGACATGAACGACGCCCGCCAGCAGCATGAGAAAAAACAGCGGCAGATGAAGCACATGCCACAGCGAAAACAATCGTTCGAAGAACGTCAGCTCAGCGGCCTTGCGCACTGCGGCGGCGTAACGCCGCACCACCTCCTCGATTCGCTTCTCGCGACGCCGTCGCTCGGACCACGACCATCGCGCGCGCTTGGCTTCGGCGCGAATGAGCCGGCGCGCTTCCGCAACCACATTGGCGCGCAGCCGTCTCGTCCGCGCTGCGATGACCGCGCCGGTCCGCAGGCTGCCCAGCGCAGTTCGCGGCACCTTGTTGTCGAGCCCCTTGCTGAAGGCAGCCAGCTCCCGCGACACGAACGAGACGGCCTGCATCTCCTCACCGAGCTCCGTTCGCATTGCCTCGGCCTCGGCGAGCAGCTCCTTGACACGCGCCCTCCCGCCATGGAGGCCCATATGGATCTTGCCATAGATGTAACGGCCGATCACGCCGCTGATCGCCACGATCAGCATGGTGAAGAATGCCACGTTGCTGTTGAGCGCCCCCAGTTGGAAATTCGCATGGAATAGGATGAGCACGGGACCAACGACGCCGAGCAGCATGTGGGTCCTGAACCAGAACGGCACCGAGCCGATGCCGCGCAGCGACTTGAAGCGCTTACGCATCGAATAGGCCAGCAGCGACAGCATGGCGACGCTGCCGTAGATCCCGAGCCAGTATCCGGTGCCGGAGCCCGGCGTAATATACTCCTCCTCCTTCTGCAGCCACCCGACGGCAATCGCTCCGAGGACGATGACCGTGATGACGACCGGAATGGTTCCTCGAAGAGGATTGCCGCTCGCGCGAGCGACCGCTGCTCTGCTCATGACCTCGACGTTTCCTGTGAATCCCGAATGCCGGATCGGCGGAAGCCAGACCCGTTCGCGGAGCCCCGGATCTCAGTCGAGAGAGAACTTAGTGATAACCACTTGCAACAACCCTCTCCGTCTTCCGACACCGACGTCATTAGTCCGAAATCAGTGCGAGCCATATTTCCGCCGACGGCATCTGTTCAACGAATGATCCAATCCTGGTCTCCAAGACGTCAGATCATTCTGGAATTTCTATGTCGGCATCTCTTGAGAGGAATTTGCATCTAGCACCGCATCCGACCTTTTCACGCGGAGTTCGCGGTCGGCGACTCTCTATCTTCCGCTGTTAGTTCGTAAGAAAGAGAGAGACGACATGGCGATCGATCTCCTGATTGTCTACGCCGCGCCAATGCTCGGCGTCTGGGCCACTTACATGGCCGTGCGCAAGCGGAAGGAAATAAAGAGCGTCGCGAAGCTCTCGGCCGCCAAGGACGCTGGTCTTCTCGAGCCGGCATCGCTCCATCCCATCATCGATCCTGCCTTGTGCATCGGCTGTGGCTCATGCGTCAGGGCGTGTCCGGAGGGTGACATTCTCGGCCTGATCGGCGGCAAGGCGTCGCTGGTCGAGCCTTCGCATTGCATCGGACACGGCGCCTGCAAGGCAGTGTGCCCCGTGAACGCCATCACGCTGGTGTTCGGCACCGAAACGCGCGGCATCGACATTCCGAACGTGGACGAGGCGTTCCAGACCAACGTGCCCGGCATCTTCATCGCCGGAGAGCTCGGCGGGATGGGGCTGGTCCGCAACGCCATCGAGCAGGGACGCCAGGCGATCGACTCCGTCCGCAAGGTCAAGAACATCGGCAAGTCCGATATGCTCGACGTCGTGGTCGTCGGCTGCGGTCCGGCCGGTCTCTCCGCCAGTCTCGCCTGCCTGCAGCATCGGCTGCGCTTCGTCACGCTCGAGCAGGACTCGCTCGGCGGCACCGTCGCGCACTTTCCCCGCGGCAAGCTGGTGATGACGGCACCTTTCACGCTGCCGCTCGCGGGCAAGTTCAACTTCAGAGAGCTCAGCAAGGAGCAGTTGATCGCCTTCTTCATGAGCATTGTGCGCAAATCCCGCCTCAAGGTGAACGTCGGCGAACGCGTCGAGGCCGTCACGCGAGTCGGAGAAGACTTCGACGTCAGGACGAACCGCGGCAGCTACAGAACGCATGCCGTGCTCCTGGCGATCGGGCGCCGCGGAACGCCGCGCAAGCTGGAGGCTCCAGGCGAAGAGCAGACCAAGGTCGTCTATCGACTGGTCGACCCCGAGCAGTATCGCGGCCAGCACGTGCTCGTCGTCGGCGGCGGCGACGCTGCATTGGAAGCCGCTTGCTCCATCGCCGATGAGCCTGGAACGACGGTGACGCTGTCGCATCGCAGCGAGTCGTTCGGTCGCGCCAAGCTGAAGAACCGTCAACGGACGGAAGCAGCCGCCCAATCGGGCCGGCTCCGCGTCATCTACAATTCGTCAGTCAAACGGATCGGCGGTGACGACGTCGAGATCGATGCCAATGGCAGCACGAGCACGATCCCAAACGATGCCGTCATCGTGTGCGTCGGCGGCATTCTGCCCACCGCATTCCTGAAGAGCATGGGTATCGAGGTCGAGACGAAATATGGCACGGCTTAAGTCCTCTTACGTCATCATCCCCCTGATCTGTCTCGTCGGCTCGACCGTGCCGTCGGTCGCCCCGGCCGGCGAAACGCCGGCCGGCGTGAGCTCCGAAGCATCCGCGAGCCAGGCGGCCGATGCCGCGATCCGCGCCGGACATCCCGAGGACGCACTGAAGCTGCTCGAGCGCGCCGCCAACGCCGGCAATCCGGAGGCGCAGTACCGGCTTGCATCACTTTACCGCGCCGGTCTCGGCACCAGAGCAGACGACACGCTGGCGTTCAAATGGATGGAGGCAAGCGCAAGGAAGGGACACGTCAAGGCGCAGTATAATGTCGCAGCGATGTGGCTTGCGGGCCGCGGAACGCCGGCCGATCCCGACCGGGCGCGGGACTGGCTACGCAAGTCGGCGGCGGCCGGCTATCAGCCCGCCGAGCAGTTACTGGCCGACATGGTCAACCGAAATGCGCGCCCGCGCGCCGGGGAGCCGGCGCGCGAAGCTGCGCGCAGGCCGCCCCCGACGCTCGATGCGCAGGCCGCCATGCGAAACGGCCATCCGGCCATCATCGACGCCGCCCTGCGCGGCCAGTTCGATCCGATGCGCCAGCTCATCGCTGCGAAGGCTGACGTCAACGCGGTCAACGAGGACGGCGATACGCCTCTGGCGATCGCCGCGGCCGCCGGGCATCTTCGGCTGGTGGAGCTCCTGCTCGCCTCGGGAGCCAATCCGAACACCAGCAACCGGCGCGGCGACACGCCATTGATGCTGGCAGCGGACAAGGATCATGGAGACATCATCAGACTGCTGCTGACCAAGGCGACCGACCCCTCTGCAGCGCGTGCAGATGGCGCGACCGCACTACTGATGGCGCTCAGCCGCTGCAACGGCGCCGCTATCGCCGCGCTCCTCGACGGCGCCTCCGGCAGTCTGCCCGCGTTGGCAGACGGCCGGACCCCACTCATGATCGCGGTCGCGTCGTGCCCAAATGGCCCGCTCGATCGGCAACTCGTTCAGAGATCCGACCTCAACGCCGCCGATGGGCAGGGCCGCACCGCACTCTGGCACGCGGCCGGCAATGGCAATACGCACGCGATCGGACAACTGATCCGCGCAGGTGCGGACGTCAACCGCGCGGACACCGACGACAAGACGCCGTTGCTGAATGCCATCGAGGGCCGCAGCGCCGCGGCCTCGCTGCTTCTGTTGGACCATGGGGCCGACCCGAAACGCGCGACAAGAGGCGGAAATACCGCTCTCATCCTCGCCGCGCGCGCCGGGCTTGCGGATGTCGTCAGTGAGCTTCTCAGGCGCAAGGCCGACCCGAACATGCGCAACGGCCAGGGCATGAGCGCGCTGATGATGGCGGCCCATGAGGGGAATATCGGCATTGCGCACAGCCTTCTCGCCGCCGGTGCCGAAAAGCAGTTGAGGAACAAGCGCCGCGAACGTGCCACGGACATCGCCGCTGCCAGCGGTCACGGCGATATCGCCAAGCTTCTGGAATAGCGGACGATTTCGTTTCGCCACCCTGCCTATCATGCGGTCGACGTCGCGTTCGCTGCTCGACGGCGCGGCAGATGATTCGCACGCTATATCTCAACGAATATAACACTAAGTACCAAGACGCCCCGATGATACCGTTCTCCGGCCGTGAGTGCGAATGAGTTGCAGTTACACTACGATGCACGTCGATGGATCATCATCATTCCGTACGAATGATGCCTCATTCGGCGCATTGATTGTCGGCGCATCACAGACACTTGATAGTTAGCTGCAGGAATATCCGCTGCAGTCGGAGATACCACATGACAGCGGAGGTCGGATCGTTTGCGCTCATTCTCGCGCTCCTCGTATCGCTGGTGCAGTCGATCGTTCCGTTCGCAGCGCTGCGCCGCCAATCCGCGATGATCGCCGGCTTCGTTCGTCACGCTGCCTTGACTCAGTTTCTGTTCGTCGCGATCGCATTCGCATGCCTGACGTCGCTGTTCGTCCACTCCGACTTTTCAGTCCAGGTCGTCGCAGCGAATTCGCACACGCTGAAGCCGCTGCTCTACAAGGTCTCCGGAGTCTGGGGAAACCATGAGGGATCCATGCTGCTGTGGGTCCTGATCCTCTCCTTGTTCGGCGCGGCAGTTGCATTGTTCGGAACGAACCTTCCGGAGCGGCTGCAGAGCAACGTTCTCGGCGTGCACGGCATGATCGGCCTCGGCTTTCTGGCGTTCATCGTCTCGACGTCGAATCCGTTCGCGCGGCTGGTCGATGCTCCCCTCGAAGGCAACGGACTGAATCCGATTTTGCAGGATCCTGGCCTCGCCTTTCATCCACCGTTTCTGTATCTGGGTTACGTCGGCTTCTCGATGGCGTTCTCGTTCTCGGTCGCCGCGCTGATCGAGGGAAAGGTCGATGCCAGCTGGGCCCGCTGGGTCCGACCGTGGGTGCTCGCGGCCTGGTGCTTTCTCACGATTGGAATCACGCTGGGCAGCGCATGGGCGTACTACACGCTCGGCTGGGGCGGCTGGTGGTTCTGGGACCCCGTCGAGAACGCCTCCTTCATGCCGTGGCTTGCGGGGACTGCGCTCCTGCATTCCGCCCTGGTGGTCGAACGACGGAGCGCCCTCCAGAGCTGGACGATCCTGCTGGGGATCGTGACCTTCTCATTGAGCCTGATCGGGACTTTCCTGGTGAGGTCCGGCGTGCTCACCAGCGTTCATGCCTTCGCACAGGACCCGTCGCGTGGCGCATTCATCCTGGCGCTCATCCTGGTGGCGACCGGCGGGGCGTTGACGCTGTATGCGATCAGGGCCCCAAGCCTGAAGCACGGTGCGCTGTTCGCAGCCGTCAGCCGCGAGAGCGGCCTCGTCCTCAACAATGTGCTGCTCACGGCAGCCGTGGCCACCGTGTTTCTCGGCACGTTCTACCCGCTCCTCGTCGACATGCTCGGAAACGACAAGATCTCCGTCGGTCCTCCCTACTACAACTTGACGTTCGTTCCGATCATGGTTCCGCTGCTGCTTGCCATGGTGATCGGCCCGGTTCTGAAATGGAAGCGCGATCTCCTCGTTGCGGCCCTGCAACGACTCCGCCTGGCCGGGGGACTTGCGGCATTCATTGCCGTCGCGATCCTCGTCGCGACGTTCGGACAGCGTTTCCTGGTTGCGTTCTTCTTCGGCATCGCCGTCTGGCTCGTGATCGGCTCGCTGATGGTGCTGGCTCATCGCGTCCGCCTCGGCATGACGACTCCCTTGGCGACCTCGCTCAACCTCGCGCGCACCACCCCGCTCGCGGTCTACGGCCTGGTGCTGGCCCATGCGGGAATGGGCGTCACCGTCGCAGGCATTACCGGGATGACCGCGTGGGCCAGCGAGAAGGTGCAGATGCTGCGGCCGGGCCAGAGCCTGCAGCTCGCGGGCTACGACATCAAGCTGCGCTCGATCGGAAAATTTCCAGGCCCCAACTACGAAGCCGAGCGTGGCACGTTCGACATCACGCGGAACGGCAAGCCGTTCACGCAGCTTTCCAGCGAGCGCCGCTTCTATCCCGTCAGACAGCAGCAGACGACCGCCGCCGGCATTCGAACCAACCTGATCTGGAACGTCTACGTGACGCTCGGTGATCCCGACGACAAGGGCGCGTGGGCGGTGCGCTGCTACTATCACCCTCTGGTGCCGCTGGTCTGGATCGGCGCACTGATGATGGCTTTCGGCGGCTTCATCTCGCTGGCCGACCGGAGATTTCGTGTCGGTGCTCCGCGACGGGCGATGCGGGCCGTACCGACTGCCGTTCCTGCTGAATAGGACGAGATATGCCGCGCCTCCCCTATCTCATACCTCTCGTGGCTTTCGCCGCACTGGCCGCTGGACTGGCTTTCAGCCTGACCAACGATCCGCAGCGAATGCCCTCGACCCTGATCGACAAGCCGACGCCGCGTTTCCAGCTCGCGTCGCTCGACGGCAAGAGCGGCGGTCTTGCCAATACCGACCTGCAGGGCGACGTGGTCCTGCTCAACGTTTTCGCATCCTGGTGCCCCGGATGCCGCGTCGAGCATCCCATGCTGCTCAAGCTCGCAGAGAGCTCCGCGATCCCGATCTATGGGCTGAACTGGAAGGACGATCGGAACGACGGCAAACGTTGGCTTGCCAAGCATGGCAGTCCCTATGCCCGTGTCGGCTCCGATGAGTCCGGCCGGGCCGGCATCGATCTTGGCGTGACCGGCGTTCCCGAAACCTTCGTGATCGATCGGGCCGGCCGCATCCGCTTCCGCTATCCCGGCCCGCTGACCGAAGATGTATGGCGTGACGATTTCGAACCTCTGCTGAAGGCACTCAGGAGCGAGTCATGAACTGCCGGCGGATCAAGCGCGCGGCCGAAGCGCTGCTCGTCAGCTCGCTCGTGCTGACGGCGACATGGTCGCCATCTCGTGCGGTGCTTCCCGACGAAATGTTGCGCGACGAGGGACTGGAGGCGCGCGCGCGCGCGCTGGGCCAGGAGCTGCGCTGCGTCGTTTGTCAAAATCAGAGCATTGACGACTCGAACGCTCCATTGGCGCATGATCTGAGGGTGCTGCTGCGCGATCGCCTGCAGGCCGGCGACAGCGACCGGCAGGCGGTGGACTTCCTGGTCGCACGCTACGGCAACTTCGTCCTGCTCAAGCCTCCCTTGCAGTGGAATACCATCGCGCTGTGGATCGGTCCCCTGCTCGCCCTGCTCACGGCCATCGTCGGCTTCGGCCGCTACGTGCGCCGGGCGGCAGCCAATGCGAGTGCGCCCGAGGCGGAGCACGTCGCTCCGCTCAGCGCCGACGAACTCGAAGCCATCGAGGCGATCCTCGATCGACGGAGCCTTTCATGATGCTGTGGCTGATCCTGACGGCGATGATTTCCGTGGCCGCCGTGCTCATATCGACGCCATTCATCCGCAGCTACGAGCGGAGACGGTTGGCTTCGGCTCAGGGACTTGCCGTCCACCACGACCAGCTCCGCGAGATCGAGAACGAAACCGCACGCGGCCTGATCGACAAGTCGGATGGCGAGAACGCGGCCAGCGAGATCAAGCGGCGCATTCTCGCCGCAGCCGCCGCCGAACAGCCATCGGCGCCCTCCCTCACCAGCTCCGAACGAAAATTTGCGCTCAGTGTCGTCACGCTGACGGTGGTGTTCGGCTCCGTCGGTCTGTATGCGGTCGTCGGAAATCCGGATGTCCCCGCGGCCGGACCGGGCCAGACCGCCAGCAGCACCACGGCGAGGTCGGTTGGCGAGGCGCGATCCGACGCCGGCACCCAGGCCATTGCCTCGCTGGAGCAGATGACCGGCCAGGACGGTCGCGACCGACCGCAGCAGAGCAGCGGACTGCCGCCGGTCGAAGAGATGATCCAGCGTGTCCAGACCAGACTGGAGCGGAATCCCAAGGATGCCGACGGATGGCGGCTGCTGGGCTGGTCGCTGTTCAACATCGAGCGCTTTGCAGAGGCGGCACAGGCCTATGCGCGCGCAATGGAGCTGCGGCCAGGCTCGGCAGAATACCGCAGCGCACGCGGCGAAGCGCTGGTGCGGGCCGCGGACGGCACCGTCACGTCCGCAGCCCGCGCGGACTTCGACGAAGCACTCAAACTGGATCCCAAGGACGCGCGCGCCCGCTTCTTCATCGGCGTCGTGAAAGAACAGGAGGGAGACAAACGGGGTGCGATGGCCGACTGGACGGCGATCGTATCGGAGGCCGATCCGAACGAGCCGTGGCTGCCCGATCTCAAGCAGCGGCTCGGCGCGCTTCGTCGCGAGCTCGGAGAGGATGACGGCTCGCCATCGCCTGCCCGACCGAACCTGTCCGCCGAGCGCATGCAGGAACTCCTGCGCTCCGGCAAGACCTCCGCGACCGAGCCGGCGGAGCCGCGCGGCCCCCGCGCCGAGGACATTCGCAAGGCGGAAAGCATGTCCACACAGGACCGCAACCTCATGATCCGGGGCATGGTGGATGGCCTTGCGAGCCGACTCGAGCAATCACCGCGCGATGCAGAAGGCTGGATCAAGTTGATCCGCTCGCGGGTGGTACTGGGCGATGTCGAGGCGGCGAAACAGTCGCTGCAACGCGCATTGTCGGTCTTTGCGGAGGACGTCCCGGAGCGCACGCGCATCGCTGACGCAGCCAGAGAGCTCGGGATCAATCCATAGCGTTCGAGGCCCGATCAGCGTGTCCGCATCGTCGGAACCCGTTCGGCAACCGGAGGAATGGCAATGCGCATTCTGCTCATAGAGGACGAGCCCATCTACGCGGAGCGCATCAGGGAAAGCCTGGCCGATGCCGGTTTCGAGGCGGATCTCGCCACCGATGGCAAGCAGGGCTGGATGCTGGGCAACAGCCAGCCCTATGATGCCGCGGTGCTCGACCTCGGACTGCCGTGCATTTCGGGCCTCGACGTGCTGCAACGCTGGCGTCATACCGGGCACACGCTGCCGGTGCTGATCCTGTCCGCCCGCAGCGGCTGGGTCGAGCGTGTCAACGGCCTGAACGCGGGCGCGGACGACTATCTCGAAAAGCCCTTCAAGGCGCAGGAGCTCGTCGCGCGGGTCAAATCGCTGCTCCGTCGGGTCTCCAGCAGACCGGACGCCGTGCTCCGCCTCCGGCAGATCGAATTCAACGCGGCGGCCGGCCTGGTCAAGAAGGACGGGGAGATCGTCGACCTGACTGCACTCGAGTTGCGCGTTCTCGAACTCCTCATGCGCCGCGCCGATCATATCGTGTCGCAGACCGAGCTGCTGGAGCACATCTATCCGAGCAGCGACCATCGCGACTCCAATACGGTCGAAGTCTACATTGCCCGGCTCAGGAGAAAGCTGGGGCGTGACTGCATTCGCACCGTCAGAGGCATGGGATATCGCTTCGGGTAGAGCAATGTTCAGCCGCAACTTCCGAGCCCGGATGCTCGCGGTCGCCGCGATCTGGATTTCCATCGTCTTGTTCGCCAGCGGGCTCGGGCTCTCGATCGTCATTCGCCGTGTCGTCGAGGCCCACTTCGATCATGACCTGCTGGATCACGCCCGCGAGCTCGCCGATCTCGTGGAACTCGACGCCACGCAGCGGCTGTTCATCGCCCGCGATCTGAGCGATCCGCGTTTCTCCCCTGCCCGGTCCGGAATGTATTGGCAGGTCATCCTGCAGAACGGCGAAAGCGCGCGCTCGCCGTCGTTGCAGGATGACCTTTTCCTTTCATTCACGCCCGACCAGAGTCGCGAGGGTTCCCTGCCCTCCTCCACGGCGCTTAGTGTGGAGGGACCGACCGGGCCGATGCGCATGGTCCGAAACATCAGCGAGCCGTCTCGCCTCGGGCAACCCGTCGAAATCCGTGTCGGTGCAGACGAGCGACTGATTAGTGACGAGATGCAGCACCTCAATCTGACGCTGATAGCGACGCTTGGTATCATGGCCCTCGCCATGGTTGGCACCGCCTACGCTCAGGTCGCTTACGGCCTGCGGCCGCTCCAGCGCATGAGTCGCGCCATCGTGGACGTGCGTAGCGGCAAGACCTCAAGGCTGCCTGAGGACCTGCCGGAGGAAATCATGCCGCTCGTCACCGAGCTGAACGGAATGATTGCGGCAAATCTCAACATGGTCGATCGCGCTCGCGTACTCGCAGGAAGTTTTGCACACGCGCTGAAGACACCTCTGGCAATTCTCGACGAGGAGGCAGCACGGCTGAAAGCGTCCGGTCAGGAGATCCACGCTCAGATTCTGTCGGAGCAGTGCTCGCGAATGGCGCTGCTCATCGACTACCAGACGGCGCGCGCAAAGGCCTCCACGATCGCGAATGCAGGTGCGTTTGCGGTCGTCGCAGACGTCTTGAGGAGCGTCATCAATACCTATTCGCGATTCAGCCCAGGGCACGACCGGCGATTCGAAGTCGAAGGAGCAGCCGACGTCGTCGTTGCCTGCGACACCAACGATCTGACCGAACTCATCGGCAACCTGCTCGACAATGCGGCTAAATGGGCACGTGACCGCGTCGTGATTTCGATCGAGGATCTCGACAGCACCGTCTTGATCACGGTTGAGGACGACGGGCCCGGCATTCCAGTCGAGCATCGAATGCGCGTGTTCGACGTGGGCACGAGACTTGACGACGCGAAGCCCGGCACTGGGCTCGGTCTGGCGATCGCCCGCGACCTGACCAGCCTCTATGATGGCCGACTGTGGATCGAGGATTCGAGAATTGGGGGCGTCGCCCTGAAGCTTTCGCTTCGAAAGAAGGGTGATCCAAGCTCATCGTGACATGCCTGGTACCCGCAGCCTCACAACCGCTTGCAGAAACGCCGGCCCGACACCCAACCCGCTCATAGCGATGATGCCCTGGGCCAGCGCGCCAACGATGCCAGTCGTAATCGGTGAGCGGCTCTTTTCCAACGGCGCGGCCTGCAGCGTCGGCAAAGTCGCCAGCTTCCCCGGCTACGCTATTTCAGAGTCGACAGATAGGCGACGACGTCGGCCCGCTCCTTCGCGTCCGCCAATCCTTTGAAATACATCTTGACGCCGTGAACGTTCCCGCGAGGATCGGCGATATAGGCATCCAGTGCCGTCGCGGTCCAAGGCGCATTGTTCTTTTTCATGCTCTCCGAATAGGCGTAGTCCGGCACAGCCGCTGGCTGCCGTCCAACGATGTTCCAGAGGCTCGGGCCGACCTTGTTGACGCCGATCTCGGCAGAGTGGCAGTTCTGGCAGATGCGCTGGAAGATGCTCTTCCCGGCGACCGGATTTCCGTCGAGCGCGCGGGCGCTCGGTGCCAGGCTGGCGAGAACGGCGACAAGAGCGATGCGGCGGAGCATGCGAAATCTTTCCCTATTCGATCCGGAGCGGGCGCGGGCCAGCCCCCGGGCCATGCCGGTGAGCAGATCCGCGCAGATGATCGGACGACAGCCCGGCCCAAGTCCTTGTCCTGGATCAAGCCGCGCGGTTGCCGTTGCTGCTCAATTGGCTTAATCTTCTAAAAAAACGAACGATCGCCAACAAACCAAAGTGTCGTTCTGGGAGGTGCCCGATGGGAGACGCCGATCCTCGGCCCCCGCGTCCGTCTGGCGTGACTGCTGCAAAGTCCAAGGCTGCGACGGAGGCCGCTGCGGCGGCCGACATCTGCGGCCAGTTGCCGGCCGAGGGGTTGGCGATGGTGCTGATCTTCCTGTCGCCCCACTACGATCCAAACGAGTTCATGGTGGAGGTGACGACCCGTCTTGCGGACGTCCCCGTATACGGCTGTACGACGGCCGGAGAGCTGTCGCCCGATGGCTGGGACGACAACAGCGTCGTCGCTCTCGGATTTGCCGCCGAGGATTTCACGGTATTCGCACAGCCCATCTTCGGGTTGTCGGGCTTTCGCGTCGATGAAGGACGTCGCCTCGGCAACCAGATGAGGCAGGACCTCTCGCGGCACGGTGGTCGCGACGACGACGGCGTATTCGGGCTCGTCCTGATCGACGGCATGTGCCAGCGCGAAGAGGCGATCATGTCGGCGATCTACGCCTCGCTCGACAATATTCCCCTGGTTGGCGGGTCGGCCGGCGACGGTCTGCGGTTCGAGCGCACCTGGGTCTTTCACGACGGCAAGGCCCACACGGACATGGCCGTGCTGATCCTGATCGGGACGTCATTGCCGTTCCGGCTGTTCAAATGCGACAATTTCGAGCCGACCTCGACCAAGATGGTGGTGACGGAGGCCGATCTCGAGCAGCGTATCGTCAAGCAGCTCAATGCCGAGCCGGCGGCGGAGGAATATTGTCGCGCGATCGGAATAGCCGATTCCGAGCTCGACCCGTTCCTGTTTGCGGCCCATCCGGTCCTGGTGCGCGTGGGAGGCTCCTATTTCGCGCGCTCGATTCAGCGCGTCAGCCCTGACGGCTCGCTCCGGTTCTTCTGCGCGATCGACGAAGGAATGGTGCTGACGGCGGCGAGGTCACGCAACTCCGTGGCGGCCGCCCGCGAGATGCTGGCCGAGGTCCGCGACGAGATCGGCGAGGTCTCGATCTTCATCGGTTTCGAGTGCATCCTCAGGCGTCTTGACGCAGAGCAGCATCAGTTTGCGCGGGAAATGTCCGATCTCTATCGCGACAACCGGATCGTCGGATTCCATACCTATGGCGAGCAGTACGGTTCAATGCACGTCAATCAGACGCTGACCGGGGTCGCGATCGGCAAACGTGGAGCGGCGCAGCCATGACCGCCGCGGGGTCTCCGGAAGACCTGCAGCGCGAGGCGGCCAAGCTCAGGAAGATCAACGCCGCGCTGATGTCCCGGGTCGAACGCTCGATGGACCAGCAGTTCAATGCGTTCTCGCTGTTCGAAACGGCGATCGCGCTCGATCAGCAGGTGCGCGAGCGGACGCGCCAGCTGCGTGATGCGCTGCGTTCGATCGAAACCGCCAACAAGGACCTCTTTCGGGCCAAGCAGCAGGCTGAAGCGGCCAGCTCCCTGAAATCCTCGGTTCTCATCTCCGTGACGCATGATCTGCTTCAGCCGCTCAACGCCGCGCGGCTCACGCTCTCGACCTTGGCGGACGAAGTCTCGTCCGATCGCGGAACGGCCATGGTCGGCCAGGTCGACCATTCGCTGGCCATGCTCGAGGATCTGCTGCGATCCCTGCTGGAGATTGCCAAGCTCGATGCCGGAGCCCTGCGCCCCGATGTCAGGCCCGTTCTGCTTTCGACCCTGTTCGAGCCGCTCGAACGCGAATTCGCCCCGATCGCGGCCAAACGCGGGTTGTCCCTGCGCATTTGTCCGTGCTCGATCGCCGTGGTCTCGGATGCCATGATGCTGCGGCGCATCTTGCAGAACCTCCTCGCCAACTCTCTGCGCTACACGCGGCGAGGCGGCGTCGTCATGGGATGCCGGCCGGGGCCGGGAGCAGGCCGGGTTCGCATCGAGGTCCACGACACCGGCCCGGGCATTCCCAAACCGCAACAAGAAGCGATCTTTCTCGAATTCCAGCGCGGTCAGCCGAGCGCCGAGGATCAAGCCGGCTTCGGGCTGGGCCTGTCGATCGTCCGCCGCTTCGCCAAGGCATTGGACCATGAGGTCGGGCTGGCTTCGCGGGTTGGACATGGGTCCACATTCAAGCTCGAGCTCGACCGCGCCGACCCGGCAGCCGTACTGCCGGATCCGCATCCTGCGGATCACGTCGACCACGACTATGGCGGGCTCGAAGGCGCCAAGATCCTGCTGATCGAAAACGACCTGGCCACCGCCGAGGCCATGGTCAGTCTGTTGGAAAAATGGGGCTGCGACGTCGTGGCGACGGCGTCGCTGAATGACGCTTTGCAGCGTTTGAGTGCGCTCGGGGCGGTCCCCGAGACGATCATCGCGGATCTCCACCTGGATGGCGACGAGAGCGGGCTTGCCGCCATCCGGGACATCAGGCAATTCCTCGGCCGAGATGTTGCGGCCATGATCGTGACGGCCGACTATTCCGAAGACGCAGCCAGGGAAGCAAGCCAATACGGGCTCGAGATCTTGACCAAGCCGGTCAGGCCTGCGGAGCTTCGCGCGCTGTTGTCGTTCTTGCTGTCTTGAGCGCCTCAGCGCCGTTTGCCCGAGCCGGCGTGCGCGGCTCGCCGATGAGGTTCACGAAGTCGATCTTTTCCATCTCGATGATGGCCTTGGTCCTGCTCATGACGCGAAGCTTGCGCAGGATCTCCGAGACGTGGACCTTCACCGTCGTCTCGCAGATCCCGAGCTCATAGGCGATCTGCTTGTTCTGCAGTCCGCGGCGGATCAGGTCGAGCACGCGCAGTTGCTGCGGCGTCAGCTCGTGAAGACGCTTCAGGAGGTCCTGAGCAGGAAGTCGGCCACGGCGCGCACTGGCGCAGAGGGAGCCGCCTTCAACATGGACCTCGCCCCGCAGCACGGCCTTGATCGCGTCGGCAAGTTGCTGCTTCGAAGTCGACTTCGAGATGTAGCCGGAGACACCCAGCGCGAGAACATGGGCGACGAGGTCCGGGTCCCGATGCGCGGAAACCACCAGGATCGGTGTGCGCGGCGCGGTCTTGCGGATGCGGATGACGCCGGAGAGTCCGGTCGTTCCGGGTGTCGAGAGGTCGAGCAGGATCAGGTCGAATCTCGGCGGAGATGAAAGAAGCCCGACGGCCATGTCGACGGACGTCGCCTCGCACATCTCGGCATCAGCCAGAGCGGCGCGGATCGCGCTCTCCAGCGCCTCCCGAAACAGCGGATGGTCCTCGACGATGAGCAATCGAGCCACGTGCCTGCCTCCCCCGGCCGGATCGAAGATCCGGATCATTCAGTGTCGCGGATCCGACATTCAACCAGCGTGCGGGCTGCGTCTTCGAAGGAACGTCAGAACCGGAGCATCAGCGATACCGCGTTGGTTGGCATCAATCAACGACCACGACGCCATCGACGTCGCCACGCCTGCGGTGGCCGTGGAGTCGTGCGGCGCAACAATTCGCTACGGGTGCTTTCGACCCGAAGCGGTGCGCGATCCCTGCCGGTCGGCCGGCACGTTCAGCGCGATCTTGCCGATCTCGATGACGGCCTTGTTGCGGCTGAACAGACGGAGTTTTCTCAGGATCTCGGTGATGTGCGCCTTGACGGTCGACTCCGCAAGCTGAAGCTCGCTGGCGATTTCCCGGTTCTGATAGCCACGCCTGATCAGGTCGAGGACGCGAAGCTGTTGTGGCGTCAGCTCCTCGAGACGCGCCTGCAGCGCGCGAGATGACCCCTTCCCGTGGCGCTCGACGACGGGCACGAAGTCTTTCGGAACCGAGATCGAGCCGCTGAGCACGCGCTCGATCGCGGACGTCAGCTCACGCTTCGAGGTCGACTTCGGCAGATAGCCGGCCGCGCCGAGCGAAAGCGCCTCGCGCACGACGTTCTGGTCCTCTTCACTCGAGACGATCGCGACTGGAAGCCGCGGATACGCGGCGCGAAGCCGCTGGAATCCCGAGAAGCCCATGGCATCGGGCAGCGTCAGGTCGAGCAGCGCCAGGTCGATGTCGGGTTTCATTGCGAGGGTGGTGAGCGCATCGGCAATCGACAGCGCCTCGAAGATCTCGGCGTCGGGATGCGCCAGACGCACCGCATTGCCGAGAGCTTCGCGAAACAGCGGATGATCGTCGATGATCAGAAAGCGCGTCATGTCCGACCTTCACTCGCCGCCAGCACGTGCCGGGTGGATCCGGCAGATCGTGTCGGCCGGTGCCCCTCCTTCAATTTGCCGTTTCTGACGACTGCACGGTCAGCAGGAACGTATAGATGCTCTCGAACTGGTCGTCGGTAAAGACCTCCTTCCAGGCGGGCATGCCCTTGGAGGGACGGCCTTCATGCACGGTGGTCCAAAATTTGTCGCGCATGTCCTCGCCGTAGCGGGTCCGCAGCCGTCGCAGGTCGATGCGCCGTTCCGCCTGCACGGCGTCGGGTCCGTGACAATGCGCGCAGGTGCCGTTGAAGATCTCTTTGCCCAGCGTCACCGCCTCGGTCTTCGACTCGCTCGCAGTCGAGTCCGAAACCCTCATCACGGCGGCCTCGGCGACCGGCTGGCGGAGAAGCTGAGCAGGGTCAGTCGTCGACGCCAGCCTGATCGGGCGCGGCACGGCGCCGAGCCTGATCGACGGCTCGCCCGGCAGCCCGTATTTGACCGCCAGCTCGGCGATCCGCGGTGCGAGCTGCGGCAGCGCGGCGTCGATCTGATCGCGCAATTGCGTGGAGCTTTTGGCAAGGCCGATCGCGGCATCCCAGGACAGACCGTCGCCCTCGACCGGCTGGATCCGGAAGCTGCTCTGGTAGATCGTCTTGTTCAGCCAGCCTGCAACCGGCCCCCAGATGAAGGCGATGTCGGCCTTGCCGTGGGCCAGCGCCGCCAAGCCTTCGTCCGGTGTCAGCACCGTCACCTTCTCGATGTCGTCGCGCTGGGCCAGCAGATTTTGCGGCGTGGTCTGGTATTGCACCGCGACGCGCTTGCCTCGAAGGTCGTCGATGCCATGGACCACCAACGTTCCGCGGCTGACGAGCGCGTAGGTCTCGGTCGCGATCTTCTGCGAGAAGATCACGGCCGGTCCCATGAAGTCCGCTGACAGCGGCAGGCCGATCATCGCGTCGCACTGCTTGCCCAGCAGCGTCACGCGCACGGTTCGCTTGCCGAAATAGGATTTGTACCAATCATACGTCACGGGGCGGCCGAGCTCACGCGACAGCGCCTGGCCAACCTCGAGATAGAATCCCGGCTGCGTTGGATTGTCGCTCGAAAACGGAAGATTGGTCGGATCCGCACAAAGCCGCAGCGGCTCCGCCTCGTTGGCCAGGCTCGCCGCCGACGCGGCCAGCACGGTGGAGGCCACCAAGGCGACGAGAGCCGTCGCGCTTGCTGCCAGTTCGGCGGCGGCCCGCCAATTCGAGCCAGTCTGACGGCGATTCAGGCGCATCCTCGATCCCTCAGGTCTTGTTTATCTGTTTGTACGGCTCGGTCTCGCGGCCGGCCGTCTTCGTCCGCTTGAAGCGGATTGGCTGAACGCCGCGCGTGTCCCCGCGGCCGGGGCCACGCGCAGCCGTCGCGAGCGTTGCGGTTATTGGACCGCGAACACGAACAGGGCGCCGCCCTCGGGAGCAGCGTTTGTCATCTTCTTGCCGATCTCGCCCAGGAACGCCGGGATCGAGGCGGTGCGGCCGACGACGACGGCGACGTACTGCTTGCCGTCGACCGAATAGGTCACCGGACCGGCGCCGATGCCGGAGCCGAGATTCTTCTTCCACAGAATCTTGCCGGTCTTGGCGTCGATGGCGCGGAAGTCGCCGTGAAGATTGCCGGAGAACACCAAGCCGCCGGCGGTGCTCAGCGTGCCGCCGTTGAACGGAAGGTCTTCCTGGATCGACCAGACCTTCTTGTTGTTCACGGGATCCCAGGCGATGAGCTCACCGAGAAACCCGCCGGGGCCTTCCTTGGTCGGGAATTCCGCACCGAGATAGAACACGCCGCGCTTGTACGAGACGTCGCTGACCGACCAGTCCATGCAGACATTGTTCGCCGGGATGTAGACCAGGCCGGTGTCCGGATTGTACGACATCGGCTGCCAGTTCTTGCCGCCGATCAGGTTCGGGCAGACGTCCTTGACGGGATGTCCGGGGCCCGGCCGTTTGTCCGGATCCTCGACCGCGCGCAACGTCGAGGTGTCCCATTTCTGCGCCCAGTTGGCGAAGACGTATTTCTCGGCCGAGATCACCTTGCCGGTCTCGCGGTTGGCCACGAAGAAGAAGCCATTGCGATCGGCCTTCATCAGCGTCGGGACAGCCGCACCGCCAACCTTGAGATCGGCGAGAATAGCCTCGTTGACGCCGTCATAGTCCCAGGCATCGGCAGGCGTGGTCTGGATGTGCCACTTGATCTTGCCGGTGTTCGGATCGAGCGCCAGCGTGGATGCCGTATACAGATTGGTCAGCTTGCCGAAATCGCCATTGCCGGTCGAGCGCACGGCGGTGTTCCAGGGACCTGGATTGCTGGTGCCCCAATAGACCGTGTCGCTCTTCGGATCGTAGGAGCCGACCAGCCAGGCCGCGCCGCCACCATGCAGGCCGGTGTCACCCTTCCAGGTCTCGCTGCCGGGCTCGCCGGGCGCAGGCACGGTATAGGTCTGCCAGACCATCTTGCCGGAGTTGATGTCGTAGGCCTGCAGCGAGCCGCGCACGCCGTACTCGCCGCCGCCGAATCCGGTGATGACCTTGTCGCGCACGACCAGCGGCGGCGAGGTGATCACCGAGCCCTGCTTGTAGTCCACCACCTTGGACGTCCACAGCTCCTTGCCGGTGGCGGCATCGAGCGCGGTCAGCTTGCCGTCGAGCCGGCCGACGAACAGCTTGCCGTCGGCGTAGGAGATGCCGCGGCTGTTCACGTCGCAGCAGGCATATTGCAGCGTATCGTCCGGAATGTCCGGCTCATAGGTCCATTTGCGCGCGCCGGTCGCGGCATCCAGCGCATAGACGTATTTCGGCCCCCACGACGTCGAGACGTAGAGCGTGTTGCCGATCACGATCGGCGAGGCCTCGTTCGAGCGTAGCGAGGCCAGCGAGAACGAATAGACCAGCGACAGCTTGCTGGCGTTCTCGGTGTTGATCTCCTTGAGCGGGCTGAACCGGGTGTTGCCGTAGTCATGCCCGGCCATCGCCCAGGCGCCGGGCTCGCTGGCGGCCTTCAGCGCCGAGTCGTTGGCGCGGACGCCTAACGTGCCGGCGACAAGGAAGGCAACCGTCGAGATGCCAGCCAAGAATCTCCTGCTTGTGAAGTTCATCAGTTCCCTCCGCTTATGTCTTTGTTGTGGTCGTATGGCGCGTGCGCCAGCCCCAAGATGAGCAGTCGCGCTGCAAGCAACGGGGCGATTACAGCATCAGCTCCGCCCGGCTCTCATAGGCGGAAGGTAGTAGGCGCAGGGGATCGGGGTTGAACGCCGATTATCGCGCCCTTTCAGCGACTTACCGGAATTCCATGACCTGCGGGCGGAAGGATCGTTATCGCCATGATGAACGAGGCGCGCTTCTGCTGTGCGGTCTCGTGGCCGCCCGGCGTCCTCGCGGTCGCCACAGCGAGGGAAGCCGTCGCTCTCGAGATGACGCCTTGAACAACCCGGACCGAACGGCGGCATCGTTTAGTTCGGCGAACGCATCGCGGCACGCCCCCGCTCATCTGGTGATCATGGTTGAGCGATGACGCCACGCAGGCGCCGCAGGGCGGGCAAAGGCGCGCCAACAACGATGGTGTCGTGCACGATCTCGCACGAGCCGTGCCCACCGCCCGCCCCACTGGCGCCAATGGTGGCACGCGTCGCCTTCGGCGTCGCTTTGCCGTCCCATGGCAGCGTCACGTGCGGCGGAGTCGGGGTGCACGGCGCGACGGACTCCGTCAGCGTCATCAAGCTGATTTGGCCCCGTCCAGACCTTCTGAAGAAAATAATCTTGTTGCTATTTTTCCGAATACGTGTTTGTGTATCGCCATCCTGGACCCGCCGAGAGGGGCGCTTCGCGATCGTCACGAGACGTGGGGTCTGGGGATGCGGTGGCCGCAGGCGTGCTGCAGCGGGCTCACAGGCTCGCCGACGAACGGCAGGTTTGCGGACGTGAAGACGCGTGGTCCTGGCGCCCCGATGCTGGCGCCAAGTCGTCGGGCGATGATCCCGAGGGCGACGGTGGCTAAAGAGCCGGACACCGGGGAGATCGCGACATAAGCGTGAAAACCATCGCGCGGGGAATGCCGGGATGTCTCGGCTGAACCTGTGGTTCCTGCCGCCTGCATTTTTTTCGCAGGCGGGCCATGGGTGCGGCCAGCGCCCGGCATTCCCCGCGCCCTCTCATTCTCGAGGGCGGAACGACCGGCACAACTCGGACGCCATCGCGCCGCGGGACCGCAGCCCATCGCCCGAACGAAAGGCGCGAGGCCGGAACAAACCGCAAACAGATTTGAAGTTTTGGGGAGAGAGGGATGGTGCGCTCGGAGGGACTCGAACCCCCACGGTGTTACCCACTGCCACCTCAAGGCAGCGCGTCTACCAATTCCGCCACGAGCGCGAAGAAGAAGCCGGAGCCAGAGGAAGGGCGGCACCGGATCAGTGGCGCCCGTGTATCAAATCGATGTCGGGGGGACAAGGCCCGCCCTGCCCTAAAATACCGGATTGTGGACGGTTTTGGCTTGGCCGGGGCGCGCTATCGCGACGTCGGCGTCGGCGAGCGCGGCAGCATCTGCTTGACCTCGACCGCGATGCGGTTGCGGTCGACCAGCACCACCCCATTTGCGATCGGCAGATTGTTGGCGAGCACCTTGACGTCGTCGGCCTCGGTGGCGTCCAGCTCGATGATGGCGCCGCGGGACAGGCGCAGAACCTGGTGGATGGGCATGGAGCAGGTGCCGAGAACGACCATCAGGTCGACTGTCACTTTATCGAGGGTTGACACTGCAGGACCACCGAAGTCACGACTGGATTTTCGTTGCCCAGACATCACCATGTTGTGGTTAGCCAATGGTTAACAGCCGCGAAACGCTCGACCTGACCACCTTTGCTGGCCCCCCCGGCAACGCCGTGGCGTGGCGCATCTCCGATTCGCTGATCGACTACGCCCAGGCCACCGAGTTCATGGAGGCGCGGGCGGCCGCGATCGCCGCCCACGAGGCCGCGGAGATGGTCTGGCTGCTCGAGCACCCGCCGGTCTACACCTCCGGTACGTCGGGCAAGGCCGAAGACCTGCGCGATCCGCGCTTTCCGCTGGTGCCGACCGGGCGCGGCGGCCAGGTCACCTATCATGGGCCCGGCCAGCGGGTGGCCTATGTCATGCTCGACCTCAAGCGGCGCCGGCCGGATGTGCGAGCCTATGTCGCGGCGCTCGAGGAGACCATCATCCGCACCCTCGATGCCTTCAACGTGCGCGGCGAGCGACGCGAGGATCGCGTCGGCGTCTGGGTCAAACGGCCCGACAAGGGCGAGGGCCACGAGGACAAGATCGCCGCGATCGGCGTGCGGCTGAAGCGCTGGGTCACCTTTCACGGCATCGCCATCAATGTCGAGCCGGACCTGTCGCACTTTCAGGCCATCGTGCCCTGCGGCGTGACCGATCCGCGTTACGGCGTCACCAGCCTGGTCGATCTCGGCCTGCCGGTGACGCTCGCCGATGTCGACATCGCGTTCCGGCAGGCGTTCGAGAGCGTCTTCGGCGCCGTCAGCGTCGCGCAGCCGGAGACGGCATGAGCTCACGCGGCGCCCTGCTGCGGCGGCACGTCGAGCTTCGCCGCGACATAGCGGCGCTCCTGGCTCAAGCCACCGAAGCCGTAGGCATCCGCCTTGACCTCGTCGACATGAAGGTAGGTCTCGTGATGCAGCGGGCCGATCAGCTCGGCCATGCGCGCGAACACCGCGGCCAGATAGGCGGCCTTCTCGTCCTTGGTGTTGGTGCCCTCGCTGACGTGAACGTCGATCCAGTAGCTGGCAAGCCCCTGCTCCGCCAGCGAGGCGCCGCCGGCGAACCAGTCCGCGGCATCCGCTTCCGAGACGATGACGGCGGTGACCTTGGGATCCTTGCGCAGGATCCGCGCCGTCAATTCGGTGACGGCGTCCGCGATGGCCTTTTTCAGCGACGGCGAGCGGCGCTGGCTGGCATAGACGATGTTGATCAACGGCATGTTTGGCTCCCGGTATCCAGCGCGTGACTGCGCCTCGACAGCAAAGCTAGCCGCGCGCCTGTCATTTTGGTATCTTATCGGGATGGATATCAATGATAACGATCGCATATGACAGCCACGCTCGACATCGCGACCGTCCGCGCCTTTCTGCTGGTGAGCGAGCTGCACAGCTTCACCCGGGCGGCCGAGACGCTCGGCACCACGCAGGCCGCGGTCAGCCTGAAGTTGCAGCGCCTGGAAGCGCTGCTCGGAAAGCGGCTGGTCGAGCGTTCGCCGCGCGCGGTCCGGCTCACCGCCGACGGCGCGGCCTTCGCCGAGAACGCCCGCGCGCTGGTTGCCGCACATGACCTCGCGCTGACCGGCGCTCCTCGTGCCCGGCCGCTGTTGTCGCTGGGGATCAGCGATCACGTCGCCGGCCCCGAGCTGGTGCCGATGCTCGAGCAGTTGCATGCTGCCATGGCGGACCTCGTCCTGTCGGTCAGCATCGGCTTCTCGCGCGACCTGCTCGACCGCTACGATGCCGGCAAGCTCGACGCCGTGATCGTCCGCCAGGAGGCGAGCCGCCGCGGTGACGAGGCGTTGATCACGGACGAGTTCGGCTGGTTCGCAGCTCCCAGATTTCGTCTGCCGGCGGCCGGCACGCTGCCGCTCGCCACGCTCGCGCCGCCCTGTGGCGTGCGCAGCATCGCGGTCCGCGCGCTCGAGCGCGCCCGAATCAGCTTCAGCGAGACGTTCGTCGGCGGCGGAGTGACGGCCGTTACGGCCGCCGCGCGGGCCGGTCTTGCGATTGCGCCGCTGGCCCGCCGGATCGCACCCAGCGGACTGATCGATGTCGGAACGGATCTCGGCCTGCCCAAGCTCGGCCGCTCCAAGGTGATGCTGCATGCGAAGGCGGGCGATGCGGCCAAGCGCGCGGCCTTGCGCACACTGGCCGCAGCATTCCGAAGCGCCGCGATCTCGAAGTAATTGACGCCCGCGGAGCCTGATGTAGCATGGATTAATAATCGGAGTTCAGGAGCAGCGGCTTGAACCGTCTCTTGACCGCAGCTGACCTCGTCAGCGCCCCAGCAAAGCCGAGCCCGGCCTCGACCGGCGCGACCGGCCTCGAACCATTGCATCGCCACGCGCTGATCCGAACCTCGAACGCCGACGTGCTGCGCGACCTCGCGGGGCGCCGGCTCGGCGCCGAGCGCGTCGACTTCAGGAACGCCGAGCGCTTCGAGGCGATCGTCAACCTGATCGAGCTCGAGACCATCGGCCTCGCGTTCGGCACCACGACCTGCGACATGGTCTGCGACCATCGCGCCGCCGATTTCATGAGAGTGCAGATCGCCCTGAAGGGACGCGCGGTCAGTTGCGCCCGCGGCGAGGCGACCGACGTCAATGAGCATCAGTTCGCGGTCGCGCCGGCCGGCGTGCTATGGCAGATGGCGTGCCAGGGTGGCCATCGACGACTGACTCTGCGGCTCGATCCGCAGGCGCTGCGACGGCGCCTGACGGCGCTGGTCGGCGTGCAGCCGCGCGCCGACTTTACGATCGACCCTGCCGTTCCGGCCGCCGATCCGCAGGCCCGCAACCTGATGCGGCTGCTGGATTTCCTGACGACCCAGCTCAACGAGCAGGATGCGGCGTTCCCCGCCGCGGTCTATCGCGAGCTGGAGGATGCGGTGCATGTCGCCTTCCTCTGCGCCAGCCGTCATCGTTTCCGCGACACGCTCCTGGATCCCTCCCCGATGCCGGACTTCGGCCTGGTCAAGCGGCTCGAGGACTATATCGAGGCGAACTGGCGCGAGCCGATCACGATCGAGCGCCTGGCGCGCGAAGCCGGCGTCAGCGCCCGCTCGATCTTCCGTCTGTTCGAGCGCGTGCGCGGCTATTCGCCCATGGCCTTTGCCAAATCGGTGCGCCTGCGGCGCGCCCGCGAGATGCTGCGCTCCGGCGATCCCGACGTCACGGTGGCAGCGGCCGCTGCCGCCTGCAAATTTGCCAATGCCGGGCACTTCGCCCGCTACTACCGCGCCACGTTCGGCGAGCTGCCATCGGCGACGATGGCACGCGCCGAGCAATCGTGACGCTTTTTTCGACCGCTCACAGGATGGCTTCGAGCGCGCTACGCAGGCTCTGATGCCGGAACACGAAGCCGCTCGACAGCGCCTTGTTCGGCACCACGCGCTGGCCGCCGAGCAAAAGCTCCTCGGCGAAGTCGCCGCCGATCCGGCGCAGCAGGCCGGCGGGGACGCGCAGCAGCGCCGGACGCCGCAGGCAGCGCGCGAGTTCGGCGGTGAAGGCGAGATTGCGCACCGGCAGCGGCGCCGTCGCATTGACCGGCCCGGTGATGGCGTCGGTCGCGATCACATGCGCGATCAGCCGAACGAGATCGTCGCGCTCGATCCAGGACATCCATTGCAGACCGGAGCCGAATGGCCCGCCGAGGCCGAATTCGAACGGCGTCAGCATCCGCGCCAGGAAGCCACCGTCGCGGCCGACCACGAGCCCGATCCTCAGCAGTGCGACGCGGACGCCGTGCGCTTCGGCACCGCGAGCCGCTTGCTCCCAGGCGTCGCAGAGGTCATGGCTAAAGCAGGCATGCGAATTGGCGGATTCGGTCAGCGGCTGGTCCTGCCACAGGCCGTACCAGCCGATCGCCGAACCGTTGACCAAGACCTTCGGCTTACGGTCGAGCCGCGCAATCAGGGATAAGACGGCTTCCGTCGTAGCCAGCCGGGACTGCAGGATCGTCGCGCGCCTGGCCGCGGTCCACGGCGCATTGCCGATCGGTTCACCGGCAAGATTGACGATCGCGTCGACACGGGTGTCGGACGCGAGCTGATCGAGATTGGTGATCAAGGTCAGCGGCGCCGGTAACATGGCGGCCTTGGCCGGGTCGCGGACCAGGGCGACGACGTGATGGCCGGCCGCGGTGAGACCGGCCGTCAGCCGCGCGCCGATGAAGCCGGTCGCGCCGGTGATGAGGATGGTCTGCGCCGGCGGCAGCGCCGCGACCAGCACGGCCGCATCCGGCTGCGACATTCGCGCAAGGCGCCGTGCCGCGGTGAAGTCGCGCAGGCCGCACAGGGCAGCGCCAACCGCGGCGGCAGCCGCAATCCAGCTCAGCAGGCCGGCAAAGGCCGGCACGATCGCCGAGGGCTGCATCGCCCAGCCGATCAGCAGCGGCACCAGCAGCATGAGGATCGCGCCGTAGTTGATGGCGAGCAGCGTGTGATTCACGCGTTCGCTCGGCGGCAGCTTGCGCGTCAGATCCTCCTCGACGAAATCGGTCAAGGTGATGCCGATCTCGGCCACGAGCACCGCGAGCACGAGGATTGCGAACAATCCATGCACCTCGCACCAGCCGATGACGGCGAACAGCAGCGCATAGAGCATATTGCGGACGCCGTGCAGCTTGAGCTCGCCCTGCTGTGACGGGCGCCAGGCCAGGCGCTCGGTGAACTCATGGTGATAGACGGTGTCGAACACGCCCATCACGATCTGAAGCGCAATCAGGGACCAGAGCAGCGGCGTCATGGTGCGGACTCCCGGAACATTGCGCTCTGGCGGATGATGCGCCCGAAGCGCGGATGGATGATCTCGAGCGAGAAGCGAAAGACGCCGCTGCCGAGATCGGAATGGGTGACGGTGAGGTCGCCGGGCGTGAGCCATGCCGGCAGCGCCCAGCGCCGGCCCGCGAAGTCGAACGTGTAGCCGGCGCTATGGAAATGAAGCGCGCCATCGGCGACGCCGACGCGCAGGCTCATGCTAAGGCCCCAGCCGAGATATTCCTCGAGCCCCGTCGGACCGGCGAAGCGCTTGGCGGAATGGATCACCTGCGGGAAGCCATGCGGGCGTCCGCAGATGCGCGTCCAGATCTGGCCGCCTCTCGCCGCGTCCTCCGTCACCGCGACGATCATCGGCACACCGATGTCTGCGTGCGTCGGCAGCGGCCCGCCGATCAGCCGCGCCAGATGCGCGAACCAGAAGCCGGCACGACTGATCTCGGCCTGATCGACCTCGCCGACATAGACGACGGTCGCGCCGTCGGCGAGTTTCTTGGAGAAGCGGCGCCAGATCGATACCGGCAGCCGTCCCCAATCCTCGGCGGACAACAGCGCACGAAACCTGTGATCGTCATGAAGCCGGGCGTTGGAGGGCGTTGAAAGTCCGAGATGTCCCATGGTCACCATGACGCCCTCCGCTCATCTACGACCTTGATCTTCCCGACGGCAGCAGATTTGCGATCTTCTCGCCGAGCTTGATCAGCGCGACGAGACGCGGCCGCGGCACCTTCAGCATCTGCACGTACCAGCGGTCGACCAGCTCAGTGAACGCCAGCATGTCTTTCAGCCGCCTGGCTGCGACCGTGCTGATCGCGGGATCGCCGGTCGCTTCCGCGACGCAGGCGCGCAACGCAGCGATCGCGGGATCGATCTCGCGCTCCTTGCGGCCGGCCGCGATCCGCTGTGCGACCTCCCAGATGTCGGTCTCGGCCTCGAAATGATCGCGGCGGTCGCCGAGGATCGGCACGCGGCGGATCAAGCCCCAGGCGAGCAGCTCCTTCAGCGAGTTCGAGACATTGGAGCGAGCCATGCCGAGCGTGTCGGCGATGTCCTCCGCCGTCATCGGCTTCTCGGCGAGGTACAGCAGCCCGTGAATCTGGCTCACCGAGCGGTTCACGCCCCACCGGTCGCCCATGTCGCCCCAGTTGAGGATGAAACGCTCGACGGCGGGCGGAAGTTTTCGATGACCTGTAATTTCTGTCATGACAGAAATATCTGACGTGCGAGGATGAATGTCAAGAGACCCGCTCTTGAACCGGGCTGGGGGCTGGCCCGACGGATGTTACGGCGCACATTTTGCGCCTGCCGACCCGCCCGGTTCCCCGCCTGCCCCCTCTGCAACAGGAGCAAGCCATGACGGCATCCGACAAGGCGTTCACTGGATCGATCCCACAGATCTACGATCAACTGATGGTCCCCTTGATCTTCGTGCCCTATGCGCTGGACCTCGCGCGGCGCATCGCGGCGTACCTGCCGCGCGACGTGCTGGAGACGGCGGCGGGCACCGGCGTGGTTACGCGGGCCCTGCATGCTCAACTGCCGCCGGAGGTCCGGATCACCGCCACCGACCTCAACGAGCCGATGCTCGCGCAGGCGAAGACCCATCTCGCCGCTGCGGACCGCATCGCATTTCATCAAGCCGATGCGCTGGCCCTGCCCTTTGCCGACGCGAGCTTCGATGCCGTCGCATGTCAGTTCGGCGCGATGTTCTTCCCCGATCGCGTCAAGGGCTATGCGGAGGCCCGCCGCGTGCTCAGGCCCGGCGGACGTTTCGTCTTCAACGTCTGGGATCGGATCGAGGAGAATGAAATCCCTCACGTCGTTCACGAGACGTTGCAGCAGGTCTTCCCCGAAAGCCCGCCGCAGTTCTTCACCCGGACTCCGCACGGCTATTTCGATGCCGGGCGGATCGAGGCCGATCTGACCGCAGCGGGCTTCACCGACATCGCGATCGAGACGGTGACGCATCGCAGCCGCGCGGCGTCGCCTCAGGACCCGGCCACGGCATTTTGCCAGGGCACACCGATGCGCGGCGAGATCGAAGCACGCGGCACGCCCGGCCTCGCCGCCGTGACGCAGGCGACCGCGGACGCGCTGGCGCGCCGGTTCGGCAACGGACCGATCGAGGGCCGCATCCAGGCGCTGGTGATCTCGGCGGGGTGAGCGGCGGGCTCGCGCGCCGTGTCGTTAGAGCGTCGGCAACACGGAGAACGCCTCGCCCGGCCGGCGCGGTTTGAGCTGATCGGCCGTCGCCGGGTTTTCCATCACGGCATCGACATGCGCTGCTGGCGGTCCCTCGCGGCAGGCTGCCAACACGGCGGCAACGTCGTCCGAGGGACCCGCGAACAACGCCTCGACACTGCCATCGGTGCGGTTGCGGACCCAGCCTTCGAGGCCGTTCAGGATGGCCTGGTCCTCGACCCAGGCACGATAACCCACTCCCTGGACGCGGCCGCGCACCAAGACGTGGACGATGGCGCGATCGATCATGATCCGAGCCCCAGAAAATCGCGCAGGCGCTTCTTCACATCCGCCTCGCGCATCACGCGTGCCGTCAGCTCCGCCGACGGCAGCCCCTTGAGCTGCTTCGGCGAGGCGCCGTCGCGGAGCGCCTTCAGCGTCTCATACACCGCCTGCGTCGCCGCGGCGATCGGCGCATGGCCCTGTAGCGCGACGCGGACACGGCGCGAGGCGAGATAGCCGAGATCGGACATCTCCTCCGGCGCGCCGCCGAGCACGATCGGCAGCGTCGTCGCCGCCGCGACCGCATCGAGTTGGTCGCGCGCGGTAATGCCGGTGAAGAACAGGCCGTCGACGCCGCAGGCCTCATACGCCCTGGCTCGCGCGATCGCGTCGTCGAGCGAGGTGATGGAAACGGCGCCCGTCCGTCCCAGGATGGCCAGCGCGGGATCGTCGCGGCGATCGAGCGCGGCCTTCACCTTGCCGACCCCTTCGGCAAGCGAGATCAGTTGCGGCTTCGCTTCGCCGAAAGCCTGCGGCAGCAGGGTATCCTCGATGGTGAGACCCGCGGCACCGGCCGCTTCCAGTTCCTGCACCGTGCGGCGCACGTTCATCGCGTTGCCGTAGCCATGATCGGCATCGACCAGCACCGGCAGCGCGGCAGCGCGCGACATTCGCCGCATCTGCTCGGCCAACTCCGTCAGCGTGATCAGCGCGATGTCGGGGTCGCCGAGCACGGCGAGCGAAGCAGCCGAGCCGCCGAACATGCCGAGCTCGAAGCCGAGGTCCTCGGCGATCCGGATCGAAATCGCGTCGTATACCGATCCCGGATGGATGCAGCGATCGCCGGCGAGGATCGCACGGAGCGCCTCTCGACGTGCACGGAAAGTCATCCTCGCCTCCTCTCTCCCGTCATTGCGAGGAGCCAACGGGTCCGCACAAAGCGCGGCCCGATGACAGGCTCCGCGACCAGGCAATCCGGAGTCGTCTCCCGAGCCCCGGATTGCTTCCGCCTTCGCCTACAGGCTTCGGCGGACAAAGTCGCTTCGTTCGCAACGACGTCGACTTCTGAGCTTACGCAAACTCCAGGATCAGCGCGTCCACCGCGAGCGTAGCGCCGGCTGTCGCGTGGATCTTCTTCACCGTACCGTCCTGCTCGGCGCGCAGCACGTTTTGCATCTTCATGGCTTCGACCACGGCGAGCGTCTCGCCGGCCTTGACCTCCTGCCCTTCGGTCACGGCGATCGAGACCACGAGGCCGGGCATCGGGCACAGGAGCTTCTTGCCGCTATCACCTGCGGTGACGACCGGCATCAGCCGCGCCGCGGTCGCCTCGGCTTCCGTGTAGACGTAGACCGGCGCTTCGACGCCCTGATGCGCGAGCCGCACACCGTTCGCAATGAGGCGCGTCTGAACTGCGATGGCCGCGCCATCGATGGTGCCGTGCCAGACCGCATCGCCCGGTTTCCAGTCCGACACCAACTGATGCGCCGGACCGACCTTGCCGTCGGCCCCGACGAAGCGGACTGTGATCGCGCCGTTCTCCCTGGTGATGTCGAGCAGGATCTCGTCACGCCCGAGCCACACCGCGCGGCGGCCCTGGCGCTTCACCGGCCGGCCGATCATCTGCTGCGAGATCTGCCGCTTGCGCTCGCCGAGCACGTGGTCGATCGCAGCACCCACCGCCGCCAGCCGGCGCGCGATCTCGCCTTCCGGCGCACGCGCGGCAAAGCCCTTGGGAAACTCCTCGGCGATGAAGCCGGTCGACAGCCGGCCCTCGCGCCAGCGCGGATGGTTCATCAGCGCCGACAGGAACGGGATGTTGTGGCGGATGCCATCGACATAGAACGCATCGAGCGCGGTCGACTGCGCCTCGATCGCGGCAGCCCGCGACTCCGCATGGGTGACGAGCTTGGCGATCATCGGATCGTAGTAGATCGAGATCTCGCCGCCCTCCTGCACGCCGGTGTCGTTGCGCACGGTGATGCCGTCAGCCTTGCTCTCGGCCGGCGGGCGATACTTCACGAGGCGGCCGATCGACGGCAGGAAGCTGCGGAACGGATCTTCCGCATAGACGCGCGATTCCACCGCCCAGCCGGTCAGCGTCACGTCCTTCTGCGCAAGCGAAAGCTTCTCGCCGGCGGCGACGCGGATCATCTGCTCGACGAGATCGATACCGGTGACGAGCTCGGTCACGGGATGCTCGACCTGCAGGCGGGTGTTCATCTCGAGGAAGTAGAAGCTCTTGTCCTGGCCGGCGACGAACTCGACGGTGCCGGCGGAGTCGTAGTTCACGGCCTTGGCAAGCGCGACCGCCTGCTCGCCCATCTTGCGCCGCGTCTCCTCATCGAGCAGCGGCGACGGCGCCTCCTCGATGACCTTCTGGTTGCGGCGCTGGATCGAGCATTCGCGCTCGCCGAGATAGATCACGTTGCCATGCTTGTCGCCGAGCACCTGGATCTCGATGTGGCGGGGATCGACGATGAACTTCTCGATGAAGACGCGATCGTCGCCGAACGAAGCCTTGGCCTCGGCCTTGGCGAGATTGAAACCCTCGGCGACCTCGGCAGTCGAACGCGCGATGCGCATGCCCTTGCCGCCGCCGCCGGCGGAGGCCTTGATCATCACGGGGTAGCCGATCTCGTCGGCGATGCGCACGGCGTGCTTGTCGTCCTCGATGACGCCGAGGAAGCCGGGCACGGTCGAGACCTTGGCCTTGGCGGCCGCCTTCTTGGATTCGATCTTGTCGCCCATGGCGGCTATGGCGCCGGGATTGGGGCCGATGAAGACGATGCCGGCCTCGGCCAATGCCCGCGGGAAAGCCTCGCGCTCGGACAGGAAGCCGTAGCCCGGATGCACCGCCTCGGCGCCGGTCTTGCGGCAGGCCTCGACGATGCGGTCGATCAGGAGATAGCTCTCGGCGGCGGCGGGCGGGCCGATCAGCACGGCGTCATCGGCCATCTCGACATGAAGCGCATCGCGGTCGGCTTCCGAATAGACCGCAACGGTTCGGATTCCCATGCGGCGGGCGGTCTTGATGACCCGGCAGGCGATCTCGCCGCGGTTCGCGATCAGAATGGTTTTGAACATTTCTTGCTTGATACCTTTGGGCGGGCTCCCCGCTCGTGGCACAGGCGTAACACCGCGAGCTTGACCGGTTCGTCTATACCAAAATCGCCCGCGCGCAACCCGCCTCTCGTTCCGCCCCTGCCGTCCGGCGAGGCATGCCAGCCGTGTCCCCTGCCGTCAGCCGGAATAGCTGTGGAAACGTCCGCGGGCATAGGCGTGCGACACCGCCTTCATCAGCTCGCCGACCTCGGTCTCGAGGAAATCGTTCGCAACGATCAGGGCACGAATGGCCGCCCGCGGATCGCCTTCGCAGGCAGCGATGGCCTCGTCCACGGCGGCCTCCAGCGCGAGGTCTTCGCTGTCCGCGGCTTGAGCATTGGTCTTGGATTGCGATCTGGGCTGCATGCGCGATGACGGTCCTCGCTCCGGTCACGCCTTCATGTTCACTTTATGTTCTCAGGAGTCAAGGCGGATCACGCCGCCCCGATCTCTTCCTGCTGCGGCTCGGCCTGTGGCTTTTCGGGAGCCAGAGCGACAGACTCTTGCTGTGCACCCTGCCGCACCAGGCGGTGGATGAAGCCCAGCTTGCCGATGACCGGCGGCGTCAGGATGAAAGGATAGAGATCCCGCGCGCCCATCGCTCGCGCGACGCTGTTCATCGCAAAGGTGAACGGCAGCCAAGCGTTGACGATGGTGTCGAAGTCCTCCGCGACGTACGGATCGAAGGTGACGCGCGCCGTCAGCCCGCCGATCTGGTCGGCGGGCGGATCGATCTCGATACCGAACTCGGAGGCCATCTCCAGCGTATCGACGATGTGGAGGTAGTGCGCCCAGGTCTCGGCAAAATCCTCCCACGGATGTGTGGTGGCGTAGGCCGAAACGAAATTGTCCTGCCAGTCCACCGGCGGCCCCTGATCGTAATGCCGCCTCAGCGCCGCGCCGTAGTCCTGGGTATCGTCGCCGAACATGGCCCGGCATTCCTCGAGCCTGCCGGCATCGCGCACCAGCACGTCCCAGAAGTAGTGCCCGACCTCGTGGCGAAAATGACCGAGCAAGGTCCGGTACGGCTCGCCCATTTCGAGCCGGCGCCGCTCGCGCTCGAAATCGTCGGCCTCGGCCAGAGCGATGGTGATGAGGCCGTTGTCGTGGCCGGTCAGGACCTTCTGCTGACCGGCGGGGTCATCGGCAAGGAAGTTGAAGATCAACCCGTGCCCGGGATCCTCGATCCGTGTCTTCACAGGGAGTTTCCAGCGGATCAGCGAATAGAACAGCCGGTGCTTGGCCACCTCCAGCTCTCGCCATCCGGCGAGTTGCGCGGGATCAGACAGATTGGGAATCGTACCGTTGTGCCGGCAGGCGCGGCAGAAGCCCGAAGTCTCGCCGATCTCGAGCAGCCAGTTGCAGGCGTCGTGCTCGGCATTGGCGCAGAAGAAGCGCCCCGTCCCGTGGTCGGCGAGCGTCCGAAAGCCCTCCTCCGCCGGCTCGATCGCCGACAGGATCTGGCGCTCCGGCATGAAGGCGAGCCGGTGGCCGCAGCGCCCGCAGCTGCGATTCTCGAAATACAGGATGTTCTTGCAGGCCTGACAGACGAAGAGCTTCACAGCGTGGACCTTCGTGTTGCGGTGTTCAGGGCCTGACGACGCACGACAGTAACAGTCCGTTCCGGGAGCACGGAACTTTTTATCTGCCCTCACGTTCACGTCATGCCGGCGTTTGCCCGCCATAATCTCTGGTCAGTTTGCTTTCCTTGGTCCCAATGTCGCCACGCTTCCGAACACCCGCGATGGAATGCTCGGGCGACTGCTCGCCACATCAGTGCAGGTCAGCATGAACAGCGCGGATGCGCCCAGAGACGAAGTGAGGCCGGAGGCTGCCGCCGATGCGCTGCGCCAGCATATCGAGGAGATTGCGCGCGATCGCGATGAGGCCTATCGCGCGCTGCAGGAACGCGAGGCGGAGCTCGCGCGCATCCAGCGGATCGCCCGGGTCGGCGGCGTCGAGGTCGACCTGCGCGAAGGCTACCGCAACCGCCGCTCCCCCGAATACCTGATCATTCACGGCCTGCCGCCGGAGGCTGTCCACGAGACTCACGAAGACTGGGTCAGACGCGTGCATCCCGACGACCGCGTCAAGGCCGAGCAGGACTTCATTGCTGCAGTCAAGAGTAAGCAGGAGGACTACACCACCGAATACCGCATCATCCGTCCCAGCGACGGCGAGATCCGCTGGGTCCGCGTCATCGCCCGCATCGAGCGTGACTGGAACGGCCGCGCGATCCGTCTGGTCGGCGCGCATATCGATGTCACCGACCAGATGCTGGCGCAAGCCAAGCTGCGCGAGAGCGAGGAACGCTTCCGGCTGATCGCCGACAGCGCGCCGGTGCCGATCTGGGTGACGAAGCTCGACCGCACCCGCTCCTTCGTCAATCGCGCCTATATCGATTTCCTCGGCATGCCGCCTGACGAGGCGCTGGCCTTCGACTGGCGCAAGGTGCTGCATCCCGAGGACCTTCCGCGTATCCTCGAGCAGCAGCAGTCGGGAGAGCGCTCGCTGAAGCCGTTCTTCCTCGAGGCACGCTACCGGCGCGCCGACGGGGAATGGCGCTGGCTGCGATCGGAATCGCAGCCGCGCTGGGATGCGAACGGCAAACATGTCGGTTTCATCGGCGTCGCTCACGACGTCACGGCCGCCAAGCAGGCCGAGATCGAGCTGCGCCGCATCAACGAGACCCTCGAAGAGCGGATCAGGGAGCGCACCGCCCAGCTCGAGGCCAATGAAGCGCGCATGCGCGCGATCTTCGACACCAGCAATCAGTATCAGGCCATCCTCGACGTCGAGGGCCGCGTGATGCATGCCAACCGCATCGCGGTCGCCGGCATGCGCGCCGGTGAAGTGAACGTCATCGGCCAGCCGCTCTGGGATGCGCCCTGGTTCACCCATACGCCGGGCGTGACCGAGATGCTGCGCAAGGCGTTCGCCCGCGTGCTCGCCGGCGAGAGCTTTCGGACCGAGATGCGGCTCGACTTCGCCAGCGGCCAGCGGCATTTCGAGCTTTCGATGCGGCCGCTGTTCGACCAGCATGATGTCGTGACCGGCGCGGTCGCCGAGGCGATCGACGTGACCGAGCGCATCCAGGGTGAGGAGCTGTTGCGGCAGTCGCAGAAGATGGAGGCGATCGGCCAGCTCACCGGCGGCGTCGCACACGACTTCAACAACCTGCTCACCATCATCCGCTCGGCCACCGACTTCCTGCGCCGCCGCGATCTTCCCGAGGAGCGGCGCCGGCGCTATGTCGATGCGATCTCGGAGACGGTGGAGCGCGCCTCGAAGCTGACCGCGCAGCTCCTGGCCTTCGCGCGGCGACAACCCTTGACGCCGCAGGTGTTCAATGTTGGCGAGCAGGTCGAGAGCGTCGTGCAACTGATCCGTCCTCTCGTCGGCAGCCGCATCCAGATCGAGCTCGCGGTCACGGACAGCGGGCTGTTCACCCTCGCCGACGTCGCGCAATTCCAGAACGCGCTCATCAATCTCGCCGTCAATGCGCGCGACGCCATGAACGGTGAAGGACATCTGAAGATCGGCGTGCAGCGGACCGAGAGCATCCCGGCCTTGCGTGGCCAGAGCACCCGGCCCGGTGCCTTCATCGCGATTTCGGTCGCCGACACGGGGGGCGGCATCGCGCCTCAACATCTCAACGCAATCTTCGAACCCTTCTTCACCACCAAGGAGGTCGGCAAGGGCACGGGTCTCGGCCTCAGCCAGGCGTTCGGCTTCGCCAAGCAGTCCGAAGGCGACATCGCGGTCGACAGCCGCATCGGCGACGGCGCGACCTTCACGATCTATCTGCCGCAGGCCACGGCTCCGCAATCCGGCACGGAAGCCGGCTCCGCGCGCATCGAGCCGGCGACCATCGGGCGCGGCTACCGCGTGCTCGTGGTCGAGGACAATGACGAGGTGGGGCAGTTCTCGACCGAGCTGCTCGAGGATCTCGGCTATGTGACGCGCCGCGTCGCCAATGCCGCCGATGCGCTGGCAATCCTGGCGAACGACGAATTCGCGGTCGACCTCGTGTTCTCCGACGTCATCATGCCCGGCATCAACGGCCTGGAGCTTGCCGGCATCATCCGCGACCGCTATCCCGGCCTGCCGGTGGTGCTGACATCCGGCTACAGCCACGTGCTCGCGGAGAATGCCCATCACGGCTTCGAGCTGATCAAGAAGCCCTATTCGGTGGAGTCGCTGTCGCGCATCCTGCGCAAGGCAATGGCCGAAAAGGCGCCGCTGCCGCGCTGAGTAGTGCGCGCTCCGCGCCCCGGAATGCCACGTGGACGGAGTGGGTCACACCGAGGGCCCTGCGGAACCAAATGGCGTACACCGCTGTTGCGATGGATCACGCGCAACGAGGCGGCATGGCGGACTTCGATAGCGGCAAGGACCTGGCCCGCGCCGGCCATGCACTCGACGCCACCAATTTCTTCCTGGCCGATGTGCGTGACGGGCTCGGCCCTTATCTCGCGATCTATCTCCTGACCGAGCAGAAATGGGACGAGGCCTCGATCGGCGTCGTGATGTCGCTCGCGACGATCGCGGGCATCGTCGCGCAGACGCCCGCGGGCGCGCTGGTCGACGCCACCAGGGCAAAACGGCTGGTCATGATATCAGCCGCGATCGTCGTCACGGCCGCTTCGCTGCTGTTACCTCTCATGACCAGCTTCTGGCCGGTCGCGATCTCGCAGAGCATCGCCAATGCCGCCGGCGTGATCTTCGCGCCGGCGATCGCGGCGGTGTCGCTCGGGATCGTCGGCGCCAAAGCCTTCACCGCGCGGGTCGGCCGCAACGAGACCTTCAACCATGCCGGCAACACGGTCGGCGCCGTCATCGCCGGCGCTGCCGCCTACGCGCTCGGACCGTCGGCGGTGTTCTATCTGATGGCGGTGACGTCGGCCGGCAGCCTCATCAGCGTGCTCGCCATCCCCGAGCGCGCCATCGACCATGACGTCGCGCGCGGACTGGCGCATCAGGCGGAGGGCAATCGCCCGAAGCGGGGCGAGCAGCCCTCGGGCCTCAGCATTCTCCTGACCTGCCGTCCGCTGCTGATCTTCGCGGTCTGCGTCGCGCTGTTTCACCTCGCCAACGCCGCCATGCTGCCGCTGGTCGGCCAGAAGCTGGCGCTGCAGGACAAGAATCTCGGCACCAGCCTGATGTCGGCCTGCATCGCCGCGGCCCAGCTCGTGATGGTACCGATGGCGCTGCTGGTCGGCGCCCGCGCCGACCGCTGGGGCCACAAGCGGTTCTTCCTGGCGGCGCTGCTGATCCTGCCGCTGCGCGCGGTGCTCTATACGCTATCGGACGACAAGGCGTGGCTGGTCGGCGTGCAGCTGCTGGACGGCGTCGGCGCCGGCATCTTCGGCGCGATCATGCCGGTGATCGTCGCGGACCTGATGCGCGGCACCGGACGCTTCAACATCGCGCAGGGCGCTGTGATCACAGCGCAGAGCATTGGCGCGGCGCTGTCGACCGCGCTGGCGGGCCTGGTCGTCGTCCATGGCGGCTACAGCGCCGCATTCCTGGTGCTCGGCGCGGCGGCCGCGCTCGCCGTGATCGTATGCTGGCTGCTGCTTCCCGAGACCGGTGGAGCAGAGGCCGCGCACCCGAATGCGGCGCCCTCGCCCGCTATCCCCGCCGAATGATTTGCTCTATCGATCCCTGATCATGTCCCTGCACGATACCTGGCTCGCCTACGCCATCATCATTCCCGCCACCGCTGGCGTCATCATCCGCCCCTTCCGGCTGCCCGAGGCCGTGTGGGCCGTCGCCGGCGCGATCCTGCTGGTCGCGCTCGGCCTGCTGCCTGTCGCTGAAGCGCTCACCGGCATCCGCAAGGGCGTCGACGTCTATCTGTTCCTGATCGGCATGATGCTGATTGCCGAGCTGGCGCGCCGCGAGGGCCTGTTCGACTATCTGGCGGCCTATGCGGTGGAGCATGCGCGCGGCTCGCCGCAGCTCCTGTTCCTGCTGGTCTATGCGGTCGGCACCCTGGTCACCGTGCTGCTCTCCAACGATGCGACCGCGATCGTGCTGACGCCGGCCGTCTATGCCGCCACCCGCGCCGCCGGCGCCTCGCCGCTGCCCTATCTGTACGTCTGCGCCTTCATCGCCAATGCCGCGAGCTTCGTGCTGCCGATCTCCAATCCGGCCAATCTGGTCGTGTTCGGCGAACGCATGCCGCATCTCACCGAATGGCTGCGCCAGTTCACCCTGCCCTCGATGGTCGCGATCGCCCTGACCTATGTCGCGCTGTGGCTGACCCAGCGCCGCGCGCTCCGTGAGGAAACGCTGCGCACCGATGTCGAGAAACCGCACCTGAGCCGCGAGGGCCGGCTCGCCGCGTTCGGGATCGGCGCCATCGCAGCGGTGCTTCTGACTGCCTCGGCGCTCGACGTGCAACTCGGCCTGCCGACCTTCGTCTGTGGCGTCGTCACGGCGACCGCGATCCTGCTGGTCAGCCGGCAATCGCCTTGGCCGGTGATCCGCGGCATCTCATGGGGTGTGCTGCCACTGGTCGGCGGCCTGTTCGTGATGGTGGAGGGTCTAAGCCGCGCCGGCGCGATCGGACAGCTCAGCGCCTGGTTGCACCAGGGCGTGACGTCGTCGCCGCACGGCACGGCGTGGGCCGCGGGCCTGATCACCGCAGTGGCCGACAACATCGCCAACAACCTGCCGGTCGGCTTGGTTGCGGGCTCCGTCGCCGCCAGCGACCACCTGCCGCATGAGGTCATCCGGGCCATCCTGATCGGGGTCGATCTCGGCCCGAACATCTCGGTCACAGGCTCGCTTGCCACCATCCTTTGGCTGACGGCGTTGCGGCGCGAGAAGATCGAGGTGACCGCCTGGCAGTTTCTCAAGATCGGACTCGTCGCAACGCCGCCGGCGCTGATCGCGGCGCTGGCGGCAGCGATCTGACATCGATTGATTCGCGATGGGCACGTTGATGAGTGTGGGAGCCCCTACCGCTCCAGGGCTCCGTTGAAGAAGTCGACGAGCCCGAATGGCGCGCTGTCGCCGAGGCAGAGTTTGAGGATCATGTGCGCGCCCGCGGCCGCCGATTCGCTGCGCGGGAATAACGCCTCTTCGTAGACGGTGAGTGCCGCTTCGATGTCGCCGGGGTGGGCGGCAATTGCCTTGCCGAGCTCGGCGCCGTCGAACATCGCCAGGTTCGCGCCCTCGCCCGCCGGCGGCGCCAGGTGCGCGGCATCACCGAGAAGCGTCACTCCGGGCACACGGTCCCATCGATGATCGTTCGGAAGCGTGTGGATCATACGCGGGACCGGCGGGGTTTCGCCGTCGGTGATCAGCGCGGTGAGCGCGGGCGCCCATCCGTCGAACTCGGCCGCGATCCGGGCGGTCGCAGCGGCAGCGTCCGTGAAGTCGATGCCCGCGATCCACGCGGCGGAGCGGTTCAGCGCGACGTAGGCGTGAAGAACGCTTCGCGTCTCACGGTGGGCGAAGATCCCCTGTCCCGGAGCGAGCGCGAACAATGCGCCGCCGCCGACCGCCTCGGCCGCCGCGGTGTGCCGCTCGTCGGCGTCATGCAGGTAGGTCTCAATGAACGTCGTGCCGACATATTCCGGCTTGGCGGCCGACAACAGCGGCCGAACCTTCGACCAGGCGCCGTCGGCGCCGACCAGGAGGCTCGTGACCACGCTCGACCCGTCCGCGAATCTCAGTTCATGCCTGTGGTCGCCGAGGCGCACGACGCCGGTCAGCTTCTTGCCCCACTGGATCGTCTCAGCTGGCAAGGACTCGAGAAGAATCCGCCGCAGATCACCCCGCAACACCTCAGGGCGTCGACCGTCATCGGCCTGTGCGAGCAGCACCGTGCCATGCGGGTCGAGCACGCGCGAAGCCGCGCCACCGTCATGGATGATCGCACGGAACGCGTCGATGAGGCCGGCGTCTGCGAGGGCACGTTGTCCGTCGTGCTCGTGAATATCGAGCTGGCCGCCTTGCGTCCGAGCTTCCGCGGACGGCTCCGCCTCATAGATCGTCGCCGGGACGCCGTGGACATGGAGGACGCGTGCGAGCGTGAGGCCACCGAGGCCCGCACCGACGATCGTGACGGGTGTCGTCATCATCTGCCTTTCAACCGGCCTGGAACACCGTTCCATGAAAGTTGATTGGAACAACGTTCCAATCATGTCAAGATGATGGTCATGGCGACCAGATCAATACGGACGGAACGGCGCGCGGACGCGCTCTCGAAGGAGAAGATCGTCGAGGCGGCGATCGAGATCCTGGACGCCGGCGGCGAAAGCGCTCTGACCTTCCGCGCGCTCGCGGCTCGGCTGGCAACCGGGAGCGGGGCGATCTACTGGCACGTCGCCAACAAGAGCGACTTGCTCGCAGCGGCCACCGATGACGTCATTGCCCGCGTCATGACCGGTGTCGGCGGCGATGCCGAGCCGCGACAGGCAATCCGTGCCGTTGCGCTCGGGGTGTTCGATGCGATCGACGCCCACCCGTGGGTCGGCGCCCAGCTTTTCCGTGAACCGTGGCGGCCCGCGATGCTGCAGATCGTCGAAAGCGTCGGCGGACGGCTCCAGACGCTCGGTGTCCCCGAAAGAGCCCTGTTCGATGCCGCGTCTGCGCTCGTGAACTACATCCTCGGCGTGGCCGGGCAGAACGCCGCGAACGCCCGCCTGCTGCCGCGCGAGACAGACCGCGCGGCGTTCCTCGGATCGGTCGCCGCGCAATGGGCGCAGCTCGATTCCGCGGAGTACCCGTTCGCCCATCGCGTGGCGACGGACCTGCGCGAGCACGACGACCGCGAGCAGTTTCTTGCCGGCATCGACCTCATCCTGGCCGGGATCGGGACCATCCGATAGGCAGCGACCGACCTGCAGCCCCTGCTTCGTCAGAACGCAGGGAAAGACGCAACCGGCGGGAGAAGATCGAGGTCGGCACCTTGGCAGGCTCCAACCAGCCACCAACGGTGCGACTCGTGACGACGCCGCCGGCGCTGGTGGCACGCTGGCGGCGGCGTTGGGGTCACGATCGACCTGACGATCAGGCCGCAGCTTCGTAGTTGACCGCGGTCTCAGCGATCTTGGTCAGCGTCTCGTCGGTCTTCCGCTCTTCATTCAGCGTCTGGTCGAGCAGCTTGGCGGCTTTCGGCAGGTTGAGCTTGAGGGCCCAGGCCTTCAGGGTGCCATAGCGCGACATCTCGTAGTGCTCGACCGCCTGCGCTGCAGCAAGAAGGCCGGCGTCGAGCGCCTGGGTCCCCTTGTACTCGTCCATGATCTCCTTGCCCTCGTCGATGATGCCCTCGATCGCATCGCACTTCTTGCCGCGGGCGGGCTTGCCGATCAGCTCGAAAATCTGCTCGAGCCGCTCGATCTGGCCTTCGGTCTCCTCCTGGTGCTTCTCGAACGCCGCCGCCAGCTTCTCCGACTGCGCCGCCTTGGCCATTTTCGGCAGCGTCTTCAGGATCTGCTTCTCGGCGTAGTAGATGTCCTTGAGGGTATCGAGGAAGAGCTCGTTGAGGTCTTTGTCGGCAGGCATGGTGTGCTCCTGTTGATTGTGAGCCGACAACCAGAAAGCCATACCCTAGTTCCTGCCACCGACGAGCCCGCCGCAAGAAAATCCTGCCCGGAGCGCTGTCGGCGGCCTCCGAGCCTCTTGTAACAAAACTGTCACCCGGCAAAACTAAAGCTCTTCCCTGCGGCGAGACGCCGCGATTCCGCCGATTGCCTTCAGGAGTTTTCAATGCGCCGCCCGCTCGTGCTGCTGTGCGCCGGACTGACCTTGCTGTCGTCCGGAGCCGCATTTGCGCAGAATGCCACCCCCCATAATCTCATCCTGTTCATTCCCGACGGCCTGCGTGCGCTCAAGGTGACGCCGGAGACCGCCCCGGCCATGGCCGCCGTCCGCGACAAGGGCGTCAACTTCAAGAATTCGCACTCGCTGTTTCCGACCTTCACGATGGCCAACGGCTCGGCCATGGCGACCGGCCACTATCTCGGCGACACCGGCACATTCTCGAACACGATCTTCACGGGCTACACCTCGGCGCCGGCCGGCGATACCGTCGTGCCCTTCATCGAGAACGACGCCGTGCTCGGCGACATCGACGAGCATTTCAACGGCGACTACCTCAACGAGGACACGATCCTGAAGCTTGCCCGCAAGGCCGGTTATTCGACCGCCGCGATCGGCAAGCTCGGCCCGACCTATCTGTTCGACCACACCGGCTGCCCTTGCAAGCCCGGCGCGACCTCCTCGATCGTGATCGACGACTCCACCGGCAACAAGAATGGCGTGCCGGTGACCGACGAGGTCAAGGACGCCATGACCAAGGCCGGCCTGCCGCTGGCGACGCCGTCGCGCGGCGACAACGGAAAGGCGGGCGACGCCAAGACGCCGGGCACGACCTCGGCCAACGTCGCGCAGCAGGCCTACATGGTCGACGTCGCCACCAAGGCGGTACTGCCGATGTTCAAGGCCCGCAACAAGCCGTTCGTTCTGGTGTTCTGGTCGCGCGACCCGGACGGCAGCCAGCACAATCACGGCGACAGCCTCAACACCATCACGCCGGGCATCAATGGCCCGACCTCGATGGCCGGCATCAGGAATGCCGACGACAATCTGGCGGCGCTGCGCAAGGCGCTCGACGATCTCGGGCTCGCCGCCTCGACCAACATCATGGTCCAGGCCGACCACGGCTTCTCGACCATCTCCAAGGAGAGCAAGACCTCGCCATCGGCCAAGGTCAGCTACGACGACACGCCGAAGGATTTCCTGCCGATGGGCTTCCTGGCGATCGACCTCGCCAAGGCGCTCGACCTGCCGCTGTTCGATCCCAACGACAAGAACGCGGCGGTGCCCGACGGCAAGCACCCGAAGGCCGGCAACGGCGTGCTCGGCAAGGATCCTGCCAAGCCAGACCTCGTCGTCGCCACCAATGGCGGCTCCGACCTGATCTATCTGCCCAACAACGACAGGAAGCTCGCCCGCCGCACCGTCAAGGCGCTGCTGGCGCAGGACTACGTCTCCGGCATCTTCGTCGACGACAAGCTCGGCGAGATTCCCGGCACGCTGCCGCTGTCGCGGATCAACCTGCAGGGCAAGGCGGTGACGCCGCACCCGGCGATCGTGGTCAATTTCCGCTCCTACGTCGCGCCGGACTGCGACCAGCCGTCCAACTGCCAGGTCGAGGTCGCCGACACCGTGCTGCGCCAGGGCCAGGGCATGCATGGCTCGTTCGGCCGCGGCGACACCTACAACTTCATGGCGGCCATCGGACCCGACTTCAAGGCCGGCTTCGTCGATCCCCTGCCCGTCAGCAATGCCGATGTCGGCATCACCGCGGCCAGGCTGCTCGACCTCAAGGTCGCGCCGAAGGGCAAGCTGATCGGCCGCATCATGACCGAGGCGATGCCGAACGGCACAACGCCCAAGGCGACGTCGGACGTCATCAAGTCGGACCCGGCCGCCGGCGGCCTGCGCACCGTGCTGAAGCTGCAGCGCGTCGGCACCCAGCGCTATTTCGACGTCGCCGGCTTCCCCGGCCGCACCGTGGGCCTGGACAAGGAAGCGCCGAAGCAGAAGGCGGTGATGAGGTAGTCAGACAACGCGAATACATTCCTCCCCGGGCGAGCGGAAGCAAACCCGGGGACGTCGTCCCGCATACTGTTTCGCCTTGCGAGCCACTACTTTCTCCACGTCATTGCGAGCGCAGTGTTCAGCCCGGGGACATAGCTGACGGGTGTTCGGGGAGATGGTTGACACTTCAAAATCGGCTCGATTCGTCAAGCAGAGGGGCGAGCGATGCCGTGGCGAGAGGTGTCTGTCATGGACCAGCGACGAGAGTTTGTGATGCTTGCCAAGCAGGAAGGGGCGAACCGGCGGGAGCTGTGTCGGCGGTTCGGCATCAGCCCTCAGACGGGCTACAAATGGATCCAGCGGCATGACGCTGGGGACACGGCGCTGGCGGATCGGTCGCGGCGGCCTCATCGAAGTCCGGAGCGCACCGCGGCTGCGACCGAGCAGCAGATTGTCGCATTGCGCGATGCTCACCCGGCCTGGGGCGCGCGCAAGCTCGCACGGTGTCTTGAGCGTGATGGTCAAGCTGTCCCGGCGATATCCACCGTGCACACCATCCTGCGCCGCTACGATCGAGTGGTCGAGCCTGCAGGCGCGCCCGGACAGCCCTACACGCGGTTCGAGAAGGATGCGCCCAATCAGCTGTGGCAGATGGACTTCAAGGGGCACAGTGCGCTGGAGAACGGTGTGTCCTGTCATCCGCTGACAGCGTTGGACGATCACTCCCGCTTCTCGTTGTGCCTGGCGGCTTGTGACAACGAGCGCGGCTCTACGGTCAAAGGACATTTGGAGACGACGTTCCGCCGTTATGGACTGCCGGATGCGATGTTCGTCGACAATGGTGGCCCCTGGGGATTTACCCTCGAAGACCCCTGGACCGCGTTGACGGTCTGGCTTCTGAAGCTCGGCGTTCGAACGATCCACAGCCGGCCCTACCATCCTCAGAGCCGCGGCAAGAACGAACGCTTCCACCGTAGTCTGAAGGCCGAGGTGTTTGCCTTCAGGCGCTACCGTGATCTTCCCGATGTCCAGCGGGCACTCGACGGATGGCGCTCTGTCTACAATCTCGACCGGCCGCACGAGGCCTTGAACTTCGACGTGCCGGCAAGCCGCTATCAACCGAGCCAATGTGCGATGCCCGACCGGCTTCCGATCGTCGAATACGACGAGGGTGAGAGCATCCGTTCCGTGTCGAGCACGAAGGCCTACGTCAGTTTCGAGGGGCGGCTCTGGAAAGTCCCGCAAGCCTTCCGAGGTGAGCGGCTGGCTATCCGGCCACTCAGTGCCGACGGAAAGTTCGGAATTTTCTTTGCCGCACATCAGATCGCAGCGATTGATCTGCGCGACCCCAAAACTGTCAACTATGTCCCCGAACAGGTGTAATCTATGTCTCCGGGCTGAACAGCAGCGAAGCAATCCAGAGTCCCGCCCACCACTCTGGATTGCTTCGCTGCGCTCGCAATGACGCGTGGAAACATCCCGCTGCTTCACGACCACCTCATCGCGCGACATCGAGCGTCACCTTGACCTCGATCGTCTTGCCGCCGCGGAGCACGCGCAGCACCACCCGATCGCCTGGGTTCTTGTTCTCCAGCGCGCGCGTCATGTCCTCAGGCGACTCCACCGCCTGCCCATCGATCGCCAGCACGACGTCGCCGAGCGCAAAGCCGCCGTCGCGGGTCAGCCGCGCCGGGACCAGCCCGGCCTTGTCGGCCGCGGAATCCTGTTCGACGTCGAGCACGAACACGCCGGACAGGCCGAGACGCGTAGACAGCGCCTCGTTGGCCTTCGGATCGGTGCGGATGCCCAGGCTCGGCGTGACGTAGCGGCCGCTGGCGATCAGGCGCGGCACGATGCGGTTGACCTTGTCGACGGGCACCGCGAAGCCGATGCCGGCGGAGGCGCCCGAGGGGCTGTAGATCGCGGTGTTGACGCCGATCAGCCGCCCCGCGCTGTCGAGCAGCGGCCCGCCGGAATTGCCGGGATTGATCGCGGCATCGGTCTGGATCAGTCCATTCAAGACCCGGTCCTGTGTGACCTGCAGGTTGCGATTGAGCGCCGAGACGATGCCTGTGGTCAGCGTGCTGCTGAGTCCGAAGGGATTGCCGATCGCGAACACCTTCTGCCCGACCTTGAGGTCGGCGCTGGTGCCGATCGGCAGCGGCTTAGGCCGGTCGACGCCGACGCCGATCACCAGCACCGCCAGATCGTTCTCCGGACTGGCGCCGACCAGCGCTGCGCGGAACGAGCGTCCATCGGTCAGGCTGACCAGCGCCTCGGTGGCGCCCTCGATGACGTGATAGTTGGTGACGACGTGACCGAGGTCGTCCCACACGAAACCCGAGCCGGTGCCGGAGCGCTCCTGCTGCGCGTTGCCGGTCCACGGGTTGACCGATTGTTGAACGGTCGTGATGAACACGACCGAGCCGCTGCGGCTCTCGAACAGTGCGATCGTACTCTTCTCGTCGGCGGCGAGATCGCCGCGCGGCGTGATCTCGCGCGGCTTGGCGCGGAGGCCGAGCAGCTCGGCCTGGATCAGCGGAAAGGTCTGCCAGGCCATCATGAGCAGCAGCGCCGTCGCCGCCACCGCGAACAGACGCGCGGCGAAACTCCATCGGCTCATCTTCGACATCTCCGTGTTCGGTCGCATCACCGCCGATTGATTCACCGGCCGGGCGGCGCCATCAAGAGCCGTGATGCGACCGCCGCCGGTCAAAACGAAAAGAGCGCGATGATGTCATCGCGCTCCTCGAACTCGGTCTCGTGGATGAGGCGTGCTGCGCTTACATCCCGATGTCGATCATCGACGGCAGTTGCGCCAGCGGCAGCACGGTGACGCCGACGAGCGTCGCGACCATGGCTCTCAGGACGCGGTTGCCCTGGCGCTTGCCGCGCATCTGCTTGGCGACCCATTCCAGCACGTCGGTGCGGACGCCGCGCGCATTGGCCGGCGCCCAGCTCGCGATGTCGGTCTCGGCGGCCAGCGCGACGCTGCGCGGCGGCACCGGCAGGCCGGATGCGGAGGCGGTGTGATGCGCAATCGCCTTGGCGAGCAGGTCCTCGAACCGGCCGTTATCGTTGCGTTCGGTCGCGGCCTGGTCGATCGCGAACAGGGCCTCGGCTTCGGCACGGCTCACCGGGGCATCGTTCACCGCAGCGGCGGTGAGGATGCGCACGCACCAGGCCGCGTCATCGGCATCGAGCACCCGGGAGAAATGCACGCGTCCCGCGGTGGTCGGACCCTCACCGGTGATCACGCCGTCGCGCACGATGCCGAGCGCGAAAGCAGCGGTCTCACAGGAGGACGGTTCGAGACCATCGATGCCGATGGTTTTTGGTGCAGAGGTAGCCATGTTCTCTTCTCAGTTGCTGTGTTGACCCACCTTGTCGGCGCGCGTCTGAACGAGTGGTTAACGGTTCGAAACGCTGCTGTGGGTTTTTGTATCGGTTGCCGATTTGCCGCAGTGACCTCGATCACGGTTCAATGCCGAGGGGCGTCAGGGGGCGGCGTGTTGCGACCGCCAGATGGCGAAATCTGGGCAACCGGTCGTCTCACGGATGTTTCGTCGCAGCCCGGGAACTCAAAAGAAGTTGTTGGCTCCGTGAGTTCCAGAGAAATCTTTTTCTCTTTCTCGTGAGACAGTTCCCTTGAGGAGCAGTATTTCCTATAGTGTTTAGAAGAATTTATTTCCGCCACTGCAATGAATTGAGGACTGCCATGGCTCTCCAGATCGGCTCCACTGCCCCGGACTTCGAGGCGCAAACCACCGAAGGCAAGATCAAATTCCACGACTGGATCGGCGACAGCTGGGCCCTCTTGTTCTCGCATCCGAAGGATTTCACCCCGGTCTGCACCACCGAGCTCGGCGCGCTGGCGCGGCTGAAACCGGAGTTCGACAAGCGCGGCGTCAAGCTGATGGGCCTGTCGGTCGACCCGGTGGAGAACCACGCCAAGTGGTCCGAGGACATTCGCGAGACGCAGGGTGCCGCGCCGAACTACCCGATGATCGGCGACACCGACTACAACGTCTCCAAGCTCTACGACATGCTGCCGGCGGCGATCTCCGGGGATCCGTCCAAGCGCAGCGCGGCCGACAACCAGACCGTCCGCAACGTCTTCATCATCGGGCCCGACAAGAAGATCAAGCTGATCCTGGTCTACCCGATGACGACCGGGCGCAACTTCCAGGAAATTCTCCGCGTCATCGACTCGCTGCAGCTCACCTCCAAGCATCGCGTCGCCACCCCCGCCGACTGGAAGCAGGGTGAGGACGTCATCATCGCCGGCTCGGTGTCCGACGACGAGGCCAAGACGATCTATCCGAATGGCTGGAAGGCGCCGAAGCCGTATCTGCGCGTGGTGCCGCAGCCGAAGTGACGGCGGCAAACGACGTTTAACGACGTCATCCCGGGACGCCTCGCAGAGGCGGACCCGGGATCTCGATAGACTGGGCTCGAACTCTGAGCGCTTCGGGCCAACGCCACTTCAGCCCCGTGGCGTCGCCCAGTCCGCGATCAGCAGGCCGAGCGTCGCCGACACCGCAGTGACGAACACGCCCCAGCTGATGTCGACCGCCACGACCGCCCAGGTCCATTGCCTGAGCATCGCCAGCGACGTCAGCTCGAAGGTCGCGTAGCAGAACAGCCCGAACAGCGCGCCGTAGAGCAAGGTCGAGCGCCATGTCGCGTCGGCCGTCCCGCTGACGAAGATCAGCACGCCCACGACATAGAGCAGATAGAACAGCACCGCCGGCACGGGGCGGATCTCGCCCAGCATCTCGCCGACCTGCGACTGGAAGAAGCCCCTGGCGACGACGCTCAGGAACGGGATGTCGAAGCCGAGCAGCACGGCCAGTGTCGCGAAATACAGAACGGCGTACCGGCTCATGCGCGGCTCCTCCCTGGTGGCTCACCTGCCGATAACGCGGAGCGACGGCAGCCCCCCCGCCCGGGCCGGGCCGATCAGCCGCGGCGCTTGGCCTTGGCCTTCTTTCCACCCGGCGCCTTGGCCCGCGAGGGTCTGTCTGAATACGTCTGTCCGCCGTGGCTGGACTTGTCGCGATGCTGCTTTTTGTTCGCGAACGCCGGCTGTTGGCCGGGTTTCGCCGGCCCCTCGCGATGCGGCTTGCCGCGCGGCTTGGCGTCCCTGCCCCCGCGCGGCTCATCGTGCTGCAGCGGATGGTAGGCCGTCTCGTCCGCCTCGCGGCGCGGCGGCCGCTTGTCGGCGCGCGGCTTGTCCGGCGACGCCTGCCCCGAGGGCGCGCCCGCCAGCGGCTCGATCCGGATATTGTCCTCCTTGTCGGGACGGCGGATGTTCGCAGTGAAAGCGTCGGCGACGCGCGCGGCGATCTCGAACTCGGTCGTCGTGTCCTGGATCTTGATGGCGCCGATGTCGTGCTTGTCGATGCCGCCGCGGCGGCAGATCATCGGCAGCAGCCAGCGCGCTTCCGCATTCTTCCTGCGCCCGATCGCCGCCCGGAACCAGACGCTCGGCTCGCCCATGCCGTGGCGCGCCGACGGCTTTCCTGTCTTCGTTCGGGGCGCCGGCGGCCGCTCCTCGCCGCGCAGCGGCCTGGCGGTGTCGCGACCGCGATCCTCCCGCGCACGGCCGCGATCCTGGCCCGGATCGAGAATGTCCTCGGGTGACGGCAGCCGCGCGCGATAGAGCCGCGCCAATGCGGCGGCGATGTCCTCGGCCGACCGCTCCGCCAGCAGCGCCTGCGCGAGCGCCAGATCCTCCGCCGTCGTCTCCTCGGTGAACACCTGGTCGTGGAGCATGCGCTCCTGATCGAGCTTGCGGATCTCATCAGCTTGCGGCGCCGCGCCCCACGCGGCCTCGATGCCGGCGAGGTTCAGCAGCGTTTCCGCCCGCCGCCGCCGCGCCGGCGGCACCAGCAGCACGCTCACGCCCTTGCGGCCGGCGCGGCCGGTGCGGCCGGAGCGATGCTGCATCACCTCGGGATCGTTCGGCAGCTCGGCGTGGACCACGAGGTCGAGCTTGGCGAGATCGATGCCGCGTGCTGCGACGTCGGTTGCCACGCACACCCGCGCGCGCCCGTCGCGCAGCGACTGCAGCGCCGTGGTCCGCTCGTTCTGGGTCAGCTCACCCGACAGCGCGACGACGGAAAAGCCGCGTTCCAGCAACGCCGCCTGCAGATGGCGCACCTTCTCGCGGGTGTTGCAGAATACGATCGCGCTCGGCGACTCGTAGAAGCGCAGCACGTTGACGACCGCGTGCTCGACATCGTCGGCGGCGATGCGGATGGCGCGGTACTCGATGTCGGCATGCCCGCCTTCGTCGCCCTCGACCTCGATCCGGAACGCGTCGTCCTGATACTGCTTGGCCAGCGCCACGATGCCGCGCGGGAAGGTCGCCGAGAACAGCAGGGTCCGGCGCGTTTCCGGCGTGGTCTCGAGGATGAACTCGAGGTCCTCGCGAAAGCCGAGATTGAGCATCTCGTCGGCCTCGTCGAGCACCACGGCCTTCAATTCCGAGATGTCGAGACGCCCGCGCCGCAGATGGTCGCACAGCCGCCCGGGCGTGCCGACCACGATATGGGCGCCCGCCTCGAGCTCGCGCTGCTCGCGGCGCGGATCCATTCCGCCGACGCAGGAGACGACGCGCGCGCCGGCGTGCTGATAGAGCCATGCGAGCTCGCGCTGCACCTGCAAGGCAAGCTCGCGCGTCGGCGCCACGATCAGCGCCAGCGGCGCGGTCGCCCGCGCAAACCGCTCGGTCTCGCCGAGCAGGTTCTTCGCAAGCGCCAGCCCATAGGCCACGGTCTTGCCCGAGCCGGTCTGCGCCGAAACCAACAGGTCACGGTCGACGGCGTCATGTGCAAGCACGGCGAGCTGTACGGGCGTCGGAGTCTCATAATTGCGCTCGGCCAGGGCGCGGGCGAGCGGCGGATTCGTCGTGGGAAAGGACAAGTGACGGGAAACCTCGTTTCGATCCGGCTGCTTTACGCCATGCCGCGCCGGAACACGAGGGCCGTGAACGGTCAAATGCCGTCCTGCTCAGTGCGCCCAGCCCGCCCGGACGACACCGATGGTCGACGGCCGCGCGGCCGGGACGGCGAGACGCGCGGCCACTGCCGCGCCAGGTCTCGGCTACTCGTCGCTCCACGGCCAATGCCAGTGATGCCAGCCCCAGTTGCGCGGACCGCTGGCGTCCATGGCCGCCTTCTGCTTGTCATCGAGCGAGTCGTACAGCGCCTGAAACGCCGGGCGGACGATCTTGATCGCCTGCTGCATCGTGTCGAGGCGCTGTTCCGCCAGTGCGAGGCGGTCGGTCGCCTTGACCGGCGGCGTCGCCGGGCAGTCCTTCGTGATCAGCTCCGCGGCCTTGGCCGATGCCGCCTTGAGATCATCGAGCCGCGCCCGCTGCGTGTCGTTCGGCTTGATGGCGGCCTCGATCTGCGACATCCGCCATTCGGCAAATCCGGCCATGCGGGGATTGCACAGGAAGCCGAAGCCCCGACCGCCCATCATCCCCGGCCCCATCATCATGCCCGGGCCCCACCCTGGTCCGCCCGCGCCCGGCTGGGCAAAGGCCGGTGCGGCGGTGACGGTCACGATTGCGGCCGCGAAGACCAGCGCGCGTGGATCTAATCGCATGGCAGAACTCCTTGACGTGGCACCGATGAGTTTGCGCAAACTAAGCGCGCGGCGAGCTTTCGTGCTTGAGCGAGATCAACGGATCACTGCAGAGCCATGGCGAACTGAGGAGATGACAACGATACGCAGCTATCGCTGGATATGGACATCGACGGTCGCATCGGGCTGCGGGACGCTGGCGCATATCGGCCTGATGGAGCTCAAGAGCGGGCTTCACCTGTTGCCGCAGTTCGATCCCGCCACGGCGCTTCTCGACACGCTCTCGCCCCTGTTCGCCCGAGCGATGCATGATGGGGCGCCGCTGTGGTTGCTCTCGCAGCTCAACGGAGCCTTCCTGATCGGCCTGCTGTTCGGGCGCTTCTTCCACCGCCTGCCCGGCGGCAGCGGTGTCGCCAAAGGCTTCCTGCTCGGGCTTGCCGGCTGGCTGCTGCTCGGAATCGGGTTGTTTCCCGCCATCGGCCTTGGACCGTTCGCAACGTCGCTCGGCCTGGGCGCCGGCCCGGCGCTGTTTTCGCTGGCGATGGTCGAGGCGTATAGCGTCGTGCTGGGCGCCGTGTATGCGGCCCTGCAGAGACCGGATCAGAAGATCGAGCCTGGCCGCGGAGACAGCAATCACGCCTGACCGTCGCCGGGAGGTCGCCCGGCCAATTTCGAAAAGGCCGAATTCTTCTCTTTCGTTTTCTCGTAAATCGTGTATGATCCGCGTCGTCCTGCCCCATGCAGAGGGACGTACGCGTCGTCACGAACGTCGGTGCGGGATGCGGTGGCCGCGAACCATGCCGGACGCGCGTTTCGCGCAGACGACCGGCATGATCGCGGACGTGAAGTCGCAGCGTCCTGACACCCCGAAGCTGGTGTCACGTTCGCGACGGCGCTAACGCGCCGCGCGGATCATGGTGGCCAACACGCTCGGCGCACCAGGGAGACTGCGTATAAGCGTGAAGACATCGCGCAGGGAATGCCGGTTGATCGGCTTTGCCTGTGGTACCTGCCGCCTGCATTTTTTTCGCAGGCGGGCCATGGGTGAGGCCTTCACCCGGCATTCCCTGCGCCCTCTCGTTTTGCGGAGGGTAAACAGGCCGCAGAACTCGGGCTGCTCATGCCGCGGGAATGCGAGGTCATGTCTTGAGACGCTTGCGCAGATCTCTGTTGTCGTCCCGGGCACTGTTCGTGATCCTGGGCCTGACGGAGGACGGTCTCGGCTACATCGCGCGCGGGACCGCCCCCTACCTCGTCATCATGATCGGCTTCGTGCTTCTGCTCACGCTGTTTCCGGGCATCGTGACCATCCTGCCACGATTGCTCTACGGGTGAGCAGCCGTGTCAGGCCGCGCGCATGCCGTCGAGGAACTTCTGCACCTCGGCCTTCAGCCGCAGGCTCTCGCCGGACAGCGCCTGGGCCGAGGCGAACATCCGGTTGGAGCTTTCGCCGGTCTCGCCTGCCCCGCGCGCCGCGCTGCGGATGTTCTCGACGACCTCTGCGGTGCCGGTTGCGGCCGAGCGGACGCTCTGGGTGATGTTCTGCGTAGCGGCGCGCTGCTGTTCGACGGCGGCGGAGATCGAGGCGGCGATCCCGTTGATGCGCTCGATGGTCGAGCCGATCGCCTTGATGGCGTCGACCGATTCCTGGGTCACGGTCTGCATGTTGGCGATCTGGCTGGAGATCTCCTCCGTCGCCTTGGCAGTCTGGCCGGCCAGGGTCTTGACCTCCTGAGCGACCACCGCGAAGCCGCGGCCGGCATCACCGGCACGGGCGGCCTCGATGGTGGCGTTGAGCGCCAGCAGGTTGGTCTGCTCGGCGATCGAGGTGATCAGCTTGACGACGTCGCCGATGCGGTTGCCGGCGTCGGACAGCTCCTTGATGCGCTGGTCGGTCGCGGTCGCCTGGTTGACCGCCTCGGCGGCGATGGCGTTGGACTCCTGCACGCGACGGATGATCTCGGCGATCGAGCCGGACAGCTCGTCCGATGCAGCAGCCGCAGTGCGGACGTGCTCGGATGCGGTTTCCGACGCGCCGGCCGAGTGGCCGGACAGGTCGGCGGTGGTGCGCGCCGTCTGGGTGAGCTGGCGCGCCTCGCGCTCGAACTCGCCCGACGAGGTCAAGACGTTCTCGATGATGCCGCCGATGCTGGCCTGGAACGAATCGACGAAACGCTGCAGCTCGGCCTTGCGCTGCTCGACGGCCGCGGCGGCCGCAGCCGTCTGCTCCTCGCGCATCCGGCGCCGCTCGCTCGCGGCACTGCGGAACACGACCAGGCTGCGGGCGATCTCACCGATCTCGTCGCTGCGGTCATCGGACTTGATCGCAACGTCCTCGCGGCCCTCGGCGATGGCGGTGAGCGCATCGGTCACCGCGGCGAGAGGCTTGGTGACGCGGCGTACCGCCAGCATGGTCAAGCCGAGCACCAGCAGCGCGGCGATCGCAGCCGCGACGACCATGGTCCGCATCGCCTGCGACAGCATGGCGTCGAGCTCGGCCATGGGCACGCCGACATAGAGAATGCCGATCACCTTTCCAGCCGGATTGGTGACAGGAAAATAAGCGGTCATGAACGACTTGCCGAACAGCGTCGCGGGGCCCTTGTAGGCCTCGCCGCGGCGCAGCAGCGCCTGCGCCGGATGATCCGCGGCAAGCTGGGTGCCCACGGCGCGGTCGCCATTCTCCTTCTTCACATTGGTCGAACGGCGGACGAACTGGCCGCTGTCATCAACCACGAACAGCGTGGCGCTGCCGCCGACATAGGACACCGCGCGATCGACGATCGCGTGATCCTTGATCTCGGGAATCGCCGGAATCTCGATGCGCGTAACGACGCCGTTCTGCACGCTGACTTTCGCGTCGCCGAACGTTTCGGTGAACGTCAGCGCGAAGGTGCGCAGATTGCCTTCGATGTCGCGTTTGGCACGATCCGTGAAATCGGAGGACAGCGACCAGTACGCCGCGCCGACCACGAGAGCTGTGTTCAGAGCGATCACGACAACGGCGCCGATCAGCGCCTTGGTGCCGAGCTTCAATTTGACGGACACGAGATAAACCTTCCAGGGGAACTGCAACTGAATCTCAAACTGCCCGTAGTTGGTTTCAAAGCGGTTATTTTCCGGAGCGTAGAATACCGGAACTCTCGATAAAAACGGCAATAAGATACCCCGATCATGTCCTCCTCCCCCATCATCGTATGGTTTCGCGAGAGCCTGCGGCTGTCTGACCACCCCGCGTTGCATGAAGCAGCGAAGTCGGGCACTCGGATCGTTTGTAGTTACGTCCACGATCAGGAAAGCCCTGGGTTGCGTCCGCTCGGCGGCGCGGCGCGCTGGTGGCTCGCGCAATCGTTGCGTGCACTCGAGGCCGAACTACATGCGCTCGGCGCCGAGCTCGTGATCCGGCGCGGCTCCGCGGCCAAGGTGCTCGGCGAGCTGGCGCGCCAAACCAGGGCCAGCGCGGTGTATTGGAACGATGTCGCGCAGGCCGGCCCCCGCGCCGTGGCTGCCGGCGTCGAAGCAGCACTCGCCGAGATCGGCGTCTCTTCACGCGTGTTTCCCGATGACCTTCTGGTCGATCCGGCCGAGTTGCGCGGCAAGGATGGGCGCGGCCCGCGCGTGTTCACACCGTTCTGGAAGCGTGTGCTCGCTCTGGGTGATCCGCCGAAGCCGCTGCCGCGGCCGGCCCGGCTGTCGCACGCCCCCGGCGGCGCAAGCTTGCCGATCGGTGAGCTCGCGCTCGAGCCGCGCAAGCCCGACTGGGCCGGCGGCCTGCGAGCGTCATGGCAAGTCGGCGAGCGCGCGGCACAGGCGCGCCTCGCCAGCTTTCTCGAAACGGCCGTGCAGACCTATGCCGCCGATCGCGACCGGCCCGACATCGAGGCGACCTCCCGGCTGTCGCCGCATCTGCGCTTCGGCGAGATCAGCCCGCGCCAAGTCTGGCATGCGGCGCGATTTGCCGCCGCCGAGCGTCCAGCTTCCGCCGCCGGCATCGACAAGTTCCTGAGTGAGCTCGGCTGGCGCGAGTTCAGCCGCCACCTGCTCTACAACAATCCCGACCTCGCGACCCGCAATCTGCAGCCGGCCTTCGATGCCTTTCCCTGGGCCCAGGATCATTCAGCGCTGCAGGCCTGGCAGCGCGGGCGAACCGGTTATCCGATCGTTGATGCCGGGATGCGCGAGCTCTGGCATACCGGGAGCATGCACAACCGCGTCCGTATGGTGGTCGCCTCGCTGCTCGTGAAGCACCTTCTGATCGACTGGCGGCTCGGCGAACAGTGGTTCTGGGACACGCTGGTCGACGCCGACCCGGGCAGCAATCCGGCAAGTTGGCAATGGGTTGCGGGATCGGGCGCCGACGCCGCGCCCTACTTCCGCGTCTTCAATCCCGTGCTGCAGGGCGAAAAATTCGATTCTCGCGGGACCTATGTCCGCCGCTGGGTGCCGGAGCTGGCGCGCCTGCCGGCCACGCTGATCCACCAGCCCTGGGCGGCGAAGCCGCTCGAGCTCGCCGAGGCCGGGGTTGAACTCGGCCGCACCTACCCGGCGCCGATCGTGGATCACAAGCCCGGGCGGGAGCGCGCGCTGGCAGCCTACGCGAGCTTGCGCACAAGTGATTAGTTGGGGTGCGCTTTGACAGCACAGAGAATCCAGCTATCGTCGCAGGGTTTCCAACAAATCGGGGGACCCGATATGGACGACACTCCACTCTCTGATCCGACCGTGACCGAGACCAGCATGCCCTCCGAGGCGCCGAAGGATCCGGTGATCACGACGGCGCCTAAGGCCCGACGAGCGGCCAAGAAGACCGCGAAGAAGACCTCCAAGAAGGCTGCACCCAAGCGGGCCGCCGCCAAGGCCAAGAAGGTCGCGACCAAGAAGTCCGCCAAGAAGACCGTGAAGAAGGCGGCCAAGAAAGCTGCGAAGAAGACGGCCAAGAAGGCCACCAAGAAAGCGGCCAAGAAGACGAAGAAGGCCAAGCGCTGATTCTGCCTGGCTCGGGACCGAAGGCGACTCGTCACCTTCGCTGATGGTCTTGGCGAAACAATCCAGTGCCCGGTAGTGGGGACGATCTGGCGCTGGATTGTTTCGTTTGTCGCCGTGCGGTTGGGAGCCGGGACCTGGCATCCGCGGCGCTACGCAGCGACCGGTGATGCCGCGCGGACGCCGGACTGGCTTGCGATCGGATTGCCGGCAGAGGTCTGCTGGGACAGAGATTCAGTGCGGGCGGTGCCGTCACCAGACGTCGGGACAGGGGTCGACGATCTTCCAGAGCTCGATGCCGTTCTTGATCCGCTTCATCTCGGTGGTGAGCCCGCCGTTGCGCCGGATCCAGTCCTTCACCGAATCGGGGTAATAGGACATCAGCTCGGACGTCCCCTCCACGCTGGTGACCTTGATGCCGAACGTGAATGCCTTGTCGTAATAGGCCTGGTGGAAGCCGAGGCTGGCCCTCGGCGTGACGCAGATCCTGTTGAGCGGCACGAAGCCGAAGACGAGCGTGCAGGCGGAATTGCAGATGCCGTCGATGATGACGCGCTGACGCGTTTCCCTGACGTGCCTGTACTTGGCCTTGTACTCTTCGATGTAGCCACCATGGTCACGCGTAATGTGCAAATCCGCACGCGCCGGGCTAGCGGCGACCAGCAGGAGCACGACGCTTGGGATCAGGCGATTCATGGATCGGACGGCAAACCCGGTCTTTTCTGGCGCTGTCGCGACAACGCCTCGGGCCCAATGCACGACGGCACTTGCCGGACCTTGTCATGATCTTCTTAAGCACGCGGAAAAGGCCAAAATTTTGACGGGTTATCGCCTTTTGCGCACCCTTTCCGCCACTTCCGCGTTAGGCTATCAGCCAGACGGCCGGCCTTGACGTCGTTTTCCGGAGAAGAAAAGTCATGAGCAAGCTCGCATCCCTCGCCGCCGCCTTGATCGTGTCAATTGCCGCCCTGGTGCCGGCCACGTCCGAGGCGCGCAGCCATCATCGGCATCATCGCCACCACTACGGGCTGCCCTACGCCATCAGCTTCCTGCACAATTATGGCCCCGGCCCGCTGCCCGGTAGCTTTGCGTTCTATGACGGTCCTTCCACCAACCACTGCTACCAGAGCTCGGCGGCCTATATCGGCCAGGACCGACGCCGGCATCCCTGCTTCTGACGCCATCCATGGACGCCCCGCCAGCTTCGGCGAACGACCGTTCATGTCCTGCGGAGGCTGGCCTTGGCCATCCAAGTCTGGTATCCCGGTGACGCGGGAGATTTGGCCCGCATCGCGCGCTCGTAGCTCAGCTGGATAGAGCATCGGATTTCGATTCCGAGGGTCGGGAGTTCGAATCTCTCCGAGCGCGCCAGGGCCGTCTTCGCCGACCATTGCCCCTCATCGCCGACGATCATCAACAGCGCAAATAAACGCTGTTGAGTCAGCACATTATCGCTTCGTGCACTCTCGCCTGCCATCGCCTCTCATCGCTGACCATCATTCGCCCTACCGCCCCTTCAGCTGTCCCTCGATTTGAGTTAGAATCTCCCCTTAAATTGGGCTGACCTTGCCCCCAAGTTTTATCCAGATCTGAGTTCGTTCGGGCGGTTTGATGTGCCCATCCGGGCGGTCGTAGCGGCGGGAGCTGGCGCGGAGCTCTCGGCATAGCGCAGCGCCAGATCCCGACGCGGATTGCAGGTGGCGGCGAACTCGGATGGCGTCTTCCATCCGAGCTGGGAGTGCGGCCGAGCGTCGTTATAGTCGGTCCGCCAGCATCGGAGCGCGACGCGGGCCTGAGCAAGCGAGGTGAACAGCGTCTCGTTCAGCAGTTCATCCCGCAGGCGACCGTTGAAGCTCTCGATGAAGGCGTTCTGCATGGGTTTGCCCGGCGCGATGTAGTGCCAGGCGACACGGCTCTGATCGGTCCATGTCAGGATGGCATTGCTCGTGAGCTCGCTGCCGTTGTCGCTCACCACCATCTTGGGCTTGCCGCGCTCGGCGACCAGCCGGTCCAGCTCCCGGGCGACCCGGGCGCCCGAGAGTGAAGTGTCGGCCACCAGCGCCAGGCACTCGCGGGTGCAGTCGTCGACCACGGTCAGGATGCGGAAGCGCCGGCCATCGGTCATCTGATCCGACACAAAGTCGAGTGACCAGCGATCATTCGGGAGCAGCGGCACCGTCATCGGCGCTCGCGTCCCGATAGCGCGCTTGCGGCCACCTCTGCGGCGCACCGTGAGCCGTTCCTCCCGGTACAGCCGGAACAGCTTCTTGTGATTGACCAGGTAGCCCTCCCGCTTGAGCAGGACGTGCAGGCGACGATAGCCGAAGCGGCGACGCTCATGGGCGATCGCCCTCATGCGCTCCCGCAGCCCGGCATCACCGGCCCGGCTCGTCCGATATCTGACCGTCATGCGGCAACAGCCGATGGCTTTACACGCCCGCCGTTCGCTCATCCCGTGAACGCGCACGAGATGTGCGACAGCTCTCCGCTTCGCCGCAGGCGTCACCACTTCTTTCCCAGGAGATCCTTCAGGGCGGCATTGTCCAGCATGGCGTCCGCCAGCAGCCGCTTGAGCCGCGTGTTCTCGTCCTCCAGCGTCTTCAGACGCTTGGCCTCCGAGACGTCCATTCCGCCGAACTTGGCCTTCCACTTGTAAATGCTGGCGTCGCTCACGCCATGCTTGCGGCAGAGATCGGCGACCGGAACGCCAGCCTCGTGCTCCTTCAAAATCCCGATGATCTGCTCTTCCGTAAAGCGGCTGCGCTTCATGCTCTGGTCCTCGTTGGGCCAGAACGAACTTCAAACTGGATTAAGCCCCAGGGGCAAGGTCACCGGGGTCGAAGCTCGAGCCCCGCCGAGATCTCGAGGCCAGCGTCCGCCGGCGATGACTCGCGGCGCGACCGAGGGCAGGCTGCGATGCTAGGATGACCACGCCGCATCGGTTCGCCTGTGCGGCCAACGTGATTGAATTGATCGAACGCGGTTGAATCGATCGAGAGGCGCGGATGGAAACGACCTCGGCAGCGCAGCCGCATCGCCTGAGCGCAATTGCGAGCTTTCATGCCCACATCTATTTCGATGATGCCACTCGAGCCGAAGCGGCACAGCTGCGGCAGTGGATGGCCGACCGCTTCCTCGTGACGCTCGGGCGTTGGCATGACGCGCTGGTCGGGCCTCACGAGCGGCCGATGTATCAAGTTGCCTTCGCGGTCGACGTGTTTCCAGCGCTGGTGCCATGGCTGATGCTCAATCATGGCCGCCTCAGCGTGCTCGTGCATCCGAATACGACGGAGCCGTTGGCCGATCACACCGCGCACGCGTTGTGGATCGGACCGCCGCTCGGCATCCGCGGTGAGAATCTTCCTTCGCACGGCGAGGCAGAGCTGCCGCGCGAACCGAACACCACGCCGACGATCGCCGCCTGAGCTCGCGTGCCCACTGGTGACCGCTCCGTCTCGGCACGCTCGGAGCCTTCAGACTTGCCGGACTACAGCGTGCGCGCGAGATCGAACGCGCGGAGAATGACCTCGGCGGCATCGATGTCGAAATTGCTCGGGCCGAGCAGGCGCGGCGCCAGCGGGCGGCGGCCGGGCAGGGCATGTCCGCCACCTTCGACGCGATACAGCGACACGCCGCCGATCACCTGACAATCGCGCCAGCTGAGTTGCGTGACGGAGGTGTCGCCGGCGAGATCCCGATGCGGCAGCGCCACGGCCTGGCGTGCGCTGCAACCGTCGCGCCGCGCAAAGAACTCCGCCGTCTTTTCAGCGCTCCACACCCGGCCGCGCCCGCCGCGCAGCCCGACCTCGCCGCCGCGATAGGGCACCATGGGATCAGCCGTGCCGTTGATCATCACCACCGGCACCGGCCGCGCGGTGCAGGGCTCGATGCCTTCAGGCATGTTGGCGATCACCGTGCCGATGCCGGCAAACAGCTCCGGCGCCTTGCAGGCCAGGGTGAAGCTCATCATGCCGCCATTCGAGATGCCGGCGAGATAGATGCGCCGGGAATCGGCCGTGCCGTCGGCGACGAGCTGCCGGACCAAGTTGCGGATGAAGCCGACATCATCGGGACCGCCGGAGCGGCCGTCGCGGCCGTCATTCCATTGCCGGTCGACGCCGTCGGGAAAGACCGCGGCGAAGCCATGGGCTCTCGCGGCTTCGGCAAAGCCTGTCGTGCGGGCGGTGCCGGCGCCGCTGCCGAGCGCGCCATGGAGCACGATCACGGTCGGCTGTGGCGTCCTGCCCGTGGTCATCACCAGCGCATGACGCGGACCGTCGCTTGTATCGAGGATGATGCCGCGCTCGGCGGCGAGCGCCGTGGTCGACACGAGCAGAGCGGCCGCCATGGCGGCCATGAACGATCGGCGATGTGACATCATGAGCATCCTTCTCGGCTGGCGGGGGACTCCCCTTGGTGGAGCTTCTCTCCGGGCGCGGCGGTGAGCACGCGCAGCCGCATGGCCCAGCTCCGGGCTGCCGCGAGATCGCGGGCGATCGCAAGCCATTCGCCAAATGCGATCCGCAACGGATTGACGCTCGGCGCAACGCCGACGAGGCCGTAGCGCAAGGTCTCGCCGGCCGGGGCCTCGGCGAAACTACCGAACAGCCGGTCGAAAATGATGAGCATGCCGCCATAATTGCGATCGAGACAGGACGCGTTGGCCGCGTGGTGAACGCGGTGATGTCGCGGCGTGTTCAGCACATATTCGAGCGGACCGAGACGCGGTGCGAGCTCGGTATGGATGAAGAATTGGTAGAGCAGATTGACGCCGAGCATGGCGATGATCGCGAGCGGATGGAAGCCGAGCAGCGCCAGCGGCAGATAGAACAGAAAATGTCCGGAGATCTCGCTTGTCCAGCCGAGACGAATGGCCGCCGTCAGGTTCAGATGCGTCGAAGAGTGATGCACGGCATGCGTGGCCCACAGCCAGCGAACCCGATGCGAGGCGCGATGGTGCCAATAATAGACGAACTCACTGGCGAGAAACAATGCGAGCAGGGCCAGCGGCCGGCTCGGATCGAAATCGAACATCCTGTGGCGATAGGCGATGATGAGGGGAACGGCTGCGACGAGCGCGACCATTGCGCGGATGAGGTGCTGTCCGACCGCGATGGCGAACGAGGCTGCGGTCTCGCGCAGGTCGTGAGTCTCGCGGCCGGCGAGCCGGCCGAGCCCATATTCCAGCGTCATGAAGCCGACCGCCGTCAGCAGCACGATCATGCGCGTCGACGGGGGCAAGGAAGGGAGGATGGGCATGGTGCGTGTCCGGCGTCATCGGATGGAGACGGCGTGCCGGCCCGCTCCGGAACAGCAAGCGGACCGGCGATGTCAAATGCTTCGGGAGGACCACAGCCAGCGGCGCCGCGGCGTCCGTTCAGCGCGTGACGGTGCGGCTGTAGCTGTAGGAATTGCCGCGCGGTCCCGTGCCCTGGCCCTGCCGGGTGCAGCTGCCGTCGCTGCAGCTCGCGGAGCCGGAGCGCGACCAGCTGCGGCCGGCGGGACCCGTGCCGCCACCCTGCCAGGCGCAGGCACCCCCGGAGCAACTGCCGGAGCCGCCAAATGAGGTGGTGCCGCGCGGTCCGGTGACCGAGCCGCTGCGGGTCCAGGCATTCGCGTCGACCGCCGCTGCCGCCGAAAGGACTGCCACGAGCAGAAATGTCGCGATGGATGTCTTCACGTCAGTCTCCCAATTCGTTCGCGCGGGCGATCGTGTCGCCTGCAGAGGGATACTGCGCGTTCGATGTCGCGGCCGGATGCACCGCCGGTGTCGTTTGGTCGCGGCGATTGGCTGGATTGTCACGGCTTGTCACACGACGGCCGTCCGATGCCGCAACCTTGAGCGGGGCGGACTCCGGCCCGCCGCTCCCGTTCAGGCCGCTACCGGCCCGCCGTTGCGCTTCACCACCGGGTCTTCGTCGCCGTGTTGACGTTGATCACCGCGGTGGCCGTGTTGGACGTCGTCGTTGCCGTGTTGTTGATCAGGGTCAGAAGCTTGTAGTAGTCGACGACCTTGGCATTGGCGACGTACATCACGTCCTTGCTGCGCATCTGGAAGCCCGAAGCCAGCAGCATGCCGGAGGGATCGCGCAGGTTGACGTGGTAGATGGTCGGAATGCGGTCGTAGATGAAGCGGCTGGTATCGATGCCGAGCTTCTGCAGTAGCGGGCGCTCCTCGTAGCGATAGAGGAAGACCTCGGCGGGATCCGATTGCTGGTCGTTCAGGCCGCCCGCCTTGCCGATCGCCTGGGCCAGCGTCAGCGTCTCCGTATCGAACGCAATCTCGGAATTGAAGCCGAAGACGTTCTGGTTGAGGGCGCCGAGGGCCGTAAACGTCGGGGATTCCCGCGTGATGTAGATGACGTCGTTCGGGCGGATGAAGATGTTCTCGCGCGGATCCTGCACCACGCGGCTGAGCAGCACGCGCACGCGCTTGCCGTCCCGCTGCAGGGTCACGTAGCTTTCGATCGCCTCGTGCCTCGGGCCGCCCGCACGCGCGATCACCGCCAGCAGGCGTTCACCCACGCTGTTGAGGGCCAGCACGCCCGGCGTGTTGACGTCGCCGAGCACGCTGACCACGCTGGAATGCTGCTGGTTCAGGCTGACCACGACCTGCGGCTCGAGGGCGCGCTTCTGCAGCCGGAGGACGATCTCCTGCTCGATCTGCGGCAGCGTCCGGCCGGCGGCGGCGATCTCGCCCGCATAGGGAACGCGGATATTGCCTTGCTGGTCCACCGCCTGCGCCGGCAGATCCACGAAGTTGCCAGGTCGGGCGCCGGCGGCCGTGGCCGGCGTGAACAGCCCGCCTGGGGCGGCTTCGAAAATGGACACGTTCAGCACGTCACCGATGCCGGCGAGCTGCACCGGCTTCGGCCGCTTGTCGGGAAACACGCCCTGGAACGTGACCATGTTGGGCTGCGACAGGAAGCCGATCGTCTCGGGGCTGACGTCGACCAGCGCATAGGGGAGCGCCGTATTCGACCGCACGCTGGCCGTGGCATTGTCGCTCACTGCGTCGCTGGTCGGCCCCGTCCCGGGAAGCAGGGAGCAGGCTGGCAGAAGCGCCAGGATCGCCAGAGTCAAGAGCGCGCGCGAGCCACGGCGAAGGCCACGAAAGCCCTTCGGGCCCGCTGCGCTCTTGCGCACAGCAGCCCCGCCACCGGTCGACCCGGGCGGCTTGAGCAAGGCTTTCAAACGCTTCCCCAAATACAGCAAAAATACGTTCCCCACGCTGCTCCCTCACCAAGAAGGGAGAACGTCCCACTTGTTTCAACCTACCCGGCGGCCATACCGGACGAAAGCGCACCGCCATTCCGGTTGGTCCGCTTTTGCCCGGCCGTGCCAATTAGGCCACAGTCTGACATTACCATATTACCACTCAAGGCTGTCAACGCCGCCGGAGGGTCCCGCGGTGGAGGGATGAACCATTCGACCTAACAGAACCCGAGCAATTTTAAGCACAAAGCCGTTGCGCAACGGTTAGCCCGAGTCGCTTCGCTCGGGCAGGGGCCGACGACCTCGCAGTCCGCGCAGCGCGTCGGTGAGCCGAGGCAGCCGGACAGCCGAGGGAGGCGAACCCGCGCCGCCCAGGCGCCTCTGTAATCGGCGAGATTCGAAGGCCGTGCGGGCGGCGGGACCGCATGCGGGCGGCCGGTTGTCCTAGGCCGCCGATCAAGTCTATGCTGCTGCGCCAGCCTTTGAGGCTGTTTGCAACGGAGCACGCAATTGTCGAACGTGATCAGGATCGCCGCAGGCGCTTTCGCGATCGCCCTCACGGGCCTATCCGATCCCGCGTCGGCGCGCGGCCTCTATCCGCTGACGGAGTGCGGGCCGGATCTCAGCCGACTCTGCCGGCTGCACGGGGCATTCGAGGCCACTCCGTTTCATTACAATCTCGCGATTCATCCCGGATGCATTCGGCGCGTCGCCGTCGAGACGCCCCGGGGCGTGCTGTACCGCCGCGCGCTGGTGTGCGGGGCGCCGGCGCGGCCCATGTTGTGGTAACCTGGGCCCCTTCCTCGACGTCTCCGAACGGTGCTGGACGCTCCGCTCGGCCGAGTCATGGTCAAGCTCGGCGCAAGATGGCGGCCGCGATGGCCGATCAGGGCGGTGCTCGGCCGGTCCCGCCGCGTTCGGGGAGCGTCGATCATCGCGCAGACGATTAAATGGGCAGCTCCGCACCGTATTCTTACGTAATCTAGAATTAAATTAATTGTGTAGAGACGATTCTGCACGGTCGGAGACATAAAAGGGTAGACTGAACAAACTAAAGCTTCAATTGTACCGGACGAAAGGTACTTAAAAATACCTTTCTGGCAATGCGGTAGCATTTTACTGCAAACCGCAGCGAGCGCTAGAAGTATTTAATGTCTTGATGTCAAATGGTAAATTAACTTGTCGCGAGTGGTTAATTTAATGCCGAAAATCGAATTCGTGCATCGTTGCGATGACGGTTCGGCGGCATTCGGCGAAGAAGCCCTCGAAACTCGCCAACGAGTGGGGTCCGTCCTTGTGTGACGAGCTTGGTGCCGCGTTGATTGAGGATATTGAGATGGGTGGCGGCGGTAGCGCTTTGAAGGCCGTCCTGAAATCGCTGAATAAAATACGCCTTGCCAAATTACGTTTCGGCCGGCCAACGTCGGGCCGTTCGCAGCAATCCGCGCTGCGGTCGCAGATCGAGCTTTGTGATGCCTTGCTCGATGAGATCCAATCCATCAGCAGCAGCCTCGGCAAACGCGCGAAGAAGTCCACGGCTTCCAGGCGTCGCCCGATGGCCACGCGGCACGGCCGCGGGACGGCTCACTTGATTCCGCCCCGGCCGGCGGTGCCGGGTCGAACCAGGCAGCAGAAATAATCGCATCGGAATTTGATCGCCGCGCCGGCCGGCCGTTATGGCCGCGCCGGTTGCCGGCGCGAGGCGACAGCCGCTCGGCATTGACCCCTGATGACGCATCAGGTTGCCCAGTGCTGCTGTCGGTGGCGCTCGACGGCCGGATGTCATCTGGACGTTCTTCAGCCGTCGTGTCCCGCAAGACGGCGCTCCGAGACGGGCCGGAAACCATATCGCGGCGAACCATGCGATGCTGCCGCTTCACCTGGCGCACGGGCCTCTGACGTAGCCCCCACGAGCGATGACTTTGGACAACGGGTGCCGGGATCGGCCGCCGGGTGTCCGCAGCCGTCCTCAACCTCACGGCCGATCGCAGCGGCAGTTAGTTCCGCTGCCGATGGTGTGCCTGTCTGACGCCGCGCGCCCCCCCGGATGCTGTCGGCGCGACGTGAGCGAGTCTGATTCGCGCGAACGCTCCTGAAGGGTTCAATATTTGGGGAAGGCGTTTGATTCGCCGGAACAATGTCGGCGGCTTTGCGGCATATTCACGATGGCGTGCTCAATTAAACTCGCTCGCGACATTTTGTGCGCATGCAAAAATATCTCGGTCCGGGTTATCAGGGTGCTCGCTCGAATAGGTTGTAAGTCCGCCGCGGCAGCTTTGAAAACCATGGCGTGGGGAGAATATCAGCTATCAAATACGCGCAAGTTCGATCATCGAAACTACGTCACTTTGACGCGGCCTTGCCGTAATATGCTGCGAATTCGTCGCAGAATCGTGTTGATTCGGCGGCTTCTTCCGGCGTGCAGACGAATGCTGCCGCAATCTCGAAGGCGGCGCGACATCGTTTCGGAAACGGGGTTGCAGGTTGCGCTTTATTTGAGTTACAACCATTTGGCTTGGCCGGGGTGGTATAACTCAAATATTCAGTTTTTCCGACCACGAGCCACTTGCGGAACGAAATACCGAATTATATGACGTTAATCCGGCAGGATAGAGATCACAGACAAAGGTCGCTGTATGTCCACCAAGAAGATCGATTTCGAGGCGATGTCCTTCGATGACCTCTGGTCTCTCCACGAGCAGATCAGTCAGATCCTCGCCGTGAGGATCACGTCGGAGAAGCGCGAGCTCGAACGTCGACTGGCGGTTCTCAACCGCAGCCGCGGTGCCATCGAAGGTGCCGGCAGCGAGAGTGGGCAGTCCTACACCACGAGCGGCAAGGCGCGGCGCAAATATCCCCGCGTGCTGCCGAAGTATCGCAATCCGCAGACCTCCGAGACTTGGTCCGGCCGAGGCAAGCAGCCGCGTTGGCTGGTGGCGGCGATCAAGACCGGGCATCGGATCGAGGAGTTTGCGATCAATGGGGCTGCCGCTTCGAAAAGTCGCCGTCAGCGCGCCTGATCGAGGTAGCTTCAGTCAAGCCCGTTCCTAGTTTGAGCGACGTGCCGCGTCGATGCGGCGCCTGATTCGCGCTGTCTGGATTGGGGAGCGACATGTGAGCGGTCTGACGCCCATGTTGCGATCCGCCGGCCAAAACCCTGAAATCGGTCCGATCTGCCCGCACGGCTCCGCCGATGGGCTCGCGATCATCATCCGTTGCGAATGCGCCTAATAGGCATTGTTGCCGCGGATCAGCTCGATCGGCGTCCTCAGCAGGATCGCGATGTCGAGCGACAGGCTCCAATTGTCGATGTACCAGAGATCGAATTCGACGCGCTGTTCGATCGACGCACGCGTGGGCGTCGGGCCGCGGCAGCCATGCACCTGCGCCCAGCCGGTCAGTCCGGGCTTGACGCGGCGACGGAACGCGTAGTTGCGCACGAGCTTGTCGAATTCGTTGTCGTGCGCCAATGCGTGGGGGCGGGGACCGACCAGGGACATGCTGCCGTCCAGGACGTTGAGCAACTGCGGCAGTTCATCGATGCTGGTCCGGCGCAGCCAGGTCCCGAGCCGGGTGAACCGGCTGTCGCCGATCTGGGCCTGGACGATCGAAGGCCCGTCCTCAAGAACGGACATCGTGCGAAACTTGTAGATCTGAAAAGATCGGCCGTTGAATCCGCAGCGCTGCTGCCGGAACAGCACCGGCCCGGCCGAGTCGAGCTTGATGGCGATCGCCACCAGCAGGAGCAGCGGCGACATCAATGCCAGCGCGATGCCCGCCAGCATGACATCCATGAGCCGCTTGGTGGCGTGTTCGAGCGGACTCAGCAGGCCGCGCTGCAGCTCGATGCAGACCGCATTGCCGAGCTCGCGGCACGGCCGCTTGAAGAGGTCCGCCGCCGTTCCGAGCGGCACGAAACTCACTGGAAACGGCAGGACTCTCAGCTCGGCGCCGAGCGTGCGCAGGTCGGACAAGGGTTCGGGATTGGCGCCGACGACGATCTCTTCGATGTCGGAGCCGCGCACATAGTCGATCACGCTGGAGACGATCCTCTGTCGCTGATCCGGATCCGCGTCGGGCTCGGGAAGCAGGAAGTGTCGCTGGACGCGAAAGCCGGTGTCGGTGAGCACCTGGGTCAGTCCGGGGTTGTCCTTGCTGGCTTCATCGGTGATCAGAACGATGTTGCGGCCCGAAAACCGTCTCTCCGCCAGCCCCTTTGCCAGCAGATAGGCGGTGGTCCGGCGATGCAGGATCAGCGCCGCGAGCCCGAGCATCGCGAATACGATGCTGCTGCCGCGGGAGAATTCGCTCCCGATCTTGAGCGCGAACAGCGCGCCGGCCAACACGAGGAACGCCGTGACCCAGGTCAGGCAGGCCGCGCGGATCTGGCGCGGCAGGATCAACAGCTCGGCCGGCCGGTACATCCCGCGGATCTTCATCAGCGAGACGAACAGTGCCGACACGAGGATCGCCAGGCCGAGCGATTTGCTGACGTCGTTGGCGCCCGCCGCATCCTGCAGGTGATACAGAAACCCGGACAGGACGCTCGACATGGTGATCGTTGCGATGTCCGCCACGATCGCGAAGGGCTCCACCGAGTCGTAGTGGACGGGCCATTTGCGCCCTTGGAATTGCCGTTCCACGAGGACGGTCGGCATTCCGTTTCGGTCGAGAGTCTCGGGCTGATCCACGTAATGCATGGGATGTCGGTGTTCGAAACTCGGTTAAATAGCGGTTAGCCGTCATTATATGTTTTGCTATTTAATTTAAACAGTTAAAAATTGCCATTGGGATTTATTCGCGCCGCCGGATCATCTCCCGATACCGCGGCGAGGCCGGTGACACCGGAATGCCGGTTCTGAAGGACGGAAACGAGGCCGCTCGCGCCCCTCCAAGGCGGTCCTGGCAATGCCGGCGTGGCGATTTAATGTTCGTGAAGCGAGTATTTTAATGTCGGCCGCCAAGAACGGCATTTAAAAAGAAATATATTTGGATTATTAATCCGGAGCCGGGAGCCCGCGACGCGGGTGACGTTCGCAGCGGACCGAATGCAGGGGAGGTTTTCCTCGCGCAGTCGGGAGGGCGAAACGAGGGCACGGCGAGCCGTCTCCGAGGCCGGCCGGCGAGATTGGAAGATAATGATGCTCATTTCAACGATCGAGAACCCGAAGGACGTCGCGCCATGAAGGTCGTATTGTTCTGTGGAGGACTCGGGACGCGGATCCGGGAATATTCCGACAGCATTCCGAAGCCGATGATCCCGATCGGCCATCAGCCGATCCTCTGGCATGTCATGCAGTATTACAGCCAGTACGGGCACCGGGATTTCGTTCTGTGCCTGGGCTACAAGGCCAATGTGGTGAAGGAGTATTTCCTGAACTACAATCAGGCGTCCACCACCGACTGTACGATCTCGCAGTTCGGCAGGAAGGTCGAGCTGCTGGGCGATCGCCCACCGGATTGGCGGGTCTCGCTGGTGGACACCGGCATCTGGCGCAACATCGGCCAGCGACTGCGGGCCGTCCGGCACATGGTCGAGGGCGAGGAGTTCTTTCTCGCCAACTACAGCGACGGCCTGACGGACGCGCCGCTGCCGGAGATGATCGATCGTTTCAAGCGCAGCGGGAAGATCGGCTGCTTCATCGCCATCCATCCGCCGATCAGCTTCCACCTCGCCGAATTCGACGCCGACGGCACCGTGGGCCGCATGGCGGCGAGCAATGATTCCAACATCTGGATCAACGGCGGCTACTTCATCTTCCGCAAGGAGATCTTCGACTATATCGAGGAGGGGGATGAGCTGGTCGTGCAGCCGTTCAAGCGGCTGATCGACCGCGGCGAGCTGATGGCCTACCGCTACGAAGGGTTCTGGCGGGCCATGGACACGCTCCGCGACCGCCAGGTGCTTGAGGAGATGATCGAGCGCGGCGACACGCCTTGGCATCTCGGCTCCAGCCTTCCGGCTGTGGTGAACGGATGAGGGCGCTGCAGCTCGCCGGTCGCGGCGACCGGCTGTCGGTCCTGTGCCTCGGTGCGCATTCCGACGACATCGAGATCGGCGCCGGAGGCACGCTGCTGTCCTGGCTCGATCAGGGCATCCGCCTGGATGTTCATTGGTGCGTGCTCAGCGGCAATGGCGAGCGCGGCGTCGAGGCGCGGGCGTCTGCCGACGATTTCCTCGCCGAGGCCGCCGGCCGCAATCTCGAGATCATGCAGTTCCGCGACGGCTTCTTCCCCGAGCAGGGCGAGGAGATCAAGGCCTGGTTCGAGCAGCTCAAGGGCCGCATCAATCCCGACGTCATCCTCGCCCACCGCCGCGACGACGCCCATCAGGACCATCGGCAGGTCAACCGCCTGGTCTGGAACACGTTCCGCGATCATCTCGTCCTGGAGTACGAGATTCCGAAATGGGATGGCGATCTCGGACGGCCCAATGTCTACATGCCCGTCTCCGAGCGGATCATGAAGCGGAAGGTCGCGCTGCTGATGGCGCATTTCGGCAGCCAGCGCTCCAAGCAATGGTTCGACCCGGAAACGTTCATGGGACTGGCGCGACTGCGGGGCATGGAATGCCGCGCCGCCGAGCGCTATGCCGAGGCATTCGTCGCGCGCAAGCTGTCACTGGGGTGAACGGCGGCCGAAGGCGCTCGCCGCGAAGGGCGCATCGATATCCGATCGGCGAGGAGATGATCGGCGCTTGACCGCGATGCGTCGCTGCGCCCGGCGGTCAGCCGGCCGCCCGTCGGGGAAGTTCGATGATCTCCTCTGCCGGCGGGCGCTCGATTGCGGTGGCCGGCACCTTCTCCAGCCAGACCTCGCGCCACCACGCATAGATGCCGCGTGGGCAGAACAACCGGTTCTCGCTGTAGCGCGACTGGCAATAGACGCCGTCGAGGATGACGGCCGGCGTCTTCATCCGCCGGATGTAGCCGGTGCGTTCGTCGATGAACTTCTCGACCCGCGTTCGCACCCGGAACACCTTGCCGCAATAGGGCACCATCTCGGCGTCGAAGCCCATGCCGCGGTTGTTGGTCTGTTTGTCGATGGTGGCCAGGATGTCCTGGTGCGGGCGCACGCGGACAAGATCACCGGGCTGCAGCCCGAGATCGGCGATCGGCGCGTCCTTGTCCGTCAGGAGATCGCCGCGCTTGCGCGGAAACGGTACGCCGCCCCACAGCGACTGGACGCGGTCGTAGATCCAGCGCGCGGGCCGGCCGAGCCGGGGACGACGCGCCATGGTGGCGCCGACATAGGCGAAGTAGAGGAAGCCCCGGAACATCTTCGCGAGCGAGACATTGCCGGACGCGATGTCCTCGGCGTATTGCCGGGCGTCCCACCATTTGAGCGGCTGGGTGTAGGTCGGCAGCTCGGTCGCCTGGCAGGCGTAGCGCGGGCCCTTTCCCGGCTGCTGGTCCGGCGACTTGGTCGCATCCCACACCGCGCGCACCGTGCAGCCGCCGGGCGGCGGAAGGGGAGCCGCGCGATCCGGGCCGGCCGACGCTGGTTTGGCCGGATCGACCGGGGTGAGCCACGCCTCCTTCCAGAAGATCAGGCAGGCTGCCTGGCAGCCGCCATAGGCCTCGCCGTCGCAGCGATGCTCGAGATGCACCGCGTTGGGGAGGCGCCGTCCGAGCCACTCTCCGGTGTTGTATCCGGTGACCGTGTCGCAGGTCTTGTGGGCGCGCTTGTAGACCTGGAAGCGCTGGCCGCACCATTTGAACATCTGCGGCATGAACGGCAACCCTTCGAGGCGCCCGTTGGCATCGAGCGTCGCCAGGATCTCTTCCTTGCTGCGCACTTCGACCCAGTCGCCGGCGGATAGTGTCATGCTCTGTCTTTCAATGCTTCAATCAATGCGTCATCGAGGCGGGCGGGGCATCCCGCGCGGGACGCCTCATTTGCAGGGATCGAATTAAAGCTGCCGAGGTCTGCGATCAACATTTGTTCCTTTTGCGGCATTATTTAATTGAGCGAATTAATTAAATCAAGAGGGGGCCTGATGCCGCGCCGGCCGGATGATCGTAACATCAGGCGGGTCGGGGTAAATACACGGGTTTTCCCGGAGTTTTGTGCGCCGTGCCGGAGAAATCGGCGGGCGGCGTCGCTTGCCGACGGATTCACTGGACGCTGGCTAGAATATTAAATTATAATCCACTACAGGATGATTTAAATTCTTGTTTTGGCTTGTGGCATAGAGGGTGCGATTTTGAAGGTACTGATCACCGGAAACATGGGCTATGTGGGTCCGGTCGTCGCGCGGCATCTGCGGGCGCAGCGCCCGGATGCGACGCTGCACGGCTTCGACAACGCCTATTTCGCGCACTGCCTGACCGGAGCGCCGGTTGTTCCGGAGCGATGTCTCGACGAGCAGATCCATGGCGACGTCCGCGACATGTCGCTCGACCTCCGCGGTTATGACGCCGTGGTCCAGTTGGCGGCGATCTCCAACGATCCGATGGGCAATCGCTTCCAGGATGTGACGCTCGACGTCAACCAGAATGCCACCGTATCGCTCGCCAGGAGGGCTGCGGCGGCCGGCGTGAAGAATTTCGTGTTCGCGTCGAGCTGCAGCGTCTACGGCATCGCCGACGGACCGCCGCGCAAGGAGAGCGATCCGCTCAATCCCATCACGGCCTACGCCAAGTCGAAGATCGGATCGGAGCAGGAGCTCGCCGCGATCGACACCGGCATGACCATCACCTGTCTGCGCTTTGCGACGGCCTGCGGCATGTCGGATCGGCTGCGGCTCGACCTCGTCCTCAACGATTTCGTGGCCTGCGCGCTCACCCGTCGCCAGATCAGCGTGCTCTCCGACGGCACCCCGTGGCGTCCTCTGATCGACGTCGCCGACATGGCGCGGGCGATCGACTGGGCCATCGACAGGCCGGCGGCGACGGGCGGCCGTTTCCTCACCGTCAATGCCGGCTCGGACGACCGCAACTACCAGGTCAAGGATCTCGCCAACGCGGTGGCTGCGCGCGTGCCGGGGACCAGCGTGTCGATCAACACCTCCGCGCCGGTGGACAGCCGCTCCTACAAGGTCGATTTCGGCCTGTACCGCTCCCTCGCCCCCGATCATCAGCCGCAGGTCACCCTGGACCAGTCGATCCAGAACCTGGTCGATGGTCTCAAGAGAATGCAGTTCAAGGATGCCGAGTTTCGCTCGTCCGATCTGATCCGTCTCAAGGTCCTGCAGGACCACATGGAGACGGCCAGGATCAACGACAGGTTGCAATGGACGTGATCGCGCCGGGGCGGACGCTTCGCCTCAGCCGGCAAAGACAGTAGTGACGGAGACATCATGGAACTGACCCTTCCCACCGCCGTCGGCGTCGCGCCCAAGTGCCGGCACTGCGGCGACGACCTGACCCTCAAGCTGATCGACCTCGGCGCCTCGCCGGTTGCGAACGACTACATCGATCCGGCCAACTACATGCGCGCGGAGCCGTTCTATCCGCTGGAGACCTTCGTCTGCCGCGAGTGCCGTCTGGCGCAGACACGCGACCTCCTGGCCGCGTCCGAGATCTTCCGCGCCGACTATGCCTATTTCTCCTCGCACTCCACCTCGTGGCTCGAGCACGCGCGGTGCTACGTCGAAGCCATGGCCGATCGCTTCAAGCTCGGTCCGGCCTCGCGGCATGTCGAGATCGCGTCAAATGACGGGTATCTGCTGCAATACTCCCTCCAGAAGGGGATCGACTGCCTCGGCGTCGAACCCTGCGAAAGCGTTGCGCTGGCCGCGCGCGCCAAGGGCATCGAGACCCGGGTCGAGTTCTTCGGCCGCGACTATGCGGCCCGCCTCCGGGAGGAGGGCTGGTCGGCCGATCTCCTCACGGCCAACAACGTGCTCGCGCACGTTCCCGACATCAACGACTTCGTCGGCGGCGTCAAAATCCTGCTGGCCCCCGAGGGCGTCGCGACCTTCGAGGTTCAGCACCTGCTGACCTTGATGCAGCGGCATCAGTTCGACACCATCTATCACGAGCATTTCTCCTATCTGTCGCTGATCGCGGGCCTGCGCATCTTCGCCCAAGCGGGCTTGCGGGTGTTCGACGTCGAGCTCCCGGAAACGCATGGCGGCTCGATCCGGTTCTTCGTCTGCCACGCGGGCGCCGCTCATGCGGAGAGCCCGAACGTCGCCGATGTTCTGGCACGAGAGCGGGCCTATGGGCTGCATGACGACGCGATCTACATGGCCTGGAACGAGCAGGTCAAAGAGACGAAGCGGGCGCTGCTCGAGCTGCTGACGGCGCTGAAGCGCGACAACAAGAAGATCGTCGGCTACGGAGCCCCGGCGAAGGGCGTGACGCTGCTCAATTATTGCGGGATCCGCACCGATTTTCTCGACTTCACGGTCGATCGCGCCCCGTCCAAGCAGGGCCGCTACATGCCGGGCGTGCGCATTCCGATTCTGCCGCCGGAAGCGATCTTCGAAGCCAGGCCCGACTACGTCCTGATCCTGCCGTGGAACATCAAGAGCGAGATCAAGGCGCAGATGGCGGCCATTCGCGATTGGGGCGGCCGCTTCATCGTGCCGGTCCCCAAGGCCACCATCGAGGAGTAGAGCAAGGCATTGCCGCACGATTGCGCGAAGAGTTTTGAGCCATGAGGTTTGTCCAGCTGGGACGTTCGGATGCGCGGCTGATCGAGCTGACCGTTCGGTCCGACGAGCGCGGCAGCTTCACGCGAACCTGGTGCGCGAAGACCTTTGCGGAGCAGGGCATCGCGTTTGTCCCGGTGCAGGGCAACAGCTCGGTGACCCGACGCCGCGGCACCGTCCGCGGAATGCATTTCCAGCGTGCGCCGAAGCCTGACGCCAAGATCGTCCGCTGCAGCGCCGGCTTGATCCACGACGTCATCGTCGACATCAGGCCGGAGTCTGCGACGCGCGGCGAGGTCTATGCTTGTGAGCTCGGTCCCTCGACGGCGCGGATGCTCTACGTCCCCGCGGGCTTTGCCCATGGATTCCAGACGCTGACCGACGACGTGACGGTCGAGTATCTGATGGGCGAGGATTATGTCGAGGAGCTCTCGGACGGTTTCCGGCACGACGATCCGATGATCGGCATCCGATGGCCGCAGCCGGTGACGGTGTTGTCGGCCAAGGATGCTGCCTGGCCCTCGCTTGCCGAACGGGGGCTGTGGTGAAGCAGCACGGCGGCAGCGAGGTGTCTTGGGGGAGGAATCTGGCGGCTCCGGAGCGGCCCGATCGCCTCGAAGGTTCTGACGATTTGTCGAGGAGGATCACGGAATGACGAACATTTTCGTTGATGCCATCATGCCCGATGACGAGCGGCGCCAGAAACTGTACGAGGGTGCGCTGTTCCTGTACTCGCCGACGCCTTCGCTCGATGCGCTGGTGGCGTTCGCCAGGGAGCTGATCGAGGAGGCGTTTCATCCTTACGATCCGCGGACGGCGCAATTCGAGCTTCCTGTCGAGCGCTACGTCGAGATTCTCGTCAGGCTGAAGCCATTCTTCATTCATCACGCCCGGTCGAAGGAGCTGGTGCAGGGAGCGCTCCGCGAGCTTGGCTGCGATCCCGAGCTGACCTATTTCGACGTGCCGCGGCTGCGGTCGGCAACGAGCGACGACTATCTCACCACCGGGATCGCATTCGCATTCCACCCTCATCGCGACACCTGGTACTCGGCGCCGCCGTGCCAGCTCAATTGGTGGCTGCCGGTGTATGACATTGCGCCGGACAACGGCCTTGCATTCCACCCGCGCTATTTCGACGAAGCGATCAAGAACGGCTCCAGAAACTATAACTATTACGAGTGGAACCGGACCTCACGCGCATCGGCGGCGCGGCACATCAAGACTGATACACGGGTGCAGCCGAAGCCGGAGCAGGAGATTGCACTGGATCCACAGATACGGGTGATCGCGCCGAGCGGCGGCGTCACGATCTTCTCCGGAGCGCATCTGCATTCGTCGGTGCCGAACACCTCGGGCGTGACGCGGTTCAGCATCGATTTCCGCACCGTGCATTTTGCCGACGTCAGCGGCCGGCGCGGCGCCATCAACGTCGATTCGGAGTCGACAGGCACGAGCCTGCGCGACTTCCTGCGGGTGACCGATCTTGCGCGGCTGCCTGAGGAGGTCGTCGCGCCATACGATCAGGTGGAAGCTCCCGCGGAGTATCTGGTCTACCAGCCGACGATCGTGCCGCTGCCGACCGGCGATCTCGCAGCCGATGCCGCGCAGGCGTCGGCCTGAATGATGGTGTAGGGTCGACGCGCCATGTTGGACATCCTCAAATCCACGGCTGGTCCGAGAATGCCGGCGATCGATCTCCACGATCTGGTCGCTGAGCTGTTTCCGATCAATCGCAGCCTCACCGGGGCGGGTGTCCGGCAGACGCTCGGCATTGTCGCGCGTCATGTGGGTCTTACGATTCACGAGGTACCCTCCGGGACGCCCGTCCTGGACTGGCACGTGCCGGCGGAGTGGAACATTCGTCGCGCGACGATCTCGACCCTGTCGGGCCGCGTTCTCGTCGACTTCGCCGACAACAATCTGCACGTGATGGGCTACAGCAAGCCGGTCCAGGCAGTGCTCAGCCGTGCTGAGCTTGCCAAGCACGTCCATAGCTTGCCGGATCAGCCTGATCTCATTCCATACCGGACCGGCTACTATGCCGACGATTGGGGCTTCTGCCTGCCGGACCGTCTGTGGCGGGAAATGACGGAGGACAGCTACCGCGTCGAGATCGAGAGCGAGCTCTCGCAGGGATCGTTGACCTATGGCGAATTCTTCGTCCCTGGACAGACGGACAAGGAAGTCCTGATCACCTGTCACATCTGTCACCCGAGTCTCGCCAACGACAATCTCTCAGGGATTGCCGTCATGACGGCGCTGGCGATGCGGCAGGCGCAGCGGACCCGCCGGCTCGGGTACCGATTTCTGTTCCTGCCGGCAACGATCGGCGCGCTCGCATGGCTCGACCGCAACGAGCGGAATCTCGGCCATGTCGAACACGGCCTCGTCCTCACCTGTCTCGGCGATCCCAGTGGATTTCACTACAAGCAGAGCCGGAGCGGAGCGAGCATCGATCGCGCCGTCGCCCATGTCCTGAAGCACGCCGGCCATCCGCATGAGATTCTGCCATTCAGTCCCTATGGATACGACGAGCGGCAGTTCTGCTCACCGGGATTCGATCTGCCGGTCGGGTGCCTGATGCGCGGCGTGCACGGCACGTTCCCCGAATATCACACCTCGGCCGACAATCTGAATTTCGTCAAGCCGGACTGTCTCGACCAATCCTACGCGGTCATCGAGGAGGTGCTGGATCTGCTCGATCGCGACTGCATCTATGAGCGCGTCGATGGGCGAGGGGAGCCGCAACTGGGACGGCGCGGCCTGTATCGCGCGATTGCCGGCCAGCGCGAGGCAGGCGGTGCGACGCAGATGGACCTCCTGTGGGTCCTCAACCTTGCGGATGGCAAGCACAGCCTGCTCGACATGGCGGTCCGGGCCGACGTTCCGTTCGCGCGCATCGATGCCGCCGCACGGATCGCGCTGGACGCGGGTCTCATCCAAACGCCGGTTTCATCGTCGTGACGTCGCCGCCTTCTCCGCACAGCACCGTGCAAGTGATCCAACAACACCAGAGTGAGGCGTCATGAGTTCGCAGCCGGGCAAGCCCCGCATCGCCGTCTTCTCACTTCGAAACATCTTCGGCAAAGCCCTCAATCGCGGTCCTCACGTCGAGTTCGAGGACATCATCTGCGAGGTCGATTCAGCCGAGATGTTTGCGCCCGTGCTCGACCCGTCGAGCCGACGGGCGAGCTTCGCCACCCGGCTGGGCTACCACGCGCCCGTGCTGTTGAATCCCGGGCTGGCGCGGATCGAGCCGCAACAGCAATACGACGTTCTGTTCGCGATCTGCGGATTCCCGCAGGACCTGATCATGTTCGATGCGATCGAGGATCTGAGAGGCGCGTGCAGGACCTCGGTGTGTCTGCTGGATGAGCTCTGGGTGAAGGAGATCGCCAAGCACCGGCATTTCCTGAAGATCCTCGCCAAGTTCGACGTCGTGATGCCGTTCCAGATCAGTACGGTGAAGCCGCTCAGCGAGGAGATCGGCAAGGCATGCGCGCATCTTCCGCTCGCCATCGATGCGATCCGGTTTTGTCCCTATCCCGATCCGCCCGCAAGGGTCATCGACGTCTTTAGCATGGGACGCCGCTCCCGTGTCACGCACCAATCACTGCTCGCGATGGCGCGGGACAGCGGCCTGTTCTATCTCCACGACACGATCGGCGGCAGCCAGGCCATCGATCTCCGGGAGCACCGGACGCAGATGGCAAACCTCGCCAAGAGGAGCAGGTATTTTCTGGTCAATCCCGGCAAGTTCGACGAGCCGCAGGAGACCGGGCGGCAGGTCGAGTTCGGCTATCGGTATTTCGAGGGCGCGGCGGCGGGAGCCATCATGCTCGGCGAGCGTCCCGACAACGAGCTGTTTCCGCGGCTGTTCGATTGGCCCGAGGTGATGATCGACGTGCCGCATACATCGCCCGACATCGACCGGGTCATCAGGGAACTGGACGACGATCCGGTCCGCCAGGACCGGATGCGGCGAACCGGCATGGTCCAGACGTTGATGCGGCATGACTGGGTGTATCGGTGGGAGACGATCCTGGAGGCCACGGGTCTGCAGCCGATGCCGGGCCTCGCTGCCCGCAAGGATCGGCTGAAGAGGCTGGCCGCGATGGCGGCCGGTCCGGCGATCACGCGCGAGCAGGAGTTAAATCGCAAGCCGGTATTGTTGGCGCAGTGACGTTTCAATCCTTTTCTCCGCCACAAGGAGACGTCATCGCTCCCCGCGGCCTCCGATCTCGGCCGCGAACGATTCTATACCGGCTGCATTTTCGATGGTCGGATTTTCATGGCCCTGGACGGATCTGTTTGGCCCGTGACTGGGAATCGGAAGGTTGGTTACGATGATTGAAAGCGATTGAACGGAGATGTCAGAAGCCGTCGCCGCCTATTTCGAGGAACATCGGGAGTCGAGCGATCTCGGACGCCGCGCGCTGCGCGGCGGCCTGATTTCCATCGTCATCCAATACGGCAATTCCGTGCTTCAGATCGGAGCGGCCATCGTTCTGGCCCGGCTGCTTGCGCCAGAGGATTTCGGGCTCGTCGCCATCGTCACCGTGCTGACGAGCTTCGCGCCGCTGCTGATCGACTTCGGCCTGCTCGATGCCACCGCCCAGCGCAGCAGGATCACTCCGGCCCAGGTCAGCGGTCTGTTCTGGGTCAGCACCGGCATCGGCGTTGCGGTGGCGATCGTCGTCGCGGCATCCAGCCCACTGATTGCCTGGATCTACGGTGATCCGCGACTGGAGCCGATCGCGCTCTGCGTCGCGATCACCTTCGTGCTGTCCGGGCTGACCAACCAGCACATGGCGCTGCTCCGGCGCACGCTGCAGTTCGGCCGCATCGGCCGGATCCAGCTGTTCGGCACGCTGGCAGGGACGGTTGCCGCCGTCGCCATGGCGTTCGAGGGCTACGGCTATTGGGCGCTGGTCATTCGCCCCGTCGTGACATCGATTTGCGTCGTGGTCGCCGCGTGGTCGGCCTGCCGTTGGCGGCCCAGCGCGCCGGTGTTCGACGCCGAGGTGCGATCGATGGTGCGTTTTGGCCTCCACGTCGTCGGATTCACGGTGGCCTATACGTTGTCGCGGGCGGTGGACCGGATCGCGCTCGGTCTGCTCTACCGGCCCGATCAGGTCGGGTACTACCAGAATGCGATGAACCTGTACGACAACTCGATCTATGCGGCGCTCAATCAGACGCATGCGGTGGGAAGCTCGGCGCTGAGCAAGTTCCAGGCAAATCCGGCCGCGCTTCGGCAGAAGTATGAGGCGGCACTGTCGATCCTGGCCTTCTTCCTGATGCCGGCGGCGGCGATCCTCTCCGTCACGGCGGAGGACCTCACCGTCGTGCTGTTGGGGCAGAAGTGGCAGGCTGCGGGAGCGCTGCTCAGCATCATCGCGCTGCGCGGCATTTCGCACGTCGTCGAGGGCTCGCAGGGCTGGCTGCATCTGTCGCTCGGGAGGGCGGACCGCTGGCAGACCTGGGGCATCATCTCTCTGGTCGCGCAGGTCGTCGCGGTGCTGGCCGGGCTGCCGTTTGGTCCGGTCGGCGTGGCCTGGGGCGTCGTGGCCGGATACTCGCTGATCGCTTTGCCGTCGGTGATGTATGCCGGACGTCCGATCGGGATCGGTGCCGAGCTCGTGGTCCGGGCCGTCGGAGCGCAGACCATCGGCGCCGTCGCAACCGCAGCGACCGGCTGGTGGCTGCAAGCGACGTTTCTCGGAGCCTATCCCGCGCTCGTGCGCATGATCCTGTCCGGCTGCTTCTGCGGCTGTCTCTATCTCGCGATCGTTGTCGGCGTGTTCCGAGTCCGCGAGCCGCTCAGGATCGCAGGTACGATCGTCCGGGACTTCATCGGCAAGCGTTGAGAGGGAGCGAAAGGAGCCCGGAACCCCGCCCTCGTGCCGCGATTAAATATCGCAATCGTTAAATGCCACATATAAAATATCCCGTGATTTAAATGTTTTAAATGGTCATGACCAGCGACAACCACCCAGGCTTGGATGTGATGGAGGCGGAGCCTGCGCCGTCGGCGCAGCGCGACCCCGAATGGTCCGCGTACGGTTTCGCCGATCGCCGGCGGCTCAGCATCCTCAGCGTCTCGCACATGCCGGCGAGCCCGCCGCGGTTCGGGGCACAGGCGCGCATGCACGGGCTGATGACCCAGCTCGCGCGCCGCCACGACCTCACGGCGGTGATGATGGTCGATGACGCCTTCGACATCGAGGAGTGCCGGCGGGCCATGCAGGCCTATTGCCGCGACGTGGTGCTGGTGCCGAACCCTTACGGCCGCGACGGTCTTGCGAAGCGGCTGCTGCAACTGCGCTCGCTGGTCTCGGTGCGGAGCTTCGACCGGCTGCGCGTGGCCCTGCCGGAATTGCAGCGGGTGCTGGATCGGGTGCTGCGGACCACGCGGTTCGACGTCGTCAATCTCGAATTTCCCTATCTGGGCCACTGCCTGTTCCGTCAGGCGCCGGCCGGCGCGCCGCCGCCGCGGCTGATCATCGACTCGCATGAGATCGCCTACGATCTGGCGCGGCAGTTCGCCGCCACGGGCGCGAGCCTGGGCCGTCGTCTCTACGCCGGTGCGAACTGGCGCAAGCTGCGCCGCGAGGAGATCGCGGCCTATCGCGAAGCCGATGGCGTCTATCTCTGCAGCGCGGACGACGAGAAGCGTCTGCATGACGACATTCCGAACGCCCGCACTGCGGTCATCCCCAACGCCGCCGATGTCGAGTTCTATCAGCCGCGCAGCACCGACCCCGCGCCCGACGGCCGTACGCTGGTCTATTTCGGCTTGCTGTCGACGGTGCCCAACATCGATGCGGTCACGCATTTCGTGCACGACATCTGGCCTCGTATCGCCGCCCGGCACCCGGATGCGCGCTGCAAGATCATCGGCGGCCGGCCGCCGCCGGCGTTGACGGCGCTGGCCGGGCCGCGGATCGAACTGACCGGCTTCGTGCCGGACCTGCGGCCGCACCTCGCCGCGGCAGCGGCGGTGATCGTCCCGCTGCGGCTCGGTGGCGGCACGCGGCTGAAGATCGTCGAGGCCATGGCGATGGGCAAGGCGATCGTCTCGACCAGCCTGGGTGCCGAGGGCATCGAGGCGATGCCCGGACGCGACATCCTCATCGCAGACGAGCCCGACGCCTTTGCAGATGCGGTCAACGGGCTGCTCGCCGAGCCCGATCTTGCGGTGCGGATCGGCGGCGCGGCGCGGCAGGTCGCGGTCGAGAAATATGCCTGGAGCGCGGCCGCACAGGCGCTCGAAGACTTCTATTGCGAGATCCTGGAGACCCGTTCGTGATGAAGGCCGTGCTCATCGGGGCAGGGCAGATCGCCCGCCAGCATCTCGCCTGCCTCAACACCTTGCCGGGCGTTCAACTGGCCGGCATCTGCGACCTGTCGCCGGCAACGGCGGAGGCCGCGGCCGAGCGTTACGCCATCCCGTCCTGGTTCACCGATCATCGCACGATGCTGCAGACGGTGCGGCCCGATGTGGTGCACGTGACGACGCCACCGACCTCGCATTTTCGGCTCGCGATGGACGCGCTCGAGGCCGGCGCGCATGTGATCGTCGAGAAGCCCGCGACCTCGACCTTCGACGAGCTGCAGACCCTGACCTTGCGCGCCAAGCAGACCGGCCGCCATGTCGTCGAGGACTACAACTACGTCTTCAACCGGGCGCCGCAGGAGATACTCCGTCGCATCGAGACCGGCGAGTTCGGTGCCGTGACCCATGTCGACGTGCTGATCTGCCTCGACATCCTCGGCCCCGACGGCTTTGCCGATCCGAATTCGCCGCATCCGGCGCTCAAATTGGCGGGTGGTGCGATCGCCGACTTCCTGCCGCATCTCGCCTCGCTGTCGCATGCCTTCGTCGGCCCACACCGCAAGGCGGAGACGGTCTGGAGCAAGCGCAAGGCCTCGCCGCTGCCGTTCGACGAGTTTCGCTGTGTGGTCGAGGCCGAGCGCGGCACGGCGACGCTCGGCTTCAGCGCGAGCGCGCAGCCCGATGCGTTCTGGCTGCGGGTCTATGGCGAGCGGATGCAGGCGACCGCCAATCTGTTCGAAGCGCGGTTGACCTTCGATGGCCCGCGCAACGTGCCGAAGCCGCTGCGCCCGTTCTTCAGCGGACTGGAGGAGGGCCGCGACATCCGCCGCGCGGCGCTTTCGACCTTGCTGCGCAAGTTCAAGGGCCCAGGTGCCTATGAGGGGCTGTGGGAGTGCCTGGCGCGCACCTATCAGGCGCTAGGCTCGGGAACGGCCTTGCCGATCACGATCGAGGACGTCCTGGCCGTCAATCGGATGGTCGAAGCGATGAAGCCGACGGAGCAGGCGGACATGAGGAAGCTGGCGATATGAAAGCCCTGGTCACTGGCGCCAACGGGTTTCTCGGCCGGCATGTCGTCGATGCGCTGCTGGCCCGCGGCATCGAGGTTCGCGCCATGGTGCGTCCGGCGACGCGCGTTGACGCACTTGGCTGGCCGTCGTCGGTCGACATCGTCAGGGCCGACCTGCGCACCTCGCGCGACCTTGTTCGCGCGTTCGAGAATGTGGATGTGCTGATCCATCTGGCGGCCGTGGTCGCCGGCGGCGAGGACGCGCAGTTCGCCGGCACGGTAGGCGGCACCGAGCGGCTGCTCGAGGCGATGGCGGGCAGCGCCTGTCGCAGGCTCGTGCTGTGCAGCAGCTTCTCGGTCTACGACTACACGGCGACCCGCGACATCCTCGACGAAAGCGCGCCGCTGCAGCAGACGCCCGACGTCTACACCCGTGGCGGCTACACCGTCGCCAAATGGTGGCAGGAGCGGGTGACGCGCCGCTACGTCGAGAAGAACGGCTGGGATCTCACCGTGCTGCGTCCCGGCTTCATCTGGGGACGCGGCCACGGCTATCTCGCCGCGCTCGGCCAGCAGATCGGACGCCACCACGTCGTCATCGGGCCGCTGACCCGCATCCCCATGACCCATGTCGAGAACTGCGCCGACGTCTTCGCGCTGGCGGCGACGGATTCGCGGGCGATCGGCCAGACGCTGAACATCGTCGACGGTCCCGGCGAGCGGGTCTGGACTTATCTGTCGGACTACATGCGCGGCACCGGCGAGCGCGGCCTCCGGTTGCCCATCCCGCATTGGCTCGCCAGCAGCATCGTACGGCTGGCGTTTGCGACCGTGTTCAGGCGGGCGACCAAAGTGCCGGCGATCCTGACGCCCAAGAAGTTCGACGCGATGCTCAAGCCGCTGCGCTTCGACAACCGCAAGCTGAGGGAGACGCTTGGCTGGACGCCGCCGCTCGACTACGAACAATGCCTGGCGCGGACCTACGGTCCGCTGCCGGCTGCGGCGCCAGCGCCGGCGTCCTGGTCGTCCGGAACGGCTGCTTCCATTTGAGGGCCGAGATGGTCCTGCGATGCCCGAGGTCTGGTCGCACGCGATCTCGCGCGCGAGGCCGTTCCGTGTCGTCGGTCGTTTTGACGTCGCGCGTCTCAAACGGAATGTTCTGATGTGTGGCATCGCTGGGATCATCGGACGGGTTGACGACCACAACCGCGCAGCGCTGCGGCGGATGAACGATGCCATGCTCCATCGCGGTCCGGATGCCGGGGGAGTCTGGACCTCGCCCGCGGACGAGCGTGGCTGGGGCGCGCTGCTGGCGCACCGCCGGCTCGCGATCCTCGATCTGTCGCCCGCCGGTGTGCAGCCGATGACCGATCCGGTCACCGGGCATGTCATCGTCTTCAACGGCGAGATCTACAATTTTGCCGACCTGCGGCAGCGGCTGGTCGCCGGCGGCCAGCAGTTCAGCTCGACCGGCGATACCGCGGTGATGCTGCGCGCGCTCGGCCTGCATGGGCCGGAGGCGGTGGCGTGGTTGCGCGGCATGTTCGCGTTCGCCTGCTGGGATCCGAAGGAGCGCCGGCTGCTGCTGGCGCGCGATCCCCTCGGTATCAAGCCGCTGTACGTCGCCCGCGCGTCGAAACCCGACGCGGGCTGGTCGGTGGCCTTCGCATCCGAGCTGCGTGCTCTCCTGGCATCCGGCCTTCTGGGCAGGGCCCAGCTCGATCCACAGGCCGTCGCCAGCGGCGTCTGGAACGGCTTCGTGGTCGGTCCCGGCACGGCGGTGAAGGGCGTCGAACTGCTGCCTCCAGGCCATCTCACCACGTTCGACGGCGTCGGCAACATCATCCGCGATGAGGATTTCTGGTCGATCCCGGAGCGGGCTCCGGACCCGACGATGGACGAGGATCAGCTTGCCGAGATCCTCGAGGAGGGGCTGAGGCTGCATCTCGCCAGCGACGTGCCGCTCGCAGTGTTTCTCTCGGGCGGCATCGATTCCTCGGTCATGGCCAATCTGGCGCAGCGCGCGGCTACGGGTCCGATCCACACCTTCACGCTGGCTTTCGAGGAGCAGGAGCTGAACGAGGGGCCGATCGCGCGCCAGATCGCCGCCGCCATCGGCACCGAGCATCACGAGGTGGTGCTGACGGAGCAGCACTTCGTCGACAACCTCGATGCCGCGCTCGACAGCCTGGACCAGCCGACCTTCGACGGCCTGAACTCATACTTCATGTCGCACGCCATCCGCGGCGCAGGCTTCACGGTGGCACTGTCGGGGACCGGCGGCGACGAGCTGTTCGGCGGCTATACGTCGTTTCGCGACCTGCCGATCCTGCAGCGATGGTCGGAGCGCACGGCCTGGGTGCCGGCCGGCGTCAAAGCCGCTGCGGCGAAGCTGGCCGTGCAGATGCTGTCGCCGTCGCGCGGCACGGTGGCGCCGCAGACACGCTGGGCCAAGCTCCCGGAGATGGTTCGACGCGGCGACGATCTTCTGGCGCTCTACCAGATGGCCTATGCGCTGTTCCTGCCCGGTTTTCAGCGCGAGCTGCTCGCGCCTGATCTCGTCGATACGCTGACAGATGGGCTGCCGGCCGCGATGAGAGCGAAGATCACCGCGGAGACGCGCGCGCGCACTCCGCTGTCGGCGATCAGCGTCATGGAGCAGCGCCTGTTTCTCGGCGAGCGCCTGCTGCGCGACAATGACGTGGCGAGCATGGCGGCCTCGCTGGAGCAGCGGGTGCCGCTGGTCGATCAGGTGCTGTTCGAAAGCGTCGACCGGCTGCCCGATGCGACGCGCTACGCGCCGCTGCGAAGCAAGGCGATGCTCAGGCGGATCGGCCTGCGTGGCCTCGATCCGTCGCTGTTCGACCGGCCGAAGAGCGGCTTCGTGCTGCCGCTCGATCGCTGGATTCGGCGCGGCCTGCAGGATGCAATGGACCGGACCCTGCGGGACCCGCAGGCCGTTGCGCCGGCGGGGCTGGACCCCACGGCCGTGGAGCGCCTCTGGCGCGCCTTCCTCAATGGGGCGCCGGGGATCTATTGGTCGCGCATATGGTCGATCTACGTGTTCGTGCGCTGGTGCCACCGTCACCGCGTCTTCCGCTGACGCGCGATCGACATCACGAGAATCGGCCGCATCGAGGCGCGCGTGCTCAGGCCTCCGGCATGACGACTCCGCCGCACACCGGCACGCGAACGCCGGTCACGAAACCGGCGAGGTCCGAGGCCAGAAACGCGATCATGTTGGCGACGTCCTGATCGTAGCCGCGCCGTCCGAGCGGCACGGACCGCTCGTAGAGCGGCTCCACCTCGTCACGGTCACGACGGTCCTTGTCGGAGACGACCCAGCCCGGGGCGACCTGATTGACCGTGATGCCATGCGGTCCGAGCTCCCGCGCCAGGGACCGCAGCATGCCGTCCATGGCGCATTTGGCCGCCGTGTAGGGCGCGCGATTGGGCAAGGCCAGGCTCGTCATCTCCGTGCCGAGAGAAATCAGACGTCCCCATTTTCGCTCGATCATCGGGCCGGAAAACACCCGCGCGGTCGCCCAGGCCTGCAGGACCGAGGAGCGAAACACCTTGTCGAACTGGTCGGGCGTCTGCTCGACGACGGGACGTTCGTCGTACCATGTCACCGCATTGTTCACGACGATGTCGACAGGGCCGAGCACACCCTCGGTGACGCGGCGCATGGCCTGCACATCCTCGAGCTCGGCAACGTCACCCGAAATGGTGCAGGCGTGCTGCGGCTGGAGCTCGTTCAGCTCCTCGCACAGCCTCTCCGCAGCAGCGCGCGCCGTCAGATAATGGATGGCGACCTTTGCACCACAGGCCGCCAGTGTCCGGGCGATCGGGCGGCCGAGCTCTCCCGCCGCTCCCGTGACCAGCGCGACCTTGCCCGAGAGATTGATCTGGAGCGGGGACCTCAACGGTCGCAGTGCCGGATCGTCCGGCAGGGGACCGAGCGTATGTCGTCGAATTCGTCGTGCAACTGCGCTCGCGATCCGCATCCACCCGTCCCCGAAAGTATTCATTGGTCGGGGTCGCAGTATTAAATGCGGGACTAATTATTTAAACTGCACAATTTGACGCATTTGTGCAGCAGGCGATGGAGCGGTGCCGATGCGCTCAGGATGCGCGCGGCGTCGGACTCTCGGCGAGACGGTTGCCGAGCCGCCAGTCTGCGCCGGACGCGTCCTGCGCTGCTCTCGCAGCAGGCGCCGGCCTGAACTTGCGCCGGAGCTGTCTGAAATACGGCTCGATGAAGCGCTCGATCGCCGCCGCGTAGATGACGGAGATCAGGAGCGCGAGCGGAAACAGCAGATAGGGCTTGGCAGCGATCGCGGGCAGGTTCTTGTCGATCGTCCGGATCACGACGTTGTGGACCAGATAGATCGCATAGGAATAGGTGCCGAGCGTCATCACCCAGGAGCGGTTGAGATGACGAAACAGCGGCGCGTCGGCGAAGCGGACTGCGAAGTAGAACAACGGCATCAGCGCCAGCCCCTGAAGGCTGTAGCGGGCGGTCTCCCGGAACACCGCATCACGGTAGACCAGCGAGACCAGCAGCGCCGCCGCGGCGACGGCCAGCAGCGCCCATTGCGCCGCCGACATCCGCCCCGAGGCAGAGCGCTGCCGCACCGGGTTCATGACCAGCGCCAGAATGCAGCCATAGGCGATCGAGTCGATGCGGGTGTCCGAGGCGTAATAGGTGCGGTCGGAGAAGAACCCAGGCGCATGCACGAGATGGATGCGCCAGGCGAGGACGCCGAGGCAGACGAGCCCGAGCAGCGCGCCGATGGTGCGCGGCCGCAGCGCCGATCCGAGCAGCAGCGTCATCAGCAGGGGATAGACGATGTAGAAGTGCTCCTCGACCGCGAGCGACCAGAGAATGCCGGTGCCGTCGGGCACCGTATTGCCGGGATCGAAGAACAGACCGTAATAGTTGGCGAAATACAGCACCTGGGCCGCCAGGCCCTTGACGGTCATCCCGCCGTCCAGCAGGCCGGCGGCGGTGAGGCCGTAGGCGATCGCCAACGACAGCAGCAGAGGCGGCATCAGCCGGAACACGCGCCGCGCATAGAAGCTGGGAACGTCGAGCGCGCCGGTGCGCTGATGCTCGGCCAGCATCAGCGTGGAGATCAGGAAGCCGCTCAGGAAAAAGAAGATGGTGACGCCGAAGCCGCCGGGGACCAGGGCCTGAAGTCCGGAATGACCCAGGACCACGATCAGCACCGACAGCGCGCGGATGCCGTCGAGTGATGGAATGAGCGGGGATGCGCTGCCCGGGGCGTTCGTGCTGCGGGACGCTGCTGGCGCGGTCGCCTCGCCGCCAGGCGCCGTTATCGGCGGCACGGCGGAAGCGGCACGAAGGCGGCTGAGCTCGAGAATCTTGGCCATGCTGTCCAGACGGGGTCGGAGAAACACGTAGCTTCGTCGTCGTCGTGTCAGTGCCGCGGCGATCGGCCGCCGAGCGTCATCGCGTGTCTGCCGCGGCGTGGCTGGCCCGCCAGAGTTGCGCCCGCTCCGCGTTGATCCGGGCCGTGGCGGCGCGCTTGCCCAGGCGCAGGCAGGCATGCTGATAGGCGCGGAGGAAGCGGCGGAATTCGAGATCGTCGTAGCGCGGCAGGCCCGTCAGCCAGCTCCGGAAATAGCCCCACAGCATCGCGGTGCTGCCGATCAGGGCGGGATAGGCCGGCAGGTGATAGACCGCCACCGCGAGCTGATACAGCGGCGACGTTCCCATGAAGTACTGGCCGAAACCCTTGCGCAGCCGTCCGGTCCAGATGCCCTTGTGACTGGCGCCCTGCGGCCGCAGATGGATGAAGCGCAGCGCTTCGGTGTCGATGCTCTCGGCGATCCAGCCGAGCATGCGGCAGCGGTGGCAGTCGATGCCGTCCCACATGACCTGGCGCACGAAGCCGCCGATCTCCTGGAAGCAGGCGACGCGGTAGAACTTGGTCATCCCGACCGACATCTCGTCGCCGCAGACCTCCGGCTCCAAGGCGCCGGTCTGCGGGTGGACGAACCACGGCTTGCCCGAGGTGGTCCCGACCCGCGGATCGCTCTCCATCCGCTCCATCAGCAGCTCGAAGTAGCGCGCAGGCAGATCGAGGTCCATGTCGAGCTTGCAGAGATAGTCGAAATCCTCCAGCCGCACGCTCTCCAGGCCGGCATAGAATGCCTCGATCACGCCGGGTCCGACCTTGCGTCCGCCGCGGTCGGCGCGGCGGATCACGCGCAGATAGGGCAGGCGCTGGGCGTACTCGTCGAGAATGGCCGGGGTGTCATCGGTCGATCCGTCATCCACCACGATCCACAGCGCCGGCGGCGCCGATTGCGCAGCGACGCTGTCGAGAGTCCGGCGGAGATATTGGGCCTCGTCCCGGCAGGGCGAGATGAGCAGGTAGCGGCGCGATGGCGTCACGTATCAAATCCCTTGCCGAAGGCGGAAGATTGGGACGAAGCTCTGCCGAGCAGGGCGTCGCCGGCCGCCTTTCAATAAATTAAATCGTGAATTAATATTATGTCATGGCGCGTGTCAAAGTCATGGTGTTTTTAAATCGGCGCCCGTTTTGGCTGTGTGACCGGTCCTGCGAGAGGTTCCCATGGATGACATCGGCCTCGTGATCCCCGGCTGCACCCAGGCTTCGTCCCGGCCGGTCGCGCGCGTGACGCGCCGGATCGACGCCGCCTGCATCCGGGCGCTGTTCACGGCAGCGCTTGCCCTGCTGTTCCTTCGCGGCGTTGCCGCGGCCGCCGAGCCGACCGCGTCCACCGGGCCGTCACTGGCCGGCAATCTGCTGCCGGTGGAGCGTCTCGCCGCCTGGAATCCCGGGCTGATGTCAGCCGGCGGTATTCCGAACCGGACCATCATTTACCGCACGCTGTCTCCGAGTGGGAGAGACGACAGCAGCGCGATTCAGGCTGCCTTGACCGCTGCACCCGCCGGCCAGGTGGTGATGCTCGGCCCCGGGACGTTCATCGTCAACGAGCCGCTCCTGATCAGCCGGCCAGTGACGCTGCGCGGCGCCGGCGCAGGCGCGACCAGGCTGGTGAAAACCAACGGTGCGCGGGCACGAACGCCGGTCGTGATTGCCGGCACCAAGGGAATCCTGACGCCGGTCGACCCGAGCTCGTACAGCTACGACGCCAAGCCTGTCATCATCGTCGGACCTTCGCGCTGGAACAATGGCCCCGACAGCAGCGCGTCGCAGGACCTGTTGGCGGACGGCGATCAGGGGACGTCGACCGTCGCCCTCGCCAGTGCCGCGGCCTTGAAGCCGGGCGATTTCGTTCTGCTCGACGAGGTCTCAGGCGCATCGTGGCAGGCGACGCCGGCGGGTTTTCCAGCGGGAGCGAAGGTCTGGCAAGGCGACCGCGTCGCCTGGAACATGCACTATCCGGTTCAGCCGGGCGACGACAATGCCGGTGCCAATGCCGGAGGTCCCTATGACCAGGCTCCCGGCGTGTTGCCGAAGTCGATGTCGTGGTTTGCCCGGACCGACCGGGCGACCGCCGAGATCAAGGAGATCGCCTCGGTGACCGGCAGCACGGTGACATTCACCTCGCCGCTCACGATCAGCTATCGCCGGGATCACCAAGCGCAGCTCACGCCTTATAGCACCGACCCGAACAGCGGTCGCCACGCCGCCAACAATCGCGACATCCACGTTGCCAAGGTGGGCGTCGAAGATCTGAGCATCGTCGGCGGGGCGGACGGCGCGTTGCGGTTCGAAGCCGCTGCTTATTCCTGGGCCAGATCCGTCGAGGTGACGCAATGGCTCGGCGAGGGCGTGGCGATCGACAATTCGTTCCGGGTCGAGCTCCGCGACTCCTACATCCACGCCGGCTCGTGGCCGCAGCCGGGCGGCGCCGGATACGCGATCAGCCTGGCGACGGGCTCCTCGGAGGTCCTGATCGAGAACAACATCCTCGTCGACGTCTGCAAGAACATGGTGTTCCGGTCGTCCGGCGCCGGCAGCGTCGTCGGCTATAACTATGCCGACGACTCGTTCGATTTCGACAATCCCGGCTGGGTCGAGGTCGGCATCAACGCGTCGCACATGGCCGGCGCCCATCACGTCCTGTTCGAAGGCAATCTGTCCCACAATGCCGACAGCGACTACACCCATGGCAACGCGATCTATCTGACCTTCTTCCGCAACCATCTCACCGGCCAACGCCAGCGCTTCGTCGATCGTTCGGGCGTTCGAGCCGTCGGTCTCGCCTATGGCTCGTGGTGGGATTCGTTCGCCGGCAATGTGCTGGGCCGACCTGGACGCATGAGCGGTTGGAGCTACGACGATCCATCGATGCGGGCCGGAACGGCGGTTTGGGGGCAGGGCGGTGTCGGCAACGTCTGGGTGCTTGGCTACGACCCGGAGCGATGGACCATGGCGCCTGATCCGAAGACGCTGACCACGGTGATCCGCGGCGGCAATTTCGACTATCTCACCGGCAAGGTGGTCTGGACGGACGCTCTCGCGGCGCAGCCGCTGCCGGCGTCGCTGTATCTGAGAGCCAAGCCCGGCTTTTTCGGCAGTCATCCGTGGCCCTGGGTGGACCCAACCGGGGATACCAAGCTGCATACGTTACCGGCCAAGGCGAGATTCGATGCGGGCGCGCCATTCGCGGCGGCGCCGGGATCAACGCAATAGCGCTGGCGTGACGCTTCAACGGGCCTCCCGTCAGGTGCGGACGCCGAGCCGTGGCCGCCAAGCCGGCCGTGTACGGCTCCAACGAGCCGACCGCCTGTTCGCCGGCTGAGCGGCGGGCATGCTCTGTTGCGACCTCCGCCAGTATCGCGCGGCCTCGACCGTGACGAGCACGAATACCACCCAGGTCACGTCGAACGCGCGCAGCCACAGGGTTTCGAGCAGGTTATAGAGCATGACGAACAGCGCGACGGATAGCAGGATCCACGCCCGCTTGTAGTCGTGCTTCATCACGCGGCCGATGACGTGAACGGTGGCCGCCAGAAACACGAGGAGAAAGGCAAAACCGACATAGCCCAGTTCCAGCATCGCATCGTAGTAGCCGTTGTGGGAGTTCGGCATGGCCTTCACCCAGCCGGGTGCATCGGTGATGCTTGGTGCGTCGGCACCGACCAGCCAGAAGCTCTGATAGCCCCATCCCAGGAGCGGCCTCTTCGCGATCTCCAAGTTAGAGAAGGCCCATATGGTGGTTCGGCCGGTGAAGCTGGAATCACCCGTCAGCAGATAGGCGATGCGGCTGGTCGTGAAGCCCGCGAGCTCGCCGACCACGAAGTAGCCGAGGATGATCGCCACCAGGATCAGAAGCGGTGCAACCCGCAGCGTTCTCGCAAGCGCCAGCGTCAGGATGGCCAGGATCGGGGCGACCAGAGCGAGGCCGAGCGCGGTCTTCGAGCTCGAGAAGAAGATCAGGACGATGGCACCGACGGCAACGACGATCCCGAGCGCGCGGCGCGTTCCGGGATAGAGCAACTCGTGAACCGAGAGCAGGAACGCAATGGCGGCAAACTCGCCCAGCAGGTTCTTGCCCGAGAAGTAGCCCTGGTAACCGATGTCGACCAGCGCGTTGCCGTACTGCGCGTAGGTCGCGTAACCGCCGGGGATCAGCAGAACATTGAGGATCACCCCTGCTGCAAAGCAGAGGAACACGCCGCGCAGGATGTCGGCGCTCGGCCTCGATAGCAGGGCGGGCAGCACGATGGCGGTGAGGACCATCGCTTCCTGGACGAAACGGACGAAGGCGAATTCGGGTTTGAATGCCCACGCGATGCTGGCGCCGGCCAATCCAAAATAGACGCAGAGACTGATGATGTTGGGCGCAGCGGCAAGCCGCTCGCCGCGGGCGAGGCGTTGCATCGCAACGACGATGGCGATGGCCGCGAGGACAGGCCAGAAGATCCGGTTCTCGATCCGGCTCTCGAGCAGGCCCTGGAGCCCGGGCGACGGCGGGAAGCCAAAATAGATCAGCGGCTGAATGAGGGACGAGTAGGCGAAGGCGAGGACCGGAATCAGCGCACAGACATCGAACGTCCCCGCGGAGGCGCGCGGCCCGGCCGACATCGACGTCGTCGCTGAAATTCTCGGCATCGATCTCACCAGGATATTCGAACGGCGCGGCCCCGGCAGCCGCCGGGAATACCGTCCGTGAACATTATCCGGAGATGCAATTAAATAAAAGGACTTCGACGTGCGCCGGGAAGATATTGCTGCAGCCGCGCCGCAAATCTGCCCTGGCATTTACAAATAAACCGTATTAAATAAATGGTATGATTTAAAATTAAATAGTGGCTTTTGGGTCGCACGTTATTCGGTCGGGGAGGTGCGGCAGGGATCCGCAACCCGGAATCCTCGTGCGGCGGGCAGATTGAGGGAGAGCGGCGGATGCTGACCACGCATGAATTGCAGGAGCCGGGATCCCCCCTTTATCGCGTGGGGCGCTCCGGGGCGGGTCGCGATCGGCCGGAGGTCGATGCTGCCGCCCTGGCCGACGCCGCGATTCCCGACGACCTCGCGCGCGACGTCTATTGCGTCCTCGGAATACCGGTCGATGCCATCGGCATGCGCGGCGTACTGCGCCGCATCCGCGACGCTGCCCGACGCAGGACCCGGCTTCTCATCTCGACTCCCAATCTCAACTTCCTGGTCGCCAGCCAGTCGAACAGGAGCTTCAGGGAGTCGCTGATCCTGAGCGATCTTTGCACGGTGGACGGCATGCCGGTGGTCTGGATCGCTAGGCTGCTTGGGATTCCGATCAAGAGCCGGACGGCCGGCGCCGATATCTTCGACGCGCTGAAGTCGGAGGCCGCGCCGGCAAACGCGCTGAAGCTCTTTCTTTTCGGTGGCCCGGAGGGGGCCGCCGAACGGGCCGCCCGGACGCTGAACGGCCAGTCGGCGGGATTGCAGTGCGTGGGCTGGTTGAACCCCGGCTATTTGTCGGCCGAGGAGTTGAGCCGGGATCACATCATCGACGAGATCAATGCCAGCGGGGCGGACTTCCTGGTTGCCTCGCTCAGCAGCGTGAAGGGACAATCATGGCTGCAGCGCAATCATGAGTGCCTCGAGATTCCAGTTCGCGCCCACCTCGGCGCCGCGCTCAACTTCCAGGCCGGGACGGTGAAGCGCGCACCGGCGATCCTGCGCCAATCAGGCTTCGAGTGGCTGTGGCGCATCAAGGAGGAGCCCTATCTCTGGCGCCGCTATTGGAACGATGGCACGGCGATGCTCGGCCTCATGCTCACCCACGTGTTGCCGTTCGTGGTGTGGACCTGGTGGATGCGCCGCACGCATGAGCGGGGTGAGGCGCTGACCATCACGCAGGACTATGGGACGCGCGCGGTCACGCTCAGCCTGTCGGGGCCCGCCGATGCGCGCCACGTAGACCGGGCCATTCCGGTGTTCCGCGCCGCTTCGGCGTCCCGCAAGCCGGTCACGATCGATTTCTCGAACGTCTGCGCCATGGATGCGCGCTTCCTCGGATTGCTGCTGATGCTGAGGAAGCAATTGGAAGCCCAGGGCTGTACCGCGACCTTCGTGGGCGTTTCGCCGCTGATGGCCCGCATCTTCCGCTTCGGCGGTCTGGACCAGCAATGAGAGGGGGAGGCCTGTCATCGGTCGCATCACGGCTTCAGCAGTCGGTGGTTCGATGATCGCCGCCGCGACGCTTGCCCGCGTTGCGAAGGATTGCCTGAGCCGTCAGTCCGACCGGCGCCCATCGGCTGACCGTCGCCCATGGAGCGACGTGTATTCGGAGATTGAGCGGTGAGCGCAGCAGGCCAGAAGAGGCGCGAGCTTCTGATCGACTTCTATCGAAGCTGCGCGATGTTGTTCGTATTCTATCATCACACGGCCAACGTCTTTCCGGACTCCGTCGATCTGTTCACGAAATTCAACCCCTTCGCCGAACTGTTCGTCGTGATCTCGGGGTTCATGGTCGGGTACGTCTATCTGCACAAGGAGAGGCACGGAGAGCTCCTCGCCCGCGGCTTGAAGGTGCTCGCCGCCTATTTCGTCATCTCGGTGCCGGTCGCGGTCGGCATGGCTGTTCTGGGGAACAAGCGAGAGCCGGTGGGGCAGGCGATTTTCGACGTGCTGACGTTTCAGTCCGAGCCGACCGCCATCACAATCCTCAAGTTCTACGGGCTGATGTTCCTGCTGCTGCCGGTGATCCTGCCGATGTTCAAGCGCGGCAGGCTCCTGGTGCTCGCGTCGTCGGCTGCGATCTTCGTGGCCTCCACCTGGTTCAGCAACACGAGCACGGCAGCCAAGCTCGAGAGTCCCGCCATCATTCTGTTGCTGTTCTCGCTCCAGGCGCAGATGTTCTTCGTGATCGGTATCTGGCTCGGAGATCTCCATCGGTCCAACCGCTTGATCGGACCCGCGTTCTATACGGCGCTGGCGGGGATCTTCACCTTCGGGCTGCTGCTCGATTACAGCCTCGGCTTTCCCAGCAACGGCGAAAAATACCCCTATCGGTTCGACAAGCTCCTCAACCTGCTTTGGACATTGCCGCTGCTGTTGGCGCTGCTGTGGGCGGTGTTCGCGCGCACCCGGCGATCGCCGGCGGTCTCGCTCATCCTCAACGTCGGCCAGAACTCGCTGATCGCGTTCCTCGGGTCGGAGGTGGTGCGGCAATCGGTCAAGCTCGCGCTCCTCCTGGGCGGCGTCCACCCGCAGGTTTACGGCCAGACCGTGATGGGCCTGTTCGATGTCGTCCTGGTCACCGCGGTGCTTTGGCTCTACCGGGCGCACTGGCTGAACCGCCAGACAATGCTGCACCCGCTCAGCGGGCCGTAGCCGCATCTTTCGCCTGAAAGTGTTGCCCTGATGCGCTTGTTCGAATCCTCCCGGGCGGCTTAGCTCATCGCTAACCAATGGCCGCTAGCCTCTCGAAACGCCCGAGGAGGCATGAACTGATGTGGGTGATCGCGCTTCATTTTACAGCCGGGGTGGTTGCCGGGACGATGTTCACGGTTCGCACGCTGCTGGCGCTCGCCGCGATCGTCTTCATGGAGTGCATCGCGGCGTCGATCATCAGCGGGCTGCCGGCCGTGCTCTATGCCGGCGCCGGTCTGATTGCAGTCCAGGTGGGCTATCTCTCGGGCGTCTATGTCCGCAGCGCTCTGGAGCGTGCCGGCATCGCCCATCCCTCCATTCGCCCCGAGCACCAGCGCTGACCGTCGATCGATTTCCGTTGCCGGCCGCGGCCCATGGCGCGCACCGGCCGGCGCGCGCTGATCGACCTACTCGGCCATCACGCTCCCGTAACGGGCGTAATATTTGTGGTTGTAGTAGTCGCCGAAATGATTGGCGTAGCGCTTCAGCGCCTTCATGTTCGTCTTGTTGAGCACGACGCCGAACAGAGCATCGTAGACGTTGGGAGCCGTGTTCAGCGCGTGCTCGACCACCTCGGCCGGCGTGCGCCCCCATTCCACGACGAGGACGAAGCTGTCGAGCAGCGCGGAGATGGCGCGCGCGTCGACAACGGGCGCGAGCGGCGGAAGATCGACGATGACGTAGTCATAGGCTGCCCGCAGCTGCTCGAACAGCTTGCGCATCTGCTCGTTGCCGAGGATGTCGCTGGTGTCGCGCTGCATGGCACCCGTTCCCGGCAGGAAATCCAGGCGCGTCAGCGGGTCGGTCCAGACTGCGTCTGCGAGCTGGCATCCTCCCAGGACGATGTCGGCGATCCCAGTGCTGGCATCGGGGGCCAGCATGGCGGAAAGCGACGGATTCCTGAGGTCGCAATCGACCACGATCACACGCTTGCCTGAATTTGCGATGAGCTGAGCCAGCGACGCGGCGATGATCGACTTGCCTTCGTTGGGCAGGGCGGACGTCAGTCCGAAGACCTTCCGCGACGTCGGGCTTGGATCCTGGTCGATGGCGACTTTCAACGAGCGGATGGATTCGGCGAAGCGCGATGTGGGCATGGCGGATGCGGCCCAGCAGGTTCCGGGGCCTCTCGTCACCATTCGCGGGCTGGAATCGGGTTCGACCTTGGAAACGGCGTTGACTGTCGCCTTCTTGGTGAACCGGTCGACCTCGCCTCGTTTGAGCAGAGGGACGACCGAGAGGCAGGGCAGGCGCAGGCGATCCTCGACCTGGTCGGTCGTCCGAAAGCTGCGGTCCTTGACTTCTGCGAGCAGGCCGAGGCCGCCGCCGAGCGCCAGGCCCCCGAACAGGCCGAGCGCCATCAGCACGATGGACTTCGGCTTGATCTTCTTCTTCGGCGGCGTGGCCGCTGAGATCACCCGCGCCTTCGCAATCGGGAAGGAGCCCTGCTGGACTGAGCCCATGTAGCGCTGAAGAAAGGTGTCGTAGAGCGTGCGATAGCTCTTGGCGCTGGTCTCCAGCTCGCGGAGGCTGAGCTCGGCCGCCCTGGTATCCTGCGACCGGACAACGGCCTGCGCCAGCTGCTTCTCGATCTCCTGCTGCTGCTGCTTGGACTCCTCGTAATCGTGCTTGGCGACGTCGGCAAGGCGCCGCACCTCGTCGACGATGGCCTGGCGGATGCTCTTCATCGTCGCGCGAATATTGACGACCGCGATATGGTCCTTGCCATATTTGGCGGAATACTCGTACTCGCGCTTGGCGTTATCGAGGTATTGCTGACGCAAGCTGTTGATGATGAGCGTGCTGTTCGAATTGCTCAAGGAGAGACCGTCGGGCGGATTGACATTGCCGCTGAGCTCTGCCGGGGAGAAGTCGGAGACCGCGGCTACGCGGTCGATCGTCATATCGGCACTGCTCGTCGCGAGCATGTCGTCGAACCGATTGAGCCGGGTCATCAGCGAGGCGGTACGCGTGCGCACTGCCACCAGACGGTTGGTGAGCTCGGTGACCTGCTGCTGGTCCATGAACCTGCCGTCGGCCGAGACGATGTTGTACCGGCTTTTCAGCTCGTTCACGGAACGTTCGGTCGCGGTCGCGTCGTTGCCGAGATCCTGCAGGCGGTCGTGAAGCCAGGCGGTGATTGTGCGGTGCTCGTTCGCGTCGGCCTTCAACTGCTGATCGAAATACTCCTTGACGATGGCGTTGGCGATCATCGCCGCCCGATTGGGGTCGCTGGCGCTGAAATCGACCTCGACGACCGTGCTCGTGCCAATTCGGAAGGCGTTCATTCTGCGCTGGAATTCGTCGAGGAGATCGTCCATCGAGGGCGCGTTCGGCTGCGGCGCCGAACCCACGAGGCGGCGAACCGCATCAACCGCACCATGCAGCGGGCTGGCTTTGCCGTTGAAGTCGGGATCGTCCGCCAGATTGAGCTTGTCGATGACCGCTGTCGCGATCGACTTCGATTTGAGAATCTCGATCTGCGATTCCATGTCGAGCGGCGGCTCGTCCTGAACGGGCGGTTGCGGCTGGACGACTGCGGCCTTCGAGGTGGTGCCCAGCATGATCTTGACGTCGGCCGAGTAGGTGGGCGGCAGGATTTTCAGCAGGGCGAAGCTCGCCAGGAGCGAAAGCACGGTGGTGATCGCAATCACCAGATAGTGCCGGCGCAGGAATCCCAGCGCCATGTCGAACGGTCCGGGTCCGCTACGTTCCCAACCTTGCTCCTGTGGGGAGGGGTAGGTAACCGTGCTCGCGTTGGGATTGTGCAGCATGTTTGTGGGGCTTTTCAGTTGCGCTTCGGACGTCAGAGCCGCCCGGTTTGCCTGCGAGAACGAGGATCTTGTTTTATAACCATTAAATGATCTGGGAGTGCCGCGCGATTTAATTTATATTAAATATGATTTTGCTCAGCAAGTGGCTCTGCAAAATTAAATGTCGCCGGCGTGCAGGACATGCCTTGCGCCTGCGGCGGCCTTCTCGGCCGGCCAATGCCGGCGTCGCGGTCGGCCGCATACCGGTATTTGGCTGCCGCGTAACGGCTTGTAACAGTCGCTCCCGGCCCATTGCCAAGCTACGGGTTTTGGGCATCAGTCCTGGCGATGAGCATGCCTGCGGCCACGCTTTTGATGGTGGAGGACGACCCGGAGATCAGCCGGCTCGTCAGCGATTTCATGCGCCGGGAAGGGTTCGAGATCGAGGTCGCCGCCACGGCGCCGGCGATGGATGCCGTGCTGCGGCGGCTGCGGCCCGATCTCATCATTCTCGACCTGATGCTGCCGGGAGAGGACGGTCTTTCGATCTGCCGCCGGCTGCGGCAGAGCGACGACATTCCCATCCTGATGCTGTCGGCCAAGAGCGACGAGATCGATCGCGTGGTCGGGCTGGAGCTCGGCGCCGATGATTACATGGTCAAGCCGTTCGGGCCGCGCGAGCTATTGGCCCGCGTTCGGGCGCTGCTGCGGCGCACCCAGGCGAGCCCACCGCGTGACGCGAGCCGGCGTTTCGGTTTCGACCGGTTCGTACTCGACGTCGATGCCCGCAGCATCGAGATCGTGGATGCGCAGGCCGCGCCGATCCAGCTGACCTCGGCGGAGTTCGACCTGCTCGCCTGCTTCGTGCAGCGGCCACGGCGGGTGTTGAGCCGCGACCAGATCCTGGACTGGACGCGCGGCCGCTCCGCCGAGCCGTTCGACCGCACCGTCGACATGCTGATCTCGCGGCTGCGGCGCAAGCTCGATGCCGCAAGCCCGGGAACGAACCTGATCACCACCGTCCGCAACGGCGGATACCTGTTCACGGCGACGGTGAGGCCGGTGGCGTGATGATGCGGCTGACGCTTGCGATGCGTATCGGCCTCATCGTCATCATTGGTCTGCTCGCGATCTGGATCGTCACCCTGGCGCGATTCTACCGCGCCCGGACCGCGGACCTCGAAGGCGCGACGCCGCCGCCGACGCGGCTGGCCGCGCTCGCCGAACTGATCGAACGAACACCCGGGGCTGAGCGGGGCAGGGTCGTCGATGCCGTGTCCTCTGACCGCTTCGAGGTCCGGCTGGTCGGACCCGACGCGGCGGTCCGCCTTCCGCGCACCGAGCCCGCGCCGGTCCGGTCCGGATTGCGCGACGCCTATGCCGGTGCGCTCGGTGCGCGCCCGCTGACAATCACCTTCGTGCCGGAGCCGGAGGGACGGTGGTTGCCCAGGCTCGCGCGGACGCCGCAGAATGCCCTGGAGTTTCGCATTGGCCTGAACGGCGGCGATGTTCTCGTCGTGGACTCGCGCGCGTCGCTGGTGCTGACCCAGCAGGGGCTGCCGATCGGCTTCGGCGCGGGCCTGTTCGGTACGCTGGTCGCGCTGTTTGCGCTCCTGATCATGCAGCGTGAGACGCGGCCGCTGGCGCGCTTGGCGGCCGCCGTCGACCGGGTCGACCCCGGCGGGGCGGCGGTGCCGCTGCCGGACGTTCGCCGCAATGCGCCCGAGGTTCGCGCCGTGGTGACGGCGTTCGGGCGACTGCAGGACCGGCTTGCCGATCTGATGCAGGCGCGCATGGCGCTGGTCGGCGGCATTGCTCACGACGTTCGCACCTTTGCCACGCGGCTGCGGCTGCGCGTCGACCAGATCCCGGATGACGCCGAGCGGCAGCGCGCCGTGATCGATATCTCCGACATGATCCGCCTGCTCGACGACGCGCTGCTTGCGAGCCGGGCGGGTGCCGGCGAACTGCCGCAGGAGCTCGTTGCCTTCGACGAACTGGTGCGCGCGGAGGTCGAGGATCGCCGCGCGCATCAGGCGCGGGTGCGCTTCGACCATGCAGGCGACGGGCGCGAGCAGCTGATGCTGGGCGACCGCGTCGCGCTGCGTCGTATCGTCGCCAACATCATCGACAACGCGCTCAAATATGGCGAGGCGGCGCATGTCTCGCTGCAACGCCAGCCGGAGCACGCCGTGCTGACGGTCGACGACGAAGGGCCGGGGATTCCCCGCGACCAGCGCAAGGCCATGCTGGAGCCGTTCACGCGCCTGGACACGTCGCGCAATCGCGGCACCGGCGGAGCCGGGCTCGGACTGGCGGTGGTGCGGACGCTGGTGGAGGCCCATCGCGGCAGCATCGCGATCACCGACGCGCCGCGCGGCGCCCGCATCGTCGTGCGGCTGCCGCTGTTTCTCGACGGGCCCGGCGACGTGCATTCCGATCTGACGTGATCGACGGCAGCGTCGCGATCGGGGCGCTGTCTTTAAGCGCTGGCAGCCCGTCGTTCTTCTCGTAAAAGTTGAGACGACGACGTAGCCGGTGGGAACGATGCGGCGGCCTCGTCTTCGCCTGACGCGATGTCGACGATGCGCCCGCTTGATGATCGCGTGGAGATTGTGATAGGTATTCGATGCATCCTCATTGCATCGCCACGCGGATTGAACTGGGCGTGGCGCCGATTTTGTAAACCCATAGTACCGAATGTCATTCAACCGCACGGGCCGCGCGGATCGCGGACCCGTGCGCCGATGGACGACGTCGTTCCGGCTCGCCCGGGCGAGAACGTCCGAGGTCAGGGGATCATCGACATGGCAGCAACAAAGACCCGCGTGGCGATATTGGGCGGCGGCATCGGCGCGTTGAGCGCGGCCTTCGCCTTGAGCGAGATCGATCCGCGCGGCGAGCGCTACGAGATCACTCTCTATCAGCTCGGTTGGCGTCTCGGGGGCAAGACCGCCAGCGGACGCAACGCCAAGCAGGGCCAGCGCATCGAGGAGCACGGACTGCATATCTGGGCCGGCTTCTACGAGAATGCCTTCACCATCCTGCGTGCCGCGCTGAAGGCACTCGATGCACCGCCGAGCGATCCGATCAGGACGATCGATGATGCGTTCAAGCGGCAGAACGAGATCTTCTACGCCGAGTACACCGACGGCCAATGGCTGCCCTGGCCGTTCTGGTTTCAGCCGGATGTCGATGAATCGGTCTATCCCGGCAGGGATAGCCTGTGGGCGCCCGCCGACAACATCGTGCCACCGCTCTCGACCCTGCTGCTGCGGACCATCGCGAGCATCATCTTCAACCTGAACTACTATCTCGAGGACTGGCCGGGCGACCAGAATGCCGAGCTGGCGAAGGCGATCGCCGCCATGCCCGCCGAGCGGCAGGTCCGGCTGGCGGCCGTCTCGCCTGATGGCAAGGGCCATCCGCTGCTGCTGCTGGCCCACCGCGTCGGCGAGAAGCTGCACAGTGACGTCGAAGCGATCCGCCGCGATGCCCAGGGCGACATGGCGGCGCTGCTCCATGCGTTCCGCGGCATCGTCAAGGAGCACCAGACGATCGACGGCCTCGAGGAAGGCCTGCGCCGGCTGTTGATCCTCGCCAATCTCGGCATCTGCATGCTGCTCGGCATCATCGAGAACGACTGCCTGACGGACGGGCTGGAGGTTCTCGACAGATACGAATTCCGCAGCTTTCTGGCGCAGCAGGATGAAGAGGCCGCCAACAACGCCATCGTGACCGCTCTCTACGAATACATCTTCGCCTTTCGCAACGGCTCCCGCGAGCCGTCGCAGCAGCAGGTGTCGGCCTGCTCGGCCGTTCAGGGACTGCTGCGGCTGTTCTTCACCTACAAGGGGGCGTTCTTCTATAAATCCGTCGTCGGAATGGGGGATACGATCTGCACGCCGATCTACCAGCTCCTGGCGCGGCGCGGCGTGAACTTCAAGTTCTTTCACAAGGTCACGAGTCTCGAGCCGACCAAGGACGGTAGCAACATCGCGACCATCCACATCGACAAGCAGGTCGAGTTCGTCGATGGCAGATATGATCCGCTGGTCCTGGTGAAGGACTACTGGTGCTGGCCGTCCGAGCCCAAATGGCAGGAGATCGAGAACGGCGAGTACTACGCGCTGAAGGGCTACAATTTCGAGAACGCCTATGGTCCCCCCAACCCGCCGCAGCCGCCCCCGGCGGCCCGGCTCAGCCTGCAGCTCGGCGAGGATTTCGACCAGGTGGTCCTCGGCATCTCGGTCGGCGCGCTCGATGAGATCTGCCGGCCATTGATGCAGCAGAAGCCGGCCTGGGCCGACATGGTCGGCAATCTCCCCACCGTGCGCACGATGGCGCTGCAGCTCTGGCTCGACTGCGCGGTCGGAGATCTCGGAGGTCCCTATGTGGCGCCTGGACCGTCGCTCGAGACGATGGGACCGATCGTCACCACCTGCAAGCCGCCGCTCGACACCTATTCCGACATGTCGCAATTGCTGCCGGCCGAGGACTGGCCGGCGCCGGGGCCACGTTCGATCGCTTATTACTGCGCCATCATGAGTGACGACAGCGCGCCGAACGACGAGCAGCTTGCCGCGGACTATGTGAAGAACGCATCCAAGGACTGGATGACGTCCTGGCTCGATACGCTGTGGACCAACATCGGCAGCGGCAGCACGTTCCGCTGGGATCTCCTGCACGCGCCGAGCGACATCAGCGGATCGGCGCGGCTCGACTTCCAGTTCTGGCGTGCCAACATCAATCCGAGCGAGCGCTATGTGCTGAGCCTGCCGGGCACGCTGCGGCATCGCATGGAGCCCGGCAAGTCCGGCTACGACAATCTCTTCCTCGCCGGCGACTGGACCCGTGTGCCCGAGATCAACGCCGGATGCGTGGAGGTCGCGGCGATGTCCGGCCTCGCCGCCGCCTCGGCGCTGTCCGGCGTCTACATTCCGATCGTCTCGACCAGTCCGGAACCCTACATCACCAACGCCTACGTCAACTACGCCGGATGGATCACGCTTCCGCCGGCGCCCTATATCTGCAACGACTCGACCTTCTACGGCTTCGCCGTACCGGCCGACCTCGGCGCCTGCCAGCGGTTCCTCGACCGCTCCTTCAACCGCGTCGCGGGCCGCGACCAGTTCCGCGTGATGCTGGACATGGCCTTCGTCAACGTCATCCAGGTGCGCAAGAGCCAGGCGGCCACGCCGCCCTTCGCGGAGCAGGGCACGATGTCCGAGACCGATGTCGGGCTGTGGCTCCTGGTCGGCAGCTATGAGCGCGGCGCGGTGCTGCCGAAAGCGATCGGCTTCGTGCCGGCCTATCTGTTCGTCGACAATGCCTGGTCGGTCGTTGCGGGGCAGGAGGTCTGGGGCTTTCCCAAATATCACGCGACCATCGTTCAGCCGATCAGCGCACCATCGAACGATCCGTTCGACGTCTCGGGACTGGCGATTGCCAGCTACGGGCCCGAGGCCCATGCCTCCCAGCAGCGCATCATCCGAATCGAAGGCACGGCGGGATCGACCCCGACCGCGGCGGGCTCTCCGGCGGATGCATTCCGGCAGCTCTGTGCCGGGGCCGACCAAGAGCGAATGAAGCAGCTCACGACCGGGCCGGGCATGGCGTCGTTCCTGGGCGGCGTCTGGGGCCTGCCGATCCCCGTATTCTATCTCAAGCAGGCGCGGTCGGCGGACAGTCTCACCGCGGCGAGCTACAAGACGCTGTTGAACGGCGCGCTTGACCTGACGGGGCTGCGCAGCTGGCAATTGCAGTCGGGCAACTGGTCGATCGAGATGAGCGCGCTCGATAGCCTGCCGTTCATTCGCGATCTCGGGCTCGGCACGCCCGTCGACGGCAAGCTCGTCCTGACCGCGACCACGCGCATCTGGGCCGAGATCGATTTCACCGTCGCCAGGGCCAGCCCCGTGGCCTGAGCAGGTCGTCACGCCGATTGTCGCCTCGGCGCGTCATCGTCGATGGCGGCGAGCCGCGCCGCCGCCCGGCGCAGGAACGCCGACGCGCCCTGCGCCTCGGCGACCGCGACGGCCTCGCGTAGCGCGGCCGTCACCTGGCCGGGTGCGGTGTCGGGGAGGGCGGCCAGGATCTCGGCGCGCCGCCGATGCAGCGGCGACAGGAAATAGCCGTCGCCATAGCGCCGCGCGGCGTCGATCGCCGCGTCGATCGTCTGCATCGCCTCGGCCGTCTTGCCGACGATCAGTTGCAGACCGGCGACCTCGCCGAGATAGAAGCAGGAGAAATGCATCATGCCGAGCGTCTGGAACGCCGGCAACGCCTCAGATGCCGCCGCCAGCGCCTCGTCTGGAGTCCTGCCGAGATGGCCGCGGGCATGCGCCTGCAGGCTGCCCGCCACCAGCTGATAGAGCGGATAGCCATGGTCACGGCAGATGCGCAGGGCCTCCTCGGTGGCGAGGAGGACATCCTCGTAGTCGCCGCGTGCGAGCTGATAGAAGGCGAGCCACGACAGCGCCCAGGCGAGGTCGAACGGACGTCCGAGCCGGCGCGCATGCGCGATGAGATCGCTGGCGACGGCGGCCGCGCCGGCATCGTCGCCCATCGCATGCAGCACCTGCAGCAGCGAGGCCTGGCCGGCGACCAGCGGATCCTGGGAGGACAGTTGCGGCAGCCGCGCGCCGTCCGATGCCTGATAGAGCTGCACCGCGGCGGCCAGCAGCCGGCGCGCGGCGGGGAGGTCGCCTCTGGCGAAGAGAATGTAGCCCAACGCAACGCCGCTCTCGATGCGATGCTCGGGAAGGCCGGTCTGCTCGCCGATTCCCAGGCACAGATGTGCCATCTCCTCGGCGCCATCGAGATCGCCCGCGATGATCAGGAAACTGCAGATGCCGCGCAGCACGGCGAACAGGCCGGCGGTGTTGCCGAGTGCGTCGCAAATCGCCCGTGCTTCGGACAGCGCCTTGCCGACCTCGGGCACGGTGTAGCCGCGCGAGGCAGCGAGGCTGACGGCAAGCCCGATCAGGAGCTCGAGCTCCAAGTCGGCGCGCTCGCCGTCGGCGGATTGATGACGCAGCAGGTCGAGCGCCGTTTGCAGATGTCGCGCCGCTTCGACATGCGCGGCGCGCGAGGCGGCGCGCCGGCCCGCGTCCGCCCATAGCGGGATGGCTTCGGCGATCGCGCCACTCTCGGTGAAATGATAGGCCAGCAACTCCGGCTCGGTGTCCCGCGTCTCGGGAAAGCGATCGCGCAGCACCGCGGCGATCCTGCCGTGCAATGTCTGGCGTTCGCGCCGGAGCAGGGACTCGTAGGCGGCGTCGCGGATCAACGCGTGCTTGAACGTGTAGAGGCTGTCGGGCGGCGCGCCGCTGCTCTCCACGAGGCCGGACTTGACGAGCTGATCCAGGCTCTCGCCGAGCCTGGCTTCGGGCTCCGCCACGATGGCCGACAACAGATCGTAGCTGAAGCGGCGGCCGATGGCGGCACCGAGATTGGCAATCCGGCGCGCCGGCCCCAATCGGTCGAGCCGCGCAACCAGGGAGTCCTGCAGCGAGGCGGGAATGGCCACGCTCGCATGGCCGTCCCGTGCGGGCGCCGCGGAGGCTTCGACGACGTACTTCGCCAGCTCCTCCAGGAACAGCGGAATGCCTTCGCCACGGTTGACGATCTGGCGTAGCGTCGCTGCCGGCAGCGCGGCCGAAGCGGCCACATGGGTGCAGATCCGCTCGGCGTCGCCGTGACTCAATCGCCCGAGCGGGAGCCGCGTGACCTTCGGGCTCGCGGCCCAGGGCGGCTCATATTCGAGCCGGGCCGTGACCACGATCAGCCAGCGGCGTTGTGCGGCGCGCTGGATCGCCCGATCGAGCAGCTCGAGCGTGGTCGTGTCGCTCCAATGCGCGTCTTCCAGCACCAGCAGCGCAGGCCCGGTCGGCACCATCATGTCGATCAGCCGGAGCAGCGTCTCCCGCGTGACCTCCGAGCGCTTCTCGACGGTCATCGTCTGCAGCGGATTGTCCGGTTCGGGCGCGACGCCAAGGACGTCGGCGAGCACGGCGCGCGCGGTGGTGTCGGTGACGCCGTGCGCGTTCATGAAGCGATCGAGCTTGTCGCGACGCGTCGCTGCGCCGTCGGTGCGGTCGAAGCCGGCGATGAGCGCGAGCTGTTCCGAGATCGGATACAGCACGCTGTCACAACGGGTGGGGCTGCAGTGCCAGATCATCTGCAGCTGGGAGACGTCGGCCACGCGCCGCCGCAGCTCCTCGACCAGCCGCGACTTGCCGATGCCCGGCTCGCCATGGAGCAGCACCACCTGTCCGCTGCCGAACCGCGCCGCCGCCCAGCAATCGAACAGACGCGCCAGCTCCTGGTCGCGCCCGACCAGGGGGGAGCTTTCGCCGCGAATGCGGGCGTGAAAACGGCTCGCGACGGCGGCTTCTTCCAGCACCTCGAACGCCTCGACCGGTGCGGCGAATCCCTTCAGCGCGAACGTGCCGAGATCGCGGAAGTCGAACATGCCGCGCGCGATGCGCTCGGTCGTCCGGGCCACGACGATGCTGTCGGGGGCGGCGATCGATTGCAGCCGCGCCGCGAGATTCGGCGTCTCGCCGACGATGTCGACCGGGCGGCCGTCGGCGCGGGGCATGAGGTCGCTGACCACGACGAGGCCGGTGGCAATGCCGATGCGCAGACGCAGTGGTTGGCCTTGCGCGGCATCGAGCCGGCCGACGGCGTCGCGCAGCGCGATGGCGGCGCGGATCGCGGTGGCCGCATCGTCTTCCCCCGCACGCGGATAGCCGAAATAAGCGAGCACGCCGTCGCCGGCATATTGCGTGATGGCGCCGCCATGGCGGCCGATGACGTTTTCGCAGGTCGTCAGGAAGGCGTCGATGACGCTGGTCATATCTTCCGGATCGAGCCTGACGGTGAGCGAGACGGAGCCGACGAGATCGCAGATCAGCGCCGTCACCTGCCGCCGCTCGGCGCGATGCATGCCGAGCAGGCGCGAACTCGTCGTCGTATCGGATGACGGCTGTCGCAACACCCCGCCACACCCGCCGCAGACATCCGAGCCCGGTGGATTGGGCCGGCCACAGGTTTCACAATCCATCTGCGTTCGGGCTCCCGGACACGGCTACGGAATGCGAATGAGCGCGAAGCGCGGAGCTGGCGATGCGGGCGCGATCGCGGCGCCCGTATCGACCGACGTCGCGCGCCGAGCGCGAAGCATCGGTTTGCGGTACTGGCATTTCGCGTGCGACCAGGACCGGCTGATCATATTCAACTCATAGCGCATTCGTGGCAGGGTAGCAACGGTGCCGCCATACTCGCGATGGCTCCGGGGAGCGGGGACGATATCGGACGGCTCCCCCGGGTGTCCTCGATGCTGGCGGGACCGTTCAAGCCTGCGACGATTTGACATCAATGTGAAACATCAGGTCGCCTCCCTTGCGGACAGGCGCGCGTGATCGCGCGATCCCGCGGCGGGCGACCCGTCCGGGTGATGCATCGTGAAGCCCTCGCGACGCGTGAGGGCGCAGGGAAGGCCGGACCTCGACTGAGGCCCGTGGCCCGCCTGCGAAAAAAATGCAGGCGGCAGGTACCACAGGTCAGCCGGAAACCCGGCCCTCCCTGCGCGATGGCTGAACGGCTGCTTCGCGTTCTCCCTGGTGCGCCGGGCTTTCTGGCCACCATCCCCACGCGAAGCGAAGCCTCAACGTGAGTTGATATCAGCATCGGGATATCAGGACCGCGCGACTTGACCGTGCGTGGCGAATTGTTCGTCGGCGCGAGCAACCCGCGCTGCAATCCACCACGCCCACCGCTCCCCGCCTCGCGTCTCGTGACGACCGCGATACGCCCCTCAGCTCGAGACGGGATGCGGGAATAGAACCATGATTTCCGGAAAAACGAAAGAGAAATATTTTCGGCGCGGGGACTGGACAGGCCAAATCAGCTTGATCGCGCAGCGGAAATCAGTTTCCCGGCGCACTGAGCATCCAGCGGTTGCGCCGCCCGTCCGAACTCGGGATTTGCTGGTCCGACGCTGACACGTCGTCCTGGACTGACAAAGAGGATGACCGAGGCGCTTGGCCGCGCCGCACCGTCACGGCCAGTCGGCGAAGTTGAGCATGGTCCGTGACTGGCCTTTGGTCCGCTGCGACGAAACACCCTTGCGCCAGGCGCCCGGTGATTGACCGGTGTGCCTGACGAAGAAGCGGTTGAAATAGGCGCTGTCCTTGAAGCCGAGCGCGAAGGCGATCTGCTTGATCGTCGCGGTGGTGGTTTCGAGCCGGGTCGCCGCCTCCTGAATGACGCGCTGCTGAATCAGCGCGCTCGGTGACCGCTGCAGCACCCGGGTGCACAGCGCGTGCAGGCGATCCGGCGTGACGCCGAGCAGCGCAGCGTAGTCGGCGACCCGCAACTGCTGATGAAAGCGTTCCTCGACGAGCCGGCGAAAGCGGCTCAGGATCTCGGCGCTGGAGCCTTGTGCCTCGCCGGCGCTCTCGTCGGCAAACAGCCGCCAGAAGCGCAGCACGCACAGGGTCAGCTCCGATGACATGATCGAGGCCGCGCCGCGCCGTGAGGGATTTTCGATCTCCGCTGCAATCGCCGCCATCGAGCGCGCGATGACCGCGGCGAACTCAGCCGTGACGGAGAAGGCCAGGACGGCCTCGGTGCCTGCGAGGTCGAGATAGGCGGGCTCGGCCGAGGAGGGCAGGTGGCGGTGCCAGAGCCCGGAGCGCAGCCGCAGGAGATGCCCGGCGGAACCTGCCGCGACGTCGAGATGCTCGGCCCCTCCCGCCGGTACCCAGACCAGCGCCGCACCGGCCCAGATCTGGATTTCTTCTTCGGCGAAGCGCACCGAGGCCGTTCCGGCGGTCAGGCAGAGCAGGTGGACGAACGGCCGCGCGGCATCCGAGCGCAGGGCCCAGCGCCGTGCCTCGAAATGCGAGGGGATGGCTTCGGCCCCGAGCGCTGCCGGGGTGCCACGGGCCGCCGGCGGCAGCGTCCGAGGCGCGGCGTTACGCGCGGTCGTCGCCCCAGAAAAGTGCACTCTTTTACCGGAACTGTCCATTGCGCCACCCAAGCCTGCGGTGTTTCCCTCGTCAAGTCCCGACGACCGCAAACAAAAAACCGCGGACGACGCCGGGGCAGAGGAACGTCACCGATTCACCCGCGCGGTCCGCGCGCGTGAACATGGGAGGAGGACAGAGAGATGACTTCGACCAACCGTCGTCAGGTGTTGCGGATCGCGGGGGCGGCGATCGCAGCCGGCTTTGCCGTATCGGCCGCCCAGGCCCAGCAGGACAAGATCCGCATCGGTTATGCGATCTCGAAGACCGGCCCCTATGCCGGCGGCGCCGGCATCACCACGCTGCCCAACTATCAGCTCTGGGTGAAGGACGTGAACGCGGCCGGCGGCATCAAGCTCGGCGACAAGCGGCTGCCGATCGAGATCGTCGAATATGACGACCGCAGCTCGTCGGAAGAGGCGGTGAAGGCGATCGAGCGCCTCGCCAACCAGGACAAGGTCGACTTCATCCTGCCGCCCTGGGGCACCGGTCTCAACCTTGCGGTCGGTCCGACCTTGAACCGGCTCGGCTATCCGCATCTCGCGGTGACGTCGGTGACCGACAAGGCGCCAGAACTCGCCAAGCGCTGGGCCAATGCCACCTTCTGGCTCGGCACGTCGGCGCAGATCTCCAATGGGCTCGCCGAACTGCTCGGCAAGCTGAAGAGCGAAGGCAAGATCGGCGGCACCGTCGCGATGGTCAGCGTGGCCGACCAGTTCGGCATCGAGCTGGCCGCCGCCGGGCGCGAGGCCTTCAAGAAGGCCGGACTGACCGTCGCCTACGACAAGACCTATCCGATGGGCTCGCAGGACCTGCAGCCGCTGCTCAAGGATGCGATCGCGAGCAAAGCCGATGCCTTCGTCGCCTTCAGCTATCCGCCGGATACGATCGGGCTGACCGAGCAGGCGCAACTGCTCAAGTACAATCCGAAGGTCTTCTATGTCGGCGTCGGCACGGCGTTCCCGCTGTTCAAGGGCAAGTTCGGGGCAGGCAGCGACGGCGTGATGGGCATCGGCGGCTGGAACGCCGACTCGCCCGCGCTCAAGGACTATCTCGCCCGCCACAAGGCGGCGACCGGGCAGGAGCCGGATCGCTGGGCGAGCCCGATCACCTATGCCAGCCTGCAGGTGCTGCAGCAGGCGATCGAAAAGGTCGGCAAGGTCGACCGTGCCGCGGTCGCCAAGGAGATCCGCGAGGGCTCTTTCGACACCATCATCGGCAAGGTGAAGCTGAAGGACGGCCTGCTGCAGGAGGTCTGGAGCGTCGGCCAGTGGCAGAACGGCGAGTTCTACGCCGTGGCGCCGGCCTCGCTGCCCGGCGCACGCGCCGCGGTCGTGCCGAAGCCCGAGTGGAAATAGCCGGAACGAGGTCGTGAGCTTGCGGACGCGCGTCAAGGCGCGCGCGTCCGCGGGCCTCGCGCAAGAGGCACCATCCCATGTTGCTGTTCGACATCCTGCTGCCCGGTCTGGTGCTGGGGGGCATGTATGCCCTGATCGCGCTCGGCCTGACGCTGCAATATGGCGTGGCGCGCATCATGAACCTGTCCTATGGCGAGTCGCTGGTCGCGGCCGCGTTCGGCACGCTGTCGCTCTATTCCGGGCTGCAACTGAGTCCGCTGCTGGCGCTGCTGCTCGCGATGCCCGCCGCGGGACTGCTGAACTGGCTGCTCTACAGGCTGTTGCTGCAGCGGCTGATCCGCCGCGGCAAGGACGCCGGTGCCCAGGAGGTCGACAGCATCCTCGTCACCTTCGGCGTGCTGTTCGTGATCCAGGGCATCATGCTGGTCGCTTTCGGCGGGCAGTATTACAGCTACAGCTATCTCTCCATTCCCGTGACAGTGCTCGGCTCGACGCTCGCGGTGAACCGGCTGGTCGCGCTTGGTTTCGCCGCACTGATCGGCACCGGCGTCTATCTCGCGCTGACGCGGACAAGGATCGGCACGGCCGTGCGCGCCGTCGCGGTCGATGCCAATGCCGCGCGGCTGGTCGGCATCGATGTCGCTTGGCTCGCAGGACTGGCGTTTGCGTTCGGCGGCGGACTGGTCGCGGCCGGCGGCGTGCTGGTCAGCATGTTCCTCACCTTCAACGCCTCGATGGGCGTCGTATTCACGATGAAGGCGCTGGTGGTCGTGATCATGGGCGGCGTCGGCAACGTCATGGGCGCGCTGGCCGCAGGGCTGCTGCTCGGCGTCGTCGAGACCGCGGTGGCGCGGCTGGTCGATCCCGGGCTGACCTTGGCCGCGACGTTTGCGATGTTTCTCGCCGTGCTGCTGATCCGGCCGACCGGACTGTTCGGAAAGGCGGCGTCGTGATCAGCCCCGGCAAGATTCTGGCCTGGTGCATCGGGCTCGTCGGCGTTGCCGCGGCGGTCACGCTGCCGCTCTATGCCAACGGCTACTATCTCGCGCTCGGCATCAGCATTCTCTATTTCACCGTGCTGGCAACCGCCTGGGCCATGTTCTCCGGGCCGACCCGCTACGTCTCGCTGGCGACCGCTGCGTTCTTCGGCATCGGCGCCTATACGGCGGCGGTGACCGGCGAGACGCTGAGCTGGCCGCTGCAACTGATGACCGCCGCGGGTGTCGGCGCTGTCGTCGCGGCCATCACCGGCCTGTCGACGCTGCGGCTGTCCGGCATCTACTTCATCATCTTCTCGTTCGGCCTGGCCGAGCTGATCCGCCAGCTCGTGATCTGGTACGAGGTCAACATCCACAAATCGGTCGGCCGCTATCTGTTCAGCGACATCACCCAGGAGATGCTGTACTGGCAACTCTGCGCGCTGACGGCGCTGGTCTTCCTCGCCGGCTTTCTGCTGACGCGCTCGCGCTATGGCCTCGCGCTGCGCGCGATCGGCGCCGACGAGACCGCCGCGCGCCATTCCGGCATCGATGCGACCGCGGTGAAGCTCGGGGTCTTCATCCTCAGCGCGGTGTTCATGTCGGTGACCGGCGCGATCATGGCGCCGCGCTGGACCTATATCGATCCGGCGATCGCGTTCAACCCGATGATCTCGTTCCAGGTCGTGATCATGGCGCTGCTCGGCGGTGCCGGCTCGCTGATCGGCCCGGTGCTCGGCGTCATCCCGCTTGTGCTGCTGTTCGAGGTGCTGACAGCCGCGCTGCCCAACCATTTCAGCATCGTGCTCGGCCTCATCTTCATCGGCATCGTGATGGTGCTGCCGAGGGGCGTGATCGGGTTGGTCGATCGGGTCTGGCGGCGCGAGCCCAAGGTGGTCGGCGCCAAACCGGAGCAGGGCGGAACGCTGCTCACGGCCGAGACTGTCGGCAAATCCTTCGGCGGCCTGCGCGCCGTCGACCAGGTCAGCCTGGACGTCCGCGCCGGCGAGATCCTCGGCGTCATCGGCCCCAACGGCTCGGGCAAGACGACGCTGCTCAACATGCTCTCGGGCGCGCTCGTGCCCTCGGCCGGCACGATCCGCTTCGGCGGCACCGTCATCAGCGGCCTCGCGGCGCACCGGATCGCGCGGCTCGGGCTTGCCCGCACCTTCCAGTTGGTGCGGGTGATGCCGGACCTGACGGTCGCCGAGAATGTCGCGGCGGCGGCGTTGTTCCGCACGCGCCAGACCGGTGCGGCCGCAGAATCGATCCATGAGCTGCTCGCCCTGGTCGGCCTCGATGGCATGGCGGAGATGCCGGCGGGCGATCTCACTTACATCGACCAGAAGCGGCTGGAGCTCGCCCGCGCGCTGGCGCTGCATCCGCGGCTTGTGCTGCTCGACGAATGGCTGGCTGGGCTCAATCCGACCGAGCTGGAGACCGGCATCAGGCTGATCGCCTCGCTGCGCGACCGCGGCATCACCATCGTGATGGTCGAGCATGTGATGGATGCGATCCGCGCGCTGTGCGACCGCTGCGTCGTCATGAGCGCGGGCGTCGTGATCGCGCGCGGCACGCCGGACGAGGTGCTCGCCGATCCCGCGGTGATCACAGCCTATCTCGGAGAGCCCGATGCTTGAGATCAAGCGGCTGTCGCACGCCTATGGCAAGCACCAGGCGCTCACCGATGTCGCGCTCGAGGTCGCGCGCGGCGAGATCGTCGCCATCCTCGGCGCCAATGGCGCCGGCAAGTCGACGTTGCTGAAGGCGATCGCGGGACTGATCCAGCCGTCGCCCGGAGCCGTGATCCGGCTCGGCGGGACGGACATCGGCTCGCTCGCGCCGCATCTGATCGTCGAGCGCGGCATCGCGCTGGTGCCGGAAGGCCGCGGCGTGTTCGGCGATCTCACCGTCGCCGAGAACCTCCAGCTCGGCGCTTATCCTTCGCGCGCCCGCGACGGCGAGGCCGCGCGGCTGGCGCACGTGCTCGCGCTGTTTCCGCGTCTTACCGAGCGCATGGGGCAGGCGGTGCGCACCATGAGCGGCGGCGAGCAGCAGATGGTCGCGATCGGCCGCGCGCTGATGTCGCGGCCCGACCTGCTGCTGCTCGACGAGCCGTCGCTCGGCCTGTCGCCGCTCTTGAGCCGCGAGGTGTTCCGGGCGCTGAGAACGATCCGCGGCGACGGCGTCGGCATCCTCATGGTCGAGCAGAACGCCCGCGCCAGCCTCGACATCGCCGACCGCGTCTACCTGATCGAGCAGGGACGCAATGCCGGCGAGGGGCCGGCGCCCGAGATGAAGAACAATCCCGACATCCAGCGCGCCTATCTCGGCCAGTCGCGCGCGCCGGCTTCCGCAACCGCAACAACCCCATCGACCTAGGAGCGCCCCATGAACGCGATCAATCTCCTGATTGGCGGCAAGGACCAGTCCGCCACCAATCAGCGCACCTTCCAGCGGCTCAATCCGATCAGCGGCGAGATCGCAACCATCGTTGCGGCGGCGTCGATCGATGACGCGCTGCGCGCCGCCGATGCCGCCGCGGCGGCGTTTCCGGCGTGGTCCCGGCTCGGTCCGGGCGAGCGCCGCAAGCGGCTCAATGCGGCTGCGGATGCGCTGGCGCGCAACGCCCCGGAGTTCATCGCGCTGATGATGGCCGAGACCGGCGCCACCGCGGGCTGGGCCGGCTTCAACGTGCATCTCGCCGAGGGCATGCTGCGCGAGGCCGCGGCGATGACGACGCAGATCGCGGGCGAGGTGATCCCGACCGACGTGCCCGACAACATTGCACTGGCGCATCGCCAGCCGGTCGGCGTCGTGCTCGGCATCGCGCCGTGGAATGCGCCGGTCATCCTCGGTGTCCGCTCGGTGGCGATGCCGCTCGCCTGCGGCAACACCGTGGTGCTGAAGGCCTCGGAGATGAGCCCGGGCGTGCACCGGCTGATCGGCGCGTGCCTGGCCGAAGGCGGTCTCGGTGACGGCGTCGTCAATGTCGTGACCAACGCGCCCGAGGATGCGCAGGCCGTGGTCGAGGCGCTGATCGCCCATCCCGCGATCCGGCGCGTCAACTTCACCGGCTCGACCCGCGTCGGCCGTCTCATCGCCATGGCCTGTGCCAGGCAATTGAAGCGCGCGCTGCTCGAGCTCGGCGGCAAGGCGCCGCTGGTCATTCTCGACGATGCCGATCTCGACGCCGCGGTGAATGCCGCCGCGTTCGGCGCCTTCATGAACCAGGGCCAGATCTGCATGTCGACCGAGCGCATCGTGGTCGACGACAAGGTGGCGGATGAATTCGTCGCAAAGTTCGCCGCCAAGGCCAACAGCCTGCCTTACGGAGATCCGCGCAAGGGCGATGTGGTGCTGGGCTCGCTGGTCAGCGCCGCCGCCTGCGACCGTGTCGGCGGCCTGATCGAGGACGCGGTGGCCAAGGGTGCCGTGTTGGCCGCCGGCGGCCGCGGCAGCGGGACGATCATGCCCGCGACCATCGTCGATCACGTCACGCCGGCGATGCGCATCTATGGCGAGGAGAGCTTCGGTCCCGTCGTCACCATCGTGCGCGTCAGCGGCGTCGACGAGGCCGTGCGCGTCGCCAACGACACCGAATATGGCCTGTCGTCGGCGGTGTTCGGCCGCGACATCGCCCGCGCGCTCGCTGTCGCCAAGCGAATCGAGTCCGGCATCTGCCACGTCAACGCGCCGACGGTGCATGATGAGCCGCAGATGCCGTTCGGCGGCGTCAAGGCCTCGGGCTATGGCCGCTTCGGCGGCAAGGCCGCGATCGACGAGTTCACCGAGCTGCGCTGGATCACGGTGCAGACCGGCGAACGGCACTATCCATTCTGAGACGGCGTTTGCGGCCCGGCCCTGGCGCATCGTCGGATGCAGCCAGAGCCGGTCGTATTCCGCGCGGCCACGCGGAAGCGATTCCATATGTATCCGGGCATCGCGCAAGGGCGACTTCGGCGCGCGCCCTCACGGCAGCGACACGCGCCGTCCGTGAGCACCGACGGTGCGAGGTGCGATCGAAATTCACGTTGCAGCTCCGCTGGTTGCGGCGGACAGGCGCGCTACCTTAAAGAAATTCCAACGGCTTTAGACCGATTCAGTTTGCTGCGGCCCTTCTCTTGCCGGACGTTCGGCTCATCACGTGCAACGTCGATGACGAAGGGTGGGTTCGGGCGCATGCGGCTGTGGGTTCAGGTTCACACGTGGACGTCGCTGATCAGCATGATCTTTCTGCTGATGCTGTGCCTGACCGGGCTTCCGCTGATCTTCCATGAGGAGATCGATCATCTCTTCGAGGATGAGATCGCTGCGCCGGCGATGCCGGCCGACACGCCGCTGTTGCCGCTCGACCGCCTGATCGCGGCGGCCAAGCAGCAGTTGCCGGAGCAGCATGCGCTGTTCGTGAGCCTGAAGCAGGCGGAGCCGCTGATCGTGGTCGCGATGTCGCCGACCGCCATTCTGGTGCCTGGGCAGTTTCATCGGCTCACCGTGGATGCGCGCACCGGCGTCGTTCTCGGCGAGGAAGCGCCGCATCAGGACGTCATGGACGTGATCCTGCGCATCCACCGCGACATGTTCACCGGCCTGCCGGGCGAGCTCTTTCTCGGACTGATGGGACTGGTGTTCTCAGCGTCCATCGTCTCGGGCGTCGTCGTATACTGGCCGTTCATGCGTCGCCTGCAGTTCGGCACGGTGCGGGATCGCTCGGCGCGGCTCAAATGGCTCGACCTGCACAATCTGCTCGGTATCGTCACGGTGAGCTGGGCGCTCGCGGTCGGCTTGACCGGCACCATCAACACGCTGGCGGTGCCGCTGTTCGACCTCTGGCGCGCGAAGACCATGCCGGCACTGCTCGCGCCCTATCAGGGCAAGCCGCTGGCGGAAGCGAAATCGGTCGAGGCCGCCGTTGGCGCCGTCCGCACCGCGTTTCCGGACCGGCTGGTGACGTCCATCACCTTGCCGACGACGACGCGGTTCGGCAGCCCGCAGCATCTGATGATCTGGACCAAGGGCCGCACGCCGTTTACTGCGCGCATGTTCAAGCCGGTCCTGGTCGATGCCCAGGACAGCAGCAAGATGGTCGCGCCCGAGCTCGCCTGGTATCTCACCGCGTTGCAGGTATCGCGGCCGCTGCATTTCGGTGACTATGGCGGGTTGCCGCTGAAGATCATCTGGGCCGTTCTCGATCTCATCACGATCGTCGTGCTGTGCAGCGGACTCTATCTGTGGGCCGCCAAGCGGCGGGGCTTCCGCAGGAAGGTGTCCGGCGTCGTGACATCGGCAGCGCCTGCGGTGGTGTCGCCATGAGCTCCTCGGCCGCATCGGCGACGCCATCTGCCCGCGCCGCGCAACTCTCGACCTGGCAGGTGTTTCGTGCGCCGCTGCTGATCGGTCTGGTTGCCGCAGCCGGGCTCGCCTTCGGACTGTTCGGCGACGGGCTCTGGGACGCGCTGTGCTGGCTCGGACTGTCGATTCCGATTCTGCTGTCGCTCGCCTACGGCACGAGACGGAGCCGCGGCGCGAAGGCCGAAGCGCAAGGCGCTCGGGCCGGGACGCAGGATAGGCCGCTCTGAGCGCTGACGTCCGCCGCCGGTCGGCGGAAGATAGCCCGCATCATTGATCTCGATCCGCGCCGCGGGACTATGCGCGCGGCTCGATGGCAACGACGCGCTCGGCCAGCCAACGATCCCACGCATCTCTTGTCTTACGTGTCTTCTCTCGCGCGACGCGTCATCGCGATGGCAGCACGCTGCGTCGGCTGCGCGCGATCGATCTCGCGCAGCGAGCGCCGACGCGAGCGGCGTCGCTCCGGCCTGGAAACAAGCAGATACAAATGTCTCGATGCCTTCTCCGATCTGCGCGTGGCGCGGCGGAGATGTGGCGCATTTGAAAGCAAAGATTGATTCAAAAGTGGCAATGTGATTAGTTATCATCGTACGATTGATCGAAATTATTTCGATGAGTTCGAGACGATCGGTGTCGTGAGTTGTATCAGCCGACGCGATCGCATCGCTCTTCCCCGCGACATGCGCTTCTTTTGAAGGCTTCAAAGAAGCGGAGGGAAAAGAATCTCGTAGTAGCGACAACCTATTGAGCTGATCGATTCGGCGAAGCTGTCGCTCGTTAGACGAGTTCTACGTCGCGCGACGCCATCCTCAAATACCTGTGTGTTAGGACCACCGACGAGCCGAGTTGGAACTTGGAATGATCGGGGTGTCAGGATGGTCTGTCGCATTTGGGATAAAGACATTGGATTGACGATGTCGTTGGGACTTGTGAGCTCATTGGCGCTCACGCTGAATGTCGGAGGCGTTCAATCGGCCTTTGCGCAGACCAAGCTCCCCGATGTGACCGTCGACGCGCCGAAGCCGAAAGTCCGGCAGACCGCCTCGAGACCGCAGACGACCGCGACGCGGACCGCTCAGCAGCGCCGCGTCGCTCCGCGCAACCTGCCGCCGACCGCCCCGGTGGCCTATGTGACGCCGTCGACAGGAACGGTCGGCGCGCCGCCGTCGCCCTATGCCGGCGGCCAGGTCGCGAGCGGCGGCGGCCTCGGGCTGCTGGGCAACCGCGGCGTCATGAACACGCCCTTCAACCAGACGAGCTTCACCTCGCAGCTGATCCAGAACCAGCAGGCGCGCACGATCCGCGACGTGCTGATCAATGATCCCTCGGTGCGCACGATCCAAGCCGCCGGCGGCGGCGCCGACAGCCTGTTCATCCGCGGCTTCTACTACGACAGCGGCGACTACGCCCTGAATGGCCTCGCCGGCATCGCGCCATATTATTCGACGGGCGCCAATTTCATCGAGCGGGTCGAATTGCTGAAGGGGCCGGCGGCTCTGCTCAACGGCATGACGGTCGGCGGCACTGGCGCCTCAAGCGGCGGCGCGGTCGGCGGTAGCGTCAATCTCGTCACCAAGCACGCGCTCGACACCGACATCACGCAGCTAACGGCGACCTATGCGTCCAAGACGCAATTCGGCGAGCAGATCGACGTCGGCCGCCGCTATGGCGAGCACAAGGAGTGGGGCGTACGGCTGAACAGCAAGTATTCGAACGGCGATACCCCCTGGAACCGGCAGACCGACGAGTTCGGCAACGCCCACCTCGCCGTCGACTATCATGGCGAGAATGTCCGAATCGATGCCGATGTCGGCTATCAGGCGGACAAGCTGAATCCGCCGCTGCGATTCTTCGGCGTGGGTACTGCTGTCACCAGCATTCCGTCGCCACCGTCGTCCGGCACCAATTTCCAGGTGCCGTGGGCGTATTATGCGCCGACCGATTTCTTCTCGACGGTGAAAGGCGAGGTCGATCTCAACGATCGTATCACCGCCTATGCCGGATTCGGCTATCACGACAGCAACATCAACTACCGTTATCCGTCGCCGGTGCTCTCGAGCAACGCTGGCCTGTTGTCCGGGACTCCTGGAACGGGAAGCGAGACGTACAAGACGTACGCCGGGGAGGCTGGCCTGCGCATGACCGCCGATACCGGCCCGATCAACCATGCCGTCAATGTCGGCTACTCCATCACCGACCGCACCTATACCCAGCAGGTGGTCTCCGGCAAGATGCCCAACTGGAGCCTTTACAGCGAGCCGACCAACATCGCGTTGCCAAGCTTTCCGACGCTCCAGGCCAATCAGACCGTCGGCGCAAATCTCTGGAGCATCGGCGTCTCCGACACGATGTCGCTGCTGAACAAGCGGATTCAACTGACCGTCGGTGTGCGCAGACAAACGGCGGGAACGGAAGTCACGAATCTCGTTACTCCAGCATCGAGCCGCCCGTTCGAGGACACCTCGGTGTGGACGCCAGCCTATGCGCTCGTGGTCAAGCCCGTCGAGTTTGTGTCGCTGTATGCCAATTACATCGAGGGCCTGCAGACCCCGACCGTCGTTGCCGCCGGCTATGCCAACAGCGGCACGGTCTTCCCGCCAGGGCAGACCAAGCAGGTCGAGACCGGCATCAAGGTCGACTTCGGCCGAATCACGACCACGGTCAGCGCATTCGATATCTCACGCCCGAGCGTGATTACCACGAGTTCAGGGGGAGTGCTGACTCAAGAGCTGAATGGCCGGCAGCGAAATACGGGCGCCGAGTTCAACGTATTCGGTGAGGTCACGCCGACGCTGCGGCTGTTGGGGGGCGTGGCGTATATTCACGGCGTGCAGGAGAAGACTTCGGGCGGCCTGACGGACGGCAAGCGGGCGATCGGCGTGCCCGAGCTCACCGTGAATCTCGGCGCCGAGTGGGATACACCGTTTGTGCGGGATCTGACGCTCACGGGGCGGGTCGTCTACACCGGTGCACAATATGTCGACGCGGCCAACAAACTCTCGCTGCCGGATTGGACACGCGTCGACCTGGGCGCCCGCTACACCTTCACCTCGCCCTGGAACGGCAAGCCGATCGTGCTGCGGGCGAGCGTCGAGAATGTATTCGACAAGGCGTATTGGGCGTCGGCCTATAGCGGTGTGATCACCCTGGGGGCGCCGCGCACCTATCTCGTTTCCACGACGTTCAATTTCTAGGACGTCGATACGCGTTGGCGATGATGAGGCCGCCGCACGGCCATTGTGCGGCGGCCTTGTTAGTCTGAGCGATGCGGACGGCGTTCAATTACAATCTGATAAAAATTTGCGTAGCTCATCGATCGCGTTGAGGCGTGATCATCTCCGCGGTGACAACGCGATCGGGTCAGCAAATCATCTCGTTGGAGCCGATGCATCCTGATGTTGAATCGTCACCTACGTGTCACCTTGGAGAGATTAAAAACTTCGATCGGCGGTATCCTTTTGACTGTCATTATCAACTGCATTACTCGTAGTTCATCAACGTCGTTTGTTAGTAGGAGTAGCCGGGCATGATGGTCTTCGACAGAGAGGACGTCACCTTCACCGTCGTCGTGAATCACGAAGAACAATATTCGATCTGGCCGACGTTCAAGGACATCCCGAACGGGTGGACGGCCGTCGGCGTGACCGGGAGCAAGAAGGAGTGTCTGGACCATATCGAACAGGTGTGGACCGACATGCGGCCGCTCTCGCTGCGGAAATTCATGCAGGAGAACGCCCAGGCCTCTGCCGAATCCTGAAGCGAAGGAGGCTGGCTGCCATGCGGCTGATCTGTTTGCCCTATGCCGGCGGCAGCGCCATGGTCTATGCGCGCTGGAGGAGAGCTCTTCCGTCCTGGATCGAAATCGTGCCGCTGGAGCTGCCCGGACGGGGCGCGCGGATGGACGAGCCGCTGCAAACGGACGCGGCAGCATTGGCCGATCAGCTCGCGTCCGAACTGATCGGGACGCCGTTGGCGGAGCCTTACGTCCTGTTCGGGCACAGCCTCGGCGGCTTGCTCGCCTTCGAGCTGGCGCACAGGCTGCTCGCGCTCGGCGCGCCAAAGCCGCAGATGCTGCTCGTGTCCGGAACGGAGGCGCCGGCCGTGCGCGACGGCAGCCGCTGGCGCGAGCCGCTCGGTGACGACGCATTGCGCGAGGAGCTTCTCAGGCTGAACGGCACGCCGCCGGAGGCGTTGCAGAGCATGGAGATCATGCGCGGCACGCTGCCGATCCTGCGAGCCGATTTCCTGATGTGCGGGAACTACGTCTATCGGCGGCGCCGGCCCTTGCCGTGTCCGCTGCACGTGTTCGGCGGAGATCTCGACGAGACGCGTGCCGAGGCACTGGAGGCGTGGCGGGCCGAGACCTCCGGCGCGTTCGGTCGCGACATGCTGCCGGGCGACCACTTCTTCATCCATAGCCGACAGGCGGATCTGCTGAAGCTCGTTGCCGCATTGCTGGCACGTCGGGCATGGCCGGGACTCGCCGTTGCTCGCGCGGGGCCTTGAGCGGCGTGCCGAAAGCACGACCCAGCCGGAAAAGCCGGCCGGTGAAGAAACTTCGATGCTGAAATCGACGGGAGACGGGGAGAAGTCATGTTCGCAATACAATCTAAAATAGAACAAGAATCGCTACCGTTCCTTCTGCGGGCCAGCCGCACGCAGCAGCCGCTGATGGAGGCCGTCAGGGAGGTCCGCGACATGATCGAGCGCCAGCTCTATGCGTGCGGCGGAATTCTCTTCCGTGGCTTCCATCTCGACGGCGCCGAGGCGTTCAGGAGCTTCGCCGCGAGCTTCGGCCATCCGCTGCTGTCCTATGAATTCGGCTCGACGCCCCGATCGCAGGTCAGCGCCGGCGTCTACACCTCGACCGAATATCCGCCGCACCAGAGCATCCCGCTGCACAACGAGCAGGCCTATACGCGCGACTGGCCGATGAAGATCTGGTTCTATTGCGAGCAGGCGGCACAGCAGGGCGGTGAGACGCCGGTCGCCGACAGCCGGTCGATCCATCGCGACATGCCGGCCGCGATCCGTAACCGCTTCGCCGAGCGGGGCGTCATGTATGTCCGCAACTACGGCAGTGGACTCGATGTCGACTGGCGACAGGTGTTCGGCACGGAGTCGAAGGCCGAGGTCGAGGCCTATTGCGCCTCCCATGCAATCGCCTGCGAATGGAAGGATGGCGACGAGCTACGGACGCGGCAGGTCTGCCAGGGGACGGCGGTGCATCCCGTGACCGGGGACATGGTGTGGTTCAATCAGGCGCATCTGTTCCACGTCTCCAGCCTCGCGCCCGAGGTTCGGGAAAGTCTTCTCGACATCGTCGGCGATCCGCTCGAGCTGCCGCGCAATGCGTTCTACGGCGACGGCGCGCCGATCGAGGACGAGACGCTGGCCACGGTCAGAGCCGTGCTCGACCGGCACAAGATCGTCTTTCCCTGGCAGACCGGCGACGTCGTCATGCTCGACAACATGCTGACGGCGCACGCGCGCGAGCCATTCAAGGGGCCGCGCAGGGTGATCGTCGCGATGGCGCGAGCCCATCGCGTCAATTGAGCCTGCGGCATCGATCCTCACGTTGTCATCGGACCTTTGGAAAATGCCGACACAGACCCTCGTCGAACGACTCCGCGAGCATGCCGCCTCGCGTGCTGACCATCCGGCGCTGCGCTTCATTGAAGGCGACGATGTCGTCCACGAGCTGACATTCGCTGCGCTGGACCGGCGCATCCGCGCGCTTGCGGCGCATCTGCAGGAGCTCGCGCGTGCCGGCGAGCGCGCCGTGATTCTGCTGCCGAACGGTCCGGATTATGCCGTCGCATTCTACGCCTGCCTCTATGCCGGGGTCATTGCCGTGCCGGCCTATCCGCCGGAGACCGGCAAGGAGCGCTACGCCAGCCGCCTCGATGGCATCCTGCGCGATGCGGCGCCACGACTCATTCTCACCCAGGCGCGGCTTCGCGACGTCGTCGTCGCTTCGGTCGGCGAGACCGATGCTCATGTTGTTGCCGTCGACGAGGTGCCGGTCGATGCCGCCGCATCCTGGCGCGAGACGGACTTGCACGGCGATGCGATCGCCTTCCTCCAATATACGTCGGGTTCGACGTCGCAGCCGAAGGGAGTCTGCGTCACTCACCGGAACCTGGTCGCCAATGAGATCGCAATCGAAGCGGCGCTCGGCGGGACCAGGGACGACGTCTTCGTCAGCTGGCTGCCGCTCTATCACGACATGGGATTGATGGGCGGATTGCTGAATCCGCTGTTCACGGGCTTCACGGCGGTGCTGATGTCGCCGCGCAATTTCCTCGAGCAGCCGCGACGCTGGCTCGACGCCATCCACCGCCACGGCGGCACCTGCAGCGGCGGGCCGGACTTCGCGTTCGCGCTCTGTGCGGACCGGATCTCGGACGAAGCGATCGCGCGCCTGGACCTCAGCCGATGGCGGTTCGCGTTCTCCGGCTCGGAGTTCGTGCGCCGCGCGACGCTGGATCGATTTGCCGCGCGCTTCCGGCCGGCGGGCCTCGATCCTCGCGCGCTGACGCCGTGCTACGGCCTGGCCGAGGCGACCTTGCTGGTGACGGCGGGCGACCGCGCGAGCCGGGCGGTTTGTCACACGCTCGATCCCGCGGCGCTCGCGGGTGGCCGCGTTGCGGAGGCCGGCGAGGGCACGGACCTGATGGCGTGCGGCGCCGTGGCAGACGGCCATGCCGTGCGCATCATGAGGGTCGATGCGTCCGCCGACGCCGGGACGAATGAGGTCGGCGAAATCTGGGTCGCAGGTCCGAGCGTCGCGCAGGGCTATTGGAACAATCCCGAGGCGACGCAGCAGACATTCGTCCTTCGCGATGGCGCGCGCTGGCTGCGGACGGGCGATCTCGGCTTCGTCCGCGACGGCGATCTCGTCGTCACCGGCAGGCTCAAGGATCTGCTGATCGTCCGCGGCCAGAACATCTATCCGTTCGATCTGGAGCAGGCCGTCGAGACCGAGGTGGCCTCGGTGCGGAAGGGACGTGTCGCGGCCTTCCCGGTCGAGATCGATGGCGTCGAAGGCATCGGCGTCGCCGCCGAGTTCGGCAGGGCGGTACTGCGGCGAACGCCGGCCGACGTGTTGATCAAGGCGATCGGCGATTCGGTCATGCGGCAGACGCAGGAATATCCGGCGGTGGTCGTGCTGCTGAACCCGCAAGGCATGCCGCTGACCACCAGCGGCAAGCTGCAGCGGTCCGCCTGCCGCGCCAGGTGGGCGCAGGGCACGCTCGACAGCTTCATGGTGTTCGAACGGCGACGCGAGGCGACGGACCCCTCGCCGTCACCGGAGCTTGCGACGGCGACCGAACGCCGTCTTGCGCTGATCTGGCGGGATGTGCTGCGGCGCGCGACCGTCGGCCGCAACGACGACTTTTTCATGCTCGGCGGCAATTCGGTCGCGGCCGCTCAGATCGCGGCGATGGTGCGCGAGCAGTTCGGGGTCGAGCTCGCGCTGCGCGGCTTCTTCGATGCGCCGACGCTCGTCGCGCTCGCAGCGCTCATCGATGCGGCCGGCGCGGACGCGAAAGTGCTCCCGCCGCTGCAGCCCGCACCGGCGGGGCTGCGCGAGCTGCTGTCACCCGCGCAGGAGCGGCTGTGGTTTCTCTGGAGCATGGATCCGGCCGGCACGGCCTACACCATCGCTTGCACGGTTCATTTCGACGGCCCGCTCGATCAAGCACGGCTGGTGCAGGCGCTGACCGAAATCGTCGCCCGCCACGAGACGCTGCGCACCACCTTCTCTGCCCCGGATGGCCGCGTCGTGCAGGTCATCCATGCGTCGCCGGACATTCCCGTCGCGGTCGAGGATCTGCGGCGCAGCCCGGCGGCGGAGCGCGCGTCGCGCGTCGCGGCGCGAACACGCGAGGAGCTGGCGCGGCCGTTCGATCTCGTCAATGGCCCGCTGCTGCGCGCCGTGCTGATGCAGCTCGCGGACGACCGCCACGAACTGCTGCTGTCGGCGCATCACATCGTCGCCGACGGGCTCTCGCTCGACGTGCTGCTGGCCGAGATCGCCGCGCTCTATGACGGGCTCCGGCGCGGGGCAGGGGCGCTGCCGCCGTCCGCGATCCAATATGCCGACTACGCCGCATGGCAGCGGGATTGGCTCTCCGGCCCCGAGGCCGCGCAGCAGCTCTCCTACTGGCGCGAGCGGCTCGGTGATGCGGATACGCCGCTTGCATTGCCGTTCGACCGGCCGCGGCCGCCCGTACAGAGCTATCGCGGCGACACCATCCACGTGGAGATCGCGCCAGATCTGGTGCTGAGGCTCCGCGCGCTCGCCAGGGAGCATCGCGTCAGCATGTTCATGCTGCTGCTCGCCGCCTATCAGCTGCTGCTGTTCCGCTACTCCGGCCGCTCCGACCTGCGCGTCGGTGTGCCCGTCGCCGGGCGCCGCCAGGCCGAGCTGGCGTCGCTGATCGGCTGCTTCGTCAATACGCTGGTGCTGCGCGCCGACGTGACCGACGGCATGAGCTTCGCCGAGCTGCTGGCGCGGGCGAAGGAGGAGGTCATTTCCGGGCTGGCGCATCAGGATCTGCCGTTCGACCGTCTCGTCGACGCGCTGAAGCCGACTCGCTCCGGCGGCCACAATCCGCTGTTCCAGGTCAAGTTCAACTACATGGCCGCGCCTGCCGGACTTGCGCTCGGCGACGGCCTGCACGCCCAGCCGCGCATCGTCGATCTCGCCGGCTCGCATTTCGATCTCGCGCTCGACATCGTCGACGGCCCGACGGGCATGAATGCGAGCCTGAATTTCGCAACCGATCTGTTCGACGTGACGACGGTCGAGCGGATCGGGAACCAGCTCGTCGATTTCCTGCGGCAGATCGCGGCCGCCACCGACCGGCCGCTGCGCGACTTCGCGATCGCGCGCGGCGTCGAGCAGACCGTCGTGGCGGAGGCGACGAGCTTCCCCGCGACCGACATCCTCGATCTGATCGGTGTTGCGCTCGCGCGCCGCGATGATCGGATCGCGCTGCGCCAGGGACGGGACACCGTCAGCGCAGCCGAGCTCGTGCGCTGGTCGGACCACATCGCGGGTGTGCTCGTCGCGGCCGGCATCACGCGCGAGGCGCCGGTGGCGCTGTGGATCGAGCGGTCGCCGGCCTTCGTCGCGGCGCTGCTCGGCGTCCTCAAGGCGGGCGGCTCCGCAGTGCCGCTCGATCCGGCATGGCCGGTGGCGCGCGTCGATCGCATCCTTCGTGGCGGCGGCATCGGCACGCTGGTCGCAACCGGCGAGCACTTGGCTGCGGCGAGGGCGCTGGAGTGTCATACGCTCGACGGTGAACTGCGCGGCGATGCGTCCTCCGGCGCGTTCGATGCCCCGCGGCCGCATCCGGCGCAGACCGCCTACATCATCTACACGTCGGGCTCGACCGGTGCGCCCAAGGGCGTCGCCGTGTCGCACGGCGCGCTCGCCAACTACGTTCAGGCGCTGTTGTCCCGGCTGCAACCGCGCGCCGGCGCCGGCATGGCGATGGTCTCGACGGTCGCCGCCGATCTCGGCCATACCGTGCTGTTTGGCGCGCTTGCGAGCGGCGTGACCTTGAATCTGCTGCCGGCCGATGCCGCCTTCGATGCGGATGCGTTTGCGCAAGCGATGCGCGACGGCGAGATCGGCGTCCTCAAGATCGTGCCGAGCCATCTGCGCGGCCTGTTGCGGGCGCGGCGCTCGGCCGACGTTCTGCCGCGCGACGTGCTGATCCTTGGCGGCGAGGCCTGCGATCCCGGCTTGATCGAAGAGGTCCGCCGGCTGCGGCCGCACTGCCGGATCGTCAATCACTACGGCCCGACCGAGACGACGGTCGGCGTGACGACCCATGAGTGGACGGACGCCGAAGCCAAAGGCGTGCTGCCGGTCGGATTGCCGCTTGCGAACCTGCGCGCCTACGTTCTCGACGATGCGTTGAATATCGTCCCGGCCGGAGTCGCCGGTGAACTCTATGTGGGCGGCGCCGGGCTGGCGCGCGGCTATCGCGGTGCGCCTGGACAGACGGCCGAGCGCTTCATTCCCGATCCGTTCGGACCTGCAGGCGAACGCCTCTACCGGACCGGCGATTTGGTGCGCTGTGATCGAGCGGGCCGGATCGTGTTCCTGGGCCGGCGCGATGATCAGGTGAAGCTGCGCGGCTACCGCGTCGAACCCGCCGAGATCAGCCGCGCCGTCTCCTCGTTGAACGGCGTCGCCGATGCCGCCGTCGTGGCCCGCGCCGTCGACGCCGAGCAGGAACGCCAGGAGCTCGTGGCTTATTGCGTCGCCGCGGCCGGCGTCGTGTTGCAGCCGGAGGCGCTGCGGCAGCAACTCTCGGCGATGCTGCCGGACTACATGGTGCCGTCGCGCATCGTCGTGCTCGAGCGGCTGCCGCTGACCGCCAATGGCAAGCTCGACCGCGCGGCGCTGCCGCAGCCGGACGAGGACGCCGTGCTGTCGTATGTCGCCCCGGTCGGCGCGGTGGAGCAGGCCATCGCCGCCGTCTGGCAGGACGTGCTGGGCCGCGAGCGGATCGGCCGCAATGACAATTTCTTCGAGCTCGGCGGCGACTCCATCCTCAGCCTGCAGATCACTGCACGGCTGCGCAAGCGCGGCGTCATGCTGACGCCGAAGCAGATGTTCGCGCAGCAGACGATAGCGGCGCTGGCCGGCGTGGTTGCGACCACCTCCGCGCCGGCCATGACGCCGCCGGCAGCAGCACGCAACGCAATGAACGCCTGCGCTGCGGAGCTGCTGCCGATCCAATTGCGCTTCTTTGCCGAGGAAATCTCCAACCGCGATCACTTCAACCAGGCGGTGCTGCTGATCCCGCGGGACCGGATCGACTGGAGCGTGCTGCAGCGGGCGCTCGCTGCCGTCGTGAGGCATCACGATGCGCTTCGCATGACGTATCGGCGGATCGCGGGTGAATGGCAGGCGGTGCCGGCCGACCTGCCTGCTGCGCCTGAGCTGCTTTGGCTCCGCACGGCAGTCGAGCCGGCCGACGTCAGCGCGATCGCGTCGGCGGCGCAGGCGAGCCTGTCATTGGCATCGGGATCTCTGCTGCGCGCCGTCGGATTCGACATGCGCGACGGCAGCCAGCGGCTGCTGGTCGCCATCCATCATCTCGCCGTCGATGGCGTGTCATGGCGGATCCTGCTCGAGGACATCGCGTCGGCCTACGAACAGGTGGCGGGGCAGGCGGCCGCCGTCAGCCTGCCGCCCACGAGCTCCGCGCCGTCTTCCTGGGCGCAGCGACTGCGCGCGCATGCGGCCTCCGATCGGCTCGCAGGCGGACTGCCGTTCTGGCTCGCGCCCTCCCGCGGCAGTGAGTTGCCCTGTGACGATGCTCATGGTGGCACCGACGTCGAGGCCGACGCCGAGGAGGTCGTGCTGAACCTCGAGGCGGAGCTGACTGAACGGCTGCTCGATGCCGCGCCTGCGGCCTATCGCACGCAGGTCAACGACCTGCTGCTGGCCGCGCTGGCACGCGCGCTCTGGAGCTGGAGCGGGATCGAAGGCGTCGTGATCGAGCTGGAGGGCCACGGCCGCGAGGATGTCTTCGCGGACGTCGATCTCACGCGGACGGTGGGCTGGTTCACGAGCGCGTTCCCGGTGCGTCTCGACGGCGGCAGCGAGACCGACCGCGCGCTCATCACCCGCGTCAAGGAGACGCTGCGCGCCATGCCCGATCGCGGGCTCGGCTATGGCGTCCTGCGTTATCTCGGCGCGAAAGAGCATCGCGACGCGCTGGCGGCGACGCCGAACCCGCGTATCGTCTTCAACTATCTCGGCCGCTTCGACGGCCAGCTCGGTGCGGCCGCGCCGTACCGGATCGCGGCGGAGAATCCGGGATCGATGCGGGCCGCCGACACGCCGTTGCGGGCCTGGCTCAGCATCAACGGCGAGGTGCGTGACGGGCGGCTGCGGCTCGGCTTCCGCTATGGAAGCCGGCGGTATCGGCGCGCGACCGTGGAACGGCTCGCCGAGCTCTATCGCGCGGCGCTGCATGGTCTCGTCGATCATTGCCTCCGCGGCGCCGGCGGTCTCACGCCGTCCGACGTTCCGCTCGCGGGGCTCGATCAGGCGGCGCTCGACCGGCTCTGCGCGACCGTTGACTGTCGCTCCGTCGAGGACATCTACCCGCTGTCGCCGATGCAGCAGGGCTTGCTGTTCCATGCGCTGCGCGATGGCGCTGATGACGTCTATGTCAACCAGCTCTCGGTCGAGCTTCGGGGCGTGACGCCGGCGCGGTTGCGTGCGGCATGGCAGACGGCGAGTGCGCGGCATGCGGTGCTGCGGACCGGGTTCGCCTGGCAGCAATTGTCCGGAGCAGCCCAGCAGATCGTCTACCGGCAGCTCGACGTGCCCGTCGTCGACGAGGATTGGCGCAGTCGTATCGCTGATGGGGCTGCGGCGGCGGAGATCGATGCGGCGCTTGCGGAGGCGGCACGGCGCGAGCGCGAACTCGGCTTCGACATTACCCGTCCGCCGCTGCAGCGGCTGCGGCTGATCCGGCTCGGCGAAGACAGGCTGTGGCTGATCTGGACGCATCATCACATCGTGATCGATGGCTGGAGCTCGGCGCGGCTGCTCGCCGATGTGCTGCAGCAGATCGGCGGCGCCGCGCCGTCGGCGGCGCAAGGCGGCTACCGCGACTACATCGCCTGGCTGCAGACGCGCGACCAGGCGGCAGCCGCTGATTTCTGGCGCGAGACGCTGCGCGATTTCGAGCCCACGCCGCTCGCCGACGCCTTGCGTGCGAGCCGCGCGATCGACGCTGCGAGCGGCCATCGCCGGCTGACGCTGCGCGTGGACGGTGATCTCGCGGCTCGCCTGCGGCGGTTCGCGACGCAGCAGCGCATCACGATGAATACGCTGCTGCAGGGTACCTGGGCCCAATTGCTGCGGCAATATACCGGGCAAAGCGCGGTCTGCTTTGGCGTCACGGTCTCGGGCCGTCCGGCCGAGCTTGCCGGCGCCGAGAACATGGTCGGCCTCTTCATCAACACGCTGCCGCTGATCGATCGCGCGCATCCGCAGACCGCGACCGGCGACTGGCTGCGCGCCCTTCAGGCGCAGAGCGTCGCGGCGCGCGACTATGAGTGGCTGCCGCTGCACGAGATCCAGCGTCTGGCCGGCAGGGCCGGGCAGCCGCTGTTCGACAGCCTGATGGTATTCGAGAACTATCCGATCGATCAGTCGCTCACCGCGCGCGACGGTGCCGGGCCGCAGATCGGGCGGGTCGAACACGTGACGCCGACCAACTATCCGATCGCGGTCATCGTGTTCGATGGACCCGAGGGCCTGCGCCTCGACTTCAACTACGATCGCGCGCAACTGGACGACCATGCGGTTCGCCGGGTGAGCGCGTCGTTGCGAGACTGGCTGACGCAGATTTCGGCGGATGCCACCCGTCCGACCGGCAGCCTTCGCACGGTCGACGGAGAGGCGCTGGCGTGCGTCCTGCGCTGGAGCGGAGCTGCGATCGGCGAGACGTCACCCCGACCGTCGTCGATCGGCGCGGCGCCTGGCCTCGTGGCGCAGATCGAGGCGCGGGCGAAGGCCGTCCCGGACGCGGTTGCGATCGTCTGCGGCGACCGCCGGATCAGCTACGGCGAACTGAACGCGCGGGCAAACCGGCTGGCGCGGCGACTGCGCGCGCGCGGGATCGGCGCCGATGTCGTGGTTGGACTGGCGCTGGAGCGCGATGCCGAGATGATTGTGGCGCTGCTCGCCGTGCTGAAGGCCGGCGCCGCCTACCTGCCGCTCGATCCGGACTATCCGGCCGAGCGTCTTGCCCACATGCTCGGCGACAGCGGCGCAAGACTGCTGCTCACGCAAGCCGAGCTGCAAGATCGGTTCACGCCCGCGCTGGCCGACAGCGGAGCCGAAGCCTGGCTGCTCGATCGCATCGACGATGGAGGCGACGCCGGCAACCTCGACCTCGCCATTCATCCGGAGAGCCTCGCCTACGTCATCTATACCTCGGGCTCGACCGGCCTGCCCAAGGGCGTGATGGTGCGTCACGGCGCAGTGACGAATTTCCTGGCGACGATGGCCGAGCAGCCGGGGATCGCATCGGACGACCGCGTGCTGGCATTGACCTCGCTGTCGTTCGACATCGCGGTGCTGGAGCTGTGGCTGCCGCTGACCCGGGGAGGCCGGATCGTGCTGGCCGACCGCGCCTCCGCGCACGATCCGACGGCGCTGAAGGCGATCGTGGCCAGGCACGGCGTGACCTTGATCCAGGCGACACCGTCGAGCTGGCGCATGCTGCTCGATCATGACGAGGCCGCCGCGCTGCCTCGTCGCTGTCGCGTGCTCAGCGGCGGCGAGGCGCTGGCTCCCGATCTGGCACGGCGGCTCGTCGCGCTGAGCGGCGAGGCCTGGAACATGTATGGGCCGACCGAGACCACGGTGTGGTCTGCGCGCCACCGGCTCGATGCCAATGATCCCATGCCGGTGCTCGGCGGTCCGATCGGCAATACCACGCTCTACGTGCTCGACGCCAATCTCAATCTGGCGCCGCCCGGCGTGGCCGGCGAACTGTTCATCGGCGGCGAGGGACTGGCGCGCGGCTATTGGAAGCGGCCCGGGCTCAGCGCGGAACGGTTCATTCCGGATCCGTTCGGCGGCCCCGGTGCACGGCTGTACCGGACCGGCGACCTGGCGCGCTGGCGTGCCGATGGCGCGCTCGACTATGTCGGCCGCGCCGATCACCAGGTCAAGATACGGGGGCATCGCATCGAGCTCGGCGAGATCGAGGCGCGGCTGCGCGCGCTGCCCGGCGTCCGCGACAGCGTCGTGGTCGCGCAGGATGTCGGTGGCGGTAGCAACCTGATCGGCTATGTCGGCAGTGAGTGCGCGCTCGATGGCGGCGAGCTGCGCGCGGCGCTCGCGACGGCGCTGCCGGACTACATGGTGCCGTTGCGCGTCATCGTGCTGCCGCGGCTGCCGCTGACGCCGAACGGCAAGGTCGACCGCAAGGCGCTGCCGCTGGCCTCACAAGGCGAAGCGGGGGCCCACTATCAAGCTCCGGTCGGCGAGATCGAGATCACGCTGGCCGGCATCTGGGCGGAGCTGCTCGGCCTCGACCGCGTCGGGCGGGGCGATCACTTCTTCAATCTCGGCGGCCACTCTCTGCTGGCGGTACGGCTGCTCAGCCGTGTCGCGCAGGAGTTCGGCACATCGATGCGATTGTCCGAGCTGTTCGCTCATCCGGAATTGGCGGAGTTCGCGCGCGTCCTCTCCATCAGACTGATCGAGCAGCAGTTCGCCGAAGGTGAACTTGAGGACCTGATGACAGCGGAGCTATCATGAGCGGACAATCAGGACAGCCTCTTCTGCACAACCTCGATCCGGAGGCGCTGCGCCGGTTGGCATCGCGCGCGCGACAGCGCGGCCGCAATGTCCCCAGACGCGATACAAACACGATCCCGATCGCCGATCGCGGGGGCTCGCTGCCGCTCTCCTTCGCGCAGCAGCAGCTCTGGCTGCTGGCCCAGCTCGAGAATGGAAGTACCAACTATCACATTGATGTGGCGCTGCGGCTGCGCGGCCGGCTCGACATCGGCGCATGGCGCCGCAGCCTCGACCGGCTGTTCTCCCGCCACGAGGCGCTGCGGACGGTCTTCGTCGCCGAGCAGGGCGAGCCGCGGGTCGCGCTGTTGCCGCCGGACACCAGCCTGCCGCTGGAGGTGCACGATCTTCGCGGGCGGCCGGACCGCGAAACGCGGCTGGCCGATCTGCTGAATGAGTGTACGCGCGCGCCGTTCGATCTTGCGCGGGGTCCATTGATCCGCAGCCATTTGATCGACCTGGGCGATGATGATCATGTCCTTCTGCTCAGCCAGCATCACATCATCTCCGACGGATGGTCGATGGGCGTCATCGTCCGCGAGCTCTCGGCGCTGTATGCCGCCTTCGTTGCAGGCGGCAATGATCCGTTGCCGCCGCTGGCGATTCAGTATCCGGACTATGCAGCATGGCAGCGCCATTCGCTGACGGCAGATCGGCTGCAGCGGCAGCTCGATCATTGGACCGCCGTGCTGCGCGACGCGCCGTCCTTGCTGGCACTGCCGACGGACCGGGCGCGATCTGCACCGCGATCCAACGCCGGCGCCGCGGTGCCTGTCGAGATCGACGACGGTCTTTCGGCCGATATCAGGCAATTGAGCATCGCGCTCGGCGCCACCCCGTTCGTCATCGTGCTGGCCGCCTGGGCCCTCGTGCTGTCGCGGTTGGCCGGCCAGCAGGATCTCGTCATCGGCACGCCGACCGCCAATCGGATGCGTTCGGAGCTCGAAGGCCTGGCCGGCTTCTTCGTCAACATGCTGGCGCTGCGGCTCGACCTCTCGGGCGGTCTAGCTGTGGCCGAGTTGATCGAGCGGGTGAAGACGGCCGTCCTTGCGGCGCAGGATCATCAGGACCTGCCGTTCGAGCATCTTGTCGAGGCGCTCCAGCCCCCGCGGCATCCGGAATACACGCCCGTGTTCCAGGTGGTGTTCGCATGGCAGAGCAATGATATCGGCTCATTGGCGCTGCCCGGCCTGGCGGTCGAGCGCCTTGCGACCGAGCAGCACAAGATCAAGTTCGATCTCGAGCTCGATCTCAGTGAGAGCGGTGGACGCATCTCCGGCAAGATCAACTACGCGACGGCGCTGTTCGACGCCGAGACCGTGCAGCGCTATCGCACCTATCTGCTGGCGGTGCTGCGCGCCATGGTCGCCGACACCAGCCAGCCGGTCGATCGCATCGAGCTGCTGCCAGCCGAGGAACGTGCGCTGCTGCTGGATGACTGGAATCGCACGCGCTCGTTCACGCCGCCTGACTGCTGCATTCAGGATCTCGTTGCCGAGCAGGCGCGCCGCCGGCCGTCGGCGGTGGCGCTGGTCCATGACGAGGTCAACCTGACCTATCGCGAGCTCGAGCTGCGCGCCAATCGCCTCGCGCATCATCTCGTCGCGCTGGGCGCTGGTCCGGACCGGCTGATCGCGATCTGCCAGCAGCGCGGCATCGATGCGATCGTCAGCGTGCTCGCGGTCCTCAAAGCGGGAGCGGCCTATCTGCCGCTGGATCCCACCTATCCGCCGCAGCGGCTGCGCGAGACCGTGGCCGATGCCCGGCCGACGCTGCTGCTCTGTGACGGCGCGAGCGCCAGTACGCTCGGCAGCGTGGCATGTCCGGTCGTGGATGTGGAGAGCGATGCGCCGGCCTGGAGCGGGCTGCCGGAGGGCGCACCGGATGTTGTTGCCCGTGGCCTGACGCCGCGCAACCTCGCCTATGTCATCTACACGTCGGGCTCGACCGGACAGCCGAAGGGCGTGATGATCGAGCACCACGGCCTGGTCAATCTCGCGCAGGCCCAGATCGGGCTGTTCGACACCGGTCCGCACAGCCGGATCGCGCAATTCGCCTCCTTCAGCTTCGATGCGAGCGTGTGGGACATCGTCATGGCGCTTTGCGCCGGCGCCGAACTGCATCTGCTCGGAAGCCGCGAGCACCGCGATGCGGCGGAGCTGGTGAACTATCTCGCCGAACATCGCATCACCCATGCCACGTTGCCGCCGGCGATGCTGCAGGGCCGCTCGGACCTCGCGCGGCTCTCCGGGCTCGACGTGCTCGTTCTCGCTGGCGAGTTGCCAAAGCCGGAGCTGTTCGAGGCCCTGCCGTCGGACATCGCAGTCTTCAACGCCTACGGCCCGACGGAAACAACCGTCTGCGCCACCGCATGGCGCCGTCCGCCCGGCTTCGCCGGCGGTGTCGTCCCAATCGGTCGCCCGATCGCCAACGCGCGGATCTATCTGCTCGACGCCCAGGGCATGCCGGTGCCGCGCGGTGCCGTCGGCGAGATCTGGATCGGCGGGGCAGGGGTTGCCCGCGGCTATCTCAACCGTCCCGATTTGTCGGCGCAGCGTTTTGCCGTGGATCCGTTCGGGCTGTCGTCCGACGCGCGGATGTATCGAACCGGTGACCTCGGCCGCCATCTCGCCGACGGCAACATCGAATTCCTGGGCCGCAACGACCATCAGGTGAAGATCCGCGGCTTCCGCATCGAGCTCGGCGAGATCGAGCATCGGCTGAATGCGCAGGCCGGAGTGCGGGACTCGGCGGTGCTGGCGCGGCGCGATGCGCAGGGCGATCTCACGCTCGTCGCCTATGTGGTGCCGGCGGACGATGCAGGTGATCCCAGCGCATGGGCTGCGCGCCTGCGCACGCATTTGCAGGCGTGTCTTCCGGACTACATGGTTCCCTCGGCGATCGTTCGCCTCGATGCGTTTCCGCTGACACCCAACGGCAAGGTCGACCGGCAGGCACTGCCGGCGCCGGACGACGAGGCGTTCGGCCGTGGCGCCTATGATCCGCCCCACGGCGAAATCGAGCAGGCCCTCGCTGCTATCTGGCGCGAGCTGCTGGGCATCGAGCGCGTCGGTCGCAACGATCATTTCTTCGAGCTCGGCGGCCATTCGCTGCTCGTCGTCCGCATGCTGGACCGGCTGAAGCGCCGTGCGCTGACGATCGATGCGCAGATGGTGTTCGCCAAGCCGGTGCTGCGCGATCTCGCGGCCAGCCTGCGGCAAAGCGAGGAGACCGCAATTCCTGACAACCCGATCACGGCGCAGAGCCCGGTCATCACGCCGGACATGCTGCCGCTGATCGCGCTGAGCCAGGACGAGATCGACCGCGTGGTGGGCCGTGTGCCGGGCGGCGTCGCCAACGTCCAGGACATCTACGCGCTGTCGCCGTTGCAGGAGGGAATCCTGTTCCATCATCTGCTCGCGACGGAGGGCGACCCCTACGTGCTGGTCGCGCAGATGGCATTTGCGGGCCGTGATCTGCTGGATCGCTATCTTGCGGCCGTTCAGGACGTGATCGACCGGCATGACGTCCTGCGGACGTCGTTCCTCTGGGATGGGCTGTCGGTGCCGGCGCAGGTGGTCTGGCGCCAGGCACCGCTAGGCGTCACCGAAGTTGAGCTCGAAGGCAACGAGCCGGCCCAGGTCGAGCTGGCGCGCCGCTTCGATCCGAGGTCCTGCCGGCTCGACCTGACCCAGGCGCCATTGCTGCGTCTCGTTGTCGCCCGCGACCCACGAAATGATCGCCTGCTGCTGCTGGTCCTGCTGCATCACATGGTCGGCGACCATACCACTCTGCAGGCGCTGCACGAGGAAGTGCAACTGATCCTGGCGGGCCGCCGCAGCGCTCTCCCTCCACCGATTCCGTTCCGTAACCTCGTGGCCGAGACCCGCAAGGCCGGCGGGCAGGATGCGCAGCAGCGCTTCTTCCGCAGCATGCTCGCCGACATCGATGCGCCGACGGCACCATTCGGATTGATGGAGGTGCGCAGCAACGGCGACGGCGCGCGCGAGGCAAAGCTGCCCGTGCCGGCTACGCTCGACGCGCGGCTGCGCGCGCAGGCGCGGCGCCTTGGCGCGAGCCTCGCCAGCCTCTGTCATGTCGCCTGGGGCCAGGTGCTGGCGCGCAGCAGCGGACGTGAGCAGGTCGTGTTCGGCACCGTGCTGCTCGGCCGCATGCAGGCCGGCCACGATACCGGCCGCAGCCTGGGCCTGTTCATCAACACGCTGCCGTTGCGGCTCGATCTCGACGGCACGTCGGTTGAGGACAGCGTTCGCGCAGCGCATGGGCGGCTGGCGGAGCTGATGGCGCATGAGCATGCCTCGCTGGCAATGGCCCAGCGCTGCAGCGGCGTCGCGCCGCCGACGCCGCTGTTCTCCGCGATCCTGAACTATCGGCACGGCAGGAGACAGGATGCGCTGGCAGACGCACAGTCCCTGCAAGGCGTCGAATGGCTCGGTGGCGAGGAGCGCACCAATTATCCGCTGATGCTGGCGGTAGACGACGACGGCCATGGGCTTCACCTGACGGTCCAGGCCGTGGCGCCGGTCGCGCCCGAGCGGGTCGGCGCGATGATGCAGCACTCGCTCGAGCAGCTGGCGCTGGCGCTGGAAGCGGCGCCGCATACGCCGGTGCGCAGGATCGACGTCGTTCCGGACGAAGATCGCGCGCGGCTGCTGCAGGCCTGGAGCGCGACGGCGACCAACGATGCAAATGCGCTCTGCGTGCACCGGCAGTTCGAGGCCCATGCGGCGCGAGCTCCCGATGCGGTCGCACTGGTGCATGGGCAGGAGATGATCAGCTACGGCGCGCTCAATGCGCGGGCGAACCGGCTGGCGCGGCGGCTCCGGGATCGCGGCGTCGGGCCGGATGTGGTGGTCGGGCTGGCGCTGGAGCGCGGCGTCACGATGATGGTGGCGCTGCTTGCGGTGCTCAAGGCGGGCGCGGCCTATCTGCCGCTCGATCCGGACTATCCGTCCGAGCGTCTCGCGCACATGCTGAACGACAGCGGCGCCAAACTGCTGCTGACACAGGCCACGCTGCATGACCGGTTCGCGCCGGTGCTGGCCCGGAGCGATGCCGAGGCCTGGCTGCTCGACGTGGCGGCCGGCGATGGCCTCGGCCAGACCGATGATCTTTCCGTCGATGGGCATGCGGAGAGCCTCGCCTACGTCATCTACACTTCCGGCTCGACCGGGCTGCCCAAGGGCGTGATGGTGCGCCACGCCGCGGTGACGAACTTCCTGGCGACGATGGCCGAACAGCCGGGCATCGCGGCCGACGACCGCGTGCTGGCGCTGACCTCGTTGTCCTTCGACATCGCCGTGCTGGAGCTGTGGCTGCCGCTGGCCCATGGCGCCCGGATCGTGCTCGCCGACCGCGCCGCGGCCCATGATCCGGCGGCTCTCAAGGTGTTGGTCGCACGGCACGGCGTGACCATGATCCAGGCGACGCCGTCGAGCTGGCGCATGCTGCTCGATCACGATGCGGCCAATACCAGCGAAACCGCTCCATGGCTGCCGAAAGCCTGCCGCCTGCTGAGCGGCGGGGAGGCGCTGGCCTCGGATCTGGCGCGGCGGCTCAGCGCGCTGAGCAGCGAGGTCTGGAACCTGTATGGGCCGACCGAGACCACGGTATGGTCGGCGCGTCACCGCCTCGATGCGACGAATCCGGTGCCGTTGCTCGGCAGCCCGATCGGCAGCACCCGGTTGTACGTGCTCGACGGCGATCTCAACCTTGCGCCGATGGGCGTCACTGGCGAGCTCTTCGTCGGCGGTGACGGACTCGCGCGCGGCTATTGGAAACGCGCGGCGCTGAGTGCCGAGCGCTTCATTCCGGATCCGTTCGGCAGCGACGGTGCGCGGCTGTACCGGACCGGCGACCTCGCGCGCTGGCGAGCCGACGGCGTGCTCGACTATGTCGGCCGCGCCGATCATCAGGTGAAGATCCGCGGACATCGGATCGAGCTCGGCGAGATCGAGGTGCGGCTGCGGGAGCTGCCGGGCGTGCGCGACAGCGTCGTCGTCGCGCAGGAGCTCGGCGGCGGCCGTCAGTTGGTCGGTTATGTCAGCGGCGAGGCCTCGCTCGATGGCAGTGACCTCCGCGCCGCGCTCGCAACGGCGCTGCCGGACTACATGGTGCCGTCGCGCGTGATCGTGCTGCCGGAGCTGCCGCTGACCCCGAACGGCAAGATCGACCGCAAGGCGCTGCCGCGGCCGGACGCGAAGCCGCCGGGGGCGCACAGAGTCGGCCCGCGCAATCCGACCGAGGCGGCGCTCGCGACGATCTGGGCCGAGCTGCTGCACAGGCCGGAGGTCGGCGTCACCGACAACTTCTTCGAGCTCGGCGGCGACTCGCTGGTGGCCGTCCAGCTCGTCGGCCGCATCAAGCGCGATCTTGCGCGGGAGCTGCCGCTGAAGCGGTTGTTCGAGCTGACCACGGTCGAGGCCATGGCGTCCGCGCTCGCCGCGGACCCGCCGACGAGCAGGCGCAGCGACGACATCGCCGCCATGTTCGATCTGCTTGAGGAAGTCGAGTTCGCCAATGAATGATCAGTCGGGACTTCAGACCCAGCAGCTCAGCGAGATCGCGCGCCGGTTGGCGCGTCTCGATGCGCCGAAGCAGCGGGCCTTCCTCACGCAGTTGGCGGCCAAGGGCATCGATCTGTCGATTTTGCCGATCGCGCGCCAGCATCTGCAGCGCGCGCCGTTGTCGTTCGCGCAGGCCCGCCTCTGGTTCCTGTGGCGGATGGATCCGGGCGGCTCCGCCTACAACATGCCGGTCGCGATCCGCCTGCGGGGTCGTCTCGACGCCGCTGCGCTTCAGAAGGCGCTCGACGGACTCGTCATGCGCCATGCCGCGCTCCGCACCACGTTCCGGCAGGACGGCGGCGAGCCGGAGCAGATCGTAGGCAAGCCGGCGCCGGTCGCGCTTCGCCGTATCGAGATTGCGGGCGACGATCGCGAGCAGCAGGCGCGCCGGCTGCTGCGTGAGGAAGCGGCGCTGCCGTTCGATCTCGAATCCGGACCGCTGCTGCGCGCGGCGCTGCTCGGGCTCGGCGAGCACGAGCATATCCTCTCGGTCACGCTGCACCACATCGTCGCCGATGGCTGGTCGATGCAGGTCCTTACCGAGGAGTTCTGGCAGCTCTATCGCGCTGCCGTCCGCGGCGAAACCGCCTCACTGCCGGCGCTCGAGATCGACTACGCCGATTTCGCCGCCTGGCAGCGACTGTGGCTCGGTGCCGTGGAGGAGGAGCGGCAGCTCCGGTACTGGACCGACCGGCTGCACGGCACGGCCATGCTGCAACTGCCGCTCGATCGCCCCCGATCGGCCCAGACCGACCAATCCGGCGATGCCATACGCCTGTCGCTCGGCGCCGAGCTTTCCGATCGTCTGCGCGGGCTCGCCCGACAGCATCACACGACGCTGTTCGTCGTGCTGCTCGCGGCGCTCAAGCTGGTGCTCTATCGCTACGGTGGGCAGGGCGACATCTGCGTCGGCGTTCCGCTCGCCAATCGCGACCGGTCGGAAACGCGGCGGCTGATCGGGCTGCTGGTCAACACCCAGGTGCTGCGCACGCGCATCGACAGCCGGAGCACGATCGCCGACGTCATTCACGCCCTGCGCGAGGCCTCGCTCGAGGCCAGGGATCACCAGGATCTTCCGTTCGAGCGGCTGCTGGACGTGCTGCAGCCGCAGCGCAGCCAGAGCCAGACGCCCCTGTTCCAGGTGCTCTACAACCATCAGCATCGGCGCGAGGCGGCACATGCGCCGGCTGGGTCCGAATTGCAGATCGAGACGATCGCGGCCGAGATCGAGACGGTGAAATTCGACCTCGCTCTCGACAGCGAGGAAGCGCCGTCGGGAGACGTCTCGGCGCTGTTCTCCTTTGCCGCCGCGCTGTTCGACCGGTCGACCATCGCACGGCTCGCGGGGCATTGGCTGACGATCCTGCGGGCAACGGTCGCGGATCCCACGCAGCGGATCGCGGCGCTGGAGCTGTTGTCGGACCGGCAGCGCGACGACGTCAGGCAGTGGAATGCCTGTGCGCCCGCACTCGCGGGGTTCCAGCCGGTGCACCGGATGCTCGCGCGGCACGCAAAGGAGAGGCCGGGCGCGACAGCCCTGGTGTTCGGGGCCGAGACGATCAGCTATCAGGCGCTCGATCGCCGCGCCAATGCCATCGCGCAGCATCTGTTGGCGCTCGGCGTGCGACCCGGCGAGCTCGTCGGGCTCTCGATGCAGCGCTCGCCCGATCTCGTCGCAAGTCTTGTTGCCGTCCTGAAGGCCGGCGCGGCCTATCTGCCGCTCGATCCCGATCATCCGCCGGCGCGGCTCGCCGCCACCGTTCGGGATGCCGGCGCGCGCGTCGTGCTGGTCGATGCGGCGGGACGATCGCAATGGCCGCCGATGCCGGGCATCGCGGTCGTCGATCCCGGCGCGATGGCGGCCGAGACGACGGAGAGCGACCCGGCGGTCGATGTCCATCCCTCGAGCCTCGCCTACGTGATCTATACGTCCGGCTCCACCGGCGTGCCGAAGGGCGTCGCGGTCGCGCATGGACCGTTCGCGATGCATTGCGACGCCACCGCCGGTCTCTACGAGATGGACCGGCAGTCGCGCGAGCTGCACTTCCTCTCCTTCACCTTCGACGGCGCGCATGAGCGGTTGTGGACCGCGCTGAGCTGCGGCGCGACCTTGGTGATGCGTGACGCCGATCTCTGGTCGGCGGAGAAGACGCTCGACGTGATGGGCGCGGAGCGCGTGACCAATGCCGGCTTTCCGCCGGCCTATCTGCAGCAACTTGCCGACTTCGCGGCGTGGCGCGGCGATCCGCCGCCCGTGTCGCTGTATTCGTTCGGCGGCGAGGCCATGCCCAAATCGGGCTTCGACAAGGTCAGGCAGGCGCTGCGGCCGCGCAAGCTGATCAACGGCTATGGTCCGACGGAGACAGTGGTCACGCCGCTGGTCTGGAAGGTCGACGTCGATGCCGAGATCGACTGCGCCTATGCGCCGATCGGCCGTCCGGTCGGCCGGCGCTCGGCCTATGTTCTCGACGGCGATCTCAACATCGTTCCGGTCGGCGTCACCGGCGAGCTTCATATCGGCGGCGAGGGGCTCGCGGCCGGCTATCGGAATCGGCCGGCGTTGACGGCGGAGCGCTTCATCCCCGATCCGTTCGGCGCACCGGGCACGCGACTGTATCGCACCGGCGATCTGGCGCGCTGGCGCGCCGATGGCGTCATCGACTATGTCGGCCGGTCCGACCACCAGCTCAAGATCCGCGGCTTCCGCATCGAGCCGGGCGAGGTCGAGGCACGGCTGACGCGGCAGGCGGGTGTTCAGTCGGCGGTGGTGGTGGCACGCGAGATCGGCGGACGCCAGCAGCTCATCGGCTACGCCTGCGGCGAGGATGGCCTCGACGAGACCGGGCTGCGCGCGGCGTTGTCCGAGGAACTGCCGGACTACATGGTTCCGGCCCGCATCGTACTGATGTCGCGGATGCCGCTCACGGCGCATGGCAAGGTCGATCGCGACGCCTTGCCGGCGCCCGAGCAGTTGTCTGCTGAGGCCGACTACGTCGCACCGCAATCCCCGGCTGAACTGGAGCTGGCGGCGATCTGGGCTGAATTGCTCGGCCATTCGCGGGTCGGGCTGACCGACAACTTCTTCGAGCTCGGCGGCGATTCCATCATTTCATTGCAGGTGGTCGGACGTGCGCGCCAGCGCGGGCTTGCCATCGAGCCGCGCGACCTGTTCCGGCATCAGACGCTGCAAGGGCTGGCGCGGGTCGCGCGCCGCGATCGGGCGGCGGTCGTCTTCGCCGAGCCGCTCGCGCGCGATGGCGATCCGGTGCCGCTGTTGCCGATCCAGCGCCGCTTCTTTGCCGAGGACGCCGGCGAACGGCATCACTGGAATCAGGCGTTGATGCTGGTGCCGTCGGCACGGCTCGACTGGCGGGTGTTGGCGCCGGCGGTCGAGGCCGTGGTGGCGCATCACGAGTCCCTGCGACTGCAATTCCTCCAGAGCGACGGCGCGTGGCAGGCGAGATATGGCGCGATGCCGGCGAGCGCCGATCTGCTCTGGACCCGCGCTGTTCAGGATGCGGCGGAGATCACCTCGGTTGCCGCCGCCGCGCAGGCAAGCCTGTCCCTGCAGGGGCCGTTGCTGCGCTTCGTCGGCATGGACGTCGCGGACGGCAGCCAGAGGCTTCTCATCGTCGTGCATCACCTCGTCGTCGACGGCGTATCCTGGCGTGTGCTGCTCGAAGACATCATGTCGGCGCATCGACAGGCGGCGCAGGGCGCGGTTGCGATTGCGTTGCCCCCCAAGAGCCAGTCCATGGCGTCGTGGAGCAGGAGGCTTGAAGACTACGCGGCGAGCGAGGAGCTGGCCGATCAGCTCGATTATTGGAAACAGCGCAGTGCCGCCGGCGACCTGCCATGCGACGACGATCACGGTGAGACCGATCGCGTCGCCGACGGCGAAGACGTCGCCGTGTCGTTCGATGCCGACATGACCGGGCAACTGCTCAAGCAGGCGCCCGCTGCCTACAGGACCCAGGTCAATGATCTGCTGTTGGCGGCGCTGGCCCGCGCCGTCAACCGCTGGTGCGGACTCGATGAATGCCTGGTCGAGCTCGAAGGCCATGGCCGTGAGGATCTGTTCGAAGGCATCGACCTGTCGCGCACGGTCGGCTGGTTCACGACCGCATTTCCGCTTCGCCTCTCCGGTGGCGCGGGCGACGATGCCACGCTCATCAAGTCGATCAAGGAGGAATTACGGGCCATCCCGGCGCGTGGGCTCGGCTATGGCGTGCTGCGCTACTGCGGCAGCCCTGAGCAGCGCGCCGCCCTGGCGGGCGGAGCCGAGCCGCGGATCGTGTTCAACTATCTCGGCCAGTTCGGCGCCGGCCCTGACCCTGCCTTCGCGCTCGCGCCGGAAGGCGCGGGGCCGTCACGCAGCGCCGGCGCGCCGCTCGGGCGCTGGCTCAGCATCAACGGCCAGGTGCTCGACGGCCAGCTGAGGCTGACATTCAGCTTCGGCCGCCGACGCTATCGCCGCGCGACGATCGAGCGGCTGGCCGCGTGCTATTCCGCGGCCCTGCGCGAACTCGTCGCGCATTGCACGAGCGGCGTACATGGCCTCACGCCGTCGGACGTTCCGCTGTCGGGCCTCAGCCAGCCGGAGCTCGACCTGCTCGGAGCCTCGCGCGATTGGCGCGATATCGAGGACATCTATCCGCTGTCGCCGATGCAGCAGGGCATGCTGTTCCACGCGCTGCGCGACGGCGACAGCGGCAACTATGTCAGTCAGATCGCCGTCGACGTCAGCGGCGCCGATGCGGCGCGTTTACGCGCGGCGTGGCAGGCGGTGACCGCGAGACACGCGGTGCTGCGGACCGCGTTCGTGTGGAAAGAATTGTCGGGCGCACCGCAGCAGGTCGTCCATCGGCAGGCTCCTGTTCCCTTCGTCGAGGAGGATTGGCGCGACCGTGTGGACTCGATGGATCAGCCCGCGCGTGACGCGGCGCTGGCCGAGGTGGCGGCAGCCGAATGGCGCGCCGGTTTCGACCTGTCACGGCTGCCGCTGCAGCGGGTCCGTCTCATCGATCTCGACGGCGGCGTTTTCCGCCTGATCTGGACCCATCATCACATCCTGCTCGACGGCTGGAGCGCAGCAAGGCTCATCGGCGAGATCATGCAGCATGTCGGCGGCGCCTCGCTGGGCGCACCGCGCGGCCGCTATCGCGATTACATTGCCTGGCTGCAGCGGCAGGATCGAGAGGCGTCGAGCATGTTCTGGTCGCGCTCGCTCTCGACGCTCGGCGAGCCGAGCCTGCTGGCCGATGCGCTGGGCGGGCCGGCCGCACCTGCCGACGGCCATGCGTCGATCGATCTCGTGATCGATGCGGTGAAGACCGAGCGGCTGCAGGTCGCGGCACGGCGCGAGCGGGTGACGTTGAACACGCTTCTGCAGGGGGCGTGGGGCCAGTTGCTGCGGCGCTTGACCGGCCAGGATGTCGTCTGCTTCGGCGCCACGATCTCCGGCCGGCCGCCCGAGATCGCGGGCGTGGAAGAGGCGGTCGGCCTGTTCATCAACACCGTGCCCGCGCTCGAGGACGCGAGACCTCAAACGCCGGTCGGCGAGTGGCTGCGCAGCTTGCAGGATCGCAACGTCGACCTGCGCGAGCAGGGCTGGATGCCGCTGCACGAGATCCAGCGCCTTGCCGGCCGCGCCGGCCGGCCGCTGTTCGACACCATCTTCGTGTTCGAGAACTATCCGGTCGACGCGGCGCTGCGCGATCAGGCCGGCGGGGGGCCGCGCGCCAGCCGCGCCGAGCAGATCTCGATCACCAACTATGCGCTGACGGTCGCGGTGTTCGTGACCGACGCCGGCATCCGGCTCGGCTTCCGTTACGATCGCAGCCGGTTCGACCAGGTGCAGATCGAGCGGATACAGGCGGCGTTCGCCTGCCTGCTCGGGCGCATCGCCGACGACAGCAGCCGCCCGGTCGCGGAGCTGCATGGCTTGGACGCCGCCGCTTTGCAACGGGTGCTCGGCTGGAGCTCGGGACCCGCCGCGCCGACGGTGAAAGACGGCTTCGTCGACGTCGTGACGCAGATCGAACAGCAGGTCGCACGGGCGCCTGCGGCCATGGCCTTGATCTCCGATCAGGAGGGGATCAGCTACGTGGAACTGAATGCGCAGGCGAACCGCCTGGCGCGACAGATCATGCAGGCCGGCATCGCTCTGGATGCTCCGGTCGGCTTGGCATTCGAGCGCAGCGCCGACCTGGTTGTGGCTGTGTTGGCCGTTCTGAAGGCCGGGGCCGGCTACCTGCCGCTCGATCCGGATTATCCCAGCCAGCGGCTCGCGGCGATGCTGGGCGACAGCGGCACGCGGCTGGTGCTGACGCAGCCGCAGTTGCGTGATCGGCTGATGGAGATCACGGCAGGGGCGGGCGCCGAGTTGATCGCCGTCGGCGACAGACGCGCCTCGCAGGACACGGACACCGGCAGCTTGGATCTCCAGAGTCCGACCCACGCCGAGAGCCTCGCCTATGTGATCTACACGTCCGGCTCGACCGGCGTGCCGAAGGGCGTGGCCTGCACGCGTGGTGCGCTGGCAGCGCGGCTCGCCTGGATGCAGCGGGAGTACGGGCTCGATCCCGGCGAAACGCTGTTGCAGAAGACGCCGTTCAGCTTCGACGTCGCGGTGTGGGAAATCCTGTGGCCGTTGACGGTCGGTGCGCGGCTTGCGATCGCGGCGCCGGGGGCCCATCGCGAGCCGAAGCGGCTGGTCGATGCGGTCACCGCGCATGGTGTGACCACGCTGCATTTCGTGCCGCAGATGCTCGCGCAATTCGTGGCTGAGCCGGAGGCTCGCCGATGCGTGAGCTTGAAGCGGCTGTTCTCCGGTGGCGAGGCCTTGCCGGTCCCGCTGAAGGACCAAGTCTACGCGGTATTCCCAGCAATCCGGTTCGACAACCGCTATGGGCCCACCGAAGCGCTGATCAATGCCAGCTTCTGGAACTGCCGCGCGGCGAGCGGGGCGCGCGTGCCGATCGGCTTTCCGATTCCAGGCACGATCCTGCGCATTCTCGACACCGACCTCAATCCGGTCGCCGAGGGCACGACGGGCGAGCTCCATATCGGCGGAGACGGGCTGGCGCGCGGCTATCTCGGGCGCGCGGCGCTGACGGCCGAGCGCTTCATTCCCGATCCTTTCGGACCTCCCGGCGCGCGGCTCTATCGAAGCGGCGATCTGGCGCGCTGGCGCAGCGACGGCGCCATCGACTATGTCGGCCGGGCCGATCACCAGGTAAAGGTTCGCGGCTTCCGCATCGAGCTCGGCGAGATCGAGGCGCGGCTGCTGCAGCAGCCATCGGTCACTGCGGCCGTCGTCATCGCGAGGGAGTTCGGGGCTGGCCGGCAACTGGTCGGCTATGTCTGCGGTGACGGCGCGCTCGATGGCGAGGTGCTGCGCGACGCATTGTCCGCGACGTTGCCGGACTACATGGTGCCGGCGCGGATCGTGGTCCTCGACCGCCTGCCGCTGATGGTGAATGGCAAGGTCGATCGCAACGCGCTGCCGGCGCCGGAGGCGCCCGCTGCAGCGATGCGGATTGCGCCGCGGACGCCGGCCGAGGCTGCGTTGGCAACCATCTGGGCCGAGCTGCTGCATCAGCCCGATGTCGGCATGACCGGCAATTTCTTCGAGCTCGGCGGCGATTCGATCATCTCGCTGCAGATGGTCAGTCGTGCGCGGCGGGCCGGCCTTCTGATCGAGCCACGAGACGTCTTCAAGCATCAGACGCTGGAAGCCCTGGCGCGCGACGCGCGGCAGGTCGTCCGGTTGGAGACGACGGCGGAGCAGGGTCTCGTCTCCGGGCCACTCCCGTTGCTGCCGATTCAGCTCCGTTTCTTCGAGCAGGAGCTGGAGGCGCCCGATCACTGGAACCAGGCCTTGCTGCTGCGGCCGCAGCAGCGGCTCGACTGGGACGTGCTGCGGCGCGCGGCAGTGGCCGTCGTCACTCATCACGATGCGCTGAGACTGCGCTTCGAACGCATCGACGGCATCTGGCGCGCCGAGCACGGGCCGGCGCCGGCGGTCTCCGACCTGTTTCGGTCGTGCGAGCTGGCCGATGGCGAGGCGGTCACCGCGCTCGCCGCTGAGGTCCAGGCGAGCCTTTCGCTCGCGGAGGGACGTCTGGTGCGGCTGGTCGGCATCGATCTGCCGGAGGGCGGGCAGCGCCTCCTGATCGTGATTCATCACCTCGTGACCGACGGCGTGTCGTGGCGTGTGCTGCTGGAGGATCTCGCGGCTGCCTATGAGCAGCTCATGCGTAGACAAGAGGCGACGCTGCCGCCCAAGACGCACGCCTATGCCCAATGGGGCGCAGCGCTGCGCGCGCACGCGGCCTCGGATGTGCCGGCTGCAGAGTGGGATCATTGGTCCGGTCTCCGGCAGACGGAGGACGTGCCGAGCGATTTCGATCATGCGGATCGGGATACGATTGCAGACGCCGACGACGTGCCGCTCGCGATCGACGCTGAGCTGACCGCGCGTCTGCTGGGCACGGCGCACGGGGCGTACAGAACCCAGGTCAATGATCTGCTGCTGTCGGCGCTCGCGCGTGCGCTGTGGCTGTGGTCGGGCCGGGAGATCATGGCGATCGAACTCGAGGGTCACGGCCGCGAGGATCTCGGCGGCGGGCTCGACCTGTCGCGAACCATCGGCTGGTTCACGACCGCGTTCCCGGTACGACTGGCGGCTGGATCGCAGCCGCCCGCGGTGCTGATCAAGGCGACCAAGGAGATGCTGCGGTCCGTCCCCAGCCGGGGACTTGGCTACGGTGTCCTGCGCTACCTGGGTTCTGATGCCCAGCGCGCGGCGCTGACGACGGGCGTGCAGCCGCGCATCGGGTTCAATTATCTCGGACAGGTCGATGGCAGCGCGGACGAGACGGCGCTGTTCTCGATCGCGCCCGAGAGCGCCGGCCCGTCGCGCGCCGCATCGAGCCCGTTGCGCCACCATATCGCGATCAATGCGAGGGTGCTCGACGGTCGTCTGGAGCTGTCGTTCGGCTTCAGCGGGAAGCGTCAACGCCGCGAAACGATTGCGCGCCTGGCGGACTGTTTTGAGGCGGCGCTGCGTGAGCTGGTAGATCACTGCACGAGCGGCGTCCATGGCGTGACGCCGTCCGATGTGCCGTTGTCGAAGCTGAGCCAGGCCGAGCTCGATGCGCTGGCGCTGGATTGGCGCGAGGTCGAGGACATCTATCCGCTGTCGCCGATGCAGCAGGGCATGCTGTTCCACGCGTTGCACGACGACGGCACCGGGGTCTACGTCAACCAGGTTGCCGCCGAGACCCGCGGTCTCGACGCCGGCAAGCTGCAAGCCGCGTGGCAGGCGGTCAGCAAACGCCATACCGTGCTTCGCACCGGTTTCCTGTGGCGCGAATTGCCGGGACCACCGCAGCAGGTCGTGCATCGCAATGCCGACGTTCCCTTCGTCGCGGAGGATTGGCGGGAACGTGCGGCGCAGCTCGCTCCGGCCGCTTTGGATGCTGCGCTCATGGCGGCGGCAGACCGCGAGCGCGCCGACGGCTTCGATCTCTCGCGGCCGCCGCTGCAGCGCGTGAGGCTGATCCGGATCGCCGACGACCGGCATTGGCTGATCTGGACTCATCATCACATTCTGATGGACGGCTGGAGCTCGGCCCGATTCATCGCCGAGGTGATGCAGCACGAGGGGCAGGGGGCGCTGCAAGGACAGCCGCCGCGCTACCGCGACTACATCGCATGGCTGCAGGCGCAGGACCACGGTGCTGCGGCCGAGTTCTGGCGAGCGGCGTTGGCCCGCCTCGACGAGCCGAGCCTGCTGTCGCGGCCTGCGGTCGACGCTCGCGTCGGCCATGGCTCGCTCACCATGGCGGTGGACGCCGATCTCAGCGAGCGGCTGCAACGCTTCGCGACCCGCGAACGGGTCACGCTGAATACGGTGGTGCAGGCGGCATGGGCGCAATTGCTCCGTCGGTTCACCGGCCAGGATACGGTCTGCTTCGGCGTGACGGTGTCGGACCGGCCCGCTGGGCTCGCTGGCGCCGAGGAGATGGTCGGCCTGTTCATCAACACCTTGCCCGTGGTCGATGCCGAGGATCCGCAGCGGCGGGTCGGTGCGTGGCTGCGCGACCTGCAGGATCGCAATCTCGCCTTGCGGGATCATGGCTGGATGCCGCTGGCCGACATTCAGCGGATCGCGGGCCAGGCAGGGCGTCCGCTGTTCGACAGCATCCTGGTGTTCGAGAACTATCCGGTGGACGAGGCCTTGAAGACCCGAGACGGCCGCATGAGCGTCGGCCGGACGAGGATCCTCGAAACGAGCAACTACCCGCTGTTCGTGAGCGTCGGTCTCGAAGCAGAGCTGCGGCTGGTATTCAATTTCCAGCAGCAACATTTCGACGAGACCCAGATTCGCCGGCTGCACAAGGCGTTCGTGCAACTGCTCGCGGCCATCACTGGCGATGCCGAGCAGGCGGTCGGCTGCCTTGCGGCTGATGATCCCGCGGACATCGCGCTGCTGGCGCGGGTCAACGCAACGGCCGGGGCCGTGATAGCGCCGGGTGTCGTCGCTCAGTTCGAGGCCCAAGCAGGGCGCGCGCCCGATGCGATTGCGCTCGTGCACAATGAGGAGACGATCAGCTACGGCGCTCTGAATGCGCGCGCGAACCGGCTGGGCCATAGGCTCAGGGAGCACGGCGTCGGTCCCGATGTGGTGGTGGGACTGGCGCTGGAGCGCAGTGTCACGATGATGGTGGCGCTGCTCGCGGTGCTCAAGGCGGGCGGAGCCTATCTGCCGCTCGATCCGGACTATCCGGCCGAGCGTCTCGCGCACATGCTGTCCGACAGCGGCGCGAAGCTGCTGCTGACGCAGGCGACGCTCCACGACCAGCTCGCGCCTGTGCTGGCGGACGGCCACGCCCAGGCCTGGCTGCTGGACGAGGAGTTTAGAGAAGATTCGGTCGGCGTCGGCAATCTCGACGTCGCCATCCATCCAGACAACCTGGCTTACGTCATCTACACCTCCGGTTCCACCGGCCTTCCCAAGGGCGTGATGGTGCGCCATGGCGCCGTGACGAATTTCCTGGCGACGATGGCTGAGCAACCGGGCATCGCGCGCGATGACCGCGTGCTCGCTTTGACCTCGCTGTCATTCGACATCGCGGTGCTTGAGCTCTGGCTACCGCTCATTCATGGCGCGCGGATCGTGCTGGCGGATCGCGCCTCGGCCCATGATCCGGCGAGATTGAAGGCGATCGTCGCCCGTCATGGCGTGACCATGATCCAGGCCACGCCGTCGAGCTGGCGCATGCTGCTCGATCATGACGATGGTGCGCGCGGCTGGCTGCCTCAAGGCTGCCGCTTGCTGAGCGGCGGCGAGGCGCTGGCGCCCGACCTGGCGCTTCGGCTGCTCGCGCTCGGAGGCGAGGCCTGGAACCTGTTCGGGCCGACCGAAACCACGGTGTGGTCGGCGCGCCATCGGCTCGACGCACGCGATCCCGCACCTGTCCTCGGCGGCCCGATCGGCAGCACCACGCTGCACGTGCTCGACGGCGATCTCAACCCCGCCCCCGTCGGCGTGACAGGCGAGCTCTTCATCGGCGGCGAGGGCCTGGCCCGCGGCTATTGGCGGCGAGCGGCGCTCAGCGCCGAGCGCTTCATTCCCGATCCATTCGGCGATCCCGGTGCGCGGCTGTACCGCACCGGCGATCTGGCGCGGTGGCGCGCCGACGGTTTGCTCGACTATGTCGGCCGTGCCGACCATCAGGTGAAGATCCGCGGCCACCGCATCGAGCTCGGCGAGATCGAGGCGCGGCTGCGCACGCAGACCGGCGTGCGCGACAGCGTCGTGGTGGCGCAGGAGCTCGGCGGCGGCCGGCAGCTCGTCGGCTATGTCAGCGGCGACGATGCGCTCGACGGAGCCGAGCTGCGCGCGACTCTCGCGTCAACGCTGCCGGACTACATGGTGCCGTCGCGCGTGATGGTGCTGCCGCGGCTGCCGCTGACACCGAACGGCAAGATCGATCGCAAGGCGTTGCCGTTGCCCGATACGCGGCTTGGGCAGGGACAGCGCGTCGCGCCACGCAATCCGACCGAGGCCGCACTTGCTGCGATCTGGGCCGAGCTGCTGCACCAGCCGGACGTCGGCGTCACCGACAATTTCTTCGAGCTCGGCGGCGACTCCATCATCTCGCTGCAGATGGTCAGTCGCGCACGCCGGGCTGGTCTCGAGCTGGAGCCGAGAGACGTGTTCCGGCTGCAGACGATCGAGCTGCTCGCGCCGGCCTGCGTGGCGGCGCGGAAAGACCAGCCCGCGATCACTCGCGCGCGCGGCGCATTGTCCGGGCTGACGAGCGAGGAGCTCGCGCAGCTCGGTGTCGACTGGGACCGCATCGAGGACGTCTACCCGCTCTCGCCGATGCAGCAGGGCATGCTGTTCCATAGCCTGCGCGATGCCGGAAGTGGCGTCTATGTCAACCAAGTCAGCGTCGAGATCCGCGGGCTGGACGTCGAGCGGCTGCGCACCGCGTGGCAGGAGGTCTCTGCCTGTCATCCGATGCTGCGTACCGGATTTCTCTGGCGCGAGCTGTCCGGCGCACCGCTGCAGGCCGTCCATCGCGCGGCCAGCGTGCCGTTCGCAACGGAAGACTGGTGTGGGCAATCTGTCGATGAGGCGCGGCTGTCGTCAGCGCTGGCCGCGGAGCGTGATGCCGAGTTCGATCTCGCGGTGCCGCCACTGCAGCGTGTCCGCTTGTTGCAGCTCGACCACGATCGTCATCGCCTGATCTGGACCTACCATCATATCCTGATGGATGGCTGGAGCTCGGCCCGCTTCATCGGTGAAATCCTGCAGCGCTATGCCGGGCGTGCGCTCGTCTCTCAATCGGCGCACTATCGCGATTATGTTGCCTGGCTGCTGGCCCAGGACGCGCAGGCCGCCGAGCGCTTCTGGCGAGGACAACTCACGGCCTTCGACCAGCCGACGCAACTGGCCGATGCCTTCGGCGCGCGGCGCTACGACGCGCACGGACACCGGCGCTGCTACACCCGGCTCGACAAGGATGCGACCGCGGCATTGAAGGCGTTCGCCCGGCACGAGCGCATCACCCTGAACACGCTCATCCAGGGCGTCTGGGCGCTGCTGCTGCAACGCTACACCGGCCAGCAGACCGTTACATTTGGGGTCACCGTCGCCGGCCGTCCGGCTGGTCTCGACGGGGCCGAGCAGATGATCGGCCTGTTCATCAATACGCTGCCCGTGATCGAGACGCCTTCGCCGGCCGCAACGATCGGTGACTGGCTGCGCGCCATGCAGGACCGCAACGCGGCGATGCGCAACTTCGAGCAAACGCCGCTCTACGACATCCAGAGCTGGGCCGGACGTGCCGGCGAGACAATGTTCGACAGCATCATCGTGTTCGAGAACTATCCCGTCGACCGAGGCCTGCTGCAGGGTGACGGCTCGCTTCAATTCGGCGAGCTGCGCAACGTCGACGTCACGAACTATCCGATGGACCTGTCCGTCATGGTCGAGGATACGCTGCAGGTCGAATTCACATATATGCCGAGCCACTTCACGCCGGAACAGGCGGAGCAGGTGAGGGCGCAATTCGAACATCTGCTCGCGGCCATGCTACGAGGTCCGGAAGCCAGGCTTGGCGCGATCGATGCGTCCACCGCTCAGGATGTGCAGCGCGCAGATGCCTGCAATGGCCGGGCGGCGTCTGCCGCGATGCGTCCATTCGTCCACGAGATGATCCGCGATCATGCACAGCGCGATCCGGAACGTGTCGCCCTGACGATCGGCGGCCGGAACCTGTCCTACGGTGAGCTCGATCGTCGCGCCAACCGGATCGCGCTCCACCTCGTCGAGGCCGGGCTCGGGCCCGACCAGCGCGTCGGCGTCGTCGTCGAGCGCAACGAAGCGACGATGGCCGCGCTGCTTGCCGTGCTGAAGGCCGGCGGAGCCTATGTCCCGCTCGATCCCGAGCTGCCGCCGGACCGCATCGCTCATGTGATGCGCGACTCCGGGATGAGGATGCTGCTGTCCGGCGCGCGTGACATCTCCGTTATCGAAGGCGTCCAGGCGATCGATCTGGCCTCGTTCGATTCCGCCAGCGGTCCGAACCATGTGCCGGATCCACGCCTGCATCCGGAGAGTCTCGCTTACGTGATCTACACGTCCGGCTCGACCGGGCGGCCGAAAGGCGTCGCCGTCGCGCATGGACCGCTGGCGATGCATTGCCGAGCGACCGCTGCGCTCTACGAGCTCGACGAGCACGCAAGCGAGCTGCATTTCCTGTCGCTGGCCTTCGACGGCGCGCATGAGCGGTGGCTCACGGTGCTGTCGCAGGGCGCTCGGCTGGTCATGCGCGATGCGGAGCTGTGGACGCCCGAACAGACCGTCGCTGAGCTTCATGCGCAGCGGATCACGCATATCGGCCTGCCGCCGGCCTATCTGCAGCAGGTCGCAGAGTGGGTGGAGCAGGCCGGCAATCCGCCGCCCGTGAGGCTGTATTCGTTCGGCGGCGAGGCGATGCCCAAGGCCGGCTTCGACAAGGTCAGGCGGACGCTGAAGCCGCAGATCCTGATCAACGGCTATGGTCCGACCGAGACCGTCGTGACACCGCTCGTGTGGAAGGTCGACGGCAACACGGCGTGCGACAAGGCCTATGCGCCGATCGGCATTCCCGTCGGCCGCCGCACCGCCTACATCCTCGATGGCTCGCTGAATCTCGTTCCGGCAGGCGCAGCCGGCGAGCTCTACATCGGCGGGTTCGGGCTCGCGCGCGGGTACCACGCCAAGCCAGGCATGACGGCGGAACGCTTCGTGCCGGATCCATTTTCGGCGGACGAGGGCGCACGCCTCTACCGCACCGGCGACCTTGCGCGATGGGATGCGAGCGGCACGATCGAATATCTCGGACGCAGCGACGATCAGGTCAAGGTCAGCGGCTTCCGGATCGAGCTTGGCGAAATCCAATCGGCTCTGCTGAGCGACCTAGCGGTCGCGCAGGCTGCCGTGCTCGCCGTGGTGGGTGCGGGAGGAAATCAGCTCGTGGCCTATGTGGCGCCACGGGCGCCAGGCGACGCCGCCGCGGCTGCGGCCGAGCGGCTGTCTGCAACGCTGACTGCCGCGCTGCGCCGGACTTTGCCGGCCTACATGATTCCATCCCGCATCATCGTGCTCGAGCGTCTGCCGACGCTGTCGAGCGGCAAGGTCGATCGCAAGGCGTTGCCCGCGCCTGATATCGCAGCCGGGCGCGCGTTCATCGCCCCGGAAAGTCCCGCCGAGGTCGCGATGGCGAAGCTGTGGGCGGAGATCCTCGGTGTTGCGCAAGTCGGCGTCACCGACAACTTCTTCGAGCTCGGCGGCAACTCGATCCTGAGCCTCAATGTGATCGCGCGCCTTCGCCGTGCCCCGATCCTCGATGGCGAGATCAAGCTGCGGGATCTTCTCCAGAAGCCGACCATTCGCGCCTTGCTCGGCACGCCCGCAGCATCATCCATGCGGCCGTCGGCGCTGCTGCCCTTGAGTTCGCCGATCGATGGCACGCCGCCGGTGTTCTGTCTTCACGGCGGCTTCGGCACGGTGTTCGACTACGCGCCGCTGGCGCGGCGCCTGGAGGGACGGAGGCAACTGATCGGACTGCAGTGCCGGATGCTGATCGAACCGTCCTTCACCGACGAGTCGCTGGCGGCAATGGCCGTGGACTATGTCGATGAGATCGCGCGGAAGCAAAGCAAGGGACCCTATCATCTGATTGGCTGGTCGCTTGGCGGACTGGTCGCGTGCCTGGTTGCTGCCGAACTTGAGCGGCGCGGCGAGCGGGTCGAGCGCCTGGCGCTGATCGACAGCTTCGTTCCGCATGGTGACGAGCAGCCGTCGCCCGGGCGGCATTGGACCGACGACTTGCTGACGCTGCTGCCGGTCGCGGCGCCGGGCGTGCAGCCTTCAGCCATTGCGTCGCAGGTGACGGCGATTCGTTCCTGCGATGCGCCGGTGACGGACGAGGTGATCCGGCGCCTGGTCGTCGATGCAATCGGCACGGCGCCGCTGCAGCCGCGCGACGGTCTTCTCGGCGTCGACGACATCGTCTCGGCCTTCAGGGTCGGGCGCCACCTCGCGCAACTGGCTCGGGCGGCCGAATGGCCGGCCGATCTCGTTGCAGCGCCCGGCTGCTGGTGGACCTCCGGCCGGCTTCGACAGCGCGATCGGCTCGCGGCGGGACTGCCGCAGGCGGCAGATTTGGGCGTGGTCGGCGACGACCACTTCTCGATCCTTGGCAACGAATCCTTCCTGGCGGCGCTCGGCGTGTGGCTGGAGCCGGACCAGGCGGCGCAGACATCACCGGCTCTGCAGCCGGAACCGGCTGAATGAGGTGACCATGGGCCTTCATCCTGATATCGCGGCACTGCTCGAGATGATCCAGCTCGGAACGGAATCGGGCGCGCGCATTCCGTTTCCGCAACTGACGCCAGCGCAGGCGCGTGCCGATTTCGACGCCTCCTCGCCGCTGCTGGATGTCGATCCGCCGCCGCTCGCCTTCGAGAGGCAGCTTGCGCTGCCGATGCGCGACGCGACGGAGATCGCCGGGCGCCTCTATGCAGCGCGGCCGTTGGACGTCGCCGATCCGATGCCCGTGCTGCTCTACATGCATGGCGGCGGCTTCGTCGTCGGCAGCCTCGACTCGCACCAGCCGTTGTGCCGGGGCCTTGCCGATGACAGCGGCGCGGCAGTGCTGTCGATCGCCTACCGGCTGGCGCCGGAGCACCGGTTTCCGACGGCATTCGAGGACTGCGTCGATGCCCTCGCCTGGATCGGGCGCGAGGGGCCTGCACTTGGCCTCGACCCGCGGCGGGTCGCGATCGGCGGCGACAGTGCGGGGGGCACGCTGGCCGCGGCGCTGGCGATCGCCGCGCGCGACGACCGGGCCTTACCGCAGCCTGTCCTTCAGGTCCTCGCCTATCCCGGGCTCAGCCCGCAGCAGGTCTCGGACTCCTACGAGAAATACGGTTCGGGTTATCTGCTTGAGCGCGAGACCGTGGACTGGTTCTTCGACCACTATCTCCGCCATGACGCCGATCGCCACGACTGGCGATTTGCGCCGCTGGCCGCGTCCGATCTCACGCGCGTCGCGCCCGCGCTGATCGTGCTCCCCGAGTTCGATCCGCTGGCGGACGAGGGAAGGGCCTATGCCGCACGCTTGCGCGCGGCCGGCGCCGCCGTGGATCTGAAGGTCTATCCCGGCATGATCCACGAGTTCCTGCGCATGGGCAACGTGGTTCCGGACGCTTTGCACGCCCGCGCCGACATCGGCGCCAAGCTCGCCGCTGTCTTCGCCACGCGAATGGGAGCCGGCAATCCATGATGACGCCATCCAATCCAGGCGTTGCCAGCGTCGGAAGCCTGCTGCGGCCCTATTGGCTGCTGCTCGCCGCAGCCATTCTGCTCGGTCTCCTCGGCGGCGCCAGCGTTGCGGGCCTGCTCGCCGTGGCGAACCGCGGCCTCTACGCAGGGGCAGGCGACGTCGGTGGCCTCGTCGCCTCGTTCGCGGGTCTCTGCATTCTGATCGTGATCGGGTCGGTCGGCTCTGACATCAGCGCGAATGTCGTCGGCCAGCGGATCGTGGCCTCGTTGCGCAAGTCGCTGGCCGCCAAGATCCTGATGGCGCCGATCGACCAGCTCGAATCCTATCGGTCGCACCGCCTCATCCCGGTCCTGACCAAGGATGTCGACGCCATCAGCGATTTCGCGTTCTTCTTTCCGGCCTTCCTGGTGTCGGGCGTCATCGTCGCCGGCTGCCTGATCTACTTGGCGGTGCTATCGTGGCCGCTGTTCCTGGTCACGGCAGCCTTGATCGCGCTCGGGTCGTTCGTCCATTATCTCGCCCGCAAGCGCGGAATGATGGGCTTCACTCTCGCGCGCCAATACGAAGACGACCTGCAGAAGCATTACCGCGCGATCTCCGAAGGCGCCAAGGAGTTGCGCCTGCATCGCCCGCGCCGGCGCCACGTCCATGTCGATCTGATCGGGCGGACGGTCGACCGGATCGGCAACGTGCAGATCAAGGCCATCAATCTGCTCGTGACGGCGCGTGCGCTCGGGACGGTTCTCCTGTTCCTGGTGATCGGGACCGCTCTGGTGCTGCGTCCACTGCTGTGGCCCGACAGCCCGGCCTCGGTGTCCAGCGGCTTCGTTCTGGTGCTGCTGTTCATGCGCGGACCGATCGACCAGTTGATTGGCATGCTGCCGTCGCTCGGCCGCGCGCAGGTCGCGATGCGCCGGATCGCCGAGCTGTCGGACCGTTTCACCGCCGCAGAGGCGGAACTGCTCGATGATCCGCAGGATCGAACCGCCGACCAGATCGAATCGATCGAACTGCGCGGCGTCTCCTACGCCTTCCCGGCGTCGTCGTCCGAACGCCCCTTCACCATCGGACCGATCGACCTTCGCATTCGCCGCGGCGAGATCGTCTTCATCGTCGGTGAAAACGGCAGCGGCAAGACGACGCTGATCAAGCTGCTGCTTGGACTCTATGTGCCCGACCGCGGCGTGCTGCTGCGCGACGGCAGCCCGGTCGTCAACGAGACCCGCGACGATTATCGGCAGCTCTTCACCACAATATTCTCGGACTATTTCCTGTTCGACACCTTGGCGCAGCAGAGCAGTCAGCGGCCGGAGCTCGCGCAGCGCTATCTCGACCGTCTCGAGCTCGCCCACAAGGTTTCGATCGATGGCGGCGCATTCTCCACCACCGACCTGTCGACGGGCCAGCGCAAGCGGCTCGCCCTGATCAATGCCTGGATCGAGGGACGGCCGGTGCTGGTGTTCGACGAATGGGCGGCCGACCAGGACCCGGCGTTCCGTCAAATCTTCTACACCGAGCTGCTCGCCGACCTCAAACGTCTGGGCAAGACGATCATCGTGATCTCACACGACGATCGCTACTTCCACTGCGCCGATCGGATCGTGCGCCTGCGCGACGGTCGGATTGACGCCAGCGACGCCGCTGAACGCCGCGAGCCGGCACAAAGGCAACGCACGCTCACGACCGTTATGCAGGAGCCCGCTCCGTCGCTTGGAGCATCGAATCCGTGAGCGGCATCTCTGTAGTTAATCTAAAGGCAGCGCTACAGACTTTGTTGTCTTCTTCATGCCGGCCGATCTACATCCTGAGCGGGAGTGGACAGAGATGGCGCCCGTGCAGATCAATGAGAGGGAAGGAGTTCGCATGAGCGCGACTGCGAGCGTTAGGGGTAGTGTCCGGACATTCCCTGTCGCAACCGATGCGACAATGTCGGTCGTTCGCGACGATGACGGGCTCCGGGTGATCGCGGACGGCGCGCCATTGCTGTCGCTTCGGCCGGATGGCGAACTGACGCGTCTGATCGTGCACGACGGGATCGATGATTGGCGCCGGGTGTCGCGCGGAGTGGTGGCAATGGCCGAAGCGGTCTTCGGCTGGGCGCCGTCGCTCGAGAGGCTCGTCATCACGCTTGACGACAACCCGGCAGCAGCATCGGCCTTGGCGAAACACGGCGTTGCGGTCGTGACCGACGGCAGGCTGGCGTTGTATCCGGACATGGTGATGCAGCTTCGCGATAACTGGCTGACGGACGCCGCAAGCCCGGCGTTTCCACTGTCCTACGCGATGACCGACGGCAGGCGCCATCCGCGGCGGCCGCCCAAGCCGGTCGGCACCGTCTACGCCCGCTTCATCCCCTGGCTGTCCGACGTCGTCAGTTTTCGCGTCGTCGACATCGCTCACGATCTCCCGCTGGTCCACCGCTGGCTCAACGATCCGCGGGTGGACTCGTTCTGGAACGAAGCGGGGAACATCGACAAGCACCGACAGTATCTGTCGCGGATCATGTCGGACCCGCACATGGTGCCGCTGATCGGCTCCTTCGGTGATCAGCCGTTCGGCTATTTCGAGCTCTATTGGGCGAAGGAAAATCGCATCGCGCCGTTCTACGATGCGGCGGACTATGATCGCGGCTGGCACGTGATCGTTGGCGAGGACGGCTTCCGGGGCCGCCGCTTCATCACGGCCTGGCTTCCCTCGCTCATGCACTACATGTTCCTCGACGATTGCCGCACCGAGCGTATCGTCGGCGAGCCGGCGGCGGCGCATTCGCAGCAGCTGCGCAACCTGGATCTGGCTGGGTTTGCCCGGCTCAAGAACTTCGATTTCCCACACAAGCGGGCAACCCTGGTCATGTTGCTGCGCGAGCGCTTCTTCGGCGACCGGCTGTGGCAGCCGGCGACCAATGAAGCACCCACAGAAGCCTAGCGCGGACGGAGCATCACCATGTCGTATCATCCTGCCCCTGACTATGATGTCGTCGGCATTGGCTTCGGGCCATCGAACCTCGCACTGGCGATCGCGCTCGACGATTGCGCGAGACAGCAGCGCTTGAAATGCCGGTCCCTTTTCCTGGAGAAGCAGCAGGACTTCAAGTGGCATGGCGGCATGCTGCTGCCCGGCAGCAACATGCAGATATCCTTCCTCAAGGACCTCGTATCGCTTCGCGATCCGACCAGTCCGTTCACCTTCGTCAACTACCTGCACAAATCCGGGCGGCTGCTCGACTTCACCAACTGCAAGACGTTCTATCCGAGCCGGATCGAGTTCAACGACTACCTCCGTTGGGCCGCCGGTCAGTTCAGCGGCATGGTTGCGTATGGAGAGACGGTCGAGGCTGTCGAGCCCGTGCACGCCGGCCAGTCCGTCACCGCGCTTCGCGTGCTCACGCGCATGGTTGACGGGAAAGAACGGTCACGCGTCACGCGGCACCTCGTGGCCGCCGTCGGCGGCGTGCCGCATATCCCGTCGGTATTTCGAGCGGTCGCGATGGATCCGCGGGTCGTGCACACCAGCGGCTATCTCGGCTCGTCGCTCGCGACAGGATCGAACGGCCGGTCGCCGCGGGTGGCGGTCGTCGGCGGCGGGCAAAGTGCGGCTGAAGTCACGCTCGATCTCAGCGAACGGGTTCCCGACGCCCACATCGATCTGGTCTTCCGCGGGCACGCCCTCAAGCCGGCCGATAGCAGCCCGTTCGTGAACGAGATCTTCAACCCGGACTACACCGATTATTTCCATTCGCGGTCCGACAGCCAGCGCGAGAAAATCGTCCGCAGCTTCCGCAATACCAATTATGCGGTGGTCGACCCCGACCTGCTCGATCAGCTCTACCGGATGACGTACCAACAGCGTGTCGCCGGGGCTCGGAAGCTGACGCTCCATCCGCGTAGCGAGATCGTCGCAGCTCATGCCGTCCCGGAGGGGATAGAGCTCGAGTTCGTCAACAAGGACGAGGAGGTCCGCCGCCGGGCAGTGTACGATGCCGTCGTGCTCGCCACCGGCTACGAGCGATCTCCGGTCCCGGCGTGTCTCGATCCGATCAGCCGCTACATCGAGTCGGCGTCGCTCGATCGCGACTATCGTCTGCAGACGAGCCCGGCGTTTTGTCCACAAGTCTATGTCCAAGGCTGTGCCGAAACCTCGCACGGCCTGAGCGACACGCTGCTCTCGGTGCTGCCGATGCGGGCTCAAGAGATCACGAAGTCGCTCGTGTCGACAACGGCGAGAGAGCAGGATGCAGCGGCGTCTCACGACCGGGCGGAGCGCGTGTACTCGTGATGGAAAGTCGAGTGCAGAGCGACGATGAGCGCGCCGCGCGCGGCGTCGTGGAATGAGGCGAAAGGGTATCGTCGCGGCGACCGGGCCGTCCCTGGCGTGTCTCGGTCGAATTGTGATCGGGGGGCGCCGTGCCTGCATTTGCCGGATTGCCGACCTTTCGGGTCGGCCGGCGGGCACGGTGGAGTGCAGGATTGGAAATGGGTGAGCCGCATCTGCCTGAGCGGGTCGTAACCTTGCTGGTATCGAGTGAATACGCGCGGCTCGTCGGCCGGACCATGTCGGAGCGGCTCGACTACATCGTCGACATCGCCTCGCTGCATACGCGTGAAGAGCTGGTGCGGCGGCTGGACCTCGGCCGCGTGGTCGTGCGGCAGGTCGAGAAATGGCTCGCGTTCCACGGGCGCCGCGTTCGGCGCCCGAATGAAAGCATCGATATCGTCATGTGCGGGTTGGAATTCCGGAAGCGGCGCATCCGTCGCTCCCGGGTGACGGTACGATCGCGACGACTGAACGCCAAGACGAATCCGAGGGAGCCGGGCCGAGGCAGTTGAGTTGCTCGGGCTCTGCAGCGGGGCGAGGTCGCCGACCACGCCTACCGGGGCCTGACGGGACCGCGACGCACGCGGAATGCATCACGCCCTTATCGCGTCGCATCATGGAAAATGAGACTCGTCGTCAAGGTCGAGGCCAGGCGGGTTGCACGCGCGCTCGGCTCATCCGGTAGCCTCCGCGGTCGATGGGGACTGACCGTCGCTCGTCAGAGATGACGCGAGGCGCCGGGAAGGTCCGCTGCCAACATGGCCAGAAAAACAGTGGCCGGCACACGCTCGTGTGCCCCGGCAATGGGCGACAAGGGAGGAGTTCGATGCACATGCGAAGTGTAGGTATCGCCGTGTTCACGGCGCTTTTGCTGTCCGGCACGGCATTCGCGCAGGAAAAGATCAAGGTCGGCGTCACGGCGACGCTGGAGGGCACCTATACCGTGCTCGGTGAGGACGGGATGCGCGGACATGTCACCGCGTTGAACGTGCTCGGCAAGAAGGTCGGCGACAAGGAGCTGGAATTCGTCGTCGCGTCGACCGACGCCACGCCGGACTCGGCCGTCCGTGCCGTGCGCAAGCTGATCGAGCAGGACAAGGTACAGATCCTGCTGTCGCCGCTGTCGGGCGACGAGGGCATCGCCGTCAAGAACTTCGCCAAGACGCACCCTGAGCTGACCTTCGTGAACGCGGCGTCCGGTGCGCAGGAGACGACCTATGTCGATCCCGCGCCGAACTTCTTCCGCTTCAACATGGACGGCGCCCAATGGCAGGTCGGCCTCGGCAAATATGCCTACGAGACCAAGGGCTATCGCAAGATCGCGACCGTCGGCGAAGACTATTCCTTCATCTACACCCAGGTGTTCGGCCTGGCGCTGGAGTTCTGCGGCCTGGGCGGCAAGATCACCAGCCGGCAATGGGTCCCGCTCGGCACCAAGGATTTCGCGTCGGTGATTGCGGCGCTGCCCGATGATGTCGATGCGATCTATCTCGGTCTCGGCGGCGCCGATGCCGTCAACTTCCTCAACCAGTATCAGCAGGCCGGCGGCAAGGCGCACCTGATGGGCGGCTCGATCATGATCGACCAGACCATCCTGTCGTCCAAGGGAAATGCCAAGAACGCCCTGATCGGTACGATTGCGGCGTCGGGTCAGGCCGATACCTGGGAGGATCCGCGCTGGCAGAAGTTCGTGAAGGCCTATCAGGACTCGTTCCCGCCGGAGAAGCGCTTCCCGAGCCCGTCGCTGCTTGCCACCAACTACTATGGCTCGACCATGGCGTTGATCCTGGCGCTGCGCGAGGTCAATGGCGATCTGTCGAACAACCAGGCCAAGCTCAAGGCGGCGCTGGCGAAGATCGAGATCGATGCCCCCAACGGCAAGATCAAGCTCGACGCCAACCGCCAGGCCATCGGCACCAACTTCGTCACCGAGGTCGTCGACGACGGCAAGGGCGCGCTGTTCAGCAAGGTGGTGAAGGTGATTCCCGACGTCAACCAGACGCTGGGATATGATGCCGCCACCTTCGCCAAGATCGGCCTGCCGAGCCGCACCGTGCCTGAATGTAAGAAGTACTGACCTTTCTGCAGAGGGCGACGCGGCTCGAGCGGGCTCGGGCCGCGTCGTCGCGTCCCTTGCGTTCTGCCAAGCAATGATCGACGCTGACGAACAATAAGAACCATTTCGGTGAGGAAGTGATGAGTAGGGCGCTCGCCGTCTTTCATGCTCGCTTCGGCCGTGCGACGGTTTATCAGCTCAATCGGCCATTCAATGTGCATGCCCATCGAGAGGGACATCTGATCTTTCACGTTGGCGGCACGCCGGCCGATATTGACGTCTGCGATCAGCATTATCAGATCGGCGAGAACTGGATCGTCGCGGTCAATCCGTGGGAACCGCACAACTTCCTGCCGAACGATGTCGGCAACGGCGCCATCTTCTTCGTGCTCTACGTCAATGCGGAGTGGTTCATGCCGTCGGCCGCGCGCGAGCAGGGCCTGCGGTTTGGTCGTACCTGCTTCCGGCGGACCGCCGCGCTCGACCGCTGCATTCGCCGCGCCGCAGCGTTGGTATGTGGCGCGCCATCGCTCGGTTGCCTCGACGGCGAGCTGCGGCAGCTGATCGACAGTTGCTACGAGGAAAGCTGGCGCGTTTCGGAGCAGATGCCCGAGCGGCCATGCGCGGAAGTGACGGATTTTCGTGTTCGCAAGTGCATCAAGCTGATGTCGGACAGTCCGTGCGCCGAGATCGAGCTCGATCACATCGCCCGCGAATCCGGACTATCGCGGCCGCATTTCTATCGGCTGTTCCGCAGCCAGACCGGAGTGACGCCCAATCTCTATCTGAATACGCTGCTGATGGAGCGGGCGCTCGATGCCGTCGTGGCAACGGAAGCACCGATTGCCGACATCGGCTTCGATCTCGGATTCACCTCCCAGAGCGGCTTCACGCGCTTCTTCGCCGGCAATGTCGGCATGGCGCCGACCGACTATCGCCGCGCTGCAAAGGTGCTGCGCGCCTGACGTGCTGCTGCGCGTCGCGCGAAAAGAGACTGTCGATCAAGTGCGCACTCTCGTCTGCCGCTACACTCTGGGCAACGTGATCCGCAAAAGGATCCGACGAGGGAGGACGAGCGATGGCCGGCAGACCCGGCGATCTTCGGCTGAATGCACCTTTCCGCTGTGACGACGGATCCGTCCCTCTTGTCGTGAGGGCGGGCTGATGAGCCGCTTCATCGAGCGTCACCCGATCTGGTCCCTCATTGTTCTTCTCGCCTTGGCGCTGCTGGCGTGGCTGATCTTCGCCGTCTGGCCGCCGGGGCTCGAGGAGGCGATCGGCCGCAAGAAGGTGTTCCTGAGTGCGGTGTTCAATGGCATCACGCTGGGCGGACTGTATTTCCTGGTCGCGAGCGGGTTCACGTTGATCTTCGGCTTGATGCGAAACGTCAACCTTGCGCACGGCTCGCTCTATCTGCTCGGCGGCTATGTGGGCTACGGCGTGTCCGCCGCGACCGGGTCATGGATCCTCGCCTTCGTCGCCGCCTTCATCCTCGTCGCGGCCATCGGCGTTCTCCTGCAGCTGCTCGTCTTTCGTCGCATGGAGGGCCAGGACCTGCGCCAGACCATGGTGACGATCGGCCTCTCGATCGTGTTCGCCGATCTGATGCTGTGGGCGTTCGGCGGCGACTTCTATCAGATCCAGACGCCAGCCTGGCTGATCGGGCCGGTACAGCTGCCGCTGATGACGGCGATGAAATCGTCGGGCGAGGCTGTGTTCCTGCAGTATCCGCTGGTGCGGCTGGTGATCTTCTGCGGCTCCGTCGTGATCGGCGTCGCGATGTGGCTCGCGCTCAACCGCACCCGCGTCGGCATGATCGTGCGCGCCGGCGTGGATGATCGCGAGATCCTGGCGGCGACCGGTGTGCAGATTCAGCTCGTCTTCGTGCTGGTGTTCGCACTGGGCGCGGGGCTGGCCGGCATTGCCGGCGTGGTCGGCGGAACCTTCCAGTCGATCTCACCCGGCGAGGACACGCGCTTTTTGCTGGCCTCGCTGGTCGTCGTCATCGTCGGCGGCATGGGATCGATCCCGGGAGCCGCGCTCGGCGCGCTGATCATTGGGCTCGCCGAGCAGCTCGGCTCGGTCTACATCCCGACCTATGCGATCGTCGTGACCTTCCTGATCATGGTGCTGGTGCTCGCGCTGCGGCCCCAGGGCCTCCTGGCGAGGCGATGAGATGTCGCTGATCCAGGAGGCACGTGCGCGGGAGAGCATGCTGGCAGGCGGCGCCGCACGGCAGCCGGCCGCATGGTCGGCCACCGAGCAGCCCTGGGCCTGGGCGGTCTCCGCGCTGCTGCTGATCATGCCGCTGATCGCCAACGGCTTCTTCCTGATCGAGATCTTCGGCACGACCCTGATCCTCGGCACCATCGCGTTGAGCCTGATGTTCCTCGCCGGCTATGGCGGCATGGTCAGCCTGATGCAGCTGACGATCGCGGGCTTTGCCGGCTACATGGTCGCCGTGTTCGGCGTCAGCGGCAACGCCAATATCAGCCTCGGATGGCCGTGGTGGTTGGCGACGCCGATGGCCCTGGTGCTCGCGGTGCTGTTCGGCACGCTGGGCGGCGCGCTGGCGGTACGCACCGAGGGCATCTACACCATCATGATCACGCTCGCGATCGGCGCGGCGTTCTATTATTTCACCAATCAGAACTGGGCGATATTCAACGGCCACACCGGCATCAACACGATCGCCACGCCGCATTTTCTCGGCGTCGATTGGCGCATGGACGTCGCGTTCTATTACCTGACGCTGGCGGTGGCCGCACTGGGCTATTTCGCTGTGCTCTATCTGTCGCGCGCGCCGTTCGGCCTGGCGCTGCAGGGTGTGCGCGACAATCCCAGACGCATGGCCGCGCTCGGCTTCAACGTCAATGCACATCGCATCGCCGCCTATGCGTTCGCGGCCCTGATCGCCGGCATGGGTGGCGTGCTGCAGGTCTGGAACTATCGGCAGATCTCGCCCGGATCTGTCGCGGTCGAGCGCTGCATCGACATTCTCATCGTCGCCGTCGTCGGCGGCATTACCCGGCCGGTTGGGCCCTATATCGGCGCCTTCATCTTCGTCATCCTGCGCACCTTCGCGCTCGACTTCCTGGTGAAGGTCGGGCTCGACGGCAACCGGTTCCGGCTGCTGATCGGGCTCGGCTTTCTCGCTATCGTGTTCTGGTCCTCCGACGGCGTCATCGGGCTCTATGAGCGGTGGCGCCGTCGCAGCGGGGCATCGGAGCCGAGGTCGCGCCCCGGAGGTCACGGCCATGGATAGGGTCGCTGACCGGCTCTCGGCGCTCGGCTCGACTGCAGCCCTCGAATTGCGCGGTGTCACGCGGATGTTCGGTGCGCTCGCCGCGCTGACCGACATCACGATCACGGTGCGGCCCGGCGAGCGGCGCGCGGTGCTCGGCTCGAACGGCGCCGGCAAGACCACCCTGTTCAACTGCGTGACCGGCGACTTCCTGCCGACCTCAGGCACGATCCGCTTCTTCGGCGAGGACATCACCGCCTTTCCGCCCTACGAGCGGATCCGCCGCGGGCTGCGCCGCACCTACCAGATCTCGGCGCTGTTCCTCGGCCTGTCGGTGCGCGACAATGTCTATCTGGCATGCCGTGGCGTCTCGCGAGCGCGCTTCTCGATGCTGCGTCCCAGCGCCAATGACGCCCTGATGCAGGCGGCCGAGCGCCTGATCGAGGCCGTGCATCTGACGTCCGTGCGTGATCAACTGGTTTCGGAGCTCGCCCATGGCCAGCAGCGGCAGCTCGAGATCGCGCTGGCGCTGGCCGGCGCGCCCCGATTCATCCTGTTCGACGAGCCGGCGGCGGGTCTGTCGCCGACCGAGCGGCGCGAGCTGGTCGAGATCCTGACGTCGCTGCCGCCGCACATCGGTTACATCATCATCGAGCACGACATGGACGTGGCGCTGCGCGTCGTCGAGAGCGTGACGATGATGCACAACGGCCGCATCTTCAAGGAAGGCGCACCGCAGGAGATCGAATCCGATCCGGAGGTGCAGGAGCTCTATCTCGGAGGCGGCCATGAATGACGTCCGCCGCTCCGCGCCTGCGCTCGAGGTCCGCGGCCTCGACGTGTACTACGGCCATTCGCATGCGCTGCAGGGCGTCGATCTCCGGCTCGACAGCGGCGTCTTCTCGCTGGTCGGCCGCAACGGCATGGGCAAGACGACGCTGTGCAAGGCCATCATGGGCCTGCTGCGGCCGTCCGCCGGCACGGTGCGTCTGCGCGGCAATGATATCACCGGGCTCAATCCGGCGCGCATCGCGCGGCTCGGCGTCGGCTATGTGCCGCAGGGGCGGCGTCTGTGGCGCTCGCTCAGCGTCGACGAGCATCTGCGACTCGCCGCCGGCCTGCGCCGCGGCGCCTGGACCGTCGAGCGCGTCTACGAAACATTTCCGCGGCTCGCCGAGCGCCGCAACAATGGCGGCGGCCAGTTGTCGGGCGGCGAGCAGCAGATGCTGGCGATCTCGCGCGCGCTGCTGACCAATCCGCAGCTCCTGATCATGGATGAGCCGACAGAGGGCTTGGCGCCGGTCATCGTCGCCCAGGTCGAGGAGATGCTGATCCGGCTCAGCCAGGACGGCGACATGGCGGTGCTCGTGATCGAGCAGAACATCGGCGTTGCGACCGCGATCTCGTCCCGCGTCGCGATCATGGTCAATGGCCGCATCAACCGTATCATCGACTCGGCCCGGCTCGCCGCCGACCGCGAACTGCAGCAGCGCCTGCTCGGTGTCGGCCAGCATGCCGGCGACGAGACCGATCTCGGGACGGGCGAAGTTCAGGAGAGGCCCGCCGCACGTGCGGCGGCATCAACGACGCCGAAAGCTGCGCCCGTAAAGGTTTACGTCTCTAATCCCGTGCTGCCGACGCGCTGGTCGCAGCCGGTGCCGATCGCGCAGATCGAGGCCAAGGCGCGCACGCTCTCCACCAGCGTCAGCCGACTTGACGAGGCCGCGCGCCAGGGCCGTGAGCGCGCCGCGCCGATCACGTCAGGTCCGCCCGCGGTGATCGTCGCCGGCACGCTCGACACCAAGGGTGACGAACTGCGCTTCATCCGCGATCTCGTCGCGAGCCACGGGCTGCGCACCCGGCTGGTCGACGTCTCCACCAGCGGACGCCATACGAGCTGCGACGTCTCGGCCCAGGAGATCGCACTCAATCATCCGCGCGGCGGTCCCGCCGTGTTCGGTGCCGATCGCGGCGCATCCGTCACCGCGATGGCGGATGCGTTCGGGCGCTGGCTGCGCCGGCAGGACAATGTCGCAGGTATCATCTCGGCGGGCGGCTCCGGCGGAACGTCGCTGGTCGCGCCGGGCATGCGCGAGCTCCCCGTCGGTGTGCCCAAGCTGATCATCTCCTCTGTCGCATCCGGTGACGTCGGCGCCTATGTCGGGCCGGCCGACATCGCGATGATGTACTCGGTCACCGACGTTCAGGGTCTCAATTCGATTTCGCGCGCGGTGCTGAGCAATGGCGCGCATGCGCTAGCCGGCATGGTGATGGCCCGCGAGCGGCAGTCCGCTGTCGCTGACAGCACCCGACCGCAACGTCCCGCGATCGGCATCACCATGTTCGGCGTGACCACGCCGGCGGTGCAGAAGCTCACGGCCGAGCTGCGCGATGACTACGAGTGCCTCGTCTTCCACGCCACCGGCGTCGGCGGCCGTTCGATGGAGAAGCTGGTCGATTCCGGCATGCTCGCCGGCGTGATCGATCTCACCACGACCGAGGTCTGCGACCTGCTGATGGGCGGTGTGTTTCCGGCAACCGAGGATCGCTTCGGCGCGATCATCCGCAGCCGCGTGCCCTATGTCGGCTCGGTCGGCGCGCTCGACATGGTGAATTTCGGCGCGCCCGAGACCATTCCCGAGCGCTACCGCGGCCGCAAATTCCACGTGCACAATCCGCAGGTCACGCTGATGCGGACGACGGCCGCGGAGAACGCGCAGATGGGGCGCTGGATCGGCGAGCGGCTCAATCGCATGGATGGATCGGTCCGGTTTCTCCTGCCGGAAAAGGGCGTCTCCGCGCTCGATGCGCCCGGGCAGCCGTTCTTCGATCGCGAGGCGGATGAGGCGCTGTTCCGCAGTCTCGAGCAGACCGTACGGCAGACCTCGAGCCGGCGCCTGATCCGCGTGCCGCATCACATCAACGACAATGAGTTCGCAGCAGTGGTCGTCGGCGCCATCCGGCCGATGCTCGGGCGGCTGCCGGCGCGGCGCAGACAGGCGAGGTGATGGTCATGCCGAGATATGAGCGCGCACCGCTGCTGAAGAAGTTTCGCGACATGGTGCGCCGTGGCGTGCCGATCATCGGCGGCGGCGCCGGCACCGGCCTGTCGGCCAAATGCGAGGAGGCCGGCGGCATCGACCTGATCGTGATCTACAATTCCGGCCGTTATCGCATGGCCGGCCGCGGCTCGCTCGCCGGACTGATGGCCTATGGCGACGCCAATGCCATCGTGGTCGAGATGGCCAGCGAGGTGCTGCCGGTGGTGAAGTCGACCCCGGTGCTCGCGGGCGTCAACGGCACCGACCCGTTCCGCGACATGGATGTGTTCCTCGATGAGCTGAAGGCGCTCGGCTTCTCCGGTGTGCAGAACTTCCCGACCGTCGGCCTGATCGACGGCACTTTCCGCGCCAATCTCGAGGAGACGGGCATTTCCTACGCGCTGGAGATCGACATGATCGGGCGCGCGCATGACAAGGACCTGCTGACGACGCCTTACGTCTTCAATGAAGCCCAGGCCGCGGGCATGGCGATCGCGGGTGCGGACATCATCGTCTGCCATCTCGGTCTGACAACCGGCGGCTCGATCGGCGCGCAGACCGCGCCCAAGCTCGAAGACTGTCCCGGCCTGATCGACAGCTGGGCCTCGGCCGCGCTCAGTGTCAACCCCGAGATTCTAGTTCTGGCGCATGGCGGCCCGATCGCGGAGCCGTCCGACGCCGACTTCATCATGAAGCACACCAAGAACTGCCATGGCTTCTACGGCGCCTCCTCGATGGAGCGGCTGCCGGTGGAGCGCGCACTGACGGAGCAGGTACGACATTTCAAGGCAATCAGCGCGCGGCCACGCCGCGTCTGAGGCGACAACACGAGATCCGGCAGCAGCGGCGCTGAGGCGCCGCATTCGCCGGACGAGAGACTGAGGGAGAAATGAGATGTCCGGGGCTCTGATCGGTGAGCTGATTCTTTGGCTGATCATTGCGATCATCGTCATCGTGGTCGCGGTCTACATCGTCAACTGGCTGTATCACCGCTCCTCGAAGGAGGTGTCCTTCGTCCGCACGGGCTTCCTCGGGGAGCGCGTCGTGATCAATGGCGGCGCCTTCGTGCTGCCCTTCATTCACGACTATACGCCGGTGAACATGAACGTGCTGCCGATGGGTATCACGCGCGCGCGGCAGGACGCCGTCATCACGCGCGACCGCATGCGGGTCGACGTCGAGGCCGACTTCTACGTTCGTGTCCAGCCGACGCGCGAGGCGGTGTCGATCGCGGCGGCGACGCTCGGCCGTCGCACCCTCGAGCCGGAGCGGCTGCATGCGCTGCTGTCCGGCAAGTTCATCTCGGCCATGCGCTCGGTTGCCGCTGAAATGACCATGGAGCAGATGCACGAGCAGCGCGGTGACTACGTGTCCCGTCTCAAGGCGGCCGCGGCCGAGGCGCTGGCCCAGAACGGCCTGGAGCTGGAATCGGTGGCGATCACCGATTTGGACCAGACAGATCTCGAATTCTTCAATCCGTCGAACCGGTTCGATGCCGAGGGCCTGACGCGGCTGATGGAGGACATCGAGAGCAAGCGCAAGCTGCGCAACGACATCGAGCAGGACTCGATGATCAAGATCCGCACCCGCAACCTCGAAGCCGAGCGCGAGGCGCTCGAAATCGAGCGCGAGAGCGAGACGGCGCGGCTGGAGCAGGAGCGCGACATCGAGATGCGCCGTGCGCTGCAGCGGACCGAAGTCGCGCGCGAACGGGCGCTGCGCGAGACCGAGGCCGAGCAGGCGCAGATCCAGGCGCGCGAGACGATCGAGAAGGCGCGCATCGCCAACGAGCTGACGATTGCCGAGGCCCGAATCGCGGCCGAGCGCGACACGCGGCAGCGCGAGATCGAGCGGACGCGTGCCGTCGAAGAGAGGGAGCTGCTGGCGCGCGAGGACATCGAGAAGGCGCGGATCGCCAACCAGCGCGCGATCGACGCCGCGCGCATCGAATCTGAGCGCGAGGTGCGCCAACGCGATATCGAGCGGACCCGCACCATCGAGGAAGCCGAGATCGCCGCGCGCGAGGCGGTGGAGAAGGCCAGGATTCAGCAGGACCGCGTCGTCTCCGATGCGCGCATCGCCAATGACGAGGAGACACGCCGCCGCGAGATCGAACGCACCCGCGCGATCGAGCAGGCGGAGATCGCCGCGCGCGAGGCGACAGAGAAGGCGCGCATCGCGCAGACCATGATCGTCAATCTGGAGCGCATCAGCTCCGACGAGCGCACCCGCGCCACCGAGATTGCCCAAGTGCGCAACATCCAGGAGGCTGAGATCGAGGCGCAGAAAGCGGTCGAGGCCGCCCGGATCGCGCGCGAGCAGGCATTGTCTGCGGAACGGATCGCCGCCGAGCACGCCACGCGCAGGCTGGAGATCGAGCGCAACCAGGGCATCGAGATCGCCGGCATCGCCGCGCGCGAGGCGACGGAGGCCAGCCGTATCGCGCAGGAGGAGCGGGTGCGTGCGCTGGAGATCGCGCGCGTCAGGACCATCGAGGAGGCCGACATCGCCTCGCGCGAGGCGATCGAAGCGGCCCGCATCGCCCAGGAGCTGGCTGTAACAGCCAAGCGGATCCAGTCGGAGAAGGAGACGCGCAGCCTGGAGATCGAGCGCACGGAGGCCGTCGAGGCCGCCGATCTCAAGCGTCGGGAGGCGGTCGAGCGGCGTCGCATCGAAGTCGAGCTGGCGCTGGAGGCCGAGCGCATTGCCTCGTCGCGGACGCGCGAGGTGCTCAACATCGACCAGAAGAAGGCGATCGAGCTCGCCGACGAAACCCGCGTCATCGAGCTCGCCGCCAAGCGAGCCGAGCGCATCGATGCGGATCGCCAGGTCAAGGAAGCCGAGATCGTCGCGCGCAGGCAGGTCGAGACCGCCGATGTCTCGCGCGAGCAGGCGCTGGAGGCCGTCCGGTTGGAGCGTCGCCGGGCGATCGAGCAGCTCGAGGTCGCGCGCGTCCAGTCGCTGCAGGAGGCCGAGATCGCGGCCCGTGAGGAGGTCGAACGCGCCCGCATCGCCTCGGATCGTGGTCTCGACGAGGCCCGCATCGGCCGCGAGCGCGAGCTGCGCAAGCTCGAAGTGAACCGCGAGAAGGACGTCGAGACGGCGCTGATGGAGAAGGCCATCGCGCTGTATCAAAAATCGCTGGAGGAATCCGCGGCCAAGGTCGCGGCCGAAGAGGCGCGCTCGCGTGCAACGGAAGCGGCGGAGAAAGTCGTCACGGCGCGCGAGAGCGAGATTGCCCGCCGCCGTAAGACGGTCGAGGTGCTGCTGGCCGAGAAGCAGGCCGAGGAGACGCGGATCGCCGCAGAGGCCGAGCGGGTTCGTGCCGCGGTCGAAGCGGAGGCGCAGAAGCTGCTCAACGAGGCCGAGAACGTCCTGACCGACCAGGCACGCTACTCGCTGTTCCGGCGCAAGCTGCTCGACCGCATCGAGGGCATCGTGCGCGAGAGCGTCAAGCCGATGGAGAAGATCGAGGGCATCCGCATCCTGCAGGTCGACGGCTTGAACGGAAATGGCGGCAACGGCAATGGCGGCCGCAGCGCGACCGACGAGGTGATCGATTCCGCGCTGCGCTACCGCGTCCAGGCGCCGCTGATCGACTCGATCCTCTCCGATATCGGCGTCGAGGGCGGCAGCCTTGCCAAGATGCCGGGCCTGATCCGCGAGGCCCGGGACATGCAGGGCATCCGGAAAGAAACCTCAGCGCGCAAGGAGACAGGCGGCGGCGCCGGATCGGGCGAGGGCAGCCCGTCCGAGCCGCCGACCGATCGCGGTCCGCGCAAGAAGGGTTGATGCGAGATGGCGAGGGTTTACGTCTCCACCGTCGTGAGTGCCCGCAACGATCGGGTGTGGGCGCGCGTCCGCGACTTCAACGGCCTGCCGAACTGGCATCCGGCGATCGCCGAAAGCCGGATCGAGGGCGGCGAGCCCGCCGACAAGATCGGCTGCGTCAGGGATTTCCGGCTTCGCAACGGCGACCGCATTCGCGAGAAGCTGCTCGGCCTGTCGGACTACGACATGTTCTGCACCTACTCGATCCTGGAATCGCCGATGGGCGTATCGAACTACGTCGCGACCCTCAGGCTGACACCGGTCACGGACGGCGACAAGACGTTTCTGGAGTGGACCGCCGAGTTCGACTGCGCGCCGGAGCGCGAGGCTGATCTGGTGGCTTCGATCGGCGGCGGCGTGTTCCAGGGCGGCTTCGATGCGCTTAAGCGCGCGTTCGGGGGCTGACGCCGTGCCGCACGTGGTCAAGAGCACCATCATCGATGCGCCGACCGAGGCCGTGTGGGAGGTGCTGCGCGACTTCAACGGTCATGATCGCTGGCACCCGGCGGTGGCGACCTCTGCGATCGAGCGTTCGCAGACGTCCGACAAGATCGGCTGTGTCAGGCGCTTTCGTCTGAAGGACGGCTCCGAGCTGCGCGAGCAGTTGCTGGCGCTGTCCGATCTCGAGCAGAGCTTCAGCTACTGTCTGCTCGATACGCCGGTCCAGCTGTTCAACTACGTCGCCCATGTCCGGCTGCTGCCGGTCACCGATGGTGATCGCACCTTCTGGCACTGGGAGAGCCGCTTCACGACGCGGCCCGAGCTGGCCGAGGCGCTGTCGCGCATGGTGGCAGAAGACATCTACCAGGCCGGCTTCGAGGCGATCCGATCGCATCTGAAGCAGGCGGCATGAGGACGAGGTGAATCGATGCCGGTCACGGTGAAGACGTTTCAGGCCGCGAGCGAAGCAGCGTCTGCGCTGTCGTCGGACCGCGCCGCGCGCTACCTGGGCGGCGGCACGCTGGTCATGCGCGATCTCAACGAGGGCGACGTCTCGATTGCGACGGTCATCCGCGCCACCGACCGGACCTTGCAGGGCATCGATGCGGCAGGCGCACGCATCAGGATCGGCGCCGGCGTCACCTTCGCCCGCGTGCTGGCCGAACGCGATCTCGCCTTCCTGCATCCGGCGGCGCGCTCGATCGGCGCCCCGGCGGTGCGCAACATGGGGACCGTCGGTGGCAATCTGTTCGCGCCGGCGCCGTTCGGCGACTTCACGGTGGCGCTGCTGGCGCTCGACGGCATCGTCTCGCTGCAGGGCGGCTTCGGCGTCAGGGACATGCCGATCGAGGAGTTCCTGCAATCGCGCGACCGCCAGGCCGGTGCGCTGGTGGTCGGCGTGTCGTGCATCCGTCCTGCGTCGGCGGATGCGTTCCGCTATCGCAAGATCGCCCGCATCAAGCCGAAGGGCGGATCGGTGATCACGCTTGCGGCGCATCTTCCACAGAGTGGCGGCCGCGTGACCGGCGCGCGGATCGCGCTGGGATCGATGGCCCCGACCGCCATCCGCGCCAAGGCGGCCGAGCGCGCGCTCGAAGGGCGGCCGTTCGACGCCGGCGCGATCAGTGCCGCCGCTGCTGCGGCAGCCGAGGGAACGGCACCCACCGACAATTCGCTTGCCAGCGCGTGGTATCGCCGCGAAGTGGTCGGCGTCCATCTGCGGCGGCTGTTGTCGGGACAGGAGAGCTAGAGCATGGCCAAGACCCCACTTCAGTTCCGGCACAATGGTCGCGATGTCGCGCTGTTCGTTGACGGCGGCACCAATCTGCTGGTCGTGCTGCGCGAGATGATCGGCGACCTCACGCCGAAATTCGGTTGCGGCCAGGGCGGCTGCGGCGCCTGCACGGTCCTCATCGATGGCGACGCGCACCTGTCTTGTCTGACGCTCGCCGAAGCCGTCGAGGGCCGCGCGGTCGAGACCCTCGACGGCATCAAGAGCGGTCCGAATTTGCATCCGCTGCAGCGCGCCTTCGCCGAGGGTTTTGCCGCGCAATGCGGCTATTGCACGCCGGGCATGCTGATGGCGGCGAAGGCGCTGCTCGACAAGATCCCGCAGCCAAGCCGCGAGCAGGTGGTAGAGGCGATTTCGGGCAACATCTGCCGGTGTACCGGCTACGAGCCGATCATCAATGCGGTGCTGGCGGCGGCCGCGTCGCTGCGCGCGAGTGCGTGAGGAGAGATCGCCATGCTGGAACTGCGCAAGGACATCTTCGCCGACGAGCGCGACGACAATCTCAACGAGGTCGGCAAGGGCACCCAACGCCAGGACATGCTCGGCCATGTCACGGGGACCTCGACCTATTTCAACGATCACAAGCTGCAGGGCATGCTGCATCTGAAGGTCGTCAGATCCACGCAGCCGCATGCGCGGCTGCGCCGCATCGAGACCAGCGAGGCCGAACGGAGCGAGGGCGTGCGGCGGATCATCCGCGGCAGCGACGTGCCGCGCAATCTCAACACGCTGCTCAGCCTGATCAATTTTGGCAAGGACGATGAGCCGACGCTTGCCGTCGACAAGGTACGCTACCGCGGCGAGCCGATCGTCGCCGTCGTCGCCGAGACGCCGCGCGCGGCGGCCGAGGCGGCGGCCAGGGTACGCGTCGACTATGAGATCTTGCCGGCGGTGTTCGACGTCGAGGAGGCGCTGAAGCCGGGCGCGCCCACCGTCAACGAGACCTATCCAAAGAACACATTCACCTATCACGACCGTTACGATCATCAGAAGCTGCGTTTCGGCGACGTCGAGCGCGGCTTTGCCGGCGCCGATCATGTCTTGGAACAGCGCTACCAGATGTCGCCGATCGAGCACGCGCCGGTCGAGACCAACGGCTCGATCGCCGCGCCCGACACCAACGGCCGCTACGTGGTCTATACCTCGACCCAGGCGCTGTTCTTCTCGCTCGACACCTGCGCCAAGATCCTCGATCTGCCGTCGAACACATTCCACTTCATCGGCGGCACGGTCGGCGGCGGCTTCGGCGGCAAGGTCGACACGCTGACCGAGCCGCTCGCCATTCTCGCTGCGATGTTGACGGGGCGCCCGGTGCGCTACGTGCTCGGACGAGAGGAAGAGATGCAGTTCGGGCCGCCCCGCGGCGCCGAGCGCATCTACATCAAGGACGGAGTCATGCGCGACGGCCGCATCGTGGCGCGCCAGATCCGCGGCTATTTCGACTCTGGCGCTTATACGCGGCTGTCGAGCTACGCGGTGGTCAAATGCGCCGCGCACCTGCCGGGGCCCTACACGATCCCGAACGTCCATGGCGAAATCTACTGCATCTTCACCAACCGCACGCCGGCCACCGCGATGCGCGGCTTCGGCATCACCGGCATGGACTTCGCGCTCGAATGCCAGATGGACAAGCTCGCGCATCTGATCGGCATGGACCCGATGGAGTTTCGTATCCTCAACGCCTATCGCGACGGCGACATGAAGGCGCATCGCCGCGAGGCCAAGAACACCGCGCTGATCGAATGCGTCCAGGTCGCGGCCGAGAAGGCCAAATGGCCGATCCGCGAGGAGTTCCGGCGCATGTCCTCGCGCAAGGATGGCGGCGGGGCGCGGGCGGCTGTTCCCTCCACGCCACGAGAGCCGGTGAGCGCGCGGCCTGCGCCGGCGCAGCAACGCACCAGCTACGATCGTGGTCTCTCGGCGCCGCCACAGCTCGAGCCGCCACCACCTCCGCCAACGAGCCCGGCGCCTTCGCCGGGGCACGGCGCGACGCGGTTCTCGTCGGTGTTCGGCACGAGGAGGCGCTGACATGACGAGGCACCGCGGCCGCGGCATGGCGGCGATCAACTATCCCATCGGCATGAATCTCGGCGGCGATCCGAGCCAGGCGCTGGTGCATTCCAACCCCAGCGGCAAGTTCACGGTGGCGCTGTCGTCGATCGATCTCGGGCAGGGCATGAAGTCGGTGACGCGGCAGATCTGTGCCGAGACGCTCGGCGTGCCGGTCGAGGACGTCTATGTCGACACCGCCGATTCCGACACCGGACCGCATTGCATGGGCTCGTTCGCTTCGCGCGGCACCCATCGCGTCGGCAATGCCGTGATGGCGGCGGCCAAGGAGGCGCGTGGCGTCATGATGGAGGCCGCGGCCGAGGAGCTCGAGGTCAACGCCAGCGATCTCGAAACGGATGGTCGCGGCAACATCCACGTCAAGGGCGCGCCGCATCGCTCGATCTCGGTGAAGGACGTCGCCATCGCCGCGCAGTTCCGCCAGGGCAAGACCATCTCCGGCCGTGGCATCTTCCTGGTGCCGCTGTCGGAGGTGGATCCCGAGACTGGCGAAATGTCCCCGGCGACCTGCTACGCGCATGCCTGTCTCGTCGCCGAGGTCGAGGTCGATGACGAGACCGGTGAGGTCGGCGTGGTCAGGATGGACAGCGCCTATGAGCTGGGACGCGCGCTCAATCCCCGCCTCGTCGAGCAGCAGCTGGTCGGCGGCGCCTGGATGGGCATGAGCCACGCGCTCTACGAGACGACGGAGCCGTACTACCCGGACCCGAAGCAAGGACCGCGCGACTTCGTGGAATACCTGATGCCGGGACCTGGCGACATCTGTCCGCACGACATCGCCGTGCTGGAGCGGCCGGCGCCCGACGGACCGTTCGGCGGCAAGGGCCCTGGCGAGATGTGCGCCAATCCCGTGCTTCCTGCCATCGCGAATGCGATCTTCAACGCCGTCGGCGTGCGCCTCGACGAACTGCCGATCACGCCAGAGAAAGTGCTGCGCGCGATCAAGGCCCAGGGCGGCGCCCGGCCGCAGACGCGGCGGTGACGCAGCATGGTGGTCCGCAGCAACATCGTCGGCATCGACTCGCCGCAGGCGCTGGAAAAGGCACTGCGCGCGGCGTACTACCTCGCCGATGACGGGCTCTCCACCGCGGCCTATCTCGCGCTCGCGCTGGGCAAGCCATTGCTCTTGGAAGGCGCGCCCGGCGTCGGCAAGACCGAGGCGGCGAAGGCAATCGCCGCGGTGCTCGGCCGCAAGCTGATCCGCCTGCAATGCTACGAAGGTATCGACGCTGCTGCGGCGCTCTACGAGTGGAACTATCCGCGCCAGATGCTCGCGATCCGCCAAGCCGGCGAGGAGAGCATCGACATCTATGGCGAGAGCTTTCTGATCGAGCGGCCGATGCTGGCCTGCCTGCGCGCGCCCGATGCGACCGTGCTGCTGATCGACGAGATCGATCGGGCCGACCAGGAGTTCGAGGCGTTCCTGCTCGAATTTCTCTCTGATTTCCAGATATCGATCCCCGAGCGCGGCACGGTGCGCGCCGCGGAGCGGCCGATCGTGGTGCTGACCTCGAATCGGACCCGTGACCTTCACGAAGCGCTGCGCCGCCGCTGTGTCTATCATTGGATCGACTATCCCGATGCGGAGCGCGAGGCGCGCATCGTGATGATGCGGGCCTCCAGTGTTGCCGAAGCGACCGCGCGGGCCGTGGTGGCTGCAGTGGCGAAGCTGCGGCGCGAGCCGCTGAGCAAGGCGCCCGGGATTGCCGAGGCGGTCGATTGGGCGGAGGCGGCGACGCTGCTCAACCAGACCGGCGCGCGCTGGCCCGATGCGTTCAAGCGCGCGATTGGCGTCGCGCTGAAGGATGAGGAGGATCTGTCCTTCATCGCGCCGCGGCTCGACGCGCTGCTCGCGGAGGCGATGACATGAGCGAGCCCCGCCTGCCGCAGGCGACCGAGATCTTCGTGACATTCGCTGCGCTGTTGCGGCGAAACGGCTTCGCAATTGCGCCGGAGCAGACCACCGCCTTCCTCGCTGCGATCGAACTGCTGGGGCCTGTCAGCATCGAGGATATCCGTCGTGCCGGGACGGCGACCCTCGCGCCGCCTCCCGAGCGGCTCGCGACCTACAATCTGCTGTTCGACGTCCATTTTGGTGTCGCCGAGGCAACGGCCTTCAGCGAGAGCGACAGGCAGGACGATGTCGTGCGTCTCCAGGAGGAAGGGGACGGCGCTGTCGGTCCCGATCTCGCCGAGGAGCAGAACGAGTCAGGTCTGGCTGCGACGCGCGTTGAAGCGCTGGTCGCCCGCCGCTTGGCTGCGACGACGGGCGGCCATGCCCTGCAGCGCCTCGCGCGTCAGGCGCGTGCAAAACTGCCGAAACGGCGTGGCCACCGGCGCATGCGCGCGCGGCGCGGCAGCTTCGTGGACCTGCGCCGGACCCTGCGCGAGAGCATAAGGCGCGACGGTGAGGTGCTGTCGCTGCGGCGGTTGAAGCGGCGACCTCGATTGCGACGATTGCTGCTGCTGATCGATGTCTCCGGCTCGATGCAGGCGCGGACCGAGGACAACATGCGGCTCGCCCACGTGCTGGTGCAGGCCGTACCCCAGGCCGAGGTGTTCACGCTTGGCACACGGCTGACACGCGTGACGCGGCCCTTGCGGCTGAAGCGGCGCGAACAGGCGCTGCTCGCTGCCTCGCATCTCGTCAGCGACTGGGACGGTGGCACGCGTATCGGCGAGGCGCTGCAGGCCTTCCTCGCGGTGCCGCGGTTCTCGACCTACGCGCGGGGCGCCGTCGTGCTGGTCATCTCGGATGGGCTCGAGCGTGGTGACCATCACGTGCTCCGTGACGCCGTGTGGAGGCTGTCGCTGCGCGCCTGGCGTCTGAGCTGGCTGACGCCGCTCGCGACGGGGCCCGGCTTCAAGCCGCAGACCGAGGCGTTGCAGGCGATCGCGCCATTCGTCGACGACATCGCAGCCGGCGGGTCGGACGAGACCATCGTCGCGCATGTTCTGTCGCTGGCACAGAGGAGGGCGGCATGACCGGTTATGTCGATGCGCATCACCACATCTGGCGTCAGGCCGATCTGCCCTGGCTGGTCGGGCCGATGCAGCCGCGGATTTTCGGCCCCTATGAGCCGATCAGGCGCGACTACACGATCGAGGAGTATCTCGACGACATCGCCGGCAGCGGCGTCACGCAATCGGTCTACGTCCAGACCAACTGGGCCAAGGACGGCTTCGAGGACGAAGCCGCCTGGGTGCAGCGAACTTCTGAGCAGCACGGCTTTCCGCACGCGATCGTCGCCTATGCCGATCTGAGCGTCGAAGATGCGCGGCCGCAGCTCAACCGGCTGGCGCGCTACCCCCTGCTGCGCGGGGTCCGGATGCAGCTGCACTGGCATGAGAACCCGCTCTATCGTTTCGCTTCGTCCCCAGACCTTTGCAGCGATACCCATATCTGCGCCAACATCGCGCGGCTCGCCGACTACGGCTGGTCCTTCGACCTGCAGGTCTTCGCGCCGCAGATGGCGGGCGCCGCAGCGCTCGCCGAGAGCTGTCCGTCCGTGACCTTCATCCTCCAGCATGCCGGCATGCTGGAGGATCTGTCCACGCGCGGTCGCGATCGATGGCGAGCCGGCATGCAGCGGCTGGCGAGCTGCAGCAATGTCGTCAGCAAGCTCTCGGGCCTCGGCACCTTCATTCGCCGCAACGATCCGGCGCATGTCGCCGACGTGGTGCGGGAGACGGTCGGAATGTTCGGCCCCGAGCGCTGCCTGTTCGGCTCGAACTTTCCGATCGAGAAGCTCTGGACCGACTATCGCGTACTGGTGGGGGCCTATGAGGCTGCCATCCGAGACCTCGACGAGCATGCGCGCGCGCAGGTCATGGGAGGGACGGCGCAGCGCGTCTATCGGCTGGGATGATACCGCCTGCAACGACAACAAAAGCAACAGGGAACGCTCATGGCGCTGGAAATCAAGGTTCTCGACTATGGTGACATCGAATTGGAATCGAGCTTCCTTGTGCTCGGCCGTGATTGCGGCCGCACCCGCCGGGTGCTGACGCTCGGCTTCCTGATCCTGGGCGGGCCGTATCCGGTCGTGGTCGATACCGGCTACCGCTCCAACCAGATCATGGAGACGCTGGGCATGCGCGGGCTGCAGTACCATGAGAACATGATCGAGAACCAATTGGCGCGGCACGGCGTGCGCATGGGCGATGTCCGCTACGTCTGCCACACCCATCTGCACATCGATCATGCCGGGAAGGACGATCTGTTCCCGATGAACACGACGGTCGTGCTCAACCGCCGCGAGCTGGAATACTCGGTGTCCGGCCTGATGCATCCGCAATATCCGGCGCCCGACATCAAGCATCTGATCGACCGGCTGCACACCAAGAGTGCGCTGCGTTTCCTCGACCTCGAGCTCACCGGCCCGGTCGAGCTGATGCCGGGCGTCTATTGCGACGCTGCGAATGCCCATACCGAAGGCTCGATGAACATCCACGTCCACACTGCCGATGGCATCGCTACCATCTGCGGTGACGTCATCTACGACTTCAACGACCAGATCGTGACGCCGTTCAACGAGATCCAGGATGGCGAGCCGCGCACCACCGGCAATCACGGCACGACAAAACGCGCCGAGAAGGCAGCGATCAAGAAGCTGCTGTCGAGTTCGCGCTATCTGCTGCCGGTGCACGATCGTCCCGCCAAGATCGAAGGCGGTGTGGTGGTGGGACGGCTGCACGACCAGGTGCCGGGGCCGCTGGTGCAGTCGCTGCCGCAGCGGCACTGGTTTCCGGCGTGAGCAGCACAAGGTGCCCCCATGACCCACGTGACGTTGCGCACTGAGTTCGAAACTCTGATCGATCCGTATGCGCCGGTGGCGCAGGTCGCGACCGGCTTCGAGTTCACCGAGGGGCCGATCTGGCATCCCGTCGAGCAGTTCCTGCTGTTCTCCGACATGCCGGCTGATGTCCGCCGCCGCTGGGACGCCAAGCGTGGCGTGGTGGAGATGCGGCGGCCGTCGAACAAGTGCAACGGCATGACCTATGATGCCGAGCTCAATCTGATCGTCTGCGAACACGCGACGTCGTCGCTGGTGCGCGAGCGCCCCGACGGCCGCCGCGAGATCCTGTCATCGCATTTCGAGAACCAGGAGCTGAACAGCCCCAACGACGTGTGCGTCCACTCCAGCGGGGCGATCTACTTCTCCGACCCGTGGTATGGCCGCATGCCGGTCTATGGCGTGGAGCGGCCGCGCCAGCTCGGCTTCCAGGGCGTGTACCGGGTGCCGCCGGGCGGCGGTCCGCCGCGGCTGCTAGTTGACCGCCGTCTGTTCGACCAGCCCAACGGGCTGTGCTTTTCCCCGGACGAGAAGCTGCTTTACGTCAACGATACGGTGCAGGCGGTGATCCGCGTGTTCGACGTCGGCGGCGATGGTGCGCTGGCGAACGGGCGCGTCTTTGCCAGCGGTATCCGCTCCGAGCTCGAGCCAGGCGTGCCCGACGGCATGAAATGCGACCAGCGCGGCAATGTCTGGGTCACCGCACCCGGCGGCGTCTGGGTCCATGCGCCTACGGGCGAACTGCTCGGCAAGGTGCGCGTGCCGGAGCTCGTCGCCAATCTCGCCTGGGGCGGTCCCGAGTTTCGCACGCTCTATCTCACCGCGACCCATTCGGTCTATGCGATCGCGACCAAGGTCGGTCCGCGCCACGAGCCGTATATGAGCGCGCGAAGTCGAGGGGCGTCAACGGCAGGTCTGGCGATGTCCAGCGCGACGTCCGCGCCATCGGCGCCGCAGCTGGCATCTGGCGACATGCAGCTCGATCCGCGCCGCTGCGCGATGATCATCCAGGATGTGCAGAATGACGTCATCATGGACGGTGGCGCCTTCGCGGATTCCGGCGCGCCCGGTCATGCCAAGCAGCAGCGCGTGGTCGACAATGTCCGGCGGCTCGCCGAGGTCGCGCGTGCGCGCGGCGTCGTCATCATTCATGTCTGGTTCGTGGTCGAGCCGGGCGCGCCCGGCGTGACCTTGAACGCACCGCTGTTCGAGGGGCTGGTCGACAGCAAGGCGATGGTGCGCGGCAGCTGGGGCGCGGCGCCTGTCGCCGGCCTGGAGCCGCGCAGCGGCGACTTCGTGGTCGAGAAGATGCGCATGAGCGCGTGGGAAGGCACGCGGCTCGAGACGATTCTCAAGGCCACCGGGCGCGACGTCCTCATCAATACCGGCGCCTGGACGAACATGTCGGTGGAGCACACCGCGCGCACCGGGGCCGACAAGGGCTATTTCATCGTGGTGCCGGAGGATTGCTGCTCGACCATGAACGCGGACTGGCACAATGCGTCGATCAACTTCGCCATGCAGAATGTTGCTGTCGTGACCACGGCCGACGCGGTGATCAGGGCGCTGGGGTGAGGCATGCCAAAGCTGCTGCATCTCGTCGCCTCGCCGCGGGCAGATTCGGAATCCAGCGCCGGCGCGCGCGCCTTCCTGGACCGCTTCAGGCAGGCGCGGCCGGGTTGGGACGTCGACGAGATGAATCTGTGGCGCGAGAGTCTGCCCGAGTTCGACGGCGAGATCCTGCAGGCGAAATATGCCCGCATGGGCGGCCGCGCCTTCACCGACGGCCAGCGCCGGGCGTTCGCTGTGGCCGAGCGCATGGCGGTGCGGCTCGATCTGGCCGAGCGCGTCGTGATCTCGACGCCGATGTGGAATTTCGGCATTCCCTACAAACTCAAGCACTGGCTCGACATCATCAATCAGCCGGGCCTCACCTTTCGCTTCGATCCGTCGCGTGGCTACCTGCCGCTTCTGAAGGATCGTCCGACGCTGGTGATCCTCGCCAGCGGCGGCGACTTCACCACCGGCATCAGCCGGGGGCGTACCGACCTCGCGACGCCCTATCTGCGCGAGGCGCTGCGCTTCATGGGCCTTCGCGACCTGCACTTCGTGGCGATCGGGCCGACCAGCGGGCCGGCGGCGCACACCGGCGTGGCGCGTGAGCGGGCGCACAGGCGGCTCGTCGAGATGGCCGCGCGATTTTGACGAGGCAGCCGCGCGGCGCGCATCAGGTCCTAGCAGCAAGCGGTGCGGCCTTCGACCGGCGACCGTTATCCTCTAGCCGCGCTCTCGACTGATTCGGCCGCGAATTCAAGCGACAAGCTCGACTGTCGCTCCGGTCGCGTCGATCAGGTGGACACGTTCGATCTCGGTGCGGGGCAGCAGGGCGCGAATCTCAGGCTCCGACATCAGGCTGAAGGCGGTCGAGAGCGCGTCTGCCGCCGTTGCATTGCCGGCGACCGTGGTCACGCTGCGATAGCGCTGCGCACAGCCGCCGTCGTGCGGATCGAACAGATGATTGAAGCGGCCTCGCGGATCGAAGCGGAAGCCATAGGCGCCCGATGTCGATACGGCGCGATCGATGATCGGAAGCAGTGCAGCGGTCCGGTCGGGAATGTCCGGATCGGCGATTGCGATCTCCCAGGGCCGTGCATCTGGCCGTGCGCCGATGGCGCGGGCTTCGCCCATGTCGACCAGGCTGTGCTGCACGCCCTCGCTGCGCAGGAGCTCGACGATCCGGTCCGTGACATAGCCCTGCGCGATGCCATTGAGGGTGAGCGCCATGCCGCGCGGCATGACGATGCGATCGCGGCTGACGCTCAGCCGCTGATGGCCGACCCACGCCAGCGCCTCTTGCACGGCCGCTTGCGGCGGCCCGTCGGGATTGGCATGCGGGCGCGAAAAATGATCGGCATAGAGCGTCCACAGCGGTTGCACCGTCGGGTCGAAGCGGCCGTCGGTCATCGCGGCGTAGCGCTGCGAGCGTGTGAGGATGTCGACCAGCTCGGGCGCGGGGTCCACCAGCACGCCGGTGCGGTTCAGCGTCACCAGCGCCGATTGCTCCAGATACAGGCTGAACAGGCGCTCGAGCCGCCGGGCTTCGCCGATCGACACCGTGATCAGCCGTTCGGCTTCCTGCCGGTCGCGGTGATGAAGCTTGATCGTGGCGACGGCGCCGAGCAGCGTGCCGCGCCATTCGACCGATCCGCTTGTGCTGTCGGCCGCCTGCGCCCAGGAAGGAGCAACCGCGAGACCCGCCAATGCGGCGCTGATGCGGATGAAGCGCCGGCGCGAGAGGTGAAGTGTCATCGCTGGACTCCCGTGGTTTGCTTCGAACCCGGCTCGGCCAGACCGGCGTTGTCGTCGGCGGAGCTCAGCACGTAGTCGCGGGGCACCTCGGTGAAGCCGACGATGCGGCCGCCGTGCTCGGCAGCGAACCGCTCGGCCGCGGTCCGATCCGAGAACGGCACCGCCTCGTCGCTGCCCATGCCGCTCCTGACCCGGCTGCCGATCACGAACACCGCCTTGCGCGCCTCGACCCAATTGTCGGCGCCCGGATTGTCCCAGCTCGCGGCTTTGCCCATGTCGGAGACGTAGATCGCCTGGATGTCCTTGGGCTCGTCGGGCAGCATCGTGAAGGCGATGGCGTCACGCGCGGAGGAGAACCACACCGGTTCGATCAGGCTGGCGGCGAAGATCTGTGCCTTGGGGCCAGAATGCTCGAGCAGATTCATGCCGCAATAATGCCCGATCGCCTCCGCCGTCAGCTTGATCGGCGGCGGCGGCGCGGCCGCCTGCCTGTCGTTGCAGGCGGCAAGCGCAAAGGCGGCGATGAGCAAGCCGGCGAAAGCGAGGCGTTTCATAGCTCCCTCCGGGAGAAGGCCAGCGCGGCGCCGGCGAGCGGCACCAACGTCCAAAGCACCAGCGCTGTGAGCAACACCTGCACCGACAGCGTGCTGCTGCCGGCGAGCCCGGCCATGCCCGAGAACAGGCTGACATTGGCGAAGCCGGTCAGGTTGAACAGCCGGTAGGCGTCGGTCGGGTTGAGCAGCAGCAGCGCGCTGAGCACGCCGCCGGAAACGTTGCGGCCCTGATCGATCACGAGAAGGCCGAGCAGCGCCATGTCGTAGATCAGGACGAGCACGAGCCACAGGCCGATGCTGACCCCCGCTGCGGTGCCGCGGTCGCGCACCACTGCACTGACGAGATAGCCGATCGCGACGAACACCGCGCCAAGCAGAACGGAGGAGCCGATCATCGCGGCGAAGGCCGCGAGCCCGTCACTGTCGAAGTGACTGCCGGCGATCAGCAGCGCTACGGCAGCGGCGCCATAGCCGAGGCAGGTCGCGAAGGCGAGCACCGCGAGATGACCGAGGAACTTGCCGAGCAGCACCTGCCAGCGCGCCACGGGATAGCTGAGCAGCAGCAGCATGGTGCCGCGCTCCATGTCTCCGACGATGGCGTCGTGCGAGATCAGAAGCGCGATCAGCGGGATCAGGAAGATGGTCAGGCTCGACAGGCTGACGATGACGACGTCGAGCGCGCGCGCGCCCACGGTGCCGGTCGGTGCGCTGCCGAGAAAGGTCAGCGACAGCGCGAGCCCCGCCAGCAGCAGGGTCGACGCCAGCACCCAGCGGTTGCGGATCGCCTGCTGGATTTCCTTCGCGGCGATGGTGATCACGGCATTCATTGCGAACGCTCCGCGTGGCGCAGGAAATGCGCGTAGAGCTCGTCGAGATTGGGTGGAATGAGCTCGAGATCCTGGACGGCGGTGGCGTCGGCCGTCGCCAGACGCAGCAGCTCGATCTTCTCGTCCGGCGCTGCGTCGATCTCGACGATGTGGCCGTTCACCCGGCGATAGGAGGTCGCCTCCGGCAGCCACGAGGGCCGGCCGGATGGCGGCAGCTCAGCGACCTTGACCCGGATCCGGGTCGGCAGTCGCGCGAGGCGGCGCAACTCGTCGAGCGTGCCGTCGGCGACCTTGAGTCCCTTGTTCATGATGATGACACGGCCGGCCCGCTCCTCCAGCTCGGTCAGCGCATGCGATGACAGCAGCACCGTCGTGCCCTCGGCGGCGAGCTTCTGGATCACCTCGTAGAACGTCTGGCGCAGCTCGGGATCGAGACCGGTGGTCGGCTCGTCCAGCAGCAGCACGCGTGGCCGGCCGATCAGCGCCTGTGCCAAGCCGAGGCGCTGGCGCATGCCCTTCGAGTAGGTATTGACGCGGCGTCCGGCAGCGTCGCCCAGCCCGACGACATCGAGCAGCGCCAGCGCGCCGTTCACCGGCTCGCGCTTGAGGCGGGCGTAGAAGCTCTGCGTCTCGCGGCCGGTGAGCGCGGCATCGAAGGCGACGTTCTCCGGCAGGTAGCCGAGGCGGCGCCGCGAGGAGAACTCGCCGGCGGCTGGATTTTCACCGAGTACGGCAATGGTGCCGCGGGTGGGGCGGATCAGCCCGAGCATCATCTTCATCAGCGTCGTCTTGCCGGCGCCGTTGTGGCCGATCAGCGCCACCATCTCGCCGGCGGCGAGATCGAACGAGACGCCCCTCACGGCTTCGACCTTGCCGTAGTGCTTGATCACGTCGGCGACATGGATCGTCGCGGTCATCGGGGCCCGCTTTCTGCAGCGGCGCGGCGCGCCGGCGGCGATATCAGGGGATGGCGGTCGACGACTCCGCCGGGCAGGATCGCGGGAAACTGCGCCTGCGCCCAGCGGATCACCTGCACGGCCGGGCTGTTGATCAGGACCTTGGCGGCCGGCGCGGTCCACAATACGCGGTCGATCAGATCATTCGGCCGATAGGCGGTGTCGGCAATGCCGTCGCCGTTGAGGTCGAAGCCCGGGTTGTCGCTCCAATAATTGCCGCGGCCGTCTTTCGACCAGTCGAGATGGCGGGTGCCGACATACTTGATCTGGCTAGCATTGTTGACGAAGGCATTGCCCCTGATGTCGTTGCCCTCGGAGCCGGCGGTAAAGTGAACGCCGATCTCGCACCCTTCGAACCAGTTGTCGGTGATATGGTTGTTGTTGGTGTTGTAGATGAACACGCATTTCTCGGGACCGGGACGGGCGCCGGCGGTCGGCGTGGCCGTGCTCGCATCGGCCTGCGGCACGCCTTCGTCGGTGCCGCGGTTCTCCGCGGTGGCCCAGCGCTCCGCCGGCTGCAACCCGCCGATCACGCTGTTGCCGGCGATCTGCGAGCCGTTGGCCGCGTTGAACAGCAAGCCGCGGTCGCGGTCGTGATCCGAGACGTTATCCCTCACGACGAGCGCCTTGGAGAACATCATCGCATAGCCGATGATGTTGCGGGTCGAGACGTTTCCGGAGATTTCGCTGTCGTTGGTGTACATGAAGTGGACCGCGAAGCGCAGGTCGCTGAAGCGATTGCCGCTGAAGACGTTGTTGCGGCTGGTGATGGCGAACACGCCATCGCGGCCGTACCGGAATTGGTTGTCGATCACCTTGGCGCCCGGCGCGTTCCAGACCGAGACGCCGTTGCCGGTGACGCCGCCGCGCGTCGCGCGCAGGCCGATGATGCTGTTGTGACGGACCATGGCGTTGGCTGATCCGTGCAGATAGACGCCGAACAGATTGCCCTCGATGCGGTTGTTCTCGATCACTGCGTCGTGCGCGGCCTGCTCGACGAAGATGCCGGAATCCATCTTCTCCAGCGCGCGGCCGGATCCGTCGATGGCGAGGCCGCGAATGACGGTGCCCGGCGCCGCCACGGTGATGACGCTGCCCTCGCCACCACCGCTGATCACGGCGCCCGGAGCCCCAGCCAGCGTCAAGCGGTGGCTGATCCGTAGCGGTCCGCGATAGGTGCCGGTGGCGAGCGCGATCTCGTCGCCGTCGGCGGCGCGGTCGAGCAGGGCCTGCAGGTCGGTGGTGTCAGTTCCGACCTGCAGAGTCGCCGCCTGGGCGCGGAAGGGCAGGCCGGCGACGACGAGCGCCGCCAGCCCCAGAGTCTTGATATGGCGCATGCGCCGCATCGCTCACGCGTTCCGCGGCGAGACCAGCATGCGTCCGCGCATTTCCATGTGCATGGCGTGGCAGAACCATGTGCAGAAATACCAGTACACGCCGGGCTTGTCGGCGATGAACGTCACCGACGAGGTCTGCTGCGGATCGATCTCCATGTTGACGCCGTAGTTGACGATGCAGAAGCCGTGCACCAGATCCTCGACGTCGTCGATGTTGGTGACATAGACCGTCACCTCGTCGCCCTGCTTGACCTCGAACTTTTCGAGCGCGTAGGCGGGCGCGCTGGACCACATGTAGACGCGCACCTTGTTGCCATCGCGGATCACCTTGGCGTCGCTCTCCAGCGTGACGCCGTCGGCTGCGGCCTGCTTGCGGGCGTCGGCGAAGAACGGGTCGTCGCGTTTCCAGATCGAGGTCACGCGGCCCTCGAGCTTGGAGCGGTGCACGATCACGGCGTCATGCGGCTCAGCGAAGCTCGGGCCGTCATGCACCAGCTCCATCTTGTCGCCGGAGATGTCGATCAGCTGGTCGTTCTCCGGCTTGAGCGGGCCGACATTCAGGAAGCGATCCTTGGAGAACTTGTTCAGCGACAGCAGCCATTTGCCGTCGGCTTCCTTGGTCTCGCCCATCGAGGCGTGGTTGTGGCCCGGCTGATAGTGGACGTCGAGCTTCTGGATGATGGGGTTGACCTTCTCGCCCTTGAAGGCGCGCTTGGCGAGATCGAGGCTCCATTTGCAGACCTGGCTGTCAAGGAACAGCGTAGTGTAGGCGTTGCCCCGGCCGTCGAAGGCGGTGTGCAGCGGCCCGAGGCCGAGCTCCGGCTCGGCCACGACGACGTCGCGCGGCTTGATCTTGTCGTCGAACAGGTTGTCGATCAGGCGGACGTCGATCACCGTGACCGTCGGCGCCAGCTTGCCATTGGCGACGACGTGGATGCCATCGGGGGCCGTGTTGAGGCCATGCGGACTGTTGGAGACCGGCACGTAGCGCGTGTAAGGCGATCCTTTGCGGCCGTCGATCACGGGAACGCCGTTCATCTCCTTGAAGTCGCCCTTCTTGACGGCCTCCTCGATGCGCTTGATGTTGAAGATCGTGACCCAGTCCTGTTCGCTTGCCGTCATCTCGGCCAGGGTGACGCCCTTCTCCGAGTTGTAGCAGGTCGAGAACGCATATTTGCCCTGGTAGTCGCAGTCGGTGTTGTCGAGATTGCCGTCGACGATCACCTGCCAGGCGACCTTCATGGTGTCGCCGTCGACGGCCGAGAACATCGACCAGTATTTCGACTTGTCGTCGAGCACCTTGCCGTCGTTCGGCAGCGGCACCTCATATTCGCCGTTGCAGAAAACGTAACCGGTGCGCGGGAACTTCTGCGGACGCATGCCGTGGATGGTGTACTGGTTCGGCAGCTCGATGATCTTGTCGCATTTCATCACGTCGGTGCGAATGCGGGCGAGCCGGGTGTTGGCCTTGTCGTTGATGAAGATGTAGCGGCCGTCATATGTGCCGTTGGTGAACGACATGTGCGGATGGTGGCAGTCGCCGTTCATCCAGATGCCGAGCCGGTCCTTGAGCCGTTCGCGCGTCTCGGGCAGCAGCCCCTCGGTCATGATCTTGCGGCTCTCGTTGGTCTGGCCCCAGCCGGTGGCGCTGCACCGGTTGAAGACCGGAATGCGCATCAGCTCGCGCATCGAGGGCATGCCAACGATCCGCAACTCGCCGGTCTGGCCGCTGGAGAAGAAGACATAGTACTCGTCGAGCTGGCCGGGCGCGACCTCCGCCTTGCCGGCGCCTTGCGCCGGTCGCGACTGTGCGGCGGCCGGCGTGGTCTCGACGCTCTTGCCGAGGCCGATGCTGCCGGCAACGCCGGCCGCGCCGAGCGCGGCGGTGCCGACGATTTGTCGGCGGCTGAGTTTCGTCTGGTCGTCGTCGTGCGCCATCGTCGTCTCCTTATGATGGATGAGTGAGATCGTTGGATTGAGCCGGCGCCGTCGTCGGCCGACCGGCATGGGTGATCACGGTCTTCGGACCGGATTTGGCGGCGCGCATCGACGGCGATGACATCGCCTCGAACTTCTCGCGCTTGAGCCGGACCTGGATCATGTGCGGACAGCGCTGATCGTCGTAGTAGAGCTCCTGGCAATGCATGCAGTAGATGCATTCATTGACATTGATGTGTCCCTCGGGATGGATCGACTGCACCGGACATTCCTTGGCGCAGCGCTGGCAGGGCGAGCCGCACTCCTTCCAGCGACGCAGCCATTCGAAGGTGCGGATGCGTCCGGGAATCGCCAGCGCGGCGCCCAGCGGGCAGAGATAGCGGCAGAAGAAGCGTTCGATGAACAGGCCGATGCCGAGCAGCGCCGCGGCATACAGCACGAACGGCCAGCTGCGCGAGAATTTCAGGATGATCGCGGTCTTGAACGGCTCGACCTCCGCGACCTGCTCGGCGAGCGCGACCGAATACAGCGACAGCCCGAACAGGCCGAGGAAGATGATGTATTTGATCGGCCACAGCCGCTCATGCAGCCCCCAGGGCACCGTGATCTGCGGCACCTTGAGCCATTTTGCCACTGTGTTGGTCAGCTCCTGCAGCGCGCCGAACGGACAGAGCCAGCCGCAGAACGGCCCGCGGCCCCAGAACAGCAGTCCAGCCGCCGTTGCCGCCCACAGGATGAAGATCAAGGGCGCCGCGAGGAAGAACTCCCAATGGAAGCCGGTCAGCAGCGCGTTGACGAAGGTGACGACGTTGACGACCGAGAGCTGGGCGTTGGCGTACCAGCCGAGCCAGACCAGCACGAACAGCAGATAGGCGCGGCGCACCCAGGTGTAGAGCCGGGGACGGCGCACCAGAACGTTCTGGAAGAAGAAGATCCCTGTGAGCGCGGCCAGCGCCAGCGCGGTGATGCCGATGGAGACCGTCTGCGAGCGCCAGATGCGCATCCATAACGGCTCCTCGGTGTCGTCGGCGACCGGTTGCGCCGTGGTCGGGGCGGGACGCGCGGACGTCGCCTTCGCTGCCGACACAGCGGGGCGCGTCTGCTGCTTCAAGTAGGCGTCGGGCACCGTGTAGTCGACATCGAATGTCAGGAACGCCTTGTCGTGGCTGCCTGTGCTTCGTTGCACCAGGAGCTGGAGCTGCCATGGCTCGGTCGGGTCGAGCGTGAATTCGGGCGGCGTGATGAACAGTCCGATCTCGCGCAGGGCAGGGGCGCCGGCGGCGGTCAGCGCACCGAGTCGCATGTGGTTCTTGTCGCGGAACCGAGTGCTTCCGCCCTCCTGCAGCACCTCGATACGGTCGAAGATGCCGCCTCGGACATAAGCGGAGCCCTTGAACGAGTAGACGCCGTCGCCGGCGACGACGATCGCCTGCTGTCCGGGCTGCAATCGCTGCTTGAGTCGCTGATAGCCCTCGTCGCCGAGCAGGCTGCGGCCGATCGTGGGCACGCTGGCCATGGCCACATAGAGATCGATGAAGGTGTCGCCGGCATCGCCGGGCTCCGGATTCTGCGCGGCCGCCGCATTGCCCGACTTGGCGAACGCGTCGTTGACGTCGCCGATGCTGAGATGCAGGCGCCGCACCGAGCCGTCGCCGAGCAGACTGCTCCAGTCGCGGATCTCGCTCTTGTCGGGATCGACCGTCTTGGTCACGCCGGGCTGCGCTGCGGCGGCGGTCGCCGCTGAGCCGGCGCCGATGCGGCCGCTGCGGATCAGGCGCGTGGCGGCGCGCACGATGCTGTCGTGCATCACCAGCACGGTGACCGTGGCACCTGAGACGATGTCGGCCTGCGGCGCATGTTCCGCGCCTTGCGCAATCGGCATCATGTCCTTGCCGAGCAGGCCGTTGAGTGCGGCAACGATGCGTGGCTGGGGAATGCCGATCAGCACGATGGGCTCTTTGTGATCGACCAGCTTCAGCCCGGTGATGACGCCCTTGGGATCGATGCCGACGAGGATGTGGATCGGCTTGCCCGAATAGCCGACGGAATTGGCGAAATCGGAGTTGAGATAGACGTAACCCTTGAGCTGATCGCCGCGATACACCGGCATGATCGGCGGCTCGCCTTGCGGCTCGCCGAAACGATCCGCATCCGGGAACAGCTCACCCGGCGTGATCTTCGAGAGGTAGGTTGCGAGATCGCCGGCCGCATGTGCTGCGCGCGGGGCCGCGATCGCGCAGAACCCGATGAGGATTGCTACCAGGATAGCAGGCATGCGCCACCGATTGGTGGCGACATCACTCGCAACCATGATCACCTCAAGCGGAACGGACGGCCCGCGAAGGGGCCGTATTCCAGTCAGGACTGTTTCGGGGAAGGAAGGATCGTCGCCATTGACAATCCCTGAGCAAATAGAGTCGGGTTAAATTGACTCCTTATCGTGCCGGTTGTCTAGTGGGTCGCAATCCGACGGACGTTGCGCTGGATCAAACAAGCCAGGACAATCAGGCGGACCATCATATGTTGTTGACACGCACGCTCTCGCTCAAGTCGGAACCGGCCGGGAACCTGCATTCGATCGACGAGCTGTTCGCGCTCGCCAATGCGATGGAGCAGGAGGCGGCCGATCGCTACGACGAGCTGTCCGGAGAGATGCAGCGTCAAGGCCGGCTCGATCTGGCCGCTGTCTTCGCGAGGCTGGCCGCGGCCGAGCGCGAGCATGTCGACAGTGTCGCGCAATGGTCGCAAGCGCGAACGGGGCGTGCCCCCGATGCGTCGCTGGTGCGCTGGCAACCACCGGAGACCTTTGAGCCCGGCGTGGCACGCGAAATCCAGGACTCGCGGCTGATGACGCCGTACCGCGCGCTGTCGATGGCGGTGCGCAACGAGGAGCGGGCCTTTGCGTTCTGGTCCTATCTTGCGGCATTTGCCGATGATCCCGAGGTCAAGAGGGCGTCCGAGGCGATGGCGCGAGAGGAACTCGGTCATGTCGCGACGCTGCGCAAGGAGCGGCGCCGTGCCTATCATCTTGAGACCGACGCCAGGCGCGCGGCGTCGGTGGCGTCGGACGCCGGCACGATCGACGCCGGCCGGCTGGAGCGTCGACTCGCCGAGTTGCTCGACGCGATGGCTGTGCGCGCCGCTGGCCGCCCGGCGGATCGCGTGCGCGAGCTTGCGCAGGAAGCCGCGGCAATGGCATCGGAGGTTGCGGACCTGTTGCGCCTGCCGGCTGGGCTCGCGCAAGCCGATGCGGCCGTGCTGGCGGAGGCGCTCGCGGACGCGTATCTGGAGCATGCGGAGCGAGCGACCGAACCGGACCGGCTCGATCTGATGCAGCGGCTGGCGTCGCAGGCGATCGCCCGGCTGGCCTGGCTGCGGTCGCTCGGTTGAGTCCGACTCCAGAACTCCGCGAAAGAGGCGAAAGACAAGGGTCGCCCAGCCAAGCTGGATGACCCGATCATCATGAGGCTCAGTTGCGGGTCGGCGCCGGCACGGCGGTGCGGTTCGCTGGCACCGTGACGGGCTGGAAGGAGAACACGTCGCGACTGCGCGGATCGACGGTCACCTTGAGCCAGCGCACGTCGTTGTTGCCGTTGCCCTGATTGTCGCCGAACGTTTCGACGCGAACGAAGTTCTCAAGCCGCTGGCCGGCACTGTTGAGGAAGGGCTGGTCGATCCGGAAGTAATGGGAATCGCCGTGGACGTAGGCGACCGGCTTGCGGAACGCCTCGACTTCGGTGCGCAAGGCGGTCAGAAAGCTGACGAAGCCATCGGGCTGCCCGTCGGCTTCGGCGAGCGTCCTGGGATCGCGCAGCGGCGCGCGCGTCGGATCGGCCTGGTCCCAGCCCGGGTTGCCCTGGGTGATGAACATCACCGCGGCGGAGTTGCGCCTCTTGGCTTCCGCGAAGGTCTGTTGCATCCACAGAATCACGGCCGCGTTGCGCGCGTTGTATTCGTCCGGATCGGGATTTGTGTCGCAGAGATTGTTGCAGGATCCCTGGATGTTGAGGGTCGCGTAGGTGACCCGGCCAACGGTCCAGCGGCGATTCTCGACGCAGCCGACCTTGGTGCCGTTGGCGCTCAGACACAGCGGATCGGTCTGCACCTCCTGGCGCAGCTTGCGCTGGCCGAGCGAAAACGGCGTCGAGAAGAACACCTTGCGCTCGTAATCGAGCCGGTCGCGCGAGTTGAAGCCGCCATTCGAGGGGCGATCGCAATCGACCCAGTCGTTGTCGCCCGGGGTGAACATCGCGGGCGCCTCGAGGCTGTTGAAGAAGGCGAGCGCCTGGGCGTAGAGGCCGGCGTCGCAGGCGGAATTGGAGCCCTGCTTCAGGTCGCCATCGTGCGCCGTGAATTTCAGCCGATGGGCGTTCATGTCGGCGATCAGGTTGGGGACGCCGACGGTGGCCTGCAGCGTGGAGTAGGGCAGGTCGCCCCACAGGCCGATGGCGTAGCTGTCGTCATCGTCGTCGAAGCCATGGTCGTGCGCAAGGCTCGGCGCGGCAGCGGACAACGCCAGCAAAGACACCGTGACGGACAATGCGAGCAATTCATGAAAGGCAGATTTGAAAGATGATCGAAGTGACATTCTGCAAGATCCCCCAAGACCTCGGTTGCACCGCGCCGCTTCATTCAAGCGGCGGCGGGACGATGCGGAGGCTCGATAACCGGGGCGTGACGATGGGCTGACAATCCGCTGACGGCGTCACGATGTTGCAATTCGGTGCACCATCAATGTCGTCGCCGCGCACAATGCGCAGATGGCCCGCCGCAACGTGTGCGGCGGGCTGTTCTTGACAGCGGCAGACTCCCGGTCGATCAGCGGTCGTCGCCGTATCCGTGCTCACCGTGGTCGTGATGATGCAAGCCGCCGTCGTGATCGTGATCGCCATCGTTATCGCCGAAGGCGAACAGATTCATCAGGTCGCCGATCGCGGGACGGTTCTTCGGCACATAGCGGTTGTCGTCCCGGTCATGGATCGGATTGGGGAGCCGGTCGCGGCTGACGGCGGAGATCGTGGGAAGCCGCCAGTTGCGCTCGATGAACTTCAGCAGCGAGACGTGATCGTAATAGGTGTGGTCGACATGACCCTTCTTGGCCAGCGGCGAGACCAGGACGAAGGGAATGCGGGTGCCGTCGCCGAGGAAGTCGACCGGCTGGACATAGCCGGAGTCGTAGTAGCCACCGCCTTCGTCCGTCGTGATGAAGATCGCAGTCTTGGCCCAGAGCTGGGAGTTGGCCTTGACGCGATTGATCAGGGCCTCGAGGAATTTTTCGTAGAGGTCGGTGGTCGAATCGGCGGGATGCCCGGCGAGCGCCTCGAACGGACGCACGAATGAAACTGCGGGCAGCGTATTGTTCTGCACGTCCTTCACGAAGGCGCCGTAGTTCTGCAGCTTGGCTTCCTCCGCCGGATTCTTCATGATCTTGTTGAAGCCGGTGAGCGGATCGCAAATGCCACAATAGGAGTGGAACAGCAGCGGCACGCCGTCGACGCTGCTGGCGAAGGTGGTGACATCGTCGCCACGGTCGGCGCTGTAGTATTTCCAGGACACGCCCTTTGCGGTCATCACGTCGGCGATGGTCGGCGCGCTCTGCGGCGGCAGCACGAACTTGTCCGAGCCGAGGGCATTCGGCTTGGCGCTGGTCTGGTTCCAGAACATGCTGTAGTTGTTGACGAGATAATAGTGGTTCGGCGCGCAGTTGTTGCTATAGACGCCGTTCTTGAAAAGCTGCTCGTTGACGGCGGCGACGCCAGGCGCGCTGGGGTCCGAGCAATTGACGTAGGAGCCGCCGCTATAACCGTCCTGCTTGTAGTAGTTGTTGGTGCCGGGAACCGGATCCGGGTTCTCGATCTGGTTGGCGTAGGGCACGGCGGGGGCGCCGTTCAGCGTCTCGGGATTGGTGAAGAACGCGGCGTGGCCGGTCACGAGCGCCTGGAAGTTGGCTCCGGTGCCGCCCATGATCGCCTGATGATAGTTGTCGCTGATCGCATACTCGTCGGCCAGCTGCTTGAAGAACGCTGCGTCACCGGGCTGGGCCTTGCCGGCGGCGTCGGTGAACGGGTTCATGTTGTAGAAGCCCATCGAGATGGCGCCTTCCATCGGGTTGAACCCGCCGGCCGGATAGGGCCGTCCGTTCGAGCCGGTGCCGATGGTCTGCTCGACCCACACGAACTTGTCGTGCTTGCCGCCGTCGATGTCCTGCCACATCTGGAAGAAGCGGTGCACCGGATCGCCGGTATAGGCGGCGTAGGAGACGTATTTCGAAATCTGATACGGGCCATTGGGAAGATTGGCCGGGAAGCGGGTGTCGAGGACGTTCTGCGGCAGGCCGATTCCATATGTGGTGTATGGCTGCGGCAGCGTTGCGTAGGCGCCGGTGGACGCGGTCTCGGCAGTGTAGCGAACCTCGTCGCGGCCGATCCGCTGCTCCGCCTTCCTGAAATGCCGGCCCGGCGTGCCGTCTTCGTTGACGATTCCCTTGCTTAGCAGATTGTCGATCGTCTGCCCCGCCTTCGGCTTGTAGGTGCCGAACAGATTGTCGAAGGTGTGATTCTCGCCGACGATGATGATGACATGCTCGATCGGCGTGCTCGTCGCCGCTCCGGCGAAGGCTGGCGCGACGCTGGTCGCGGTGAAGACGGCGGTGGTCGCAAGGGCGAGCGCCTTGGACCGTGTGACTGTTCTGGTCATGAGATCTCCGGACGGAGGAGGGTGGTGGCGCGCGCATGCTGATGGCCGCTTGCCTGCGACGATCTATCGCGGCAACAAATTGCAACGTGGTGTCGGTCTTGCTTCGGTTTTGTGAAATGCGCCGAGCAGCGCGGATACTGGACACGCACGTCACAGCACCAGCTTGGCAGCGCGTGTGCCGCCGGGGTTTGACTCCGTTGTTGTCGGGAGCCAGCGCTCGCCGGGCTATGGACCGGTGATACTGGTCAGAGCTGGCCGGGCACCCAGCTCAGCGCGAGGGCCTGGCCTTGCGCGATCTGGCTGGTCGACATCTTGGATGCGACGGCGTTGCGAAGCCGCAGGAAGTAGCTGCGCTGGGTCGACTTGGCATGTCCGGCAGCAAGGTTCAGCCATTTGTAGGCGAGCACGACGTCCTGTGGAACGCCATGACCCTTGTCGTACATCAGGCCGAGCATCGCTTGGCCGAACGGATTGCCGGCTGCGGCGGCCCGGCAATAGAGATCGCTGGCGACCTCGTAGGCCTGCGGGGTTCCAAAGCCGTTTTCATACATGAAGCCGAGCATCGCCTGAGCGCGTGGATCGCCGCGCAAGGCAGGCGGGGTCAGCACGCGCACGGCGCGGACGAAGTCGCCGCGCGCATAGGCGATGCGTGCGGTGCTGACCGAATCGGCGCGAACGGGCGAGGCGAGTGCTCCCAGCAGCAGGATGGCTGCGGTGCAGGCGATGGTGAGGCGCCCCATCGTCGGCCGGATCACTTGGCTGGGGTCAACGGGTGGTGCGGACACGCAAATCATCCGTGATGCTCGCTCCGACTGATCCGCGGAGCTTGGAACGGAGTTCTTCTGCCACCTGATGCGCATCGCTGCCGTCGCGAATGATCTGCGGCCGGATGAAGATGATGAGCTCGGTGCGTGTGCCCTTCTTCCCCTGATGCGAGAACGCATCGCCAAGAACCGGAATCTCGTCGAAGCCCGGAATGCCGTTGCGATTGCCGGTCTGCTGCTCGCTGATCAGGCCCGCGAGCAGCACGGTCTGGCCGTTGGCGACCGAGATGGCGCTCTTGACCTTGCGCTGCGACACCGTCGGCGTGAGACTCGTGGCGGTCTGGGCCGCGACGTTGCTGATCTCCTGCTCGACCTCGAGCCGCACATTGCCGTTGGCGGCGATGCGCGGCACGACGCGCAGGATGATGCCGGTGTTGCGATAGTCGATGGTGTTGACGACAGTATTGCTCGACGACAGTACGGTCGCGCTGCCGGTCGATACCGGCACGACGTCGCCGACCTGCAGGGTGGCGGTCTGGTTGTTGATCACGACCAGCGAGGGATTGGAGAGCACCTTGACGCTGGTGACAGTATGGAGTGCGTCGAGGATCATGTTGGGCGAGGCTTCGTGTCCGATCAGGAAGTTGAAGCCGGGCAGGGCGCGGTTGATCAAGGCCGTCGTCGCCGCGGATGTCGTCGCTGTGGCCACCGACGTGGCTTGCGTATTGGTGATCGATCCTTTGTCGGTCCCGAGGCCGAGCACCTTGCTCGAAAGATAGGCCTGCACGCCGTAGGACAGCTCGTTGGTGAGCGTCACTTCGGCAATCGTGGCGTCGATCCCGACCTGCAGCACCGGCTGGTCAAGCTGCTGCAGCGTGTTGGAGATGATGCGGTAGTTCTCGCGGTCGGCATAGATGAGCAGCGAGTTGTTCACCGTGTCCGGGGTGATCCGGACATTCGGCATGATGGCCTGGCCTCCGCCAGCACCACTGCTGCGTGGCTCCAGCCCGGTCGAGGACGGCGTACTGCTGGAGGACGATGTGCTCGAAGATGACATGCTCGAGAGACCACCGGCTTGGGACCGGCTCGTCGGATTGGCGCTCGAACCCGATGATCCCGCTGCATTTGTGTTGAAGGAGAGCCGATCGGCGACCGATGTCGTCGTGCCGTCGGACCCCGGCGCGGTCTGGCCGTCGGCGCCGTCGGTGGAGGACGAGCCGGCGCCGCCGAACATGTCGGTGAGCACCTTGGCGAGCTGGCGCGCATCGCCGTAGCGGACCCGGTAGACGTGGACGCTGGTGCGCCCGGAGTCGGCCTGATCGAGCCGGCGGATCCAGGTTGCCGCGCTCTGCAGCAGCGCTGGCTTGCGCGTCACGACCATGATCGCGTTCAGGCGATTGACGACCTGCAGCTTGACGAGATTCTGGCTCAATCCGTTCTCACCGGAGTCCATGATCTTCTCCAGCTCCGCCATCAAAGGCTCTGGCGCCGAATTGCTGACCGGGAAGATGCCGACGGACTGGCCGCGCATCCAGTCGACGTCGAAGCTCATCACCGTTTCGATCGCGGAGCGTCGCTCGGCTCCTGTGCCCTGGATCAGAAGCAAGTTCCGGGTGGTGTCGGCGCGCACGCTGCCGGCGCGGGTCGCGAAGCTGTCCATCAGCTTGAGGATCGTCTGCGCACCGACATATTGCAGCGGCACGACGGAGACGCCGTAGCCGGGCTCGGCGCGGCCGGCCTCGCCGTCGACGCGTCCGGCGCCGATGGCGTCGCCGAGCGGGGTCAGCTTGTAGCCGCCGCCTTCGCGGACCAGCACGACGCCGGACAGGCGCAGCGCGCTCTCCAGCACGAACAGGATGTCGGATTTCGGCACCGGCCGCGCCGACACCAGGCTGACGCTGCCCTGCACGCGGGGATCGATCGCGTAGCCCGCGCCGAGGATGTCGCCGATCACGACCTTCGCGACCACTGCGATCGGCGTGTTCTCGAAATTGAGGTCATAGCCCTTGCCATCGGCCGCCGGAAGCGGCCTGACCTCGGCGACCTCCTGAACCGTGGTCCCCTGATAGGTTCGAGCGCTCGCGCGCTCGACCTCGGGGCGTCCCTGGATCGATGCGACCGGTCCACTGTCGCGCGGCAGGATATCGAGCGAGCGCACCTTGTCGATGACGTCGACATCGGCCGGCGCGCTCGCCTGGGAATTGAGCGTTGCCATGTTGCAGGAGGCGAGCAGCACCGCAATCGCCAGCAGCGAGGCAGGTCTGACAACCGCAGCGGACTGGCTTCGATTGCCGATACGAAACATGGACTTACCGATCTACTCGTGTTGACCGGCCGAAACGCAGCAGCGCCTCGTTTAGACCGCGCAGCCTGCATAGCGGTCCAATATGACACTTATGTATAATTGGCGGCTGCCGCCCGACCTTTGCGCCGCATGTGTGTCGGAAATGTCGGCGCCTCCGGCATTCGTACAGCCGTCATGTTCGCGATCAATAACGTGGGTCACCAGTAGCGGCGTGCCGAGACGTTGGGGCCGGCACGGGCGCCACCCGGATCACGCCATGAGCGGTACACTGTCGACCCAATTTCATGCCTATCTTCGCGAGCGCCATCCCCAGGCGGCGGGCGAAGGCGGAGCTGCGGGCGAAACGCAGATCGCGCTCTGGGACAGGTTCGGCCTGACCGCTGACGTTTTCGCGGAGGAGGTCGCCGGCTTCACCGGACTGGAGCGCGTCGCGCTGCGCGAACTGATGGCGGCACTGCCCGCGGTGAGCGAGTTCTCCGACCGCTTCCTCCGCGAGGTGCTCGGCTATCCATACAAAGATTCTGACGGCGCCGCCGTGTTCGCGATGGCCGATCCGACCGATCAGGCCGTGCGCCGGGCCGCCGAACTGGTACTCGGCCCGCAGACTCTCTTCAAGGTCGCCTCGCACGAGGATATCGCCGTCGTCCTCGACCAGCGGCTTGGCGATTCCGACGACGCCGAGATCTCGCCGGCGCAGGAGATCCGTGACGACGACATCGAAAGTCTGCGCGATCTCGCCAGCGGCGCGCCGGTCGTCCGCGCGGTGAACGATCTGATCGAGAAGGCGGTAGAGATGCGCGCCAGCGACATCCACATCGAGCCGTTCTCGACCGGCCTCGTGGTCAGGCTGCGTGTCGACGGCCTGTTGCGTCCGATCGCGGCGCCGGCCGGCGTGCTGCCGCAGGCAGTGATCTCGCGCATCAAGATCGTCGCCGGTCTGAACATCGCCGAGCGGCGCCTGCCGCAGGACGGCGCGGCGCGCATTCGCGCCGGCCGGGCCGAAATCGACGTCCGCGTCGCGGTCATGCCGACCCAGCACGGGGAATCGGCGGTGCTGCGCATCCTGCCGAAGGATCGCTCCCAGCTGGTTGCGAGCCGCCTCGGCCTCGCGACCCGCGACGACGCTGCACTCCGGCGCCTGATCACGCTGCCGCACGGCATGATCGTGATCACGGGGCCCACCGGCAGCGGCAAGACCACGACCCTGGCGACGATCCTGTCCATGCTCAACACGCCGGAGCGCAAGATCCTCACTGTCGAGGATCCGGTGGAATATGAGATCCCCGGCATCAATCAGTCTCAGATCAAGCCGGCGATCGGGCTGACATTTGCGAGCGCGCTGCGCTCCTTCGTGCGTCAGGATCCCGACGTCATCATGGTCGGCGAAATCAGAGACAGCGAGACGGCGCATGTCGCCGTCCATGCTGCGCTGACCGGCCATCTGGTGCTGACGACGCTGCACACGGAAACCGCCGCGGCGGCGGTGCCGCGCCTGCTCGACCTCGGCGTCGAAGGCTTCTTGTTGCGGTCGACCCTGCGCGCGGTGATCGCGCAGCGGTTGGTGCGCCAGCTCTGCGATCACTGCAAGACGCCGAAGCCGCTCGATGAGGACACCTGTCGCCAGGACCCACGCCTCGGTCATCTTGGCCTCGTCCCCGGCGACATCACCTGGCACCCTAGGGGATGCGAGCGATGCGGCCAGAGCGGCTATCGAGGCCGGGTTGGTGTGTTCGAACTGCTCGAGCTGAGCAGCGGTCTGCGCGAGCTGATCGCGGATCGTGCCGACGGCCTCGCGATCGATCGGCTGGCGATCCGGGAAGGCATGACGACTATGCTCGATGACGGTGTCGCCAAGTGCCGTGCGGGTGTCACGTCGGCCTCCGAGCTGCTTCGTGTCCTCGTGGCGCGGTGAGGTGGATCGTGCCGAGCTATCGCTATCGCGCGTTGACGCAGTCCGGTGAAATCGTCGTGGGATCTCTCGTCGCGCCGTCGCGCAGCGAGGTCGAACGGCGCATCTCGTATCTGCAACTGCTGCCGATCGAAACCGTGGAGGAAAAGAAGGAGCGGACGGGGGCTGCGTCCGGGTTCTCGTTCGGCGCTCCGTCCGCGGCTGAAGTGACCACTTTCACGCGCGACCTGGCCCTGCTGCTCAAGGCCGGCGCGCGGCTCGACGACGCGCTCGACCTGCTGTCCGGCGACTCCGACATCGGCCGCCTCCGTCCCGTGGTGGCGCGGCTGCGCGCGGCGATCATGGCCGGCGAAAGCTTCGCCGACGCGGCGGCTGCCCAGCCGCAGCTGTTCTCGCCGATGTATGTCGCGCTGATGCGCGTCGGCGAAGCGTCGGGAACGCTCGACCACGTGCTGACTGCGCTGGCCGGCGAACGCGAGCGTTCCGAGGCGACGCGACGCAAACTGACCGACGCGATGCAATATCCCGCCTTCGTCTTCCTCGCGGCGATCGGCGTGATGCTGTTCTTTCTCGTGGCCGTGCTGCCGAACTTCTCCGCCGTGCTGCGCGACTTCGGCGGCCGTGCCGATACCGCGCTCGGCTTCTTCATGACGATGTCGGATCTGCTGCGCGCCAATGCAGTTGCGATCACGCTCGGCTGTGCGGCGCTGCTTGCGGCAGGCTGGTGGCTGTTGCGTCAGCCCGCGGTTCGCGCCGGCCTGACCAGTGTGCTGGCGGTGACGCCCGGCATCGGCAGCCTCCTGCTGTTCTATCGGACCAGCCTGTTCTGCCGCAATCTCGGCCTGCTGCTCGGCTGCGGCGTCAATCTGAGCGCCGCCCTGCGCATCCTCGTTGACGTGATGGCGGTGACGTCGTCGCGCGCGCCATGGTCGGCGGCGGCGGATCGCGTCCGTCACGGCGGCAAGCTGTCCCAGGCGCTGTCGGCCGACAACATGCTGCCGCCGATGGCGCTGCGCATGCTGCGGCTCGGCGAGGAGACCGGCCAGTTGCCGACGCTGTCGACTCGGATCGCCGAATTCTACGAAGCCAAGCTGCAGCGGGGACTCGACCGTGTCGTCGGCATCGTCGGTCCCGCCGCCATTCTGCTGATCAGCGTGGTCGTCGGGGGCCTGATCGTCTCGATCATGACGGCCCTGCTTTCGGTGACGCAACTGGTCGGCTGACCGACATCAAGGAGAACGATATGAGATCAGATACGCAGATCGAGCCGGCCACGAGGGCCGGGCGCGAGCAGGAGCGCGGCTTCACGCTGGTCGAGATGCTGGTCGTGATCACGATCATCGGACTGATCATGGGGCTGATCGGTCCGCGCGTTCTGAACTATCTCAGTGAATCCAAGACCAAGGCGGCGCGGATCCAACTGCAGAGCTTCTCGGCGGCGCTCGATCTGTTCTATCTCGATGCCGGCCGCTACCCCTCGACCTCGGAAGGTCTCGGTGCGCTGGCGCAACGGCCGGCCGGACTGAGCGCCTGGAACGGCCCCTATCTCAAGGGCGGTGCCGTGCCGAAGGATCCGTGGAATACGGCCTATGTCTACCGCGCGCCGGGCGACCACGGCCCGTATGACATCCTGTCCTACGGTGCCGATGGCCAGGAGGGCGGCAGCGGAACGGCGGCGGACATCGTCCTGGGAACGCCGACGCAGACGAGCGCGCGCAGTGAGTGACGACGGCCAGCGCGGCTTCACGCTGCTCGAGATGGTCTGCGTGCTCGCGATCGTCGCGCTGCTGGCGTCCGTCGCGCTGCCTTATCTGCCGCGACAGACGTCGCGGCCTCGGCTGCAGGCCTATGCGCTGCAAGCTGCGGTACTCCTGAAGTCCGATCGTGCCTCGTCGATGCGGACAGGTACGCGCGTCGACACTGAGATCGACACGTCGCGCCGCTTGATCCGCTCCGGTAGCGGCGCGGCTGCGTTGAAGCTGCCCGACGACGTCGCGTTCCTGGCGACGTTGCCGCGCAGCTGCCAGCATCGGCCGGTGCTGGCGACGATCAGCTTCTTTCCTGATGGCCTGTCCTGCGGCGGCGCGATTACCTTGTCGCGCGCCGATCTGAGCCTGGAGATCAGGGTGAACTGGCTGACGGGGAGGATCGACATTGTCTCGCGCGCGCTTGCCAATGGTTGATATAGGCGACCGGAGTGACGCAGGCTTCACGCTGATCGAGGTGCTCGTCGCGCTTGCCATCGTCAGCGTGTCGATCATCGCCATCGGCGCCGTGGTGTCGCGCAACGCGGCCAGTGTTCGCAAGCTCGAACAGCATGTCACCCTGGTCACCGACATGAGGCTGGCATTGGCAACGGTGCTGGCTGATCGCAGCCGGCTGCAGCCGGGCAGGATCGATCAGCGCTCCGGCTCTGGGGCGGTGGTGCTGCAAGTCAGGCCGCTCGGTGGTGATTGGAATGAGCCGGCCGGGCAGACCGGGTGGATTCCGGAGGCAGTGACCTTGCGTGTGAAGACCGGCTCGGGCGCCGTCGCCGATGTGCAGACGGTTCGCCTCGCGCGAGGAGCGCGCTGATGCGCGTCCCACCCGATCGACCGAAACAGCAGGGCTTTGCGCTGATCGAGGCGCTGGGCGCGCTCGCGATTGCCGGAATCGTGTTGTCGGCGCTGGCTGCGGTGACGTCGCAATGGCTGCCGGCATGGAAGCGCGGATTGGATCGCGTGCAGCGCGCCGAGATGGTGGCCGCCGCGCTGCGGCGGGTCGGCGATGATTTCGCTGCCGTGCAGTTTGTTTCGGCCAATCGCGAGCAGAAGGGACCGCTGTTCGTGGGCGACGAGGTCTCGGCGATGTTCGTGCGCGCCGAGTTTGGTCCGAATGCGGGACATGGCCTAGATATCGTGCGCATCGGCGAGGAAGGGGGCAGGGGCGAGCGCGCTCTGCGGCGATCGCGTGCCGCGTTCGAGCCCGTGTCGGTCGGCCAGCCCGTGACCGAGCATTTCAAATTCGTCGATCCCGTGGTGCTGCTGTCGGCGCCGTTCCGGATGTCGTTCGCGTATGCCGACAGGACGATGGCCTGGACGACGGAATGGCGCGATGCGACCAAGCTGCCGTCCGCCGTCCGCATGACGATCTACGACGACAGCCGTGGCGGCGCGGCCGTACTCGTCAGCGCAGTCCGTATTCAGGTCGATGCGCCGGGGGGCGGTTTTGCCGATACGGGAGCGGGCGGCACCGCGAACCAGCCAGCCGTGGCCGAGCCGGCCCAACCGAACAAGAGCGAGCCGGTCGACTGATGCCCGTTCGCTTCTTCAGCTATGGCTCTGCCGACAGGCGCGGCGCGCAGGATGGCTTCATCCTGATCGCTGCGCTGTGGATGCTCGCGGCGCTGGCGGCCCTCGTCGTGGTCGTCTCGCAGCAGCTGGGCAGCTCGGCGCGGTTGCTGCGGCTCGAAGACGAGGCGGTCGAGGCCGATGCGCTGATCTCGGCGGCCATCGAACTGTCGGCCTATCGTCTGCTGCTGTCCAAGGATGAGGAGCGGCCGCGGCAGGGCGGTTTCCGCCTGGCCCTTGCAGGCAACGACATCGCAGTCTCGTTCGTCAACGAAGCGGCGCGGATCGATCTCAACACGGCCTCGAAGGACATGCTCGAAAACCTCTTCGTCACGCTGGGCGTCGACCGGGATGCTGCCAAGGATCATGCTGAGCGGGTGGTCGCGTGGCGCTCCAAGCCGTCCGATGCAGCCAGGGCCCAGGCGGAGGAGGCGCGCTATGCGGCGGCCGGTCTCAAGCGTGTCCCGCGCCTGGCGCCGTTCGCGCATGTCGGCGAGCTGTCGCTCGTCCTCGGCATTCCCGCATCGCTCGTCGATCGGGTCCTTCCGCTGGTGACCGTCTTCAACGGCTCTCCCGGAATCGATCCGACGATCGCTGCGCCGGAGGTCGTTGCAGCGTTGCCGGGAATGACGCCGCTGATCTTGAAGGATTTCCTCAACGCAAGGGCGTCGCTGTCACAGGATGCCGATACGCTGGCCAAGACGCTCGGTCCTGTTGCGAAGGATGCCGCCAAGGGCAAGAGCAAGGCCTATCGGCTGCGCATCGTCGTCGGTCCGGCGGGCGGGCTTCGTCATGCGGCGACGGCGGTGATCGTTCCCGGCGAAGGCGAGGAGCCTTATCGGGTGCTGGCGCGCCAGGACGAGGGGCCGCAACCGAGGGGAGCGCTTCAGGCGCGGGGAATGCCATGAAGCTGACCGAAGCGATCGAGCGCGGACTGACGGCGTGGACGGCCAGCGTCGCGACAGCGATCGAAGCCGTGGCCGATCGGCAGCTCAGACGTCCGCAGGTCCTGGTCCGCCATGACCGAACAGAAAGCGTCGTCTTGACGATTCAGGCGCGACCGAAGGCGAAGCCGATGCCGGCGCCGGCAAGGGTGAATCCGGCGGCCGGCGCTGCGCAGGCCGGGCTCTCGCCGGAGTGGCTGCGAACGTTGCGCGGCGCCGCGCTGGAAATCCATCTGGCCGCCGAGAGCGTCCTGGTCCGCCCGCTCGACTTTCCGAAGCAGGCCGAGCCGTTTCTCGACGGCATGATCCGGACGCAGATCGGCAGGTTGACGCCGTGGAATCTCGATCAGGTCCTCTACGGTTGCAGCGCCCCGCGCGCAGTCGGGGATCGGATCGCGCTGACGCTCGCGGCGACGCCGCGCGCTCTGGTCCAGCCCTTGCTTGCCTTGGCCGATCAGGTCGGCGCCGCCAGGCTCGTCATCACCGCCGATGTCGACTCAGCCGATGGCGGCCAGATCCAGATCTTCAAGACGTCGCTGCGCTCGTCGCTTGCCGGCGGGCGCGATCTCGGGCGCGTGCTCAAGCTCGGCTGGCTGTCGGTTGCTGCGACCACGGCCGTGCTGCTGATCGCGACGACATTGATCGGCGGATATCTCGATGGCGAGCTCGAAGATGCGCAGGCGCAGGTCACGCGGCTGCGCGCGGCGCTGCGGCCCGCGATGGGCGCCACCGCCGCCGACGGGCTGCTCGCCAAGCGCAAGCAGACCAGTCCCGCCAGCGTCATCGTGCTCGACACGCTGTCGAAGATTCTGCCCGACGGGACGTATGTCGTCGAGATGCATGTCGAGAACGATCGGCTGCAGATCTCCGGCCTGACCCAGGACGCCCCCGCGCTGATCCGGCTGATCGAGCAGTCGCCGCAGTTCAGCCGCGCCACCTTCTATGCGCCGACGACGCGCACCGCCGGGGAAGCGGGCGAGCGTTTCCATATCGAGGCGCGCATCAACGCCTATTTCGGGGACCGGGCATGAACTGGTCGACATCGCTGCGCCGGATCTTCGTGAACTCGCCGGCCGCTTCTGCGATCCTCTATGCGGCGACCATCGTCGCGCTGCTCTGGCTTGGTGCTGCAGCGGTCGCCGATCTCGTCGCCAAGCGCGACCAGCTCAATGACACCAACGCGCAACTGGCGCAGTTTTCGGGACGCAAACGGCCGGCCAGCAGTTCCTCCTCGGACAGCGCGACGGCTCCGGGCGGATCGGTGTTCGTCGAGGGACGAACGGTCACCATCGCGGGCGCGGCGCTGGTGCAGCGCCTCACGGAGGCGATCAGCAAGGCCGGCGGCAGCGTGCTGTCGACCCAGGTCGAGCTACCGGCGGCGCGCGGCAACGAGAACCTGATCAGCGTCGTCGCCAGCTGCGAGCTCGAACAGCCGGCGCTGCAGCAGTTGCTCTATGATCTCGAAGCGGGATTGCCGTTTCTCTTCGTCGATCAGCTGCACGTGCAGCAACCGCTGGCGGCCGCGGCCGGCGGTGTGGGGCGGCTGACGGTGCTGGTCACCGTGTCGGGCCAATGGCAGGGAAAAATGTGATGCGATCGTTCGTCGGTTCAGGTCTCGTCACCGTTGCGACCGTATGCGTGCTTGCAGCTTCGCTCGGCCGTGCCTGGGGTGAGACGGCGGATGGTCTCGAGCCCGCTGCGCCCGCGCAGGCCGCGCCCGGCGCCTCCGACCCGCCGGCCGTTTCCGAGGCGCCCAGCGCGCAAGTCCCGGGGCGCAGGAGTGCCAACCCGCTGTGGGATGTTCCGATCAGTGCTCTCTCGGCGACGCGCGACCGTCCGATCTTCTCGGCCTCGCGCCGGCCGCCACCGGTTGCCGCACCCGTCATGGTCATGCGAGCGCCGCCGCCTCCGCCGCAGCAAGAGCCGGAACGACCAAACCTGCAGCTCGTCGGCACGGTGATCGGCGACGAGGAGAGCTTCGGCATCTTCGTCGATGCCTCGTCGCAGGCGTCGCTGCGCTTGCGGGTCGGCGCCTCGCATGAGGGATGGGTGCTGCAGTCGCTGCGACCGCGTGAGGCCTCGCTGCTGAAGGCGCCGGAGACCGTCACGCTGCAAATGCCGCAGCTCGGCACAGCCGGCAGCGGCGACGTGCAGGCGGGACCGATGACCCCGCCTGCGCCGCCGGGCGGACGCGAGCGGATGGCGCGGCGGGCGCGTTGAGGTCACGGCTTACCGCATTCAGAAGGTCACGAGCAATTCGCTCCCGGTGGCCTGCAGAGCGAGTACGGCAAGCAGGCCGAGGACGAGGAACGGGCCGAACGGCAGCGCCGTTTGGCCTGTCAGCCGGCGGCCCATGATGAAGAGGACGAGCGCTGCGGCGAGTGCCGTCGTCGCGGCGATGAGCAGCAGGATCGGCATATTTGGCAGGCCGGCCCAAAGCGTCGCAGCCATCAGAAACTTGACGTCGCCGAGGCCCAATCCTTGGCGGCCGCGGGCCATTGCGTAGAGCAGCCGCAGCAGCAGCAGCGCCGAGCCGAGGGCGAGGGCTGCGGCGCAATTCCACAGTGCCTCGGGGAGATCGACAAGCGTCGCCAGTCTTGCGAAGCCGCTGGCGGCGACCAGTGCATTCATCCAGTCCGGCAGCAGCCCGCTGCGCAGATCTGTCCAGATCAGTCCGGCGCAGGTCAGGAGCAGCACGACGATCGTAACGATGTTGATGGCGTCGGTCACGCAGCCCTGGAATTCGCGGGGTCGGATCGCCCGAGCATAGGCCAGCTCAGGCTGCGAGCGATAGTCCCGCCATCATCAGGCCGATTGCGGCGACCCAGCCACCGACTGCGCGCACCGCGATCCCGCGCCAGCTCGATACCGGCTCGGTCTCGGGACGCCTGAAGGTGACCGCCAGCGCCATCACGAGGGTGATGGTGACGTAGCCCGCACTGGCGAGACCGGCGGCGTAGAGGAGGCGGTCGGTCTGCGGCACGAGCTCGCCGGCATTGGCGGCGCCGCGCATCACGCCGAGCACGAATGCAATCACGCTCAGCAGGACCACGGGAATGCGCAAGGCCGCCGCCAGCAGCAGCCCGAGAATCAGAATGGTCGCGGCATCGCCGAGTGGAGACACCGCCGTTGCGCCAGAGCCGGCGGCGAGTGCAAGCCCCGTGCACAAGCCGAGCGGGAACACCACGACGAGCCAGCGTCCGCTCGCCGTACCGAGCGAGCCGGCCAGCAACCCGAGGGCGACCCAGACCACGACGTCCTGCAGCGCGAGCAGCGGGTGCAGGGCGCCGGCGTAGAAGTCGCCGAGCCGGGCCGACACGATATGGGCATCGGCGAGCTGCGCTTGCGTCAGCAGCAGCGCCGATGCGAGCAGGGCGGTCCGGCGGTACGTGCTCATGCCGCGACTCCGAGGCTCGCGACCAGGAAGTAGCCGCCGAGCGCGGCGATGGCTGCTCCGACGCCTTGGATGATGCGCTCGCCGCCGGGCCAGCGCGCGAGCGCGCCGATGGTGATGCCGCAGGCGTGGAGAAGACCGGTCGCGACCACGAAGCCGCAGCCATAGGCCAGGGGATTTGCCGCCGTCGGAAGCTCGACGCCGTGCGCGTGGCCGTGAAAGATGGCGAAGATCGCAACGATGATGGCCGCAACTGCAAACGGGACACGGATGCGGATCGCGACCGCGAGCCCGAGCACCAGCGCCGACAGCGCGATGATGAGCTCCGGGACGGGCAATCCGACCTTGAGGATTCCTAGGATGGCCCCGAACGCCATCACCAGCGGGAAGACGACCGGCAGGATCCAGATCGCCGCGCCGCCGAGCTGCGCGCCCCATATGCCGACTGCAACCATCGCGACCAGATGATCCAGCCCCGTCAAGGGATGCAGCAGGCCGCTGGCCAGCCCGCCGCCGACGCCCGTCTGCTCGTGGGCAAGGCTCGGATTCGCTGTCAGCAGCGAGAGCAGCGCCGCACCCAACACGGCGTGCAGGAGTTTGCGCGCGATCATGTTCGTCCCATTCGTCATCATGCGGCCGCCAGAACCCGCACCAGGCGGCCCAGGAACCAGAACATCGATACCGAGCCGATTGCATAGGCCGGCAGCTCGGCGCCCCAGCGCGGCAGCGCCGCGCCGAGGCGGCGATGTGCCCAGATCAGCGCCAGCACCAGCAGCACGAACAGGACCTGTCCGATCTCGACGCCGACATTGAAGAAGAGCAATGCCGCAGGCAGGATCCGTCGTTCGAGCCCGAGGCCTGCGAGCGCACTGGCGAAGCCGATGCCGTGCACCAGACCGAAGCTGAAAGCGACAGCCCATGGGTAGCGGGCGGTCAGCCCGGTCTCGCCGCGCTGCTGTTTGACGATCTCGACGCCGACAAACACGATGCTGAGCGCGATGCAGGCGTTGAGCGGCCCTTCGGCGACGCCGATCCATCCGAACGCCGTTGCGGCCAGCGAGGCGCTATGGCCGATCGTGAAAGCCGTGATCGTCTTGAGCAGGCGCCAGCCGCCCTGGACGATCCAGATCAGCCCGAGCACGAACAGCAGATGATCGGCGCCGAGCAGGATGTGGTCAATGCCGAGATTGACGTATGTCTTGGCGAGCTCGAGCCAGGTGTCGAGCGTCGGCGCATCGGTGCCCAGCACGGTCACGACCGGATTGGCCGCAGAGATCGTGTAGCTGCGCGTCTCTCCAGCGAGCGACGTCACGCGGATGATGGCGGCCGACATGTCCTCGCCGAGATTGGCGATCGTCATCTGCCCGACGAGGCCCTTGTCGCCGCAATTGAGCTCCGGCAGGCGCAGGTAGCAATGCGGGGGCATCTTGAGATCGATGCGGTTGACGCCATCCTTCGGCAAGGTCGTCCATCGCCCGATATACGCGCCGGGGCGCATCTCGCGAAACTCGAGCACGGCGATCGTCGCCTGATGCGCAGCCGCCGGCCGCCCGGGCAGCAGCGCTGCGAGCGCGAGCACGATGGCGATCAGGGCGCGCGCGCCGGTCACGGCTCGTACCTGATCGTGTAGTTGGCCTTGAGCCGGCTCACCGCCTCCCAGGCCCGTTTCCGTGTCTCTTCGGTGTGCCAGATCTTGGCCGCCTCGGCGCGGATGTCCTCGAGCTTCGCCGGAGCGCCCGGCTTCCGGGCGTCGAGACGAACCACGTGCCACCCGTCCTTCGACTGCAGCAGGGTCCATTCCTGGAGGGGCGCCTTGAGCAGGCCGTCGCTGAAGCCGTCGCCGAAGCCGGCGGCCAGGCTCGGCACCGGTCGGTCGAGAATCGCGCGCGTCTGATCGCGCAGCTCCTCGGATTCGCGCTGCTCGCGAATGTCGTCCAGATAGCGCCGCGCCGTCGCCTCGTCGCTGGGTGGCGTCATGAAGAAGCTGACACGCTCGGGCTCGTCGAACCGGGCATGATTGTCGGCGAACCAGGCGCGCAACTGCTCCTCGCTCGGCTGTGGCACGCGCACCTGATCGAAGATCAGATATTGCAGCTTGAACGCGACACGGTCGCGGATCATCTCGTCGCCGCGGTCGACGCCGAGCGTCTTGCCTTCCCGATAGAGGATTTCGCTGGCGACCCAGGCCTCGACCATCTTCTGCAGCTCGGCCTCGCTCGGGGTCCGCTGCTTGTCCTCGTCGAACGTGTCGATGAAGGACTGGCGCAGGGCCTTGGTCACGGTGATGACCTTCTCGTCCTTCGCCGGCGGGTGGATGATGGCATCGGCCGCGAAGATCAGGCCACCGAGAACGAGGAAGTGCAGGAGTGGCTCCCTGCTGAGCCCGCGCAGGGCGGTCACGGATGATGATCGCGCAGGGGAAGAGCTGTTGCCATCTTGCTGATTGGAGCGTGCAGAGGCGCTCTCGAAGGTCTGCGCCGCATTCGACATGGCAGGGGCTGACATACGTTCTTTACAACTCGGACCGCGCTCGTTGCGCGGCGCGTATATGCAACGGCACACTTGCCGTTGTCACCGGGCAAACGTCAGTGTCACAAAAATTTCGCAACGACGGCCGACCGCGATGTTCGTGGGGAAGACGCCAGCAAAAATAAATCCTTCAACAAACTGTCTCCGAGTTTTGGTTTGGTCGCGCCGCGAATGACGACGGCGCATCGGTCGCGTTGTCATCTCGGTTTGGAGATCGATCGAATTCTTTAGGGGCGACGATAATGGTTCCATCTACCAAGACAATCCTGCTGACAGCGGCCTCGGTCTCGCTGGCCCTGTCACAGAGCGCCGACGCTGGGGAGCGTTGGGGGGAAACGACCAAGAACAATCCGTATGTCGCGGGCGACATGCACAACCACAACACCTGCACCGACGGTTCGGTTGCTGCCGGCTATGCGATCGACCGCTCGGTCGGCAAGGGCACCGCGGCGGCTGGCGGCAACAATTTCGATCTCGACTGGTTCACGCTCGGCAACCACGGCGGTTCGGGCAACCGCGATTGCCGCTTCAGCGATGCGAGCGCCAACATCCCGGGCGACAATACGACGACGTATTGGAGCCAGACGCTCGGGAAGACCATCGACGGCATTACGATCACCAGCCTGAAGGGCACGCCGAACGGCACCGATACCGGCGCCAAGATGTGGCGCTGGCAGTCGATCAAAGAGATCGAGTACCCAACCATCGTCAATCGCACCGCGACCTACAACAAGGTGCTGGTCGAGGGCCTGGAGTGGATCCTGCCCGGTCACGAGCATGGCGACGTCGCCGTGATCGCCGGCCAGAACCCGCGCGGTTACGGCAATGCCGACAAGATGGCCGAGTTCGAATATCGCTTCGACCGCGCCGACACCGACGCCATCGGTCCGGTCGATGCCAGCAACAACCCGGTCTGGGCCGGCAAGGACAATGTCAACAATTCCGGCACGGCCGGTCACCAGAAGGCCGTCGCCGGCATCGCCTGGCTGCAGGCGAACCACCCGCTGCAATCCTATGCTGTGCCGACCCATACCGAGCGGCAGGGACCGTTCAATCCGAACGGCTCGGCCGGCTACAACATCGAGCACTTCCGTGACTTCAACAACGCCGGCCCGACGGTCGCGTTCGGCATCGAAGCCCCGGGTCACATGGCCGAGGGCGGCGTGAACGGCGGCTCGGGCTCCTATGGCTCGGGCGCAGTCGGCGGCGGCACCTACGGCATGCAGGGCGTCTACACCGCCAAGGTCGGCGGGCTGTGGGACGGTCTGCTCGGCGAAGGCCGCAACTTCTTCCTGTTCCAGAGTTCGGACTGGCACAGCCGCGGCGTCTATGGCGCGCGCGATCCCGGCACGACGGCGGACTTCATCCCCGGCGAGTACACCAGGCTGTACGTGCCGAACGAGCGGCGCTTCTCCCAGCAGTCGATCATCGACGGCATGCGCTCGGGTAATTCCTACTCGGTCAACGCCGACATCATCGGCTCCGACATGGAGTTCCGTGCGAAGGGTGAGTGGGACGACGACTGGAAGACGATGGGCGAGACGCTCGTCGTGCGCCCGGGCGAGAAGGTCACGCTCGAGATGGAGATGACCGTTCCGGCCTCCAACAACAGCCCGTACGGCTTCAACAACCCGCTGCTGCTGCCGGTCGGCATCAAGCAGCCGTTGAACAAGCCCTATCTCGACCACGTCGATCTGATTACCGGCGACATCACCGGTCCGATCGCGCCGGGCGCCCCTGGCTATGCGGTGGCCAATGCCAAGGGTGTCGATGGTGCGGCCATCGTCTACAACCCGTCGGCCAAGATCGCGAAGCAGATCCAGGCGACCAAGATGCGGAGCCACAAGCTGCGCGACGGTTCGACCCGCCTCAGCTTCACGACCACCTTCATCGCCGGCCAGACACCGTTCTACATCCGCGCCCGCGGCACCAACATCCCGCCGGCGACTCCGAACGTGTCCGACAGCGCCGGCAATCCGCTGCTCGATGCCAACAACGCCACCGTCAGTTGCACAGATCCGGCATGTCCCTCGCACCTCGGCACGGTCGGCGGCCTTAAGAAGGTGACCAACGACGTGCAGGCCTGGTCGAACGTCTGGTTCTACGCGAACCCGATCTTCGTCCGAACCTACAGCACGCCCAAGCTGCTGGTCGAAAAGAATCAGGAGCTGGCCCGCAAGCTGGCTCACGAGCATCACCACTGGCACGATTGGGACCACTGGGGTCACTGGGGCCACTGGGGTCGCTGGGCGTTCAACCGCGACTGATTGATCGGCACCAATCCGGCGGGACATATCGTCCCGTCGGATCCTGCTCACTCCGAGCGCCAGTTTGCGAACCGGCGCTTCGTCTTTGAAACCTGCCTTTCCCTGGGGTTCGTCGAGGTGATGTCGCGTTTGTCCGCCGTGAGTCTCGCCGTTCTAGTCCTCACGATCGCAGTCGCATCGGCGCATGACGAGGAGCCGACGCAGGAGGTCTGCGACGCCGCAGTGGCGGAGGCCCGCGCACAGGCGGCGACCCTGCCGACGGACGACGTGTCGCGCTATTTCGCCGAGCGGGACATTCAGCAGGCGCTGGTCGAGGCCGGCAATGGCGAGTTCGATGATTGTGTCGAGAAGGCCGAGAGGGCCGTGCTGGAAGTGCGCGACCGGCCTCACAGCCTGAGGCCCGGCGAGCGGCTCAACATTCTCAGTGCCGACGAAATGCCGACGCGCTGACGGGCGCGCACCGCTTCTCCACTCTCGTCATCCGGCTGTCATGCAAGTCGGCAAATTGTCGGTCCCGTTGCGGCGCGTGCAAGGCCTTGAGACATGGACCAGATCGAAGCTCTTTTTCCGATACCGTTGTTGCGTTCGCCTGGGCTCTTGAGCGCCGAGCTCAAGGACGCGGCGGTGGCAGCCATCCGCAATTCGAAGATCGAGAACAACCTGCGATCCGGACAACTGTTCCACACCGAGGTCGCCGATCCCCGCGCCAATAATCTGTTTCAGACCATCGCCGAGCTCGCCGTGCCCAAGCTGATCGATTTCGGCGAGCTGCTGTTCGGCGAGAAGCTGCGCTGGACGGTCAAGGAGATGTGGACGAACATGCTGGAGACCGGCGGCAACCAGACCCTGCACGCCCACGCCAACAGCTTCATCTCCGGCATCTTCTATCTGACGCCGTCTCACCCCGGCAGCCGCACCGTGTTCGTGCGGCCGCCCGGCGGCAGCGACTTCTCGTTCCGCCATCATACGCGCAGCGCCGCGGTCGGCCCGTTCAATGCCGGCAAATACGTGCTGCCGGAGGCGGAGCCCGGCGATCTCGTGCTGTTCCCAAGCTATCTCTACCACGAGGTGCCGCGCAATCAGGGCGACCAACGTATCACGATCGCTTTCAACGCGATTCCTGATCATCTGGATTGCTGGGGCTACCGCGTCAGCTTCGCGTCCTGACGCTCTATCGTTCGAACTCGCGCGACAGCAGGTCGCGCGCTTCGCGTCGCGACGGCGCGGCGGAGTCGATTGCCCGAAGCAGGCGTTCAGCAGCCGCGCGATCCGATGCAAGCAGCGCTTTTGCCATGCTCATCAGCGGCGCATAGGCCGGCTCGAACTCGGCGCTGGCGCGAATGGAATCGAGGAGACCGGGCGCGGCGGCTGCGATGAGCGCTGGCCCGCGCGGTTCGCCGGTCAGCGCCGCGCCGACCTGGATGAATTGGTTGCGAGCCCGCCAATAGGCGCCGAGTCGTTGCTCCCACATTCCGCGTTTCGAGTCTTCCAGCAAATCGGCCGCGTCGGTCTTTGTCTGGCTCAGGACCGTCAGCAGCAATTGCCATGGGGCCGCCGAGAGAGCGTGGACGTTGCTGCGCGCGTCGAACGTGACGAATGGGAAATCGTCGGTGTTGCGCGGTCCCGGACCGGCGAAGCTCGCGAGTGCTTTCGCGCCGGCGACATACTGGCCCAGAAGGTCGATCGGCTGATCGAAGCCGAGAGGTTGAATGATCGGGTGAAGCTTCCGGTCGGAGAACCGTGCGGCGACGAGTTCGGGGGCGATCGGGCTCGGGGCGCCTGATCCGATCAGAGCCAGCATCGGCGTGCGCACGCTGTAATGGTTCAGCCAGGCGGACCCTTGTGGAAAGACTGCGAGAAAGCTCCTGACGATCGCACGCAGCGACGGCGCATCGAGCTGATAGAGCGGCAGCCACTGGCAGAACACGCCCTCGGCCGCCAGTCGCCGCTTGACGGCCGCGAAATGTTCGACCGTGTACAGCGCGCCGCTGCCATCGAGCGCCGGGTGGAACAGGTCGGCCACGATCACGTCGTAGCGTCCGTCATCGGCGATGACGAAGCGCCGGGCATCGGCAACGGAGATCGGCGGCCTTTCCTTCTCGGCCCCGGGGTTGTCGAACCAGGGCAGCAGCGCGACGACTTCGGAAGAGAGTTCGACCGCGCGCACGTCGAGATCCGGCATCTGCGCGGCGCCGAGCACGGTCGCGCCGGTGCCGACACCGAGGAAGAGGGCCTTGCGCGGCGCTGGATGCAAGAGCAGCGGCAGCATGGCTTGGCGGAAATCGGATCGGACCGAGCTGGTGCCGCCCATGCGAAAGTGGCCGTTCACCTCGAGATAGCGTGCTCCTGAGGCGTCGTCGACGACGCTCGCGGTCGCCATCGATCCCTCGCGCACGGCCAGAAGCTTGCCGCCCGGCGGGACCCTGATGAGCAGTGGGGCGGGAAGCCACAACAGCGCGAGTGCAAGCAGAGCGGGCGCCGCCGCCCAGCGCAGCGCAGCGCGTCGGGGCTGCAGCAGCAGAAGATATCCGACGGCAACGAGGACCAATGCTCTCCAAGTGCCGAAAGCGGGAATCAGCAGCTGTGCCGCGACCAGCGGCGCAATGGCTGCGCCGAGGCTGTTGATGCCGACGGCCCAGCCGACCGATCCCCTGACGTTGCGGACATCCTGCATGAGCTGGCCGAACAAGGCGCCCATCGCCATCGCAGGCAACAGGAACAGCGCCAGCGCAATGCCGAGCTCGCCGACGACGCCGAGGCTCGCAGCGCTGTCAGCGAGGCCGCCCAGCAAGGGCGTCACGAGCGCCGTGCCGAGGCAGACGAGCGCGGTGCCGCTGATCAACGCGGTTCTGCCGCGCGCAACCGTGTGCCCCACGCGCTGCCAGATCATGCCGCCCATCGCAGTGCCCAGCAGGTAGGCGGCCAACAGACAGGCGAAGCTATAGACCGTGTCCTGCATCATCTGCGCGGCCAGGCGCACGACCAGCACTTCGAACACGATGCCGAGCAGGCCGGTGACGAACAGGGTTCCTGTCAGGCGGAGGCCGGCGACAGCACGCCTGCGATCGTCGCGCGCGCGAGCGTCGACCTTTGGGGCTCGGTCGAGGCGAAGCGCTGCGAGCGCGCAGGCTGCGTTGACGGCTGCCAGGCAAAGCAGCGTCGCCGACAATCCGAGCGCGGGGATCAGCACGAAGGTGGACAGCAGCGTGCCGGCGACGGCGCCGGCGGTGTTCGCGCCATAGACGCCGGCGCTGACCGGCCGCGTGCCATGCGCCGCGGACATCATGCGTTCCAGCGCGGTCAGCGTCCCGCCCATCGCCACCGTCGCCGGCAACAGCACCAGCGTCGGCAGCAGGAAGCTCGCGCTCCACAACAAGACGGGGGAAGGCGCCGTGCCGAGCAGCGGCGCGAGGGCGCGCGCGCACGCGGGAAGCAGCCAGACCGCACACAGCCCCCACACGCCGATGACCGTTTCGAGGACGGCATACACCCGGTGCGGATTGGCGGCGCGGCGGATCCGGCCATCGAGGACGAAGGCGCCCACCGCCAGCCCGGCGAAGAATCCTGCGATGGCGCCGAGCACGGCCATCATCTCCGTGCCCAAGGCGAGGGCGAGCTGGCGCGTCCAGACGATCTCATAGCCCAGCCCGGCGAGGCCGGATGCTGCAATCAGCAGCTTCAGCGTTCTCAGCTGAGCCATGCTCTGGCGGGCGACGAGATCGACGCCGGAAGACCGGGCGCCTTGCTTCTCCGCGACCAGATCATTGTCGCGCGGGTCTGCGTGGCGTGCCTCGGTCAAGATTTGGTACCTGCAATTCCCGTGATCGGTCTTCGGATGCAGCGCGCCGTGCGGGATACTGCTCCGGGCGCGGGATCAAGCTCGGCTGCATGGGCCGCCAAGGTCGAGATCGTTTCCTTGTGTTCGTGTTTCGTGACGGTGGTTTGACAGAAGCTGTGGGAGCACGCGGCTCGGCGCAGATGGTTGTATCGCATGAGACCCGTCAGGGAGCGATGACCAGACGCAGCCGCGATCTGCGGAACGTTGTGGTTGAATTCGGTAAACCATCGATCCTCTCCGATCCGACATTGTTGTGCTGCGCACGAAAAACGGGTCGAAATCGGTGGAAACCGGTGTAAATGCGCGGTGATCGGGTGGCTCTGGTACACTTCCAATGGCTGATGTCTCGAATAAAACAGTGGAATCAACGACTTGGCGCTTCTCCGTGGCGCCGATGATGGATTGGACAGACCGGCATTGCCGGGTGTTCCATCGGCTGCTGTCGCGCCGGGCGCTGCTCTATACCGAGATGGTCACGACCGGTGCCGTGATACATGGCGACCGCCAGCGGCTGCTCGGCTTCGATCGAAGCGAGCATCCGGTGGCGCTGCAGCTCGGCGGCTCCGATCCCGGCGATCTCGCGACGTCAGCCAAGATCGGCGAGGAGTTCGGCTACGATGAGATCAATCTCAATGTCGGCTGCCCGTCGGACCGGGTGAAGGACGGCCGCTTCGGGGCCTGTTTGATGGCCGAGCCTGCGCTCGTCGGCGCCTGCGTCGCCGCGATGAAGCACGCCGTTCGCATTCCCGTCACGGTGAAGTGCCGCATCGGCATCGACGATCAGGATCCGGAAATCGCACTCGATATGCTGGCGGACGCGGTCGTCGACAGCGGCGCAGACGCGCTGATCGTGCACGCGCGCAAGGCGTGGCTGGACGGCTTGTCGCCGAAGGAGAACCGTGACGTCCCGCCGCTCGACTACGACAGGGTGTACCGGCTGAAGGCGAGGCTGCCGCACGTGCCCGTCATCATCAATGGTGGCATCGGCAGCATCGAAGCTGCGCAAGGTCATCTCGCGCATGTCGATGGCGTGATGCTCGGGCGAGCGGCCTATCAGGAGCCGTGGCGGCTGCTCGATGTCGATCCCGTCCTGTTCGGCGACGTCGCGCCGCATCGAACCATGAAGGGCGCATTGGCGGCGTTCGAGCCGTACATCGCGCGCCAGCTCGGGCAGGGCACGCGGCTGCACGCGATCACGCGGCATCTCGTCGGCGCCTATCACGCGGTGCCCGGCGCACGCGCGTTCCGCCGCCATCTCGCCGAGCGCGGCGTCAAGCCGGGCGCCGGCATCGAGGTGCTGCGCGAGGCGGTCGCGATGGTCGAGGAGCGCCCTGCGGTTGCTGCGCTGGCCTGAGCGGCTCAGGCCAGCGGCGGCAGTTCGACAACGGCCTGTCGCGCGACCGGATTGCAGGCTGCCACGAGGCTCAGCCCCTCAGCTGCGATCGGGAAAGCCGTGCAGCATCAGCCGGTCGGAGCGCACTTCCCAGCGCTCCAGCCGGTCGAGGAAGCTCATGCCGAGCAAGTTGGTCTTCATCTGGCCGTGCGGTACCACCAGCGCCGGAACCGAGCGTTCCACCAGTTTGCCGATCGCGAGCCGGTCCAAGGTCAATCGCGCCGCCTTGGTGTGGCCGCCAGCGGTCTCGACGTCGACGTCGTAGGCGAGCAGTTCGAGCGGCAGGCCTGCGGCCTTGGCGGTCTCGTAGGTCAGAACCACCGATGTGGCGCCGGTGTCGACCACCATCGGCGCGGTGACGCCGTTGATCTTGGCGCGCAACGCGAACTCGCCGCCTCTGGTGCGCTCGATCTCGACCGCGTTGGTCGGAGGACTCGCCTTGGCCCTGAGCGCGCGGCTGCGCAGAACCTCCGACACTGTGTCGCTCGCGAGCGCCGCCTGCTCGGGATCCTTGTAGACGATCACGGCGCCCGCGGTGAGCACCATGGTGACGAAAACGAGCACGACCTTGTTCATGCCGCGCCTCCCGTCGGCACGGAGGCGCTCAGTCGCGCCGACGCGCCAGCGCGGGCAGGCCGGCGTCGTGCATGCGGGACGGCAGCCCGTCCATCAGCGCGAGCCGCTCGTCGGTCGACATGCGGCCCCAGCGGGCGATCTCCGGCAGCGTGCGTCCGCAGCCGAAGCAGAGTTTCGTCTTGGGGTCGATCATGCAGACGGCGATGCAGGGCGTATCCTGGCTCATGGCGCGAGTTTGAAAGGTTCTGCCACTGTCGTGCAAGTGCAATCATCTCACAGTCCCGTTCCGGCATTCATGATCGGCTTGCGCACCCGGCGCTTCTCCTGAGCGGGGGCGATCGCATGCTCCGGCTGCAATGGCGGTGCCTCGTCCGACAGCGGAGCGAGCGCCGACATCACCCGCTCCGGCGGGAAGGTGACGATCACCTCGGTGCCGATGCGGACCTTCGATTTCAGCGTGAACGTGCCACCATGCATCTCGATCAGATTCTTGGCGATGGGCAAGCCTAGTCCCGCGCCCTGTTCGGCCGACTTGATCGAGTTGGAGCCCTGGCCGAACGACGCGAGCACGATCGGAATCTCGTTCTCGGGGATGCCCGAGCCGGTGTCCTTGACGCTGAGATATTGTCCGCCCGAGGCCGTCCAGCCAGCCTTCAGCCAGATGTCGCCACCCTGCGGCGTGAACTTGATGGCGTTGGAGAGCAGGTTGAGCACGACCTGGCGGATCGCGCGCTCGTCGGCCCACAGCCGCGGCATCTTCTGCTCGAACACCTCGTGAATGGTGATGCCGCGGCTCGTTGCGCGCAGCTTCAGCAAATGGTGGCAGTCGGCGATCACGTGCACCAGCGCCACGGCTTCCTCGTTCAGCTCGTAGCGGCCGGCCTCGATGCGCGAGAGATCGAGGATCTCGTTGATGAGGTTGAGCAGGTGGACGCCCGAATTGTGGATGTCTGCCGAATATTCCTTGTAGACCGGCACCGCATGGACGCCGAAGATCTCGCTCTTCATCACCTCGGAAAAGCCGAGGATGGCGTTCAGCGGCGTCCGCAGCTCATGGCTCATCTGCGCAAGGAAGCGCGACTTGGCGACGTTGGCGGCCTCCGCGCGGTAGCGTGCCTCGTCGGAGATCGCCTTGGCCTGCTCGAGTTCGCCGATCAAGGCGTCCTTCTCGGCGCGCGCTTCGAGCGTGGCCAGCGTCGTCGCATGCAGCTGATGGGCGAGCAGCACGAAGTAGCCTTCGGCGGCGACGGCGAACCCGGCGAGCAGGTAGTTGTCGAACGTGCCCGACAGCGCGAGGCTGAGGGTGATGGCGACCGTCATCGGTGCGGTGACGGCGACGGCGGCGACGGGCAGGTTGGCGGCGAGCATGCTCGAGACCGCGATCACCAGCAGCATCAGGAACATCATCAGCGTGCCCGACACCGCCGCGAGCGCCGGATGGATCAGGATTGCCATCCAGCAAACGCCGTAGAGCAAGTCGAGCAGCACGAAGCGCGTGCGCCAGCGCCGCGTCGCCGCCAGCGACGGCTGGTCGGCGAGGAAGTTCGAGCAGTTGCGCACGATCGCGGCATGAATGCAGAGCACGCCGAGCGTCCATGCGCCAGCCGCGATCGTATGCAGCCAGACGCTGAGCATCAGGCCGGTTGCGACCACCAGCAGCACGACGATGTAGGAGGCGGAGATGCGGGTCTGTGCGTATTGGCGCAGCAGCTCGCGATCGAAGGCCGGACGTGTTCCCGACGTCGACGTTAACCGGTCGCGCGCCTCGCGCACCCGCTGCTGCGCGGCCCGGCGCTGGCTTGCTGGTGCAAGCGCCGGCGGATCTGCCGGAAGCTCGACGACCTCAGGCTTTTCAGCGGGTTTACTCATCAAACAACACAAATCCTGCCCGCGAGGCACGGGCTGCTTTCTGCATTGTCTATAACTGGGCCCAAATCCTTAAGACGGATTATAGACAACGAAAAATTTGCGTTAACCGCGCGTTAAATTAACGATTGTGGCGAGGCTCAGCGGAGCTGCATTCGCAGGCGGCGCCAGCCGATCACCACGCCCGTGACGCTGAAGACGAGGCCGATCGCGCAGAGGCCGACGATGAAAACCGTGCGCAGCGCCGCATGGGCGAGCAGGGCCGGAAAGTCGAGCGTGTGCAGCGCCTGATAGAGCCACCGATAGGCGCGTCGGGACGGATCGAGCTTCTCGAGCACCGCGCCGGAGGCGGCGTCGACATGATACCAGGTGTCGCCGCAGATCACGCGATGGACCGGCGCGCCCGGCACATCGGAGACGAACGGATAGTCGTCGCCCGGCTCGACTTCGGTCGAGCGCCCGCAATCGCCGCGCAGGCGCGACACCGCGGCATTGACGTCGGCCGGCTGCAGGAAACGGCCGACGATGCGTGCTGATGCGCCGTCCAGCACCGAAATCTGCTGCTGGCTCGGCGCGCGCCGGATGCGCTGATAGAGGCGGCCGCCGAAGGCGAACCACTCGATCTCGCGGACCTCGCCATGCACCGCCGCGAGCGCCGCCGTCGCCAGGCCGGTCCAATCCGGTGCGCCGACGAGAATGGCTTGCTCGGACGGCGTCAGATGGCCGGTCGCAAATAGCCTGCCATGGTCCATCGACAGCCAGCCGCTGACCATCCAGGTCAGCACGAACTGCATGCAGATCAGGCCGGCCCAATGATGCCAGAGGTGCCAGCCGTGGTAGCGCGAGCACAGCCGCGCCTTCCGATATCTCAGCCGCATCGGGCCGAGCAGCGCGCCGCTCACGGCGGCGATGACCGCCGCGAGCGACAGCCACCACACGACGGCGTTCCAGGCCGCCCAGTCCTTGCGCAGGACGGTCGGATAGATCCAATGGACGACGCTGCCGACGTAGTTCCAGGCGCGTTCGGACCGTGTCGTGTCGAGCACGACCTCGCCGGTGATCGAGGACACGTAGAGTTCGGTGCCATCGGGATCGTTGAGCGCGATCCGGTGCAGCGGACGATGCACGTCGAAACGGTTCGGCACCGTCCATTGGTCGTGGTGGTCCAGTGAGGCGATGGTGGCGCCATCGGCCTCGAGCCCGCGCCGCCGGGCTGCCGTGCGCGCGATCGACAGCACGAGGTCGGGGGCGCTCACATCGGCCGCGGCCAGCGTGTCTGCACGAATGGCCGCGCTGCGGCCGGCGGCCGAGATGACATAGACCGGACCATCCACGCGCTGCATCAGCCGGATGCGGTCGGGATGATCGATGCCACCTGCGACGAGGGCCTCCGCGGGACCGTGCAGCGACAGGGCGGTGTCGAGCACGGGCAGCGCGGCGAAGCGCTCGCTCTCGGTCTGCGCCGGGAACGGCACGTAGTGCATCACGATCCCGGTCGCGAACCACAGCACGAACAGCGGACCCAGCGGGATGCTCAGCCAGCGGTGCGTGAGGATCAGCGCCCGGATCATGCGGCCATCAGAACTTGAACGAGGCTTCGACCTCGTAGGTGCGGGGCGCGCCGAGGAAGATCTGGTCGGGATAGAACGGATCGCTCCAAGCCGCATAACGTTTGTCGGCAACGTTGCGGACGCGGAAGGCGAGCCGCGTGCTGGTCGCGGTGGCGAACAGCGGCACCCTCGGCAGGTCGACGAACGCGAACAGATCGGCGGTGGTGTAGGCGAGCAGTTTCACCGTGTTGGCATCGGTGCTCCAGCGATCGCCCACGTGGCGCACGGAGAAACCAAGCTCGACCGGCCACCAGCCGGGATTGAGGAAGCGGTAGGAGCCGCCGCCATTGACGATGACGGCGGGAATGTTGGGCGGCGTGTTGCCCGAGAACGAGCCGCCGCCGGCGAGATCATAATCGGCATAGCGGGCGCGGACATAGGCGACGTTGCCCCAGAGCCTGCTCTCGGGTGTCGGGCGTACGGCGGCTGCGACCTCGATGCCCTGAGATTTCACCTTGCCGGCCAGGTTGAGCTGCTGGCCGGCCTGGGCGCTGTAGACGTTGTTGCGTTCGATGTCGAAGGCGGAGAAGGTCCACTCCGCACGGCCGTTCCACGCGAGCTGCTTGACGCCGGTCTCATAGCTGCGGGAGTCCGAGAGCGTGAGGTTCTGGGTCGGACTCAGCAGGAAGATGCTGTCGGCGGAGATGTCGGTGGCGGTCGCATATTGGCTGTAGAAGGTGGTGCCCGGCAGCGCTTCCCAGGTGTAGCCGATGCGGCCCGTGACCGGCTGCCAGCTCTTCGAGTAGGGGAAGCTGCTCTTCACGACGCCGTTCTTGTCGATCGAGTTGCGGTCGAGCGAGAACGGGTTGTAGCGCAGGCCGCCGACCAGCGCGAAATTGTTGGTGAGCTTCAGCCGGTCTTCGAGATTGAGTGCCACGCTGTCGATGGTGGCGGTCTGCAACTGCGTTCCGAGCGGACCATAGACGCCTCGGTCGAAGCCGGTCAGCGGAACGCTGTCACCCGGGAAGATCGCCGCGCCAGGCCGCGTGAAGTCGGTATGCGAGCTTTCCACCGCTGTCACGAGCCGGTTGGCCAGACCGAACAGGTTGGCGTTCCAGGTGAGGTCGGTGGTGTTGCCGACCATGTTGTGGTTGTGGTGGACGAAGAACCGCTCGCGATCGACGGTGTTGGTGGTCGCGTTGAACGCCGAGACCTCGTTGTTGTACCAGTCGCGGCTGGCGTTGTAGTTGTAGACTTGGCTCCGCAGCCTGATGTCGTTGCTCAGGTCCCATTCGAACCCGCTGCGGACCCACGATTCCTTGATCGTCTTGTGGCCGTCGACCACGTTGTAGTTGGTCGACAGCGTGCGGCCGTCGATCGTGACGGCGCCGAGATCGGTGCCGTTGTAGGCCGACACCTTGGTGCCTGAGACGATGCCGCTGGTCGCGTTGGCGCCGCTGAAGGTGACCGGCACCAGCGGCGTGCCCTCATAGGGCTTGGCCTTGTAGTCCTTGAACTCGGCGGCAAAGAAGGTCTTGAAGCTGTCGGACAGCCGGTAGTCGAGCTGGCCTGAGACATGGATATTCTTGAACTCGGTGTCGTCGATGAAGCCGACCTCCCTGGTCCGGCTGATGTCGAAGCGATAGTCCAGGCCCTTGACGGTCGTGCTGCCGCCCGAGCCGAAGCCGCTGCGGAACGTGCCGCGCTGGTCGAAGCCGACGAAGGCTTCGCTCTCGATCGGGCCGGTGTGCGGGGTCTTGGTCACGAAATTGACGGTGCCGCCGACCGCGCCCTGGCCCGAGATCAGCGAGGAGGGGCCCTTGAGAAACTCGACGCGGTCGAGGTTGAACGTCTCCATCGTCAGCGCGGTGAAGCCGGTCGGGCCGATGTTGATGCCGTTGTAGAGCACGTTGACCTGATTGCCCTGGAAGCCGCGCATCGCGAAGCCGACATCGTTCGGGGCATCACCCGCGCTGACGCCGGCGGCGCCTTTCACCGCGTCGACGGTCGTGTGGTAGCCCTGCTCACGCAGCGTCTCGGCGCCGACCACCTCGATCGAGACCGGCAGCTCGCGTACGTTGAGGCCGAGCCGGCTCCCGCTCGCGGGCGTCGCATTGCTGTTGAGCGGCGTGGTGGCCGCCGTGTTGGACGAAGGCCGCGTCGGCGCTGCTGCGGGCGTGGGCGCGGCCATGCGCCGGGACGCTGGAGGTGTGGTCCGACGGGCGGCTTGGGTCGAGGAGGGCGCGCGGCCGGCCGCCGGGCGCTGCCGCGGCGAATCGACCGTCACGTCCGGCAGCAGGGTGTCTGCGGCGGCCTGCCTCCCGTCCGGAGGGGAGGTCTGTTGGGCATAAGCCGCCGGCACCGCCGACCAGCCTGCCACCAGCAGCCCCGCGAGCGATATCGAACCCCAGACGTCGCGCACGCTCATTCCGCCCCCCATCGCAGCAGCCGGCTTCCCGGCCATCTGCGCCCCCCGCCAACGTTCATGATCACCACGACGAGAGTTAGCCCAGCCCAACGGATATGTAATGTTATAACATTACATATCCATCTTTCTCTGAGTGGGTGTCTCGATCGGGCAACACATGCGAACGATTAGCGATTGCAAGGGGTATCAGCGAGTCGCAGATGGCGCAATGGCGCCCGTCCGCGGCGGACGTATCCCGCCGCGTGTCTGCGGCAATACATGGGGGAAGGCAGATGAGCCGGGGCCTGCCAAGGTCCCGGATCGGAAATCTGCCGCCGCAGCACACGCGCAGCGGCAGATCGATCAGTCGGAGAGCGGCGGGATCACTTCTCCAGCCGGGCCAGCAGGCTCGACGTGTCCCAGCGCTTGCCGCCGAGCTTCTCGACCTCGGAATAGAACTGGTCGACCAGCGCGGTCACCGGCAGATGGGCGCCGTTGCGGCGCGCTTCGCTGAGGCAGATCGACAGGTCCTTGCGCATCCATTCCACCGCAAAACCAAAGTCGTATTTGCCGTCGTTCATGGTCTTGTAGCGGTTCTCCATCTGCCAGGACTGGGCGGCGCCCTTGGAGATGGTCTCGATGACAGCGGGAACGTCGAGGCCGGACTTCTTCGCGAAATGGATACCCTCGGACAGGCCCTGCACGAGGCCGGCGATGCAGATCTGGTTGACCATCTTGGTCAGCTGGCCGCTGCCGGCCGGTCCCAGCAGCTTGCACATCCGGGCATAGGCCGCGATCACCGGCTCGGCGCCGGCATAGGCGTCGGCGGTGCCGCCGCACATCACCGTCAGCACGCCGTTCTCGGCGCCGGCCTGGCCGCCGGACACTGGCGCGTCGATGAATTTGAAGCCGGCCTTGGTGGCTGCGGCGTCGAGCTCACGTGCCACTTCAGCCGAGGCGGTGGTGTGGTCGACGAAGGTCGCGCCCTTCGCCATGCCGGCAAATGCGCCGTCCGGGCCGATCGTGACCGCGCGCAGGTCGTTGTCGTTGCCGACGCAGCACATCACGAAGTCCTGGCCTTCCGCGGCCTGCTTCGGCGTGGGGGCTGCCTTGCCGCCGAACTTGTCGGCCCATTCCTTCGCCTTGGCCGCGGTACGGTTGTAGACCGTGACCTCGTGACCGCCCTTCTTCACGAGATGTCCTGCCATGGGGAAACCCATGACGCCGAGACCGATGAAAGCGACTTTAGCCATATGAGCTACCTTGACCTTGGGGTTCTGCCGACAGCCTTGAGAGGGCCGGGCTGTTCTTGAAAGGAACACATCAGCATCCGGCGCGGGTCGCGGCGGTGCTGGACGCCGCACCATAACGGCTTGAGAGGCGGGGGCAACGGCTTCGTGACGGATGCGAAAGCGGCGCCGCGTGCTAAAGAGGCATCATCATGACGGCTTGCAAAGCCGTCATCGCGCAACGAAATCCAGTCAACCAACGAACCAGCCAGGGGAGTGTCTCGCATGGGCGTCAGCGTCGGCGTGCTCGATCATTTCAACATCCGGACCCGCAACCTCGCCGAGACGGTCCGCTTCTATGAAGACGTGCTCGGGCTGGAGAACGGCGCCCGGCCGAACTTCGCCTTTCCTGGCGCCTGGATGTACAGCGAGGGCCGCCCGGTGGTGCACCTCGTCGACATCTCGCCGACCTCAGAGGCACAGAAGCCGGACTCCGGCGTCGTCCACCACGTCGCCTTCGTCAGCCGCGGCTTCGCCGGCATGAAGGCGCGGCTCGCCGCCAAGGGCATGCCGTTCGAGGCGCGGCAGGTGCCGGGCGGGGAGCTGTGGCAGATCTTCGTGCGCGACCCCAACGGCGTGATGATCGAGCTCAATTACGAGGCAGCGAAGGAGCGGGCCGAGGATGCGCCGGTCGAGACCGCCTCCGACATCGGAACCATGGTGGCGTTTTGAGCCGGTCGGCCTTATGAAGCAGCGCAACGCAGGGCCGGAGCGGTACCGTCGCAGATGACGGAAGATCATGTCCGGCCAACGGGATAGGGCGCGACGATGTGGCGCGTTCTGAACTTCTTCAGGAGACGCGCCGTGAGCGTGACGCAGCAGCAGGTTATCGAGGCACTCAAGCGGGTCCGCTCGCCACGTGGCGTGGCGCTGCCGGACGCCGGCGTGCTGTCGCCGATCACGGCCAATGACGGCAAGGTGTTCTTCTCGATCAATGTCGAGGCCAGCGAGGCCCGCGCCTGGGAAGACACCCGCGCGAAAGCCGAAGCCGCCGTGCGCGCCATACCCGGCGTGACCATGGCGATGATCGCGCTGACCGCGGAGCGCAAGGCGGGCGCTGCCGCCCCGCCGCCGCGACAGGGCGGCGTGCAGCCGGTCGCGGCGCATCGTCCGCATCAGCACCAGCATCCGGCGGACTCGCCGATGTCCCGGCAGGCCGCGATCCCGGGTATCGCGGCCGTCATCGCGGTGGCCTCGGGCAAGGGCGGTGTCGGCAAGTCGACCACCGCGATCAATCTCGCGCTGGGCTTGCGCGATCTCGGCCTCAAGGTCGGGCTGCTCGACGCCGACATCTACGGCCCGTCGGTGCCGCGGCTGACCGGGCTGCAGGAAAAGCCCAAGCTCACCGACGACAAGAAGATGATTCCGCTGTCGCGGTTCGGCCTGTCGATCATGTCCATCGGCTTTCTCGTCGACGAGGACAGCCCGATGATCTGGCGCGGCCCGATGGTGATGTCGGCGATCAACCAGATGCTGCGCGACGTCGCGTGGGGAACGCTCGACGTGCTCGTCGTCGACATGCCGCCGGGCACCGGCGACGCCCAGCTGACCCTGGCGCAGAACGTGCCGCTGAAGGGCGCCGTGATCGTGTCGACGCCGCAGGACCTGTCGCTGATCGACGCCCGCCGCGGGCTTGCGATGTTCCGCAAGGTCAACGTGCCCGTGCTCGGCATCATCGAGAACATGAGCTACTTCCAGTGCCCGGAATGCGGCACCCGGTCCGACATCTTCGGCCATGGCGGCGCGCGCCACGAGGCCGAGCGGCTCGGCGTGCCGTTCCTTGGTGAAATCCCGCTGCACATGGACATCCGCTCGACGTCGGACGCCGGCAACCCGGTGGTCGAGAGCGAGCCGAAGGGTCCGCATGCCGCGATCTACCGGGCCATCGCCGCGTCGGTGCGGGATCAGCTCAAGGACGCGATCGCCGCTGCTTGATGCACTGCAGCGAAGCGTGTGCGACTATTGGACCGTTTGTCATTCCAACGTCGCGTTTTCGCTTAACCGGTTCCGTGCTAAAGCCCGGCCCGGATCGCCTTCGACCGTGTGCGGCCAATCGCATCGGCGGATAAATGATTTTTCAACGGGAAAACGCCCCCAACAAGGAGATGCCTTAATATGAAGCGTCGTGATTTTCTGAAGGTCTCGGCCGCCGGTGCCGCCGCGTCGGCAGCGGTGGCCTCGCCTGCGATCGCGCAGTCGATGCCCGAGATCAAATGGCGGTTGACCTCCAGCTTCCCGAAGTCGCTCGACACGATCTATGGCGGCGCCGAATATATGGCGAAGCAGGTTGCCGAGATGACCGACAACAAGTTCCAGATCCAGGTCTTCCAGGCTGGTGAGCTGGTGCCGGGCCTGCAGGCGCTCGACGCGACCTCCAAGAACACCGTCGAGATGTGCCATACGGTGTCGTATTATTACGTCGGCAAGGACCCGACCTTCGCGATCTTCGCCTCGGTGCCGTTCGGCCTGAACGCCCGGCAGCAGAACTCCTGGCTATATCAGGGCGGCGGCAACGAGCTCGCCAACGAGTTCTTCAAGAAGGCCGCCAACGTCATTGGCTTCCCCTGCGGCAACACCGGCACCCAGATGGGCGGCTGGTTCCGCAAGGAGATCAAGACCGTCGCCGACCTTTCGGGCTTGAAGTTCCGCATCGGTGGCATCGCCGGCCAGGTGCTGCAGAAGCTCGGCGTCGTGCCGCAGCAGCTCGCGGGCGGCGACATCTACCCGTCGCTCGAGAAGGGCACCATCGACGCCGCCGAGTGGGTCGGTCCGTATGACGACGAGAAGCTCGGCTTCCAGAAGGTGGCGAAGTACTACTACTACCCGGGCTTCTGGGAGGGCGGTCCGACCGTCCACGCCTTCGCCAATCTCGACAAGTGGAACGAGCTGCCGAAGCACTATCAGTCGATCCTCGCCAACGCGACGGTCAATGCCAACACCTGGATGGCCGCGCGCTACGACCAGGTGAACCCGGCGGCGCTGAAGCGCCTGGTCGCCGGCGGCACGCAGCTGCGGCCGTTCACCAACGAGGTGCTCGAGGCCTGCCTCAAGGCGACCAACGAGTTGTGGGGCGAGATCTCGGCCAAGAACGCCGACTTCAAGAAGGTCATCGACGCGATGCAGGCCTACCGCTCGGATGAATATCTGTGGTGGCAGGTTGCCGAGTATACCTACGACAGCTTCATGATCCGCTCGCGTACCCGCGGCTGATCGCAAACTTCAGATCGGCGGATCGACGTCAGCCCGGCCTCGCGAGAGGCCGGGCTTTTGCGTTGCGACAACGTTTCGCAATGGCACTCCGACGCACTTTGATCCACACTGGAACTGAAGCCTCACAAAGAAGGCTGCTCAGGAAACGAACACAATGACCCCCAGGGAGGGAAGAACTATGAAGCGGAGAGACTTCATCAAGGTGACCGGGCTTGGCGCCGCTGGCGCGGCCGCGATCGCAGCGCCGGCCATCGCACAATCGATGCCGGAGCTGAAATGGCGCATGCCGACGAGCTGGCCGAAATCGCTCGACACCTTGTATGGCGGCGCCGAGATCATGGCCAAGGTGGTCGGTGAGGCCACCGACAACAAATTCCAGATCCAGCCCTTCGCCGCCGGCGAAATCGTGCCCGGCCTGCAGGTCCTCGACGCCGTGCAGAACGGCACCGTCGAAATCGGCCACACTGCGTCGTACTACTATTTCGGCAAGGACCCGACGTTCACCTTCGGCTCGTCGGTCCCGTTCGGGCCGAACATGCGCATCAACCAGGCCTGGTACATGCTCGGCGGAGGACGTGAGATCCTCAACGAGTTCTACGCGAAGTACAATGTCGTCTCGCTGCTTGCCGGCAACACCGGTTGCCAGATGGGCGGCTGGTTCCGCAAGGAGCTCACCGGCGTCAACGATCTCAAGGGGCTGAAATTCCGCGTCGGGGGCTTTGCCGGCCGCGTGCTGCAGAAGCTCGGCGCGGTGCCGCAGCAGATCGCCGGCGGCGACATCTATCCGGCGTTGGAGAAGGGCACGATCGATGCGGCCGAGTGGGTCGGACCCTACGACGACGAGAAGCTCGGCTTCGTCAAGGTCGCGCCCCACTACTACTATCCGGGCTGGTGGGAGGGCGGACCGATACTGCTTTCCTTCGTCAACCAGGATCGTTGGAATGCGCTGCCCAAGAACTATCAGAAGATCCTCGAGCATGCCGGCCATTATGCCAACAACTGGATGATGGCGAAGTACGACCAGAGCAATCCGGCGGCGCTGCGCCGGCTGCTCGCCGCCGGTGCCAAGCTGCATGCGTTCTCGCCGGAGATCATGCAGGCCTGCCTGAAGGCTGCCCGCGAGCTGCACAACGAGGTCGCGGCCACCAACCCCGACTTCAAGAAGACCTATGAGTCGCTGTCGGCCTTCGCCGGCAATGGCTACTCCTGGTTCCAGGTCGCCGAGATCGGCTACGACGCCTTCATGGCGCGCAATCCGCTGAGCTGAGACCGGCGCCGTATCGCGTCAGGAGCCAGCGACAAAACAAAACCCCGGCGCGTTGCGCCGGGGTTTTTCGTGGGCGGAGCGATCGCGCGTCGCGGCCATCACTGCTTCGTCGGTCCGACATCGATCTGAGGCGGGCCGAAATCGAGCGGCGGCGCGTCGATCTGCGGGATCTCGATCTTGATCGAGTTCGGATCAACGGTGGAGAGCGAGCCCTTGTAGTGCATGACCATCGAGGGGAACAGGATCACCAGCATCACCATGATCAACTGGATCACCACGAACGGCACCGCGCCCCAGTAGATCTGTCCCGTGGTCACCGGCTCCATCCTCTTGCCGGTGACACGGTCGAGATAGGACTCCTTCGGTGCCACTGATCGCAAATAGAACAAGGCAAAGCCGAACGGCGGATGCATGAACGAGGTCTGCATGTTGACGCCGAGGATGACGCCGAACCAGATCAGGTCGATGCCGAGCTTTTCGGCCGCGGGTCCGAGCAGCGGGATGATGATGAAGGCGAGCTCGAAGAAGTCGAGGAAGAACGCCAGCACGAACACGAAGGCGTTGACGAAGATCAGGAAGCCGACCTGACCGCCGGGCAGCGAAGTCAGCAGGTGCTCGACCCAGACATGGCCGTTGACGCCGTAGAAGGTCAGCGAGAACACGCGCGCGCCGACCAGGATGAAGACCACGAAGGCCGACAGCTTGGCAGTGGATTCCACCGCCTGGCGGACCAGGTCGAAGCTGAGCCGCCGCTTGATCGCACCAAGGATGATCGCGCCGGCGGCGCCCATCGCGCCGCCTTCCGTCGGCGTCGCGAGCCCGATGAAGATCGTGCCGAGCACCAGGAAGATCAGGAACAGCGGCGGCACCATCACGAAGGTGGTCTGCTGCGCCATGCGGGACAGGAAGCGGTATCCGGTGGTGCGCTCCAGCACCCAGTTCACGACGGCGACGGCGAAGGCGAACACGATGCCGTAGAACATGCTCAGCACGACGAAGTCGGCGCCGTGATATTCCGAGCCGCGCATCATGAACCAGCCGAACACACAGCTCGCCAGAAACAGCACGCCCAGCGATTTCAGGCCGCGGTCGCCTGAGTCCTCCCGAAAGCCGATCGCATCGGCCGGCAGGCCGGGGGCCGATTTCGGGAAGATCATGCTGGTGAGGAAGGCATAGGCTGCATAGATCGCCGACAGCACGAGGCCAGGGATGAAGGCGCCTTCGTACATGTCGCCGACGGACTTGCCGAGCTGGTCGGCCATGACGATCAGGACCAGCGACGGCGGGATGATCTGCGCAAGCGTGCCGGAGGCGGCGATGATGCCCGAGGCAAGCCGGCGGTCGTAGCCGTAGCGCAGCATGATCGGCAGAGAGATCAGGCCCATCGAGATCACCGAGGCGGCGACCACGCCGGTGGTGGCCGCGAGCAGCGCGCCGACGAACACGACCGCATAAGCGAGGCCGCCGCGGATGGTGCCGAACAGCTGTCCGATGGTGTCGAGCAGATCCTCGGCCATGCCGGATCGTTCCAGCACCAGGCCCATGAAGGTGAAGAACGGAATCGCCAGCAGCGTGTCGTTGTTCATCACGCCGTAGACACGTTCCGGTAGCGCCTGCAGGAAGTCCGGCCGGAATTCGCCGAGCCCGATGCCGACGAGGGCGTAGAACAGGCCGACGGCGCCGAGCGAGAACGCTGCCGGATAGCCGAGCAGCAGCATCACGACCAGCGACCCGAACATGATCGGCGCCATATTGGCGATCAGAAACGCTTCCATTGGATGATCCCCCAGCCCGCCGCTTACTTCTTCTCGATCGCTTCGACGAGGTGCTCGACCTCGGCCTCGATGCCGTGGGGCTTCGAAGCGTGGGGATCCGGGATCAGCCCGCGCATGACCGCGATGCGCTTGATCAGCTCGGACACGCCCTGCGCCAGCAGGAAGGCGAAGCCGAGCATGATGAGGGACTTCGCCGGCCATTGCGGCAGGCCGCCAGCGTTGCTCGATTGCTCGTTGATCTCGATGGAGCGCAGGAAGAAGGGCACGCTGGTGATGATCATCACGATGCAGAGCGGGATGAGGAAGAGCACGTGACCGACGACGTCGATGGTGTCACGCAGCCATTTGGGCATCATGGCGTTGACGATGTCGATGCGGATGTGCTCGTTGTCGAGCAGGGTCCAGGGGGAGCACAGCAGGAAGACGGCTGAGAACAGCACCCATTGCAGCTCGAGCCAGGAATTCGACGAGGTGTCGAGCGTCTTGCGGACGATGGCGTTGATCGTCGAGATGATGACGGCGAGCAGGATCAGCCACGCCAGCCGCTTGCCGGTCCAGGTCGTGAACGCATCGATCCCACGGCTCAATTTCAGCAACGCTTGCAACGCAATCCTCCCCCAAATGTCTTGCGACGTCCCATGGCCCGTTCTGGCTGCGCAGCACATGGCGCAACGGCCTATCCGGCCCGGCAGGCTCAAAAACGGGGGCACCATTTCAGCGCCTCGTGTTGCCGTCAATCGGAAAAATGGGCAAAAATGAGCGTTGCCGCAACATGTTGCAGCAGTGGCGACGCCGCGCCACAGCTGTCGCAGGTCGCCGGGGCCTGGCGATCGCCGGCCGGCGAATGAAGGTCAACGGGCCGAGCGTGAGGGCGGGGGACTCTCGGGTGCAGCCGACGGACCACGTCCGGTGCGCAGCGGTCTTACAGCACCACCACGCCGGAATGCTTGGCCTTGTTTTCGGGTTCGACGTGGATGGTGATCCAGCTGTGCTCGTCGTCCTCGCGCAAGGCTGCCTCGATCCGGTCGCAGATTTCGTGCGCCTGGTTGACCGACATCTCGCCAGGCACCACGAGGTGGAACTCGATGAAGGTCAGCTTGCCGGCATGGCGGGTCCGGACATCATGCGCCTCCAGCGCGCCGCCGGCATGCTGACTGATGATCAGGCGAATGCGCGCCAGCGTGGCGTCCGGGACCGCTTCATCCATCAGCCCGCTGGTGGATTCCTTCAGCACCTGCCATCCCGACCACAGGATGTTCACGGCGACCAGCACGGCCAGTGCCGGATCGAGGATCGGCAGCTGCAACATCACCGCGAGGCCGAGGCCGACCACGACGCCGCCCGAGGACACGACGTCCGTCAGCAGGTGCCGGCCGTCTGCCACCAGCGCCGGCGACCGCAACCGCTTGCCCCGCGTGATCAACAGCCAGCACCAGACCGCATTGATCGCGCTCGCCAGCGCATTCACCGCGAGCCCCTCGACGGGTGCGGAAAACGCCCGCGGATCGAAGAAATTCCCGTAGGCCTCGTGGATGATGAGCAGCGCCGCCACGACGATCATGACGCCCTCGATCACCGCGCTGAAATACTCGACCTTGTGGTGACCGAACGGATGGTTGGCATCCGCGGGCTTGGCGGCGATGCGCACCGCGACGAGCGCGACCACGGCGGTGACGACGTTGACGATGCTCTCGACGGCATCGGAGTAGAGCGCGACCGAGCCGGTGATCCAATAGGCGAGATACTTCAGGCCGAGCACGATCGTTCCGACCACGAGGCTGCCGATGGCGAGCTTGAGCGATTGCGAGGCCATGATGTCCTGATCCGATCCCGCGCTGGGGTACCCAACGCTGCGGCGGAACGCAACCAGGGTGGACGCGGTTCGGTGTCGGGAAGGGACTGATAACCCCGGTTTTCTGTGGCCGCCACGACTGCTTCTATCGGCGGCGTGGCCCCGATCGAAAACTGATCTGTGGACAACAGAAAGTCGCGCCCACGGACATGGGCGCGACCGTGTCGCGGCAAGCGCCGATCGCAATGACGCCGCCGACTACTTCTCTTTGATGACCGTGGTGGTGCTGGTCGAGCTGCCGACCGTGCCTTCGTCCTCACAGACCTTGGTCTGGCGGATGCGGTCCTCGGCTTCCACGCGGCTGGTGAACGCCATCGGTCCGATTTGCGTGACGACCTCGCGGTCGGCGGGGCGCGTGGTGGTGATGGTGCAGCGATGGCTCGGTCCCTGCACGATGTAGTATTCGTCAGCGAGCACTGGCGCGACCGATCCGATGATCACTGCGCCGGCAAGAAGAAGGGTTGCTTTCATCGTCGCCTCTCTTTTCAAGAACAGCCAAAAGGGGAGCGGGATTGATGAGGAGTTTTCTGCCTCGTCGTTCGATGCTCCGTGTTTGCAACTCGGCCGGATGGTCGCAGTTCCGGCGGTTCAAGCGGAGCCTGTATTGACGCGGTGCGGTGTCGGCGGCGATGGACGCGAGATCTCGTCAGGGCGCAGCGACACGCGCGCGGTGGCGCGCTTGCCACTGCCCCAAGCGGTCGCGCCGCGGTTGGCAGGCGAACCGTCGATCATGACCTCGTCTCCGCCTGGTGGCGTCGGCGGTTCAGAGCAGCCTGACGGTCACCTTCGCCTTGCCGGCGTTGTTCGGATAGAATGCATCGTACACCCAGGGCAGCCCGATCACCGCGTCATTGACATAGAGGAACAGCTCACCGCCGCGCTCGGCCTTGAAGCGCGCTTTGTAGGCTTGAGGTGTCGTGTTGGGGGCGGGAACGGGGTCGAGGAAATATTCGTCGACGCCGGTCTCGCCGACCCTGGCGATCAGCCGATACCAGGGACGGAAGAGAACGCGGCGCAGCAGGATGCCTGCGCGGAACGTCCAGCGGGCGTAGCCCCGGACCGTCGAGGTGCGATAGCCGGCGGGGGTGACCGGACGCCCGGCATCCTCCCACGGGTCGGTCATGGTGACGACGATCTCGTAGGAGAAGCCGGGACGGACGCTCAACCCGGTGGGAGCGCAAACCGCATCGGTCGAGAAATCCCTGGCATCCTGCGGAATGCCCTTGTCGACCGCGACGAGCTCGCGGGCAGGGGTGCCATGGCAAAAGGCGCCCATCGAATCCGCGGCGTTGAACAGGAAATGGCTGATCAGCGTGGCTGCGAGCCAGACGGTGCCGATAGCGAGCAAGAACGGGCCGACATGCCGCTTGCCGTTCCTGATGGCAAACTGATAGGCGCGATTGGTCCGGAGCGCGTAGATGGCCCGATGCAGCGGGCCGGACGGCATCGGGGGCGATGCCCGTTCGCGCCAGATCACGCGCATCCGGTCGCCGATGCGGTCGCTGAGGAATGTCCCGAGCGCGGTCAGCATGACAAGGATGATGATCCCGCCGGCGAACCATTCGGGGTTGGCGGCGTACCAGTCCGTCCACCAGTGCAGCGATGTCGGCAGGAACGATTCGATCAGCCTGACTGCTTCGGAGACCATCCTGATGCGCGAGTCGTATTCGTGCGTGCGATCGAGGTCGTGGAACAGCCAGAAGGCCGCGAGGTGCAGCGAGGCCGCCAGGGTTGCGAAATAGGCGAGGCGCCTGAACCACACCAGATTCCACAGCTTCTCCTGGGCCGCGAACCGGGCGGCCGCGCCGGCCGGCGTTTCGAACGTGGTCGGCCCGAGCGGCGTCAGCGTGCCGTCGTAGTGGACGATCATGTAGTTGTCGGGCAGCCCGATGGGCGCATAGGCATTGCAGCCGCTGTCGATGCGGTCGAAGACGCTTTCGTGAATCTTCGGCATCGACACCTGGACGCCCGCCGCCGGGTCGTTGCAGAGCTCCGACACCTTGCGCGGGCCGTATCGATAATAGGACCCGAGCCCGGAGCGCGAGTTGTAGAGGCGTCCGTCCTTGTCCTGCGATGTGACGATCGACTTGATCGCATCCGGATCGGCCTCGGGCTCGGTCTTGAAGATCAAGCCCCGTTTGACGGCCTCGCCGACGAGCCAGGTCAGGGGGACGTAGGAGACGGAATCGTCCGGATAGCCGCCGCCGACATTGGCGTGCATGCCGACGAACCAGACCTGCACCAGCCTCTCGTCATCGATCGTCCTGGCATCCTGCGGCTTGGTCTCGCCCGCCTCGGTCCAGAGCACCGGGTGGAAGGTCGTCCTCTCGTCGTCGAGCGCGAGCGCGTGGCGCGCGCATGTCACCCGCGGACTGAGCACGCGATTGGGAAGCTCGAGCGGCCACACCCAGTTGGAGATGCCCCGCGTCATCTCGTCGATCGGTAGCCCATAGGCTGCGACGGTGTCCCACAGCCCGATGAACTCGATCGCCGGGAGGCTTTTTCGCTCGATGAGGTCGAGAGATTTACGGCCCATGATGCGGTCGATCACCGGCACCAGCACATGATCGCGAATCCAGCGGAGCGGCACTTCGATCCGCCAGATCGAATGGTACCCCTTGGCGCGATAGGCGCGATAGGCCTTCACGGCGCCGTCGTGCAGCTCAGCCTCGGTGTCGGCAACGATCAGCCCCTGATCGAGCATCAGCGCGGCGAGCACCCGCACGGTGAACGCGCCGCGGCTGAAGCCGAACAGATAGATCTTCGAGCCGTTCGCGTGGTCGTAGTTGCGGCAGACGAACTTATAGGCATCCAGGATGTTGCGCTTGAGGCCGAAGCCGAACGCGCCGCCGAGCAGGGCGAGCGGAACGAACGACGATGTGCCGACGCCGTCGTCATACTTGGCCGCCTGGGCGTTGCCCTGCAGGTCGAGCGCCTGGAACATGCGCCAGACGTTGGTTCGCCACACGCTCGAGGCGGCGTTGCCGGTCCCGTCGGACAGGATGATGATCTTGGGACTCGCCATGCAAAGGACCCCGCTCGACATTGAGAGCCGAGGAGCGGAAGGGTAAACTGAAGGAGAGAGAAATCAACCTGAGATGGTGTGAGGCTTTCGGCGGCGTGGCCGGATGATGCGGAGGGCGCCGCTGCAGCGACGCGGCGACTCGAGGACGAGAAATGCACTGTCCTGCTACCGAAATGCCGCCGTCACCGAAATGCGGTTGCCGTGGCCGTTCGTCGCCCTTCAGGCCGAGTTGATGCGCTCGACGAGATGCGCGCGCGAGGGCGCTGGGTCGAAGCGATCGCCGAAATATTGGGTCTCGTGCGCTACTCCGCCGTCCCGGAATTCCATGACGCTCACCACGTAAGACGGCACGCCATCATAGGTCAGGACCAGTTCGGTCACCCACAGATCGCCGCTCCCGATGATTCGGCGCACTGCGAAGCGCTTCCTGCTGGGCTGCACGAAGCGGCTCTCCTGAATGTTGCGCCGGCCCTGGATGCGTTCGCCCGATTGCGGATAATCCAGCACGGCATCGTCGCGATAGATGTCGTGCTCGGCTTCGAAATCATTCACGTCCGATGCATCCCAATGGTGCTGCAAGGCAGCGCGCTTCGCTCTGTCATCCATGGCAATTCTCCCGTTCAGGGGCGCGCCCTCATTGCATAGCGTGCCCCTGGCCACTACGGTCTACAAGCCGGAGAATGGAGCATCCCTCGTCGCCGCCGACGCATCATAGGACGAGGTCCGACGCGTCACTACGCTGATCCAAACGGGCGTGGAGAATATCAGCGCTGGTAGTACAGCCGGTGGAGAAAGTTCTCAGGACAGAGAGCTCCGCGCGCGACGAGGCGCAATCACGCCGGCCGCGTCGCGATCCAGATCACGTGACGGGAGCCGCCGCCGCGGCCGGTGGCGCGGATGTTGATCTCCTCGGCGGCGAAGCCGGCCTTGCGCAGGCGCGGGGCAAAGCGATCGTCGGGGTGGGACGACCACACCGCCAGAACGCCGCCGGGGCGCAGGGCGGTGAAGGCGGTGCGCAAACCCGAGGGGTCATACAGCGCGTCGTTGGATTGCCGCGTCAGTCCCTGCGGACCGTTGTCGACATCGAGCAGGATCGCATCATAGGTGCCGCGCCCTGCGGCGATCAGCTTCACGACGTCGCCCTCGTGGATGTCGACGCGCGGATCGGAAAGGCTTGCGCCGGACAATTCGGCCATCGGCCCGCGCGCCCAGGCGATCACCGCCGGCACCAGCTCGGCGACGGTGACACGGGCCTGCGGACCCAGCACCGTCAGTGCCGCCCGCAAGGTGAAGCCCATGCCGAGGCCGCCGATCAGCAGCCTCGGAGCCGGCTCGGCCTTGATGCGGGCGCAGCTCAGGGTCGCCAGCGCCTCCTCGGATCCGTGCAGCCGGCTGTTCATCAGCTCGTTCGAACCGAGCTTGATCGAAAACTCCTTGCCGCGCTGCATCAGCCGCAGCGGTTCACCGCCGCCGGGCACGTCTGCGGTGTCGATCAGCTTCCAGGGAATCACGGGCGTCTCGCGTCAGTTCGGTTGCGGCATTCCACGCGACGGAGTCGCCACGCTGGAGCCTGCTTACCATGTTGCCCGCATCCCATGCCAAGGGGCAGCCGCCACTCTCGCGACGACCTGCATCGCGTCGTTGCGCGTCATTGCGGTAGGGACACCAGCATCCAGGCGCCCGCGGCACTGCAAGCAATGCCGGCCGCGCGCGCGACCCATCGTCCGACCGGAGTCAGTTTCTCAAACAGCACGAGCAGGGTCAGAATGGCAATCCACATCACGCTCATCACCCCGCCGACGAACAGCAGCGCCATCAGAGCCCAGCAGCAGCCCACGCAATAGCCGCCGTGTCGAAGCCCCAGCAGCACGCAGCCCTGCAGGTCGCCGCGAAAGCCGCCGTGACGCATCAGGAACAGAAGCGGCGACTGGCATTGGGCAAGGCAGGCGCTCTTCAGCGGCGTCCACTGATAGATGCCTGCCGCGATCAGCACGATGGCGCCGAGCAGATGGTTGTCGATCGCCATCCGCGAATCCAGCAGCGCAGTCCGCTCCACACCCCATTGCAGGCCGGTCGCCACGAGCGAAAAGCCGCTCCAGGCGAGCAGATAGCCGGCCGCAAACCAGCCGGTCGCAGCGAACGGCTGGCCCTGCGCTCGGCCCTGCCGACCCACGCGGGCGTACATCAGGATCATGGGCGCGGCCGAAGGCGCCATCATCCCGACCATCATCACCGCCCACATCAGGAACACATAGGCGAACTCGATCGCGCGCCACGGCTCGCCGGCCGGCAACATGATTCCGATGCCGGCCGGGATCATGCGGAAGCCGGTCATGTCCATGCCGCCCATGTCCATGTCGTTGGCAAGCCAGAGAACATAGGCCCACGACAGGGCGACCATGATCGCGATCGCGCCGCCGACGATCCAGCGATCGCGCCGCAGCACGGCTTCCAGGGCGCTGCCGGTCATCTGCAAGGCGGGTTGCCGGCCTTGCGCCACGTCGAATTAGGCCTGGTTGGACCAACTGATCGACGCGTACAGGCCGTTCTTGCCGGAATTGTCCCAACGCATGCCGTGATCGTTGTAGGTGTTGCCCGCCGCGCCGACGGCGAGCGCCATCCTGTCCGGGCTGACGGGATGGCCGATGTTTACCCACATCTCTCCGCTCGGGTGCATGGTCGGCAGCGGCTCGACGGACATGTGCAGAATGTCGGTGATGTCGGCGGATCGCGTCTTGCCGTCGATCCGGAAGTTGATGGCGACCTTGCGCACGCCGAGATTGGTGCTGATCAGCGGCGTGAACGCAGCCATCGGGCCGCCGGCAGCCCCGGTGAAGATCGCGGCCATCGCCTCAGTCTGCGGATCGTCGGCGCGCTGATCGACATAGGCGGCGATCGACCAGTCTCCATCCGCCATCACGCCGGGCGCATGCAGCATCACCGCCGCGTTGAGGCCATCGAGCGCGACATCGCCATAGCGGCCGGTTTCGATGTGGAACAGCAATGGTACGTTGCAGAACCCCTCGGTCGGTTGCGCGGTCAGGGGAGGGGCGGCCGACATGAGGCACGGACACAGCAGGCTGCAGCTGCAATTCTCGAAATAGTCACCGGACAGGTGCCATGCGACTGGGTCTGCCATCGCTGTCTCCCGCTAGGCCGAACCGACAAATTGCTTTCGAATGCGCGATCTGCAGCTGAAAGCTATGCCGCATGGGGACGTGCCGCAAGCCGATAAATGATCAGTCTCCGCGTCGTGACTGCGCCTCGGGCCGATCCGCTCATACGGTATGCGTGATCGTCGGCTGAATGGCCGGCCAACAGCCCGGCTCCGATTGCGATTGATCGCAGGGCCCGATGGTTATGGACTCCGACTACCCGCCCGTCACGCTCATGTGCCGGCTGACGCTCGGACGGTTGTGGCGGCGGTCGATGATGAAGTCGTGGCCCTTCGGCTTGAGGCCGATGGCGCGGTCGATCGCGGCGCTGAGCTCCTCGTCGCTGGCCGAGGCACGCAGCGGCTTGCGCAGGTCGGAGGCGTCCTCGTGGCCGAGGCAGGTGTGCAGGGTGCCGGTGCAGGTGACGCGGACGCGATTGCAGCTCTCGCAGAAATTATGCGTCATCGGCGTGATGAAGCCGATCGTGCCGCCGGTCTCGGCGACGCGGACGTAGCGGGCCGGGCCGCCGGTGGTCTCGTCGAGGTCGGTCATGGTGTAGGTCTGCGCCAGACGCGCGCGCAGCAGCGACAACGGCAGATACTGGTCGATGCGGCCCTCGCCGATCTCGCCCATCGGCATCACCTCGATCAAGGTCAACGCCATGCCCTTGCCGTGCGCCCAGTCGATCAGCGAGGGGATCTCGTCCTCGTTCATGTTCTTCAGCGCGACGGCGTTGATCTTCACGGCGAGACCTGCGGCGCGCGCCGCCTCGATGCCGGCCAGCACGCGCTCGAGATCGCCCCAGCGGGTGATGGCGCGGAACTTGTCCGGGTCGAGCGTGTCGAGCGAGACGTTGATGCGACGGACGCCGCAATCGGCGAGCTCGGCGGCATATTTGGCGAGCTGCGTCGCGTTGGTCGTCATCGTCAGCTCGTTGAGCGCGCCGCTCTTCAGATGTCGCGACAGCGAGCGGACCAGGCCCATCACGTTGCGCCGGACCAGCGGCTCCCCGCCGGTGAGCCTGAGCTTCTTGACGCCCTTGTGGATGAACGCCGAGCACAGCCGGTCGAGCTCTTCGAGCGTCAACAGGTCGGCCTTCGGCAGGAAGGTCATGTCCTCGGACATGCAATAGAAGCAGCGCAAGTCGCAGCGGTCGGTCACCGAGACGCGCAGATAGCTGATGCGGCGACCGAACGGGTCGGTCATCGGGCGCGTCAGGGCGGTGTCACTCAACGTCTCTGCGGTCATGGAAAGCCTTGGCTGGTGGCGGCCCAGGTGGCGGCGATGCCACGGGGCGGCCGCGCAAGCGCGGCCGGATGTCGGTCTCACGACAATCTAATCATGATCGCCGCGCCCCACAATCATCGACGTGGATCCGTCGTTGCTGCAATGCAGCTTCGCCTTGGCAAGGGGACGCGCGGGACGACGGTCCGCTATTGGCGTCCCGGCGCGGGGGCGGGGAAGGCGGACCCGGTGGCCGCCGGTGCGTCCGGCGCAGCGGCGGACTTCTGCGGCTTCGGCTTCTTCGGCCGCATGCGCTTGACGGCCTTCGGCGGCGCGCCGGGCATCGGCTGCAGCTCGGCGACGACCGGGCTCGGGTCCATCACCACCGGCGGCGAGGTGTTGAAATCGCCGGAGTTGCGGATCACCTGCACCGGGATGGTCGCGGGCTGGTACTTGTCCATCGTGAAGGTGACGCTGAAGCCCGCATCGGGCGCCGGCACCGAGACGGTGCACGGCGTCTTGCAGCCCGGTCCGAGCGAGGTCTTGGCGTCGGCGCCCGGCGGCACGGAGTCGAGCTGCACCGGAACCTCGGGCGCTGCCATCTTGAAGCTGTCCATGGAGAAGGACGAGCAACCGGCCAAGCCGGCTCCCGCAACCGCAATTGCGATGACACGCCGCATCATGATGTCCGCCCCACAACCCTGCGGCCATCGGCCGCAATCCCAGGGCGACCATAGGAGCGTCAGAACAGCGGCGCAACTGCGGTCAACCCTATTCTCAACAGAACGTTAACGCACCGCAAGGTGCGGATTCAGGTCGACAGGGCAGTGGGTTAGGGTGCGATGCGACAGTGGAATCGCAAGTTGGCTCAGGCGATCCTGAGCGATGGGCTGAGGGCCGCGACGGCGGCTGGCAGCTCGCGCATGTGGTCGATCAGGTGGTCCGGATTGAGCTCCGCGATCGGTACGTCGGTATAGCCGAAGGTGCAGCCGATCACCGGCACGCCGGCGCGGCGGGCGGCGCCGACGTCGGTGCCGGCATCGCCGACCATGATCGCGGCCCCGACCTCGCCGCCGGCCTGCGCGATGGTCTGGCGCAGGATCGCCGGATCCGGCTTGGCGACCCCGAACGTGTCGGCACCGCAGATCGCGGCGAAGCGGGAGGACAGGCCGAGCTGGTCGAGCAGCCGCTTCGACAGCCATTCCAGCTTGTTGGTGCACACCGCGAACTGGCAGCCGCGGCCGGCAAGCTCGTCGAGCGCCGCCTCCAGCCCCTCGAAGGGGCGCGATTCGATGGCGATGTTCTCAGCGTAGAAATCGATGAAATCGGTGGTGAGGCGGCCGATGTCATCGGTGCTGGCGAAGCGACCCTCCGCCTCCAGACCGCGCTCGATCAGCTTGCGGGCGCCGTGGCCGATCATCTTGCGGGCCGAGGCCAGCGGCACCGGCCGCAGACCCTCGCGCTGCAGGACGTGGTTGAGCGCACTGATGAGATCCGGCGCCGTGTCGACCAGGGTGCCGTCGAGATCGAAGACGATGGTGCTGGAGATGGGCATCGGTATCCGCTAGCGGCCGGCTCATGTCCTTGCAAGAGGCCCGCAATGGCATTTTGTCCGATTTCGTGGCCGGCGAGAGCTAGGCCCCGCGTCAAAACATCGCTAGATATGCGCCGGCTTTCGGCCCCCGCCCGTGGGGGCCCTGGGTGCGAAGGGCGGGTTCCTTGGTCGACATGGATGCATTGAAGCGGCAGGCAGCGGCGCGTGCGCTGGAGGAGGTCGAGAGCGGCATGAAGCTCGGTCTCGGCACCGGATCGACTGCCAAGCATTTCGTCGATCTGCTCGGAGAAAAGGTGCGCGCCGGCCTCAAGATCGTGGGCGTGCCGACCTCGGAGGCGACAAGGGCGCAGGCGCAAGCGTGCGGCGTGCCGCTGACCACGCTCGATGAGATCGACCGGCTCGACATCACCATCGACGGCGCAGACGAGATCAATCCGGCGCTCGACCTGATCAAGGGCGGCGGCGGCGCGCTGCTGCGCGAGAAGATCGTCGCCAGCGCTTCGGATCGCATGATCGTGATCGCCGACGACAGTAAATGGGTGGCGCAGCTCGGCCGCTACCCGCTGCCGGTCGAGGTGGTTCCGTTCGGCCTCGCCGCGACTCAGCGCGAGATGAGTGACGCCTTCGCCACGGCCGGCGTGTCCGGGCCGATGAGCCTGCGCAAGTCCGCAGACGGCCACGTTTTCGTCACCGATGGCGGCCACTGGATTATCGACGTCCGCCTTGGGGAGATCATGGATCCCCCGCGCCTGGCGGGTCTTTTGAGCGCAATTCCGGGCGTGGTCGAGCATGGGCTGTTCATCGGCCTCGGCAGCACGGCGATCCTGGCAGGCGCACAGGGAATTCGCGTTATCCAGCGGCCCTGAGCGCGGCACGAGGCTGCGCTCATGGCGGCAACTCACAGGAGACTTGGAATGAAGAGCGTGTTCAGAATCTTGCCGGCCGCCGGAATCGTGCTGGCCTTGGCCTCGGCAAGCCCGGTTGCGGCGCAGGGCCAGGCACCTGCGCTGAAGCCGGCCTCGCCCGCCTGCATGGCCGGCGCGCGCGAGATTCTGGGGATGAAGAACGCGGCTGCGATGTACGCCAATGCCGTCCCCGGCATCGTGCAGCAGACCAAGCAGGCGCTGCTGCAGTCCAATCTCAACTACCAGAAGGACCTCGACGAGGTCGCCGTGGTGGTCGCGCAGACCTACGCCGGCAAGGAGAAGGAGATCGGCGAGAAGATGGCGCAGATCTACTGCAACGAGTTCTCCGACCAGGAGATCGCCAACCTCGTCGCCTTCTACAAGTCTGCCATCGGCCAGAAGCTGCTTGCGGCGGAGCCGAAGGCGATCCAGATGAGCATGCAGGCGATGAACCTGTGGGCGGCGGAATTTTCCGACACTGTCACCGCGCAGTTCCGCGCCGAGATGCGCAAACGCAACAAGCCGATCTGAGGCTTGCGGCCGAAAGGCCAGGTCGGGGGAGAGATGGCTGAATTCGACGTCGACCTGTTCGTGATCGGTGGCGGCTCGGGCGGCGTGCGCGCCGCCCGCATCGCGAGCGGCTATGGCGCCCGCGTGATGGTCGCCGAGGAATACCGCATGGGCGGCACCTGCGTGATCCGCGGCTGTGTCCCTAAGAAGCTGTTCGTGATCGGCTCGCATGTCCGTCAGGAGATCGCCGATGCCGCCGGCTTCGGCTGGACCATCCCGACCGCGACCTTCGACTGGCCGACGCTGATCAGGAACAAGGACAAGGAGATCGCCCGGCTCGAGGCGGCCTACACCAGCAACGTCGAGAAGTCTGGCGCCAGGATCGTCAAGACCCGCGCGGTGCTCGAGGACGCCCACACCGTGCGGCTGATGACCGGCGAGACCGTCCGCGCCAAATACATTCTCATCGCGACCGGCGGCGCGCCCAACCACGGCACGCCGATTCCCGGCATCGAGCACGTCATCTCCTCCAACGAGGCGTTTCATCTCGACGAGCTGCCGCGCCGCATCGTGATCCAGGGCGGCGGCTACATCGCGCTCGAATTCGCCTGCATCTTCGCCAATTTCGGCTCCGACGTGACCGTCGTCTATCGCGGCGACAACATCCTGCGCGGTTTCGACGAGGACGTCCGCAAACATGTCCGCTCCGAGATGGAGAAGGAAGGCATCACCATCCTGACCGGCTGCACGGTCACCAGCGTCGACAGGCACGGCCAGGACTACACCACGCATCTGTCGAACGGCTCCAGCATCGCCTCCGACAAGGTGATGTTCGCGATCGGCCGCCATCCGGCGGTGGCCAATCTCGGCCTGGAGAAGGCCGGGGTCGCCATCAATCCAAGGAACGGCGGCATCGCGGTGGACGCGTTCTCGCAGAGCTCGGTGCCGAGCATCTACGCGATCGGCGACGTCACCCATCGCTTCAACCTGACGCCGGTCGCGATCCGCGAGGGCCACGCTTTTGCCGACACCGTGTTCGGCGGCAAGACCGTGCGCGTCGACCACGCGGACATTCCGACGGCCGTGTTCTGCCAGCCTGAAGTGGGCACGGTCGGTCTCACCGAGACGCAGGCGCGCGAGCTGTACGACCGCGTCGACATCTACAAGACGAACTTCCGCCCGATCAAGGCGACGATGTCCGGCCGCGATACCCGCGTTCTGATGAAGCTCGTCGTCGATGGCGCGACCGACCGCGTGCTCGGCTGCCACATCGTCGGCGACATGGCCGCCGAGATCACGCAAGCGGTAGCCATCGCCATCAAGATGAAGGCGACCAAGGCCGATTTCGACGCCACCATCGCGCTGCATCCCTCCGCCGCCGAGGAGCTGGTGACGATGCGCACGGTGACCGAGCGCCACGTGCGGCAGGCGGCGGAGTAGGGGCGCCATCTGCTTCTTGGCGCTCGTGCGCGGCCGGCGTCCGTAGCGACTGCGGTGGGCCAGTGCTCACGGTCTGACGACGGTCCACACCGAGGCCGATCGGACATGCTGCCGTTGGAACCGTTCAGCGGTTGGAGAGCGACCAGCATGTCCGAAGATGATTGCCCTGCGACCTATCCGCCGCTGAACACCCTGAAGCCCGTTGCCGAGAACATCTGGATCGTCGACGGGCCCGTGATCCGCTTCGGCATTCCCGGGCTGAAATTTCCGTTTCCCACCCGCATGACCGTGGTGCGATGCGCCTCCGGCGATCTGTTCATCCACTCGCCCACGCCGTTGACGCCGGCGCTGCGGGCCGAGATCGACCGGGAAGGCCGCGTCCGCGACATCATTGGTCCGAATCGCATCCACTATTGGTGGATCCCCGACTGGCAGGCGGCCTTTCCCCACGCGGCAATCTATCTGGCGCCGGGCATTCGCGCGCAGGCGAAGGGCCGCATCGAATTCGAGGGCAGGCCGCTGGATCGCAGCGGTGGCTATCCCTGGGATGATGAGATCGCGACCTTGCCTGTCCTCGGCAGCTATATGACGGAGGTCGTGTTCTTCCATCGCCCTTCGCGCACGCTGATCCTTACCGATCTGATGGAGAATTTCGAGCCGGCCAAGATCGGTGCCGGCTTGGCGCGCTACCTGAGTTGGATCGGGGGCGTCGGTCCGCCGCATGGCGGCCTGCCGCGCGATCTCCGGCTGACATTTACCTGGCGGCACCGACCCGAGTTGCGGGCCGCGGTCGAGACCATGCTGGCGTGGCATCCCGAGCGGATCGTGATCGCCCATGGCGCCTGGCACCGGACGAACGGCACCGAGATCCTGCGCGAGGCATTCTGCTGGTTGCTGCGGCCTTGAACCGCCGGCTGGGCTTCACGAGACCGGCCTTCGTGATGCCGTGCTTTTCTCTTCCCGCGACGGACGTATAAGCTCGTGCGATTGAGGTTGGCGCCAGGCATCCCTCGGCCGCGGAGGAGCTGGTGACGATGCGCACGGTGACCGAGCGCCACATGCGGCGGTCGGCGGAGTAGGTGGACGACCGCGACGCGCGGCCGGGTCAGGGGCCGGCTCGCCGGTAAAGCGCAAGGGCGCCGGCAAGGCTCAGCAGCGCGCCGCCGCAGATGCGATCGAGCCAGAGGGCACCGGAGCGCTTGAGGAAACGCATCGCTTGCGAGCCCGCGCTCGCGTAGGCGAGCATGATCAGGACATCGAGCATCGCGAAGGTGAGGGCCAGCGTGAGATATTGCGGCAGCTGCGGCGCGGACGGCACCACGAACTGCGGCAGGAATGCCGAGAAGAACAGATAGCCCTTTGGATTGGTGATCGCGACGAGGAAGCTTTTCAGAAACAGCGCGTGCGGCTGTCGTGACCCGTCCTTGCCGTCTGCGGACGCCGCAAGGTCGATCGACCCGCTGGACCGCAGCAGCATCAGCCCGAGATAGGCGAGGTAGGCCACGCCGATCCACTTCACGACCGAGAACCAGAATTCTGAAGCGGCCAGCAGCGCGCCCAGACCGACCGCGACGGCGCCGATGAGGATGAAGTCCGAAGCCACCGCGCCGGCGATGCCGGCCCAGGCGCGGCGTACACCGACACGCGAGCCGTTGGTGAGGGCCAGCAGCACCGTCGGACCGGGGGTCGCGATCCCGATGAAGGCGACGATGGCGAAGCTGAAGAGCGTAAGAGCGTTCACGTCAGAATAGCCTCGTTGGCGGAAGACGCGCCAATAGGGCGCGGTTCGGCCGCGAACGCAAGACGTTCCTTGGAGGCGGCCAGCGATCGTCTTCGCTGACGCACGCTCGACCTGCCGGATCGCCAAGAGGCTTGACTCCCTCCCGGAAAACGCCGCTGGGCGCGATTGCCCGTTCAGCGCTCCACCCGCGAGGCGGTCAACTTCGTCGCGACGTAGGGCAGCGCGAACAGATACAGCCCCGTGCCGAGCAGCACGATGAGCGGAATCAGCGCCAGCAGGCCGACCCACAGCGGGGCTTGCGTCTGCGTCATCGCGGCGATGTTGACGATGACGGCGACCGTGAAGGCGATCGATACCCAGCGATGGACCTGCCGGACGGTGTTGTTCCAGTTCAAGTGCTTCTCCCCTGATGACGTCGTGATGCGCACGCCTCAGCCGAGGCGCGCGACGCTCTGTTCGAGCGCATCGAAGAATTTCGGCCAGCCGTAGCGTGCGCCCTGATAGGCGCGGGTCTGGTCGGCTGCGAAGCCGGTCTGCTCCATGCGCAGGTGCGTGCCCAAGGCGGTCGGCGTCAGCGTCCAGGTCACGACGCTGTCGAGGCCGGCCGCCGCCCAGGTGTAGGACAACGTCTTGTGCGGCTCGATGGTCACGACCTGGCAGTCGACGACGCCCCAGTCGGCCTTCAGCTTGAAGCGATGATCGACCGACGGCGCAAAGTCGTTGGTCATCAGCCACTCCGCGATCAGATGCGGCTGCGTCAGCGCGCGCCAGAGTTTTTCGGGCGGATGCGCGAATTCGCGCTCGACGACGACGGTGCGGGTTTCTGGCGCGGGTGAGCTCATTGATCCATCCTGTTGAGCAGAGTGTCGAGCTGGTCGAACCGGCTCTCCCAGAACGCAGCCATCCGGCTCGTCCAGTCGAGCAGCGGCGCCAGCGCCTTGGGTTGCGCGCGGTAATGCGTCTGGCGGCCTTCGTGACGCTCCCGCACCAGGCCCGCCTGCTTGAGCAGGCCGAGATGCTTCGACACCGCCGGCTGCGATACGCCGGCCTTGGCCGTCAGCGCCCCGACGGTCTGCTCGCCATGCCGGCACAGGCCTTCGAAGATGGCGCGCCGCGTCGGGTCGGCAAGCGTTCGGAACAGCATGTCGGGAGAGCGCGGCATTCGATCCATAACTCATTGGTTATGGATTGACGCATAACCGGTTGGTTATGGATTAGTCAAGCGGAATCCTTCGCCGGTCAGGCGCGATGGCGTAGCGCCTCGCACAGAACCGCGAAGGCGGGTGTGGTCTGCCCGACGAGCTCGCTTTCGATCTTCTCGGACCGCGGCCCGATCCGGTGCAGCAGACGCTCGCCGGCCTCGGTGGGAGCGACCGATCGCGTCGTGCGCGACAGCAGCCGCACGGCGAGCAAACAAGACTCCGCCGCCGAACACGCCTTCGTGACGAGCTCCGGGATCACGGCACAAGGGACGGCCAGGGGACGTCGCGGTGCTACCAGCCTGACAGCAGTAGCTGGAGGTGACGGAGATGCAGGCCAACGAGACCCCGCCGCGGCGCAAGCTGTCGATCACGCCGCAGGCGGCGCTGGCGGCGAGCGTCCTCGCCATCTTTCTGCTCCTGCACGTTGTCGCCGGTGCGATCCTGCGAGGTGCTGCCATGCGGGACGGCACGCAGGCGAAGCCGGTTTCGACGCTCCCATCCCACGATTGAAGCTCGCTCATTTCAACCCTCATCAGCCGGAGATATTCATGCCCGGGCTCGCCTCTTTCTTGTTGCTCAGCGCCGCCGTGTTCTCTGGCGCCTTCGTTTCCGGATTGGCCGGATTTGCCTTCTCGGCCGTGGCCGGCGCGATCCTGCTGCATGGTCTGCAACCGCTGGAGGCGGTGCCGCTGATGATGGCGTGCAGCGTCGGCGTGCAGGCGACGAATCTGTGGGCGTTGCGCAACAGCATCCGGTGGAAGGACAGCCTGGTCCTGATCCTGGGCGGGCTGCTCGGCGTGCCCTTGGCGCTCTGGCTGCTGCACAACGCGGACGCCCGGCTGTTTCAGCAGGTGTTCGGAGCGACGATTGCGATCTACGCCGCCACCATGCTGTTCAAGCCCGGCCTCGGCAGCGTTCGACGCATGAGCAGACATCGCACGGCGATCGTCGGATTCGGCGGCGGTCTGATCGGTGGCCTGACCGCGATGCCCGGAGCACTGCCGACCATCTGGTGCGAGATGCACGGCCTGCCGAAAACCGACCAGCGCGGCCTAGTGCAGCCCTTCATTGCCGTGATGCAGATCGCCTCGCTGGGGATGATGCTGGCCCGGCAGGACCTGTCGTCGAGGGTGATCGTCGATCTCGCGCTGAGCATTCCGGCTCTGCTCGCCGGCACGGCGCTCGGCATCTTCGCCTTCCGCAGGGTCAACGACACCTTGTTCAGGAGGCTCATCCTGAGCATTCTGCTGCTGTCCGGTGTGCTGCTTGTTGTCTGACCCCCGGCCGGCTCAATCGCGCCGGCGAACAACCTGTAGGCAGCAGGCGTGCAGCTCGAGCCGTGTTGCCGCTGATCTCTGAAACGCTATTCTCCGGCGCCGCCCTTGTTGTCGTGCGGTAGCGACCGCAGAGCGGTTTGGAATATCTCGGCTGCTTCGTTGGAGCGGTTCAGCAAGCACCATTCCAGCCCAAAGATTTCTCTTTACGAATATCAGAAATCATGCTCTATTGTGCGCATCCCGCCTCGGTACGGAGGGGCGTAGCGCGCGATCGTCACGACACGCGGGGCGGGGAGCGATGGCCGTGGTTTTGCCGCAGCGTGTCCCTGGATGCGCGGACGAACGGCGAGGCCGCGGACGCGAAGTCGCAGCGTGCTGGCACCCCGACGCTGGTGCTACGTTCGCGACGGCGCTTGCGCGCCGCGCGGGCAATGGTGGCCAACAAGCCCGGCGCACCAGGCAGACTGCGTATAAGCGTGAAGACCATCGCGCAGGGAAGGCCGGGCGGCGGATTCAATTGGTCGTCGCAACACTCGATGAGGAGGTTGCGATGGGCATTCGAAAGAAACGGTCAACGCGGGG
>NZ_JAUEUK010000011.1:0-210120 GCF_032487555.1 Bradyrhizobium sp. SZCCHNRI1029
TCGCCGACAGCAGTCAGCCCGAGCTTGCCCAAGGTGCCGGTGCTGCCCGAGAGCGTCAATCCCGCCGCCGGCGGCGTCAAGGTGATCGCACCCGCCGTGATCGACGCGGTGACGCCGGTCTGGGTCTGGATCGCCGACAGCAGGTTGCTGACGCTGTCGCCGATGCCGATGTTGGTGCCCGTCGAGGACGTGCCGGTGATGAAGGTGAAGGTGGTGCCGTTGACGACCAGCGTCTCACCGGAGGTGATGCCGGAGGCGAGGTTGTTCGACGCGGTGCCCGCCGTGCCCGACAGCTTGGTCGAGCCGGTGATCGCCACCGCGCTCGAGGTATTGTCGTTGTTCACGACCGAGCCGGTCACAGCCGTCGAGCTGGAGCCGAGCAGGTCTGTGGCGGTCGCGCCGGTCAGAGCCGCCGAGGTCACGCTCGACTTGGTGGAGTAGCCCACCGCGCTCTGCAGAACCTGGTTGGCGATCGACTTGGCGCTGTCGACGAGCTTCTGCAGCGAGGTGATGCCGGTGTTGGCGGCCTGCAGCACCTGCACGCCGTTGCCGATGCCGTCGAGCAGATTGGAGATGTCGGAAGCGCGGTTGTCGAGACCCTGGGCGGTGAAGAAGTTGGTCGGATTGTCGAGCGCCGAGTTGACCTTCTTGCCCGTGGAGAGGTTGTTCTGCGTGGTGGCGAGGAGCTGAGCCGTCGACTGGAGCGAGAGCAGGTTCTGGCGAACCGACGCAGAGAGTACGATACCTGACATTGTCATTCCCTTCTGGATGAACATGAGTAGACATCGCCGCACCGTTCTGTCGGCGATGGCGCAGACTGGTCCGCGGAATCCTACCCGTTCGTTAAATTGACTTCGGAACGGCCGCGCGCAGCCTCCCCCGCCGCCGTTAATCCTAATTGGCCGCTAATCAGTTTGATCAAATGCGTGCAGGCCGCCGCGATTCACGGTAAAATGGCGCACGGATCCGCGTCTGACGGTCGGCGCGCGCTGATACGCGGTGCGACCGTTAAGGCAGTGCTAACTATGAGCTTGCGGAAGAGCGGCCGGTTACGCGGGGGCGCGGTCCGCGCGCGGGAGGACGATCTCGACGCTGGCGGTCCGGCCGCGCGGCTCCTGGAGCTCCAGACGTCCGTTCGAGCGCCTGACGAAATCCTCGACCAGCCGGATCTCCGAGAACACGGGATCGGCTGGACCGGCCTCCGCCGCACTCACCGACGCCGTCAACACGATCTGCACGTCGGAGGAGATGCCGCCGGCGCCTGAGGCGTCCGCACTCATGCGCCTGGCCTGGATGTCGATGCGGCCACCGTGCTCCAGTCGATGTCGGGCCCCGATCGCAAGGCACAGCAATGCCGCCATCAACTGGCCCGGATCAGCGAAGACGGCCGGCACGTCCGCGCCCACCGACGTCGTCACCTCGACCTCGGTGCCCAATGTCGGACGAAGCAGGCGAGCGACGTCGACCAGGAGCTCGTTCAACTCCACCGCACATGGCTGCGGCGGCCGGCCCCTTGCGAACGACAGAAGCTGCGACGTCAATCGAGCGCCCCGGGTCGCGGCCTCGTCGATCAGACGCGCGACGGCCGCCAGTTCAGGCTTGTCCTCGACCGCTTCGGCGAGAATGTCGATGGTCCCCGTGATCACGGTGAGAATGTTGTTGAAGTCGTGCAGCAGGCCACCGGCAACCTGACCCACGATGGCCATCCCTGGGTGGATGTCCGGCGTCGCTGCAGCCGGAATGTCTGCGCCCGGGCTCGGTAGCGACTGATTGGACCGCTGGTAGGTGGAAGAGGCCATGAATCGTGCAATACCTGTTGGGGGGAGGACGGCGGGGCTATCGGGACGCAAACGCACGGACGCCGCTGCGATGTTCAGCTTCGTCTTGATGCTCAGCCTTGGCGCTCAGTCTCACCGCTGACCATCGATCGCGCTCCGGCTGGATGCAGCATCAGTCGGACTCCCGCTCCTGCCAGGACGACAACCTCGTCACGCCAGTCGCAGGACACCGGCCGATGCCTCCACTCGCGACGAGAGTTGCATCCGACAGAAAAAGATCCGTCAACGAATCAGCGCGCTTATTAGCGATTTTGGCCTCAAGATGTCCGCTGTCAATTGCGGCGCTTGCTACGTGGCGTCCGTGCCCATCGGAGCTGCCGCGGCCGGAGCAACGAGACGTTCGCCGCAAGTGTGCTGCGCTGCTTTCACGAGCCGAGGCGGAGGCCGGATGCGTGCCGACTGTATACAACCGCGCGCGATCAGATCAGCACATCGCACACACGTTGACGGCCCAAATCCGCAAAGCGCATTCGCGCCTGTCTGCACGACAACGCACACAGCAGGAACGAATGGCCTTTACTGGGAATATTACCCGTGATTCTTCTTGTCAGCGGATGGGACGCAGTTCTATGGAACCATGAGGGCATTGAGATCTGCGAGGCTCCGATACTGCAATGCAGGAGATAGCTTTGGACCCCAGCTTGCGTTCTCCGAACGGTTTCCTGTCGTCGTTGACCGACGATGATTTCGAGCTGATCCGACCCTATCTGCGGACCGTGGATCTGGTGCAAGACTCCATTCTCGCCGAGGTCGGCGAAAAGCTTTCGCGCATCTACTTTCCTCATCGCGGCGTGATCTCGCTGGTCGTGAACCTCGCGCGCGGAGAGCGCGTTCAGGTGGCGATGATCGGTCGCGATAGCTTCTTCGGAAGCATGTCCCTGCTCGCGGGCGGCGATCCGGTGGTGCTGAACAGCGCGGTGGTCCTCGTTCCCGGTGCTGCATCGGTCGTCGACATCGACAGGGTACGGGCAGCCGCCGAACAGAGCCCCTCGTTTCGCGCGCTGATGTTGCGCCACGCACTCGCCATCTACGTGCAGAGTCAGCAGACCGCCGGTTGCAACGCCGCCCACACCGTCGAGTCGCGTCTTGCCCGTTGCCTGCTGCAGACGCATGACCTTTCAGGCGGCAACAAGCTCTACATCACCCAGGAGTCCCTGGCCCAGATGATCGGCGCCCGGCGCAACAGCGTTTCGCTGGTGGCGAGCACGCTGCAGCAGGCGGACTTCATCCACTATAGCCGCGGCCATATCGAGATCATCGATCTGGAGGGGCTGAAGAAGACGGCGTGTGAGTGCTACGGCGCCGTGAAGGCCCACTACGAGAACCTGGTCCGGCCGCGCAGCCTGCCGTAAGCAGGCTTCGTTCCGGCCGTCGCGCGCCGGCGCCTCGCCGAACGCCCTTGCCTCCGTACAACTACGGCCCATTGCATGATCCCCATCACCGATGCGGACGGAATTAACGCGCTGTTCAACGGGCGCTGATAATTGTCGACGTGCTGACGAGCGCGAGTTCCAAGAAGCGTCGAATTATCTTCGTGCTGATATATCTCGCCCGTGTTCGGCTTTTGACCAGACGCGCGGAGTAATGACATGGCCTTTGATCTGTCGATGCCGATCCTGGTGGTCGATGACTACGCCACTATGATCCGGATCATCCGCAACCTGCTGAAGCAGCTCGGATTCGAGAACGTCGACGACGCCAGCGACGGATCGGCCGCGCTCTCCAAGATGCAGGCGAAGAAGTATGGCCTCGTGATCTCCGACTGGAACATGGAGCCGATGACCGGCTACGACCTGCTGCGCGAGGTGCGCGCCAGCCCGGAACTGTCGAAGACGCCGTTCATCATGATCACGGCCGAGTCGAAGACCGAGAACGTCATCGCCGCCAAGAAGGCCGGCGTGAGCAACTACATCGTCAAGCCGTTCAATGCCGCGACGCTCAAGACCAAGATGGAAGCCGTGTTCGGTCCGGCCGAATAGCCGAGCTCCCGGGGAATGCCCTGCGCGGCGGCCGGACCGGTGTCCGGCCGCTTTCTCTTTGGCGGACGAACTCCGCGCGGTTGACGACGGCAGGACGCACACATCGCCGCACCCTCCCCGTAGTCGTACGGAAACCAAAATTTACGAGGGGGTCAGAGCCGGCCGGTAGACATGATCCTGCTTGCCGATGACCGTGTCAGGGCGGCAACGGGACAGGGAATTCATGCGCAACGAACTCCTCGTGATCGAAGATGCCGCCGTGCATGTTTCAATCTTGCGAAAGATTGCAGCACAGGCCGGCTTCAACGCGACGGACGTGAGCTCGGTCGACGCAGCCTCGATCGTCCTGCAGAAGAGGAGCTTGGACTGCATCATGCCGGACCTCTCGCTGGGCAACCGCTCCGGCACCGAGGTTCTCGAGCTCAATATAGGTCCCCCCTTCTCGAAGCCGATCGACCTGATGCGGCCCCGGCAAACTCTGAAGCAGATCGCGCAGCAGACCGATCGCCGGCGGCTGGTCAGACCGGCGGGCTGGTAGCAGGCGATGAGCAAAAAGAAGCGCTTTCTGGGAGCGCCTGCAGCGATCGCGCTGATCCTCGTCTGCGTCATTGCCGGCAGCAACCTCTTCTTCCTCACCAATCTGCGCGAGAACGCGCTTCAGCACGCCGAGGAAGATCTCAGCCGCCATAGCCTCACGCTTGCCGAGAACGCCGACCGTTCGGTGAAGTCCGTCGACCTCGTGCTCACGAGCGTGCGCGACTACCTGGTGCGCGGCGGCGCCATCGACGCTGCGGCGTATCGCAAGGTCGCGTCAGACCATCAGACCCACCTCCTGCTCAAGGAAAAGATCGCGGGACTGCCGCAGATCGATGCGGTGACGCTGATCGACGCGCAAGGCAGGCTCCTGAACTTCTCGCGCTACTGGCCGATCCCGGACGTCAACATCGCCGACCGCGACTACTTCAAGGCGCTGAAGGCCGACCCTGCACCGCACACGTTCCTCAGCACGCCGGTTCAGAATCGCGGCGACGGCACCTGGAACATCTATTTTGCCCGCCGGCTCGACGATCCCAATGGCGAGTTCATGGGCATGATGCTCGGCGCCATGTCGGTGCCCTATCTGGAGAACTTCTTCGGCTCCACCGCGCAGGGTCTCGATGCGGCGGTGTCGCTGATCCGCGAGGACGGGACGCTGCTCGCGCATTTTCCGCCCACGAGCGAGATCGGCAGGCCGACCTCCGGCTTCGGTCAGCGCGCGCTGTCGGCCGGCGGCGTGCTGCGCGAGCCCTCCGCACGAACCGGCGAGATGCGCCTGCGGGCGGCAAAGATGCTGCCCAATTATCCCGCGATGATCGTGGTGTCGGTATTCGAGCACGACGTCCTGAAGGCCTGGCGCGACATGGCGACGCTTCTGGTCATCGTGTCGCTGGTGAGCGCGATGGCCGTGCTCGCGGCCGCGGTCCTGATCTCCCGCTGGTGGGAACGCCACGAGCACCTGATCGAGGCCGCGGAGGCCGCGAACGCGGCGAAGTCCACTTTCGTCGCGATGATGAGCCACGAGATCCGCACGCCGATGAACGCGGTGCTCGGCCTCGCCACGACGCTGCTGGAAACCAATCTCGATCCCGAGCAGCGCCGTTCGGTGGTGGCGATCCACAATGCCGGCGACAATCTGCTCGAGATCCTCAACGACATTCTCGACTTCTCCAAGCTCGAATCCGGCCAGCTCTCGCTCGAGGACATCGCGTTCTCCGCCGAGGCCCTGGTCCACAACACGCTCAGCATCATCGGGCCGCGGGCTTCCGCCAAGGACCTGAAGCTGAGGAGCGTCGGCGACCCATCCGTGCCGCCGGCGCTGGTCGGCGACGCCGGCCGCATTCGCCAGATCCTGCTCAACCTGGTTTCCAACGCGGTCAAGTTCACCTCGTCCGGCGAGGTCGTCGTCACGACGCGCTGCATCGAGAAGGATGACGAGAAGGCGACCGTGGAATGGACGGTGACCGACACCGGCATCGGCATTGCCGCCGACAAGATCGGCTCGCTGTTCACGAACTTCGTCCAGGCCGACAATTCGATCAGCCGCCGGTTCGGGGGCTCCGGACTCGGACTCGCGATCTGCAAGCGACTGATCGAGCAGATGGGGGGTGACATCAGGGTCACCTCGACGCTGGGCAGCGGATCCACCTTCTCGTTCCGCCTGACGCTGCCGATTGCCGAGACCATCGCGGTGCCAGAGCAGAACGACGACGGCATCTACACCTCGCTGCAGAACCGGATCGCAGCGTTCGGCCGGCCGCTGCGCGTCCTCGTGGTGGACGACAATCCGACCAACCGCTTGGTCGCGACCAAGATGCTCAAGGATTTCGACATCCAGACCGACACGGCCTGCGACGGCGCCGAGGCCGTCACCGCCGCCAGCCGCTTCAACTACGACCTCATCCTGATGGACGTCCGCATGCCGGAGATGGACGGCTTCCAGGCGACCCGGACCATTCGCGCGCGAGGCGAGCGCCGCTCCAACGTGCCGATCATCGCCTTCACGGCGAACGCCTTCATGGAGGATATCCGAGCCTGCCGGGAAGCCGGGATGAACGATTTCGTCGTCAAGCCCGCCCGCAAGAAGGCGCTCGTGGAGGCCATCCTGCGCGTGCTGCCCCTGCCCTTTCCGGTGCTGGACACCGCGGCGTCAGACGCCCCGCTGGTGCCGGCTCAGGCGGATGCCGCGGCCCCCGACATTGGCGCCGACACCGAAATTGCTCCCGAAGCTGCGCTGGACCGCGAAGCCTACGCCGAGCTGGTCGGCGAGATCGGAGACGAGGCGGCGCAGGAGATCCGCGACGTGTTCTTCAGCGAGACGGATGCGCGGCTGAAGCAGCTCCGCCAGCTGACGCTCGACGGCGAGCGCATCAAGATCGGCCGCGAGGCGCATTCGCTGAAGAGCGCAGCCGGAACCTTCGGGTACCGCCGGCTTGCAACCTACGCGCTGGCGCTGGAGAAGAGCGCACCACGCCTGTCCGCCAAGGAGTATGCCGAGCTGCTCGACAACATCGAGGCCGCCTACGCCGCCGCCCGCGCCCAGGAGCTGCAATATTGACGCGGGGAGGCCGCAGGCCTCCCTGGCGCATGCCGATCCGCGCGACGTCCCCGCACGGTGCACCGCGGCGACGAGGACGGGCTCCGACGATCGAGATGGCAAACGAGACGTTCACGAACGCGGATTCGCCGAACCTGACCTTCATAATCCCTTACAATGGGTTGACGCCGTACTTCTACGGCTCACGATTTTCACAATCAACTAATCATGAGCTGCGAGACTCGGGGTCACATAGGAGATGTGTCCCATGTTTACTTTTGAAACCGCCGACCAGAAGGAAGTCAGGCGTTTCCGAATTGCGCAGTTCAACGGCCGGACCGCGACCGTGAAATCCGGCGGATCGACGATCACCGGCCACGTCCGTTCAGTCATGGAAAAGGAAGCGAGCGTACCGCCGCGCTGGACCATTACGATCGTGCCGACACCGCCCAAGGCGCAAGCGCCGCTGCGCCCGACCTCCCGGGTTCGTCCCTTCGCCGAGGATTATTTCTGACAGCACGGACATCCGCGTCCGCAATCAGCGCGTTCGACCGAGCCGGTCGGACGCCGATTGTCGTTGTCTGCATCGCAGGGCCCACCTCGAAGGCACGAGCGCGGCATTCGCGCTCGTTCGCCGTCATCCGATCTGATTGAGGAGTGCTGCGCGGACGAGTTCGGCGGTATTGCGCGCGCCAACCTTGCGCATGGCTTCGGCGCGATGGCTCTCGAAGGTGCGGGGGCTGATGCCCATGCGCAAGGCGCCCTCCTTGTTCGAGTGCCCCTCACTGATCAGCTTGAGGACCTCGTATTCGCGCGGGGTCAGCGACTTGGTGGCCCGGCCGGGTGGCCGCCCGGGCACCGCGCCCTCCTCGGGAGCCGGCACCGCCCGTGACAGCGGTCCGAACTGCCCGTGCGCGCCGGACATCTGGTTGACCAGGGCGCAGATCCGCTCGGTCTGCAGCAACGCGTTGTCGACGACGAGCTGGACATGCCGGCGCTCGCCGGGCGTCCTGGCAATCTCGTCGCTGCGCTGCTTGATTTCCTCCATGTAGAGCATCAGGGCGGTGAGCGAACCGTTCAGCTGACGCGCCAGAACGAGCTTGCCCTGGTCGTCATGACGTCCCATCGCAATCGGCGCAGACGTGCCGGAACGGGTCGCCAGGAGATCCGGGTCGTTAACCCCTTGGCCGCCCGGAGCAGGTGCGGCGTGAGCGTCGGAAAGGCTGTTGTTCAGCTGTGCCATGCCTCATTGTGACGCGACGGCAACTTTAACATGGTTAATTATGCTGTCCGTAGCAATACGGGATTGTTCCGGCAACTCGCGCAACCGTCGATCATTTCCCCAAAAAGTTGCAAGCTGCAATGGTTAAGCCGGGGCGTGATGCCACCCTTCAAGGAGACGTCCGCGGCGCGTGCGGCGGCGGCTGTCCACGATGCCGCGCATTACTACGATTGTTTACTGACATTAATTTCGCACCAACTGTTTCGTGCTTCCATGCGTTCCGTGCCCGTCCGTGGAGACGAGCGACCTTGAGATATAGCTGACAGCCTGACGCCAATGGGACCGGTCGACCGGATCTGGGAATTCCTGCAGCGGTTGTCACCGCTGACACGAAGCTGTCTGCTCAGCGAGCTCGAACGGCTGGAGCTGAGCGGCGTCGACATGCCGGGATCCGCCGACCTCCAGGCCCGGCTGCGCGCCGAGATCCGCAACAACAATGGCGCCGGCGGCCACCGCACCATCAATCCTTCGCGCTACTTCTTCATGCCGGTCGAGCAGCTTCTCATCGACGGTTCGCCGGAGCATGCCAATGAGGGCCGCATTGCCCGCGGCTCCCTCACGCCGATCTGGGAATGGATCTCGCGCGATCTGCTGCCGACCATGGCGCGCGACTATAATGCACAGATGAAGGACCTGATCGCGGCGGACAAGCAGCGCGAGATCCGCCAGACGGCGAGCGCGTTCCAGACCAAGGTGACGAAGTCGCTGGAAGGCACGTTGGCGCGCGCCGAGGGCATCGAGCAGGTCCGCAGCAAGCTGAAGGCCTATACGGCCTCGCCGTCGGTGTTCGACGATGTCGTCAAGCTGATGAAGGCGCTGCGCGCCCGCGAGGAACTCGCGAAGTTCGCCGATTCGCTGCCGGACCGGATCGCGGAGTTCGACGATCCGCAGGTGAAGAAGATGGTGCTGCTGCTCGATGCCCTGCGCAAGAGGCAGCCGGAAGCCGTGCCCTTTGCGTTGACGCTCGTCGCCAAGCGTCTGAAGGAGCCGTGGCAGGTGATGCGGCTGGCGACGAAGGCGGCGCGCTCGAAGAACATTGCCGACGTCATCGCGGCACCCTACGCGATGACCGTGCCGATGGTGCTCGACCAGTTGGAGGACAAGCGGCTCGCGCTCCGGATCGCGTTGAAGAACAACCGCGTCGTGACCGCCAAGGAAATCCTGACCAGCATCTATGACATCGAATATGCGATCCAGGTCCGCATCGATCGCATCGAGGACTCGGACTGGGGTACGCGCCTGAGCACCATCATGGCCAATACCGACAGAATGGTGCAGGCCGAGGTCAAGCGCTTCCCCGAAGAGGTCGGACACGTGCTCGGCTCGAACAGGCTGCGCAGCCATCGCTCGTTCGGCGGCCGCCTCACCTATTTCGCCTGGAAGGGCCGCGACGCGATCAAGACGGTGCTGCGGTCTGCAACCGGTTGACGGCGGCGCGTCGAGACGGCCTTCCGGCCATCCTATCCCTGGGCCATGCGTTCGCGCGCCGACTTGAAGCCCGCCACGAAGCGCGCCAGCGTGTCCGAGGTCTTGCCGCGCGGCAGCATCACTTCGATCAGCGAGAAGCGTCCGCGCCGATGCACTGCGCGCTCCAGCGCGGCGACGAGCTCGCTGCGGGTGGCGACGCGCTCGCCGGTGCCGCCGATGGAATTGGCGATGTCGGCATAGTGCCAGTCGTCGAGATCGTTGAACCGCGATTCCGGCTGGAACACACGCAGCATCTCCCAGCTGCAATTGTTGAACAGCACGACGATCGGATCGAGCCCGTAGCGGCGGCAGTTGCCGAGCTCCCATCCGGTCATCTGGAACGCGCCGTCGCCGACCAGGATCAGCGGACGAAGTCCGGTCGCGGCCACGCCGATGCCCGCCGGCACGCCGAAGCCCATCCCCGCGTAGTAGCCCGGCGCGGCCAGCGCGGTATTGTCGATCTCCATCGCGGTGAACAGGCAATCGCCGATATCGGAGGTCATCGGCATCCGGCCGTGGCGGTCGAACATGTCGTTGACCGCGGTCGCGATGTCCGAAGGCGCAATCGGCGCGCCATCGGCAGCGAGGCCGCGCGGATAGGCCGAGCGCTGCCGCGGCAGGCCGGGAGCTGCGGCCCGGGGTGCCGCGCGCTCGTCGAGCGCATCGATCAGATCGCCGAGCGGCATGTCGCGATAGGCGTGATGACCGATCTGCACCTCACGGCTGGCGGCCAGGATCATGCGGCGCGGGTCTGGCGCCCGGTTCGACAACGCGAAATTGGTATCCGACAGGATGACGCCCAGCATCAGCACGAGATCGGCATTCTCGACCAGCTCCGTGATCGCCGGATTGCCCGCGGCGCCGAGATAGGTGCCGGCGACGACATCGTCGGCCCTGTCGAGCAGGCCGCGGCCCATGAAGGTCGTCACCAGCGGGAGACCCAGCTTGCGCGCCAGCGCGGCGATCCTGTCCTCGACACCGTAGCGGCGGATTTCGACGTCGACGACGATCACGGGACGCTCTGCCTGCGCGATGCGGGCGAGGATCTCCTCGACGCATTCGTCGAGCGCCTCGCGGCTGGCCCGCCGCGGCGGCAGCGGCACCACCGGCTCGACCTCGGCATCGACCATGTCGCGCGGAAATTCGAGATACACCGGCAGCGACATCTCCTTCGCGCTGCGCAGCACGCGCGCAATCTGGGCCGGGGCGGTGGCCGGATCGCTCAGCACCGCCTGATCGCAGGTGATCTCCTTGAACACCGCGAGCTGCGTGTCGACGGTGCGGGCCTGGTGGTGCAGCAGAAAGCCGGAGACGCGCTCACGCGCGCCGGGCGCGCCCGCGATCACCACGACGGGCGAGCGTTCGGCATAGGCGCCGGCGACCGCGTTCACGACGTTGAAGGCGCCGGCGCCGTAGGTGACGACGGCGACGCCGAGGCCGCCATGATAGCGCGCGGCCGCATCCGCGGCGAAGCCGACCGCCGGCTCATGGCTCAGCGTGACGCTCGGCAGGATGTTGCTCTCCTCGATGACCTTGAACAGCGGCAGCACGAAGTCGCCGGGAATGCCGAAGATCTCGCGGGCGCCATGGTCCTTCAGGGCGGCGAGCAGCGCATGGGCAAGAGCAGGCATCCGGATCCCCTGAGCGTGGCGTAAGGTTCAGCCGGTGCTACACGATGAGGGGCGGACTGCCAACCGGCGGCCGTTCGATCTGCGAGCCGCGCCGTCTGGATCGCCCCGTCCAAACATCATGCTCGAGCGGCAAGGCCGGAGCTCACCCGCGCCACATCAGTTTGCCGTCAGCACCAGGGCGTGGGCGGATGGTGCGCCGCCATGCGGGACGGCCAGCGTAACCGTGAACAGGATGGCGACGACCATGATCATGCAGAGCTTCATCATGACCGTCCTGCGATCGGTGATCGGCAGGAACAGGAAGAACAGCAGCATCGCCGCCAGCGCGAGTTCGAAAACGTAAGACATGGATGACCTCCTCCGTTGCCAGGAGGATGGCGCATGCCGGAAGCCCAGACTGTGCGTGCCGTCACACCGGTCCCATAGACCACGCGAGCGAGTATCCCGGCCGCCGCAGCGGGACCATGCAACCCAATCGATTGCCACCTCTCAGCCGTCGAACAGCGCGGCTTCGGTGAAGGCGAGATCGCCGAGACGCGGCGGATGCGGACCTTTGGCATATTTGCGTCCGCGCTTGTCCGAGTACCAGCCGGCCAGCCCTGCGATGGGCCCATTGGCATCGAGCCGCACCAGCAGGCCGCCGCGCCGCAGCAGCAGCCAGCCGATGTTGCCGGCCAGCCGCACGAGGTCAGCGACATCCCGGCAATACAGCAGGCGATACACCGGCAGCGCATTCATCACCCGGTGCTTCTGAAACACGAACGGATACGCCGCATCGGCCTCGCGCGCGACGAGACCGAGACACCCCCATTGCGCATGCTGCCGCAACAGATCCGCCTCATCGGGAGAGAGCCCGTGCACATCGTCCTCGGAGAATTCTTCGATACGGACATCCGAGCGCGGTCGCGACAGGGCCAGCGCGGCGTAGACCTGTCCCTTGCAGTAGACCGAAAAGCCCTGAGCCTCGACCTGTGGCCAAGTGTGCGGGGCCGGCGTGATGTTGAAATAGGTCACCGTCTTGTCGCGCGTCGCCGCGCGCACCAGCATCGAGCTGAAGGCACGGAACGCCGGCTCGACATACCAGCTCGAGACATTGGCCCTGACGATCGGCTCACCGCCGATGTGGAGCTCGGAGAACAGCAGCAGGATCACGCCGGCAGGCACCCCGGCTTGGTCGAGACAATAGCCGAATGCCGGATAGCCGGCCGGCCGCGGGCGCGCCGCGTGGCGTTCGAGTCCGCGCAACCAATAGGCCTCGCTGCGAAAGGCGAATCCGCGCGTCAGCAGTGCGGCGACCGCCGGCAGATCCGCCGCGCCGATCTCTCGGATGCGAACGCCGGTCACGGCCTGCGCGGGAGCCGGCCTGTCATTTGCAATCTCAGCCTTTTTGATTGGCTGCATTCCAGCATCACCCGAGAGAGATCCGGCGCGCCACCCATGGCGCGGCGGGATCGTCATGACGGCAATTATCGTAAAAAGCTTTGGCGGCAGTGAACCACGTCGTGCTGGCCTTACTTTTCAGTTAATGGAACATGCGAGCCACACCCGACAGGCTTCGATCAGCGCCGACATGATCTTCGCGATCCGAGCCGCCGCTCACGGCCGCGGCACGCGAAACATGTAGGTTTCATCGGCATTGAGGCCGTCGACGAAGAAACGTCCGGGCTTTGCCTCGATCCGGCGCCGCAGCCCATCCCAGCCCCAGACCTCGAGGCTGCGCGTCCCTGCGGGCAGCTCGAGCTCGACCGCGCGGCCCGGCCGCTCGGTCCAGCCGGCAATGTTCTGCCACACGATCAAATCGGCATCCGATCCGCGCAGCGTGTACAGCGCCAGCCGCCGGTCGATGGACACGATCCTCATGTGACCGGCGAGCTGCAGCACCGTCTTCACCACGAGGCTGCGCGCCTCCGGGGTCCAGGGATCCTTGCCCGTCGCCATCGCATAGGCCAGGCCGTCGACATCGGGCGTGTCGCCGAGATTCCAAGGAAACGCCAGCATGGACACCGGCATGCTGCCATCCTTGCCGACCACCGCAAGCTGGTCCCAGATCGCATTGAGAAACAATCTGGCCGCGTCCGTATCGCTGTCCCACGCGCCGGCGCGCGCGACGTTGAACTCGGTTGCGTAGAAGTTGATGTCGCGGCTCAGCCCCATCGCCTGCTTGATACGGTCGAAGCAGGTCTGCACCGAGAACTCGCGGCCGCGGGTCATCGGATACCATTTATCATTGTAGTAGGTATGCAGGTCGATGCCGTCGAGACGGCCGTCCTCGAGCAGATCGGCGATCGCCGGACCGTAGCCGCGCAACGTCGCATCGCCATGCGAGTTGCAGGTGGCAAAGCCGCCGGGAACGACCCGCAGCTTGGGGTCGACGCTGTGAACACCGTCGGCAAGCCCGGCCAGCGCGTCGTGATAGTCCTGGCGAGGGATCGTGGCCTGCACATCGGGCTCGTTGATGGCGGTGAAGACGGTAGCACCCCAATCGGGAATACCGTTTTCGCGGCCCCATTCGCCGCCGGGGCGGAAACGTCTCGCCATCGCCTGCCCAGCCGCGAACCAGTCCTGATAGGACCCGATCGGCTGCGGCGGAGTCAGGCTCTGATAGCTGCCTTCATACTCCAGCAGGATCAGCGGCATGATACCGTTCTTGTGCGCCTCCAGCATAGCGGCATCGAAATCGTGCGGCGTCGGTACCCGCGCCAACGTCCGCCAGCCGTAGGAATCCATTCGGCCCATCCTGGCACCGACACCGTGCAGTGCCTGATAGATCTGCGCGCTCTTGCCGGCCAGATGCGTGACCAAATTGCCGCCGCCGATGCGCTCGTCGATCCGCAGCGCCGAGGCGTTCGTTCCGCTGGCGTAGACAGCGCTCCGCCATGGCGACGTGACAAACGTTAACAGGGCTGTGCTAATGACCAGCAGATTGGAACGAAGTCGCAATGTCTGATCCTTTAGATTTCCGTTATGACGTTTGAGATCGTCCAGGTCGTTCAAGAGATAAGCAATGCCGGCGGCGTGGAAACCGTCGCTATCGAGCTGGCGCGCGTTTTCGGCCGGAATGGTTTATCGAACATCGTGCTCGCGAGCACCGTCGCGGACAATCTCGAACACACGATCAGAGTCGAGCGCGTTGCGCCATGGCTGGCGCGGATTCCGACTCGCGGACTGTTCCGGCACATCGGCCGCGCCATTGTCGTGCCGCTGTTCACGCTGGCCGCGACACGGGCGCTGGCGCGTCACCCCGACGCCGTCGTCATCAGCCACGGCGACAGCCTCAAGGGTGACGTGCTGATCGTGCATGCCGTCAATGCGCAGAGCATCGCCGAGAAACGCGCCGCCGGCAGCTGGCGCTGGATGCTCAACCCGATGCATCTGTGGGTCGCGCTGCGCGACCGGTTCATGATCGGAGGCCTGCGGTATCGGGCGTTCGTGGCGGTGTCCTCCCGCGTCACCGCGGAGCTGCAGCGCTTCTTCCGCGTGCCGGCCGCCCGCATCCACGTCATCTCCAACGGCATTGATCTCGCGCGCTTCAAGCGCGACGCCGTCGGCGGCCAGGCGATCCGGCGTGAGTTCGGCATCCCGGAGAACGCGCGCCTGCTGCTGTTCGTCGGCCACGAATTCAACCGCAAGGGACTGGCGCATGCGATCGGCGCGCTCGATCGGCTCGGCAACGACTTCTGGCTGCTGGTCGTCGGCTCGGACAATCCCGCGCCCTACCGCAGACTGACGCGCAACGCCCAGCAACGACTGATCTTCGCCGGCCCACGCTCGGACCTGCCGGCGCTGTACTCGGCGGCCGATGCCTTCGTGCTCCCCACGAGCTACGAGACCTTCTCGCTGGTCTGCATGGAGGCCATGGCCTGCGGGGTGCCGGTGTTCGCAACGCCGGTCGGCGGCATCGAGGACTATCTGCGCGACGGCGTCAACGGCTTCCGCATTTCAGCAGACGCCGACGACATCGCGGCCAAGCTCGCGGCCGTCTTCGCCGACCCCGCACTGATGCGCCGGCTGCAGGACGGCGCCCAGGCCACCGCGCAGATCTATGGCTGGGACCAGATCGGGCTGCAATACATCGAACTGCTCAAGCAGATCGATGCCGCCAAGCGCCAGTCCGGCCGCGCAGCGATGGCGCTGCCGGTGAAGGCCTAGCTAATTCGTCTGCAGCCGCTGTGGGCGGGCGAGGCCGGATGCGGTTCTCGACTGATGCGCCGCACGGCATGCCGTTTCAATCGCCGCTGCGACCGCATCATAGGTGAAGCGCCGGAGCACGTTCGCGCGGGCCGCCTCACTGCGAACGGCGAGCTCCGCCCGCCGACCGCTGAGCTCATCGATGAGCCGACACAGGCTGCCGGGATCCTGCTCCGGCACGATCCAGCCGCCGTCGCCGACGACATCCGGAATCGCTCCGCAGGTCGATCCGATCACCGGGATGGCGCAGGCCTGGGCCTCGATGATCACGCGGCCGAACTGCTCGCGCACCGCGTCCGTGGTTCGCGTCAGCAGTAGCAATGCGTCCAGGCCGCGCAGAAAAGCCGCGACCGCAGCGGGTGAAGCCCAGCCCTGGATGGTGACGCGCCCGCCCAAACCAAGTTCGGCCACGCGCCGGCGCAGATGCGGCTCGTGCGGACCTTCGCCCATGATGCTCAGCGTCGCCGCCGACTTGCTGCGCGCGAGCGCTTCGAGCGCATCGTCGAGGCCCTTCTCGACCACCAGCCGGCCGACATAGCCGAGCCGCAGCGGCGAGCCGGCCGTCGCATTCGATCGATCACCCGCCGGCATGAAGGTCGCGAGATCGACACCATAGCCGATCGGCGTCACCGGACCCGTGTAGCCGCACGCCCTCACGACCTCAGTCGCATCGGGACTGCGCGACAGGATGTGGGCGGTGCGGCCGAGGACGAATTTGCGGATCGCCTCGAATGGTGGCGGCAGCCGTTTCAGGATGTTCTGGTCGACCTCGAGCACGAGCGCCGCACGGCCGCGCAGCATCTGCGCCTGCAGCGCGACGATGCTCCAGGGCTCTTCCCAAAGGTGAATCACGTCGGGATCGAGCTCGCGCAGCAGGCGGCGCAGCGCCGGATAGAAGTGCAGGTACCATTTCATCGGACCCGCGTCCGGGAGTCGGATCGGGAGCCGATGGATGGGAAAGGCTTCGTTGGAGTGAGCCGCGGTGATGGTGCGGCCGAATTCCTTCCACACCTCGGGCGTCACGAGATGCAGATCGACGTCGGGCCGGGACGCGAGATGGCGGTAGCGCAGCCGGCCGGCCTCGCTGCTGGTGGCCGGATGCGCAATCGAGACGATTCGCAAGCGCCCCCTGCTAGACACGGCCCATCACCTTCGCTGCAGTCCCGCTGAAGCCCGTGAGATGCAGCTCCATCGCCGCAAGCGTACGATGCGCGCCATTCATGGTGTTGCGCGGAATCGAGAACGCATCCTGCCCTGCTTTGACAAGGCCCTTGCGCGTGGTCGCGGCACTGGCGAATCCGGCCTGCCGCGCCAGCGCAAAGTCCCGCGGTCCGCAATCGGCGGCGCGCCCGTAAGGAAATGCGAAGTGCCGGACGTCGATGCCGAGCCGCTCGTTCAATCGCAGCCGCGCGCCGGCCAGCTCGCAAAGGGCGTCTTCGGAAGACAGCGACGAGATGCGCGCATGCGAGACGGTGTGGGCTCCGATCTCGATGAGCGGATCCGCCGCCAGCACTTCCAACATCTCCCAGGAGATCGCATGTTTCCAATGCATCGCCTCGATGTCGATGGCGTTGGCGGCACAGAACGCGGCGTAACGATCCGCCGCCTGCGGGCCATCCCAGCGCGAGGCGATCTGCGCGAACACCGCGCGGCGCTGCTCGGCGCTCGACAGCGCGATCCGCTCATCGTCGACCCTGACATGGTCCCTGTGCAGCAGCGCATCCTCCAAGCCGGCGGCCCACAGCGGCAACGTGCCTTCGGGAATGCCGGTCGTCACGAACAGCGTCACCGGCACCTTGTGCCTGCGGAACACCGGCACAAGCAGATCGAACGTATCGCGGTAGCAGTCGTCGATCGAGAAGTTGACGTAGCGGCCGGACGGTTCGGCGCTTGCCGTCCGGCGCAGCGCCTCGCTGATCGTCACGACATCCCAACCCTGGTCGAGGACATAGCCGAGGAAGCGATCGAGAAAGTCGGCATCGACGTAGAAGTCGCGATTGGGCAGACGCTCCCACTGCTCTGCCGGCGCGGTGCGATGGAACGTCAAACAGCAGCCGCGCGGGCCGAGCACACGATCGATCGCTTTGGCGACGGGAAGGACGAAGGCGCCGGATGCCATCATCGCTTTGGCAGCAGCGAGGGCCAGTAGGGTCAACTCAGCTCTCCCTTCATCCTGAACGTACGACGAACATGACGGAGCGCCGTGCCCACCACGGCCGGCAGCAGGATGCCGATCGCGAAGGCCAGGCAGAGCAGATACGCCAATCCGCCGGCGAACAGGCGCGGCAGCAGGCCCGGCACGGAGGTCTGAATCATCATGCCGAGCACGACCATCAATGCGGTCGGCAGCAGGGCCAGGCCGATCACGAGCAGGAGCTTTCGCGCATCGCCGAGCACGAACACCACGCCCGACAGCAGCACGAGGCTGCGGATCGCTTCGCCAACGCCGAGCAACTGCATGCCGGCCGCCGGCGACGGATCGAACAGCGGCATCAGCAGGTTGAAGCCCATGTTGGCGAGATAGGCCGAGACGATGATGACCGCAGCGACGCCGTTGCGCCCCGCGCCATTGAGCAGACGGATCAGGATCCAGCCGAGGGTCGCGGCCCAGACGCCGCAGGCGATGCCCTTGAGCGCATGCGAGGTCAGCAGCAGGGCCTCGTCGCCGAACGCGCCGCGGAAATAGATCAGGCGGACGATGTCGGTCGAGAAGACCAGCAGGAACGCCGAGGCCGGCAAGGTCAGCGCGAGCAGCGGCCGCAGCAGCGCCTCGGTCTGCGCACGCGGATCGCGTGGGGCATGCTGCGACAGCACCGCCATGCCGAGCGGTTGGCTGATCAGCAGCAGCGCGCTCTCGGTCAGCGAGCGCGCGTAGTCCAGCGACGCGACGGCGCCGGTCGTCAGCCGCGATGCCGTGAAGCGCTCGATCCAGACATTGCCCTGCTCGGCCAACGGCAACGCCAGCAGGACGCGCAGCCGGCGGAAGAATTCGATACCCTTGTCGATCACCATGCCGGCGGTCAGGCCGGAGACGCTCAGCGCGCCCTCGCGCCACAGCGTGAACAGACCCCAGGCGGCGAGGCCATTGAAGGCGACGGTGAAGGCGCAGGCGAGCATGTAAGCGTCGCCGGTCAGCACCAGCAGGCCGATGCCGCCGATCACCGCGACGTTGAGCAGGCTGGCACGGACATTGGTCAGCCGCGTGCGGCCGAGCGCGATCTCGCCGGCGGCAAGCACATTGAGCACCGCCGACGCCGGCATGCCGAACGCCATCATGCGCACGAAGTGCAAGGTCAGCTCGCGCCCCTCCGCCGAGAAGCCGCCGACGACGGCGTTCACCCAGAGCTCACCGAGCAGCAGGATGATCGCGGTCACCAGGCTCGAGACGACGGCAATGACGATCGTCAGCGCACCGAGGCTACGCGCGGCATCCGGCCGCTGCAGCGCCTCGCGATGCATCGGGATCATGATCGCCGGCACGCTCTCGTTCTGCAGGAACGCAAGCGGGATGAGCACGGCCGCCATGGCGGCCCGGAATCCGTCGGCGATGAGCGAGGCGCCGAGCACATGCGCCATCAACACCTCGCGGCCGAAGCCGAGCATCTTGCTCGCCAGCGCACCGCTGATCAGCAGCGCACTGAAGCGCTTGAGCGAAGGACCGGAGGCGCTCATGCGGCATCCTCCGACACGGCCGGCGGCCCTTTCCATCGCGCAGGGACTTGTCCGTCCTCGAGCAGTTTCGACCACGACGGCACCGGCGCGAGAATGGCGAACGGCGGATCGCAGTCCGCGACGAGATCGACCATACGCCGCTCGGAGGACGGGGCAGGTGTGACGATCGTGCTCACACCGCCGCTCCCGCACCGACATTGCGGATCAGCAGCCCGATCGAGTCCAGCATGCGTGCAAGACTGTAATGGGTGCGCGCGCGGCGCGACGCGTAGTCGAGCTGGGGCGCGAGGAACTCGGGTTGAGCCAGCACCGCGTCCAGAGCCTCGGACAGCGCACGCGCGTCACCAGGCGGCACGAGCAGGCCGGCCCGGCCATGTTCGAGGATGTCCGGCGCAGCGCCAGCGTCAGTGGCGATCACCGGCACGCCGGCGAGCATCGCTTCGACCAGGGTGCGGCCGAACGGCTCGGGATCGATCGACGGATGCACCATCGCGTCCACCGCCTGCATCAGCAGCGGCACGTCGCTGCGATGCCCAAGGAAGTGAACGCGATCGCCGAGGCAAAGCTCCGCGACCAGCCGTCTCAGCTCAGCCGCGTAGTCCTGCTCGCCGAACAACGCGTCGCCAACGATGATACCGTGCACGTCCGGCAATTCGGCCAGCGCCTCGATCAGAACGTGCTGCCCCTTCCACCGCGCGAGCCGGCTGAACACGCCGACCAGCGGTCCCGACGGCAGGCCGAGCCGTTGCCTCAGCTCCTCGCGCGACACGGGTACGGGTTCGACGGCGAGACCATTGGGCACGACCTCGACGAGAGAGCGTCGACCTCCGGCCTCGATGAAGGCGGCTGCGGCAGCTTCGGAGGGGACGACGACCTTCGCCGCGAAGCGGTTGGCGAGAAAGATCTGCATGCGACGCTGCAGCGCGCCGAAATGAGCCGGGCTGATGATGTCGTGCAGATGCCAGATCAACGGCCGCCGTGCCGCGATGTTGGCGATGGCCGACAGGACAAAGGCCTTCTGCGAATTGGCATAGAGGACGTCATGCTTGCGTGCGACATGCGCGAGCTCCGCGGTGATCGCCGCGAGTCTGCCGAACAGCGGCAGCGCCTCGAGCCACGAACTGTCACGTCTGAACTGCCCCAGGCCGTGGCCCCAGCGCGACGTGACGACCGACATCCCGCGCTCAGCCAGCACCTGGCCGAGCGGGCCCGGCTCGAACAGGAACACCGACGAATCCTTGCGGCCCTGGACGACATCGAGCAGGATCAACTCGGCGCCGCCGATCTGCCCGGTGTGATCGACGAACAGGACACGCTCGGTCGACATCACCCGGCTCCGGCGTAGGCCGCCACGGGCGCGGTCTGGACCACAGGCGCGCTGCGGTGCTCGACGTCGGTCATGGTGACGACGATGCCGACATCGCGGGCTCCGAGTGCCCTGCTCCTGTTCACCGTCGCGACCGCCGGCTCGATCAACGACCGGTCACTGCGCACGCAGACGATCGCCCAGTCCGTACCGGCAAGGAAGTCGTTCCGTTGCGACGGCAATGGTGTGTCGACGATCACGGCATCATAGCCATCGAGATCAGCGAGGAGACGGTCGAGGCTGATCGCGTCGAGAATGTCGCCGACCGGACCGGTCGCCTCACCAACCGGCAGCACGTCGAGCGAGGGATGCGCGGTGGGCAGAACCATGTCCCGGAGCGGCGTCCCGCGCTCCAGCGCGCCGAGCCATCCGGGGCTTGCCGGCAGCGCCATGATCTCTGCAAAGGCGGGATGCGAGACGTCGCACTCGACGACCAGCACGCGCCAGCCTGCGGCCGCGAGGTGCTCTGCCAGCGCACAGGTCGTGGTCGTCTTGCCATCTGCTGCATCGGGAGAGGTCACAACGATGCGCTGCGATCGGGCGGACCGCTTCAAACCGAGTTCGTGGACGAGATCATGCAGCGTGTGCTGAAAATCAGTGTCCTCGGAGGCGAGGCGCAAGACGCGCGGGATCGCCAGCGGTTGGTGGCTTTGCAGGATCGCGCCGAGCGCCGACATCTCACGCAGGCTCTTCAGGCGCGGCAGGCAGGCCAGGATCGAAACGTCGGCGACGCTCGGGAGATGGGACCTTCGTTCAGGCGCTGCCGGTGGCGTCGCCGCTTGCGGTCCGGTCACACGCTCGGCCAATTCAGGGACGATGGCCGGAGCTTCGTCGACAGCGGGCGCCTCGACCTGCTCGGCCGGCGCTTCCGGCGTGACGGGCACGGGCGGGCTGATCAGGCGCGCGCCGAGCCTGTCGGCGAGCAGCGCAGCGCCGACACCGAAGATCAACGCGAGCGTCATGCCGGCGGCGAGGAACGGGATCTTCTTCGGGAAGAACGGCTTGCTCGGCAGCTCAGCGAGGCTGACGAGACGCGTGCTGCCGCGCAGGACACGCCGTTCGGTCTCGAGCTCGCTCGCCTTCTTGTAGAGCTCGGCATATTGCTGCCGCTTGATCTCGGTGTCGCGCACCATGCTCTCGATGGAGGCCTCGTCCAGCGTGGCCGAGCCGGCCTCCGCCTTCGCCGTCTCCATCTGCTTCTTCAGCGAGTTCACCAGCGCGGTGTTGGCATCGTACGTCTTCTGCGCGCTCGCCGCGATGCTCTGCATCTCGGCGATCAGCCGCTGCTGGATGATCGCCTGCTCGCGCGTCAGCGCCAGGATCGAGGGGTGCTTCGGCCCGAGCACACCGGCCGCACTGGCGAGCTGCGCGCTCACGGTCGTCAGTTGCTGCTTGAGGTCGGCGATGGTGCGGCTCTGCAGCACCGACGGGGCGTCGGTCGGCCCGCGCTCCTGCTCCGACTTGATCTCCTGCAGCCGCGCCGCGGCGTCGGCGCGCGCGGCCTCCGCCTGCGACAGCTGCTGGCCGATGCTGGTCAGCCGCTCCGAGGAGATCGGCGCATTGGCGCCACGCATCAGGCCCTTGGTGCGGCGGAACTTCTGGATCTTGTCGTCGGCCTCGCGCAGTTGCTGGTCGAGCTGCTTCAATTCCTTCCAGAGCCAGGAGCTCGCGACCTCGCGGCTGTTGGCGCCTTCGGTGCGCTGGTCCTCGAGAAAGGTCTGCGTCAACGCGTTGGCGAGCGTCTTCGCAGCCTCGGGACTGCTCGACTGATAGGAGATGTTGATGACGCGCGAGCGGCCGGCCGAAGCAACGCTGAAGCGACTGTCGACGTGATCGATGAACGCGCCCGGATCGGTCTTGAGGCGCTGGCACGCATCGCCCGAACCCATGAGACGGCCGCGCTCGCATTCGCCGACCACGGCGTCGACCACGCCGGGCGACGACATGATCTGACGCAGCAGGCGCGGCGAGCGAATAACCAGGAGCTGGCTTTCCATGTCGGCGGGATCGCCGATCTTCTGCGCCCACGCCGCCGAGGTGTTGGCACCCGGCTCCTGCTCGGCGATGATCACGGAAGCGGTGGCGAGATAGCGCACCGGCAGCAGCACGAGCGCGGCCACGGCAAGCGCGAGAACGGCGCCGGCCACGATGGCGAACACGCCGCGGCGGCGCCAGATCCGGGCGACGGCGTCAATGCCGGACAAGGCCTCGCCGAGAGCCGCCTGCCTCATGATCTGCACCCGTACCACATCCAATATTACGCAATCAGCCGCGTCGCGCGGCCCTGATGTCCCGCACGGAAACTGTCGATCTCCTCGTTGACCGCCGCGACGAACTGGCTGCGGAAACGCTCGGCCGAGAAGAAGCTGGCGCGCTGGCGGCAGTCGAGCCGCGAGATCGATTTCTCCTTGGCCACGAACGATCGCACGCAGGCCGCGATCGCCTCGGGCTCGGGCGAGCCGAAGAACATGCCGGTCGGCCGCGGCCCCGTGGTGAGGATCGACTCGCGTGCACCGCCGCGGCCGAGCGCCAGCACCGGTGCGCCTTCGGACTGCGCCTCGACCGGGATGATGCCGAAATCCTCTTCCGCCGCAAACACGAAGGCGCGGGCGGTGGTCATGAGGTCACGCAGCTGCTTGTCGGGCACGAAGCCGGCGAACTTGACGTTCGGCCCCGCGATCGACTTCAGCCGCGCGGCTTCCGGACCGTCGCCGGCCACGACCAGCTCGAGGTCCGGCATGGTGTTGAAGGCGCGCACGATCGGCTCGATGCGCTTGTAGGGCACGAGCCGGCTCGCGGCGAGGAAGTGGTTGCCGACGGGCAGGATCGCATCGCGCTGCGCGATGGTCACCGGCGGATAGATCACCTTGGCGTCGCGGCCGTAGATCTTCTTGATGCGGCGGGCGACGAACTGCGAATTGGTGAAGATGGCGTCGGGACCGTGCGCGGTGCGCGCATCCCAGATCCGCATCTTGTGCAACAAGGCGCGAGCGATCAGGCCCTTGACGCCGGTGGCGTAGCCGCTCTCCTGCAGATACTGGTGCTGCAGATCCCAGGCATAGCGCATCGGCGAATGCACATAGGCGATGTGCAGCTGCTCCGGCCCGGTCAGAACGCCCTTCGCCACCGCGCAGCTGGAGGAGATCACCAGGTCGTAGCTCGACAGATCGAGCTGCTCGATCGCGAGCGGCATCAGCGGCAGATAGGAGCGGTGATACTTCCGCAAGAGCGGCATCTTCTGCAGGAAGCTGGTGTGCGACTTCTCGAATCCCAGCTTGGCGCGGTCCTCGGGACGCAGCAGGTCGAACAGCGTGAAGACGTCGGCGCCGGGATAGCAGCGCAGGATCTCCTGAAGGACCTTCTCGGCGCCGCCAAGAACGTAAAGCCAATCGTGGACGATCGCGACGCGCACCGCACTCTCCCAATTCCCGGGGTATTTAATAAAACCCTTAAGGGAGGCGTTCACGCGCACAAACCCAATCCTAAACTTCTAGTTAATCGCCCTTGTCGTCCGACCCGTCGAATCCGCTGCTATCAGGTAAGGATCGATTAAGGATATGCCAGCCGCATTGCGTCTCATGCCGCGACATGGTGTGCCGGACCAGAACGCGAAACGAGGCCATGGTCCCGCTTCGGCACACTCCGCACCATAGGCCGCCTTGCTTAACAGGCCCTTGCGGATCGCAACGCCCGCGCGAATGCAGCCAAGCATGGCGACGGCCGCGACGACGCGCCGCGGCCTGATCGTTAGCGCATTCCGCCGCACGCGAACGTGATCGCGCGCCGCCTCAGCCGGCGATGGCGAGCTGCTCGATCGCGTATCCGTGGCGGATGGCGCGGTTCAGCACGGGATCGACCAGCTCGAAGTCGAAGCGGTCGGCGGGGCGGATGCCGCCCCTGGCGGCAAAGGTGCCGCCGAACATCGCGGTGCCCTCGGGCAGGCCGGCCTCGCCGTAGCGGCGCGCGATCAGGTCGAAAGGCGCCAGCATGCCGCTCAGCGCGCCCTCCTGGTACAGCACGCGCTCGCCGCCAATGGTCGCGAACGCGCGCAGCGTCAGCCGGTCCCAATGCGCGGCGACGTCGTCGACCAGCCACAGCTCGGGGGCCACCGGCTTGTCGCACATCTGCTTGGACACGGTGATGTTGTAGGTCTCGACCTTGCGGTCGGTATGATCGGAGCCGACGCCGACCAGCAGCCTTCCGCCCGCTTGCACCAGCACGAACTCGACCTCGCCGGAGGAGTCGCCGCCGCTGACCTCGATGCTGTCCGACGTCGTCAGGCGGCTGGCCGCGACCTCGTAATAGATCGGCGTCGTCGCGGGCCTGGCAATGCCGAGCTCTTCCAGTTCGGCGATGTGCTTGTCGCGGGCGACCGGATCGCGCCCGGTCCAGCCGGCGATGACGAGGCGGCTCAGCGTGATCCGCTGCCGCGTCGCCGCACCATCCGCGTGAACCAGGAAATCGATCGTCGCACCGCTCATCGTCTCATTGCCTCTTGCTGACCAGCCCGCCGCTTAGCCGTCCGGCCGCACGCTGGCAAGGCGCCCGGCCGTTCACTCCTGCTCGGCCTTCTCCGCTTCGTGATCCTCCTTGAGATGCCGCTTGCGGATCTGGTGGGTCGTGAACCAGATCAGCGCGATCGCGACCGGCACGAAGGCGGCGGTAGCCAGCGTCGGCTCGACCGGCAAGCCGGTGTCATGCGCGCCCTTGGCGAGATAGCCGAACAGGCTGACGACGTAATAGCCGATCGCGGCCACCGACAGCCCCTCGACCGTGCTCTGCAGGCGCAGCTGCAGCTTGGTGCGCTCGTTCATCGAGCGCAGGAGATCGCGGTTCTGCTGCTCCAGCTCGACATTGACGCGGGTGCGCAGCAAATCGGCGGCGCGCGCCAGCTTGAGCGACAGGTTCGACTGCCGTCCCTCCAGCGCGTTGCAGGTGCGCATCGCCGGCGCGGTGCGCCGCGCCAGGAACGACGACCAGCTCGAATACGGCGCGACCGGCTCGCCCTCGATCACCGCCAGACGGGCCTGCACCAGGTCGTAATAGGCGCGGCTGGCGCCGAACCGGAACAGGCTGCCGGTGGCGCCGCGCTCCAGCAGCGCCTCGAGCTCGGTCAGCTCGCGCAGCAGGTGGTTGTTGAGCTTGAACGACTGCGCGCCCTGCATCTCCGCCAGCACCTCGACCAGCCGCCGCTCGATGCGGTCGACGTCCGGCGCCAGCGCCAGCGCCGCCGGCAGGCCGAGCAGCGCCAAAGTGCGGTAGGTCTCGAGCTCCAGCACGCGCTGCACCAGCGCCCCGAGCCGCTCCGGGGTCGGGCCGTCGGCGCAGACCAGGATGCGGGTGAAGCCGTCGTCGTCGAGACGGAAGTCGGAGGCGACCGCGCCGGCGCTGCCCTTGATCGTCACGATGGCTAGGCTGCTCTTGTCGAAGATCTCCTCCGCGCGCGCCACCGGATCGGCCGCATTCTCGACCTCGAGCTTGACCGCGACCAGCAGCTCGCCGGCCTGCGGCAGCGCCGCGATCAGCGCCTGCAGCTCGGGCGCAATGGCCCCGAAGCGGCGCGGGCCTGAGTCCGCGGGCGGGCTCCAGATCCAGGTGAGGGTGGCGAATTCCGAATGCTGCTCGAAGCGCAGCCTGACAGGGCCGAGATCGACCTGGTGATGCTTGACGCCCGGCTCCGGCGGCGGCGCACCGCGCTGCGCGCAAAACGCGGCGAGGCTGGCGCGGTCGGTCGTGGCGCTGTCGCCTTTCGCCATGAAGGCGAAGCGGATCACCAGCACCGGCTGCGTCAGCGGCGTGAACGGCCGCGCATGCACCTCGTTCAGCACGCTCTCGCGCAGGGCATGCGGCGTGAAGGCGGACTTGTCGAGCGACGTCATCGGGAGAGTCCGCGCGTGAGAGCGACACCTGACGCAGACGATCGCGCTGCGCCTGAATTGATCACCCCCGTCATGCCGTGCATCCCCCTGACTTCCATTGTCGTCCGGCCGGCCAACGCGCCGGCAGCGTGTGACACCAGTGTAGCGCAATTCGATGACGGCGCCACGGCTGCGGCGACATTGTGCGCGCTGGCGGCTCTCTCAGCGCCACGGCAAGTCGATCATGATGCACGCAGACACACCAACACCTCCCGCGGCGCGATCGCGCCCGAGATTGCTCTCATCAAAACCCTCCGGAAATGCCGAGGGCGCAGGGAAGGCCGGACCTCGACTGAGGCCCGTGGCCCCCGTGCGGAAAAATTGCACGGGGCAGGAACCACAGGTTCAGCCGGACAGACCCGGCCCTCCCTGCGCGATGGGTTTAACGTCTGCTCCGAGCTCTCCCCGGGGACCGGCTTGTTTGCCCCCGTCGCCTGATGACACGTCATGTCATCCAGACTTGGCGCCAGCATCGGGGCGCCAGGACCACACGGCTTGAACGTCCGCGAGCTGCTAATCGTCCAGCGCATCAGCACCTGACAACACTCGCGGCCACCGCTCCCCGCCTCAACGTATCGTGACGACGCGTACGCCCCTCTGCATGAGGACGGGATGCAGGGAGTAGAGCATGATTTCGGAAAAATAGCAAGGAAGAATTTTGACGAGATGGGCTGGCCGAGGATGATGCGGGGCGACCGCATTTCGGGAAGATCGTGCCTGTCTCTTTCCTCATCGTCATGGCCGAGCTCGTCCCGGCCATCCTCGTCGTTCGTCGGGGAGAGACGTGGATGCCCGGAACAAGCCCGGCATGACGGGCAACCGATCTGCGCGCTTCAGCGTCGCAACGACCCATTTCGTTGCGAGCAATGGCGCCGATATAGTTGGGCTTGACCAAGCCACGCCAATTGCCGATCGGCACTGCACGATCAACCGCAGCGCCCCGCATGCCAGACGCCGCCGGAGGTTGGCTCTGATACGTGAATGCGTGCCAGGTGAAAGCCCCGGGTTCCGCAGCCCCGATCCGCGACCCATGCAATTGTCACGGTGGGCGTGGTAGATCATAACAGATTGGCCCTTTGCCATCGCTCGATGGTCCCTCGCCCATCAGATCCCATTTGCATCAAAGCCCTCACAGGACTCCCATGACAACCCTCTCCTCGATCGTTGCGCGCGGTGTCGCGCTGGTTGGCAATGCGGCGCTGCAGTGGCGCAAATTGCAGGGGGAGACGCCGCAGCCGGCCTGGGGCGCGCAGCCGCAGATTCCCCTGGCGAAGCCGCAGGGCCTGCTGCCGACCTTGAAGATGCCGACGGCGCGCGGCTGGCGCGACGGCGAAAAGCCGGTGGCGGCGGCGGGGCTGAAGGTGAATGCGTTCGCCACCGGGCTCGATCATCCGCGCTGGATCTATGTGATGCCGGACAAGTCGGTGCTGATCGCCGAGGCGACGCAGATTCCGAGCCCGGTGCGCAACATGTTCGGCTATGCGATGCAGGCGACGATGCGCCGCGCCGCAGCGCTGGGCGTCAGCGCCAACCGCATCACAAGGCTGGTCGATGCCGACGGCGACGGAAAGGCCGAGCGCCGCAACGCCTTCATGGAGAATCTCAGCCAGCCGTTCGGCATGGCGCTGGTCCGCGACACCTTCTATGTCGGCAACACCGACGGCATCGTCGCCTTCCCGTACAGCGCGGGCGCCGAGCGCATCACCGCGCAGGGCAAGCGTCTCACCACGTTCAAGCCGGGCGGACACTGGACGCGCAGCCTGCTGGTCAGCCCCGACGGCAGCAAGGTCTATGCCGGCGTCGGCTCGCTCACCAACATCGCCGAACTTGGCTTCGAGGTCGAGGAGGGCCGCGCCTGCATCTATGAGCTGGACATCGCAAGCGGCGCGAGCCGCATCTTCGCATCAGGCCTGCGCAATGCGGTGGGGCTGGCGTTCGAGCCGTCGACAAAGGTGCTGTGGACCGTCGTCAACGAGCGCGACGGGCTCGGCGACGAGACGCCGCCGGATTACCTCACCTCGGTGCGCGAGGGCGGCTTCTATGGCTGGCCCTATTGCTACTGGGGCAGGACGGTCGACGACCGCGTGCCGCAGGATCCGGCCCTGGTCGCGACCGCGCTGACGCCGGACTACGCGCTCGGCGGCCACACCGCCTCGCTCGGCCTGTGCTGGCTGCCCGCGGGCACCCTGCCCGGCTTCCCCCAGGGCATGGTGATCGGCCAGCACGGCTCGTGGAACCGCAGCAAGCTGTCCGGCTACAAGGTCGTGTTCATTCCGTTCGAGAACGGCCGGCCGTCGGGCCCGGCGCGCGAAATCCTCTCCGGCTTCCTGGCGCCGGACGAGAGCTTCTCCTATGGCCGGCCGGTCGGCGTGACGCTCGGCCCGGACGGCTCGCTGCTGGTGGCCGACGACGTCGGCAACTGCATCTGGCGCGTGACGGGCGCGTGAGGCAGCAGGCTGCGACGATCGAGGCGGCGCGCGGCCTCGATCGTGCCTGCAACTGTCATCTTCAATCGTGGCCGTAGTACTGGCGGTTGCAGTAGCGGCGGCCGGCTTCGTGCTTGGCCGCGCGCTGGGCCGGGGTGGCGTTTGCCGGCATCAGGAAGTTGCCGCTCGCGAACAGTTGCAGGCAGTTGATGTAGTTCTTGTTTCCCAGCCATTCCCAGCCGGCAGACGCCGGCGATGTCGATGCGGATGCGAGCAGGCCCGCGCCGGCGACGATGGCGGCGGCGAAAAGACGAATGCTGGAAGTCATGACCTTGTCCCTCGTTGCTTGCGGCTGCCCCTGCAGCCCATGCGAGGATCATGACGGTCAGGGCGCGCTGCTTCCGTGATGATCCGCACAGAGAGGGGTGATGCCGCATGAACGGCGCCGCGGCGCTCGGCCGCGGAACAAGCATCACGCCCGCGACGTTGTCCGGCACAGCGACAGGAGAGTTTCATGGCCGACAACGTCAATCCCGAGCAGAAGCAGCCGGGCGAGCATCACGAAGGCAAGTTCCACTACAATCCAGGCAACCAGGCCGGCAAGACGGTCGAGGTCGGCAAGCCGGAGAACGAGCAGGTCAACAACAAGGACCGCATCGAGAACCGCGAGAAACCGCAGTCGCGGTGAGGCGGACACCATTTTAGTTTTTCGTCATGCCCGGGCTTGACCCGGGCATCCATCTTCTGAAGCACCGAGGAGATGGATGGCCGGGTCAAGCCCGGCCATGACGGCGGAGAGAGGGCGGCCCGCCCTACTCCTCCAGCAGAAACGCCAGCGCCTCGTCGCACGGCGCTTCCACCTTCAGCGACAAGAGGTCATCCGCGCGGGTGCGGCCGAGATTGACGGCGGCGATGGGGATGTTGCGGTCCGCGGCGGCGCGGACGAAGCGGAAGCCGGAATAGACCATCAGCGAGGTGCCGACGACGAGCATGGCGTCGGCCTGCTCGACATGCTCGCGCGCGGTGGCGACGACCTCGCGCGGGACGGTTTCGCCGAAGAACACGACGTCGGGCTTGAGGATGCCGCCGCAGGCGCGACAGGCCGGCACATTGAAGTCCGCGAAATCGACGCCGTCGAGATCGGCATCGCCATCGGGCGCGGCGGCCGCATCATGCGCCAGCCAGCGCGGATTGGCGCCGGCCAGTTCGTCCTGAAAGTCGGCCCGCGACAGCACGGCGCCGCATCCCAGGCAGCGGACGCGATCGAGCCGGCCGTGCAGATCGATGACGTTGCTGGTCCCGGCGGCCTGGTGCAGCCGGTCGACATTCTGCGTCACCAGCAGCGAGCTCTTGCCCTGCGCCTCCAGCCGCGCCAGCGCATGATGCGCGCCGTTCGGCTGGGCGCGGCCGAACCGCCGCCAGCCGACCATGCTGCGCGCCCAATAGCGGCGGCGCGTATCGTCGCTGCCGACGAAGGCCTGATAGGTCACCGGCGGCGTGCGCTTCCACTGCCCGTCGGTGTCGCGATAGTCGGGAATGCCGGAGTTGGTGCTGCAGCCGGCGCCGGTGAGCACGACGATGCGGTGGTGATTATCGAGAAAGGATTTCAGCGCGGTGGGATCGGCCATGGCGCAGATGTAGTCGCCGGAACCGGCCTGCGCCAGTCCGCCACACCCCGGCCGGATCGCATGAACCATTGCGCGCGCCCGGTCTTATCCCGGCGGAAGGACCTGCCATGACACCACGCAACGGGCATGATCGCGGATTGTGGCCGCTCGACGCGGACGAACGGGATGGCGAGCCAATCGATGACGAGCGCGACCTCGCGACCGGCGAGGGCGGCACCATCGAGGTGCCGCTGACCGACGAGGACATCGCCAACGACGATTGACCGCGCTCAGGATTCCGGCGGCACCGTCGCCAGCCAGTGCCGGGCGATGTCGGCGCGCGGCGCGATCCACGCCGCGCCGTTGCCTGTGATGTGATTGAGGATGCGGTCGAGCGCGCCGATCCGGCCGGGGCGGCCGATCATGCGCAGATGCAGCCCGATCGACAGCATCTTCGGCGCCGTCGCGCCCTCGCGCACCAGCCAGTCGAAGGCGTCGATGACGTAGTCGGCGAAGTCCGCGCCGCGGAAGCGCGAGCCGTTGAAGAACTGCATGTCGTTGCTGTCGAAGGCGTAGGGCAGCACCAGATGCGGGCGGCCGGCGACGGCGACATAATACGGCAGGTCGTCATTGTAGGCGTCGCTGTCGTAGAGGAAGCCGCCTTGCTCAACCAGTAGCCGCCGCGTGTTGGGCGAGCTCGCCGATCGCGTGTGCCATCCCAGCGGCGGCCTGCCGGTGACGCGCTGGATCGTCTCCACCGTGCGCGCGATCACGCGGCGCTCCTCGGTCTCGCCCATACCGGCGTGGCTCTGCCAGCGCCAGCCGTGCGCAGAGACCTCATGGTCGCGCGCCACGGCATCGCGGGCGAGCTCCGGCGAGCGCTCCACCGCGCGGCCGCAGGCGCTGACGGTGACCTTGACGTTGTGGGCGTCGAACAGGTCCATGATGCGCCACCACGCCGCCCGCGTGCCGTATTCGAAATGGCTGTCGATGCAGGGGTCGGGGCCGTCGAGCCGGTGCACGACCTCGTAGATCGCCTCGTTGCTCGTATCGCCGTCGCACACCGAGAATTCCGAGCCCTCCTCGAAATTCACCACCAGCGACACCGCGACGCGTGCGTCGTGGGGCCAACGCGGATGCGGCGGCCTGCCGGCATAGCCCCTGAGATCGCGGCGGAAGGCAGGCTGTGAGGTCATCGTGTCAATCCGCGGTTCCGGCCATGCGGTGCAGGCCGACCAGGCGATCGCTGATCAGCAGCAGCACCAGGGTGCCGGCAAGAATGAGGGTGGAGAGCGCGGCCAACGTCGGATCGGGCGCCTCCTCGATATATTGCAGCATGCGGATCGGCAGCGTCTTGGAGCGGACGTCGGTGAGGAAGATCGAGACCGGATAATTGTCGAACGAGGCCAGCAGGCTGAACAGACCTGCGATCAGGAAGGACGGCGCCAGCGCCGGCACCATCACCCTGATCACGCTGCCGGCATAGGTGCAGCCGAGCGTGCGCGCCGCCTCGATCAAGGTGAAGTCGAAGCGGGAGAGCCCGGCGATCATGGTGCGCGCGACGTAAGGCAGCGTGACCACGAGATGCGCCACCAGCAGCGCGCTCCAGGTCGCGGTGAAGCCGACCATGCGGAAATATTGCAGCAGCGCGATGCCGAGCACGAGGCCGGGCATCATCAGGGGCGACACCAGCAGCGTGCCCAGCGCGGTGGCGCCGGGCAGCCTGCCGCGCGCGATGGCGATGGCGGCGAGCGTGCCGGCGACCAGCGACAGCGCGGTCGACAGCACGGCGATCTGCAGCGACAGCGACAGCGACGGCCAGAAGCCGTCGAGCCGGCCGATGCGGCCATACCAGCGCAGCGATGCGCCCGACAGCGGCAGGTCGAACACCGGCGTCGGCGAGAAGCTGGCCGCGGCGATCACGACCAGCGGCAGCAGCAGGAACAATGCGAGCCCGATCGCGAGCACCCAGCAGACGATGATGGCAAGCCGCGACATCATTTGGGCTCCCGCGACAGCGTCGCGCTGAGCGCGACGACGATGACGGCGATCGCCAGCAGCACCACGCCCGCGGCGGCGCCGAAGCCGGGCTCGCGCGCCAACAGATAGGCCTTGGCGATGGTGGTGGCGAGCGTCGGATATTTCTCGCCGATGAGCAGCGTCGGCACCACATAGGCCGACACCGACAGCGAGAACACCAGCGCCACGCCGGCGATGATGCCGGGCAGGGTCAGCGGCAGGATGACACGGAAGAACACGACGAACGGCGAGGCGCCGAGCGTCGCCGCGGCTTCCGCATAGCGGCCGTCGAGCTGCGCCACGACCGCGTAGATCGGCAGCACCATGAACGGCAGGAAGATGTTCACGGCGCCTACGATCAGCGCGGTCTGGGTGAAGATCATGCGAATCGGATCCTCGATGATCCCCAGCGCGATCAGCACCGTGTTGATGAGGCCGTCGCTGCGCAGCAGGATGGTCCAGGCGAAAGCCTTGACGATGACGGAGGCGGCGAGCGGCAGGAACAAGGTCGCCAGCAGGATCGAGCGCAGTGGTCCGCGCGCACGCGCCAGCGCGAACGCCGCGGGATAGGAGATGAGGAAGGCGATCAGGGTCGTCAGCAGGCCGAGCCGCAGCGAGTTCCAGATGATTCCGAGATAATAGGGCGTGCCGAGCAACCGGACGTAATGCGCCGAGGTGACGCCGCCCTTGGGGTCGAGCACGCTGACGCCGAGGAGCAGGGCCAGCGGCAGCACGAACACCAGCGCGATGATCAGCAGCGATGGCGCGACGAAGCCGAAGGCGGCGAGCCTTTCGCGATCCGGCGCGGGCTTGACGATCGGTGCTGATAGCACGGCGTCGGTCATGGTCAGGTCTCGGCGGCGAAGGCGAAGGTTTCGGCGACGGGCCAGGCGAAGCGGACCTCGTCATGCACGCGCGGCAGCTCGGCCTCGCGGCCCGAGAGCTCGGCGAGCAGGCTCGCGCCAGCGCCGGCATCGACGTCCACCAGGGTCCGCGAGCCCTGGAACACGACCGACCGAACTCGGCCGGCCGCGGAGTTGGCACCGTCACCAGCGCCCAGCCGCAACTGCTCCGGCCGCGTCGCCACGATCACCGAGGCGCCCGGCTGGAACGCGCCGCGCGCCGACAGGCGGCCGACCGGCGTCACCACCTCCACGGTGCCGTCCTGCGCGCCGACCACCTGGCCGGCGATGCGCGTCGACAGCCCGACGAAGTTGAGCGCGAACAGGCTGGCCGGCCGGGCATACAGCTCGCGCGGCGCGGCGAGCTGCTCGATGCGGCCCTTGTTCATGACCGCGACCCGGTCCGACATCGTCAGCGCCTCGTCCTGGTCATGAGTGACGAAGATCGCGGTCGCCTTGACCTCCTGCAGCAGGCGGCGCAGCTCGACCTGCATCTCCTCGCGCAGCTTGCGATCGAGGGCCGACAGCGCCTCGTCGAACAGCAGCACGTCCGGCTCGACCGCGATCGCCCGCGCCAGCGCGACGCGCTGCTGCTGGCCGCCCGACAGCGCCGAGATGCGGCGGCCGCCGAGATGGCTGAGCTTGACCAGCGCGAGCGCGCGCTCGACCGCGCGGTCGGTCTCGGCCTTGGGCGTGCCGCGCACCTTCAGTCCGAAGGCGACGTTGCCGGCGACGGTGAGATGCGGAAACAGCGCATAGCTCTGGAACACGACGCCGACATTGCGCCGGTGCGGCGGCACATGGGTGACGTCGCGCCCGGCGAGCGCGATCGTCCCGGTGTCGGGCGGCGCGAGGCCGGCGATCGCACGCAGCAAGGTGGTCTTGCCGCAGCCGGATGGGCCGAGCAGGGTCACCAGCTCGCCGCGGCGGATCGTGAGATCGACGCGATCGAGCACGGTCGCCGCGCCAAACCGCTTCGAGACCCCGCTGATGACGAGATGCGGAGCGGCGCTCATGTCATCTCCTTGCTCCAGCGATCGACCCAGCCGGCGCGGTTCTTCGCGATGAAGGCCCAGTCGGGCGCGAACAATGTCGCGGGATCGGGATAACCGGCCGGCAGCGGCGTGGCCTGATTGGTCGGCGCGATGAACGCCGTCTTGGCGAGGATGCTCTGCGCCTCCGGGCTGAGATAGAAGTCGATCGCGGCGTCGGCGAGGTCGCCGGCCGGCGCGCCGCTCACCTTGGCGATGCCCGACGGCATCGAGAAGCCGCCATCCCTCGGGATTGCGAGATCGACCGGCGAGCCGTCCGCTTTCCGGATCAGCGTGTAGGCCGAGAACTGGCCGCCGATCATCCAGGCCTCGCCCTGCTCCAGCAGATTGATGGCCTGCGGTGCGTTGGTATAGACGTTCAGCAGATTGGCCTTCAGGCTCTTGATCTTCTTGAAGCCGGCGTCGATTTCGTACTGCGCCTCCTTGTAGGGCTTGCCGGTCTCGAGATGCGCGGCGGCGAGCAGCGTCCAGAACCCTTCGGTGTTGGACAGCGACGGCACGACGATCTTGGAGTCGTATTTCGCGTCCCACAGCTCGGCCCAACTGACGGGCGGCGTCTTCATGCGCCTGGTGGAATAGGCGATGCCCACCCACGGCTTCTGGTAATTGGCCCACATGCCGTCCTGGTGCACGGCGTCGTCGACCAGCTTTACGAGATTGGGAATCGCCGACGCCGACATCTTGGTGATCAGCCCTTCGGCCGCGGCCGGCAGCATCACCGGGTCGTCCATGATCACCACCGAGATCTTCGGGCTCGCCTTGTCGGCCTGCATCTTCTGCAGATTGGTCAGCGAGTTGGTGCCCTCATAGAGCACCTTGCAGTCGAGCTTCTTCTCCAGCACCGGAAACAGGTCGGAGTTGAAATATTTGGCGGCGCCGGCCGGGCCGCCGATCACGATCTCTTTCGGGGCGGCGCGCACCAGGGCTGGCGCGGCGAGCGTGGCGGCGAAGGCCGCACTGGTCTTCAGAAGGCTGCGTCGGGAGAAGGGGTGCATGACGAGGATCCCGTGTGAGCTGTCGCGTGGCGTGTCACCCGCGATCAGCAAGCGCCGTGCCAAATGTGCACATTCTTGATTCATCAATGAGATCAGCGTTCCGGGCTATGTCTCGATCCGCAGCGCGCCCGGCCGCGGACAGAATGTGCACATTTTTTGGAGGTGACGTGCCGCGCCTTTGGGCCTAGCTAAAACCTCATGGCGATGCGAGCGCAGCGAATCGGGAAGGCCAATCCCGCCGAGGACGAGGCGGTGTACCAGGCCATCCTGCGCGCGCTGCTGGAGGGCAAGCTCAAGGCCGGCACCAAGCTCGCCGAGACGCCGCTCGCCGCGCTCTTCGGTGTCTCGCGCGAGCGCATCCGAAAAGTTCTTCACCGGCTCGGCGCCGAGCGGCGGCTGGAGATGATCCCGAACCGTGGCGCGCGGGTGCCGCGGCCGACGCTCGATGATATCAGACGGGTTTATGAGGCACATCGCGTACTCGAGGCCGGCGTGCTCAGCCAGCTGGTGCTGCGGGTCGATGATCTCCTGCTCGCACGGCTCGATGCGCATCTGGCCGAGGAGCGCGCCGCCGCGCAGCGCGGCGATCGCGCGACGTCGGTGCGGCTGTCTGGCGCCTTCCACGTCCATCTCGTCGACTCCATCGGCAATCCCGAGCTGTCGCGCATGCTCGCCGATCTGCTCAGCCGCTCCTCGGTGATGGTGTCGGTATACGAGCCGGCGGCGCAGTCGATCTGCGCGGTCGACGAGCACGGCGCGATCGTCGACGCGCTGCGCGACCGCGACCTGCTGCGCGCGATCGCGGTGTCGCGAGAGCACTTCCTGCATGTCGAGGGCCGGCTGCGGCTCGACGACGATGCGGCGACGCCGTCTCAGGATCTCGCCGCCGTGTTCGCCGGACGGCGGCCGCTGCGCGGCAAGCTGCGGTCGGCTTAGTCGGACCGGCCACGTTACTTCGTCGTCAGCGCCGTCACCGGATGCCAATGATGATCCGCCCGCGTGCCTGCCAGGGGCCTGCAGCGCGTGATCATGACCTCGGCGGCGCGATCGCCGGGCTTGAGCGCGAGGACTGCTTCAAACGCCGCGATGGCTGCCTCGAAGTGCTGCGCGCGATAGTCCTGAAGTCCGCACGCGTAGTGTGCGATCCAGCGCACGTCCTGCGCGGCGACATTCTCCGCAAGCCCGACCAGCTCGTGGACGCGCAGGCCCTCTTCGCGGCCATAGACGGCGATGCGGTCGATCTCGCGGGTGAGAAACGCATCGCCCGCCAGCCGCGCGGTGCCCTCGCCGATCAGGATATCGGTGCCGTAGCTCTTGTTGGCGCCCTCCAGCCGGCTCGCGACGTTCACGGCATCGCCGATCACCGTATAGTTGAGACGCACCTCGGAGCCGATGTTGCCGACCAGCATGGGGCCGGAGTTGATGCCGATGCGGATGGCGAGCGGCCGGCCGTCATCGTCGCACAGGCCGCTGGCCTCCACCGCGTCTCGGCACGCCAGCGCGGCGCGGCAGCACAGAACCGCATGATCCGGCTGCGCGGCCGGCGCGCCCCAGAACGCCATCACCGCATCGCCGATGAACTTGTCGATGGTGCCGCCGTGGTCGACGATGACGGTCGAGATCAGGTCGAGATAGCACGACAGCAGCGGCACGACACGGTCGCCCATGCGCTCCGACAACCCGGTGAAGCCGGCGATGTCGATGAACATCACGCTGAGCTCCTGGACATGGCCGCCCGGCCTGGCGTCGACGCCCTGCCGCAGCAATTGCCGGACGAGATCAGCGGGAATGAACTTGCCGAATGACGACAGCCCGCCGGCCATGTCATGAATGGCGGCGGACAGGCTCGCGATCTCGCGAAGCCGCGAGGGATGACGTCGCACCTGCTCGAGCGCGAAGGCCTCGACGTGACGCAGTTCGGCCACCACACGCCCGAGCGGGGCGGCGATGACGGCACGCGCCAGCGCGGCGGAGGCCAGCGCCGCGAGCACGGCGCCGATGCCGAGACCGATGATCACGCGCCGCAGCGCCGCGTCGACCGGACCGAGAAACTCCGCTTCCGGAATCACCGTGACCAGCGACCAGCCGGGAAACGGCAGCGCCGTGCGCGCGACCTCGAAGGCGCCGTCGCCCGATAGCACGCGCCCGCGCCAGGCCTCGTCGCCTTCGCGCGAGGACCGCATCGCCTGCTGCGCGATCGGCAGCAGCGGCTGGCGGCCCTGCCCGGCATTGACCTCGTCGGCGGTCTCGTCGGGCGCCGCGACCACGCCGCCATCAAGCGCCAGGATGAAGGCGCTGCCGGTGCGGCCGACCTGAAGCTGGGCGAGAAAGCGCGAGATGCGCGCGTGCTCGATGATGATGGCGAGCACGCCCTGCCGCTCCTGATAGACATCGATCGGGCCGGCCAGCGCGATCGCCGGGCGGTCTCCGCTCGGATGATGATCGACGCTGAACCAGCGCGGTTCGTCCGCAGCGAGGCTCTCCTTGAACCAGGGCTGGTCGGCGACCTTGAAACGGGTCGGCTCGAAGCGGCGTGTCGCGAACTCGATGTCGCCGGGCACGACGTCGTATTCATCGACGCGGCGCTGGCCGGGATGATCGGTCAGGGAGATCTCCATCATCTCCAGGCGCCGGTCGCCGAGCTTGTGGGCGGCGAAGAACGAGCCGTCCGGCCAGCCGAACGCCGCCGATGAGATCGTCGCCTGCGACTGCAGCTGCGACAGGAACACGAATTCGCGCTTGTCCGCCTCGCGGGTGTCGAGCACGTTCTGCAGGAACAGCGTGCGGATGGCGGTGTGCGCGGCGCGCGCCTCGCTGACGATCGCGCTCACCTCCTTGCGCACGGCGCTCGCGATCTGCGCGTTGATGGTGCTCGCGAGCTGACGGCTGATCGCCTCCGAGGTGCGCCACCACAACAGACTCGAGGCAAGGGCCGTCAGCAGGATCGCGGTCAGCACCAGGGCCGACACGGCGAAGCGGATGCTGACGGTCAACCGCTCGTCGGCGGCGCCTCGGCGCGGCACTCGGCTCTTTGCGCTCGCCATCATCGCAGGTGGATCTCCGATCGGACCGAGCGGCGCGCGGGGCGGCGCGCGACCGGGAGCCGCCAGACTGCGCTCCGATGGCGTGAGCCGCCAATGCCGGCCGGCTAAGTCGATGATGCCTGCAAAGCATTGGCACTTCGAGTCGGCTTGCGCTCGACTAGGGCAGCTCCCAAGCACGCAATACCGCTCACAGGGTCGTGAGCGGAGTCGCCGCGTAACATTGTCGTGGCGGCGGGCGAAGGAGAGATGCGCGTCGCCAAGCGAGCGACGCAGAACACGAGAGGAATCGTCATGTCCGCCAAGAGAACCGTCACCACGCTGGCGCTCGCCGGCGCCGTCAGCACCGCGCTCGCAAGCCTCGCAATGGCCGGGCCACTGACCAAGGCCGAAGCGGAAGCCGCAATGGCCGCCAAGAAGGAGAAATGCTTCGGCGTTGCCCTGAAGGGCCAGAACGATTGCGCCGCCGGTCCCGGCACGACCTGCCAGGGTACCTCAACGATCGACTTCCAGGGCAACGCGTGGAAATTCGTCCAGGGCGGCACCTGCACCAGCATCGACGTCCCCGGCGGCCGCAAGGGCTCGCTCAAGCCGATCTGATCGCTCTCGTTCACCCCAAGCGGAAAGCGGAGACGCAGCATGCGCACCGATGCCCCCCCTGCACCGGGCCCCACCATGCCGCTTCGCTTTCCGCCACCTCTCGGCGGCGTCGCCGGGACCAGCTTCAAGCCGTCGCACCTGGCCGCCATCCTGGCCGAGGCGCCGCGGCGCGGCTTCTTCGAGGTCCATGCCGAGAACTACATGGGCGCCGGCGGTCCGCCACACCATCAGCTCGAGGCGATCCGCAGGGATCATCCGCTGTCGATCCACGGCGTCTGCATGTCGATCGGCGGCCCGCAGCCGCTCGATCGCGACCACCTCGCGCGCTTCCGCAAGCTCGTCGCCCGCTATCAGCCGAGCCTCGTCTCCGAGCATCTTGCATGGTCGACGCACGATACGACGTTTTTCAACGACCTGCTGCCATTGCCCTACACGGCCGCCACGCTGGCACGGGTCTGCGACCATATCGATGAGGTGCAGAGCGCGATCCGCCGGCCGATCCTGCTGGAAAATCCGTCGACCTACGTCGCCTTTCACGACTCGACGATGAGCGAGACCGACTTCATCCGCGCCATCGTCCGCCGCACCGGCTGCGGGCTCCTGCTCGACCTCAACAACGTGTTCGTCTCAGCGATCAATCATGGCTTCTCGCCACAGGACTATCTGGCCGACGTTCCGCTCGCCGCTGTCGGCGAGATCCATCTCGCCGGTCACGCCGTGCAGGCCGACGATGAAGGCGAGCCGCTGCTGATCGACAGCCATGACGGCCCCGTCGCCTACGATGTGTGGGCACTGTTCGCCAGCGTGATCGCGCGCAACGGTCCGGTGCCGACGCTGATCGAATGGGACAGCAACATTCCGGACTGGCCCGTGCTGAAGGCAGAGGCCGCGGCCGCGCAGACGATTCTCGATGACCACGCCCCCAACTGCTTGCAGGAGGTGCGCGATGCCGCAGCCTGAGCATATGTCCGACTATGCCGCTCAGTTCGCCGCGGCGCTGCTGACGCCGGATCGCGCGACGCCTGTCGCCGTCAGGGGTCCGCTGGCCAAGGCGGCCGGGCGCCGGTTCAACGTCTACCGCAACAACGTCACGGTCAGCCTGATCGAGTCGCTCGTCGCGATCTATCCGGCGGTGCAGCGCATCACCGGTCCCGACTTCTTCCGCGCGATGGCGCGGGCGCATGTACGCGAAACGCCGCCGACGTCGCCGCTGCTCGTCGACTATGGACGCGACTTCCCCGCTTTCATCGCAGCTTACGAGCACGCTCGGACGATGCCGTTCCTGACGGACGTCGCACAGATCGAGCGGGCCTGGCTCGACGCCTATCACGCGGCAGACGCCGCGCCGCTCGACGGCGCCACGCTGGCGACGGTGCCGCCCGAGCGGTTGCCCGAGCTGCGCTTCGCCGTTCATCCCGCCACCCGCATCGTGCGCTCGGATTTCGCGGCGGTGACGATCTTCTCGGCCAATCGCGGCGATGCGCCGGTGCCGCGCATCGACGGCTCGGTCCCGGAGGACGCGCTGATCACGCGGCCCGCGTTCGACGTCGCCGTGCGCCACCTGCCGCGGGGCGGCGCGATCTTCGCAAGCCTGCTGATCACGCGGCAGCCGCTCGGCGTGGCCGCGGAAGCCGCGTTCGAGGCAGCGCCGGAGTTCGATCTCGCCACCAACATTGCCGGCCTGATCGAGGCCGGCGCCTTCACGGACATCAGTTTCGAGGACGCATGATGACGACGGACCACTCCATGGCGCCGACCGCGACACTGTCGCTGCCTTCCCTCGTCGGCCAGACCGTTCGGCTGCTGCAGAGCGCGACCCCGCTCACCCTAGTCCAGCTCGTCACTCGCATTGCGCTGGCGGTGCCGTTCTGGCGCTCGGGCATTCTCAAATGGGACGGCTTTCTCAGGCTGAGCGACACCGCCGTGACGCTGTTCAGCGACGAGTTCATGCTGCATCTGCCTGGCGGGCCATACCACTTTCCCATGCCGACGGTGATGGCGTTCCTGTCGGGCTGCGGCGAGGTCACCTTCCCCGTCCTGCTCATTCTCGGCCTCGGTACCCGCTTCGCGGCACTCGGCCTGCTGTTCATGACATGCATCGTCGAGCTCACGGTGCCCGACGGCTGGCCGATCCATCTGACCTGGGCCGCGATGGCGCTGGGCCTCATTGCCCATGGCGGTGGAAAGATCTCGCTCGATCACATCCTCGGCGGGCTGTTCGGCGGCGCGCACCAGGGCAGCACGAGCCGTGGCATGTAGTAGCCGCGCCACTCGCAGACCTCCTCGGGCCCCTTGCGCTTGAGCGCCATCTTGACCGGCTCGGCCTGGCTGATGCCGACATGGAGCGCGAGCAGCACCGCGCCGATCGGATAGGCGAAGCGGGAAAAGCGCAGGTCCGACAGACGATCGAGCAGGACCATGCCGGCGATGATGATCAGGGGATCGGTGAAGACGAAGTACTCGACCTTCAGCCCGCGGCGGACGCCGAGCGTGTCGATGCCGATGGCCGCCAGCATCAGGAGGACGGCTTGGATGGCCGCCTGCCGCTCACCGCGGCGCCAGGCCATGACAATGCCGGGGATGATCAACCAGGTCAGGAACACGGCGGGGCGGGCCGACGATTGCAGCACGAAGGTGTAGCGCCGGATGACCCCGAAGACGCCGGACAGCAACAGGCCGATCGCACCGCCCAGGCTGCCGGCGGCCTCTGGCGCGTCGACATAGGTGATCATCTTCTCGAGCGGATTGAGCACGATCACGACATCGTTGATGTTGTAGCTCAACTTCAGTGCCAGCAGGCCGAGGCTTGCGCTGGCCACCACCGCCAGCAGCGCCGCGACGGTCTCGGCCGCGCTCACACGCCATAACCACGCGAAGGCGGCCAGGCAGACCGCGACCACGCCGAGCAGCGCGAACTGATAGAGGCCGAAGCGGCCGAGCAGCATCGGCTTGAGGCCGGCAGCCGTCGCATTGACGGGGTCGAAGCCGGCGGCGACCAGCGGCCAGGCGGCGATCGCGGCGATGATCGCCGCCACGGCGGCGACCATGACGGCCGCCCATGCGCGCGAGCTTTGCCAGAACGCCACGCTTGCGCTCGTCGCCGTCCCGAACGGCAACACCAGCACGGGAATGGTGGCGATCAGCAGGATCGCATGCACCTTGTTCTCCAGACCGAGCATGCAGAGCAGCGCGGCGAGTCCGACGGCGAGCGGCCGCGTCAGGCTGGCGCGGCGCGCGACCGCGATCAGGATCATCAGCGCGAGGATGCAGAACGACGCCGCGATCATCTCGCTGCGCAGGATGCGCAGATGCATCTGCACGCCGCCGGAGAAGGCGAAGGCGGTGACGGCGAGCATGGCGATGCGCCAATCCGACACCAGCCGGCGCGCGGCCCAAGCAAAGGCGAGGATGATGCCGGCGGCCGTCAGCAGCGCGGCGACGCGTCCGGCATGGACGGCGCCGGTCATCGCGACATCGAAGGCGGCGCGATCGGCGGGGATCGCCGACAATGTCCAGGCGTCGAGCAGGCCGAGCCGATGCAGCAGCGCGAACCAGGTCTCGACCGAGAGGATGGTGAGATAGGCCGGGTGATCGAAGAAGGCCTGTGCGCCGCCATCGTTCATGGCGAGCGCATTGTAGATCACCATGAAGTCCATGTCGGCATTGCGCCAATAGACGGTGAAATAGCCGGCGGTCAGGAACGACACGAGCGACAGCAGCAGCGCGACCGCGACCCCGCCGCGCCAGCCGAAGCGCGTCAGGCGGTCGAGGGCGTCGGGAAAGGGAGCCGATGCTTTCGGTACCGCTTTCTCCGTCATGCGCAGGCTTGTCCCACGCATCCATGTCGGCCCTCATCGACGAAAGAAGACGTCGATGGCCGGGTCAGGCCCGGCCATGACGATGTGGGAAGATGGGCAACCGATCCACGCACCGCTTGGTCAGGCTCGACGGCGTAGACAGCGGCCATCTCAGATCGCCTTGATCTTGAAGAACGCGAACACGACCATCTTCAGCAGCATCCAGCCGTGGCGGAAGCGGGAGATCTGGGTTTCGCCATAGCTGCGCGCGGCGTAGCGGATCGGCAGGTCGATCGATTTCAGGTTCAGCTTGGAGGCGCCGAAGATCAGGTCGAAATCGCCGAACGGATCGAAATCGCCGAAATAGGCCTTGCCGGCCTTGAGCCTGACATAGTCGCTGCGGCGGAGCACCTTGGTGCCGCAGAGCGTATCGGTGTAGCGCTGGTTCAGGAGCCACGAGAACAGATAGGAGAAGGTCTTGTTGGCGATGAGGTTGAGGAACCGCATCGCGCCCTCGTCCATCGGATAGACCAGGCGCGAGCCGTTGATGAACTCGCCCTTGCCGGAACGCAGCGCCTCGAAGAATTTCGGCAGTTGCTCCGGCGGCATGGTGAGGTCGGCATCGAGGATCATCAGCACGTCGCCGCGCGCGGCGTCGAACGCGGTGAACACCGCGTCGGCCTTGCCCTTGCCGGGCTGTCGCATCAGCTTGATGTCGTGATCGGGGAATGCCGCGCGCACCCGCTCCATCTCCTCATAGGTACCGTCCTGGCTGTGGCCCTCGACGAAGATGATCTCGACGTCGTTGCAGAACGCCGCGATGCGCCGGACCGCCGGCTCAATGTTGCCGCGCTCGTTGCGCGCGGGGATGACGACGGTGGCCGAGCGGACGTCGTCGCTCACGCAGCGCAGCGAACGCGACACCAGATAGTGCCGCAGCGCCAGCGCGCGCAGGCCCGGCAGCACGCTGAGAAAGCGGTTGGCGAAACGGCCGAAGCCGTAGAGCCGCAGCGGCGAGAGCACACGCTGCTCTGATTTGACGGGATCGAAATCGGCCAGGTGCGCCAGGCTGCGCAGGTCGGCTGGCGACAGCACGTTCTGCTCCGGCTGCGGCATCCGCAGGCCCAGTGCTTCCGCAGCCTTCAGCAGCGGATACCAGAGGTGCGAGAAGTAGCCGATGACGAGTCGCGTCTCGCGCGTGCACAGCGGGTGCAATTGCTCGATGAACTGCTGGCAGTCGTCGAGCGAACCGATGGTGTCGAGCACCAGAATGACATCGAACGGGCCGGTGGCGGCGGCGAGCGTGGCCGGATCCTCCGCGTCGCCCAGAATGAAGGTCAGCTCAGGATGCCGGCTGCGGGCGATCTTGATCTGCTTTTCGCTGAAGTCGATGCCGACGCCGTAGGACGGCGCGAGCGATGCCAGGGTATCGCCGAGGCCGCAGCCGATCTCGAGCACGCGGCTGCCCGGCGGGATCAGGAAGCGCAGATAGCACTCGTCCTCGCTGTGAAAGAACGCCGCCTTGTCGCGCCAGCCGGCGCGCGCATCGGCGAAATCGTTGGCATGGTCGAGGATGGCCGCCTTGCGCGGTGACAGCGCCTTCGTTGCCGACGACGGGGTTGCGGCAACCTGCGACCGCTCGCATTCGTCCTGCCGGACCTGCTCGTCCAACTCCGCCACCTGATACCACCCCTGTTAGGAACTACGTCCTTCTAGGCCAGCCCGGTTGGGCGGAGTCAAGGCGGCGGCAGAGAAGTCCTCCGCTCTGTCGGCATCGTGGCCCCCTCGCTCTGACGCGCGACGGAAACGAGCAGACATCGGCCAGCCACAATGAAGCCGCCGCGATCGTTCGCGCCGCATGCGTCCGATCTTTGCATCTCATTCGCGCTCGCAACTATGCCGGCGCGGGAAGACCGGCGACGCTGGACCGTCGTTGCCAGATTGGCGCCGGCACCAACGGCTTGAGTGCCGCGCGCCTGCCTTCGCGGGGCACGGATGCACCTGACGAGCCCGCCGTCGCGGCTCCCCCCTCCTATCAACACAGCGACGCACCGCGATCGAGAAATGCCGCTGCGCTCACCGCCCGCAGCAGAACTTGTATTTCTTGCCGCTAGCGCACGGGCATGGATCATTGCGGCCGACCTTCGCGGTGGCAGCCGCACGCTTCGGCTCCGTGACGACGGCTCGCGCGTCACCCTCGACGAAGCGCCAGGCACCGTCGGCGTCGCGGCGGAACTGCGAGACCTCGTGGTGCTCGATGGTCTTGCCGGCCTCGCGATAGCTGGCGACGAAGCTGACGACGCCGTCGGCGTCGCCGGGCTGGCCGCGGACCGACGAGACGATGCGCAGGCCGAGCCATGTGGCGCGTGTCGCCCAATCCTTCGCGGCTACCGCATCGAACGCACCGCGCCGGTCGGCGGCGAGCGTCGTTTCGACATAGCGAATGTCGCCGCGCGTATAGGCCGTATAGCGCGAGCGCATCAGCGCCTCGGCGGTCGGCGGCTGATCGTCACCATCGAGATAGGGACCGCAGCAGCGATCATAGGGAAGACCTGATCCGCACGGACATTGCATGAGACGACGACAGAGCTCCTTTTCCGAGATCCCACCATAGCCCGTTGACCAGCGCGCGGCACCCTGCGTTCGCGCATCGAACAAAGAGCTCGTCACCTCCGGTTGTGACCGCAAAGACGCAGTTCTCCGTTGCCGGCGAGCTGACATCCCGACGACGGCCTAGCGTGGTTTCGAAACCGGCGAATCCGTGTTAACCATTGGTTAAGAACAAGGGTGTTGGGCGCACGGCTGACCGGCCCGGCCCCGCGCGGACCAGAACCTTCCGGGCGCCGCCTCATTACGTGGCGCTTGTGACCGCAAGCCCTCCGCATCATCGGCGGATCAGGGCGCGTGAGACGCCAACGATTTCTTCGCGCGACGCCAGCCCGGCCGCAAGAACGAAGGCCCGCTTCGAGGCGGGCCGCTGCCCGATTCCCGATCAGACGTGCACCCGATGCCGGCGCGGTCAGCGCTGCGTGCAAACGCAGCGTCGCGCCCATCACCACCGATTGGAGCAGCCCCGATGGCTGATGAGTCCGTAGTCGCATCCATCATTCCCTGGCAGCAGCCGAAGACGGCCAAGCCGCGTCCGAAGCGGGCCAAGGTCGTCAAGCCACGCCCGCGGCCCCGAGCCGACAAGGCCGAGAAGGCCAAGATGGCGGCGCTCGACGACGAGATGCTCGCGTCCGAGACGCTGATCATGCCGGATTTCCTGGACTACGTGAACGAGCCGGCGAAAGCTCCGGCCGTTGCCGAGGCGTCCCGCACGGGGGCGGCTGCCAGCGCGGCGGCCGCGGCGATCCCGGCCGCAGCGCCGCCGGCCACGATACCGCCGCGCGAAGCGTCGGCCGCGACCGAAGGCGAGGTCGTGCCGGCCGCCGCGCCGATCACGCCGGCAAAGCCCGCGCGCGCTGGCATCACCGCCTCGTCGGTCCTGCTGCAGCTGGCCGCACTGGCGCTGGCCGCGGTCGGCATGGCCATGAACGGCTGGTTCGCACACTCGCTCGGCTCGAACAGCACCGCGGGCTACATGTTTCTGGCGGTCGGCGTCACCGCCGACCTCGTCGCGCTGGTGATGCCGACCTGCGCCGCACGGCTGTGGCAGGCGCGCCACCGCGCCTCGGCACTGACCGGCTGGACGGTGTGGCTGATGACCTTCGTGTTCGCGGTCACCGCCGGCATCGGCTTCGCCTCCACCAACATCAGCGACGTCACCTTGGCGCGCGCCTCGCGCGTGACGCCCGCGGTGCAGGCCGCGCAGACGGCGCTCGCGGATGCAATGACCGCGCGCGACCGCGAGTGCAAGGGCGGCGTCGGCAAGTTCTGTCGGGAGCGCGAGGCTGCGGTCGCCGAGCGTCGCCTGGCGCTGGACGCGGCGATGTCCACGGTCAGCCAGACCGCCGATCCGCAAACCGAGGCCGCGATCAAGCTGGTGGCGTGGGTGTCGCGCGGCGTGGTGAAGCCCTCCGCCGACGACTTCGTCATGCTCCGCCTGATCCTGCTGGCGCTCCTGCCGCAGATCGGCGGCGTCCTGCTGATGGTCGGGCGGAGGGTATGAGAGTTCTTGTCGCCGCCGGCGATTGTTTCGCCGGGGTCGGCTCAGCGCTTGCTGCGGCCGCGTGAACGCTGCGGACGATGCGCGGCGCGCCACGCGCTCTCGAGCACGCTGCGCAGGCGAGCGGCGTCGACATCGGCGAGCGACACGGTGGTCCAGCCCTGATCACCCCATTTGTTCGGGACCCGGCGAAACACGCCGGGCTGCAGGCCGGCATGGTGCTCCTGCTCGTCGGGCGTGAGCAGGACGTTGGCGGATGCGCCATCGGCGGCGAGGGTCGCGAAGGTCCGGTGCAGCTTGAACGCGGTGCGATCGAAGTGAGGCGCCGCGGTCGTTCCGGCGAACGACAGGGCGAGAGCACGAAATTCGTCACCGGTCATCTCGACGCGCCTCGTGTGATCGTATTCGAACGATAGGACTAGCACCGGCCATGGCGGTCCGCCATACGGCGGACGTCGCGCCCTGCACGCAAACGTGAAGCCCCGGCATCCCGGGGCCTTGATGCAGGTCAAAACTATACGACCTCGTTTCTATATGGCTTGTCGCAGGATGGATCAGAGGAGAGCAGCCATGCCGGCACAGAGCACGATGCAGGTCTACCTGAACTGGGCCAGGGAGCGCCTCCACGAGATGGATGCCGCGCTGGAGTCGCTGGGGGTCAAGGCAGCCGAGGTCGAAGCAGCATCCAAGGTGAAGACCGAGGAGATCATGGCGGACTTGAAGAAGCGCCGCAGCGACCTCGAAGCCCTGCTCAAGACGCAAGCAGCGGCCGGCGAAGCCGCGATGGCCAGCGCGAAGACCGAGCTGGACGCGCATTGGGCTGGATTCGAGGCGCAGATGAAGGCCTATTTCGACGCCGCCGGCAAGCAGGCCGCCCAGCAGCAGGCGACCTTCAAGGACATCGCCGCCGCGCAGGCGACGGCATGGCGGGAGTCGGCTGACAGGTTTCGCGAGGCGGCGACCAAGGTGACGACGGTCGGCACCACCGATCTGGACGCCGTGCTGAAGCAGCTCAAATCCGACGCGGCAGAGGCCGGCGCCCATCTCGAGAAACTGAAACAGACAGGCAGCGAATCCTGGTCGGTGCTCAGCGCCGCCCTGAGCGAATCCCGCAAGGCGTTCGATCAGGCCAATCAGGCAGCTTGGAATGCGTTGAAGGGGCCGGGCGGGAAGAGCTGAGGCCGGTACGGCCAGAACGCCGCGACCCATCATGTGGCGCCGCCGCGAAACGCGACGCGCCCCGCAGCCAACGGATGGACGAAATGTGACGGGGTCGAGGGAAGCCGCAGCACCGCCCCAGGGCAAGCCTACCAGCGCGAGCGGACAGCGCCGCTCGGACTCACTCCCTGATCGAGTCACTGCCCTGCGCGCGGCCGAGATATTGTTTGGGAAATTGGTACTGCTCCGCCGGACTATCGTCGTAGATCGAATCAGTCCGATGCATGAAGACGCAGTAACTCATGCAGGCAGCTTAGCTGAGCGACTCGGATGGAAGCAAATGTCGTAGCCAGCCGAGATCGCCGTGTCGCTGCACTTGGGAGTACGACGCTGGACGTCGATGCACGACGCCGCAACCGGCTTGGGCCGTGCTTGAAGGACCCATAGCCGACGTCGAACCAGGCGTCCGTCAGCCTCGCTTCGAACTACCTGGCGGTGGCGCGCCGCTCACGCCCGGACTGATCGCGAGCGTGGTGCCGGCGGCACCTCCCGCTTCATAGGCCGCCGTCGACACCATCCGGCTCGTGCTGCGCGCCGACCGCAGCTTCAGATCGAGCTTGTCGAACTCGGCATCGACCACCGAGGTCTTGAGCACGACCAGCCCGCGGCCGCTGCTCTGGTTGATCTGATCCCGGGCCGCCTTCATCGCCACCAGGCGGTCGGCGATCGACACCACCATGCCGAGGGCGAAGGAGGCATTGGCGAGATGCCGGTCCTGGTGCCGGAACCGGCGGTACTCGGCCGAGGTCTTGTAGCGGCCGAGTTCGGCGCGCACGGCGTTGTCGATCAGCTCCGCCAGGTAGTGCGCAACCTCGACATCCGCGGGGAGACCGAAGAACACATAGCTCGCTTCGCCGGCCGGATTCTTCTCGCGCCAGACCCGGCAATCGCAGAAATGCGCGATCGCGCCGATGCAGTCATCGAGCGGAATGCGCTTCTTGCGATGGGTCTCATAGACCTTGCGCTCGCACGCCGACGCCCGCAGCTCGAGGTCGGACAGCGACAGGTCGTGGCGATCGAGCAGTTCGGCGACCTTGGCGGCCGCGGACAGCGCCTCGTCCTCGGTGCAGCCATTGGCGATGGTCTTGGCGCGCAGCGCCTGAATGCGGGATTTCAGCTTGTCGAGCGCAACAGGATCGGAAGCGGCAGGATCGAACGTCTGGCTCACCGCTCAAGGCCCATGACAAGCCCCGCCGGGAGGTGGCCGAGGGAGGAACTGGCGGAGAGGGAGGGATTCGAACCCCCGATAGGCTTGCACCTATGCCGCATTTCGAGTGCGGTGCATTCAACCACTCTGCCACCTCTCCAGGCGCAAATCAGGGGCGAGCCCCCGGGTCGGGCGTCGTTCTAGGGCACGATGCGGGGGGTGACAAGGCAGCCGGTCGAAATTTTCCCGGGGCTCGCGCATGCGCGCGCCATTGCGGTCCGCTCGGGGAAGCGGACCGCACGCGGCGGCTGAACGGCTACACCGCTCGGCCCCGCGCTCCGAAGGCCCCAGACTGACGCGGGCCTTCGAACCCGCTGGTCTGCGCCGCGCTCGTCAGCGGAACAGGTCGAAATGGTAGTTCAAGCCGAGCCGCACGGAGTGAATCTTGGCCGCTCGCCAGTCCGGCAGATCGTCGTGCTTGAGGTCGGTGTAGAGGTATTCGAGCTTGGCCGACCATTTCGGCAGGAACGCCCATTCGGCGCCGCCGCCCGCGGTCCAGCCCATCTTCATCTTGTGGGTCGGCCCGTCCTTCAACTCGCCGGCCGCAAGTCCCGCCGTACCATACAGCCACAGGCGCTGGTCGAGCACCGCGATGCCGGCGCGCGCGCGGCCGGAGGTGAGCCAGGGCATGCTGACGGCCGGATTGACGAGGTCGGCCTTGCGCGAGAGACCGGTGAATTCGAGATCGTTCTCGATGCCGACCACGAACATCGGCGAGATCTGGTAGTTGTAGCCGGCCTGCAGGCCGCCGATCACGCCGGACAGCTCACCGCCATTGGCGCCGGCGGCGTTCGTGAAGGAGTCGTTTCCGGTGAAGGCGCCGCCGACATTGGCGCCGGCATAGAAGCCGGTCCAGGAAAACGGTGCCGGTGCGGCGGCATAGGCCGGCGCCTTGTAGGTGGTCGCCGCCAGGTCGGCTGCCTCTGCCCCGCCGAGGCCCAGCGTCGCCGCCGCCACCGCAGCCATCCAGCCTCTCGCCCGTCTGATCATCATGTCCTCACACTCCACCCGGCGCGAGATTGCGCCGTCAAATCCCACCCCATTTGGGATGTCCATTTATAAACCGACTAGACGGTTTGTAAATGGACTTGATTTATACCGACGACGATTTCTCCTGCCGTTGCGGACGCGGCGGCTGGCGACGGAGGCCAGGAGACAAAGGTGGGACCGCCGTACGCTGACACATACCGGCGGTCCCGTGTCGCTACATCTTGGGGAAACCGACGGAAGAGACGGGGGTCAATCCGGCCGGCCTGAGCGACGCCGGCGACCCTGAGCCATCTGCGCGTGCATCGCAATGCGAACCGTTCCTTAACCTAACCAGTCAAGGTTACCGGGTTCCAGGCCATCCGACTGGTTGTACGGCGGTTTTCCGCACGTCCGGGAGCGCGAAGGCGCCATGCTGCAGCGCAGCATGCACCCCCCCCTCCGGACCGCCGAGAGACATGGTGCGGCCGCGCCAATGCTCAATCCTTCTTCTTCTTGGCCGCCTTCTTGTCGTCGGCCTTGTCCTCCTTGGCCTTGTCGTCCCTGTCTCTGCGGCCGTTCTCCTTGCGGCGGTTGGTAAAGCGGGCATTGCCCAGGCCGGTGCCGATGGTCAGCACGCCCCAGCGCTCGAACTCCTGCATGAACGGCACCTCGGAGAGGCCCTGCACGACGCCGTCATTGTGCATCAGCACCGCGGTGTCGTGATCACCGATCATCGGGATCGCCTCGACCAGGCTAGCCGGCAGGTTGAACTTGCTGCTCTCCCAATTGCCCGGCAGGTTCTGTGCGCCCTTCTCGATCGAGCCGTCCTCGTTGATGACGCCGGGACAAGCGATGCCGATGAAGGGCGCCAGCCGCAGGCCCTCGGCGTCCGCCTCCTCGATCAGCTCCTTCAGCATCTTGGCGAGCCGCTTGACCGCACCTTCCCGCGTGGGTTCGTCATCGGCATGGCGCCAGAGATCGGACTTCCACACCGACGCTTTCGACAGGTCCGGGGCCTTCTTGCGCGCGGTCTCGACCACGCCGCAGCGGATGTTGGTGCCGCCGATATCGACCGCCAGGATGCTGTCATGGGCCTCGAAGATCCAAGACGGCGCCAGATGCAGTGCGCCGATCAAGCCGGCATCGTCGGGATGGTAGCGGATCGGCTCCAGCTCGACGCCAAAACCCTCGTCCTTGAGGATGATCTCGGTGCGCGCGATCGCGAGCTCGCCGAGGCGAGAGTCGCGAAAGCCGCCGCCGACCACGATGCATTCGGTCTTGGCCCAGGCCTTGGTGCGCAGGAAGCGCCGGGTGACGTGGGCGAGCTCCTGGGCGAATTCCTCGATCGCGGAGTGCACCACGGCCGAGGCCTCGGTGTCGTCGCCGACCAGGATGGCGTCCAGCGCCTTCTTGCTGATGGTCTCGCTGTCCTCGTCGCCGAACGGATCCTTGCCGGATTTGCGCAACGGCTTGCGCCAGCGCTCCAGGATCTTGCGAAAGGCGCCCTTGGAGGCGCGGTCGCCGAGGAAACCGTCCTCGTCCTTGAGCTCGATGTTGAAGCTGTCGATCTCGACCGTCGGCAGCCGCGCGGCGCCGTGGCGGGCGATGCCCGTGGTGGTCATGACGTCGTCGGCCATGCGATCCTGCCCTGTTGTGCATTGGGTCCGGACAACGGCGGAGGGAACAGTTGGTTGCGGGTCCGGTGCGCCGGGTCGAGCGAATGGCGGCCGGGGGTCGGCGGGGCCCGGGCATCCCATCCGAGCGGCAACCGGCCATTCACCTTGACTCGCCGGCTCACGCCGCTATAAGCGCCCGATCGACCGGCGCGGGCGTTCCTGCGCCGTTTGTCGTTGCGCCCTTTCTCGAGGCCTCAAAGCCTCGGGCGCGACTTCCGGCTCCAATCGGGCCGGACCACATGAACCATAACGACTGAACAAGAAGCCGACCCGGGGCCATCGCGCTCTGAGGCCGGGATCGAACACGAAGGATGAGAACGATGTTCGCAGTCATCAAGACCGGCGGCAAGCAATACCGCGTCGCCCCGGATGATGTGCTCGAGATTGGCAAGATCGACGGTGAGCCCGGAACGATCGTGCAGCTGAACGAGGTGCTGGTGGTCGGCGGTGATACGCCGATGCTGGGCATCCCCGCGGTGGCCGGCGCGTCCGTGGCCGTCGAGGTGCTGGACCACAAGCGCGGACCCAAGGTGATCGCGTTCAAGAAGCGCCGCCGCAAGAATTCGCGCCGCAAGCGCGGCTACCGGGACGAGCTGACCTTGATCCGCGTCTCGGAGATCCTGACCGACAACGCCAAGCCGACCAAGGGCCCGCGCCCGAAGAAGGTCAAGGCGGAAGCCCCGGCGGCCGACGCCGCCGAGTAAGCGTGCCGGCGCACGTCTCGCGCGCCGCACCGGGTTGAACCTCATCGCGCGTGGATTTTTCGTCCGCGCAGGTTGCAAATGTGAATGATCCCTTAGCGGAATCGCGCTAAAGGTGATCGCAAGAGATCGGAGACGAGCGATGGCTCATAAAAAGGCAGGCGGTTCATCCCGCAACGGACGCGACTCCAAGGGCAAGCGCCTCGGCATCAAGGCGTTCGGCGGCGAGCGCGTGATTCCCGGCAACATCATTGCGCGTCAGCGCGGCACCACCTGGCATCCCGGCCTCAACGTCGGCATGGGCACGGATCACACGATCTTCGCGAAAATCGAGGGCGTCGTCGAGTTCCATGACCGTGCCAACCGCACGTTCATCTCGGTACGTCCGGTACTCGCCGAGGCTGCTGAGTAGAATACGGTGGAACAATTCGCGTCCGCCGGGTCCTGACAAACCGGCGGAGCGCCAGATGGCTCCAGGGGAGGCGGGACAACCGGCCTCCCCTTTTCATTTTCGCTGATCAGTTGATCCCGAAGCGTCGATGGAGCCCGACATGCTGCAGGACATCACCACTCCCACCTTGCGCGAGGCGAGACCTTGCGTCCTCGAAACCTCCCGGCTGACGCTGCGTGCGCCGGTGCTCGCGGACGTGACCGCCATCGCCCGGCTCGCCGACGACCGTGTTATCGCCGAGAATACCCGCCGCCTGCCGCATCCCTATTCGGAGGTCGATGCCGCTCGCTTCGTTCGCGCGCTGGAACAGACGGGTGAGACCGCCTTCCTGATCGAGCATCTGGACACGCCGATCGGCATGGTCGGGATCAATCGAGCAGCAACGGGCCGTGCCGAGCTCGGCTACTGGCTGGGCGTTGCGCATTGGGGCCGCGGCTTCGGCACCGAAGCCGCGCGCGCCGCGATCGACCATTTCTTCGAGACGAGCGAGGACAATTTGCTGATCGGGCACGCCCGCGTCAGCAACCCAGCCTCGCGCAACATCCTGGAAAAGTGCGGCTTCCAATGGACCGGCGTCGAGCTGCACCGCTTCGAGGTGATCGGCTCGTCCGCCCCGGTCGACGCCTTCCGCCTGACCCGCGGCGTCTGGTCCTCGCTGAAGGCCTGGGCCAATGCGGGGCGGCGGAGTTAGGCCGGGCCACCCACCCCGCCTCACGTGTCGCTTCGCTCCGCGTGAGGCGACCCTCCCCCTCCAGGGGAGGGTCGCATCTCAGGCCGGCGGATTCACCGCACCCTGGCCCTGCCCCAGGCTGCGCTCGCGCAGATAGATGTACAGCCCAGCGCCGATGATGATGGTGGCGCCGATGATGGTGGCGGGATGCGGCACGTCGCCGAACACGACGAAGCCGAACAGCACGGCCCAGACGATCATCGTGTACTGATAGGGCACGACCACCGAGGCCGGCGCCAGCTTGAGCGAGCGGTTGACGCAGAACAGCGCGGTCACCGAGATGAGGCCGGCGGCGGCGAACAGCACCAGGCTGCCGGACGTCGGCGTCACCCAGCCGAACGAGGACATCGCGGCGCCGAGCAGGAAGGTCCCGACGAACTGCGACGACGCCATCACGATGTCGGGCGTCGCGCGCAGGCTGCGCGTGATCAGCATCAGCACCGCGAACGACAGACTGCCGCCGAGTGCGATCAAGGCCGGCAGGCTGAAGGTCTGCGCCGAGGGCCGCAGCGCGATCAGCACGCCGCAGAAGCCGATCATGATCGCGGTCCAGCGCCGCCAGCCGACATGCTCGCGCAGCACCAGCGCCGACAGCGCGGTGACGAAGATGGGCCCGGCGAGATAGTAGGTGATGACGTCGGCGAGCGGCAGATAGACGGTGGCGAGGAAGAACGCCGCGACCTCCAGCGTCGACAGGATCACGCGCACCAGCTGCAGCCAGGGGCGCTCGAGCTGCAGGAACGCGGCGCGGTTGCGCCAGATGAACGGTGCGAGCAAGAGCAGCGCCGCACAGGCGCGCAGCCACAGGAGTTGGCCGACGGCATAGGTCGACACCAGGAACTTGCCGAGGGCGTCGCCGAACGAGAACATCGCAATCGACAGCAGCATCAGGCCGATGCCGGCCAGCCGCGCCGAGCGCTCATCGTTGGCGGTGGAGATTCGGGACAGCACGCTCATGATGGGGCTGCCTTATCAGGCACGCCGCCGCGGCTCCAGCCCTTCCGCATGGCGCGTCATGCAGCCCTGCTGCAACCCCTGCGCACGCCTTGTCCACGTGCTGCGCAGCGCGGCTTTACCGCTCGAAATTAAGGCTTCGGGCCGAATTAAACCCATTCCGCGGTTGCCGTGGGGACCCGCCTCGCCTACGTAGGACGCATCATGAAATTCCTCGATGAAGCCAAGGTCTATGTGCGCTCCGGCGACGGCGGCAACGGTTGCGTTGCGTTCCGGCGCGAGAAGTTCATCGAGTTCGGCGGGCCGAACGGCGGCAATGGCGGCCGCGGCGGCGACGTCATCATCGAGGCCGTCGACGGCCTCAACACCCTGATCGACTACCGCTACCAGCAGCATTTCAAGGCCCAGAAGGGCGAGAACGGCATGGGCAAGGACCGCCATGGCGCCGGCGGCAAGTCCGTGGTGCTGAAGGTTCCCGTCGGCACCCAGATCTTCGACGAGGATCGCGAGACGCTGATCCACGACTTTACCGCGGTGGGCGAGCGCTTCGTGCTGGCCGAGGGCGGCAATGGCGGCTTCGGCAACGCCCATTTCAAGTCGCCGACCAACCGGGCGCCGCGCAACGCCAATCCCGGCCAGCCCGGCGAGGAGCGCTGGATCTGGCTGCGCATGAAGCTGATCGCCGATGCCGGCCTGGTCGGCCTGCCCAATGCCGGCAAGTCGACCTTCCTGTCCAAGGTCTCCGCCGCCAAGCCGAAGATCGCCGACTATCCGTTCACCACGCTGCATCCGCAGCTCGGCGTCGTGAACGCCGACGGCCGCGAGTTCGTGCTGGCGGACATTCCCGGCCTGATCGAGGGCGCGCATGAGGGCGCCGGCCTCGGCGACCGTTTCCTCGGCCATGTCGAGCGCTGCCGTGTGCTGCTGCACCTGGTCGATGCCACCTGCGAGCACGCCGGCAAGGCCTACAAGACCGTGCGGCACGAGCTCGAAGCCTATGGCGGCGAGCTGACCGACAAGGTCGAGATCGTCGCGCTGAACAAGATCGACGCGGTCGATCCGGACGAGCTGAAGAAGCAGAGGGACCGGCTGAAGCGCGCCGCCAAGAAGACGCCGCTGCTGATTTCCGGCGCCACGGGCGAATGCGTCAAGGAAGCTTTGCGCAAGCTCGCCGACGTGGTCGGCGAACAGCCTGTGTCCCTCAAGGCCAAGAGCACGACCGAGAGCGCCGCGACCGAGGAGCCGTGGGCGGCCCCAACGTCACCGCAGGGCTGAACTGAAGCCAACCTTGCCTCGCAGGCCCTCGCTTGCGACACTCGCCGCCATCCATCAACACTTGAGCCCCGTCCCGTGCGGACCGCGTGTCAGCCACGCACCTCTCATCACGATGCGAGGGCTCGAACCGACCCCGTTCACGCCATGGCACCCCGTCTCGAAAATTTTCGCCGCATCGTCGTCAAGGTCGGCTCGTCGCTGCTGGTCGATTCCGAGGCCGGCGAGGTCCGCGCCTCCTGGCTCGCCGCGCTGGCGGCCGACATCGCCCGGCTCCACAGCCGCGGCTGCGAGCTGCTGGTCGTATCCTCGGGCTCGATCGCGCTCGGCCGGAGCCGATTGAAGCTGCCGCGCGGACCGCTGAAGCTGGAGGAGAGCCAGGCGGCCGCCGCGGTCGGCCAGATCGCGCTGGCGCGGACCTGGTCGGAGGTGCTCGGCGCTCATGGCGTCAGTGCCGGCCAGATCCTGGTGACGCTGCAGGACACCGAGGAGCGCCGGCGCTATCTCAACGCCCGTTCGACCATCGCCAAGCTCCTGGAATGGCGCGCGGTGCCGGTCATCAATGAGAACGACACGGTCGCGACCGCCGAGATCCGCTATGGCGACAATGATCGCCTCGCCGCCCGTGTCGCGACCATGGCGAGCGCCGATCTGCTGGTGCTGCTGTCCGATATCGACGGCCTCTACACCGCGCCGCCCGCGCAGGATCCGAATGCGCGGCTGATCCCCGTGGTCGAGAGCGTCACCGCCGACATCGAGGCCATGGCCGGCAGCGCGGCTTCCGAGTTTTCGCGCGGCGGCATGCGCACGAAGATCGAAGCCGCCAAGATCGCCACCACTGGCGGCACCCACATGCTGATCGCCTCCGGCAAGATCGAGCACCCGCTGGCCGCGATCGCCAATGGCGGCCGTTGCACCTGGTTCCTGACGCCGGCAAACCCCGTCACCGCGCGCAAACGCTGGATCGCGGGTTCACTGGAGCCGAAGGGCACGCTGACGATCGACGCCGGCGCCGTGACCGCGCTGCGGGCGGGCAAAAGCCTCTTGCCGGCCGGCGTCATCCGTGTCGATGGCCAGTTCGCCCGCGGCGATGCCGTGGTGGTGCGCGGCCCCGACACCCATGAGATCGGCCGCGGCCTCGTCGCCTATGACGCCGACGATGCCGAGCGGATCAAGGGCCGTTCGTCGCCGGACGTGGCCGTCATCCTCGGCATCTCCGGCCGCGCCGAGATGATCCATCGCGACGATCTGGTGATCGGCCCGGCAGGTGCCGGTCCGGTCTGAGACCGCGGCACCAGCGTTCGCAAACGGCCGAATTCCGTGCTACTGGAGAGCCTTAATTCAAGGTTGAAACGCCCATGACCGCGCCTTTGAAAGCCATCGACGGCAGCGCCGATCTGCCTGCGCTGATGAACGACCTCGCCAAGCAGGCGCGCGCCGCCGCGCGCGTGCTGGCGCTGGCGCCGGCCGAGCAGAAGAACCGGGCGCTGGACGCGATGGAGCGGCTGATCCGGGCCCGCGCGGACACGATCATCGCCGCCAATGCCGAGGACGTGGTCGAGGCCAAGGCCGCCGGCATCACTTCCTCCTTCCTCGATCGCCTGACCTTGACCCCGGCCCGCGTCGCCGCGATGGCCGACGGCATCGCCGCTGTGCGCGAGGTCGCCGATCCCATCGGCATCGTTACCGAGAGCTGGCAGCGGCCGAACGGCATGACCATCGAGCGCGTGCGGGTGCCGCTCGGCGTGATCGGCGTGATCTTCGAGAGCCGCCCCAACGTGGCGGCCGATGCCGGCGTGCTGTGCCTGAAGTCCGGCAATGCCGTGATCCTGCGCGGCGGCTCGGACTCGTTCCGCTCCTGCCGCGCCATCCACGAATGCCTCGTCGAAGGCCTGCGCGAGGCGGGCCTGCCGGAGGCTGCGATCACGCTGGTGCCGACGCGCGATCGCGCCGCCGTCGGCCTGCTGCTGTCGGGCCTGAACGGCGGCGTCGACGTCATCGTGCCGCGCGGCGGCAAGAGCCTCGTCGCCCGCGTCGAGGCCGAGGCACGTGTGCCGGTGTTCGCGCATCTCGAAGGCGTCAACCACGTCTATGTCGACGGCGCCGCCGACCTGGAGATGGCCAAGTCGATCGTGCTGAACGCCAAGATGCGCCGCACCGGCGTCTGCGGCGCGGCAGAGACGCTGCTGGTCGATCGCGCGGCCGCCGACAAGATCGAGCCGCTGGTCGACATGCTAATTGGCGCCGGCTGCGAGGTGCGGGGCGATGAGGTCGTGTGCGCGGCCGATGCGCGGGTGAAGCCGGCCAGCAACGAGGACTGGGACACCGAATATCTCGACGCGATCATCGCCGCGAAGGTCGTCGACGGCGTGGAGGGCGCGATCGCCCACATCCACGCGCACGGCTCACACCATACCGACGCGATCGTCACCGATGACAATGCGGCCGCCGACAAGTTCCTCAACGAGGTCGACTCGGCGATCGTGCTGCACAACGCCTCGACCCAGTTCGCCGACGGCGGCGAGTTCGGTTTCGGCGCCGAGATCGGCATCGCCACGGGCAAGTTCCATGCGCGCGGCCCCGTCGGCGTCGAGCAGCTCACCAGCTTCAAATATCGCATCCACGGCACCGGGCAGACGCGGCCATGACGGCCGCATCCTGTGGTTGAGTTGCACGAGCAGCAGGCGGGGGCAGCCGTGACCGACGCCACAGCCATGCGCCTTGCGATCCGCCAGGCGCTGCCGCCCCACAGTGATGGCATGCGCATCGGCCTGCTCGGCGGCTCGTTCAATCCGCCGCACCAGGCGCACCGCGCGATCAGCCTGTTCGCGCTGAAGCGGCTGCAGCTGGACCGTGTCTGGTGGCTGGTGACACCGGGCAATCCGCTCAAGAACAATGGCGGGCTGCATGCGCTGGCCGAACGCGCCGAGGCGGCGCGCAAGGTGGCCGCCGATCCGCGCATCGAGATCAGCTGTCTCGAATCCGTCATCGGCACCCGCTACACTGCCGACACGATCGATTATCTGCGCCGGCGTGCATCGCGCTTGCGCTTCGTGTGGATCATGGGCGCTGACAATCTCGCGCAGTTCCATCGCTGGCAGAAGTGGCGGCACATCGCGGCCCAGGTTCCGATGGCCGTGGTCGATCGTCCGCCCCGCAGCTTCCGCGCCCTGAACGCGCCCGCCGCACGCGCCCTGGCGCGGTATCGCATTCCCGAAGCGCAAGCCAGCCGTCTGGCCGACCGCGCCGCTCCAGCCTGGGTCTACCTCACCGGCCTCAAGCTCAGCCTGTCCTCGACGGGCCTGAGGAACCCGGACGGCAGTTGGAAGTCGTTCTGAAAGGCCGCGCGTTCGCCATCGCGCGCGGCATCGGATATGCATGGAACTTGCCGTCTCCGCTACGGTCCGAAGCGGGGACGGCCTGGACGGTGTCGGGCCGGACGACCGGGGTACTGGATTGTTGAAACCCTTAACCCCACATGCCTAATATGGTCAGCAGGCCGGGTTGGATTCGGCCTGCGATACAGTGAAAGGAATGGTCCCTGACCACATCTGTATTGTCCCAGTCGGCCTTACCGAAGACGAAGGCAACGACTACCAAGTCGGCGACGGCCAAGTCAGCGCGTAAGACGTCGACCCAAGATGCGGCCTTGCAGGCGCAACCCGACGCCGACAAGACCCTGCGCACGATCCTCTCCCGCCTCGAAGACATGAAGGCGGAGGAGACGGTCACGATCGATCTTCACGGCAAATCGGCGTATTCCGACTACATGGTCATTACTACGGGCCGCTCGAACCGGCACGTCGGATCGATCGCGGAAAACGTCGCCAAGGGCCTGAAGGAAGCCGGCACCAAGAAACTCCACATCGAGGGCCTGCCCAATTGCGATTGGGTGCTGATCGATTCCGGCGACGTGATCGTGCACGTGTTTCGACCCGAGGTTCGCGAGTTCTACAATCTCGAGCGATTGTGGACCCAAGGGCCGAACCCGGCCAAGGCGGTCTAGGCGGTCCCACGCCGCGGCGGGTGCGAATCGTACGGCGCACGTGCTAGTCGGGTGCGCATGCGCCTGATCGTGGTCGCCATCGGCCGGTTGAAGCAGGGTCCCGAGCGGGAGCTCGCGGAGCGCTACCGCGAGCGTTTCGACGACATCGGCCGCAAGCTCGGCTTTCGCGGCCTCGACATCCATGAAATCCCGGAAAGCCGCGCGCGCGATGCGGCGACGCGCATGACCGAGGAGGCCTCCGCGATATCGGCGGCGATCCCCGACAAGTCCGTGCTCGTCTGTCTCGACGAGCGTGGCCGGAACGTCGACAGTACAACTTTTGCGGGTTATCTTGGGCGCTGGCGGGACGAAGGCATTCCGGCTGCCGTCTTCGCAATCGGCGGCGCCGACGGACTTTCGCCCGATTTGCGGCGCAGAGCCAAGCTTGGGGTTGCGTTTGGCGCCGCCACCTGGCCGCACCAGATCGTCCGCGTCCTGCTGCTCGAGCAGATTTACCGTACTGCTACGATCCTTGCCGGTCACCCCTATCACCGCGCTTGAACAAGGGACGATGGGAGCACAATAAGGACCTCGATGTTCGCTGCGCGGCCCCTCTCCTGCTTCCCAAGACCTGTCCGCAGCGGCCGGTCCTGCCGCGCGTCGCTCGTCGCGCTCGTGGTGGTCTTTTCCGGATGTCCGGCGCTGGCGCAGAGCGGACTCCGGCCATCCATCCCCGGCACCGCGTCACCGACGCCGGCCACCCCGGAGCAGTTGAAGCAGCGCGAACAGGAGCTCGAGGCCGCCCGCGCCGCCCAGAAGGCCGCCGCCGAGGCCCAGGAGCGGTTGAAGGCCGACATCGCCGCGCTCGGCGAGGATCGCGGCAAGCTCAATCAGCAGCTGATCGACGTCGCGGCGCAGGTGCGTAGCGTCGAAGTGCGGGTTGGCGAGGCCGAAACGCGGCTGCGCGGGCTCGACGGCCGCGAGCAGGATCTGCGGACGTCGCTGGAAGCGCGGCGCTCGGAGATCATCGAGGTTCTGGCCGCACTGCAGCGCGCCGGCCGCCGCACCCCGCCGGCCCTGCTGGTCCGTCCCGAGGACGCGCTGCAATCCCTGCGCACGGCGATGCTGCTGGGTTCGGTGATCCCCGAGATGCGCAGCCGAGCGGAGAAGCTCTCGACCGATCTCGGCGAGCTCGTCGCCATCCGCAAGACGATCGCCAGCGAACGCGACAAGCTCGCCGGCGACCGCGACAGGCTGCGCACCGATCAGACCCGTCTCGCCGCCTTGGTGGAGGAACGCCAGCGCAAGCAGAGCTCGGCCGAGAAGGACATGGAAGCCGAAAGCGCGCGCGCCGCCGTGCTGGCGCAGCAGATCGACTCGCTGCAGGGACTGATCACGACGATGGAGCTGGACCTCAAGAGCGCGGCCAAGGCTGCCTCGACGGCGAGCCTGCAGGGGGTGCCGGTCAACAGCAAGCCGGACGCGAATGCGCTGCGCAACCCGGGCCGCAAGGCGCCCGCGATCGCGTTCGCCTCGACCAAGGGCATGCTGACGTTTCCTGTCAACGGCACCAAGATCCGCGAATTTGGCGCATCGGACGGTGCGGGCGGCTCGGATAAAGGCATTTCTTTGGCAACCCGGCCAGGGGCTCAGGTCACAACCCCGTGTGATGGCTGGGTTGTGTATGCGGGTCCCTTCCGTAGCTACGGACAACTCTTGATCCTCAACGCCGGTGGCGGGTATCATGTCCTGATCGCCGGGATGGAGCGCATTTCCGTCAACATCGGGCAGTTTGTTCAGACGGGAGAGCCGGTCGCGATCATGGGTAACAGCTCCCAGGTTGCCTCCATTCTCGCTACCAACGCGAGTCAACCAGTGCTCTATGTCGAGTTCCGTAAGGACGGCACTCCAATCGATCCAGGCCCATGGTGGGCCGCAAATGAAGGCGAAAAGGTACGCGGATGATGCGTAAGACTTCGGTAATTCTCCTGAGCGCGGCCACCGGTGCGGCATTGACCCTGTTCGTCTCGCAACCGCGCGCGGTGTTGATGGGATCGACGGCGCGCGCCGCGACCGCCGATACCTATCGCCAGCTCAACCTGTTCGGCGACGTGTTCGAGCGGGTGCGCAGCGATTATGTCGAGAAGCCCGACGATTCGAAGCTGGTCGAGTCCGCGATCAGCGGCATGCTCTCGGGGCTCGATCCGCATTCGAGCTACATGGATGCGAAGAGCTTCCGCGACATGCAGGTGCAGACCCGCGGCGAGTTCGGCGGCCTCGGCATCGAGGTGACGATGGAAGACGGCCTGATCAAGGTGGTGTCGCCGATCGACGATACGCCGGCCTCGAAGGCGGGCATCCAGGCCAACGACATCATCACCAATCTCGACGACGAAGCCGTGCAGGGCCTGACCCTCAACCAGGCGGTCGAGAAGATGCGCGGTCCGGTCGGCACCAAGATCAAGCTGAAGGTCGTGCGCAAGGGCGCCGACAATCCGCTCGACGTGACGCTGACCCGCGACAACATCCGCGTCCGCTCGGTGCGCTCGCGCACCGAGAGCGACGACATCGCCTATATCCGCATCACCACCTTCAACGAGCAGACCACCGAGGGCCTGAAGAAGAGCATCGCCGACCTGCAGAACCAGATCGGTGACAAGCTGAAGGGCTACATCATCGACCTGCGCAACAACCCGGGCGGCCTGCTCGAGGAGGCGGTCACCGTCTCCGACGCGTTCCTGGAGCGCGGCGAGATCGTCTCGACCCGCGGCCGCAATGCCGAGGAGACGCAGCGCCGCGCGGCACATGCGGGCGACCTGACCAAGGGCAAGCCGGTCATCGTGCTGATCAATGGCGGCTCGGCGTCGGCGTCGGAGATCGTGGCCGGCGCGCTGCAGGATCACAAGCGCGCGACGCTGGTCGGCACCCGCTCGTTCGGCAAGGGCTCGGTGCAGACCATCATCCCGCTCGGCGCCGGCAACGGCGCGCTGCGGCTGACCACCGCGCGCTACTACACGCCGTCGGGCAAGTCGATCCAGGCCAAGGGCATCGTGCCCGACATCGAGGTGCTGCAGGACGTGCCGGATGAGCTGAAGTCGCGCACCGACACCAAGGGCGAGGCGTCGCTGCGCGGCCATCTGAAGAACGACGGCGACGAGAAGACCGGCTCGCAGTCTTACGTGCCGCCGGACACCAAGGACGACAAGGCGCTCAAAATGGCCGCCGACCTGCTCCACGGCATCAAGAACAGCGCCAACACCCCGGCGCCGACCGAGAAGGCCGCGGCCGACAAGCCGGCCAAGGCGGCAAACTGAGGTCGCCAACTGAGCGGCAGCCGACCGACGCGAATCAGCTTTGAAGGGCGGCCTCCGGGCCGCCCTTCCTTTTTGGACGGCTTCTTGGTTTGCCGCTCCGCCGATCTACGGGCTTGCGGACACCGGCCCTGCGTCCGAATCCCCGCCGTGGTATCGTCGACCCGATTGATTCGGGAATTTCGATGACAGAGACGGCCGACGAGCTGAGCGCCCCGCTCGGGCAGACGGAAAAGCGTCGCAGGCGCCGCATTCGGCTTCCCTTCACGGCCCTGCAGGCCCTCGCGATGCTGCTGGGGCTGTTCCTGGTCGTGTTTGCCGGCTTTGCGATGTTCAACGACAATCCGCTCGGTGGCGAGCCGGTCGCCCGCGTCGCGATCAACGAGGGCGCAAAGCCCACCGACGACAAGGCCGCCGCCAAGCCGGATGGCAAGCCAGACGCAAAGGCCGACCACGGCGCGGCCCCCGCGGCCAAGCAGGAGGCCGGCGAGCGCAAGACGGTCACCATCATCGACGGCTCCAGTGGCGCCCGCCAGGAGGTCGCGATCGGTGCCGGTGGCGAGACGGCAGAGCCTGGATCGGCCGCGCCCGCGAGCCAGATGCCCGGCGTGGACCCGCGGCTGCTGGAGAAGTCGCGCTACGGCATGATCCCGGTGATGGCCGACGGGCTGAAGCCATTCACTGCCTATGCGGCCGAGGCCGACCGCGCCAAGGCGGCGCGCATGCCGGCCGTCGCGATCGTGATCGGCGGTCTCGGCGTCGGCGCCGCCAAGACGGCGGACGCGATCATGAAGCTGCCGCCGGCGGTCACCCTGGCCTTCACGCCCTATGGCTCCGATCCGACCAAGCTCGCCGAGCGCGCCCGGGCGCAGCGCCACGAGATCCTGCTGCAGGTCCCGATGGAGCCCTACGACTATCCCGACAACGATCCGGGTCCGCAGACGCTGCTCGCAACACTCGGACCGGACCAGAACATCGACCGGCTGTTCTGGCACATGAGCCGGCTGCAGGGTTACGTCGGCATCGGCAACTTCATGGGTGCGCGCTTCGTCGCAACGGAAGCGGCGATGCAGCCGATCGTGAACGAGGCCGCCAAGCGCGGTCTGGCCCTGTTCGACGATGGCGCAGCCCCGCGCAGCGTGGCAGCCTCGCTGGCCACGGGGCTCGCGATGCCGTTCGCGAAGGGCGACGTCGCCATCGACGCGGTGCCGACCCCGGTCGAGATCGACAATGCGCTCGCCAAGCTCGAAAGCCTGGCCAAGGAACGTGGCGTCGCCGTCGGAACCGCCTCGGCGCTGCCGGCCTCGATCGACCGTATCGGCACCTGGATCAAGGGGCTCGACCGCAAGGGCATTCTGCTGGTGCCATTGACAACCGCGATGCTGAAATCAAAATCGAACTGAACGAACGTGCGCCGGCCCGACTGGCGACGTGACAGCGGGAGGCCTGCGCGGCGAGGCGCAGGGGTCCCCGCAGGAAGGCCGAGACCGGAATGACGCGCTACGAGGACCTGCCTTACCGCACCTGCGTCGGCATCATGCTGATCAATTCGGAGGGGCTGGTTTTCATCGGTCGCCGCGCCGGCGGAATCGAGCATGTCGACGACACCCATGTCTGGCAGATGCCGCAGGGCGGCGTCGATCCCGGCGAGGATGCCTGGGAGGCGGCCAAGCGCGAGCTGTATGAAGAGACCAGCGTGCGCTCCGTCGAGAAGCTGGCCGAGGTCGGCGACTGGCTGACCTACGATATTCCGCGCACGGTCGCAGGCCGTGCCTGGAAGGGGCGCTATCGCGGCCAGCGCCAGAAATGGTTCGCGCTGCGCTTCACCGGGGCCGATGCCGAGATCGATGTCGAGCGCCCCGGCGGCGGCCACCACAAGGCGGAATTCGTCAGCTGGCGCTGGGAGCCGATGAAGAACCTGCCGGGGCTGATCGTGCCGTTCAAGCGGCCGGTCTATGAGCGCGTGGTCAAGGAATTCGCTCCGCTCGCAGGCGATTGAATCGCGATCCCCGCCCTCGACGCGGTACCCGACATCCGCTAGTCCGCTTCTGCGCAGGAGCTGCAGGGAATCTCTGCAGATGCGTCGCGACGATGCCGTCATGATGCACTGCCATGCGAACGACAGCTCATGGATTCGAGGATGACCGAGACCAGACCCTATCGTCCGAATGTCGGTATCGCGCTGCTCAACGCCGAAGGGCTCGTCTTCCTTGGACGCCGCTTTCGCGACGACGGGCCGGAGATCGTGCTGCCCGGGCTCGAATGGCAGATGCCGCAGGGCGGCGTCGACCCCGGCGAGGATCTTCAGGCGGCAGCGCGGCGCGAGCTGTGGGAGGAGACCGGCATTCGCGACGCCGACATCCTCGGCGAGACCGACTGGCTGACTTACGAATTTCCGCCATTCGAGGATCCGAACCACCGGCTCGCGCGCTTTCGCGGCCAGCGCCAGAAATGGTTCGCGATGCGCTTCACCGGGCGCGAGGCCGACATCGATCCGGTGACGCCGCGCAACGGCCAGCCGGCCGAGTTCGACGCCTGGCGCTGGGACCGCCTGGCGCGCGTCCCGGAGCTGGTGGTGCCGTTTCGTCGCGAGGTCTATCGCGCGGTGGCGCAGGCTTTTGCGCATCTCGCCAACGTTGGCGACTGATCTACGTCGGAGCGCGGGGCTCTTCGTCATTCAAGGGCCGACGCTCCGCGCGCCTCGGAAAGGCGATGTCGCGAGAGTTCGCCGGCCTAATTGTCCTCGACCGTGAACGGCCCGATCGCAATCACCCGGCAGTCGTTGTCGCGCGTGGCGCAGTCGGCCAGCGCGCCGCCGATCGCCGTCTCCTCACGGTCGCCATTGAGGCCGAAGCCGGGGTGGCCGGCCGTGCCGACCGCGACTGCATTCCAGCCCGACGTCGCGGCCTCGAGACGTCGCGCCACCTCCTCGCGCGCCTCCGGGGCGATCGCCTGATGGATGGCCGCGCGGAAGAAGCCGGTGGCTTTCATCACGGTCGGTATCGGCACCACGAAGGCATCGTCGAGCGCAACGATGATGCAGGCGGTGCCCGCCTGGGCACCGCAGGCTTCCAGATTGCGGCGAACCACATCGTCGACGAGGTCGCCGCCGACGCTGTAGAAGAACTGCCCGCCGGGCCCGAGCGCGATGGCCTTGGTCCGACGCGCCGTGCCGTAGTTCGCTTCGAGCCGGGCCCGGCCTGTATCGCGCACCAGCGGCATCTCTGCCGCGCTGAAGGCGCGCTCGGTCATCGGGTCGTGGCGCACCCAGGGCTGCGGCGGCAACGGCGGTTTGCTATGCACGTAAACGACATTGTCGCCGACGGCATAGAGTTCGCATTTGCGCGGCCCGTTCGCATTTTCCGCGCGCTGCTGGCACTGCTCCAGCGCAGCCGATTTCGCCGCGTCGTCGCTCGCCTGTCCGGTGACATAGGCGCTGACGCCGTTGATCGTGGTCGCGAACGCCTTGTGATCCGGTGCCGGCACGTAGTCGCGCGCCAGTGCAATGCGGGTCCGCTCGCTCACGAACGGCACGGCTTCGGGTGCAAACTTCTCGGCGGCGACAGTGGATGAAGGCGAGGGCGACTGTTGCGGCTGCGGCGAGTCGGCCGGCTGCCTGGCGACGGATGACTGCGTCGGCGCGGGGGATGGGGATGCAGACGGGACCGAGGACGGCGAAGCCGGCGTGGCCGACAGCCGGGCCAGCGCTTCCGCGGCCGCCTTGGCGGCATCGCGCTGCGCGGGGTGCGGATCGCGATAATCCAGATAGAGCTCGGTCCCGACCCCAACGGCTCCGAGCGCAACCACGGCGGCCGCAATTCGCCAGATCAGGCGGAGCCCGCCCCCGCGGGCGGCTTTCTTTTCTTCCGGCGGCGCGTAGGTGCCGTCCTCGCGGCGCATCGCCACGCGATAGGCGTGCACCGGGGTCGGGATGTTCTTGACCTCCCGCGCGCCCATGTCGGCGAACTGCACCGACAGCTTGTTGGCGACCTGCTCATGAACGGCGCGCGAGATGCAGATGCCGCCGACGTCGGCGAGGCCCTCGAGGCGTGCTGCGATGTTGACGCCGTCGCCGAGCAGATCGCCGTCGCGCTCGACGACGTCGCCGATGGTGATGCCGATGCGGTAGCTCATCTGCCGGCTCGGCGGATACGCCATGTTGCGCGTGCGCAGGCTCTCCTGGATGTCGATCGCGCAACGCACCGCTTCGACCGCGCTGGGGAATTCCGCGAGCACCGCATCACCGGCGGTGTTGAAGATGCGGCCGCCGGCTCGCGCGATGAAGTCGTCAACGACCTCGCGATAGGCCGCCAGTCGCCGTAGCGTCTCTTCTTCATCCTCCGCGACGAGGCGCGAATAGCCGGCGATATCGGCGGCGAAAATCGCCGCGATCTTGCGTTTCAAGACGATCTGTCCTGCCATGTCACCGCGCCCGCTGGATTGGCCGGGAGCATGCCGTCAGATCGGTGAGCATGCAACCGGCCTCCCTTGAAGTAGTCATCGACCGGCGCACGACGTTCGAGCCCCAAACGAAAATGGCCGGGCAGAGCCCGGCCATGAACGTTCATTCATACGTCGTGCGGTGGGATCAATGCAGCGCAGTCGTATTGAGCTGCTGCTGGATCGTCTTGAAGTGATCGAGCCGCTCGATCGCGCGATCGAGCTCGTTGCCCTGCTTCTCGTTCAGCTTGGATTCCATGCCGGCGATCTCGGCCGCGAAAGCGGTCTGGTCGAGCTCCTTCAGCGACGTGGCGACGTCGGCGAGAACCGTCAGACCCTTGTCCGAGATCTCGGCAAGGCCGCCGAGCACGATGATCTTCTGCTGCGATCCGCCTGATGTCACCGTCAGGATACCCGGCCGCAGCGTCGCCACGAACGGCGCATGCCCGGCGAGCACGCCGAAATCACCCTCCTGGCCGGGAACGTCGACCTGGTCGACCTCGCCCGAGAAGGCGATCTTTTCCGGCGAGACGAGATCGAAATGGAAAGTAGCCATTGGGGAAACCTGCGAATAGCGAATAGCGAATGGCGAGTAGTGAAGGAGGAAGCAGCGAACAGCTCGTCTATTCGCTGCTCCCTATTCGCCCTTAGGCTGCCTCAGCGGCCAGCTTCTTGCCCTTCTCGACCGCCTCGTCGATGTTGCCGACCATGTAGAAGGCGGCCTCCGGCAGGTGGTCGTACTTGCCTTCACACAGGCCCTTGAAGCCCTTGATGGTGTCGGCGAGGTCGACGAACTTGCCCGGCGATCCCGTGAAGATTTCGGCGACGTGGAACGGCTGCGACAGGAAGCGCTCGATCTTGCGGGCGCGGGCCACGGTCAGCTTGTCCTCTTCCGACAGCTCGTCCATGCCCAGGATGGCGATGATATCCTGCAGCGACTTGTAGCGCTGCAGAATCTGCTGGACCTGACGCGCGGTCTGATAGTGCTCCTCGCCGACGACCAGCGGGGAGAGCATGCGCGAGGTCGAGTCGAGCGGGTCCACCGCCGGGTAGATGCCCTTTTCCGAGATCGCGCGGTTGAGCACGGTGGTGGCGTCCAAATGCGCGAACGAGGTCGCCGGCGCCGGGTCGGTCAAGTCGTCGGCCGGCACGTAGATGGCCTGCACCGAGGTGATCGAGCCCTTGTTGGTGGTGGTGATGCGCTCCTGCAGCGCGCCCATGTCGGTGGCGAGCGTCGGCTGATAACCCACCGCCGAGGGGATGCGGCCGAGCAGCGCCGACACTTCCGAGCCGGCCTGGGTGAACCGGAAGATGTTGTCGACGAAGAACAGCACGTCCTGGCCCTGGTCGCGGAAGTGCTCGGCGACGGTGAGGCCGGTCAGGCCGACGCGGGCGCGGGCGCCGGGCGGCTCGTTCATCTGGCCGAACACCAGCGCGCACTTCGACTTGACGCTCGGATCGGGATTGTGCGGATCGGCGTTGACCTTGGATTCGATGAACTCGTGATAGAGGTCGTTGCCTTCACGGGTACGCTCGCCGACGCCGGCGAACACCGAATAGCCACCGTGCGCCTTGGCGACGTTGTTGATGAGCTCCTGGATCAGCACGGTCTTGCCGACGCCGGCGCCGCCGAACAGACCGATCTTGCCGCCCTTGGCGTAGGGAGCCAAGAGGTCGACGACCTTGATGCCGGTGACGAGAATCTCGGCTTCGGTCGACTGGTCGGTGTAGCTCGGCGCGTCCGCGTGGATCGGACGCAGGCCCTCGGCCTCGACCGGACCGGCCTCGTCGATCGGCTCGCCGATCACGTTCATGATGCGGCCGAGCGTGCCGACGCCCACCGGCACCTGGATCGGCGAACCGGTGTCGGTCACCTCCTGGCCGCGGACCAGACCTTCGGTGGTGTCCATCGCGATGGTGCGCACGGTGGATTCGCCGAGATGCTGGGCCACTTCGAGCACCAGGCGGTTGCCGGCGTTCTTGGTTTCGAGCGAATTGAGAATGGCCGGCAGGTGACCTTCGAACTGCACGTCGACGACGGCGCCGATGACCTGGGTGATGCGACCGATCTGGTTGGCTGCGGTAGCCATTGAGTGTCTCTCCTTACGATCCGTATACGAAACCACGGTCGGCTCGACCGGGATATGTTCCTGGGTTGCGCTTCAACGGGCGCTGCGCGATCCGGCTAGACCGCCTCGGCGCCCGAAATGATTTCGATCAGTTCCTTGGTGATCATCGCCTGACGCGTGCGGTTGTAGATCAGCGTCTGCTTGCGGATCATCTCGCCGGCGTTGCGCGTGGCGTTGTCCATGGCCGACATCTGCGCACCGTAGAACGAGGCGTTGTTTTCGAGCAGTGCGCGGAAGATCTGCACCGCGAGATTGCGCGGCAGCAGTCCAGCCAGGATCTCGTCCTCTTCCGGCTCGTATTCGTAAGGCGCCAGCGGCGCCGCATTGGCCGGGCGCGCTTCGACCACCAGCGGAATGATCTGCTGAGCGGTCGGGATCTGCGCGATTACCGAGCGGAAGCGCGAGTAGAACAGGGTGCAGACGTCGAATTCGCCGGCCTCGAAGCGGGCAATCACCTTCTTGGCGATCTCGTCGGCATTGGCGAAGCCGATCTGGCGTACGGAGCGCAGGTCCATGTGCTCGACGATCTGCTTGTCGAACTGGCGGCGAAGCTGCTCATAACCCTTGCGGCCAACGCAGAAGAACTTCACCTCCTTGCCCTGGTTCATCAGGGCGAGCGCACGCTCGCGCGCCAGGCGGACGATCGAGGAGTTGAACGCGCCAGACAGGCCGCGCTCGCCGGTGCAGACCAGCAGCAGGTGCACCTGATCGCGACCGGTGCCCGCCAACAGCTTCGGGCCGCCGGCGGAGGCGATGGTGGCGCTCGCGATGTTGGAGATCACGGCGTCCATCTTCTCGGCATAGGGACGCGCCGCTTCGGCCGCCTGCTGCGCGCGGCGCAGCTTGGAGGCGGCGACCATCTGCATGGCCTTGGTGATCTTCTGCGTCGCCTTGGTCGAGGCGATGCGGACCCGCATGTCTTTCAGTGACGCCATTGTTCGTCTAGCTCACCCCGGCGGCCGATCCGTTGAAGACCCGACCGCTCAACCCTGAGATTGGTCATGCCCGGCCTGGCGCCGGGCATGAGATGTCACGTTGTCCCACCCCGAAGGGCGTGGATCGCCGGCCGGAGCCGGCCACGACCTCGCGATCAGGCGAAGGTCTTGGCGAAGCCCTCGACGACCGCCTTCAGCTTGGCGGCGCTGTCGTCGGACAGATCCTTGCTGTCGCGGATCGCGTTGAGCAGGTCGGCATTCTTGCCGCGCAGCAGCGACAGCAGGCCGTCCTCGAAGGCGCGCACCTTGTTGAGCGGCAGCGGATCGAGATAGCCGTTGGTGCCGGCCCAGATCACGCAGACCTGCTCTTCCATCTTCAGCGGCGAGAACTGCGGCTGCTTCAGGAGCTCGGTCAGGCGTGCGCCGCGGTTGAGCAGGCGCTGGGTCGAGGCGTCCAAGTCGGAGCCGAACTGCGCGAAGGCCGCCATCTCGCGGTACTGCGCCAGCTCGCCCTTGATCTTGCCGGCGACCTTCTTCATCGCCTTGGTCTGGGCGGAGGAGCCGACGCGCGACACCGACAGACCGACGTTCACGGCCGGACGGATGCCCTGGAAGAACAGATCGGTCTCCAGGAAGATCTGGCCGTCGGTGATCGAAATGACGTTGGTCGGAATGTAGGCCGACACGTCGTTGGCCTGGGTCTCGATGACGGGCAACGCGGTCAGCGACCCCAGACCATGGTCCTTGCTGAGCTTGGCGGCGCGCTCGAGCAGGCGGGAGTGCAGATAGAACACGTCGCCCGGATAGGCCTCGCGGCCCGGCGGACGGCGCAGCAGCAGCGACATCTGGCGATAGGCGACGGCCTGCTTCGACAGATCGTCATAGATGATGACGGCGTGCATGCCGTTGTCGCGGAAGTACTCGCCCATGGTGCAGCCGGTGAACGGGGCCAGATATTGCATCGGGGCCGGATCGGACGCGGTGGCGGCGATGACGATCGAATACTCCAGCGCGCCCTGCTCTTCGAGCACCTTCACGAACTGAGCGACGGTGGAGCGCTTCTGGCCGATCGCGACATAGACGCAGTACAGCTTCTGGCTCTCGGGAGCGCCAGCGACGTTCAGCGGCTTCTGGTTCAGGATGGTGTCGAGCGCGATCGCGGTCTTGCCGGTCTGACGGTCACCGATGATCAGCTCGCGCTGGCCACGGCCGACCGGGATCAGGGCGTCGATCGCCTTGAGGCCGGTCGACATCGGCTCGTTCACCGACTTGCGCGGAATGATGCCGGGGGCCTTGACGTCGACGCGCTTGCGCTCGGTGGCCTGGATCGGGCCCTTGCCGTCGATCGGATTGCCGAGCGCGTCAACGACGCGGCCGAGCAGACCCTTGCCGACCGGAGCGTCGACGATGGCGCGGGTGCGCTTGACGGTCTGGCCTTCCTTGATCTCGCGGTCGGCGCCGAAGATGACGACGCCGACATTGTCGGTCTCGAGGTTCAGCGCCATGCCGCGGGTGCCGTTCTCGAACTCGACCATCTCGCCGGCCTGGACGTTGTCGAGACCGTAGACGCGGGCGATACCGTCACCGACGGACAGCACCTGTCCGACTTCGGTGACTTCGGCTTCCTGCCCGAAATTCTTGATCTGGTCCTTGAGGATCGCGGAAATTTCCGCGGCGCGGATGTCCATCAGCCTGCCTCTTTCATCGCGTGCTTGATCGAGTTGAGTTTGGTGCGAAGCGAACTATCGATCATGCGGCTGCCGAGCTTGACGACGAGCCCGCCGATAATCGCTGGATCGACTTTCACGTTGAGCGCGACGTCCTTGCCGGTCACCGTCTTCAGTGAGGCCTTCAAGGCGTCGAGATTCTTGTCGGAGAGCGGCTCGGCGACGACGACGTCGGCCGTGGCCTCTCCCTTGTATTTGGCGACCAGCGCGTTGAAGGCGCGGATCACGTCGGTCACCGCGAACAGGCGGCGGTTGGCGGTCAGCACGCGCAGCACGTTGGCGGCGACACCGGCGATGCCGGCCTTGTCCAGCACGGTATTCAGCGCCTTGAGCTGCACGTCCGCACCGAACACCGGACTGCGGACGAGGCGCTTGAGATCGGCGCTCTCATCGAGGAGGGCATTGAACCTGTCGAGATCGGCCTTGACCGCATCGACGGACTTTTCGTCACGGGCCAGTTCAAACAGGGCCGTCGCGTAACGACCGGACACACCGGATACGGAGGGATCTTCAGCAGCCACAGACGTGCTCTTTTTATATGCGCCCAACCCACAAGAGGGACACCGGCGCGCCGCTGCGGCGCAAACCAGCTAAGCCCTTGGAATTCAAGCAGGACTTTGATTTTCGATCGCCGCGAGAGCAGCTTGATCACGAAAAGCGGCGCTTTGCTAACATAGCGTACGCGCAGCCGCAACAAGCGGCGGCCCGCTATTCGGCACCTTGTTGCCGCGCCGCGGTCGGAGCCTACGCGCGGTCCAACGGACTCGCTGATGGCCGCCCGCGCGCGCCCCGCCCCCGATACCAGTCACTCAGCGCAAGGTTCCAGCTGTTGCTGCATGGCCGCCATGCTGGTTTGGCCTTGACTCCCGTCGGCGGTGCCCGGCGGCCGCCGACCAGCCCGCACCGACATTACTTGCTGACATCTTGGCATCCTAAGTGAGAACTTAACTCAACAGTATTTTGAAGTATTTGATCGTTAATAAATCGTTAACGCGGTGGATTACGGAATTTTCCGTGATGAGTAGACCGCGATGCAAGATGTTTCGATCAGAGCGGAACAATTTCTACTGCCCCATTCACGCCTCATTGCCCCACCAAACGGCGCGCGCCTCAACACCTGACGGGGGTCCACTGGCCGCAGAACGCGGCAATACTGTTCGAGGGACATAGATGCTGAAACTGAAGAACCTCTCGGCTGGCAAGATCGCCGGCTCGCGCACCGCGCTCGCTGTTGCCGTGACGCTGATCGTCGGCGGCAGCGCCACCGAAGCCTCGGCCCGGTCCAGGCACCACCATCACCACGCTCGCCACCACCATCATCACATGGCGCGTCATGCTGCTCAGCCCGCCGCCGACTCGTTTTCGAACGGATGGTCGTCCAACGGCTCCTCGTGGATGAACTCCAACGCAGCGGTTACGCCGTCGTCCGGCACCGGCCGCACTTTCTCCGGCATGGCGTCGTACTATGGCAACGAGTCCGGCAGCCGCACCGCATCCGGCCAGCGCATGAACGCCAACGCGATGACCTGCGCTCACCGCTCGCTGCCGTTCGGCACCAAGCTGCGCGTGACCCATGGCGGCAACAGCGTCATCGTCACCGTCAACGACCGCGGCCCGTTCATCCGCGGCCGGGTGCTCGACCTGTCGACCGGCGCAGCCCGCGCCATCGGCCTGACCCGCGCCGGCGTCGGCCGCGTCACCGCCGAGGTCGTGTCATAACGTAGAGACGTCTTCCTCCCTCAGCACGGCTGATCGGCGCTGCATCAGCTTTGTGGATGCAGTCGCGCGTCAGCGTGCTGAGGAGCGAGTCGGGGCGGAGCGCCGAGGCAGTCCGAGTTCTGCCGGTCGTCAGCGTGCTCGATTGCGACGCTCGCAAGGATGAAGAGCACTTCCGTCGACCGACGCGCCTATCCCGGCGGCGCACCTCTTGGAGAGGACAGTTCGGAAGGTGCCGGAACGAGGCGGCCGCCATAGTCGCGAAAGCGAACCTTTCCGCTCCACCTGCCGTCCAACGCCGCAACCAGTTCGCGCGCGAGCGCCGGCCAATCGTGGCCACCACGCGGGTCGTAGATCCTGACACCGACCCCCCTGTTACTGGGAGGAAGCCGATCGGTGTGCCAGTGCTGCTCATCGATTGAGATCACCGGACTGTCCTCGGCACAGAGCGACAGGTAGAGCATATCGACCGTCGGGGCCTGGCTCTGGCTGAGGTCCCGGAACGACATCTGCCGCGACTGGCCGAACTGCTCCAGGAGCTTCGCGAGATCCCGCCAATCCGCCTGCACGATATCGAGATCGATATTGACGACGGCGCTGACGGAACGCTGCCCGTCCCGAAACACATTGTGACAAGAACGGTCCGCCGAGAGCATCGGGAGCGCTGCCACCGATCCCGATGCGGCGACGGCAAGCGAGGCGAGCAAAAGACCGAGCCGGGGCCTGAAACTCGTCTGCGCATCCCCCGGTATCAATCCGCAACAGCGCAGCGTCAGCCAGAAGATAAGGCCGCCGATCGCGCCCAGCACCGCCATCCACGCCAGCAACTCTGCATATGAGATCCAGCCAGCCAAGGTCGGGATGCCGTCGACCCATTGGACGACATCATTCACCGAATCCCAACCGCGGCTGGATGGATCGAGTGGCCAGGTCAGGATGCCGACCGGAATCATTCCGATCAACGCCGCGCCGGCGACCGCAGCCCACAGACGCTTCCACCGCTTCCAGCGATAGAGCAGTGCAACCGGGACGCCGAGAATGAGCGCGTGGCCAATCGTGACCGCGAAGGCCAGCGGCAACATTTGGGACGCCTTGCCGGAGATCGCTGCAAATAGCGCCGCAGGCGCAAGAGCACCGAGAAGAAAGGCGGCGATCCATGGCAGCGTGGACATCATCCGAGATTGCCGGCCGCGCGCCGAGTCCGCAAGACCGCGAGCAGCTCAGAGGAAGCTCTGCGGGTCGACGTCGACCTCGAGCTTGAGATTGCCCTTGGGCTTCTCGGCATGCGCCAGCCAGTGGCGCAGATAATCCGACAGATCGAAATTACGGGCCGACTTGAGCAGCAGCCGGAAGCGGTAGCGGCCCTTGATCACCGCGAGCGGCGCCTCGGCCGGGCCGAGCAGCAACACGCCCTCCTCACGCGGCGCTGACGCGACCAGCCGGCGGGCGAAGCCTTCGGCAGTAGGCCGATCCCCCGCCGAGATGATCAGGCTCGCCAGCCGGCCGAACGGCGGATAGCCGGTGCGCTCGCGCGCGTCGATTTCGCTGGTGTAGAAAGCTTCGCGGTCGCAGGCGACCAGCGCCTTCATGACGGGGTGCTCGGGCTGGTGGGTCTGCAGATAGCCGCGACCCCGCCCCTGCTCGCGGCCGGCGCGGCCGATCACCTGGTTCAAAAGCTGCCAGGTGCGCTCGGCGGCGCGCGGATCGCCATTGCCGAGGCCGAGATCGGCATCGACCACCCCGACCAGATTGAGCCGCGGAAAGTTGTGGCCCTTGGCGACGAGCTGGGTGCCGATGATCAGGTCGACGCGGCCTTCGGCGATCTCGGTCAGCTCGGCGCGCATGGTTTCGATCGAGGTGATCAGGTCGCTCGACAGCACCATGCTGCGCGCCTCAGGAAACAGCGCCGCCGCCTCCTCCTGCAGCCGCTCCACGCCGGGCCCCACCGCGACCAGCGATTCCTCGGCCGCGCAATGCGGGCAGGTCGGCGGCCGCGGCATCGAGAACCCGCAATGGTGACAGACGAGGCGCTGGCGAAAGCGATGATCGACCAGCCACGCGTCGCAGATGGTGCAGGCGAAGCGATGGCCGCAGGCGCGGCACAGGGTCAGCGGCGCATAGCCGCGGCGGTTCAGGAACAGCAGCGCCTGCTCGCCGCGCTCGATCGCGGTGCGGATCTCGCCGGCGAGCCGCGGCGAGATGTAGCGGCCGCGCGGCGGCGGCTCGCGCCGGAGATCGATGGCCTCGATATGCGGCATGTGCTGGCCGCCGAACCGCGACGGCAGCGCGACGCGCTGATAGCGGCCCTTGCGGGCATTGACCTCGGTCTCGACCGAGGGGGTGGCCGAGGCCAGCACCACCGGAAATTTGGCGATGTGGCCGCGCACCACCGCCATGTCGCGGGCGTGGTAGTGCGCGCCCTCGTCCTGCTTGTAGGCCTGATCGTGCTCCTCATCGACGACGATCAGGCCGAGATCGGCATAGGGCAGGAACAGCGCCGAGCGGGCGCCGACCACGACCGGCGCCTCGCCGGCGGCGATCGCCGCCCAGTTGCGCTGGCGCGTGCGCGGGGTCAGCTCGGAATGCCATTCCAGCGGCCGCACGCCGAAGCGGCGCGAGAAGCGGTCGAGGAACTGGCCGGTGAGCGAAATCTCAGGCATCAGGATCAGCGACTGCCGGCCGCGGCGGACGGTCTCGGCCACCGCCTCGAAATAGACTTCGGTCTTGCCGGAGCCGGTGACGCCGTCGAGCAGCGCGACCTGGAAGCCGCCATCGGCGGCCAGCGCCCGCATCGCCGCGACGCCGGCCAGCTGCGCGTCGAAGAACTCGGGCTGCGCGAACGACGGATCGGGCGCCGGCGGCGGCAGCGCACGCGGCATCGCCTCGACCGTGAGGGTCCCCTCGTCGACCAGGCCGTCGATCACGCTGCTGGAGACGCCGATCTCGCGGACGAGGTCGGACTTTCCATGCAGCAGACCGTCGGACACCGCCTCGATGACCCGCCGCCGCGCCGGCGTCAGCCGCTTGGGCGGCTCGCCGACCAGGCGGACGCCGAGCCGGACACGCTCCGGGCCAAGATGCTCGCCCATGCGCAGGCACATCCGCAGCACCATGCCGCGCGGCGACAGCGTGTAATTGGCGACCCAGTCGACCAGCGAGCGCAGCTCCGGCTTGAGGGGCGGCACCTCGAGCTTCTCGCTGACATCCTTGAGCCGGTTGTGCAGCCGCGGATCCGGATTGGCATTCTCCGCCCACACCACCGCCAGTACCTCGCGCGGCCCGAGCGGCACGCCGACGATATCGCCCGGCTTCAGATCCATGCCGCGCGGCACGCGGTAGGAATAGGTGTGGTCGAGCGCGACCGGAACCAGCACGTCGACCACGCCGGTCGTGCTGGCTGCACCTGGAAAGAGGTCGGTCGCGCGGTCCATGAGGGCGGAGATAGCCTTGCTCTGGCTGAAGCGAAAGCCGTCCGGCAAAGTTAGCGAACGGTAAAGGACGACAGTGCGATATACATGACTCGACGAGATGAGATCGAGCTGTTCCCGCGAGCGCCATTGCACTCCCTCTTCCCGCTCTTGCGGGGAGAGGCGCAAACCGAGTTCGCGGCGATCGACAACGCTTCACAGCGACCCATCCGTGGGCACGGACGCCATGGCAAAGCAAACAGAGCCGACTCACGCGGACACGGACGAAGAGTCTGAGGCCACCGCCCTCCTCGGCGCCGACGAGGGCGTCGTCCAGGCCATGATGCAGTGGCTGGCGCATCTGCGCAGCGAGCGCCGGCTGTCCCCGAAGACGGTCGAGGCCTACGCCCGTGACCTCCGGCAGTGCCTGCAATTCCTCTGCATCCATTGGGGCGAGCCGGTGACGCTGGTGCGCTTCGCCGGGCTGGAGGCCGCCGACATCCGGGCTTTCATGGCGATGCGCCGCGCCGACGACATCGCCGGACGTTCCCTGATGCGAACCTTGGCGGGCCTGCGCTCGTTCGGGCGCTTTCTGGAGCGCGAGGGCACGGGCAAGGTCGGCGCCCTCTCAGGAATCCGCGCGCCAAAGATCGCCAAGAGCCTGCCGAAGCCGCTGCCGATGGACGCCGCCAAGCGCCTCGCCGATGCCGACGAGCGCGCCGGCGAGACCCGCGAGACCTGGGTGCTGGCACGCGACGCCGCGGTGATGGCGCTGCTGTATGGCTCCGGCCTGCGCATCTCCGAGGCGCTCGGCCTGAAACGCCGCGAGGTGCCGCGTCCCGGCGAAGGCGACGTGCTGGTGGTGACCGGCAAGGGCAACAAGACCCGGATGGTGCCGGTGCTGCAGAACGTGCTGCAGCTGATCGACGAGTATGCCAGGCTTTGTCCGTACCCGCTGCCTGCGGAGGGGCCGATGTTTCTCGGCGCCAAGGGCGGTCCGTTGAGCCCGCGCATCATCCAGCTCGCGATGGAGCGGCTGCGCGGCGCGCTGGGCCTGCCGGACAGCGCCACGCCGCACGCGCTGCGCCATTCCTTCGCGACGCACCTGTTGTCGCGCGGCGGCGACCTGCGCGCGATCCAAGAGCTGCTCGGCCACGCCTCGCTGTCGACGACGCAGATCTATACCGGCATCGATTCGGAGCGCCTGCTGCAGGTCTACGCGTCAGCGCATCCGCGACGGTGACATTTTTCGTTCATATCGTTTCGCTTGCGCTGTCCCCCCGGTTCCGGCAATCGTCTTGGCTGCTTGATCCGGAGGGGACAGATGAGCGCACATGAGAGCATGGAGCATGCGGAGCATGCCGAGCACGCGTCCGGCGAAAACAAGAAGATCGCGCTGCTGATCGCCGTCATAGCCCTGTTCCTGGCGCTGTCCGAAACGCTCGGCAAGGGCGCGCAGACCGAATCGATCAGCAAGAACGTCGAGGCCTCCAACCTCTGGGCCTTCTTCCAGGCCAAGACCGTTCGCCGCACCGTGGTGCAGACCGCCGCCGAGCAGGGCAAACTGAGCTTGCCGGCGCTGCCTGACGAGGCGGCCAAGGCGGCGTTGCAGAAGCAGATCGACGATTGGCAGAAGAATGCTGCGCGCTATCGCTCCGAGCCCGAAACCGGCGAAGGCAGCGAGCAACTCGCCGAGCGCGCCAAGCATGCCGAGCACGAACGCGACGAGGCGACGGCAAAGTACCACCACTATGAGCTCGCGTCGGCCGCCTTCCAGATCGGCATCGTGCTGGCGTCGGCGACGATCATCACGGGAATGATCGTTCTGGCCTGGGCCTCCGGAGGGCTCGCGCTGATCGGTATTGCCATGACGCTGCTCGGCCTGTTCCAGCCGCATCTCTTGCATCTGCACTGAGGTCAGCGACAGCAACTGGCTTGCGACGTCGCGACCACCACTACCGCGCCTGCTGCACGCTCCTGCGGAAGCGCATGATCACGCGCAGCACGCGCGATGACCAGCCATCGGCATTGCCGTGGATGATCTCGCGGATGCGCTGCTTGATAGGATCGACCAGCGCCGCGGCTTTCCTGCGCAGCGCGAGCACGGCCTCGTAGAGCCACGCGAACCAGGACATCTGCAGCAGCTTGCTGCGCGTCACATCGAAGATGAAGGCGGTGACGCCGACACCGACGATCTTGCCGAACACGATCGTGGCCAGCGCAAACTTCCACTGCTGGTGCATCAAAAGCCACATGCCGATCAGCTTGAGCGGAAACAGCAGCACGACCGGCACGACGAAGACGATCAGGGTCAGCGCCGGCGACAGGGTCTCGATGCGCGCGGCCAGCCAGTGCTTGAAGCTACGCAGCGGTACCGCGGCGACGATGCGCGCCACGATCGGCTCGAGATGGTCCCACAGCCAAGCTTCGATCAGGAAGATGATCGCGAGCAGAACCCAGAACGGCTGAAGCAGGCGGCGCAGCATCGGACTCCATCTCCGCCAGGCCTCGCGGGTTGAGGCCGCTATGACGATACGACCTCGCGCCTTGCCGTTCGGTTCAGCGTCAAAAGCGGGCGTTTTGTCGCACCCACCGAAGGCGCCTCCGGGCGTCCATCACATATGGATGGCCCGCTTACCCACCGCAAGCGCGGCTTCCTTCACGGCCTCCGACCGTGTCGGATGCGCGTGGCAGGTGCGCGCGAGATCCTCGGCAGAGCCACCGAACTCCATCAATACGGCGGCCTCGTGAATGATTTCCCCGGCCTCGCGGCCGATGATATGGGCGCCGAGCACGCGATCCGTCTTCGCATCGGCTAGGATCTTCACGAAACCGTCAGTGGTCTGGTTGACCTTGGAACGGCCATTCGCGGTAAACGGAAACTTCCCGACGGTATAGGCGACGCCGGCCTGCTTCAGCTCGTCCTCGGTCTTGCCGACGGAGGCCACTTCGGGCGTCGTGTAGACCACGCCTGGAATGACGTCGTAGTTCACGTGCCCGGCCTGGCCCGCGAGGATCTCGGCCACCGCGACGCCCTCGTCCTCCGCCTTGTGCGCGAGCATCGGCCCTGCAACGACGTCGCCGATGGCGTAGACGCCGGGCACGCTGGTCGCGAAATGATGGTCGATCTGGACGCGGCCGCGGTTGTCGAGCGCGACGCCCGCTTCCTGCAGCCCGAGTCCCTCGGTGTAGGGCACGCGGCCGATCGCCACGAGCACCACGTCGGCTTCGATCTTCTCGGCCGCGCCGCCGGCCGCCGGCTCGATCATGGCCGAGAGCGTCGTGCCAGAGGTGTCGACACCGGTCACCTTGGCACCGAGCTTGAACGCAAAGCCCTGCTTCTCGAGGATTCGTTGGAACTGCTTGGCGATCTCGCCATCCATGCCGGGCAGGATGCGATCGAGGAATTCGACCACGGTGACCTTGGCGCCGAGGCGGCGCCACACCGAGCCGAGTTCGAGCCCGATCACGCCGGCGCCGACCACCAAGAGCGTCGAAGGCACCTTGTCCAGCGACAGAGCTCCGGTCGAGGACACGATGCGCTTCTCATCGATCTCGATGCCCTTGAGCCGCGCGATGTCCGAGCCCGTCGCGATCACGATGTTCTTGGTCTCGACGGTCTGCACGGCGCCGTCATTGCCGGTGACCTGCAGTTTGCCGGTGCCGAGGATCTTGCCCTTGCCCACGAGCACGTCGATCTTGTTCTTCTTCATCAGGAACTCGACGCCCTTGACGTTGCCGTCAATGCCCTGCTGCTTGAAGTTCATCATCGCCGGCAGATCGATCTCGGGCTGGGGCACCTTGATGCCCATCTTGGCGAAGGAGTGCCCGGCTTCCTCGAACAGCTCCGAGGCGTGCAGCAGCGCCTTCGACGGCATGCAGCCGACATTGAGACAGGTGCCGCCGAGGGTGGCGTTCTTCTCGACCACGGCCACCTTCATGCCGAGCTGTGCTGCGCGGATGGCGCAAACATAACCACCGGGTCCGGTGCCGATGACGACGAGATCGTAGGATGCCATGATCGAATGTTCCGTAAGCTTGCAAGTCAGAGATAGCGACGGTCGTCAGCGTCCGCCCGACACGTCGAGAATGGCCGAAGTGACATAGGAAGCCTCGTCCGACAGCAGCCAGACGATGGCATTGGCGATTTCCTCCGCGGTGCCGACGCGCTTCATCGGCACCAGCGGGGCGAGACGATGGGCGCGATCGGGCTCGCCGCCGGAGGCGTGGATATCAGTGTCGATCAGCCCTGGGCGAATGGCGGCGACGCGGATGCCTTCATTGGCGACCTCGTGACCGAGGCCGACGGTGAAGGAATCGATCGCGCCCTTCGACGCCGCATAATCGACGTAGGTATTCGGCGAGCCGAGCTTGGCGGCGACCGAGGACAGGTTGATGATCACGCCGCCCTGTCCGCCATGCCGCGTCGACATGCGCTTCACCGCCTCACGTGCGCACAGGATGCTGCCGGTGACGTTGACCGCCATCAAACGCTCGATGCGCTCCGCGCTCATCTCGTCGACGCGCGTGGTCGGACCGACGATGCCGGCATTGTTGATGAGCGCGCCGAGCGTGCCGAACTTGTCCGCCGCCTTGAACAGAGCGAGGATGTCGTGCTCGCGGCCGACGTCGCATTTGACTGCGATGGCCTTGCCGTTCTTGGCCTCGATCGCGGCCACCGTGCTCTGCGCGGCGGCCTCGTTGGAGGCGTAGCCGACCACGATCTTGAAGCCGCGCGATGCGGCGGCGATGGCGGTGGCGCGGCCGATGCCGCGGCTGCCGCCGGTGATCACTGCAACCCTGTCGGTCATGATGGCCCCCGTTAGGTCTGAGGCGCGCTCATGAAGCGCGCCTCATGTCTTCAAGTCGTCGCGTGCCCTCAGAGATCCAGCACGAGCCGTGCCGGATCCTCCAGGCTTTCCTTGACTCGCACCAGGAACGTCACGGCTTCCTTGCCGTCGATGACGCGGTGATCGTAGGACAGCGCCAGATACATCATCGGGCGGACTTCGATCTTGCCGCCGACCACCACCGGGCGCTCCTGGATCTTGTGCATGCCGAGGATGCCGGACTGCGGCGCGTTCAGGATCGGGGTCGACATCAGCGAGCCGTAGATGCCGCCATTGGTGATGGTGAAGGTGCCGCCCTGCATCTCGTCGATCTTGAGCTGGCCGTCACGGGCGCGGCGGCCGAAATCGGCGATGCCCTTCTCGATGTCGGCGATCGACTTGTGGTCGCAGTCGCGCACGACGGGCACGACCAGGCCCTTGTCGGTGCCGACGGCGACGCCGATGTGATAGTAGTTCTTGTAGATCAGGTCGGTGCCGTCGATCTCGGCGTTGACCGCCGGGATGTCCTTGAGCGCCTGCACCACGGCCTTGGTGAAGAAGCCCATGAAGCCGAGCTTGGAGCCGTGCTTCTTCTCGAACACGTCCTTGTACTGGCTGCGCAGCGCCATGACGTTGGTCATGTCGACCTCGTTGAAGGTCGTCAGCATCGCCGCGGTGTTCTGCACGTCCTTGAGGCGGCGCGCGATGGTCTGGCGCAGCCGCGTCATCTTCACGCGCTCCTCGCGCGCGGCGTCGTCGGCCGGCGACGGCGCACGCACCTGGACCGAGGCGGCGGGCTGATTGACCGGGGTCGGCGCGGACGCTGCGCGCTCGATGGCGGCCAGCATGTCGCCCTTGGTGACGCGGCCGTCCTTGCCGGAGCCCGGCACGGTGGTCGCATCGACGCCGCTCTCAGCCGAGAGCTTGCGAACCGACGGCGCCTGCGGGGTATCGGCGGGCAGCGCCTTGGCAGGGGCGGGAGCCGCAGCCGGCGGCGCAGCGGCAGCCGGCTTCGCCGGAGCCGGAGCAGCAGCGGCGGGCTTGGCAGCCACGGCGCCATCCGTGATCTGGCCGAGCAGCGCGCCGACGGCGACCGTCTCGCCATCCTTGGCGATGATCTCGCCCAAGGTGCCGGCCGAAGGCGCGGGCACCTCGATCGTGACCTTGTCGGTCTCGAGCTCGACGAGGGGCTCGTCGACCGCCACGGCGTCGCCTGCCTTCTTGAACCAGCGGCCGATGGTGGCTTCGGTGACGGATTCACCCAGCGTCGGAACGCGAATTTCAGTCATGGTCTTTATCCTCAATAACCCGTGCGGTCATAAAGCCGGTCCGCCATCGCCTTGCGGCGAGCAAGCGATGCGGGACGGACGATCAACGCGATGTACTTGCGCCCCGCAGATTGCGGGGCGCGTCAAAAAAGGCAGGTTCAGTTCAGGGCTTCGTCGAGCAGCGCCTTCAGCTGGGCGAGATGCTTGGACATCAGGCCCGTGGCGGTCGCGGCCGACGCAGCACGGCCGGCATAGCGCGGACGCTTGCTCTTGCCGCCGGTCTGGTTCAGCACCCACTCGAGATACGGCTCGATGAAGTGCCACGCGCCCATGTTGCGCGGCTCTTCCTGACACCACACGACTTCTGCGTTCTTGAAGCGGCCGAGCTCGGCGACCAGCGCCTTGAGTGGCACCGGATAGAGCTGCTCGACGCGCATCAGGTAGACGTCGTTGAGCCCGCGCTTCTCGCGCTCGTCGTAGAGATCGTAATACACCTTGCCCGAGCACAGCACGATGCGGCGGATCTGGTCGTCCGGCACCAGCTTGGTCTTGTCGTCCGCCTGCATCTGGGCGTCATCGTACAGGATGCGGTGGAACGTGGTGCCCTTGGCGAGCTCCTCGAGCCGAGACACCGCGCGCTTGTGGCGCAGCAGCGATTTCGGCGTCATCACGATCAGCGGCTTGCGGATCTCGCGATGCAGCTGGCGGCGCAGCACGTGGAAGTAGTTTGCCGGCGTGGTCGGATAGACCACCTGCATGTTGTCCTCGGCGCACATCTGCAGATAGCGCTCGAGGCGTGCCGAGGAATGCTCGGGGCCCTGGCCCTCATAGCCGTGCGGCAGCAGGCAGACCAGGCCGGACATGCGCAACCATTTGCGCTCGCCCGACGAGATGAACTGGTCGAACAACACCTGAGCGCCGTTGGCGAAGTCGCCGAACTGCGCCTCCCACAGGGTCAGCGCGGTCGGCTCTGCGAGCGAATAGCCGTATTCGAAGCCGAGCACGGCTTCTTCGGACAGCAGCGAGTTGATGACCTCGAAGTGGCCCTGCTCCGGCGCCAGATGGTTGAACGGCGTGTAGCGGCTCTCGTCCTCCTGATCGATCAGCACCGAATGGCGCTGCGAGAAGGTGCCGCGCTCGCTGTCCTGGCCGGAGAGGCGAACCTTGTGGCCTTCGAGCAGCAGCGAGCAGTACGCCAGCGCCTCGCCGGTCGCCCAGTCGAGCCCGATGCCGCTCTCGATCGCCTTGGCGCGGTTCTCGAGGAAACGCTGGATCGTCCGATGCAGGCGGAAGCCGTCCGGCACCTTGGTGATCTTGCGGCCGATCTCCTTGAGGCGGTCGATCTCGACGCCGGTGACGCCGCGGCGCGCCTCCTCCTCCTGGTCGGCGGACTTGAAACCCGCCCACTTGCCGTCGAGCCAGTCGGCCTTGTTCGGACGATAGCTCGTGCCGGCCTCGAACTCGGCGTCGAGACGGGCGCGCCAGTCGGCCTTGGCCTTGTCGACCTCGCCCTCGGTCATCACGCCTTCGGCGACCAGCCGCTTGGAGTAGATCTCCAAGGTCGACGGATGGCCGGCGATCTTCTTGTACATCACCGGCTGGGTGAAAGCCGGCTCGTCACCTTCGTTGTGGCCATGCCTGCGGTAGCAGAACATGTCGATGACGACCGGCTTGTGGAACTTCTGCCGGAACTCGGTCGCGACCTTGGCCGCGAACACCACCGCTTCAGGATCGTCACCGTTCACGTGGAAGATCGGCGCATCGATCATCTTGGCGACGTCGGACGGATAGGGCGACGAGCGCGAATAGCGCGGATAGGTCGTGAAGCCGATCTGGTTGTTGACGATGAAATGAATCGAGCCACCGGTCCGGTAGCCTTTCAGATCCGACAGCGCGAAGCACTCCGCCACCACGCCCTGGCCGGCGAACGCAGCGTCGCCATGCATCAAGAGCGGCAGCACCGAGATGCGCATGTCGGGCGGATCGCCGTGCTGGTCCTGCTTGGCGCGGACCTTGCCGAGCACCACGGGGTCGACGATCTCGAGATGCGAGGGGTTGGCGGTCAGCGACAGGTGGATGCGATTGCCGTCGAACTCGCGGTCCGAGGAGGCGCCGAGGTGGTACTTGACGTCGCCGGAGCCTTCGACCGCGTCGGGATTGGCCGAGCCGCCCTTGAACTCGTGGAACAGCGCGCGATGCGGCTTGCCCATGACCTGGGTCAGCACGTTGAGGCGGCCGCGATGCGGCATGCCCAGCACGATCTCCTTCACGCCGAGATTGCCGCCGCGCTTGATGATCTGCTCCAGCGCCGGGATCAGCGACTCGCCGCCGTCGAGACCGAAGCGCTTGGTGCCGGTGAACTTGACGTCGCAGAACTTCTCGAAGCCTTCGGATTCGATCAGCTTCTGCAGAATCGCGCGACGGCCCTCACGGGTGAACGAGATCTCCTTGTCCGGCCCCTCGATGCGCTCCTGGATCCAGGCCTTCTGCGCCGCGTTCGTGATGTGCATGAACTCGACGCCAAGCGTCTGGCAATAGGTGCGCTCGCAGATCGCGACGATCTCGCGCAAGCTGCCGTATTCGAGGCCGAGCACGTGATCGAGGAAGATCTTGCGGTCGTAGTCGGCCTCGGTGAAACCGTAGGAGCGCGGGTCCAGCTCCTCGCGGTTGCGCGGCGCCTCGATGCCGAGCGGATCGAGCTTGGCGTGGAAGTGGCCGCGCATGCGGTAGGCGCGGATCAGCATCAACGCGCGGACGGAGTCGCGGGTGGCCTGGTTGACGTCGGCCGCCGACAATTCGACGCCCTTGGCCTGAGCCTTCTGCGCAATCTTCTCGCCGACCTTCTTCTCGACGACGGCCCAGTTGCCGTCCAGCGCCGAGGTCAATTCGTCCCGGGGGGAGACCGGCCAGTTGCTGCGCGCCCAGGAGGGGCCCGACGCATTCTTCTGCACGTCGGCCGGCGCATCCTTCAGGCTCTTGAAGAACTCCTGCCATTCCGGGTCGACCGAAGCGGGATCCTTCTCGTAGCGGGCGTAGATCTCATCGATGTAGGTGGCATTGGTGCCCTGCAGAAAAGACGACAGGGCGAAGGCGGCGTTCGCATCTTGGCGAGACATGGTGGCGTCCTGGTAATTTCGATGCGCCCAATCAAAACGGCGCAATGCCTGACCCGCGGGGGACGCGGATCAGGCTCGGGTTAGGACCGTTTACCTTATTTATTGTAAATATTCGCGCCGAAAAGCACTAAGTCCTGAATCAGGATTTCAATTTTTCGACAAGCGTCTTTCCGAGCCGCGCAGGCGACGGCGACACGGTAATACCAGCCGCTTCCATCGCGGCCGTCTTCGAGCCGGCATCGCCCTTGCCGCCGGAGATGATCGCGCCGGCATGACCCATGCGACGGCCGGGAGGCGCGGTGACGCCGGCGATGAATCCCACCATCGGTTTCTTGCGACCGCGCTTGGCTTCGTCCTTGATGAACTGCGCCGCGTCCTCCTCGGCCGAGCCACCGATCTCACCGATCATGATGATCGAGGTGGTCTTGGGGTCAGCCAGGAACATCTCGAGCATGTCGATGAACTCGGTGCCCTTGACCGGATCACCGCCGATGCCGACCGCCGTGGTCTGGCCGAGACCTTCCGAGGTGGTCTGGAACACCGCCTCGTAGGTCAGCGTGCCGGAGCGCGACACGATGCCGACCGAACCGGGCTTGAAGATGTTGGCCGGCATGATGCCGATCTTGCACTCGCCGGCGGTCATCACGCCCGGGCAGTTCGGCCCGATCAGGCGCGACTTGGAGCCCTGCAGCGAGCGCTTGACGCGGACCATGTCCAGCACCGGGATGCCCTCGGTGATGCAGACGATCAGCGGGACCTCGGCGTCGATCGCCTCGCAGATCGCGTCGGCGGCGCCCGGCGGCGGGACGTAGATCACCGAGGCGTCGGCCCCGGTGGCCTCGCGGGCCTCCTTGACGGTGTCGAACACGGGCAGGCCGAGGTGGGTCGAGCCGCCTTTGCCCGGCGACGTGCCGCCGACCATCTTGGTGCCGTAGGCGATCGCCGCCTCGGAGTGGAAGGTGCCGTTCTTGCCAGTGAAGCCCTGGCAGATGACCTTGGTGTTCTTGGCGATGAGGATGGACATCGTGCTTTCTCTAAAAGCGTTGCGGTGAGGAATGAGCGAGCGCCTGGACCGGCGCTCAGCCTCCCTTGACGGCCTTGACGATCTTCTGCGCGGCGTCGTCGAGATTGTCGGCGGGCAACACGTTCAGACCGGACTCGCTGATGATCTTCTTGCCGAGATCGACATTGGTGCCTTCGAGGCGCACCACGAGCGGCACCTTCAGGCCGACTTCCTTGACCGCGGCCACGACGCCCTCGGCGATGACATCGCACTTCATGATGCCGCCGAAGATGTTGACCAGGATGCCCTTCACGTTCGGGTCGGCGGTGATGATCTTGAACGCCGCCGCGACCTTCTCCTTGCTGGCGCCACCGCCGACGTCGAGGAAGTTGGCGGGCTCCATGCCGTAGAGCTTGATGATGTCCATCGTCGCCATGGCAAGGCCGGCGCCGTTGACCATGCAGCCGATGGTGCCGTCGAGCGCAACGTAGTTGAGGTCGTATTTGGAGGCCTCGATCTCCTTGGCATCTTCCTCGGTCTCGTCACGCAGCGCGACGACTTCCGGGTGCTTGAACAGCGCGTTGGAGTCGAACGACACCTTGGCGTCGAGCACGCGCAGCTGGCCCTGCTTGGTGACGACCAGCGGGTTGATCTCGAGCATCGCCATGTCCTTGGCGACGAACGCATTGTAGAGTTGGGTGGTGAGCTTCTCGGCCTGCTTGGCGAGGTCGCCGGAGAGCTTCAGCGCCTTGGCGACGGCGCGGCCGTGATGGCCCATGACGCCGGTGGCCGGGTCGACCGAGAAGGTCACGATCTTCTCGGGGGTCTCGTGGGCGACGTCCTCGATGTTGACGCCGCCTTCGGTCGACACCACGAAGGCGACCCTCGAGGTCTCGCGGTCGACCAGCAGCGACAGATAGAACTCCTTGTCGATATCCGAGCCGTCCTCGATGTAGAGGCGATTGACCTGCTTGCCGTCGGGGCCGGTCTGCACGGTCACCAGCGTCGCGCCCAGCATCTGCTTGGCGAAAGTGTTGACCTCGTCGATCGACTTGGCGAGGCGGACGCCACCCTTGTCGCCGGCCGAGGCCTCCTTGAACTTGCCCTTGCCACGGCCACCGGCGTGGATCTGGCTCTTCACGACCCAGACCGGGCCACCGAGCGTCTTCGCCGCCGCATCCGCGTCCTCCGGACGGAGAACCGGCACGCCCTTGGAAATCGGCACGCCGAACTCGTGCAGCAGTGCCTTGGCCTGATATTCGTGAATGTTCATAAGCGCTTGCTCCCCGAACCCGCGATGGGGTGACGACCAGAATTGTTGTTAGGATGTCTGGTATACCATATACCAAACATCCTGCAACTCGATGTGGGCGAGATTACGCCCCGTGAATGACCCCTGATCAGCGGCCGAGCAGGTCGGGCGCGATCTTCTTGCAGGCGTCGACCAGGCCCTGCACGGCGGCGACCGACTTGTCGAACGCCTCGCGGTCCTTGCCGGCGAGCTCGATCTCGACGATGCGCTCGACACCCTTGGAGCCGATCACGACGGGCACGCCGACATACATGTCCTTGACGCCGAACTCGCCGTTGAGATGCGCCGCGCAGGGCAGCACCCGCTTCTTGTCGCGCAGATAGCTCTCGGCCATTGCGATCGCCGACGCCGCCGGAGCGTAGTAGGCGGAGCCGGTCTTCAGCAGGTTGACGATCTCGGCGCCGCCGTTGCGGGTGCGATCGACGATCTCGTCGATGCGGGCCTGCGACGTCCAGCCCATCTTGACGAGGTCGGGCAGCGGAATGCCGGCAACGGTCGAGTACTTGGTCAGCGGAACCATGGTGTCGCCATGACCGCCAAGCACGAAGGCGGTGACGTCCTCGACCGAGACGTTGAACTCATCAGCCAGGAAGTAGCGGAAACGCGCCGAGTCGAGCACGCCGGCCATGCCGACGACCTTCTTGGCCGGAAGCCCCGAGGCCTTCTGCAGCGCCCAGACCATCGCGTCGAGCGGATTGGTGATGCAGATGACGAAGGCGTCGGGCGCGTACTTCTTGATGCCGGCGCCGACCTGCTCCATCACCTTCAGGTTGATCGACAAGAGGTCGTCGCGGCTCATGCCCGGCTTGCGCGGTACGCCCGCCGTAACGATGCACACCTTGGCGTTGTCGAGCGCCTCATAGGAGTTGGCGCCGGTGTAGTGCGCGTCGAAGCCGTCGACCGGCGATGACTGGGCGATGTCGAGCGCCTTGCCCTGCGGAACGCCTTCGGCAATGTCGAACATCACGACGTCGCCGAGCTCCTTGAGGCCGACGAGGTGAGCCAGCGTTCCGCCGATCTGACCGGAGCCAATCAAAGCAATCTTGTCGCGCGCCATGGCAAATTTTCCTTTGAACCCGAAGGAGTGAGGGAGGTTGAAAAGTCGACTGGTGGTTATCCCTTTCGCCCCGGCCGTTCAAGTCAAGCTATGGCCAATTGACGGGCCTGCCTTGATTTCGATCAGGACCGGGCGACGGCTGCTGATGATCCTTTCAGCATGATTGGCGTGGCCTTTTCGCGGCTGTGTGCCCGGCGGCTGGCGTTCGCCAAAACTCCAGTATTTGTCAGGTTTCGACCAACCCCGTGGAAGTCCCAGATGCCGCCGAGTCCTTCCGCCCGTGCGGCAGGGCCAGATAGGAGTCCGAACCCATCTCGATCAGGCGCGAGGTGGTCCGCTTGAACTCCATGGCCTCGGTGCCCTCGGTCGCGACGTAGAGCGAAATCGGGTCGGCTTCGGCGGAGGCGATCAGCTTCACGGCGTTGTCGTAGAGCGTATCGATCAGGGTGATGAACCGCTTGGCGGCATTGCGCTCGGCCAGATCCATGACCGGAACGTGATCGATCAGGATCGTATGATAGTCGTGCGCGAGCCGCAGATAGTCCGAGGCCGCCAGCGGCTTCTCGCAGAGATCGGCAAAATCGAAGCGGGCGACGCCGTTGGCGGAGCACGGGACGTGCAGGATGCGCCCCTTGATCGTCATGTCGCGCGGCTTGCACTTGGCATGGCCCGTGAGCCGCGCCCAGGCCTTGTCGAGCGCCGCTCGCGCGTCGACATCGGCCGGCACCAGCCACATCTTCACGCCGGCCAGCTTCTCCAGCCGGAAATCGGTGCGCGCGTCCAGCCGCATCACGTCCATGTGGTCGGCAATCTGCTTGATGAAGGGCAGGAACAGCGCGCGGTTGAGGCCGCCTTTGTAGAGGTCTTCAGGCGCGACGTTGGAGGTCGCCACCACCACCGTGCCGAGCTCGAACAGCCTGGCGAACAGACGTCCCAGGATCATCGCGTCGGCGATGTCGGTGACATGGAATTCGTCGAAACAGAGCAGCCAGGCCTGATCGAAGATCGCCTGCGCCGTGAGACCGATCACATCGGCATCGGCGAGTTCGCCGCGCGCGATGTTCTGGCGGTAGCCGTAGATGCGCTCATGCACCTCGGCCATGAATTCGTGAAAATGCGCGCGGCGCTTGTGCTCGACGGGACAGTTCTGGAAGAACAGGTCCATCAGCATGGTCTTGCCGCGCCCGACCTCGCCATGGACATAGAGGCCGTTCGGCGGCTCGCTCTTGTCGGCAAAAAGGCGGCCCAACAAGCCTTGCTTGCGCGTGGGCTTGTAGGTGGAGAGCCGGCGCTCCAGCGCCGCCAGGGCGTCGGCGACCTCGGCCTGGGCGAGGTCGGCCTCGATCGCACCGGTATCGACCAAAGACTGATATTGCGCGCGGAACGCGTCTGACGGAGTGGACAGCATGAGCCCACTCTAGGTCATGAGACTTACGCAAAATGCAATCCGCAAATGGTGGAAGCCGCCATGCGTCGGAGCCGTGTGGTCGTGGTATATGGCACGCAAACGCCGCCGTGATCGTTAGTCCGGGGCTAACGACGTTCGTCTTCGCTCCCGGCCTCAGCGAACGGCTGGCTTGAACGACCCCGCTGCAGACCTCACCCCCGGCGAGAGGTCGTAGGCGTCCTCGACCACATAGGGCCCGCCGCCGGTCGAGGCACGCGACGAAAACAGCACGAAGCGCTCGGCCATGAACACGCGGCTCGGGAAATAGCCGCGGACGGAGAGATAGTCGGCGACGTCCTGGCTCGACGCATCGTGCAGCCGCGCCAGCGTGACGTGGGGCACGAATTTGCGGCCCTCCGGATCGAGCCCGATCCGCTGCATGAGCCGCTCGAGCTCGGCCTGCAGCTCGATCAGGGGGCGGCTCGGCGCGACGTTGGCAACGACGGCGCGCGGCTTGCGGCCGCCGAAGCTGGAGAGACCCTGCACCGTCACTTCGAACGGCTTGCGGTTCACCCGCCACAGCATCGAGGCGATCTCGTTGGCGGAGGCGCCGTCAATGTCACCGATGAAACGCAACGTCACATGGTAATTTTCGGGATCGATCCAGCGGGCGCCGGGGAGGCCACCCCGCAAACCGGAAAGCGTGTGGCCAACCTCGGCCGGGATTTCCAGTCCAGTAAACAAACGCGGCATCGTTTCAGGACTCCCGATGCTGGAGGCTGATCTCGAAAATTGACGAGATCATGCCTTCGAGAAATGATCGACGACGAATCGCCAATGCATCATTCCTACCGAACTTATATGACTCCGCGACGGAAGGCGGGTTAACGCCGGTAAAAGCTGCGGAAAACCCGGTCCTTAAGGTTATCGCAAATGATCGACGCGGCGCTTCGTTCCGTCATTGCCCACGAAGCGGACGCAGGAATGCTTCCGCCGTAGGCAACAGCCTGGACACGATGATGTCGACGCCCGCCGCAGTGGGGTGGATGCCGTCGGCCTGGTTCAGCTTGGCGTCGGCGGCGACGCCATCGAGGAAAAATGGATACAGCGGCACGTCGAACTGCTTGGCGAGATCGGGGTAGATCGCGTTGAATTTCGCGGCGTAGTCGCTGCCGAAATTCGGCGGCGCCAGCATGCCGCACAGCATCATGGCGATGCCCCTGGCCTTCAGCCGGGTCACGATTTCGCTCAAAGCCTTGCGCGTCACGGCGGGATCGATGCCGCGCAGCGCGTCATTGGCGCCGAGCTCGACGATGACCGCTTCGGTCCCCTCCGGCACCGACCAGTCGAGCCGGTCGCGGCCGCCGGACGAGGTGTCCCCGGACACGCCGGCATTGGTGAGGTCGATCGGCAGCCCCTTGGCCTGCAACGCCTTCTGCAGCTTGGCTGGAAACGCATCCGAGGCGGACAGGCCGAGTCCCGCGCTCAAGGAATCGCCGAGAACGACGAGCTTGATCGGCTTGACGGCCTCGGCACCCGCGAACGCGGGCCCGACTGTCATCAAGGCGAGCATCAACACGAGTATGTGCACGAAGATATGTCCGCGCCTCTCGACCCGGCTTGCGGAGTTGCCATATGACCGAGCCATGGACAGTCTCATCGAAACCTCGCCTTTGGCCGGCCTTGCGCCGGACACCATTACCATCTCGAACGTCAACCTCTCGCTCGGCACCGGCGCGGCGCGGGTCCATATCCTCAAGGACATCAGCCTGCGGGTGGGACAGGGCGAGACGATCGGTCTGATCGGACCGTCGGGCTCTGGCAAGTCCACATTGCTGATGGTGATGGCGGGGCTGGAACGTCCTGATGGGGGTGAGGTGGTGGTCAACGGGACCGCTTTCAATGCCCTGGACGAGGACGCTCTGGCGCGGTTCCGCGGCCGCCAGGTCGGCATCGTCTTCCAGTCCTTCCATCTGATCCCGACCATGACGGCGCTGGAGAATGTCGCGGTGCCGCTGGAGCTGGCGGGCCATTCCGGCGCCGCCGAGCGCGCCGCCCGCGAGCTGGATTCGGTCGGACTTGGACACCGGCTGCACCACTATCCGACCCAGCTCTCGGGCGGCGAGCAGCAGCGCGTGGCGCTGGCGCGGGCACTTGCGCCGGACCCGGCCATTCTGGTGGCCGACGAGCCGACCGGCAATCTCGACGAGACCACCGGACGGCAGATCGTGGACCTGCTGTTCACCAAGCATGCCGAGCGCGGCATGACGCTGGTGCTGGTGACCCATGACAGCGGGCTTGCGCATCGTTGCGACCGCGTGGTCCGGCTGCGCTCGGGGCGAATCGAAGCCGACGGCGGCGCGCACGAGCCGGCCCTCGCATGACCACCGTCGCTGAACCGATCGCCGGCGGCCGCATGGCCGCACTGCCCGTGCGCTACGCGCTGCGCGAGCTGCGGGGAGGCCTGCGCGGCTTCTACGTCTTCATCGCCTGCATCGCGCTCGGCGTGCTCGCCATTGCCGGTGTCGGCTCGGTGGCGGCGAGCCTCAACGACGGCCTGGTTCGCGAAGGACGTACGCTGCTCGGCGGCGACGTCGCCTTTTCACTGTTCCAGCGCGAGGCCAAGCCGGAGGAGATCGACTTCCTGCGCTCGCGTGGAAAGCTGTCGCTGGCAGCGACCCTGCGCGCCATGGTGCGCTCGGGCGACGCCAAGCTGGCGCTGGTCGAGCTGAAGGCGGTCGACAACGCCTATCCGCTGCTCGGCAAGGCTGAGCTCCAGCCAGATCTGCCGATGGCCGACATCCTGGCCGAGCGCGACGGCGTCTACGGAGCTGCGGCGGATCCGGCGCTGCTGGCTCGGCTCGATCTGAGGATCGGCGACACCGTCACCATCGACACGGTCCGCTTCCAGATTCGCAGCGCGCTGCAGGCCGAGCCCGACAAATTGTCCGGCGGCATCGGCCTCGGGCCACGCTTCCTGATCAGCGAGGCGGGCCTGCGGGCCACACCGCTGCTGCAGCCGGGCAGCCTGGTGCGCTGGACCTACCGGGTCCGGCTGCCCGACAATGCCAAGGACGACCACGCGGCGGCGTCCTTCATCGCCGATACCCGCCTGACGCTGCCCTCGGCCGGATGGGAGATCCGCAGCCGCAGCAACGCCTCGCCGCAACTGGAGCGGACGATCGGCCGCTTCACCCAGTTCCTCACCCTGGTCGGTCTCGCCGCCCTGCTGGTCGGCGGCGTCGGCGTCGCCAATGCGGTCAAGAGCCATGTCGACCGTCGGACCGAGGTGATCGCGGCCTTCAAGGCCCTCGGCGCCACCAGCCGCGACGTGTTCGGCATCTACCTCGTGCAGGTGATGGTGCTCGCCACGATCGGTTCGATCATCGGCCTCAGCGCCGGGGCGGCCCTGCCGTTTGCCATCGTCGGGCTGTTCGGCAACATCCTGCCGCTGCCCGTGATCCCGGCCATTCATTCGGACGAGCTGGCGCTGTCCTTCGTCTATGGTCTGCTCACCGCACTGGCGTTCGGTCTGTGGCCGCTCGGGCGCATACGCGACGTGCCGGTGGCGGCGTTGTTCCGCGAGGCGGTTATCGCCGAATGGCACCGTCCGCGCTGGAGCTATCTGGTGCTGATCGCGGGCACCGTCGCGCTGCTGATCGCAGTCGTGATCGGCCTGTCCTACGACAAGCGCATCGCAGCCGTGTTCGTCGTCGCCGCCACGCTGGTGTTCGTGCTGTTGCGCGGCATTGCCGCCGCGGTGATGGCGATTGCGCGCGCCCTGCCGCGCAGCCGCTTCCCGATGCTGCGGCTGGCGGTCAGCAATATCTATCGCCCGGGCGCGCTGACACCGTCCGTGGTGCTCTCGCTCGGGCTGGGACTCGCCGTGCTGGTCACGATTACCCAGATCGACGGCAATCTGCGACGCCAGTTCCTGGCTCAACTGCCGGAACAGGCGCCGTCGTTTTTCTTCATCGACGTCCCCTCCGGCGAGGCCGACCGCTTCCGCGACTTCCTCAAGGACCTCGCCCCTCAATCCACTGTCGAAGACGTGCCGATGCTGCGCGGGCGCATCGTCTCCGCCCGCGGCGTGCGCGCCGAGGACCTCAAGGCGACGACGGACACCGAATGGGTGCTGCAGAGCGACCGCGGCCTGACGTATACCGCCGAGGTTCCCAAAGGATCCAAGGTCGTCGAGGGCGAGTGGTGGGGCGAGACCTACAGCGGCCCGCCGCTGGTTTCGATCGAGAAGCGGATCGCCGACGGTCTCGGCCTCAAGCTCGGTGACGACATCGTGGTCAACGTGCTCGGACGCGACATCACGGCGCGGATCGGGAACATGCGCGCCATCGACTGGCAGGGGCTCGGCATCAATTTCGTGCTGGTGTTCTCCCCGAATGCCTTCAAGGGAGCGCCGCACACCCATGTCGCCACCCTCACCGAGGCGCGCTCCGATACCGCCGAGGATGCCCGTGTCATCCGCAAGGTGGCCGACGCCTTCCCGATGGTGACCAGCGTGCGGGTCCGCGAGGTGATGGAGACGGTGGGCTCGGTGGTCTCCAACCTCGCGCTCGCCATCCGCGGCGCCAGTGCGGTGACGCTGATCTCGGCCATCCTGGTGCTGGGCGGCGCGCTGGCAGCCGGCCACCGCCACCGGGTCTACGATGCCGTCATCCTGAAGACCCTGGGCGCGACAAGGCTGCGGCTGCTCGGCGCCTACGCGCTGGAATATCTGATGATCGGGTTTGCCACCGCCGCGTTCGGCGTCATCGCCGGCTCGGTGTCCGCCTGGCTGATCGTGACCCGGCTGATGACGTTGAGCTTCGCCTGGCAGGCCGGCAGCGCCGCGCTGGTCGTCGTAGCCGCGCTGATCGTGACGGTCGGCCTCGGTCTGGCCGGCACGCTGCTGGCGCTCAACCAGAAGCCCGCGACGGTTCTTCGGAATCTGTAGCGGCTTGCGCGCTCATGCCGCACGGTTAACGCGATTTCTGCGGCTGGGACGCGCGCGGAGCGACATTCAGCCGCGCGTGGAAGCTTGCGGCAGATATGCTAGTTTCCCATCTAGGGAATGGGCTCAGAGACCTGCCAAAAGATGGCGAATTTGCCGATGACGCAAATTTAATATCTGCAGCAGTGGGTATGAGATAGGGTTTTTCGAGAACCGGCCAACGGTCCTGTCAGGACCGGGCTGCCGGGCAACCAACGGGAATCGACCATGTCGGACCTAGACCGCAACTATGCTTCACCCTTTGGCCGGGTGGCCGGGCGCGCCGATGCCGCGACCGTCGACGCCGGTCTGCGCGCCTACATGCTGCGCATCTACAATTACATGAGCATCGGCCTGGCCATCACCGGCCTTGCGGCACTGGGCGTCTACATGGCGTCGGTGACCGGCGATCCGGCGGCCGGCGTGTTCAAGTTCGGTAACGCCTATCTGACGCAGTTCGGCTACGCGATGTTCGTGAGCCCGCTGAAGTGGCTGTTCATCCTGGCCCCCCTGGTCATGGTGTTCGCGATCTCGGCCGGCATCAACCGCTTGGCGCCGTCGACCGCACAGATCCTGTTCTGGGTGTTCTCGGCCTTGATGGGCATCTCGCTGTCGTCGATCTTCCTGGTGTACACCCACACCTCGATCGTGCGGGTGTTCTTCATCACCGCGGCGACGTTCGGCGCGCTGAGCCTCTACGGCTACACGACCAAGCGTGACATGACGGGCATGGGCTCGTTCCTGTTCATGGGCCTGATCGGCATCGTGCTGGCGAGCCTCGTGAACCTGTTCCTGGCGAGCTCGATGCTGCAGTTCATCGTCTCGGTGATCGGCGTGTTCGTGTTCGCCGGCCTGACCGCCTGGGACACGCAGCGTCTGAAGAACGAGTACATCTACGGCTACGCTTCCGCGGGCGGCGACATCGCGGAGCGCGCGGCAATCACCGGCGCCCTGTCGCTGTACTTGAACTTCATCAACCTGTTCACGCTGCTGCTGCAGTTGCTCGGACAGCGCGACTGATATCCAACCGCTCGAACGAGCGACCTTCGAAGCCCCGGCCTCACCGCCGGGGCTTTTCGTTTGCACAAACCCCGATTGCGACCGGCGCAAAGCCGCAGCGGCAGCCATGCCGCGAGGCCGGATTGATCGCCGCGTCCGCCCGGGTATGCTTCCCCCCATGTCCGACATTGAAATCCGGCCCACCCAGGAGGCCGACCTTCCCGCCATCACCGCCATCTACGGCCAAGCCGTCCGCGAGGGCACGGCCACCTTCGAGCTCGACCCTCCGGATCTGGCGGAGATGACGCGCCGCTTCCGGGCGCTCCGCGACGGCGGCTTCCCCTATTTCGCTGCCCTGCTGGACGGAGAGGTGGTGGGCTATGCCTATGCCGGGCCCTACCGGCCCCGCCCTGCCTATCGCTTCACGGTGGAGAACTCGGTCTATCTCGCTCCGGCCAGCCAGCGTCGCGGCATCGGGATGCGCCTGATGCGGCGGCTGATCGACGCCTGTGAGGAGGGAGGCTTTCGCCAGATGATCGCCGTCATCGGCGACTCCGCCAATTCCGGCTCGGTCGGGCTGCATACCGCCTGCGGCTTCCAGATGATCGGCACCCACCCGAGCGTCGGCCTGAAATTCGGCCGCTGGCTCGATACTGTGATGATGCAGCGCCCGCTCGGGGCCGGGAGCAGCGACGCCCCGGCGTAAGGCAACGCCAGTCGGAATGTCATGATCAAGCCGGAGCGCGTGGGATCAGACCAGGGCTGGTTTCGGCGCGATCACCAGCAGCACGCGCTCGAGCTCGTGGCCGCGGCGCAGGATCAGCCCGGTGGCCGAGATCACGCTGTACATGCCCTGTTTGCGTGCGAGACGCGGATCCTTCTCGATGCGGTAGATCGGCACCTCGGACGCCCGGCGAAACACGGAGAAGACGGCCCGGTCACGCAGGAAGTCGATCGAATAGTCGCGCCACTCACCGTCGGCGACCATGCGGCCGTAGAGGTTCAGGATGCGGTTCAGCTCCAGGCGGTCGAACGTCACCCGGCTCGGCGCTGCGGCCGCACTGCGCGCCGCCGCGCGGTTCTCGCTGGGGTCGGCGTCCTCCGGCGTGAGGTTCATTGGCGTCCTCCTGTCATCCGTGTGACATGATCGCGCCATCCGGCAGAAGCCGCAAGGGGCCGTTTTCGTTGTTGAAGTTCGACCGAGCCTGCGAGGCCGTCGGTTCCGCGAACACGCAAGCGTCACGGGATCGTTAGCAGAATCATAATCGCGCCGTCTTTCCGCCCACCGACCGCCCCCGACCTTCGGCATAAGATTCGTGTGCGTTGGCCCGGTCCTTTCGGTTCCGGATTCCTCAGCCCCCAGCCCCCCGGGGTCGTCAGGATCGGGTCTATTCACAAGTAAGGCAAAGGGCCAACGCAAGTTGGTCCTTTTGCTTTTCTGGCGTGAGCTGCACGTAAGATCATCGCGACGCGCCGTCGCACGGACGTGACGCGCCCAACGCAGGTCAGCGAAAACGAAGATCAGGACGACGGAAGAGATCAGCGCTCGGGACCGCGCGCCGTTGCTGAAGCCCGTCCGCCCAACGGCAACTCGGAAAAGGCGGCCCCGAGCATCGGCCCAGGGCGGTCGCGACTGCCGTCCTGCACATAGACGACGGTGCCATCGACGCCCTCGCGGGCGATCTTCTCCAGCGGCACGCTCCATCTGACCGGCGACCCGTTCCAGTCACCCAGCTTCTGAAGACCGCGAACGACGTTGTAATAGGTCAGGTCACGGCCGCTGTTCTCGCCGCGGCCGACCGAGATCGGGACCACCCGCGAGATCGAGCAGACCCAGACCTCGCCGTGCTTGCGCGGCATCTGGTCGTTGGCCGCGGCCACGGAGACAGTAAGGTCCTGGCCGTCGACCGACAGCCTCACCGGCACCGACATCACGCTGCCACCCTGGACGGTCTCCTCGATGGCACCCTCGATCGCCTCGCGGTCGCTGCCGATCACATGCACGGAGCCGTTGACCACCGCCTGCGGCGTATAGACCTCGCGGTCGCCGCGCGCACGAGAATAGGCCCGCTGCCGGGCCGTGAAGCGGGAGTCGGCCAGCGTGTCCTTCCAGCCGAGATAGTCCCAGTAGTCGATCGGCAGCGACAGCGCGATGACCGAAGGATCTCTGGCGAGCTCGCCGAGGATCTTGTCAGCCGGCGGGCAGGACGAACAGCCTTGCGAGGTGAAGAGTTCGATCACCGCACGGGGATCGGACGCAGCTGGCCGGACGAAAGCGATGACCGCACAGACACTCAGCGCTGCGCGCGACCACCACGACATCTGTCCACTCATCGCCACTGTCCCGTCTGGACCACCGTCCGCTGCGCCCTGTGCATCACTGCATCCGCGATGCCGTCCTCGTAGTTAACAAACCGAAAATGCAAAAGAGGCGGCCTTTGTCATAGGCCGCCTCCTTCATCACCCGCTACTCACTTCAGAGTGAGCCAAACTGTCGCATCGCGCCTTGGTTAAGCGGCGAGCTTGCGCAACACGTAGTGCAGGATGCCGCCGTTGCGGTAGTAGTCGAGCTCGTCGAGCGTATCGATCCGGCAGAGCAGCGGCACCTGCTGCGCCGCACCGTCGGCCGAGACGATCTCGGCGGTCAGGGTTTGGCGCGGCTTCAGGTCGCCTTGCAGGCCCTTGATGGTAACCTTCTCGTCGCCCTTGAGGCCGAGCGAGGACCAGGACGTGCCTTCCTGGAAGGTGAGCGGCAGCACGCCCATACCCACCAGATTGGAGCGATGGATGCGCTCGAAGCTCTGGCAGATCACGGCACGGACGCCCAGCAGCCGGGTACCTTTGGCGGCCCAGTCGCGCGACGAACCGTTGCCGTATTCGGCGCCGGCGAACACCACCAGCGGCACGCCCTCTTCCTGATACTTCATCGCGGCGTCGTAGATCGACATCTGCTCGCCGTCGGGCCAGTGCTTGGTCAGGCCGCCCTCGGGAATGTTGCCGTCGGCACCCTTGAGCATGAAGTTCTTGATGCGGATGTTGGCGAAGGTGCCGCGCATCATGATCTCGTGATTGCCGCGGCGCGTGCCGTACTGGTTGAAGTCAGCCGGGCGGACCTGGTGCTCGCTGAGGAACTTGCCGGCGGGCGAGGTCAGCTTGATCGAACCGGCCGGCGAGATGTGGTCGGTCGTGATCTTGTCGCCGAACAGCGCCAGCACGCGAGCCTCGACGATGTCCTTGATCGGCTCGGGCTCCTTCTTCATGCCCTCGAAATACGGCGGGTTCTGCACGTAGGTCGACGACATGTTCCAGCGATAGGTCTCGCTCTCGACCGTCTTGATCTTGCGCCAGTTGGTGTCGCCCTTGAACACGTCGGCGTAGCGCTTCTTGAAGATCGACGCCTTGACGAACTTCTTGACGAAGTCGTTGACCTCCTTGGTCGTCGGCCAGATGTCCTTCAGGTAGACCGGCTTCTTGTCCTTGCCGATGCCGATCGGCTCGACCGAAAGATCCTTGGTCACGGTGCCGGCCAGCGCATAGGCCACGACCAGCGGCGGCGAGGCCAGATAGTTGGCCTGCACGTCCGGCGAGACGCGGCCTTCGAAGTTGCGGTTACCCGACAGCACGGCCGCCGCGACCACGCCGTTGTCGTTGATCGACTTCGAGATCTCCTCCGGCAGCGGGCCGGAATTGCCGATGCAGGTGGTGCAGCCGAATCCGACGAGGTTGAAGCCGACCTTGTCGAGGTCCTTCTGCAGGCCCGAGTTGGCAAGGTATTCGGCAACCACCTGACTGCCGGGAGCGAGGGAGGTCTTCACCCACGGCTTGGCCTTGAGGCCCTTGGCGGCGGCGTTGCGGGCCAGCAGGCCGGCGCCGATCAGCACGCTCGGGTTGGAGGTGTTGGTGCAGGAGGTGATGGCGGCGATGACGACGTCGCCATGGCCGATGTCGAAGTCCTTGCCCTCGACCGGGAAGCGCTGCGCAGCGGCATCCGGCTTCTTGTACTCGCCGGCCAGCGCAGTCGCGAAGCCTTCGGCCACTGCGGGGAGCGCGATGCGGCCCTCGGGACGCTTCGGACCGGCCATTGACGGCACGACGTCGGCGAGATCGAGGGTCAGCGTCTGCGTGAACACCGGATCGGGCGACTTGGCGGTGCGGAACAGGCCCTGCGCCTTGGCATAGGCCTCGACCAGCGCAACGCGCGGGGCCTTGCGGCCTGAGGTCTTGAGATAGTCGATGGTGGCGGCGTCGACCGGGAAGAAGCCGCAGGTCGCGCCATACTCGGGGGCCATGTTGGCGATGGTCGACTTGTCGGCGACCGAGAGATGGTCGAGGCCGGGGCCGAAGAACTCGACGAACTTGCCGACCACGCCGAGCTTGCGCAGCATCTGGGTGACGGTCAGCACCAGGTCGGTCGCGGTCACGCCTTCCTTCAGCGCGCCGGTCAGCTTGAAGCCGACGACGTCGGGCAGCAGCATCGACAGCGGCTGGCCGAGCATGCAGGCCTCGGCCTCGATGCCGCCAACGCCCCAGCCGAGCACGGCGAGACCATTGACCATGGTGGTGTGGGAGTCAGTGCCGACCAGCGAATCCGGATAGGCGACCTCGAAGGTGCCCTTGGTGCGGCCGACCGTCATCTTCTCCTTCTTGGTCCAGACCGTCTGCGCCAGGTATTCGAGGTTGACCTGGTGGCAGATGCCGGTGCCGGGCGGCACGACGGAGAAGTTCGAGAACGCCTTCTGGCCCCATTTCAGGAATTCGTAACGCTCCTGGTTCTGCTTGTACTCCTCGGCGACGTTCTTGCCGAACGCCTTGTTGTCACCGAAGTAGTTCACGATCACCGAGTGGTCGATGACGAGATCGACCGGCACCAGCGGGTTGATCTTCTCGGCATCGCCGCCGAGCGCCTGCATCGCGTTGCGCATCGCCGCGAGGTCGACCACGGCCGGAACGCCGGTGAAATCCTGCATCAACACGCGCGCCGGGCGGAAGGCGATCTCGTGCTCCAGCGACTTCTTGCGCAGCCATTTGGACACCGCAATGATGTCGTCCTTGGTGACGGTGCGACCGTCCTCGTTGCGCAGCAGATTCTCGAGCAGCACCTTCATCGAGTAGGGCAGCTTGGAGATGTCCTTGAGACCATTCTTCTCGGCTGTGGGCAAGCTGTAATAGATGTAGCTCTTCGTTCCGACCTTGAGGGTCTTGCGACACTTGAAGCTGTCGAGCGAGGTCATGCGTGGAAATCCCAATTGATCTGTATACCCGGAGGGGGTATTTAAGAACCGTCAGCGCGAGGCGCCGGATGGCTTGCAGCGGGCGATTGTGTGCTGCATCAAGGTCGGGCTTATAGAAGCTTTCTAACTGCGCCGCCACAGAGACAAGCAAGTCCCGACGTGGCATCACCCACAAATTCTCACGCGCTAGCCATCAATTCCCTAGGGGCTGTCACGACGGGCCATGCAGGCGACTTCAACACTGTCTCCGAAGCTGTTCGGCCGCGACGTCAGATGCGTGCGCGGCGGCCGCGAGGTGTTCGCAGGACTAGCCTTCGAAGCGGTCGCGGGCGAGGCGCTGGCGGTGACCGGACACAATGGTGCAGGCAAGACATCACTGCTGCGGCTGATTGCCGGCCTGCTGCTGCCGGCGGGCGGCTCCATCGCGATCGAGGGCGGTGAGAGCGAGCTCACGGTGCCCGAGCAGGCGCATTATCTCGGCCACCGCGACGCGCTGAAGCCGGCGCTCAGCGTGCGCGAAAACCTGACCTTCTGGGCCGAATTCCTCGGCGGCGGCATCACGCGGCCGATCCCCGACTGCCTCGCGGCCGTCGGCATCGCCCACGCCATCGACCTGCCCGCCGCCTATCTGTCCGCCGGCCAGCGCCGCCGGCTGTCGCTGGCCCGCCTGCTCGCGGTGCCCCGCCTGCTCTGGCTGCTCGATGAACCGACCGCGGCGCTCGACGTCGCCGGGCAGGCGATGTTCGCGGGGCTGATGCGGGAGCATCTCGCCGGGGGTGGGCTGATTGTCGCGGCGACGCACGGCCCGCTCGGCATCGACACACGCGAATTGCGCATCGGGGAGGCTCGATGATTCCCTCTCGCCTCTTCGCAGTCCCACCCACCGCTCTCTCCGTTCCCGCCCCCCTTGTGGGGGAAGGTCAGGGACGGGGGTGCCCCACGACGCGCTCTAACTTGTTTGACGAGATTCGGTCGCACCAACCAACGTCCCATCGGCGCGCCGCCTCCTCCCCCTTGCGGGGAGGGGGCGGCGGTCCACAACGGCAGCGTCACCTGGAGTCACCCCCCTCCCCAGCCCTCCCCCACAAGGGGGGAGGGAGCGCAGTTTGCGGGTCGAGGGAGCGCGGCTCACCATCTGCCATCAAGCAATCAGCCGAGGCCCTATCCGCATGACCGCCCTCGGTGCCCTCATCCGCCGCGACATCAAGATCGCGCTGCGCATCGGCGGCGGCGCGTTGATCGGCGTGCTGTTCTTTCTTACCGTCGTGGTGCTGATGCCATTCGCGGTCGGGCCGGATCTGGCGCTGCTGACCCGGCTCGGCCCCGCCATCCTCTGGCTCGGTGCCCTGCTCTCCAGCCTGCTCACCCTGGACCGGCTGTTCACCGCCGACCACGAGGACGGCTCGCTCGACCTGGTCGTGATGAGCCGGACACCGCTGGAGCTGGCCTGCGCCGCCAAGGCGCTGGCGCATTGGCTCGCCGCCGGCCTGCCGCTGGTGATCGCGACGCCCGTGCTCGGCCTGCTGCTCAACCTCGACGCCACAGCGACCGGCGCCGTCGCGCTGACGTTATTGGCGGGCACGCCTGCCCTGACCTTCATCGGCATGATCGGTGCAGCACTGGCTGTGACGATGCACCGCGGCGGGCTGCTGCTGGCGGTCTTGGTGCTGCCACTTTCGATCCCAGTGCTGATCTTCGGCGTCGCGGCGTCGCAGGCGGCCATCGTCGGCCCGCTGCCGTTCGGGGCGCCGTTCTCGATCCTGTGCGCATTGTCGCTGGTGAGTTTCGTGATCGGCCCGTTCGCCGCCGCGACAAGCTTGCGGAACGGGCTGGATTGACCCGCCGCCCGCCGGGGTTTGACCATGATCAACTCTTACCTAGCGGCGTCGTGCTGATTGCCTGCAACCGCTTCCGCCTTTAACAAGGGTCTCATGTCGCTGATCGACCTCGCCAATCCCACCCGGTTCCTTGCGCTGGCGGCGCGGCTGCTGCCGTGGCTGGCGCTGGTCACGGCCGCGCTGCTGGCTGCCGGCCTGTACCTCTCCGCGCTGGCGCCCGACGACTATCAGCAGGGCGCGACCGTCAAGATCATGTTCATCCACGTGCCCAATGCCTGGCTGTCGATGTTCGTCTGGAGCATCATGAGCATCGCCTCGCTCGGCACCTTGGTGTGGCGGCATCCGCTCGCCGACGTCGCTGCCAAGGCCGCCGCCCCGATCGGCGCCAGCTTCACGTTCCTCGCTCTCCTCACCGGCTCGCTGTGGGGCCGGCCGATGTGGGGCACCTATTGGGAGTGGGATGCGCGGCTAACCTCGGTGCTGATCCTGTTCCTGATGTATCTCGGCCTGATGGCGCTGTGGCGCGCGGTCGAGGATCCGACCCGCGCCGCCCGCGCTGCCGCCGTGCTGACGCTGGTTGGCGCGATCAACCTGCCGATCATCAAGTTCTCCGTCGACTGGTGGAACACGCTGCATCAACCGGCGTCGGTGATGCGAATGGGCGGTCCGGCGCTCGACAAATCATTCCTGATCCCGCTGCTGGTGATGGCCGTCGGGTTCTCGTTCCTGTTCATTACCCTGCATGTCGCGGCGATGCGCAACGAGATCCTGCGCCGGCGCGTCCGCAGCCTGCAGATGATGCAGGCCCGCGCCTACACCACGGCCGCACCAGCCGACGATGCGGCAGGCCAGATCGCGGGAGCGGCTTGACATGGACCTTGGCCCCTATACCTCCTTCATCGCGACCTCCTATCTTGCAGCGGCGCTGGTCGTGATGCTGCTGATCGGCTGGATCGCCATCGACTACCGCACCCAGAAGGCGCGCTTGCGCGCGCTCGAGGACAGCGGCATCAGCCGTCGTTCCGGCCGCGCCGCGACGGATATCCAATGATCGAACAGGCTGCGACAGAGCCGGCGCCGCGGCGCCGCTCATTCCTCATGCTGCTGCCGCTCGTGGTGTTCCTCGGGCTGGCGGCGCTGTTCTGGTCGCGCCTGGGCAACGGCGACCCGTCGCGCATTCCATCCGCGCTGATCGGCCGCCCCGCGCCGGCCACGCCGCTGCCGGCGCTGCCGGAACTGGCGAGGGACGGCACGCCGGTGCCCGGCCTCGACCCGGCTGCACTCAAGGGCAAGGTCAGCATCATCAATGTCTGGGCATCGTGGTGCGTGCCCTGCCACGACGAGGCGCCGCTGCTGGTCGAGCTCGGCCGCGACAAGCGCTTCCAGATCATCGGTATCAACTACAAGGACGGCGCCGACAACGCCCGCCGCTTCCTCGGCCGCTACGGCAACCCTTATGACGTCGTCGGCGTCGACGGCAACGGCCGCGCCGGCATCGAATGGGGCGTTTATGGCGTGCCCGAGACTTTCGTCGTCGGCCGCGAGGGCACCATCGTCTACAAGCTGGTCGGCCCGATCACGGCGCAGAACATCGATGCGGTGTTGAAACCGGAAATCGAGAAGGCGCTGAAGGTGGGTTCGTAAGCCTCGCGCAGCCATCGGAGCTTCAGCGGCAAACACGCTCCTCTCTCTGCGTCGTCATTCCGGGGCGGCGCGAAGCGACGAGCCCGGAATCCATACTCACGAGCGGTCGTTTGGCGAAGACGGGCGCCACAGCCATCTCGCGTCACACGCCTTGTCGTGGTTATGGATTCCGGGCTCACGCCGCTGCGCGGCGCGCCCCGGAATGACGGCGCGGAGAACCTCGAAGCGAAGCAATCCGGAGCACCTACGGGCCTTGGATTGCTTCGTCGCTACGCTCCTCGCGATGACCGCGTTCGGGGCAGCTACCCCTTGCTCACATCCCCTTCCGCCGCATCGCTGGCTTCGAGCGACGCCGGGTCCTGGTGGTAGCGCTTGATCAGCGGCATCTGGGCGATGGCGAAGATCATGGTCAGCGGCACGACGCCGAACGCCTTGAAGCCGACCCAGAAATCGGTGCTCTGCGTGCGCCAGATGATCTCGTTCAGCACCGCCATCGCGGCGAAGAACAGCGCCCAGCGAAACGTGAGGATGCGCCAGCCCGCGGGCGTCAGATTGAACATCTGATCGAACATGATCGCGATGAAGGAGCGATTGAACAGCAGCCCGCCACCGAGCACGGCCGCGAACAGTCCGTAGATGATGGTCGGCTTGACCTTGATGAAGGTCTCGTCGTGCAGCACCAGGGTCAGCGTGCCGAACACGATGACGACGACGGCGGTCACCAGCGCCATCAGCGGGACGTGCCGCGTCACCACGTAGGACGCGATCAGCGCCGCGATGATCGCGACCATGAACGCGCCGGTCGCCGCGAACAGGTTGAACTTGGCATTGACGACGAAGAAGATGATCAGCGGGCCGAGCTCGGTCGCGAGCTTGAACAGCGGGTGCGGCTGGGTCTTGTCCATTCCATGTCCTGTTGGCTGCAGCCACGGCAGCGGTTGATCTGGTCGTCTCGATCCGGCGGTGGGCCGGAGCCCGAGCGTGCGACGTCAATCCTCGATGCCGGCGATCGCCCGCGCAAAATCTCTTGCGGCGAACGGTGAGAGATCATCGACCCCCTCGCCGACGCCGATGAAGTGCACCGGCAGCTTGAACTTCTCCGACAGCGCCACGAGGATGCCGCCGCGCGCCGTACCGTCGAGCTTGGTCATCACGAGGCCGGTGACGCCTGCCGTACGATGAAACGCCTCGACCTGCGACAGCGCATTTTGTCCCACCGTCGCGTCGAGCACGAGCAGCACCGCATGCGGCGCCGACGCGTCGACCTTGCGAATGACACGCACCACCTTTTCGAGCTCGTTCATCAGCTCGGCCTTGTTTTGCAAACGGCCGGCAGTATCGACCAGCAGGATGTCGCGGCCCTGCTCCTTGGCCGCGGTGATGGCGGTGAACGCAAGGCTGGCGGAGTCCGAGCCCTGCGCGCCGGCGATCACCGGCGCCTTGGTGCGCTCGCCCCAGACCTTGAGCTGCTCGATCGCGGCGGCACGGAACGTGTCGCCCGCGGCCAGCATCACCTGCCTGCCTTCGGAGGCGAATTTCTGCGCCAGCTTGCCGATCGTGGTCGTCTTGCCGGAGCCGTTGACGCCGACGACGAGAATGACAAACGGTTTGTGGCCCGGCGCGATCTCGAGCGGCTTCGCCACCGGCGACAGCACCTTCTCGACCTCGGTCGCGACCACCGCCTTGACCTCGTCGGCGCTGATCGTCTTGTCGTAGCGGCCGGTCCCGACGGCGTCGGCGATTCGCGCGGCGACCTGGGTGCCGAGATCGGCGCGCAGCAGCACGTCCTCGATGTCGTCGAGCATCGCGCGGTCGAGCTTGCGCTTGGTGACGAGATCGGCGACGGCCGTGCCGAGCGCGCCGGACGTGCGTTTCAGGCCGGCCGACAGCCGCCGCCACCACGACAGCTTGGGTGTTTCGGAGGTGGTATCGTTCATGGCGTGGTGTTAGCCCTTTCCATTCGCAAACGAAAGCTCACACCCGCGTTACGGTTTCCATGGACATTAACCAACCCACCGACGAGGAAATGCTCGCCCGTGTGCTCCACCGCGACGGGCTGATGCTGGTGATCGACAAGCCGGCCGGCATTCCCGTGCACAAGGGACCGAAGGGCGGACCGAACCTCGAAGCCTCCTTCGACGCGCTGCGCTTCGGCCTGCCGCGCCCGCCGGTGCTGGCGCATCGGCTGGACAAGGAAACCTCGGGCTGTCTGGTGCTCGGCCGTCATCGCAAGGCAACGGCGTCACTCGGGCTTTTGTTCAAGCATGGCAAGATTTCGAAGACCTATTGGGCCGTCGTCGAGGGCGGACCTGACGCTGACGAGGGCGTGATCGAGCTCCCGCTCGGCAAGCTGAACGCCGAGCGCGGCTGGTGGCAGAAGCCGGATCCGAACGGGCAGCCAGCGGTGACGAAATGGCGGGTGCTGGGGAGGTCGTACTCTCTTGCCAGTCTATCCCTGAACTCCCCTCCCACTCGTGGCAACGACTCCCCTCCCCCTTGCGGGGAGGGGTCGGGGGTGGGGGTCCCCACGGGCAGTGTCGCTTGGAGCCACCCTCCTCCCCAACCCTCCCCCACAAGGGGGGAGGGAGCGCAGCTGCCAACCGGAGAGGGAGAGTCGGTGCACTCCAATCGCAGTCCGCGACTCACTTGGCTGGCGATGGAACCGGTCACCGGCCGCACGCATCAACTGCGCGTGCATTCGGCAGCGTCGGGATGGCCGATCGTCGGTGACAACATCTATGGCAACGGCCCGCGCTTCGGCGAGCCGCGGCTGCATCTGCACGCACGCGAGATTTCGATTCCGCTGTCGAAAAACAAGCCACCGGTACACGTGGTGGCGCCGGCGCCGGTGCACATGCATGAGCGGCTGAAGATGTGCGGGTGGAACGGGGCGTGAGCCCATCTCTTTCCGCACCGTCATGGCCGGGCGAAGTCCCGGCCATCCACGTCTTAGTTCTTGGGGACAGCGTGGATGCCCGGGTCAAGCCCGGGCATGACGGAATTCTGGACTAACAGCCGGGCCCCATGATGCCCCGTGATCGTGAGCCGCTGCACGGTGCCTGGCAACGCAGTGGTCGTGGCGACCGGCAGATAATGCTCCGTCCGTCCCTGGGTCTCACTCTCGATCAGCACCTCACGCTGACAGCCGATCTCCTGCTCCAACCGCCGCCGCAACGCCGCCTCTCCCGCGGCCCGCAGCCGCCGGGCCCGATCACGGATGACGGCGCCGTCCACCTGCGGCATGCGCGCCGCCGGCGTGCCCGGGCGCGGCGAATAGGGAAACACGTGCAGGAAGGTCAGGCCGCATTCCTCGACCAGGTCGAGCGAGCGCGCGAACATCTCCTCGGTCTCGGTCGGAAATCCCGCGATCAGATCGGCGCCAAGCGTGATGTCCGGCCGCAGCCGGCGCACCTGAGCACAGAATGCGATGGCATCGGCGCGCGCATGCCGTCGCTTCATGCGCTTCAGGATCAGATCGTCACCCGCCTGCAGCGACAGATGCAGATGCGGCATCAGCCTGGCATCATCCGCGAGCGCATCGAGCAGGTCGGCATCGGCCTCGATCGAATCGATCGAGGAGATGCGCAGGCGTCTCAACTCCGGCACGTGGCGGAGGATCTGCTTCACAAGCCGGCCGAGCTTCGGCGTGCCGGGCAGGCCGGCGCCATAGCTCGTCAGGTCGACGCCGGTGAGCACGATCTCGGCATGGCCACGATCGGCCAGCGCGCGGACCTGATCCACCACAGCGCCCATCGGCACCGAGCGCGAATTGCCGCGACCGAACGGGATGATGCAGAAGGTGCAGCGATGATCGCAGCCGTTCTGCACCTGCACGAACACGCGCGGCAGGCCGCGCTGGAAGCCGTCGACCAGATGCGGCGCCATCTCCATCACCGCCATGATGTCGGAGACGGCCACCTTCTCGGACGCATCGATGCCGAACCGTGGCACCGCCAACGCCTGTGTCGTCGCACGCCACGCATCGGGCCGCAGCTTGTCGTCATTGCCGATGACGCGGTCGACCTCGGGCATGGCAGCGAACATGCCGGCCTGCGTCTGCGCGGCGCAGCCGGTCACAACGATGCGCGCCGCGGGGCGCTCGCGCTTCAATTTGCGGATCGACTGCCGGGCCTGCGCCACCGCCTCGTTGGTGACGGCACAGCTGTTGATGACGATGGTGTCGTCGGCACCGGCCGCCTCGGCATGTTTCGCGATCAGCTCGGATTCGAACGCGTTGAGGCGGCAGCCGAAGGTAACGACGTCGACGCTCATGCGACGCTGGCGAACATCGACGGCTCGAACCGTCCCTCGAACTCGAACGTCGCGGTGCCCGTCATCAGCACGTGATCGTCGCGCTCGCGCCACTCGATCGTGAGCTCGCCGCCGGGCAGCCTCATCTGCACGATCCGGTTGGCACGCTTCAGCCTGACGGCCGCGACCGCTGTCGCACAGGCCGCCGAACCGCAGGCCTTGGTCAGCCCCGCGCCGCGCTCCCAGGTGCGCATCGTGATGTGGTCGCGATCGACGATGTGGGCGAGCGTGATGTTCGCACGCTCCGGGAAAATCGGATGGTTCTCCAGCAGCGGCCCGAAGCGCTCCAGATCATAGGCATTGACGTCGTCCACCCAGAACACCGCGTGCGGGTTGCCCATGTTGACGACCGAGGGCGAATGCAGGATCGGCGCATCGATCGGCCCGATCTGCAGCTCGATGTAGCGGGTGTCGCGGAACTCCTCGGCGAGAGGAATGTCCTGCCAGCCGAACTTCGGCGCGCCCATATCGACAGTGTAGAGGTCGGGCGCCGGCCCCTGCCAGCAGTTCAACAACCCGGCGCGGGTCTCGAACGTCGCACTGGTCTGGCCGGTCTTGCCGAACATCTGGCGTACCACGCAGCGCATGCCGTTGCCGCAGGCGCCGGACTCCGATCCATCATTGTTGTAGATGCGGATGAACGCTTCGGTGCCGTCGAGCCGCGGCGGCTGCAGCACCATCAGCTGATCGTAGGGCACCCGGGATGCCACCGCCCGCGCCTCGTCCGGCGTGACGACATGCTTCACGTCGCGCAGATCGACCACGACGATCTCGTTGCCGATCCCGTTCATCTTGACGAAGCTGTGGTTGGCCAGCGCGCTCATGAAAATATCCAAATTGTGTCCGCCTTATATGGCGAATGGCGCGGCATTGACCAGCCTGCAGAGCGACATGACGCATCTGTCATGGGACGCCGCGCCGCCGAGCATGTTAGGACCGGTTCATTCGCCGGCACGAACCGGGCAAAGCAGCACGGCCACTGGAGAATAGTCGAATGAATCTCAGCACTTTCCGCCTCGTTCTGGCCGTGAGCTCGGTCGCGCTCCTGCTCGGCGGCGCGCCCGCCCGGGCCCAGGCGCCGTCGGCCTCGCCGGCTCCGGCGGCCTCAGCCACGCCCGCACCGGCCCCGAGCGCGCTACCGGCGCCGGTGGCGCCGGCCTCTCCTGCGCCTGCCGCGTCGGCCAGTCCGGCGCCCGCGACCAGCCCGACGCCGGCCGCCAGCGCGAGCCCCTCGCCGTCGTCATCTCCGACCGCGGCCCAGTCCCCGGCCACGACGCCGCCGCAGGCCGCGGCGCCGGCCCAGGCGGCCGACGCCTTCGGCGACGAGATCAAGCTCGAGGCGAAGAAGGTCGTCCTCGTCAAGGGCACCGCGAATTGGGACAATGCGTTCGACACGCTGATCGACTCCTTCAAATCGCTGTCGGCCACGCTGGACAAGCAGGGCATCAAGCCCGCCGGCAACGGCATGATCGTCTACACCTCGACCGACGACACCGGCTTCACCTTCCTGGCCGAGATGCCGGTCGAGCAGGAGCCGAAGACGCTCGGCAAGGGGATGAGCATCGGCCAGTCGCCCGAGGGCAAGGCGCTGAAGTTCGTCCATCGCGGCTCCTACGACAACATGGACAACACCTACGAGGCGATCACCAACCACCTCGACGAGCGCCGGCTGGAGGCCAAGGACACCTTCATCGAGGAGTACCTGACCGACCCCTTGAAGACGGCCGAGGACAAGCTCGTCATCAACGTCTACGTGCCGCTGAAGTGAGCACCATGATCATCAGACCCATCCTCGCGGTCGCGCTCGCGACCAGCTTCGCAATGCCCGCCCTCGCGGATGACATCGCCCGGCAGGACACGCCGGCGATCACCGTCAGCGGCGAGGCCAGCGTGTCGGCGCCGCCGGATCTGGCGCAGATCGACGCCGGCGTGGCATCCGACGCCAAGACCGCGCGCGAGGCCGCCGAGGCCAACAACGCCGCCATGGCCAAGGTGCTGCAGGCGCTGAAGGCGGCCGGGATCGCCGACAAGGACTATCAGACCTCGCGGCTGTCGCTGCAGCCGCAATATGCGCAGAACCGGCCGGCCCAGCCGGCGGTGACCGGCTATCGCGCCAGCAATCGCGTCACCATCAAGCTGCGCGACGTCGCCAAGGTCGCCAGCGTGATCGATACTCTGGTCGCGGCCGGCGCCAACGATGTCGGCAACATCTATTTCAGCGTCGCCGAGCCATCCAAGCTGCTCGACCAGGCGCGCGAGAAGGCCGTCGCAGACGCCCGCCGCAAGGCCGAGATCTATGCCAAGGCCGCCGGCGTGACGCTGGGTCAGCCGCTCAGCATCTCCGAGGATGGCGCGCCCGCCCCGGTGTTCCGCGCCAAGACCTTTGCCGCACCGATGGCCGCGACGCCGACACCGGTGGCGCAGGGCGAGGAGACGCTGTCGATCACGGTCAACGTGACCTGGGCGATCAAGGCGGCGCAGTAGGTCGGCCTCACGCCCACGCGACGCATTGTGCGTCGTGGCAGCCGACAACGTAGCTACAAACTCGGTGTCGTCCCGGCCTTGAGCCGGGACCCATACTCCGGGGCGGTAATTGTCGCGCGAGAGGGAGCTGCCAGCCTTCACAACATTGAATTCGGTGTTTATGGGTCCCGGCTCAAGGCCGGGACGACATCTGTTTTGTGGCGGCGGCCTGCTTAGATCTCCACCACCTGCCCCGGCTTCAACACGCCGAACCGCTCGCGCGGGATGCCGGCTTGGTCGAGCGCGGCGTGCAGGGCGCGCGCCGGCGCGTCGATCGCCTCGTCCGTCAGTTGGAACGTGCCGTGGTGATGCGCCAGCGCGGCCTCCGCGCCGCAATCCTGCAGCGCCTGCACGGCATCCTCGGGGTTCATGTGCTGGTCGCGCATGAACCAGCGCGGCTCGTAGGCGCCGATCGGCAGGATCGCGAGCCTGATCGGCGCGTGCTGCTCCGCCACGCGGCGGAAATGCTTGCCCGTGCCGTAACCGGAATCGCAGACGATGTAGACCCTGCCGCGCGGCGTCTCCAGCACGAAGCTCGCCCAGAGCGCCTTGTTGCGGTCGAACAGGCCGCGCGCCGTCCAGTGCCGCGTCGGCACCAGGGTCACGGCGACCTCCTCGTTCAGCGTCACGCGATCGTGCCAGTCATAGGCCTCGGCGCGGATCTTGGAGTCAGCGTCGATCATCGTAAGGTCGTTGCCCAGCGGCGTGACGACCCGCGGCGAAAATCGCGCGGTCAGCTTCGACAACGTCCGGATGTCGAGATGATCGTAATGCCCATGCGACACCAGCACGACGTCGATATGCGGCAGCCCCTCAAAGGCGATGCCGGGATCATTGTGCCGCCGGGGACCGGCGAACGCGAATGGCGACACCCGCTCCGACCAGACAGGATCGACCAGGATGTTGAGCCCGCCGGTCTGGACCAGCCAGCTGGCGTGGCCGATGAAGGACAGCCGCACTGTCTCGCCGTCGATCCGGTGCGGCGGCGTGTCGGCGTGCGGGCTCGCCGCCCAGGACGGCCAGCGGGAACGCTTGCGGTTGCGGTCGAACTGCCAGCGCAGCACCTGGGACAGGGATTTGGGCGGAACGCCGTCGGGATCGTAGAAGCGCTTGCCGTCGAAATGGTCGGTGACGGGGCCGGAATAGGTCCTGGAACGGCGCAGCAAGGTCGTCCTCGCAAGGGAAAGCTGAACTGGCGCAAGAGGTAAGCGCCCCCACAGGGTCCGGCAACGGGACGGCGAGAAGCAAGTTTCCTTGACTTTTGCGGCTGCTGAGGGTTTAACCCGGCCGAATTTCGGAAAGTTTCGTCTTTTCGAGCCACCGCCCGGCCCTGGAGGCCGGAGGTCACCGCCCGACAGCGCTGTGCGCCCTCGGGCGCAAACGTGTTTGGACTGACGGTTTCGGCCGACGGGCCGAGGTTTATATGGTCGTCATGGGCCGCAGCAAGCGGCGATGACGGGCGGCAATGAAGCGAGCGCCCGCAAGGGCAAAGGATAACGGCATTGTTCGACAATCTGTCGGAAAGGCTTGGCGGCATTCTCGATCGGCTGACGGGGCGTGGTTCGCTCTCGGAAGCCGATGTCGACGCCGCGATGCGCGAAGTCCGCCGGGCGCTGCTCGAGGCCGACGTCGCGCTGGAGGTTGTCCGCAGCTTCACCGAGCGCGTGCGCGAGCAGGCGATCGGCGCCACCGTCGTCAAGTCGGTCACCCCCGGCCAGATGGTCGTCAAGATCGTCCATGACGAGCTGGTCAAGACGCTCGGCGACGACGGCCAGACCATCGACCTCAACGCCGTGCCGCCGGTGCCGATCATGATGGTCGGCCTGCAGGGCTCCGGCAAGACGACCACCACCGCCAAGCTCGCGCGCCGCATGGTCCAGCGCGACAAGCGCAAGGTGCTGATGGCCTCGCTCGACGTCTACCGTCCGGCCGCCATGGAGCAGCTTGCGGTGCTCGGCCGCGACCTGGACATCCCGACGCTGCCGATCGTGGCCGGCCAGATGCCGCCGCAGATCGCGCGCCGCGCCATCGAGGCCGCCAAGCTCGGCGGCTACGACGTGGTGCTGCTCGACACCGCCGGCCGCACCACGCTGGACGAGGACATGATGAAGGAGGCCGCCGAGATCAAGGCGGTCGCCAATCCGCACGAGGTGCTGCTGGTCGCGGATTCGCTGACCGGCCAGGACGCCGTCAATCTCGCCCGCGCCTTCGACCAGCGCGTCGGCCTCACCGGCATCGCGCTGACCCGTATCGACGGCGACGGACGCGGCGGTGCGGCGCTGTCGATGCGCGCGGTCACCGGCAAGCCGATCAAGCTGCTCGGCACCGGCGAAAAGACCGACGCGCTGGAAGACTTCTATCCCTCGCGCATTGCCGGCCGCATCCTCGGCATGGGCGACATCGTCTCGCTGGTCGAGAAGGCCGCGGCGAACATCGACGCCGAGAAGGCCGCGCGCGCCGCCGAGCGGATGCGCAAGGGCCAGTTCGACCTCAACGACATGCGCGAGCAGCTGCAGCAGATGGCGCAGATGGGCGGCATCGGCGGGCTGATGGGCATGATGCCCGGCATCTCGAAGATGAAGAACCAGATCGCGGCCGCCGGCATCGACGACAAGATCCTCAAGCGCCAGGTCGCGATCATCGATTCGATGACGCGCGAGGAGCGCAAGCATCCCGACCTGCTCAAGGCCAGCCGCAAGAAGCGCATCGCGGCCGGCTCCGGCCAGAGCGTCGAGCACGTCAACAAGCTGCTCAAGATGCACCGGAACATGGCCGACGTGATGAAGGCCATGGGCTCAGGCAAGCGCGGCCCGCTGGCCGGCATCGCCCAGGCGATGGGTTTTGGCGGCGGTGGCGGCATGCCCTCGCCGGATCAGCTCAAGGCGCTTGCGGAAAAGATGCCGGGTGGCATGCCCGGCGGACTGCCGAATTTGCCGAAGGATCTGCCCGCCGGCCTGCGCGGCGGCCTACCGAACCTCCCCGGCCTCACCGGTCTCAGCGGCAAGCCGACTCTGCCGGGCCTCGGCCTTCCTCCGGGGAAGAAGAAATAATGAGGATCATCCGCTCCTCTTTCCATTCGTCATTCCGGGGCGCGCGCAGCGCGAGCCCGGAATCCATACGCACGATCGTGGTTATGGATTCCGGGCTCACCGCTTCGCGGTGCCCCGGAATGACGGCTTAGCTGACATCAACTCATCAGAAGACACTCAGGAGAACCTACATGTCCGTCGTCATCCGTCTCGCCCGTGCCGGCACCAAGAAGCGCCCGGTCTATCACGTCGTCGTCGCCGACTCGCGCTTCCCGCGTGACGGCCGCTTCATCGAACGTCTCGGCTACTTCAATCCGCTGATGCCGAAGGACAACGAGGCACGCCTCAAGCTGGACATGGAGAAGGTGAAGGGCTGGCTCGCCAAGGGCGCGCAGCCGTCCGACCGCGTCGCCCGCTTCCTCGACGCCGCCGGCGTCAAGAAGCGCGAAGCCCGCCAGAACCCGATCAAGGCCGTGCCGCGCAAGGAGCGCAAGGCGCAGGCCGAAGCCGCCGCCAAGGGCTAAGGTCGTTGACGAGCGCGGCCTCATGCTTCGAGATGCACGGCTTGCGCCGTGCTCCCTTGCATGAGGAACTGGCTCCTCCTCCTGAGGAGCGCGCGTTCGAGCGCGTCTCGAAGGACGAGGCACGCTGATGTCCAAGCTCATCTGTGTCGCCAGAATCGGCGCCGCGCATGGCGTGCGCGGCGAGGTTCGCTTATGGACCTTCACCGAGGATCCGCTGGCCGTGCTGCATTACGGCCCGCTCACGACCAAGGACGGCAGCCGTTCGTTCGAGGTCGCGAAGGCGCGCGAGGCCAAGGACCATCTGGTCGCAGGCATCAAGGGCGTCACCGACCGCAATGCGGCCGAACGCCTCAACGGGCTCGAGCTCTACGTGCCCAGAGACCGCCTGCCGGAGACGGCTGACGACGAATACTACCACGCCGACCTGATCGGCCTCGCCGCGGAGACCGCTGACGGCGCGCAGCTCGGCCGCGTGCTCGCGATCTATAATTTCGGCGCCGGCGACATCATCGAGATCGCCCCGCCCTCGGGCAGCACATTGCTGCTGCCGTTCACCAATGCCGTGGTGCCGACGGTCGATCTTGCCGGCGGCCGCGTGATCATCGAGCTGCCGGCGGAGATCGAGGGCGAGGAGCGCGATGGCGGCGATGAGGAGAGCGACGCCGCCTCCCCACCCCCCGCTCGTCGTCCCCGCGAAAGCGGGGACCCATAGCCACCGCCGCTGATTGGCTTGCGCGGGACTGGCCGCGTGCCTCGTTTCGAAATCACGCGGTATGGATCCCGGATCGGCGCCGCGACGCGCTGATGCGCGTCACGGCTTGTCCGGGACGACCCCGGTGAATGAGCCGCACGAGCCGGGGACACGCAGCATTGATCGAGGGGCTCGATCTGCCCGCGCCAGTGCCGTAACAGTGCATCCATGACCACTTCGCCCACCCCCGCCATGCCCTGGCGCGCCACCGTGCTCACCCTGTTTCCGGAGATGTTTCCCGGGCCGCTCGGGGTCAGCCTGGCCGGCCGGGCGCTGGGGTCCGGCGTCTGGGCGCTGGAGGCGCGCGACATCCGGGCCTCCGCCACCGACAAGCACCGTAGCGTCGATGACACGCCGGCCGGCGGTGGCCCCGGCATGGTGCTGCGCGCGGACGTGCTGGCAGCCGCGATCGACGCGGCGGCGATCGATCCCGAGCGGCCGAAGCTGCTGATGAGCCCGCGTGGCCGGCCGTTGACCCAGGCCTTCGTCCGCGAGCTCGCGGCCGGTCCGGGCCCGCTGATCGTCTGCGGTCGCTTCGAAGGCGTCGACCAGCGCGTCATCGATGCGCGCTCGCTGACCGAGGTCTCGATCGGCGACTACGTGCTGTCGGGCGGCGAGATCGCCGCCCTGGTGCTGATCGACGCCTGCGTCCGGCTGCTTCCGGGCGTGATGGGCAAGCTCGAATCGGGCACCGACGAGAGTTTTTCCGATGGCCTACTTGAATACCCGCAATACACCCGGCCCCAACTATTCGAAGGCCGGACCATTCCGGATGTGCTCACCTCGGGTGACCACGCCAAGGTCGCCGCTTGGCGCCGCGCCCAGGCCGAGGCGCTGACTGAAGCGCGAAGGCCGGATTTGTGGGCCGAATGGCAGGCGCGCGACGGCCGAGAACAAAGAGGGACCGGCCAAAAAGAGCCAAAAAGCACGACAGACGGGTGACAAGCCTCGCGCTTTGGCTTATAGGAGCGCCCAATTCCGCAAGTGACGGCAGGAACAAGCGCAGCCCCCGCGTGACCCGGCTGGGCGCGCCGCCGATGGAGATTTACCCGTGAACCTGATTCAGCAGCTCGAAAAAGAGCAGTTCGACAAGCTGTCCGCCAACAAGACCATTCCGGAGTTCGGCCCGGGCGACACCGTGATCGTCAACGTGAAGGTGGTCGAAGGCGAGCGCACCCGCGTGCAGGCCTATGAGGGCGTTTGCATCGGCCGGTCCGGCGGCGGCATCAACGAGAGCTTCACCGTGCGCAAGATCTCCTACGGCGAGGGCGTGGAGCGCGTGTTCCCGATCCTCTCCCCGATGATCGATTCGATCAAGGTCGTGCGCCGCGGCAAGGTGCGTCGCGCCAAGCTGTATTACCTGCGCCAGCTGCGCGGCAAGTCGGCCCGCATCGTCGAGAAGCAGGACCGGCAGCAGACCGCCGTCAACGAGTAGTCGTTGCTTTCATTGGACTGACGAAGAGCGCGGGCTGGCCCCGCGCTTTTCTGTTTTTGCGCTGCCGTCATTGCGAGCGAAGCGAAGCAATCCAGAGTCCTTGCCCCGGCCCCTGGATTGCTTCGTCGCTTCGCTCCTCGCAATGACGGCGGGCGCAAACGCATCTCGCACTCCACGGCACGCGTGCTATATATCCCCCTGAAATGGTTCTAGATCGCACCAGCATGGCCTGTCGCCGCGTCGTCATCGACGATCGCCGCCGGCTGCCCGGGCGGTTCTTCGGACGCTTCGCCACCTCGGCGACATCTGAGCTTAGGCGCGCGCTGTAAGCCGCAGCGCCTCATTCCTGATTGTTCGCGCGTGCCCGTCACGCGCTCCGTTTCAAACCTTAAATTCCCGGGAGCATTCGCTCATGTCGAAGCCGACCACCCTGTACGACAAGATCTGGAACGACCATCTGGTCCACGAAGCCGAGGACGGCACCTGCCTGCTCTACATCGACCGCCATCTGGTCCATGAGGTGACCTCGCCGCAGGCCTTCGAAGGCCTGCGCATGACCGGCCGCAAGGTGCACGCGCCGGAAAAGACGCTGGCCGTGGTCGATCACAACGTGCCGACCACAGACCGCTCCAAGCCGAACCCGGATCCGGAGAGCATCGAGCAGATCAAGACGCTGGCCGAGAACGCCAAGGAATTCGGCATCGAATATTACAACGAGTTCGATCGCCGCCAGGGGATCGTCCACGTCATCGGCCCCGAGCAGGGTTTTACGCTGCCCGGCACCACAATCGTCTGCGGTGACAGCCACACCTCGACGCATGGCGCGTTCGGCGCGCTGGCGCACGGCATCGGCACCTCCGAGGTCGAACACGTGCTGGCGACGCAGACGCTGATCCAGAAGAAGGCGAAGAACATGCGTGTCACGGTCGACGGCGTGCTGCCGGACGGCGTGACGGGGAAGGACATCATCCTCGCCATCATCGGCGAGATCGGCACCGCCGGCGGCACCGGCTACGTGCTGGAATATGCCGGCGAGGCGATCCGCGCGCTGTCGATGGAAGGCCGCATGACCGTGTGCAACATGTCGATCGAGGGCGGCGCGCGCGCCGGTCTGGTTGCGCCGGACCAGAAGGCGTTCGACTTCCTGCGCGGCCGTCCCAAGGCGCCGAAGGGCGCGGCCTGGGATGCGGCGATGCGCTACTGGGAGACGCTGCGCTCCGACGAGGGCGCGCATTTCGACAACGAGCTGCGTCTCGACGCCGCCAAGCTCCCGCCGATCGTGACCTGGGGCACCTCGCCCGAGGACGTGATCTCGGTGACCGGCGCAGTGCCCGATCCGGACCAGATCGCCGACGAGGCCAAGCGCATCTCCAAGCACCGCGCGCTGAAATACATGGGGCTGACCGCGGGCACGAAGATCACCGACATCAAGCTCGACCGCGTCTTCATCGGCTCCTGCACCAATGGCCGCATCGAGGATCTGCGCGCCGCCGCCAAGATCGCCGAAGGCAAGACCGTCAGCAGCCACGTCAATGCGATGGTCGTTCCGGGCTCGGGCATCGTGAAGGAGCAGGCGGAGGCCGAAGGCCTCGACAAGATCTTCATCAAGGCCGGCTTCGAATGGCGCGAGCCGGGCTGCTCGATGTGCCTCGCAATGAACCCGGACAAGTTGGCGCCAGAAGAGCGCTGCGCCTCGACCTCGAACCGCAACTTCGAGGGACGCCAGGGCTTCAAGGGCCGCACCCACCTGGTGTCGCCAGCGATGGCCGCGGCGGCCGCAATCGCAGGACACTTCGTCGACGTACGCGACTGGCGCTGACGTCATCTCGCTGCTTCAGATCCGGCACGGCGGCCGGTCTACAAACGAACGCGATGGCTTCACCAAGCCATCGCGTTTTTCATTTCACCTCAACGTCGACACAGTTCGGCAAGGGCTTCTTAAGTCTCGTCGCGCACAATCCTACCGCCGGACGCGCTGCGTCTGCAGAGGAACGTGCCGAGGAGCCTGACATGGCCGACAAGCCGGAATACGTCGACCTCATCCGTGATGCGACGCGCCAACGCCGCAAGACACCGCCCGCCAAGATCATTGCCCAGCCCGAGGCTCCGAAGGAGGAGCGGCGGTTGTCGAACTGGCCGCCCGGCCGCTTTGCCAAATGGCGCCTGGAGACGCTGGTGCCTTGGAAGCTGAGTGTGAGGAATTGGCAGTTCAAGGATTGGCTCTGACCGCCGCGCCCCACTCCATCCCCTTGAAATGAGAGAAGGACGCCGTTGGGCGCCCTTCCTGCTTTGTCGAACTTCAAGTCCCGTCAGTAGTAGCGCCAATGGTGGCGGTGGCGATGATGCCACCGGTGATAATGGCGCCAGTGATGACCCCGCCAATGCCGATAGTGGCAGATGCGGCGCGGCCCGTAATGGGTCCAGACGACGCGGCAGCGGCGATAGGGATAGTAGTAGCCCGAGGTATAGACCGGCGCGTAATAACTGCGATAGCCGTAGAAGTGCCGGCGGTGATGGTGGAAGTACGGCCGGTAGGCGTAGTACGGACGATGATGATAGCCGCCGCCATGGAACACCGGCCGCGGGCCGAATCCGCCATGGAATGCGGGGCCGCCACCGTGGAAGACAGGACGCGGGCCACCACCGCCGAAGGCATGTCCTCCCCCATGAAACGCGGGGCTGCCGCCGCCCCTGAACATGGCGCCGCCGCCATGGAACGCCGGGCCGCCGCCTCCGCCGTGGAACGCCGGACCGCCGTGGAATCCACCACCGCCGGGATGCCCGCCACCACCGCCGCCATGGCCGCCGGGGCCTCGGACCTGAACGGTCAATACGTCCGAAGGCGTCTGCGTGGCGGAGCCGGCACCGGGACTCACCGGCGACATCGCAAGCGCAGGCCGTCCGGACGCGCCCGCCAGGACAAACAGTGTGGCCGCCGCAAGACTAAGGCGACGAGCAAGACCAGCGCGCTGGTCCTTCATCCTCATCATGGTCCCTTCTCCCTGAATGCTGTGCAACGATGGACCCATGCAGCGCCGATGCTGGTCGTCCGATCGGTGGATTGGCGCACCCCCAACATGAACGTAGAGATAGCGACGTGAATGCGGCATGAATGATGCACGTCAGTGATGCACGGTGCACGCGCATCTGCGGCGTGGCGTCGCGGCAGAGGAGATGCACCTGAGCCTCTGCGTCGTCGTGCAACTCAGGATCACGGATGCCGACGCAACGGCTCACGTGCTGCTCGTGCGGGGACTTCGCAACTAACGACACGCAGGAAACGCAGCGCGCCTCGCGGACATGGCCTCAATGGTAGAACGGCGTGAACAGAACCAAGGGGCCCGGCGGATAGGCCGGCGTGTAGTCCGTGGGACGGTCGAGATAGTGCGGCACCTCTGCCGTCGACACCACGGGCTTCAATCGGCGGCCCTGCCGACGCGGGCCAGCATCCGTTACGGTCTGACGCGCCTGCGTTACGGCTGGAGCTGCGGCGACAGGAGCGGTGGCGGCGGAACTTGCGAGCAGCATCGCCACCGTGACAACGCTGATCCCGAGCCAGGTTCTGTTGACTGATGGTTTCATGGCGAACCTCGTTGCCAGCCCCCATCAACGTACAGGCCCGCAAAGCGGGCCTGTTTGATTTCGGTCATTGTCTCGGTCGGCTCGAAAGCGCGGCTTACCAGCGGCCGTGATGGCGATATCCGTAGTGATGCGGCCGCCAGTGATGACGCGGATGGTAGTAATGCCGAGGATAGTAGTGGCGCCGGGGATGCCAATGGCGGCGGCCGTGCCAATGCGCCTGCGTGGTCTCCTGCGCCGTGCCCTGCTGCACCGCGGTCGCAGCGCCCGGATTGATCAGCGACAGCGCCTGCGCGCGTTCGGCGGGGGCAGCCATCGCGAGAACGGCGCCAACCGCCGCGATGCCCAACAGCTTCATCACAGTCATGAACTTCTCCCTCGATCGCCTGACATCACGTCCGGCACCGTACCTTCCGCCTTGTCAGTTGCCTGAAGGGCGGCCGCAGCAGCGCGACGCAGACCAGTCTCGAACGAGCGACGTGAATGGGACATGAAGACCTGCGCAGGAGCAGAATGCCGATATGTCGCGCATGGTTCCGCCGCAGTGCGCGACATATCGGCACTGTGTCCGGGCGGTAACATCAGGCAACGTCGCGATCGCGACCGGATCGCGTGCGCGCTTGCCGAGCCGATCAGTGCGCGGGACCCAGGAGTCAGCCGCGTCGCCAGACGCAACTCATATGCGGGACGATCACGGTGCCGCTCGGCCGATGCTCCGGAACATAGGTGGCATCGCATACACGAACTGCGTTCGGACCCGGGTTGAAGCGCGGCACCACGTCGGGCTGCCAATGACCCTCGTAGCGCGGATAGATCTGGATTCGTCGTTGCCGGCGCTGTGCGGAGAGATCCGTGCTCGCCTCAGGCGGCACGGCGCCGCGCACGCCGGCGACTTGCTCGGCTTGCGCTGCCACCGAGATCGAGACCACGACCGCCGCAGCCAGCGCCGCTCCGGCCAGCACCATCGACATCTGCCTCATCTGTCCCTCAAACCCCCAGTTCGCGCGTCACGGTCGCCGGTTTCATCCCCTGCGTCAACCAGCTCCGCCCCACATGTCATAGAACCAAGATGCAAGATGATCAAAGCCGGGCTAGAAGGCGGCAATGTGGACAGATCTGAAAGCCCCCTCGCTCGCCGACATGGAAGTCATGGCGCACGAGATGTTCGAGCGTCTGCCCGAGCATTTTCGCAGGATGTGCGAGGGCGTCATCATCCGGGTCGACGACTTTCCGACCGAGGAGGTGCTCGACGAGATGCAGTCCGAAAGCGAGTTCGACCTGCTCGGCCTGTTCCAGGGCACGGGACTGCCGTTTCGCAGCAACGACGACCTGCCGCGCCTGCCCAACATGATCTGGCTCTACCGCCGACCGATCCTCGACTACTGGGCCGAGCACGACGAGAGCCTCGGCCACATCGTCCGCCATGTCCTGATCCACGAGATCGGCCATCATTTCGGAATGTCCGACGACGACATGGAGGCAATCGAGGCATCCGTCGACTGACGAGCCGGCCGATAGCACCGGGATTTTGACTTTATCCGCCCTGCCGTTCGGGCTAAACAGCGGCCTGCCCGTATTCTCGAAGGTGCCCCCGATGGACAAGTTCACCACGCTGGAAGGCGTCGCCGCGCCGCTGAAGATCATCAATGTCGACACCGACATGATCATCCCCAAGCAGTACCTGAAGACCATCAAGCGCACCGGCCTCGGCAAGGGCCTGTTCTCGGAGCAGCGCTACAAGGACGACGGCAGCGAGAACCCGGATTTCGTGCTCAACCAGCCGGCCTATCGCAACGCCAAGATCCTGGTCGCCGGCGACAATTTCGGCTGCGGCTCGAGCCGTGAGCACGCGCCCTGGGCGCTGCTCGACTTCGGCATCCGCTGCGTGATCTCGACCTCGTTCGGCGACATCTTCTACAATAACTGCTTCAAGAACGGCATTCTGCCGATCCGCGTGTCGCAGGCCGACCTCGACAAGCTGTTCGACGACGCCGAGCGCGGCGCCAACGCGACCTTGACGGTCGATCTCGCCAACCAGGAGATCCGCGGCCCCGACGGCGGCACCGTCAAATTCGACATCGACCCGTTCCGCAAGCATTGCCTGCTCAACGGGCTCGACGACATCGGGCTGACGCTGGAGAAGAAGGCGTCGATCGACAGCTACGAGGCCAAGCTGGCCGAGCGCGCCTGGGCCTGAGGCCCGCCGAAGGATGGTGAGTTCGCGGGCCCCGGACCTCGTCCGGGGCCCTGTTTCGAGAGCAGCCCAGCAGGTCCGCCGTTGACGCGCGTATTGCCCGAGGTCGTCACCTTCTGGCGGGGGCCGCTCGACCGCCTGCGCCAGACCTGCCTGCGCTCGCAGCTCGCCGCCGGCCACAAGGTGACGGTCTACAGCTTCGATCCGCTGCCCGGCCTGCCCGACGGCGTCGGCAATGCCGAGGCCGAGGCGGTCCTGCCTTATGCGTTCTCCGAGCGTCTCAGGCCGCCGCAGCCGGACGGCGGCTGGCGCGATTGGACCACCTTGCAGTTCAGCGACTTCTTCCGGATGCGGCTGATGGCACAGCGCGCCGGCCTCTGGCTCGATGCCGACGTGCTGCTGCTCAGGCCGGTCGAGATCGACCCCGCCGTGCCCTATTTCGCCTGGGAGCGGCCGCGGCAGCTCGGCAACTCCGTGCTCTACCTGCCGCCGGAGGATCCGATCGTCGCCGAGTTCGCCGCGCTGATGGCGCAGGACGCGCTGACGCCGAACTGGCTTTCGCTGCGTCACCGCCTCACCTTTGCGCTGCGCCGCCTGCGCGGCGGCTCCGACCGCCTCTCGGACATCCGCGTCGCCATCTTCGGCCCTGCCGCGCTGACGGCGCTGGCCCGCCGCCATGGCTCGCTGCACCATGCGCTGCCGAAGCGCAGCTTCTACGCGGTGCATGCCGAGCCGAAGGCGTTCTTCGACCCTTCCGACTTCTCCGGCCTGATCGGCGATCCCGGTGTCATCGGCCTGCACATCTCGCCGAAGGGCCGCGGCGGCGAAGCGCCGATCCCGGGCAGCCTCTATGCCTGGGCGGCCGCACGATTTGCCCCGCGCTGACCTTCGCCGCGCAGCTTTGCGGCCGGCGCAGGGCCGATTTGCTGCTTGATCTACCGCAACGTCCGCGCGTCCACCCGGTGATTGATTGCGAACAATCATCGGAGACGTGTCATGACCGTAGACGCCAAGCCTTATCCGCGGGTTCAGTTCCTGATCGATACGTTCGCGCAATGGCTCCGGCACCGGCGTGAGCTGAGCGAGATCCGGCAGCTGGACCGTGACGATTTCGAGCGTATCGCGATGGACCTCCAGGTCACGCCGGCGGATCTCGACGAGCTGGTCCGCCATGGCGAGCACGCCGCCGACGAGCTGCCGCAGATGCTGAAGGCGCTCGGCATCGACGAGGCCGCGCTGGGGCGCGCCGAGCCGCTGGTGCTGCGCGACATGGAGCGCGTCTGCGCCATGTGCAAGGACAAGCCGCGCTGCCATCGCGATCTTGCCGCCGGGACGAGTGCCGAGCACTACGAGGAATACTGCCTCAACGCCCCGACCATCGACCGCCTGGGCGCCGCCGCGGTCAAGCACTGATCGCCGCCTCCCTCCCACCCAGCGGAGCAATGCGATGAGCCTGCCGAATCTGCACCGCAACACCTGGCTCCATGTCGGCGCCGCGATCCTGCTCGCGCTCGGCGCGATGCTGCTGATCCGGCTGCACAATGCCCACGGCGTGACGCCGGCCGCCGACAGCGTGCAGGCGGGACGCAAACTGGCGGAGGCCTGGTGCAGCACCTGCCACGCCATCGACACCAGCGGGGCGAGAGCCCAAACCACGGCCGCCCCCGATTTCGTCGCGGTCGCCAACATGCCGTCGACGACCGAGCTATCGCTCAAGGTGTTCCTGCAGAGCAGCCACCCGACGATGCCGAACGTCATTCTGACGGCCGAGCAGCGCGGCGACCTCGTCAACTACATCCTCAGTCTCCGCCGCACCTGACGCCTCACTTCGCCACCGCCGCGATCGCATCGGCGATCGCGATCGTGCGTCGCGCCATCTCGGCATGCAGCCGCTCGACCATGCGGCCGTCGATCTGGATCGCGCCGCGCGAGGCATTCTCCGGCAGCTCGAACGCAGCAATGATCTTGCGTGCCGCAGCGACCTCGTCGGCGGGCGGCGTGAAGATCGCGTTGCAGGCGTCGATCTGGCCGGGATGGATCAGCGTCTTGCCATCGAAGCCGAGATCGCGGGCCTGGATGCATTCCTGAGCGAATCCGTCGGTGTTGGCGAAATCGCTGTAAGGCCCGTCCAGAATCTCCAGCCCATGGGCGCGCGTCGCCAGGATGCAGTGGCTGATCATCGGCAGCATCGTGGAGCGGCCCGGCAGCATCCGGATGCGAGTCTCACGCGAGATGTCGTTGGGTCCGAACACGAAGCCGGCGAGCCGCGAGCCTTCCTCGTGCACGGTGGCCGCGAGCAGATCGGCATCGAGCACGGCACGCGCCGTCTCGATCATCGCCCATACCTTCAGCGCGGGATCGGCGCCGACCTCGGCCAAGCGATCCGTGACCAGGCGAAGGTCCTCGACGGTCGACACCTTGGGAACGAGGATGCCGTCGGTCGCCGCCTGTCCGGCCATGGCGACGTCGTCGCGCCACCACGTCGTATCCAGGCTGTTGATCCGGATCAGCAGTTCCCGCTTGCCGTAGCCGTCGGCCGCCACCGCCTTGGCGATCTGGTCGCGGGCGGCGGCCTTGGCGTCCGGCGCCACCGAATCCTCGAGATCGAGGATCAGCCCGTCGGCCGGCAGGTTCCGCCCCTTCTCCAGCGCGCGCGCATTGGAGCCGGGCATGAACAGAAGACTGCGGCGCGGGCGGATCATTTCGGCGTTTCCCTTGGTTTATCGACGCGGCCCGCGATACCATTTCGGGGGCCGGCCCGAAAGGCTTGTTCCCGGAAGGCGCATGTGTTTAGGCAAGGCCCATGATCTCGTTTCCGCAACGCCTGCTCGAAGGCTATCGCGCCTTCGCCACCCAACGCCTGCCGACCGAACAGAGCCGTTACCTCGAGCTCTCGGAGCGCGGCCAGTCGCCCGAAGTAATGGTGATCGGTTGCTGCGACTCGCGCGTCTCGCCCGAGGTGATCTTCGACGTCGGTCCCGGCGAATTGTTCGTGCTGCGCAACATCGCCAACCTGGTGCCGATCTATCAGCCGGACGCCAACGCGCACGGCGTGTCCGCGGCGCTGGAATATGCCGTCACCGTGCTGAAGGTGAAGCACATCGTCATCCTGGGCCACGCCCAGTGCGGCGGCATCCGCGCCTTCGTCGACAAGGCGGCGCCGCTGTCCCCGGGCGACTTCATCGGCCGCTGGATGTCGATGTTCATCAAGCCCGGCGAGGTCGTCGAACAGCGCACGCATGAGAGTTTCCAGGACTTCGTCACCCGGATCGAGAAGGCCGCGGTGTTCCGCAGCCTCGAGAACCTGATGACCTTCCCATTCGTGCGCAGCCGCGTCGAGGCCGGTGATTTGCAGCTCCACGGCGCCTATTTCGGCGTCTCCGAGGGCTCGCTGTTCGTGCTCGACAAGGCCAGCAAGGAATTCAAGAGCGCGCGCGCTGGCGAATAGCGAATGGGGAGTAGCGAGTAGTTCACCTGCCCTATTCGCCATTCGCGCCTCGCTATTCGCCGCCCATCAATGGTCACCCGACCAGCGGTCCGACAGCGCCAACATCAGGGTCGACACCACGAAGGTCATGTGCACGCCGACCAGCCAGGCGAGCTTGGTCGAGTCGTAGCCGGCGTCGAGATTCATGAACGCCTTCAAGAGCTGGATCGCCGAGATCGCGACGATCGAGGCGAGCAGCTTCTGCTTCAGTCCGGCGAAATCGACCTTGGTCATCCATTCCGGCCAGTCGGGATGGCCGCCGGGATCGATGCGCGAGACGAAGTTCTCATAGCCGGAGAACACCACGATCAGCACCAGATTGCCGGTCAGGCAGACGTCGATCAGGCTGAGCACGCCGAGGATGATGTCGCTCTCCTTGGCGGTCGGCAGATGGACGATGTTCTCCCACAGCAGCAGCACGAACTTGAACAGCAGGACGACCAGGCTGACGACGAGGCCGACATAGAACGGCGCCATCAGCCAGCGGCTCTTGAACAGGAAGCCTTCGAGCCCGCGCTCGAGCGGACCCGGCGCGTGCCTGGCGGCGTCCGGCGTCGTCTTCTCGCTCATTGCGTTCCGCGCCTCACCCTGACGACGTCTCCGCTCAGGCCGCCTTCTTCTTGGCCGTGATCAGCTTGCGGTTGATCAGGACCTCCGCGATCTGGATCGCGTTCAGCGCCGCGCCCTTGCGCAGATTGTCGGACACGCACCAGAAGGCGAGGCCGTTCTCGACCGTGCCGTCCTCGCGGATGCGGCTGATATAGGTCGCGTCCTCGCCGGCCGCCTCATAGGGCGTCACGTAGCCGCCCGGCTCGTGCTTGTCGATGACGAGGCAGCCCGGCGCATTGCGCAGGATGTTGCGGGCCTCGTCCGCCGTGATCGGATTCTCGAACTCGACATTGACGGCTTCGGAGTGACCGACGAACACCGGCACGCGCACGCAGGTCGCGGTCAGCTTGATCTTCGGATCCAGGATCTTCTTGGTCTCCATCATCATCTTCCACTCTTCCTTGGTGAAGCCGTCTTCCATGAAGACGTCGATCTGCGGAATGACGTTGAAGGCGATGCGCTTGGGAAACTTCTTATTGACCAGCTCGTCGTTGGTGTAGACGGCCTTGGTCTGCGAGAACAATTCGTCCATCGCATCCTTGCCGGCGCCGGACACCGACTGATAGGTCGACACCACGACGCGCTTGATCTTGGCCTTGTCGTGCAGCGGCTTCAGCGCGACGACGAGCTGGGCGGTCGAGCAGTTCGGATTGGCGATGATGTTCTTCTTGTTGAAGCCGGCGGCGGCGTCGGCATTCACCTCCGGCACGATCAGCGGCACGTCGGGATCCATGCGCCAAGCCGACGAGTTGTCGATCACGACAGCGCCGGCGGCGCCGATCTTGGGCGACCACTCCTTCGACACCGAACCGCCGGCCGACATCAGGCAGATGTCGACATCGGCAAAATCGTAGTGCTCGAGCGCTTTGACCTTCAGCGTGCGGTCGCCATAGGACACCTCGACGCCGACGCTGCGGCGTGAGGCCAGCGCCACGACCTCGTCGGCCGGGAATTGCCGCTCGTCGAGAATATTGAGCATTTCCCGCCCGACATTGCCGGTCGCGCCGACCACTGCGACTTTGTAACCCATCGTTCACTCTCCGAAGAAATATGGCCGGCCGCGCGTGTCAGCGGAAACCGAAGCGGCAGCGCTTCTATGCGAGAAACGTCCCTGACACAACGTTACCACGACGTCTCGCATTCGATGCAGTCCAATTCGGCCAGAACAGCCGCAGCGCCCCGATCCGGGTCCGTCCTGCAAGGGCTCAAGAGCTTCGCGGACGAGGTCTGCGGCACCTTTGCGCGCCTGTTCGCCTATGTGGGGGCTCTGGCGCTGATCGCCATGCTCGGGGTCGCCGGCTGGAATCATCTCGACGACGGCGACCCTTTGCCCGGCCGCGCCGGCTGGACCTTGGCCGACGCCGCAGTGCCGGCGTTCTCGCTTCGTCTCACCGACCAGCCCGACAGGACCGCCACCTACACCGTGCTCATCCACCCGGAAGGCGGCCGCAAGGACGTGTTGCGCTGGGGCGAACCCGCCGATCGCCCCGCTGCCGAGCTCGAGGTCTACCGGTTCGGATCGGAGCGCGATGCAAGGCATGATCCCCGGGCCGATCTCGCGGTCCGGATGGGGCGCAACTCCGCCTCCGAGCTCGAGACCGCCGGCGTGATCGACAGCCGGTTCGGCCCCGTCAGTCTGGTTCGCCGGGCTGGGGCTCCCGAGGGCGCCGGAGCCTGCCTCGGCTTTCTCAAGACCATCGCCGAGCCGAGCTTGCGGATCTCCGGCTGGTCGTGCCAGGGCGTGACGATGCCGATGCGCCGCGCCATGGTCGGGTGCATGCTCAACCGGCTGACCCTGCTGGCGCCCGACCAGCACCGGGCCCTGAGCCAGCTGTTCATGGGGTCCGATCAGCGGCGCGGCGGCTGCGACGAACCCGCCATCGCCAGCGGCAGCGCCGATTGGGTGACGTCGACCGCCAATCCGAGGCTGCGCGGCGCCTTGTGAATGTCTGCCTGCGTCCGGATGTTGCTGGGCGTGACCGCGCCCAATTCGGGCGTCCACATCGGCAGCCAAGTGACGGATTTTGATGCAACTTTCCCGCCACAGCGGGAATTTATCTTCGATGCGGCCGCGGGAATGACCTTGTGATGCCACAGCCGACCCAGATATTGTGCGGGCCAAATCATGCGCATGGCGAGCGCCCGCCCCTTTTGGCGCGAGGAAGAGGACGTGATGATCGAATTTCCTGCTGCGACCCGGGTCATGGCCTTGGCGGTGATCGCCGCGACGGGCCTTGCCGTCACGTCTCTTGCCGCCACCTCGGCGGATGCCGCCACCACCAAGCGCCGCGTGACGACCACCTATAGCAGCGGCAATCCGAACTATTCCTACCAGTCCGGCCCGCGCACCCGCATCTACATCACCCGCCGCTCGTTCCTCGACGGCGGCACCGAGGTGCTGCCGGGCGACCGCAAGTTCTCGGATTACGCGTTCCCGCCGGCCGTCGGCTATCCGTCGTTCGCCCGCGAGAACCTGAACCGCCCGATCGACCGTCAGCCGCTGATGGCGCCGTCCGATCTCGGTGGCTATCCGACCCGGATTCCGATCCCCTACTGAGGGCGGCCGCATCGTCAGATCATCAAGGCCGGGCCCCGCCCGGCTTTTTGTTGTTTTGCCGCGCTGACGTTCCATCGCGTCGTCATCGATCATGAGCTGGTCACTGCTCGATTTCGAACGTGTGAGACGACCGTTCGGAGACATGGCTGACACATCGCTACACGCCGATGGAGGCCAGCCTGCTCCACCCCTCAGTGTCATCCCGGCGAACGCCGGATCCATAACCACCGGCCGGCATGCCCTCCCGGTCTCATCGCTCCAGCGTGCCTCACACCCATGTCGGGGAGTCTGGGTCCCGGCGTTCGCGGGGACGACACCGGAATTTTCGGCACGACTGGTCATCCTCGCACCCGCTTTCGCGTCCGAGTCTTTGCTCGTCTGATCGCCCTCTCCTTGCAGAGGGCGCAGGGAAGGCCGGGCCTCGGCTGAGGCCCGTGGCCCCCGTGCGGAAAAAATGCACGGGGCAGGAACCACAGGTACAGCCGGATCGACCCGGCCTTCCCTGCGCGATGGTTTTCACGCTTACTCTACGCTCTCCCCGGTGTCCGGCCTGTTAGCCACCGTCGTCGTCGGGATCATCGCCCTTCCGACTTGGCGCCAGCATCGGGGCGCCAGGACCACGCAGCTTCACGTCCGCAAGAGCCTCGTTCGTCCGCATGCCCCTAGGACATGCTGCGAGCCCTCGCGGCCACCGCATTCCCGCCTCACGCCTCCTGACGATCGCGAAACGTCCCTCGCAAGCGAAGCGGGATGGAGGGAGAAGACCATGGATTCTGGAAAAACGAAAGTGGAATTTTTGGCGGAGGCCGACTGATCAAGCGGAGGAGATTGAAATCGCGGGCGAAATAAGTTCTTCGCCGCGAAGGGAATAGAGCCACGGGACGAGCGGCAACCTCCGTCAATCGCCATCGATCGCACCCGAGAGCTGATCTGATTTGCCCGACGAGCAGTCGCGACAAGCAAGCGTGCGAGTTGGCTACTCCGTCATGCCCGGGCTTGTCCCAGGCATCCACGTCCTTCCCAGGATGCCTCGCGATGTGGATGGCCGGGACGAGCCCGGCCATGACGACGCGGAGATGGACCGCCGCAAACTCAGATCATCATATGCGATCGCCCGGCCCGACCTCGCACCGGTCTCAATCGTACAGCACAGCCGCGATCTTCGGGTTGGTGATGTTGGACTTGTCGTACCAATAGAAGCCGGTGTCGGTGACCTTCGGCAGCTTCTCGCCCTTCAACGCCTTGACCGCTGACTCCACGGTGCAACTGCCGATGCCGATCGGGTTCTGGGTGATGGCGCCGGCCATCTCGCCCGACATGATCGCGGCCTTCTGCTGCTTGCCGGAATCGTAGCCGATCACGACGATCTTCTTCTTCATCTCCTTGACGCCGTTGAGCACGCCGATCGCCGAGCCCTCATTGGCGCCGAAGATGCCCTTGAGGTTCGGATTGGCCTGCAGGATCGACTTGGTGATCTCGGTCGATTTGAGCTGATCGCCGCCGCCATACTGCACGCTGACGATCTTGATGTTCGGATGCTTGTCCTTGATGCGCTTGAGGAAGCCGTCGCGACGGTCGATGCCGGTGCGGCTGGTCTGGTCGTGCACGACGACGGCGACGTCGCCGGCATCGCCGATCATGTCGGCCATCTTGTCAGCGGCGAGGCCCGCCGCGGCGAGGTTGTCGGTGGTGCAGGTGGTCAGCGGAATGTCGCTGTCGACGCCGGAGTCGAAGGCGATCACCGGGATCTTGGCGGCCTGCGCCTTCTTCAGGAGCGGAATGGCGGCCTTGGAATCGAGCGCGGCGAAGCCGATCGCCTGCGGCTTCTTGGCGAGCGCCGCGGAGAGCATGTCGATCTGCTTGTCGACCATGGCCTCGGTTTCCGGCCCTTCGAAGGTGATCTTGACGTTGGCGGCCTTCGCGGCCTGCTCGGCGCCAAGCTTCACCGCCTGCCAGAACTGGTGCTGGAAGCCCTTGGAGACGAGGGGGACGTAGACATCATCGGCACGCGCGCTCGCGGACACTCCCGCGACCATGAGGGCGCCGAGCGCGACGCCGACGAGATGCTTGCTCAACATTGGTGTTTCCTCTGCTCTCTTCAGTGACCTTGTCGTTACAGTGATGATCGTGGTCGTCGCCGCTCGCTGTCGGCGGGCAGCGCAGTCTTCAGCGCGACGTCGGAGCGGTGCTGGTCGCTGGTCCTCCTTGAAGGGTCAGGCGCGGTTTCGACGGAGCATGTCGGCGTAAACAGCGAGAATGATGATGACCCCGGTGACGACGAATTGCCATTCCTGGGCCACCGAGAGGATGCGCAAGCCGTTGGTCAGAACGCTCATGATGAAGGCCCCGATGATGGTGCCGAGAATGGTGCCGGTGCCGCCGCTCAGCGACGTGCCGCCGATCACGACGGCAGCGATCGCATCGAGCTCATAGCCCTGGCCGAGCGCCGGCTGGGCGGAATTGATGCGCGACGCGATCAGCAGTCCCGCGACTCCGCAGATGGCGCCGCCGAGGCCGTAGATGATGATCTTCCAGCGGTCGACATTGACGCCGGAGAGCCGCACCGCCTCCTCGTTGCTGCCTATCGCGAAGGTGTAGCGGCCGAGCGCGGTGCGGTTGAGAACGACGGAGGCCAGCACCGCCATCACGAACAGGATCAGGGCTGCATTGGGAATCGGCAGCGCCGGCACGAGCGTGCCGAGCAGCGAGTCCTGCGAGATCATCGAGAAGTTCTCGGTGTTGGTGAAATAGATCGGCTTGCTGCCGGAGACGACCAGGGCCAGCCCCTTCAGCACCAGCATCATGCCGAGCGTCGCGATGAACGGCGGCACCTTCATCTTGGTGATGACCGTGCCCGACAGCGCGCCGCTGAGCGCGCCGGTCACGATCGCCGCGACGATGCCGGTCCACATCGGCAGCTCCCAATAGGTGAGGAACACGCCGGCCATCACCGCGCAGAAGGTCATCAGCGTGCCGACCGACAGATCGATGCCGGCGGTGATGATCACGAAGGTCGAGGCGATCGCCAGCACGCCGTTGACCGCGGTCGCCTGCAGGATGTTGATCATGTTGTCGGTCTGCATGAACGCCGGCGAGGCGAAGCTGAAATAGACCAGCAGCAGCACGAGGCTCGCGAACGCCAGCAGCTTCTGCAGCGCTGCGGGCCCGAGCAGACGGCGCCGCAGCGCCGCCATCGCGCCACTCGGCGCGAGGCCATCCTTGACCTGATCATTGACCAATGCGGGGTCGCTCATGCCGTCAGCCTGCCTTCATGGTTTCGCGCTGGGTGGCCAGCTGCATGATCCGCTCCTGCGTGGCCTCGTCCGGCGACAATTCGCCGGTGATGCGGCCCTCGCACATCACGACGATGCGATCGCTCATCCTGATCACCTCGGGAAGCTCCGAGGAAATCATCACGATCGCCTTGCCCTGGTCGGCCAGCGCGCGCAGCAGGCGGTAGATCTCGTTCTTGGCGCCGATGTCGATGCCGCGGGTCGGCTCGTCGAAGAACAGGATGTCGCAATCGCGATCGAGCCATTTGGCGATCACGATCTTCTGCTGGTTGCCGCCGGAAAGCAGGCGAACCTGCTGCGACGCCGAAGGCGTGCGGATGTTCAGCATCCGGATGAAGCGGCCGGCGGTATCGCGGATCGCGCGCTTCCTGAGCATGAACTTCATTGCAAGGTAGTTCGCGAGGTTCGACATCACGACGTTGGACTCGACGTCCATGCCGGTGGCGAGGCCGAAGCGCTTGCGGTCCTCGGAGAGATAGCCGATGCCGTGGGCGACCGCATGCGCCGGCGAGCGGATCGTCACCTTGCGATTGTCGACGAGAATATCCCCGGACGGGACGGCGTCGGCGCCGAAGATCGCGCGCGCGACCTCGGTGCGGCCGGCCCCCATCAGGCCGGCAAAGCCGAGGATCTCGCCCTTGCGCAGGGTGAAGCTGACGTCGCGGACCAGCGGCCCGCAGTTGAGCCCGCGCACCTCCAGCGCGATCGCGCCGGCGGGCTGCGTGCCCGCGACGCGCGCGTCGCCCAAGGTGCGGCCCACCATCATGCCAATGATGGTCTCGATCGTGGTGGTCTCGGCCGGCACCGTCGCGACATACTCGCCGTCGCGCAGCACGGTGACGCGATCGGCGATCTGCTTCAGCTCGTCCATCTTGTGGGAGATGTAGACGATGCCGACGCCGCGTGCCTTCAAGGCGCGGATCATCTTGAACAGCTCGGCGATCTCGCGATTGTTCAGCGCGGCGGTCGGCTCGTCCATGATCAGGACGCGCGAGTTGAAGGACAGCGCCTTGGCGATCTCCACCATCTGCTGCCTGGCCACCGTCAGCCCGCCGACTGTCGTGCGCGGGTCGATCGACAGATTGAGCTGGGCAAGCAGCTCGGCCGCCTGCCGGTTGAGCCTGTCCTCATCGAGCAGCAGCCCGAACGCCTTCATCGGCTCGCGCCCGATGAAGATGTTCTGCGCCACCGTGAGGTGGTTCATCAGTTGCAGCTCCTGATGAATGATGCCGATGCCGGCGGCCTGCGCCTCGCGCGGTCCTGGAAAATCGACGCTGGCGCCGTCGTAGATGATCTCGCCGGAGTCCTTGCGGTAGACGCCGGCGAGGATCTTCATCAGGGTCGACTTGCCGGCGCCGTTCTCGCCCATCACGGCATGGACCTCGCCGGCGCGCAGCTCGAACCTGACATTGTGCAGCGCCCGGACGCCGGGGAAGCTCTTGCACAGCCCGTGAACGGAGATGAGCGGCGCAGTCATGCGTCAGCGTTTGTGGTGAGGGAGGTTGCGTAGAATCGCCACGGGGCGGTGGTCGCGACATTGGCGACGACACCATGCACGGCGAGCGACATATCGCATCGCAAGCGCGATCACATTCATCCTCCCCGGCCTTCGCACGCATCATGTCGAACGCGTGCGAGCCCGCGTCCATTCAATGGCGCGGCGTTGGGGTCAGGCTATTCATCCGGGGATGAAAGTCTATAGGTAAAATCGACAGGCCTTGCGATGCGCCTGCAGGACGCGACCGCGGAATAGCGACGACGCGCCCGGTGGCGCGATCGAACACGTCGTGCGTTGAATTTGCGCTATCTCGACAACGACGGTGAGCCCCCCTCCCCCTTGCGGGGAGGGGTCGGGGGTGGGGGTCCCCGGGCGATACTTGATGTGATGAGTTCGGGTCGAGACGTGCAACGACGAAAAGTAATCGTCTGGGCAGGTGAGACGGTGCCTCAAGCGGGGCTCACTGGGTGTGGGCCCCCACCCCCGACCCCTCCCCGCAAGGGGGAGGGGAGTGCACCTTCGGCGCGGCGGAACCTCGGCTCCAACTACGCCGTGAGCTTCTCCAGCTCCTTGATGATCGCCTCGCCCATCTGCGCGGTCGAGGCCGGGGTCGAGCCTTCGGCCTTGATGTCGGCGGTGCGCAGGCCGGAGGCGAGCACGGCGGCGATGGCGGCGTCGAGCTTGTCGGCGAGCGCGCCCATGTCGAAGGAGTAGCGCAGCGCCATGCCGAACGACGTCAGCATCGCGATCGGGTTGGCGAGACCCTTGCCGGCAATGTCCGGCGCCGAGCCGTGCACCGGCTCGTACAGCGCGCGGCGCTTGTGGGTCTTGGCGTCGACCTCGCCGAGCGAGGCCGACGGCAGCATGCCGAGCGATCCCGTCAGCATCGCCGCGATGTCCGAGAGCATGTCGCCGAACAGGTTGTCGGTGACGATGACGTCGAACATCTTTGGATATTTCACCAGATTCATGCCGCCGGAATCGGCGAGCTGGTGCTCGAGCGTGACGTCCTTGTATTCGCGATTGTGAACCGCGGTGACGACCTCGTTCCAGAGCACGCCCGACTTCATGACGTTGCGCTTCTCCATCGACGTCACCTTGTTGCGGCGCTTGCGCGCCAGGTCGAAGGCGACGCGGGCGATGCGCTCGATCTCATAGGTGTCGTAGACCTGGGTATCGACGGCCCGCTTCTGGCCGTTGCCGAGATCGGTGATGGTCTTGGGCTCGCCGAAATACACGCCGCCGGTGAGCTCGCGCACGATCATGATGTCGAGGCCCTCGACGATCTCGCGCTTCAGGCTGGAGGCATCGGCGAGCGCCGGGTAGCACACGGCAGGACGCAGATTGGCGAACAGGCCGAGATCCTTGCGCAGGCGCAGCAGGCCCGCCTCGGGGCGGACCTCGTAGGGAACGCCGTCCCACTTCGGACCGCCGACGGCGCCGAAGATGATGGCATCCGCCGCCTTGGCCTTGTCCATGTCGGCTTCCGAGATCGAGGCGCCATGGGCGTCGTAGGCGGCGCCGCCGACCAGACCGTCCTCGGTCTCGAACGAGGCCAGCCCCTTGCCGTTGAGCCAGCCGATCAGCCGCTTCACCTCGGCCATCACTTCGGGGCCGATGCCGTCGCCGGGCAGCAAAAGGAGCTTCTGGGTCGCCATGGTCGTTGTCCTCACGGGGCTTGTCATGCCCGGCGTTGCGCGGGCATCCGGCATTCCTGGCCGGATCGCCGGACGGACCGGCAATGACGGGAACGAAAATCCGCGGGAGTGCTAAAGCCCTCCTGCATGGTTGGCAAGCCACCATTGCCGCCGCACGTCTTCTGGACCGGCGCGCCGAGCTGCTATGTTCTCCGGGATCGCCGCTGGAGAGCATGGACTGCCGGACGATCGCCGCGCCGGAGCATGTCTTGCTGAATCCCACGCCCGATCCGCCTCCGGCCCATCCGGCGCGGCTGAACCTGACACTGTCGCTCGGGCCCATCGTCGGCCTCGGCATCGGCCGCTTCGCCTATGCGCTGGTGCTACCCGACATGCGCGATTCGCTGCACTGGTCGTACTCGGCCGCGGGTTTCATGAACACCGTGAACGCCGCCGGCTATCTGATCGGCGCCCTGATCGCGTCGCGTCTGATCGGCCGGATCGGCGCACCGGCGACGGTGCGCGGCGGAACCCTGGCGGCGCTGGCCTCGCTCGCGGTCTGCGCCCTGACCGGCGACTTCGTCGCGCTCAGCCTGGCGCGGCTGATCACCGGCATCGGCGCGGGCGTCGCCTTCGTCGCCGGCGGCACGCTGGCGGCGCGGATCGCGCAATCGCGGCCGGCCCAGGCGAGCTTCATCCTCAGCCTGTTCTATGCCGGACCGCCGCTCGGCATCGTCGCCTCCGGCCTGGTGGCGCCGTTCGTGCTGCAGGCGTTCGGGCCTGGCTCGTGGTGGATCGTCTGGCTGGCGCTGACCGCGCTTGGCTGCGTGCTGATCCTGCCGCTGCTGCTGACGCCGATCCCCGCGATGGCGGCCGTGCCCGGCGGCGGCGCAGCCCCGGTGTCGCTGCGGCCGATGACGATCTATCTGTTCGGCTACTTCCTCTATGGCGCCGGCTATATCGCCTATCTCACCTTCATGATCGCCTATGTCCGCGACCTCGGCGGCGGCGCCGCCGCGCAATCGGCATTCTGGTGCCTGATCGGGCTGGCCGGCTTCACCACGCCCTGGGTGTGGCGCCGCGTGATCGCGCTGGACCGCGGTGGGAGGCCGGCCGCGATCATCCTCACCGTCAACGCCATCGGCGCCGCACTGCCGGCGCTCAGCCATTCGCCGGCGATGCTGGCACTGTCCGCCGCGATCTTCGGCGTCGCGTTCTCGACCGTCACGACGGCGACCACCGCGTTCGTGCGCTTCAACCTGCCGCAGGCCGCATGGTCACGCGCCATCGCGGCCCTGACCATCGTGTTCGGCATCGGCCAGACGCTGGGTCCGTTCGCGGTCGGCGCGATCACGGATGCGATGGGAAGCCTGACCTATGCGCTGAATGTGTCGGCGGCGCTGTTGCTGTTGGGCGCGGCAATGGCGGCGCTGCAGGGGAAGTTGAAACGCGCCGATCGAGCCTGATCGACGGTGTCGTCCCTGCGAACGCAGGGACCCCTACCGCGGACGCTATCGAGGAATCTGGCTGGTAGTTGCCTGCCTCATCACGGCCTGTGGTTATGGGTCCCTGCGTTCGCAGGGACGACAGCGGAGATTGCGGCCGCCATCCGGGCTCGATTGGCGGGAGATCAGCTCCCGCTGAACGAATTGTACCCCTGATCCTCCCAGTAGCCGCCCTTGTAGTCGTTGGTGACTTCCATCGCGACGACGTATTTGGGGTTCTTGAAGCCGAGCTTGGTGGGCACGCGGATCTTCATCGGGTAGCCGTAGGCGCGCGGCAGGATCTGGTCGGCGAACTTGAAGGTCATCTGGGTCTGCGGATGCAGCGCGGTGCGCATGTCCAGAGGCGAGTTGTAGCCGTCCTTGTCGGCGCAGTTGAACCAGACATATTTCGCACTGATATCCGCGCCGATCAGCTTGAGGAAGTCGCGCAGCGGCGTGCCGGTCCAGGAGCCGATCGCGCTCCAGCCCTCGACGCAGATGTGGCGCGTGATCTGCGTCACCTGGGGCAGCGCCTGCAGCTCATCCAGCGTCCACGACTTCTTGTTGTCGACGAGGCCGCGCACCTCGAGCTTCCAGTCGGCGGCGTCGATCTCCGGCGCCTCGTCGAGCGTGTAGTAGGCATTGAACGGGAACGGCTTGGTGATCGCGCTCTCCGGGAAGGTCGGCGCCAGCGCATCCGGATTGAACATCCAGGCCTGCACCGCGTCGTTGAACTTCGAGACCTTCTTGAGCAGCTCCTCGGCGGTGTCGCCGTCGACGACGTCGCAGCCGGCGAGCAAGGTCAGCGCGCCGAGGCTGGCGCCGCCGGTGATGAAGCGGCGCCGCGTGAGATCGGGCATCACCTTCAGCGAGTCCTTGATCAGGAGCCGCTTGTCGACGCCGGGAATGAGGAACGGACGTTTCGCCATGGTTGTCTCTCCTCTCAGCGGCCGATGATCATCGCGCGCAGGCTCTTCGGCACCAGCAGCGCGAGCAGGATGTGGATCACCAGGAAGGCGCAGATCAGCGCCATGCAGACGAAATGGACGTAGCGCGCCGCCGGATAGTCGCCGAACAGGCTCACCAGCCAGTGCAGCTGCACCGGCTTCCACATCGACAGGCCCGTGAGCACGACGACGATGCCGACGCAGATGATGCCGAGATAGAGCAGCTTCTGCACCGCGTTGTAGACGGTGAGGTCGTCATGGGCGAGCTTGAAGGTCAGCGCGGCCTTGAGGTCGGCGATGACGGACGCCGGCGAGATCGGCAGCAGCTTGCGGCGGAACCGGCCGGTGGCGAGACCGGTGACGAGATAGGCGAGGCCGTTCAGCATCAGCAGCCACATCGCCGCGAAGTGCCACAGCAGCGCGCCGCCGAGCCAGCCGCCGAGCGTGAAGCTGCGGTCGAAGCGGAAGTCGAACAGCGGCGAGGCATTGTAGATCTGCCAGCCCGACATGATCATCATGATCATTGCGACGGCGTTGATCCAATGCATGACGCGCACCCAGGCCGGCTGAATGGCCTTGGTCGCGACTCCGGTTACCGCTCCCCCGGTCGCCGCGAGGGTCGAGGGGGCGCTGGTGGTGGCGCTCGTCATGGCGGTCGGCTCCGTCGCTTGCATTTACGTCGCTTGCATTCGTCACGCCAAGTATACGCCGGCTCGGCGGGCTCCGTTACACGCGCGGCGCCGATCAAAACGATACGCAGAAACTATCGCGTTCACAAAAAAGCGAGCCGGGGGTGGCCCGGCTCGCTCCTGGTCACATCCGCGAGGAGGAGGAAGAAACGGATGTGTCCGGTGTCGCGCCGGGCCTCAGGACGCCGGCATCAGCACGGTGTCGACCACGTGGATGACGCCGTTCGACTGGTTGACGTTCGGGATCGTCACCATCGAGGTGCCGCCCTTGGCGTCGACGATCATAACGTTCTTGCCCTCGCGCTTGACGGTGAGCTGCTCGCCCTCGACCGTCTTCAGCATCTGGCCGTCCTTCAGGTCGGACGCCTCGAGCTTGCCGGGCACGACGTGATAGGTGAGGATCTTGGTCAGCGTCGCCTTGTTCTCCGGCTTGACGAGGCTGTCGACGGTGCCTGCCGGCAGCTTGCCGAACGCGGTATTGGTCGGCGCGAACACCGTGAACGGTCCCTTGCCTTCCAGCGTCGGCACGAGGCCGGCGGCCTTCACCGCGGCGACCAGCGTCGTGTGATCCTTCGAGTTGACCGCGTTCTGCACGATGTTCTTCGACGGATACATCGCCGCGCCTCCGACCATCACGGTCTTCTCCTCGGCGCTGGCGGGCGCGACGAAGGTCGAGGTCAGCGACAGCGCGCTGAAGGCGGCGGCAGCGAGAAAGGCAATGCGCTTGGACATGGGTAGCTCCCTATGAAAGGCGGCGGCAGAGCCGCGTGATGAGTTCGACTGCGACACCGATGCTGATCTTGAGCGGATGCGCTCTTGCGTCGTGTCAGGCCGAGCTACGCCGCGTTCGGAAGCGAGTTTCGGCGCATAATTTAACGTGATCCGTGAAACCTGCGGCGATCGAGATCGTCTCGCCGACTCATTGAACGAGATCCGCGCCGCATTGTCGCAGCCTGCTGCGAACTGATCAGCTCTCTGTCGGTCATTGGCCGACGCCGATGACCGATCATCGTCGCCATTAACTACAATGCGAGCCGAGCCCGGCCGAACCTGCCGAAAACATTGCGAGTAAGACTTTCTTAAGGTTGATTGGTCGGCACGGCGCCGGCTGCGGGAAGGGGATGTCCTGCACTGTCCGGCGCGATCGGCGGGGGTTTCCTACAGTGAACAGAACGATCTGGATTGCGGGGTTCTGCCTCGTGATAATCTGCTGCTTGCTTGCAACGAAGATGGTGCTTGCCGCGGTATCGCCCGGCGACATCGCAGGCGAAGCGACGTCGTCGCTGATCCGCGAGCCCATTCCCGGCGTTGATACGTTGAACGAGTCCGATCGCAGTTTCGAAACACCGCCGCTCGATCTCAACGAAGGCGCGCGCCTGCCGCTGCTATCGAGGGCCGTGCGCGCGGACGGACGTGGTGCGTCGGCTGCCCGCCGCGCCAAGCCGGCCAGCAAGTCGACCGTGCTGCGGCCGGCTAGGCGCGAGGCCGCGCCGGTGAAGAGCGCGGCGGCGCCGTGCCGGCAGCTCGATCCGATCGCCCGCTTCCTTGCGTCGGCCAAGATCGGGCCGCGCTGCCAGGCTTGATGAATTGCGGCGTCAGGCCGAGACCGCCGTCACCACCTGCGCCAGCAATTGCTCGCGCCGCGTCTGCGAGCGCTGGCCCTTCATGGTGGCGGCGAAGCGTTCGAGGATGCCGTCCTCGAACGCCGTGACGATGGTGTCGTGCACGTAGCTCTTGCGGCAGATCGCCGGCGTGTTGGTGAGCTCGTCGGCGGCGGCGCGGATCGCTTCCAGGATCTGCTTCTTGCGGCCGCGCGCGCTCGCCGCCGGCGTGATCCGCGACAAGGTCTCCAGCGCCACGGCGGAGGCCATCAGCGTGCGGAAATCCTTCAGCGAGATCTTGATGCCGGCGATCTCGCGCAGGAAGGCGTTGACCTGCGTGGTCGAGACGGCGCGCACCACGCCCTGGGCGTCGCGGTATTGGAACATGCGGCGGCCGGGCACGCCGCGCAAAATGCCGACGGCCCGCACCAGCTTGGCGGCGTCGCATTCCTTGCGCACGGCCTTGCCGCCCTTGGCCTTGAAGGTCAGCACCAGGGAGTCATCCTCGAGCGTGACGTTCGACTTCAACAGTGTGGTGGCGCCGCGCGTGCCGTTCAGCCGGGCATAGGACTCGTTGCCGGGGCGAATGGCCGTGCGCGCGATCAGCTCGATGACAGCAGCGAGCGCGAACTCGCGCGTCGGCTGGTCGCCGGCGAGATGTTTCGACACCGCGCGACGGATGCGCGGCAGCGCGCCGACCAGCTTGGCGAGGCGATGCGCCTTGCGATGCTCGCGCACCTTCTCCCAGTCGGCGTGATAGCGGTATTGCAGCCGGCCGGCGGCATCGACGCCAACCGCCTGCAGATGCAGGTTCGGATCGGGGGCGTAGCGCACCTCGCGATAGGCCGGCGGCACCGCCATCGCATGCAGGCGGCGGATGGTGCCGGCGTGGCGGATCGGGGTGCCGTTGGCGCGGATGAAGGTATAGCTCTTGCCCCGCCTGATGCGGCGGATGGTCAGCGCGGTCTGGTCGCCGAGCTTCAGCCCGATGCGCTTGGCGAGTTCCTCGACCGAGGTCTTGGCATTGCCTTGCGCGTCGGCGGTCTTGGCGTGGGCCAGATCCTTCAAGCTCAGCTTGCGGCGCGGCGGCTTGGGCGGCCACTGGCCCAGCGCTTTCGCGAGCGCGACCTCGGGATCGGCCGGGCCGACCCGCGGGCTCTCGAAATTCTGCTGGTCCATCATTGCTTTAGACGCCCTGCCGTCGTTTTCATCCGCTCAATGCCCCGGAGTCCGGTTTGGTTCCGGCCGGGTTATCCACAGCTTCAAGGCGATTTAGGGCGTGACGGGCCGGATAGCGAGTCCCTAATTTTGGGCAACGCGGTTTCAAAATACCGGTACACGCCCCGATTCCGGGTAACCTTGATGCTGCAGACTGTAGGGACCTCCGAGGCGCGGCCGGCGCACGCAACCTCCGCGCACAATTCTTTGATCCTGCTCAGACCGCCTCCCCGCCGAAGGTCCTACTTGTCTTGCCTTGTCGCCGCCGGTTACGCGGACGCATAGTGGGAACAACGATGGCCTGCGCGGGATCGACGGCAGGCCGCATGTGGAGGGTGTGAAATGTCCGAGAAGATCTACGACGTTCCGGCCGAGTGGGCGAAACGCGCCTTTGTCGACGACGCGAAGTACCAGGAGATGTACGCGCGCTCGATCAAGGACCCCAACGGCTTCTGGGCCGAGCAGGCCAGGCGCGTCGATTGGGTCAAGGCGCCGACGAGAATCGAAAACGTCTCCTACGCACCCGGCAACATCTCGATCAAATGGTTCGAGGACGGCGTCCTCAACGCCGCCTATAACTGCATCGACCGCCATCTCGCCACCCGCGGCGACCAGACCGCGATCATCTGGGAAGGCGACGACCCCTCGCAGTCGAAGCACATCACCTATCGCGAGCTGCACGACGAGGTGTGCAGGATGGCCAACATCCTGCGCAACCGCAACGTCAAGAAGGGCGACCGCGTCACCATCTATCTGCCGATGATCCCGGAGGCCGCCTATGCGATGCTGGCCTGCGCCCGCATCGGCGCCATCCACTCGGTGGTGTTCGCCGGCTTCTCGCCGGACTCGCTCGCCCAGCGCATCAAGGACTGCGATTCCAAGATCATCATCACCGCCGACGAGGGCCTGCGCGGCGGCCGCAAGGTGCCGCTCAAGGCCAATGTCGACGCAGCGCTGAACAAGGTCGACAATGTCGACTGGGTCGTCGTGGTCAAGCGCACCGGCGGCAAGATCGAGATGAATCCGAGCCGCGACCTCTGGTACCACGAGGCCGCCGAGATGGTGACCACCGAATGCCCGTGCGAGCCGATGAATGCGGAGGATCCGCTGTTCATCCTCTACACCTCGGGCTCGACCGGCCAGCCCAAGGGCGTGCTGCACACCACCGGCGGCTATCTCGTCTACGCCGCGATGACGCATCAATACGTGTTCGACTATCACGAGGGCGACGTCTACTGGTGCACCGCCGACGTCGGCTGGGTCACCGGTCACAGCTACATCCTCTATGGGCCGCTGGCCAATGGCGCCGTCACGCTGATGTTCGAAGGCGTGCCGAACTATCCGGACAATTCGCGGTTCTGGAACGTCATCGACAAGCACAAGGTCAACATCTTCTACACCGCGCCGACCGCGATCCGCGCCCTGATGCAGGGCGGCGACGGACCGGTGAAGAAGACCTCGCGCGCGTCTCTGCGCCTGCTCGGCTCGGTCGGCGAGCCGATCAATCCGGAAGCCTGGGAGTGGTATCACCGCGTCGTCGGCGACGACCGCTGCCCGATCGTCGACACCTGGTGGCAGACCGAGACCGGCGGCATCCTGATCACGCCGCTGCCGGGCGCGACCCGGCTGAAGCCGGGCTCCGCGACGCGGCCGTTCTTCGGCGTCGTGCCCGAGATCGTCGATGCCGACGGCAAGACGCTGGAAGGCGCGACCGAGGGCAATCTCTGCCTCACCCGGTCCTGGCCGGGCCAGATGCGCACGGTGTATGGCGACCATGCCCGGTTCGAGATGACCTACTTCTCGACCTACAAGGGCAAGTACTTCACCGGCGACGGCTGTCGCCGCGACGCCGACGGCTATTACTGGATCACCGGCCGCGTCGACGACGTCATCAACGTCTCCGGCCACCGCATGGGAACGGCCGAGGTGGAAAGCGCGCTGGTTGCCCATCCCAAGGTGTCGGAAGCCGCCGTGGTCGGCTATCCCCACGACATCAAGGGCCAGGGCATCTACGCCTATGTCACCCTGATGGCCGGCGAGCAGCCGACCGAGGAGCTGCGCAAGGAGCTCGTCGCCTGGGTGCGCAAGGAGATCGGCCCGATCGCCTCGCCCGACCAGATCCAGTTCGCCCCCGGCCTGCCCAAGACCCGCTCCGGCAAGATCATGCGCCGCATCCTGCGCAAGATCGCCGAGGACGAGCCGGGCGCGCTGGGCGACACCTCGACCCTTGCCGATCCCGGCGTGGTCGATGATCTCGTCCAGCACCGGCAGAACCGCAAGGAGAAGCAGGCGTAAGCACGCCGTGCCCCGCGGGCGCGAAGCGCGTTCGCCGCAATCGTCAAGTCTCATCGCACTCCCGCGGCTGATTCCGCGGGAGTGTTGTTTTTAGGTCATTTACTCGCAGATGGAGTTTTCCTTTCCTCATGCGATCTGCGTGCTCCCGGCCGGGGAGCAGGCGCCGCGGAACCGGCTGAGGGGATGACCATGCGGACTGGGGCGGTCAGGCTGACAATGAAGGCGGCGATGCTGGCCGCGTCGGTGATCGGAACCATGGTCACGACGGCCGGCTCTGCGTCGGCCCGTCCCGAGTTGGTCGCCGTCGCCGGCGACTTTTCGCCGGGCACCATCGTCGTGAGGACCGGCGAGCGGAAACTCTATCTCGTGCTCGATGGCAGCCACGCCTTGCGCTACACGGTCGGCGTCGGCAAGGCCGGCCGGCAATGGGCCGGCACCACCAAGATCGACGGCAAGTACAAGAATCCGGCCTGGGCTCCGCCCGCCGACGTCAAGCGCGACAAGCCGGAGCTGCCGGACGTCATTCCCGGCGGCTCGCCGCGCAATCCGATGGGCGTTGCCGCCTTGACGCTCGCCGGCGGCGAATATGCGATCCACGGAACCAACGTGCCGAATTCGGTGGGCGGCTATGTCTCGTATGGCTGCATCCGCATGCTCAACCCGGATATCACCGACCTCTACGAGCGCGTGTCGATCGGCACGACGGTGGTGGTCACGCGCTGAGTCACCGTTGCGATACGGGAGTGCGGCGAACGCGGGACCGGCAAGCCCGGCGCCGAACAACGAAAGCCGAGCGCGGACATCCCGTCAGAAGTCCGAGATGATTCCCTTTTTCTCCCAGTCGCCGTAACGGGTCGGCTCCGGCCCTTTCGGCCCCTGCAACTCCGTCGGCATCGGCTTCGTCTGTTGTGCTGCCAGTCGGCGGCGTTCCTCAGCCTCGGTCAGCGCGCGCTGCGCGGCCGGCGTCAGCGGCTTGCGCGGCGACTCATTGCTGGCGACCAGGGCCAAAGCGGGCTTGCCCTTCGGCTCACTCCTGGGCTCATTCTCGGGCTCGTTGCTCATCGTACCATTCCACCATTGAACCGGTTCGTTCCGACCTCATCAGATCGTGTGCCCACCCATGAAAAAACAGGGCTAATAAAAGCAGAGCCGATTCTTACATTTGGCATATTCCGGTGACAGAGGACCCGCAAGCTGATGGCATGCACCCGATGGTCGCGGAACTGCCTTTCTTCTTTCGCGAGTAATTCCCAGGCATGCCTCCGCCGCGTTTTGCGACCCCTTCCGAAGTCCCAGGCCTGGCGGCACGGCGCATCGCCGCCGACGTGGTCGACGGCGTGCTGCACAAGCATCGCACCCTCGACGATCAGCTCGACGGGACCGGCGCACATCCCGGACTGAAGCATCTGGCCGACCGCGACCGCGCGCTGATGCGCCGGCTGGTCGCCACCACCTTGCGGCGGCTTGGAACGCTCGGTCACGTGCTGTCGCGGCTGCTGGATCGCGGCGTGCCGACCGACGCGCCGCGGGCGCAGAGCGCGCTGCTGATCGGCGCCGCCCAGATCCTCTGGATGGACGTTCCTGACCACGCTGCCGTCGACCTCTCCGTCCGCCTGGTGCAGGCCGACCGCCGCGCAGCGAAATATGCCGGGCTCGTCAACGCGGTGCTGCGGCGCTGCGCGCGCGAGGGCGCAACCCTGCTCGACGATGCCGCCGGTCAGCCGCTCGACATCGCGCCCTGGCTGCTCAAGCGCTGGATCGATCATTATGGCGAAGCGACCGCCAGGGACATCGCCGCGGCGCTCGGCCAGGAGCCGTCGCTCGACCTCACGGTGAAGTCGGACCCGGCGCAATGGGCGTCGCGGCTGCATGGCGAGGTGCTGTCGACCGGCACCGTGCGCACCGTACTGCATGGTTCGGTGACGGTGCTGCCGGGCTTCGCCGAGGGACAATGGTGGGTGCAGGACGCCGCCGCCGCCTTGCCTGCGCGCCTGCTCGGCAACATCAGCGGCAAGGCCGTCGCCGACCTCTGCGCGGCGCCAGGCGGCAAGACGGCTCAGCTCGCCCATGCCGGCGCCCGCGTTACCGCGGTCGACCGGTCGCCGGCCCGGATGAACCGGCTGAGGGACAACATGACCCGGCTGCAGCTGACCGCCGAGACGGTCGTGGCTGACGCCGCCGAATGGCAGCCTGCCGACGGCGGCGGCTTCGACGGCCTGCTGCTCGATGCGCCCTGCACCTCGACCGGCACGATTCGGCGTCATCCCGACGTCGGCTGGTTGCGTAGCGAGGCCGACATCGCCGCGTTGTCGGGCTTGCAGGCGCGGCTGTTGACCAGGGCGGGCAGCCTGATCAAGCCGGGCGGAACCCTGGTCTACTGCACCTGTTCGCTGGAGCCCGAGGAGGGCGAGCAGGTGGTCGAGCGCGTGCTGGCCGAATCCACCGAGCTGCGCCGCATCCCCGTCACCGCCGGCGAGGTGGCGGGACTGGCCGAGCTGGTCACTCCGGCCGGCGACCTGCGCACGCTGCCCTGCCATTTGCCGCACCAGGACCCCCGGCTCGGCGGTCTCGATGGTTTTTATGCGGCGAGACTGGAGCGGCGGCCGTGAGCGTGTCATCGTGCGCCGTGCGCCGTGCGCCGGCCCTGCGTCGGTCGGGCTTTAAGGGCGTCGGCGTTGCGTTAGTCCGTTAAATCCTGATTTTGCACCAGATTCTGGTCCCGCGATGGTGCTGCACCGGGGCCAAAAATGGTGTATCGGCGGCAGTTGCGATCTATGAAGGATGCGCAACCGAATCCCCCTCTGAATCCAAGGCTTGGCGTGTCCGCCGCTCAACGCAGACGCATATCGACGCTGGTGATGGGCCGCTTTGCGCGCAGCCTGATGTCCAACGTCAGCGGTGTATCGGTATCCGTGTCCGGGTTGTGGCCCGGTCGCGCCGACCGACTCATCATTGCGCCGCATGACCTGCGCACGTCGGACGCGACGCGGGCGGCCGAGATCTACGCCGGCCGCTTCGTCTTCGCCGGCAAGATCGTGACCTGCCATGGCCGCTCGATCTTCGACCTGGAGCCGCCGTCGGAGGACTGGGAGGTGGCCCTGCTCGGCTTCGGCTGGCTGCGACATCTGCGCGCAGCCGACACCGCGCTGACCCGCGCCAATGCCCGTGCTCTGGTCGACGACTGGATCACTAACCAGATCGGCCGCCATCCGCTGAGCCGGCGCGCCGACGTGCTGGCGCGGCGGGTGATCTCGCTGCTGTCGCAGGCGCCGCTGGTGCTGGCCGATTCCGACGGCAAGTTCTATCGCCGCTATCTGCGCGGGCTGACCCGCGAGATCCGCTATCTGCGCTATTCGACGATCGACATCCCGGATGGCGCGCCGCGGCTGCAGGTGCTGATCGCACTGTGTTACGCCGCGCTGTGCCTCGCCAACCAGGCCAAGCACATCCGCAGCGCGACCCGGAAACTCTCCGACGAGTTGCAGCGGCAGATCCTGCCCGATGGCGGCCACGTCTCGCGCAATCCGGGCGCGCTGATCGAATTGCTGATCGACCTGCTGCCGCTGCGGCAGACGTTTGCGGCCCGCAACATCGCCCCGCCGCCGGCGCTGCTCAACGCCATCGACCGCATGATGCCGATGCTGCGCTTCTTCCGCCACGGCGACGGCAACATGGCGCTGTTCAATGGCATGGGCGGCACCCCGTCCGACCTGCTGGCGACCCTGCTCGCCTACGACGACACCCACGGCACGCCGATGGCGAGCATGCCGCATTCCGGTTTCCAGCGGCTCGATGCCGGACCGATGACGGTGATCGTCGATACCGGTCCGCCGCCGCCACCGCATCTGAGCCATGAGGCCCATGCCGGTTGCCTCGCCTTCGAGATGTCCTCCGGACCGTGCCGCATCGTGATCAATTGCGGCATGCCGTCGACCGGCCGCGATAATTGGCGCGCTTTTGCGCGCAGCACGGTGGCACATTCAACGCTGACCTACCACAACACCTCGTCCTGCACCTTCGTCGAGATGTCGGCGATGAAGCGCCTGCTGCACGGCGCGCCGATCGTATCGGGTCCGACGCGGGTCGAGAACTTCCGCGAGATCGTGCCCGACGGCACCGTGCTGTCGACCTCGCACAACGGCTACGCGGCGAAATTCGGCCTGATCCATCGTCGCGTGCTGGTGGCGGCCGAGGACGGCTCGCGGCTCGACGGCGAGGACACCGTGACGCCGGCGCAGGGCGCGCGGCTTCGCGGCGGCGGATCGGACTACGCGCTGCGCTTCCACCTGCACCCGGCCGTCAAGGCCAGCCGGCTCAGCGACGGCCGCGGCGCCATGCTGGTGCTGCCCAATCGCGAGGTCTGGACGTTCGAGACGTTCGACGATCGCGTCGACCTCGAGGACAGCGTGTTTCTCGCCGGCAATGACGGTCCGCGCCGCACCACGCAACTGGTGATCCGGCAGGACGCGCAGCAGGCCCCGTCGATCCGCTGGAGCTTCGTCCGCTCGTCGACGTCCCCGACCGAGACCAACGGGCGCCGCAACGGGCGGAGAGAGCCTGAGCTGCCGCTGTAACACCCTGGCTCTCGCTTCTCAGATCATCTCACATCACCGTCCGTCGAGACGTCCGCCTTCGGCGGGCCCTCGGAACGCGGCCGACGTTCGGGCGGCTCATCGTGAGACGTGCGGCCAAGGTGATCGTTCGATCGCCCACCCGTTGTCGCGGGCGGCAAAAGCTGATATGAGGCCCGCTCTCGCGCGACTGGCGACTTTGGATGGAGCACCATCGGGGAGCGCGGGATTTGACGCCGTGCGCCTGGGCATTTTGAACTCCTGCACAAGGACTCTGCCCATGACCAATCAGCTTCGTCGCGTTCACCGTGCCCTGCTTTCCGTATCCGACAAGACCGGCCTGGTCGACTTCGCCCGCTCGCTCGCCGCGCGCGGCATCGAGCTGGTCTCGACCGGCGGCACCGCCAAGGCGATTGCCGATGCCGGCCTCAAGGTGAAGGACGTCTCCGACCTCACCGGCTTTCCCGAGATGATGGACGGCCGCGTCAAGACGCTGCATCCGAAGGTGCATGGCGGACTGCTCGCGATCCGCGGCAATGATGAGCATGCCGAGGCGATGAAGACCCATGGCATCGCGCCGATCGATCTGCTCGTCGTCAATCTCTACCCGTTCGAGGCCACGGTCGAACGCGGCGCCCCGTTCAACGACTGCATCGAGAACATCGACATCGGCGGCCCGGCGATGATCCGCGCGGCGTCGAAGAACCACGAGGACGTCGCCGTCGTCGTCGACGTCAACGACTATCACGCCGTGCTGGACGACCTGGCGCGGCATGAGGGTTCGACCACGCTGCTGCTGCGCCGCCGGCTTGCCGCCAAGGCCTATGCGCGCACCGCCGCCTATGATGCCGCGATCTCCAACTGGTTCGCCGCCACCATCCAGAACGACGCGCCCGATTACCGCGCCTTCGGTGGCAAGCTGATCCAGTCGCTGCGCTATGGCGAGAACCCGCACCAGCACGCCGCGTTCTACGCGCTGCCCGGCCGCCGTCCCGGCGTCGCCACCGCGCGCCAGCTGCAAGGCAAGGAGCTGTCCTACAACAACATCAACGACACCGACGCGGCCTATGAGTGCATCGCCGAGTTCGACCCGGCGCGCACCGCCGCCTGTGTCATCGTCAAGCACGCCAATCCCTGCGGTGTCGCCGAAGGGCCCGATCTCGTCACCGCCTACCAGAAGGCGCTGGCCTGTGACTCGACCTCGGCGTTCGGCGGGATCATCGCGATGAACCGCAAGCTCGATGCCGCCACGGCGCACGCGATCACCGGCATCTTCACCGAGGTGATCATCGCGCCCGACGCGACCGAGGAGGCGATCGCGGTGATCGCAGCGCGCAAGAAGCTGCGGCTGCTGCTCGCCGGCGCCCTGCCCGATCCGCGCGAAGCCGGCCTCACCGCCAAGACCGTGGCCGGCGGCCTGCTGGTGCAGAGCCGCGACAATGCTGTCGTCGATGACATGGAGCTGAAGGTGGTGACCAAGCGCGCCCCCACCGAAGCCGAGCTGCGCGACCTGCGCTTCGCCTTCCGCGTCGCCAAGCATGTCAAGTCGAACACCATCGTCTACGCCAAGGAGTCGGCGACAGTCGGCATCGGCGCGGGACAGATGAGCCGGGTCGATTCGGCGCGCATCGCCGCGCGCAAGGCGCTGGATGCGGCCAGCGCGCTCAAGCTCGCCGAGCCGCTGACCAAGGGATCGGTGGTCGCCTCCGACGCGTTCTTTCCGTTCGCCGACGGCATGCTCGCCTGCATCGAGGCCGGCGCCACCGCGGTCATTCAGCCCGGCGGCTCCGTGAAGGACGACGAGGTCATCAAGGCGGCCGACGAGCACGGCATCGCCATGGTGCTGACCGGCGTGCGGCACTTCCGGCACTGATTGCGCCCACAATCTCCGCCGTCATTCCGGGATGCGCCGCAAGGCGCAGGCCCGGAATCCATAACCACGATCGTGAGTATGGATTCCGGGCTCGCCCTGCGGGCGCCCCGGAATGACGGCGGAGCAAGTTTCAGGCGCCCTGCCCCGCACGACCACCTGCATTCACCCGCGCCAGCAACACTAGCCCCACCGCAAAGAACAGCACCAGCACGGCCATGCCCGCCTTCTGGCTCGCGGTGGCCGCGGTGATGATGCCTATCAGCAGCGGGCCGATGAACGACGTCACCTTGCCGGTGAGCGCGAACAGGCCGAAATACTGCGCCACGCGCTCCTTCGGCACCATGCGGATCAGCAGCGAGCGCGAGGCCGCCTGCAGCGGCGCGCCGCAGGCGCCGATGACGCAGCCGAGCAAGAGATAGGCGCGCTCCGGCAGCGAGGCGAACAGCGGGCCGCCCGGCACGGCCGGCGTAACCGAAATGAACAGAACCGAATCACGGCTCACCATGAGAATCGCGATGATCGCGAGCAGCAGCAGCGTCATGCTGCCGGCGATCACACGCTTCGGCCCGAGAAAGTCATCCAGCTTGCCGCCGAGCCAGCCGCCAAACGTGCCGGCGGCGGCGAGGATGATGCCGAAGGTGCCGATCTGGATCGTGTTCCAGCCGAACGTGCCGGCGGCATAGATGCCGCCGAAAGCGAACAGCGACACCAGCCCATCGGTGTAGATCATGTTGGCGAGGAGAAAGAGCGCGACGTCGCGCTGCTGCGGCAGGCTGCGCAGCGTCTGCTTCAGTTGACCAAGCCCCTCGCCCACGGCCGCGCCCAGCCGGTGCCGCGCCGGAAAGTCCGGTGTGAACAGGAACATCGGCAATACGAACACGATGAACCAGAGCCCGGTGAGCGGACCGGAGATGCGGTCGCCTTCATGGCTCACGGGATCGAGCCCGAACAGCGGCTTGAATCCAAACAGCGTGCGGCCGCTGTCGGGATTGGCGGCGAGAAAGCCGAGCACGATGACGAGCGAGAGGATGCCGCCGACATAGCCGGTGGCCCATCCGGTGCCGGACAGCCGGCCGATGCGTTCCGGCGGCACCAGGGTCGGCATCATCGCGTTGTTGAACACGGTGGCGAACTCGACACCGATGGTGGCGATCACATAGGCCGCGAGCAGCGGCGGGATCAGCTCGGGCGCGCCGGGACGCCCGATCCACATCAGCGAGGCGCCGATCACCAGCATCGCGCCGAACGCCGCGATCCACGGCTTGCGGCGCCCGGTGGCATCGGCGATGGCGCCGAACACCGGTGACAGCAGCGCGATGACGATGCCGGCCGCGGCGATCGCAAAGCCCCACAGCGCCTGGCCGCTCGCCGCGTCCGGCGCGACATGCGCCGCGAAATAGGGCGCGAAGACGAAGGTCGTGATCAGCGTGAAGTAGGGCTGCGCCGCCCAATCGAAGAAGATCCAGCTGACGACGGCCGCGCGCCCGGGATAGATTCGGCCGTCGGCAGGACCAGAGGTCTCGATCGTGATGACGGTCATTCGAAAATCCTCTGCAATCACCGCGTCGCATCTCGCGACGATCACGGCGTTGCGTTTTACGCCGGCGACGCGGCCCTATAACATCTGACGATCCCAGGCGGATGTCAGCAACGGCAGAATTGCGATGACCACGTTCACGATTGATCGACGACGGCTCCTTGCGGGTTTCATGCTGTTGCTGGCCGGCTGCCTGCCCGCGCGGGCGCTGGATTCGCAAACCTTCGATATCCCGCAGCCCCCCGGTATCACCGCGCCGGCGCAGCCGCCCGCACATGGCATGGTGGTGGCGCAGGAGCGGATCGCGGCCGAAGTCGGCCAGCGCATCCTTGCGCTGGGCGGCAACGCGGTCGATGCCGCCGTTGCCACCGGCTTTGCAATGGCCGTGACCTATCCCGTTGCCGGCAACATCGGCGGCGGCGGCTTCATGGTCATCCACATCGCCAGGACCAACGAGGACGTGGCGATCGACTATCGCGAGACCGGTCCCGCCGCGATCACGCGCGACATCTTCCTCGGCGCCGATGGCAAGCCCGACAACGTCAAGTCGCGCGATTCGGCGCTGTCGATCGGCGTCCCCGGATCGGTGGCAGGTCTCGCGCTGGCGCTGGAGAAATACGGCTCGGGCAAGTTCACGCTGGCGCAGGTGCTGCATCCGGCGATCGTGCTGGCGCGCGACGGCATCCCCGTCGCCGACGACGTTGCCGTCACCCTGCCGATGATGGCGCCGCGGCTGGCAAAATGGAAATCATCGGCCGCGATCTTCATCCGTCCCGATGGCACGGTGCTGAGGGAAGGAGACCGGCTGATCCAGCGCGATATGGCGGCGACGCTCACCGCCATTGCCGAGCAGGGCCCGCGCGGATTTTATGAAGGGCCGGTCGCCGACCAGCTCGCCAAGGCGATCCAGGATGCCGGCGGCATCATGACAGCGGACGATCTCAAGGCCTACCAGCCGGTGCTGCGCACGCCGGTGCGCGGCACCTATCGCGGCTATGACATCGTGTCGATGCCGCTGCCGTCCTCGGGCGGCACCGTGCTGGTCGAGATGCTGAACATCCTCGAGGGCTTTCCGCTCGCTGAGCTGAAGCAGGGCTCGCCCGCCTCGCTGCATCTGCTGATCGAGGCGATGAAGCGCGCCTATGCCGACCGCGCGCGCTATCTCGGCGACCCCGCCTTCGTCGACGCGCCGGTGCGCGCGATGCTGTCGAAGGACTATGCCGCGCGCCAGCGCGCCGGGATCGATCCCGCGCACGCCACCAGCGCCGGCGACGTGCTCAACACCACGCCGCTGCGGGAGGGCAGCAACACCACGCATTTTTCGGTCGTCGACAATGACGGAAATGCCGTCAGCAACACCTACACGCTGAACTTCCCCTATGGCGTCGGCCTCGTCGCCGAGGGCACCGGCGTGCTGCTCAACAACGAGCTCGACGATTTCACCGCCGCGCCCGGCGCCTCGAATGCCTTCGGCCTGGTCGGCTTCGAGGCCAATCTGCCAGGCCCCGGCAAGCGGCCGCTGTCGTCGATGTCGCCGACCATCGTGCTGAAGGACGGCAAGCCCGTGCTCGTCACCGGCTCGCCGGGCGGCAGCCGCATCATCTCGACCGTGCTGCAGGTGATCGTCAACGTGCTCGACTATCGGATGGACGTCCGAGAGGCCGTCACCGCGCCTCGCCTGCATCACCAATGGATGCCCGACGAGGTCCGAATCGAGAAGGGTTTTGCCGAGGACGTGCTCGCCGGTCTGCGCGCCCGAGGTCACAAGCTCGAGGAGCCGATGGGACGGACCTCGGCCAACTCCATCCTGGTGACGTCGGATGGATTCGTCGGCGCGCCGGATCCGCGCAGCAAGGGCGCCACCGCAGCCGGGCGCTGAGGCGCCGGTTCCCAGGCGATGCCGGACATCGCGGCCCCGGATGACGATTTGCCGCCGCCCGGCGGGGCCCTGCACCCGCTTCCCTCCGTTGGCGTGGTGACCGAGGCGCGTTAGAAGCATACCAGGGCGCAGCGAGGCTCGCCCGCGAGACGGTGTCGGACGTTCTGGTGCATTTGCGAAGATTCGTGGTCGGTCTGCTGGTGTTTGCGGCCCTGCTGGTGGCGGGGTGGCTCACCTATCGGCCTGACCGGGCGCTGCGCGTCGCGACCAGCGCGGTCGCCGAGATGATCTGCGCCAAGACCTACGTCTCCGGCTTCGATCCGCAAACGGTGTTTGCGGAGACCATGGAACGGCCCGGTCTGCGCCGGCTGCGGGCCGTGATGCGCTACCGGGTGGAGCCGGACATGCGTATGGTGGAGGCGTCGCTGCTCGGCCTGCACGCCACCCGGGCCACGTATCATGACGGTCTCGGTTGCGTGACGCTCCAGGGCCAGAAGCCGCCTTACGTGCCTCACACCGACGTCGCTGCGCTGCGTGCCGCGGCGCCCGCTCCCGCGTTGCCCGACTTGGCGGAAGGCGCTGCAGTGGAGCCCAGCGATCCCGCGCTGAAGGCGGCGCTCGATCACGCCTTCGAGGAGCCGGCCAACCCGCCGTTCCGCCGCACCAAGGCGGTCGTCGTCGTCAAGGACGGTCGCCTGATCGCGGAGCGCTATGCGCCGAACATCGGCGTCGATACGCCGCTCCTGGGCTTCTCGATGACCAAGACGGTCACCAATGCGCTGCTGGGCATCCTCACCCGGCAGGGCAGACTGAGCCCGTCGGTCCCGGCGCCGGTCGCGGAATGGCGCGAAGCCGGAGATCCGCGCCACGACATCACCATCGAGCAGTTGATGCGCATGACATCAGGTCTGGCGCTGGACGAGACCAATTCCGGCTTCGACCCGTCGAGCCAGATGGACATCCACCGCGACATGGCGGCGTTCGCGGTGCATGCGCCGCTGATCGCGCCGCCCGGCCAGCGCTGGGCCTATTCGAGCGCGAGCACCCAGATCCTGGCACGCATCATCCGCGATGCCGCCGGCGGTCCCGAGCAGGCGATCGAACTCGCGTGGCGCGAGCTGTTCCATCCGCTCGGCATGCGCAGCGCGACGCTGCAGTTCGACGGCACCGGCACGCTGCAAGGTTACGGCAACATGCTGGCGAGCGCGCGCGACTGGGCGAAGCTGGGGCTGCTCTATCTCGGTGACGGCGTCGCCGGGGACAAGCGCATCCTGCCCGAGGGCTGGGTGGCGATGTCGGCGGCCGCGACGCTGGACACCGACTATGGCGCGGGACTGTGGACGAACCGCAGCCAGCATTTTCACGCGCTGGGACGGGCGCGCGCCGGCATCCCGGCGGACGCGTTCTTCGCCTTCGGCCTGCTCGGCCAGCGGCTCGTGATCATGCCGAGCCAGCGCATGGTGGTGGTCCGGCTCGGCGATTCCGTGGATCCGGACGGCGACATCAAAGGCGTCGCCCGGCTGGTGCGCGAGGTGATTGCGGCGACCGCGGCGCCGGCGACGGCCGCCAAATAGCGCTCAGCGGCCGACCTCGTAGGGCCCGCCCTTCTCCAGCGCGATCTTGTAGGCCGGCCGTGCCTCGATGCGGGCGAGGAAATCCATCGCCCGCGGATGGCCCTGCTCCAGGCCGCCGCGCGATGCCGCCGCCTGCAGCGGGAAGCTCATCTGGATGTCGGCCGCGGTGAACGAATCGCCCGCAAACCACTCGCTCTTCTGCAGCTCGCTTTCCCAGAACGCCATGTGCTGCTTCAACTGCGGATTGACCAGCGTGCTCAAGGCCTGGTTCGACACCTTGCGCACGATCGGACGGAGCAGCGCCGGCGCGCGCTTCGGCATGATGTTGAACAGCAGCTTCAGCAGCAGCAGCGGCATCGCCGAGCCCTCAGCGTAGTGCAGCCAGTACGAATAGCGCAGCCGCTCCGGCGTCTTCGGCGGCGGGATCAGCCGTCCCTCGCCATAGGTCTCGATCAGATATTCGACGATCGCGCCGGACTCCGCGACCGTATTGCCGTCGTCGGTGATGACGGGCGACTTGCCGAGCGGATGGATGGCGCGCAGCTCCTTGGGCGCGCGCATGTCCGGCTGGCGCTCGTAGCGAATGATCTCGTAGGGCACGCCGAGCTCCTCGAGCAGCCAGAGCACGCGTTGCGAGCGGGAATTGTTGAGGTGGTGAACGGTCAGCATGGGGTTCCCAGGGACGGATCGAGTGGCGGGCGCCGTTCCGTAGCAGGACAGGATGGGTTCGGCGAGGCGTCCTCGGCACTGGAGGCGGCCACAATAATTATCCGGGTAATATTGACTTTAATTTCACCCGGGTCTTATTAGGCGCATCACAGGGACCAAGCCATGGACACTTTCACCGCGTTTGCCGGCCAGAACCGGGTCGCCGCCGGGCCGCTGCCCAAGGTGGCGCTGGTGCTGAAACACGCCGCGCCGAACACCGAGCCGATCGTGATCTTCAACGACCGCACCGGGCAGCCGATCGACATCGATCTGCGCGGCAGCGACCGGGAGATCCTGGCGCGCCTGCCGGTCGACGCCGGCGCGGTCGCAGACCAGCCGCCGAGCGGGCCGCGCGGCCGCGGCCGGCCGAAGCTCGGGGTCGTGGCCCGCGAGGTCACCTTGCTGCCGCAGCACTGGGACTGGCTGAACGCGCAGCCGGGCGGCGCCTCGGTGGCACTGCGCAAGCTGGTCCACGACGCCCGCCGCGCCAGCGGCGACACCGATCGCGCCCGCGAGGCGCGTGACGCGGCCTATCACTTCATGTCGGGGATCGGCAGCAACCTGCCGCAATTCGAGGAGGCCTCCCGAGCGCTGTTCGCCGGCGATCTCGGCCGCTTCGCCGCGCTGATCGCGGACTGGCCGGCCGACATCCGCGACCATGCGGTGGCGCTCGCAAATCGCCACAGGGCCGATTGAGATCGGCTGATTTCAACAGCCAGCGAGAGCGGCCGTTCGCGGCCGCTCTCATTCCAATTCCTCGCAACGCGACCGTGCTCCGAATGAAGAGCGGTCGACGGAGAACCATGCCGTGTCGCCGCCAACCGCCTCGCTGCGCAAGCCGTTCCTGATGTTCGTCGTTCCGATGATGCTGAGCAACACGCTGCAATCCCTGTTCGGCACCATCAACAATGTCTATCTCGGCCAGATGATCGGCGTCGATGCGCTCGCCGCGGTCTCGGTGTTCTTCCCGGCGATGTTCTTCTTCGTCTCCTTCGTCATGGGCCTCGGCTCGGGCGCCGGCGTTCTGATCGGACAGGCCTGGGGCGCCGGCGAGCCCGCCAAGGTGAAGCAGGTCGCCGGCACGACGCTGACCATTGCGCTGCTGCTCGGCGGCCTGATCGCGGTGCTCGGCGGCCTGTTCAGCCGCGAATTGCTGACCGCGCTCGCCACGCCCGCCAACATCCTCGATGCCGCCGCGGGCTATGCCCGCATCATGATGATCACGATGCCGCTGACCTTCGCCTACATCCTGCTGTCGTCGCAGATGCGCGGCGTCGGCGACACCGTGACGCCGCTGGCCTCGCTCGCCGCATCGACGACGCTCGGACTGGTGCTCACCCCGGTCTTCATCCGCGGCTGGCTCGGCGCGCCCGTCCTCGGCGTCGCCAGCGCCGCCTGGGCGTCGGCGATCTCGACCCTGACCACGCTGGCCTGGCTCCACGTTCATCTGCGCCGGCGCAAGCATCCGCTGGCGATCGATGCGGCCTTCCTGCAGGGCATGCTGCCTGATCCGAAGCTGCTGCGGGCGGTGCTGCGGCTCGGCATCCCCGCCGCGATCGGCATGATCGTGATGTCCTTGGCCGAGATGGTGCTGATCGGCCTCGTCAACGGCTTCGGCTCGGACGCGACGGCGGCCTATGGCGCGGTCAACCAGGTGCTGGGCTATGTGCAGTTTCCGGCGCTGTCGATCGCGATCTCGGTCTCGATCTTCGGCGCCCAGGCGATCGGCCGCGGGCAGGCCGAGCAGATCGGCGACATCGTGCGGACGGGCATCGAGATGAACGTGGTGCTGACCGGCGGCCTGGTCGCGATCGGCTATCTGTTCTCACGGGTGCTGATGGGTTTCTTCATCACCGACCCTGCCGTCATCGAGGTGGCGCAGCATTCGCTGCATATCGTGCTGTGGAGCTCCGTGCTGTTCGGCATGTCCATCACGTTCTCGTCGGCGATGCGCGCCTCCGGGACGGTGTGGATGCCGCTGGCGATCTCGGCGTTTGCGATCGCCGCGATCGAGGTGCCCGCCGCCACCTGGCTCAGCCGCAGCATCGGGCTCGACGGCGTCTGGCTCGCCTATCCCATCACGTTCGCCGCGATGATGCTGCTGCAGATGAGCTATTATCTCCTGGTATGGCGCAAGCGGACGGTGCGCCGGATGATCTGACGCACCACCGGCGTCTTCCGGCCGCTGGAATATGATGACCGTCATAAAACCCTGGACGGGGCTGCTGCGCTGGACCACAATGCGAAAAACCGAGGAGACCGCCCATGAGCCGTCCAGCGCCAGAATTCATGTTCGACTTCGGCAGTCCCAACGCCTATCTGAGCCACGAGGCGATCCCGGCGATCGTGAAGCGGATCGGCGTCCAGTTCTACTATGTCCCGGTGCTGCTCGGCGGCATCTTCAAGGCGACCAACAACAAGTCGCCCGCCGAGTCGCTCGCCGGCATCAAGAACAAGCGTGAGTTCCACGAGGTCGAGACGCAGCGCTTCCTCAAGCGCTACCACGTGCAGCCCTGGGTCTGGAATCCGTACTTCCCGGTGAATACGCTGAACTTGATGCGCGCGGCCATCGCCGCCCAGCTCGAGGGCGTGTTCGAGGCCTATGTCGACGCGGCGTTCCACCACATGTGGCGCGAGCCGAAGAAGATGGACGATCCCGAGATCGCGATCGCCGCGATCACATCGTCCGGGCTCGACGGGGCCAGGCTGTTCGCCCGCGCCCAGGAGCCCGAGGTCAAGGCGAAGCTCGTGGAGAACACCCAGCGCGCCGTCGAGCGCGGCGCATTCGGTTCGCCGACCTTTTTCGTCGGCAACGAGATGTTCTTCGGCAAGGAACAGCTGCGCGACGTCGAGGACTACATCCTAGGCAGGTAATCGCCGTCATCGCGAGCGAAGCGATCCAGAGCCACGACGAAGGACTGGATGGCTTCGTCGCTTCGCTCCTCGCAATGACGCCTCGGGAGAACGGAGACCAAGCATGCAGCAGCGCAACGCCACCGTCGCGGTCGTCGGGGCCGGCGACTACATCGGCGCCGAGATCGTCAAGAAGTTCGCGTCCGAAGGCTTCACGGTGTTCGCCGGCCGCCGCAATGGCGACAAGCTCGCGCCGCTGGTCGCGGAGGTCGAGAGCGCCGGCGGGCGGATCGTGGCGCGCTCGCTCGATGCCCGCAAGGAGGACGAGACCACCGCCTTCCTCAACGACGCCGACAAGCATGCGCCGCTGGAGGTCGTGATCTTCAATGTCGGCGCCAACGTCAATTTCCCGATCCTGGAGACCACCGACCGCGTGTTCCGCAAGGTCTGGGAGATGGCGTGCTGGGCCGGCTTCGTCACCGGCCGCGAGGCCGCCCGGCTGATGCTGCCGCGCGGCGGCGGCAAGATCTTCTTCACCGGCGCGACCGCGTCGCTGCGCGGCGGCGCCGGCTTCGCGGCCTTCGCCTCCGCCAAGTTCGGCCTGCGCGCGGTGGCGCAGGCGATGGCGCGCGAACTGATGCCGCAGAACATCCATGTCGCTCATCTGATCATCGATTCCGGCGTCGACACCGCCTGGGTGCGCGAGCGCCGCGCCCAGCTCTGGGGCGAGGAGGCGCTGGACAATCCGGACCTGCTGATGCCGCCGTCCTCGGTTGCCGGCGCCTATTGGCAGCTCTACCAGCAGCCGAAGAGCGCCTGGACCTTCGAAATGGAGATCCGGCCGTTTGGCGAGAAGTGGTAGGGGCGATAGGGAGTGGCGAGTAGCGAATGGTGGCCATCCCTATTCGCCACTCGTCATTCGCCACGCGCTTCGTCATGATGCAGCCTTGCTAACGGAGAGACCCCCATGCGTATCCTCGTCGTCGGCGCCGGCGCCATCGGCGGCTATTTCGGCGGCCGGCTGCTGCAGTCCGGAGCCGATGTCACGTTCCTGGTCCGCCCGCGGCGCGCGGCTGAACTCGCCAGCGCCGGCCTCGTGATCCGCAGTCCGACCGGTGACGTCACGTTGCCCAATCCGCGGACGGTGCAGGCGGATGGTTTGAAGCAGCACTTCGACGTCGTCCTGCTGAGCTGCAAGGCCTTCGATCTCGACGACGCGATCGGCTCGTTTGCACCGGCGGTGGGACCTGACACCGCGATCATTCCGATGCTCAACGGCATGAAGCACCTCGACGTGCTCGACGCCAGGTTCGGGCGCGCGCGCGTGCTCGGCGGGCTCTGCGCCATCGCCGCGACATTGAACGAGCAGCGCGAGGTGGTGCAGCTGCAGCCGATGCAGTCGCTGAGCTTCGGCGAGCGCGACGGCGGATCGTCGGAGCGCGTCCGCGCGATCTTCGAGATCTTCCAGCGCGGCAATTTCAATGCGTCGGCCAGCGAGAACATCATGCAGGACATGTGGGAGAAGTGGGTGTTCCTGTCCTCGCTCGCCGCGTCGACCACCTTGATGCGCGGGCCGGTCGGCGTGATCCTGACCGCGCCGGGCGGCAAGGATTTCCTGCTCGGCATGCTCGACGAATGCAGCGCCACCGCTGCGGCCGCCGGCTACCCTCCGGCTGGCGCCTTCTTCCAGCGTGTCTCCGGCATGCTCACGGCGGAGGGATCACCGATGACCGCCTCGATGTTCCGCGATCTCCGCGCCGGCCTGCCGGTCGAGGCCGATCACGTCATCGGCGATCTCGTCGCCCGCGCCGATGCCGCCAAGGTCCCGGTGCCACGGCTGCGCATCGCCTATACCCAGCTCAAGGTCTATGAGGCACAGCGGGACAAGTAACTCTTGGTGTCGCCTCGGTGTTCGCCGAACCGTTGGTCAGGCACGACGGCGCCACAGACTCCGATGTCGTCCCGGCCTCGCGCCGGGACCCATAGCCACCGCCCGTAGTGAAGCAGGTCACTCTCACCGACGTCCCTCGATAGCCTCCGCGGTATGGGTCCCGGCGCGAGGCCGGGACGACAGTTGTGATCTGGGCGGCGTCCCAGCTACAGATGCGCCAGATAATGCGCGAGCGCCGTGATCTCCTCGTCGCTCAGCGGATAGGCAACATCCGTCATCGCCGCCTGGCTGCCGCCGACGCGCTGGCCGCTCTTATAGTCGTGCAGCGCCTTGACGAGATATTCCTCGCGCTGGCCGGCGAGCCGCGCCACGCCCTTGGTGCCGGCATAGCTGTCGAGATGGCACGAGGCGCAGCGGCGGCCGGCGGCGGCTTGCGCGCCTTTGGCCGACAGATCCGGATCATTGTCGGGCGGCGCCTTGGCCGGCTGCAGCGAGGCGAAATAGGCGCCGAGATTGCGGATATCCTCGTTGGTGAGCTGATCGACGATCGGCTTCATCGCCTCGTTCTTGCGTGTGCCGGCGCGGAAGAACACGAGCTGCCACTGGATGAACTGATCCTGCTGGCCGGCGAGCGAAGGAATGTTCTCGGTCTGCGAGATGCCGTTCTCGCCGTGACAGCCGGCGCAGAGCTCGGCCTTGGCCTTGCCTGCCTCGAGATCGGCCGCGGAGGCCGGACGCGCCGCAAGCACGAGCAAGAGCGTCAGCGCGGCCGCTGCTGCCTGGCACATTCTGGAGGTCCCTGGAGTCATCGCGGGGGTTCTCGCTCCCATCATTGCTATGGCGCGCGGACCGGCCTTCGGTCGATGAGCGGTACCTCGCCCCCGGTCAACGCGCGACTATCAAAATAGTTGGGGCTGCGGCCGCCGTAAGGCAGCGCGCAGCCCCGCTTTCACGACGAGCTCATTTCTTCTCGTAGCTGATGCGATAGATCGCGCCGGCCCAGTCGTCCGCCACCAGGATCGAGCCATCCTTGGCGAGGATGATGTCGTCGGGGCGGCCGAGATAGCCCTGGTCGCCTTCGAGCCAGCCGGAAGCGAACACCTCCTGCTTGGCGTCCTTGCCGTCGGGACCGACGATGACGCGCATGATCCGCGCACCCTGGTACTTGTGCCGGTTCCAGGAGCCGTGCTCGGCGATCAGGATGTTGTTCTTGTACTCCGCCGGGAACTGGTCACCGGTGTAGAACTTCATGCCGAGCGGCGCCACGTGCGCACCGAGGTTCAGCACCGGCGGTGTGAACTCCGAGCACTTGTGGCCCATCGCGAATTTCGGATCCGGCATGTCACCCTGGTGACAATAGGGATAGCCGAAATGCTCGCCGATGCGGGAGATCATGTTGAGCTTGTCGCTCGGCAGATCGTCGCTGACCCAGTCGCGCGCGTTCTCGGTGAACCAGTAGCGGCCGGTGCGCGGATCGACGTCGCCGCCGACGCTGTTGCGGACGCCGAGCGCCCAGATCTCGGCATTGCCGGTGCGTGGATCGACGCGGCGGATCTGCGACACCGATGTCGGCGGAATGCCGATGTTGAAGGGCGGGCCGAACGGAATATAGAACCAGCCCTCCTTGTCGACCGCGATGTATTTCCAGCCATGCGCCGCATAGGACGGCATGTCGTCATAGACGACCTTGCCCTGGCCGAGATTGTCGAGATTGGCCTCGGCATTCTCGTATTTGATCAGCTTGTCGACGGCGATGACGTAGAGATTGCCGTCCTGGAAGGCAAGGCCGGTCGGCATGTTCAAGCCCTTGAGGACCGTCTTGACCTCGCGCTTGCCGCCCTTGTCGCTGATCGCATAGACGTTGCCGAGTCCGAACGAGCCGACGAACAGCGTGCCCTTGTCACCCCACGCCATCTGCCGCGCGGCGAGCACGCCCGACGCCCAGACCTCCATCTTGAAGCCGTCCGGCAGCTTCACTTGCTTGACGATCTTCGCAAGCTCGGCATCGGAGGCGCCGGTCGGCGGGCCCGATGGCGGCGCCAGCCCCTTCTGCGCCTCGGTCTCGTCACCGAGGAACCAGTCGTCCGGCGGATGCGTCCAGAACTCCTTGGTGCCTGATTCGTATTTCTTCAGGCCCTTGCCCTGATCGGATTGCTGCTGCGCGCCGGCGATGCTGGTGCCGGCGAGAAGACTGATTGTTGCAAGCGCAAGAATGCTTCGGTGAAAAGCCGATGTCATCGCTTCACTCCCATGAGGCAGCTCATGTGGCTGCGTCTACTATTCGGAACGTATCTGAAGACGTCCTTTGGCCGACCACACCAGTGGTCCTGCTCGAAAATGGTAGCACATCCTGAGCGGGTGAGAAGCGGATTGCTGCCAGGTTCGCGCGAGGCTCAAGAGATGCCGTTCCACTCATCTCATACTGGATGCGCATGCCCATGCTCACGCCTGCGCCGCATCCGCGATTGTGCGCCACGCGGCACGGGCCTGCCGCCATGCGCTGTATTCATATGCTCCGATCGGCCGGACGATTGGCGTGCGCTTGAACACCCGATAGGATCGGAACAACCGGCTGCGACCGTTCACCGCGCGGCAATGAGATCAAGTCGACAGGATCGATGAATGTCCGAGCGTATCCCTGTGTCCACGCCAAAGGCCGGTGCCGGCGTTCTCGAGCTGCTGCGACGGTTTGCAGCCGATCCGACAGCGGCCACCGCCTATGGTGAAGATTGTTTGAAGAAGACGCAGGCAATCGAACCGCGGCTGAAAGCATTCGAATATCTGCCGCGGGATGTCGCTCCAAAGACCGGCCCGCTCGGTGGAATTCCCGTCGCCATCAAGGACATCATCGCCACCTCGGACATGCCGACCACCAACGGCTCGCAGATCTACCGTGATCACGTGCCGGATGCGGACGCATGGGTGGTCGAGCGACTGCGCAATCTCGGCGCAACCATCTTCGGCAAGACGGTCTCCACCGAATTCGCCTGGCGTCATCCAGGTCCGACCGTCAATCCATGGAACCCCGAGCATACGCCGGGCGGCTCATCGTCCGGATCGGCCGCGGCGGTTGCGGCCGGCCTGGTGCCGCTGGCGCTGGGAACACAGACGCTCGGCTCGGTGATCCGACCGGCGGCGTTCAACGGCGTCGTCGGCTTCAAGCCGAGCTTCGGCGCGATTCCACGCGTCGGCGTGCATCCCCTCAGCCCGTCGCTCGACCATGTCGGCTTCTTCGCCCGCCGCGTCGACGACGTGGCCTTGGCCCTCTCTCTGCTGGCCGGCACCAGCGCCGATGATCGCCACGGCCGGCCGCTGCCGGGCTTCACCGTCGACATCGACCACGGCCCCACGCCGCTCCGCACGCCACAGCTTGCGGTGGTGCGCTTCGCCAAATGGGAGCGCGCCGAGGCCGAGCAGAAGGCGGTGTTCGAATTGGTCGTCGACAAGCTGCGCAGCGCCGGCGCGACGATCGACGAGATCGAACTGAGAGAGCTCGACGCGGTGAACTGGGATGCGATCACCACGATCATGCTCAGCGAGGCGACCACGATCTTCTCCGATCTGATCGCGCGCTATCCCGACCGGGTCAGCGAGGTCATGAAGGGCCACGTCGAGAGCGGGCGAAGCAAGACGGCCATGGAATATCTCGCTGCGAAGGCGGCCCAAGCCCTCAGGCAGAAGACGCTCGCCGCTGAGCTCGACGGCTTCGACGCAGTGCTCACCTTGCCGGCCTTCGGCGAAGCGCCGCGCGGCCTGGATTGGACCGGAGACGCCGAATATTGCGCCCCTTGGACCTTCGTCGGAGCGCCGGCCATCTCCTTGCCGGCCGGGTTCGGCAACAACGGCCTGCCGCTGGGCGTGCAGATCGCCGGCCCCTATCGCAACGACCTCCACGTGCTCCGCGTCGCGAAATGGGCCGAAGCGGTGCTGGCGTTCGATCCCGGCGTGCCGCTCCTGGCGCGCTAATCGCCGCCACGCCCCCCGAGCAAGGATGCCGCCGCGCCACGAGGGCCTCCTCCGACAAGCCCAGTGGCGGGTTTGCGGCCAGCGCTGTAAAACGGTCACATGACAATCACAGACATCGCGAGCAGAACCTATAATCACGGTTGGCGCCTCGATCCGATCGTGCGCAGCCTGCTCGACACCGATTTTTACAAGCTGTTGATGCTGCAGATGATTCGGGAGTTCTACCCGACTCAGCAGGTGACCTTCTCGGTCATCAACCGGACCCGGCGGGTGCGGCTCGGCGACGTCATCGACGAGGGCGAATTGCGCGCCCAGCTCGACCACGCCCGCACCATCCGCTTCGCCAAGAAGGAGCTGATCTGGCTGGCCGGCAACACCTTCTACGGCAAGACCCACATGTTCTCGCCGGAGTTCATCGCCTGGCTCGCCAATTTCCGCCTGCCCGAATACGAGCTGCGCAAGTCCGACGGCCAGTACGAGCTGCATTTCCACGGGCCCTGGACCCACACCACGATGTGGGAAATCCCGGCGCTCGCGATCGTCAACGAGCTGCGCTCGCGCCAGGCCATGAAGGGCCAGGGCCGGTTCGCGCTCGACGTGCTGTTCGCCCGCGCCAAGGCCAAGCTGTGGGCCAAGGTGGAGCGGCTGCGCAAGCTCGAGGGGCTGCGGCTGTCGGATTTCGGCACCCGCCGCCGCCACGGCTTCCTGTGGCAGCGCTGGTGCGTCGAGGCCGTCAAGGAAGGTCTCGGCCCGTCGTTCACCGGCACCTCCAACGTGCTGCTGGCGATGGACAACGACCTCGAGGCTATCGGCACCAACGCCCACGAGCTGCCGATGGTGGCAGCGGCGCTCGCCAAGGACGATGACGAGCTGCGCTTCGCGCCCTATCGCATTCTCGACCAGTGGCGGCAGACCTACGCAGGCAACCTGCTGATCGCGCTGCCCGACGCATTCGGCACCAAGGCCTTCCTGCGCGACGCACCCGACTGGGTCGCCGACTGGACCGGCTTCCGTCCCGACAGCGCGCCACCGATCCAGGCCGGCGAGGAGATCATCGCCTGGTGGAAATCGAAGGGGCGCGATCCCAAGCAGAAGCTGCTCGTGTTCTCCGACGCGATGGACGTCGAATCGATCGAGCAGATCCATCATCGGTTCTCCGACCAGGTGCGGCTGTCGTTCGGCTGGGGCACCAACCTGACCAACGATTTCGTCGGCTGCTCGCCGGACGGCTCGGTCGACCTCGATCCGATCTCGCTGGTCTGCAAGGTGACGTCGGCCGACGGGCACCCCGCCGTGAAGCTGTCCGACAACCCGGAGAAGGCGACCGGCGATCCCGCCGAGATCGCCCGTTATCTCCGCGTGTTCGGCGATGCCGGCCGGGTGCGCACGCCGGTGGTCGTCTAGGCCGCCGACAGCCCACGGCAATTTCTCTTTTTCCTGCCACGATTCTTGTTCCTGCTTTGTTCGAAATGCGGTAAAATCGTCGCACGAGCAGATCGGGTAACAGGAGATCGTTGGCATGCGTCGGGTGATCGGCCGAGTTGGACAGCTGCTGTCTGCAACCATCCTTGTCGTCGGCGCGATCCTGATCTCGACCGAGCCCGCTGCCGCCGACAAGCGGGTGGCGCTGGTGATCGGCAACGCCATCCACGAGCACGCACCGCTGCTGGACGAGCCGGCGGCGGATGCCCGGCTGATCGCCGACAGCCTGTCGCGACTCGGCTTCACCCTGAGCGGCGGTGCCGCGCAGATCGACCTCGACCGACGCGGCTTCGATCGCGCGCTTGCCGAGTTCAAGGGCCGGATCGCGGACGCCGACGTCGCGCTGATCTATTATGCCGGCTATGGGCTCAACCTGGGCGGCGCCGATTATCTCGTCCCGGTCGACGCGGCGCCGGCGACAGCTGCGGATCTCAACACCGAGCTGCGCGACCTGACTGCGATTCTGCGCGAGCTGGGCGGATCGAGCCCCCGGCAGAACGTGATCATTCTCGACGCCTTCCGCTCCAATCCGTTCGCCGGGCGCGGCATTGCCGGTCTTGCCGCCGGCCTCGTCCCAGTCGACGTTTCCGCACGGACCGTGATCTCCTTTGCCGCACAGGCGGGGACGGCGGGACAGCGCGGCCCGGACGGTCACGGCGTGTTCGCCGCCGCCCTTGCAGAGGCGCTGCAGCAGCCAAGCCAACGCCTGATCGAGACCTTCAACCAGACCAACGCGGCGGTGGAGCGAGCCACGGGCGGAGCGCAGCAGCCGCTCGTGATGTTCACGTCGATCGACGGCGGCGCTCAACTGAGCGCCGCTGCGGCGAAGCCGGCGCAGCCCGCTGGCCCCGCCGCCGCGCGGAGCAGCGCTCCCGTTTCGAGCCCGACCGCATCGTCCGACGCGGCAGATGCGCGGACGCCTGGGCTCGCCGTGCTGTATGATGAGGATCTCTCCGACCCCAAGGGTAAGCGCTATTCCGGCTCGGTCACCTGGCGGACGGAGACGGTCAGGAACGCACAATCAGGACGGCCCACGCCGGTGATCCGTGGCGAGATCGACATTCCCGAGCGCAAACTGAAGGTCAGCCTGCAGTTGCGCCGCAACGACGATCCCAGCCTGCCGGCCAGCCATGTCGCCGAGCTCACATTCAGGCCCGCTGCCGATTTCGTCGGTGGTGGCATCAGCAGCGTCCCAGGAATGCTGATGAAGGCGGATGAGAAGTCGCGCGGGACGCCGCTTGCCGGGCTTTCCGTCAAGATCACCGAAGATTCGTTCCTGGTGGGCCTGTCCAACGTCGAGGCCGATCGCGCGCGCAACGAGGAGCTCCTCGCGCGGCGCGAATGGTTCGACATCCCGGTCGTCTATGCGAACCAGCGCCGGGGCATCCTGGCCATCGGCAAAGGTCCGAGTGGAGATCGCGTCTTCGCCGACACGATAGCGAATTGGGAGAAGACCGCAGTGGGAAGCGGTAGCTTACGAAGGTGAATGGACAGGGTGGCAGCCTGGAGCGACAATAGGATCGAATACCCTGGCTGTCCCGACTAAGCGCCCGGAAGCGGGTCTTTCTCATATTGAAGCAGCGGCCTGTGAGAAAAAGGTAATAGACAAGCGTTTTATCGACCTCTAGATGAATCCAATGGATATTCAGCCTCAGATTGATAAAAAATGTCTGCTTCGCCCCCCCCGCGTCCCGATTGGCTTTCTGAAGTCGCATATTCCAACATACTCAACGACAAAGCGACCCCCAAGAGATACCGTCTGGGGGTATTAAAGGCGTTGAGCGCTTGTACGAGTGCCTCGGACGGCAAAGCGGCTTTTGTGGCGTATTTCGCAAAAGTTACACTGGCGCCTAAGCCCCAAAATCTCCGGGGCGACGCGATGCTGGGTCATCTGTATTTTTCCGGAGGTTTTTACAAGCGGGTTGCTGAGGTAGTCGGTTCTGGAGATGAAGGCGATGTCGAAGAGACTTTCAACGTGATAAAGAACGAGGCGCTCCCGCGACGAGAGCGCAAAAAAGCACTTCGAAAGCTTGAACGCGCGATGCACGGACATCCTATAAGGGCGAAATCACCAATCTGGCTTTACCGAGATCCGAACCTTGTGAAAGACCCAACAGCAATACTCGATAGCATCGACGCTTGCCTTCCATGGAGTCTCGCCCTTCCCCGTCCAGAAGGAGAGTTCATTCATTTTGCGTTCCCTCGAACGTCTGTCCAGGACATCTGTCGTACGCCGAACTGTAACGATACCGGATTCGACCAACTTGACATCTGGAACCACGGCGGAAAGACACTCCCCCCGAAGGTTTATCCCAAAAGTTGCGGCGCGCTATCCGGTCTGAAGGAAGTCGTCGCCACCAGCGTCACCTATGAACAGCGAACATTTTCGCTCGGTCGATGCGTCTCCGCGAGTGTAACATAATGGCCGAACTCCTGATCGATCTAATCAAGCAAGATGCGGCCGATTTGGCCGACAAGTCGGGGAAGACTGAGCTCGATACATGGATAGAGTCACACTTGGCAGATGGGCCCAGTGTTGCGCCTCAACTTCTTGCGGCAGTCCGTCAGCTCGACGGAGACGAATGGAAGCAGTGGCGAGCATTTCGCCAAATCGTACGCAGACTCAAGATAGCCGAGCCTTCTATTTCCAACGAATTAGCAGTTCTAACCGAGAACGGTTTGCCGAAGGATGCACGGGCGCGATTTTACGCCTATCTCTCTAGGAAAGATCTGGGCGCGCCGCCCCCAATGGCTGAGCTTCTCGAAGATAATGAGCTACGTACAACACGCCCTGCCGACTGGCTATCGTTGGCGTATGACGAAGCTACAGGACCAAGTCTTCATTCTTACTACATGCAGGCAGCCAGCGGCCTCAAGGCGAAAGACTTTTCTTTCTCGCTTGATAAACTAAGGGCTAAGTACGCAGGAAGCTTCCTGGATAATCTAACGGCTCTGTGCTTGATTATGCCATTCAAAGAGGCCGACGAATTAGCCAAGATGATCGACGAAGATTATCGGTGTGACCTTCACTCTCTCGTGCTATCGGCGCACTCGGCGCTGCGGCCGACGAATGTGACGACGCGAGCCGCTGATCCGTCGTTCAAAGTGGTCGCTATTTTCCCGACGCTGAACGATGGAATGAAGCAACGGCTTGGACAAAGATAATGGCCGTCGACTATGAAGATGCTGAGGCGTTTCTCTATGACCTCCCCTTCGGAACAGCGGGGCGCCTCTTCTACGAAAAGTTTTATGAGGTCGCAGGACTTTTCTTAAACAGTGATCCCGCTCGGTGGGATCATCTGGCGGAACCAGTGAACAAACTATACAATGACAGCTTCATCGGAATGTGGAACCGCTGGGATCCGCATCTAAGCGAGGGAATAACAGCGAACCTTCGAAAGTATTCAGATCAGCCGAACTCCGATCCAACTCGCGTCTTTTTAATATTAAAACACATATTCAAAAGCGTCCTAACCGAGCAAGCTCGACGCACCCTGAACATTCGCAATCCATCACAACAACCAAGGCACTTACTACCTTCTCCACTTTATTTCCTACGAATGTACTTGACGTCACCGGAATTCCCCGCGAGCGACGCTTATGCTCACGCAGTAGTTCGCGCCATTATCTTCGCTGGCGCCGTCAGATATTATCGAAAGCTGAACTCCGACAAGTCTCTACGAGGGCAACTGCTTAAGTCTGCCCCTCACGGTTTCCCGCAACGAGATGACCCGATCGAGATCGTTCGTCATTTTATTGGCTTCGAGGGAATCGTCGATTCAGTTAGATCTATAGATCGGCACTGGAAGATTAGAGACATCAACTATCCGACGAACCCGACCGACTTCATTGTGATGCACATGCTCGCGTCCCGCGGCATGATGCATCTATCGTTCCCAACTTTTCAAAGCGAAATGACCCCTCGAAAGCGGCGCACCGAAAAACAAGAGCTACGAAGCTCATTTCTTGGTCGCGGCTCTCTATTAGGTGAAGACGGAATATACGAGTTCGTAATAGCCAATAACGTTGAGGCACTTCCTCCAGCCTCTGAACTAGTCAATGAAATTGACGGACTTCCGATAGCCATTCCCAATGCCGACATCGTCTTTGCCCGAGGATTACGATTTACGGCTTCGGAAGGGACCATCATGCGAATCACCGGGCCTTCGGGAAGCGGAAAGACGTCGCTCGCCCTCGGCTTCGCTACCGCTCTGGCCCCTCTCGGTATCGACACAATATATCTTTCCTGCGAGGAAAACCCGGACGATTTGCAACGTCGCATTAGCACTATCGTTCCGGAATTTATCCGTAGAACACGTACATTCAACAAGGACAACCTTTGGTTCGAGGCCAAGCACCTCAAAGAAGATGCCGATACCGATTTGAACTCCATAAATCAACTGATTGACGATCTCGTTGATCTGCGTCCAAACGGCAGCATTGACGTCTCATCTCGACCACCTGGAATTATTCCGCTCCTTATTGTTTTGGATGGAATACATGAGTTGTTAGAAACCGACAGACGCACAGTCTCCAAAGGACAGGAAACTAGACGTCTTCGTGGGCTTGTCGAAAATTTGCGCCGAGCTGGCGCGCTCGTAATCATCATGTCAGCAGACTACGACGATCCGGCAGTGCAGGATCTAGACTACGTAGTCGACCTGGTCGTCGATCTCTCATTGGAGAAGAACGACGATGTCTCGCAACCTCTTGTTCGAAAGTTCATTCTAAGGAAGACTCGGCGGCAATTTGCACGAATGGGAGCACATCTCCTGAATCTTTCGCCACGCGTCGGCGTAGGCCTTACTCCACAGATCGCCGCGCAACGTGATATGCACCGCGACTATGCCTGGAACAATCGAAACACAGGCCGATGGCTCGATGTTTTCCGAAGTTCGAGCAAACGAGAAACTTTCGCGCTCAAGCTGTACGATCATTCCCAAATCTTGATCACGGGAAAAGGAAGCAGCGGGAAGGCCTCCCTCGCACTGCGGCTCGTTGCAGGCGGCATTGTCGACGATTCGAGTCAGCGACAGCAAAAGACCGGTGACCTATTCGAGGCGGGCACAGAACCTCCTTCAGAGTCCGACAGCACTCTATCTCTGCTTAACGCACTAAATATGCCCGACTCTAAACGACGCATACTCGTGGTTTCTTTCTTGTATCAAGATGCATATTATCAGGGACTCCTAAGAAACCTCCGCCGGCGAAAAGTTGCACCCAGTTCGTCGCCCGATTTGATGGTTGACGTAGAGTTCTTCTATCCCGGACACCTGAGGCCAGAAGACTTTCTTCGGAGGATTATCAGCCGCATTGAAGCGAGCTATCTCGATGGACTTGTATACGACGCGATTATCGTCGATGGATTGCACAATGTATTTATGCAATTTCCACGACTTCAAGAAAGTACTGTTCTTTGGCCGATTCTTTATGAGATGCTTAGACGGTATACCATGACCGTTATTACTACTCATACCCACATCGATATGCCAGGCAGCTCCTATAGTGAGCACATGGCTTTGGATCTAACAGTTGCAAGAGAGCGAGCAGGCCCGGTCCTACAGGCACTGGTGAATGCGGCAGACTTCTATTTTGATGTATCGGCCAGCGGGGATGATAGAAATGAGTTCCGGATCGAAACAGTAAACGCTTCGGAGCAGACTATTCCGCCCCACATGGTTTGGGATAGATCATCTCTAACAATTAGTACCAAAATCTAGAATTGACGCCCCTCGTTAACAAGTTTGCCTCATCGATAAACTTCGTTTGATCTTTCTGACGAGTGGAGCACGGTCTTTCAGCTCGTGTTGCCAGATGCGCAGGACCCGCCAGCCTCTCAACCGCAGATGACTGTTTACAGCGAGATCCCGCGCAAGATTTCGTTCAAGTTTTTTGGCCCAAAAACTACGATTCGTTTTAGGAAGACGGGAGTGAAGGGCGCACCCATGCCAGAAGCATCCATCAACAAATACGGCTATTCTGCAACTCGCAAAAACGAAATCTGGTTTGCCGAAAAGGCGGGAATTCCTCCTCCAACCTACTATGTGGCTCTCACGAAACAGCTCGATGAGCTTAACCTCGGTCGCCAGGTTTCCTTTACTTTTGATTCTTGACATTATCTCCGAGCGTCGGGCCGGTGCGAATATATCCACTTTCTCGCCCTCAGTCTGCCAGCTGTAGCGCAGATCGAATCAAGATCGCATGTCTCCTGATGAATTCGGGAGGCAATGCATTTCCTATCATCTTAGCGATGGCAATTTTCCCCAGCCGGGGATCAAACTTGTAAGTAGCAGGAAAACCCTGCAGAAGAGCGGCTTCTCTCATGGTGATCGCACGATCTTCTTCCGGATGAAGAAACCGGCCCTTCGAGGGATTGAAGCAACCGGTAGTAATGGTCGGCGCGACCTGATCCCACGCCATACGACCATAGATATCGCTGAAGCCGGTGGTCTTACGGTGACAATCTAGTTGTCTCTTGGCCGGTAGATCACGTCGACTTCCGCCATCCTTGGGAATATCTCGAATCAACTCGTTGATTCGGGTAGACCGAGGAAATTCCGGCATATCGTGCAGTGGATCTGCGCCGCTCCCCGCTGATGGAATTGTTCCTATCGCGTCCCGCACTGTGAGAAACTCAGCCTCCTCGGGCGCAAAAACAATTGCGGAGTCTATGCTAGCCAGCAAGATCAATCTCTTACGGCGCTGAGGAACGCCGTAGCGCGAAGCATCCTTCACTGCGTACTCCACGCGATATCCGATTCGTTTCAGATCTCGGCATAGTTGTCTGAACGGCTCACGCGAGGCGAGATTCGGAACATTTTCCATCATTATGAATTTTGGTCGTAAGACCCGGGCAAACCGCACCATTTGGCTTACGAGTCCATTACGCAGATCTCGGTTTCGTTGTGCTCCGTTCCGTGTTCGAAGGGACGAGAAGCCTTGGCAGGGCGGGCACCCGGCCAGGAGATCCAATTCTCCTACCTTTAACTTTAGGATTTTGCGCATTTGGGCTGGCGAGACGCTTTCAATGTCGGCTTGCCACAGGCGCGAGTTACGGTGATTTTGCCTATAGGTATGAGCAGCAACCGCATCGGCCTCTATAGCCCCGATAACCGAGAAGCCAGCTTGTCGTAGCCCAAGCGTAAGGCCGCCGCAGCCACTGAATAGATCAATCGCCTTTGGCTTTTTCGACAGCCCTTCCGTCCTCCTCCTCGAAGAAAGAACCATCGGCAGCGAGATCCGGGACGACGTCGTCCTAAAGTAGGACCATTGAAATTAACCAAGGACCGGATCTTACACTTAGACCCGCTGGTTGCAAATCTGTGGAACGATGGCGCTCGAACTAGCGGCGGAAATTTTGCCCCTGCCGATAACCGACATCTGTCGGACACGGTTCATGCGACATTTTGGAGCGGGCGAAGGGGTTCGAACCCTCGACCCCGACCTTGGCAAGGTCGTGCTCTACCACTGAGCTACACCCGCATCCGTGACGCCTTGGCAGCGTGGCCGCCAGCGACGGGCAGAGCTATGCCAAATGCCGCGGACGAATGCAACAGGTCTGCGACAGGTTTCGTACGCCGGCGACGTTCAAATTTTAGCGGCCGGGAGGCCGAACCGGGCCGAAACCTGCCCATCACCGGACCGCGATGGGCGCTGATTGAAATTTCCGGCTGGACCGCCACTTAAAAGGAAAGAAAACGTGTATTGAGGCGCGGCGGCGGCCGGTTCCCGGTCGCCGTCCATCGGAATTTTTCGGACGAGGGACCCCGTGACCATTGTTGAGCAGGGCGGCGGACCGGCGCCGCAGGTGCCGGATCTGATCAAGGACACCACGACGCAGAGCTTCGTGAAGGACGTCATCGAGGAATCGAAGCGGCAGCCGGTCCTCATCGACTTCTGGGCGCCGTGGTGCGGACCGTGCAAGCAGCTGACGCCCATCCTGGAAAAGGCCGTCAAGGCCGCCAAGGGCAAGGTCAAGCTGGTCAAGATGAACATCGACGAGCATCCGGCCATCCCTGGCCAGATGGGCATCCAGTCGATTCCGGCCGTGATCGCGTTCGTCGGCGGACGGCCCGCCGATGGCTTCATGGGTGCCGTGCCCGAGAGCCAGGTCGCCGCCTTCATCGAAAAGATCACCAAGGGCGTTCCCGGCGCCGGCGAGCCCGACATCGCCGAAATCCTCAAGGAAGCCGAAGCCGTGCTGGCCGAGGGCGATGCGGCCGGCGCGGCCGAGATCTATGCCGAGGTGCTCGCGGTCGATGCCGCCAACATCCCGGCGATCGCCGGGCTTGCGAAGTGCCAGGTCGAGCTCGGCGCGATCGACGAGGCCAAGCAGACGCTTGCGATGGTCCCGGACTCCAAGCGCAGCGATTCGGCGGTCTCCGCCGTGCAGGCCGCGATCGATCTGGCCGAGCAGGCCCAGTCGCTCGGACCGGTCGGCGAGCTCGAACAGAAGGTCGCCGCCAATCCGCTCGACCACCAGGCGCGTTTCGACCTGGCGACCGCGCTGAACGCCGCGGGCAAGCGGAAGGAAGCCACCGACCAGCTGCTCGAGATCGTGAAGCGTGACCGCAAATGGAACGAGGACGGCGCGCGCAAGCAGCTCGTGCAGTTCTTCGAAGCCTGGGGCGGCGCCGACGAGGCCACCATCGAGGGCCGCAAGCGGCTGTCGACGATCCTGTTTTCGTAACCCGGCTGGGCGGGACGCGCGCTCGTTCCAGCGGACACGAGGTATCGCATGCCGATCAATGCCGAATATCGCGGTCCCGCCGAGCTGCCGGAGATCGTTCCGGTTTTTCCGTTGGCGGGAGCCTTGCTGCTGCCGCGCGGCCAAATGCCGCTCAACATCTTCGAGCCGCGTTATCTCGCGATGGTCGACGATGCGCTTCGTGACGGCCATCGGCTCATCGGCATGATCCAGCCCGACGTCACGCATTCCTCCAGCGAGGAGCGCCCGGTGCTGTTCAAGGTCGGCTGCGTCGGCCGGATCACGCAGCTCGCCGAGTCCGGCGATGGCCGCTACATCCTCGAGCTCACCGGCGTGTCCCGCTTCAAGGTGGTCGAGGAAATGACGGTGCTCACGCCCTATCGGCAGTGCAAGGTCGATTATTTCCCGTTCGTCGATGATTTCACGGCACGCAAGGGTGAAGACGCGGTGGACCGCGAAGCGCTGCTCGCGGTTCTCACCGACTTCCTCAAGGCGAACAATCTCAAGGTCGACTGGGCCGGCATCGAAGCGGCGCCGAACGAAGCGCTCGTGAACGCGCTGGCGATGATGTCGCCCTATGGTCCGGCGGAGAAGCAGGCGATGCTCGAGGCGCCGGACCTGAAGACCCGCGCCGAAATCCTCATCGCCGTGACCGAGATGGATCTCGCCAAGAAGCGGACCTCGGGCGATCCGCCGCTGCAATGATCACTCGGCGGGAGCCGCGCGCGGCGCTGGCGGGGCCGCCGTCAGGCGCATCAGTGTGATGGTGGCGACGATCACCCCGATGTAGACTGCGAGCTGCATCGCGGTAGGCTGATCTGTATAGCCGATCAGAGCCTTGAGCGTCCGCCCGGCAACGCCACGCTCGGGCAGAACCGCGCTCGAATCCCACACCACCTGGTCGAACGTCGTCAGCCAGTTGGCGCGGGCGAGAAAGAACACCGCCTGCGCGGCCATTCCCGCCGACAACAGGGTGATCAGCACGGTGGTGGTCTTGAACAGCGCGCGCGGCGGGATGCGCATCAGGCCGAAATAGGTCGCGAGACAGACGGCAACGCCGAGCAGCAAGCCAAGGACGCCGCCACCGAGTAGCGCCCGCCCGCCGCCGTCGCCGGAGGCCGCCACCCCATAGAGAAACAGCGCGACCTCGCTGCCCTCGCGCAACACGGCGATGGCGATCACGGTCGCCAGCGCGACCAGCGGCTTGGCGCCTTCGGCCACCGCCTGGCCCATCGTCCGCAGCTCGTTGCTCATCTCGCGGCCGTGCCGGGCCATCCAGACATTGTGCCAGGTCAGCATGATCACGGCAGCCGACAGGATCCCCGCATTGAACAATTCCTGCCCCATGCCTTCAAAGAGCTGGGTCAACGTTCCCGCGAACGCCGCGACGATGCATGCGCCGACCAGGCCGGCAAACAGCCCCGCGCCGATCCAGCGCAGGCGATGCGGGACCGCGCTGGTGACGGCAAGCACGATGCCGACGATCAGGCCGGCTTCGAACACTTCGCGGAAGACGATGATCAGGGCGGCGAGCATGGGATCTGGACCTATTGGACGTTGACGAAGCCGCGGGCCTTTTCGTTGAAGTCGTTGTAGAACTCGTAGCGCCCGGACTTCATGGCGCGGACGTTGAGCACCGCCTCGCTGTTGGCCGCGATCACCTTCTCGACCTTCAGGGTCTCGCTCTCGAACTCGATGGCCTTGCCCTCCATGTTCCTGACGCGGATCGTCAGCGGCGCGTCGGCAGGAACGGTCGGCTCCTTGGGCTCGAATTGACCATTGGCATAGGTGAGGCAGATCTCGTTCGATCCCCCGGCGTGCGCCTGCGCTGCCATCAGCAGCATGCCGACGCTTCCACCTACGACGACCAACTTCCGCACCACGTCGACCAACATCGATCCGTCCCCTCTCCTATCCAGACAAGCAAATCGGAGAACGGTTGCGCGCCCGGATCGATGTCGACGCCGGGCACCCGTTCGCGACGACGAACAGCTAAGCGGCTCGTCGCCGTGTCTGCAAAGAGACTCCTTCTAAGTTGGAACCATTCTTGGCGAATGTGTCGTGGGAGTGGCCTCGCGGTGAACGGAGTGCGGCCGAACAGCAGTTGAGGCGACGCGGCGGTTACGGAGCGTCGCGATGCCTTCCTCTCGCCGGGTACGTGGCGGCGCTGCGGTGGACCGGGATTCGCCGCATCAGTAGCCGGCGATGGCGAGACTGACCACGCCGGCGAACATGACCCAGCCGAAATGCCGCCCGCGCGTCGCCAGCGCATTGGCGCCTGCAGCGAAAGCGAACACGACGATGACCGTGGTCACAGTCCAATGTCGCGCCGACTCCGACGCCATTTGCGGAGCGACGGCGAGCAGCACGCCACAGCCGATCCACGCCACCGCGCCAGTCTGCCAGACCAGCCGCAGCAGGGTTCGCAGCCGCTCCGGCGAGATGGTGGCACGCGCGAAAACCATCGTCTCGCCGAGCACGCCGTGGATCAGGGCGACGGCGATCGCCATCAGCCCTGCGGTTACGAGCAGCGCATCGCGCATGGCATGCCTCCATACAGTTGTGTATGGACGATGCACGAAGCCCTGGCGGTCGTCAATACAGCTGTGTATGGTCGTCTCATGGTGACGACATGACCGATCAGCTCTCGGCCGACGATTGGCTGACACAGGGATTGAAGGTGCTGGCCACCCGGGGCTTCACCGCGCTGAAGGCGGAGCCGCTGGCGAAAGCCATGGGCGTGTCGCGCGGCAGCTTCTACTGGCATTTCGCCGATGTGGCCGGGTTTCACGCGGCCCTCCTCAAGAAGTGGCGGGAGATTGCGGCCGAGCAGATCATCACCGGGGTGGAGGCGAACGCCGGCGACCAGCCGGCCATTGCCGTGCTCCTCCGCCGCGCGTTCAACGTCAAGCTCACCCTGGAGCGCGCCGTGCGCAACTGGGCCGGATCCGACCCCGCCGCGCGGCAGGCTGTCCAAGCCATCGACAGGCGCCGGCTGGGCTATGTCGAGAGCCTGCTTGCAGCCGAGGGACTAGTGCCGGCGATCGCGCGCGCACGCGCCCAGGTGCTGTACTGGACCTTCCTCGGCCACGCGCTGTCGGATCGGCCGTTGCCGGCCGAGCAACTGGACGCGGTCATCGACGAGCTGATCCGGATCGCCCGGCACAAGCCTTGAAGCACGACAAGCGAGCGGACGTTATGCTACAGAGGCGCCCGCCGGAGACCCTTGCCATGAACGCCCCGCTCGAACGCCCCGCCAATTCCGTCGATCCCAAGCTGCTCGAGATCCTGGTCTGCCCGATGACCAAGGGCCCACTGGAATACGACGCGGCGAAACAGGAGCTGGTCTCGCGGTCGGCGAAGCTCGCCTACCCGATCCGCGATGGCATCCCGATCATGCTGCCCGAGGAAGCGCGGAAGATCGACTGACCGATGCGGCCCGTCGTGATCCGCTGTGCGCTCGCCGTGGCGCTGATGGCCCTCGCTTCGGGGGTCTCGGCCGAGGAGAGCGCCGTTCGCGTCGGCGCACTCGACGCCGTCCTGACGACGCCAGCGGGTGTCGAGCGCCCGCCGGTGGCGCTGCTGATCGCCGGCTCCGGGTCGACGGACCGGGATGGCAATGGGCCGCAGCTCAAGCCGGCGACCTTGAAGAAGCTCGCCGAGCAGCTCGCCACCCAAGGCATCGCCAGCCTGCGCTACGACAAGCGCGGCGCACGCGGCTGGAAGGCGGAGTTCGGCAAGCCGGAGGACTTCCGCTTCAAGGACTACGTCGACGACGCCGCCGCGCTGGTCGACTTCCTGCGCGGCAAGTTCGCCCGCATCGTTCTCGTCGGCCACAGCGAGGGCGGCCTGGTCGCCATCCTCACCGCCCGCCGCACCCCGGTCGACCGCCTCGTGCTGCTCACCACATCGGCGCGGCGGCAGGGCGACCTGTTGAAGGCGCAGCTCGAGAAGAAGCTGCCGGCCGCGAAGATGGAGCCGGTCGCCAAGGCGATCGACGCCATCATGGCCGGGCAGGTCGTGGACCCGCCACCGCCCGAGCTGCCGGTCGCACCGAGCATGCAGCCCAGCATCGGCTCCGCCTTTGCCGAGGACCCGATCGATCCACTGAAGCAGCTCACGATCCCAATTCTGATCGTCGGCGGCGCCCGCGACCACCAGATCGCACGCCTCGACATGGTCGCGCTCGCCGCCGCCGCACCGGCCGCCAAGTCGCTATGGCTGCCGGAGATGAACCACGTCCTGGTCGACGTCGCCAACGAGGACGAGAACCTCGCCTCCTACAACGACCCCGAACGTCCGCTCGACCCCGACATGGTCGAGGCCGTCGCCGGCTTCATCGCCGCCGCAGGCCCGCGCTGAGCTCTTTGTTCGAGCATGATCTTTTCGGAAAACCGGTCTCCAGTTTCCGGATCATGCTCTACAGCGCCTCACCCTTCAGCAGCCGTGGCATCTCTCCGGTGAGGCCCGCGGCCTGCTTGATGAACAGCTCCTTCAACGGCGGCGCGCGATCGACGATGCCAAGGCCGATGTCGCGCACGGCCCGCAACAGCGTCGACTTGTTCGAGAACAGGAAGTTCAGCGAATTGGTGGCAACGCCCATCGCCATCGTGTCGAAGCGGCGCCAGCGCTGGTAGCGTTCGAGGACATCGACCTGCCCCGGATCGATCCCCATTCTTGCCGCATCGACCACGACCTCGGCCAGTGCGGCGACGTCTTTCAGCCCCATGTTGAGCCCCTGCCCCGCGATGGGGTGGATCACATGGGCGGCGTCGCCGACCAGCGCCAGCCGCGGCGCGATGAACGAGCGGGCGACGAAGTAGGACAGCGGAAAAGCGCGCGGCTGGTCGAGCACCTTCAACTCGCCGAGATGCAGACCCGCGCGCTTCTCCAGCTCGGCATGGAATTCATCCGCGCTGAGCGCGACGAGGCGCTTCGCCTCGGCGCGCCGCTCGGTCCACACCAGCGAGGAGCGCTTGCCGGTCAGCGGCAAGATCGCGAATGGTCCGGGCGGAAGAAAATGCTCCTCGGCGCGGCCGCCATGGTCGCGTTCATGACCGATGGTCGCGACGATGCCGGACTGGTCATAGTCCCAGCCATGGGTCTGGATGCCCGCGCGCTCGCGCAGCTTCGAACGCGCGCCGTCAGCGGCCACCAGCAGGCTCGCCTCGAGCTGGCTGCCGTCGCCCAGAGTCACCGCGATGCCGTCGGCCCGCGCCACGAAGCCGGTCACCGGCATCGCCTTGAGCTCGACGCCTGCGGCCTCCGCATGCCGCACCAGCGCATCGATCAAGAGCCGGTTCTCGACCATGTGCGCGAACGGCTCGCCGGCCTCGACCTGGCCCGCAAACGTCAGGAACGACGGGCGGGTCGCGTCCTCGAGCTTGGAATCGGTAATGACCATGTCGAGGATCGGCTGCGCCTGCGGCGCCACGTCCGCCCAGACCCCGATCGCATCGAACAGCTTGCGGCACGCCGCGACGATGGCGCTGGCGCGTGGATCGCGGCTCGGCCGGTTGGCGAGCGCCGGATCGGCCACGATCACCGGCACTTCGGGACCGAGCCCCTGCCGAAGCGCGAGCGCGAGCGCCAGGCCGGCAAAGGCCCCGCCACAAATGACAATGCTTCGCTGTGTCGTCATGCCACCCTGCTCACAGTTACTCTTGCGGGAGGATTATAGCTGGGCGAAACAGGGGCGTGAACCAAGGGCTGCCACCCGAGGCCATCAATTCCGGATGCCTGATCCCGCGAGAACGGGACCGGAGCGGCCGGCCGAGCCAGCGAAAGCACGACGCCATGTCCAAGGGACTGATCGACCTGATCTCGATCCTCGATCTCGAGCCGATCGAGGTGAACCTGTTCCGCGGCAACAGCCCGAAGACGAGCTGGCAGCGCGTGTTCGGCGGCCAGGTGATCGGCCAGGCGATGATGGCGGCGTGCCGCACCGTCGAGGGCCGGCTGCCGCATTCGCTGCACTGCTACTTCATCCTCCCCGGCGACCCGCAGGTGCCGATCATCTACCAGGTCGAGCGTCTGCGCGACGGCAAGAGCTATGCGACGCGGCGCGTCACCGCGATCCAGCACGGCAATGCGATCTTCTCGATCATGGTGTCGTTCCACAGCGACGAGGAGAGCGCGTTCAACCACCAGGACAAGATGCCGGACGTGCCGCCGCCGGAGAAGCTGACGGCGGAGGAGATCTCCAAGCAGCCGATGTTTCAGGAGGTCTTCCAAAGGATGCCGGACTTCATCCGCCGCTACTACGAATCCGACCGGCCGATCGAGCTGCGCCCCGTCGAACTGAACCGGTACTTCGGCCAGAAGATCGAGGATGGCCGCATCAACGTCTGGATCAAGACGGCGGCGAAGCTGCCCGATGATCCGGCGCTGCACATGTGCGCGCTGGCCTATGCGTCGGACTTCTCGCTGCTCGACGCGGTCATGGCGCGCTATGGCCGCACCTTGTTCGACAAGCGCATGATGCCGGCCTCGCTGGATCATGCGATGTGGTTTCACCGGCCGTTCCGCGCCGACGAATGGCTGCTCTATGCGCAGGATTCGCCGAGCGCGCAGGGCGGCCGCGGGCTCACCCGCGGCTCGATCTTCAAGCCCGACGGCACGCTGGTCGCCTCCGTCGCGCAGGAGGGCTCGATCCGCGAGCGCCGGGCCTAGCCGCATCACACCGGCTGTGCCGTCCGCGGGACGACCGCGAATTGCGACACGTACCAGGCGCTGTACCAGCGCAGCAGCCACGGGATCGGAATGATCACCGAGCAGCCGAGCACGAACGCGAAGGTGCGCCACAGCACCTGCAGGCCCGAGCCGGTGAACACGACCTCGCGCCGCGTCCCCTGGATGTTGCGGCAGACCCAGCGCATCCAGGCGGTCAGCACCCAGGCCCAGCCGATGACGGTGATGCCCGACACGATCATCAGCAGGTACCAGCCGGCATAGACGACGGGGCTGCCTTCGAAATGGATCGGCAACCGCTCGCCATTCGAAGCGAGGTTGCTCAGCAGCCAGCGCAGCACCATCCAGCCCAGGAACGCCGGGGCAACCAGCGAGATCAGGTTGAGGATCGGCCGGTCGCTGAGGCCGACATAGGCCAGCACGCCCATCGCGATGAAGACGTACCAGATGTCGAGCGGCTGGCCGGTGAAGGTGAGGTTCGGCCGGCCGGGCACCCGCATCCGCTCGATCACGTAGCGGTAGAGATAGACAGCGGTCCAGGGCGTGATCACCACCAGGAACTGGCCGACGACATACAGCAGTGTCCAGCCGAGATAGGACCAGGTGTCCAGCTTGACCGAGAGCGCGCCGCCCGACGCAGGCACGCCGGCCTCGAACGCGGGCGGGACGCCGGGGGAGATGCTCGGCACGCCCGACATCAGGCCGGGAATGCGCCCGGCCTTCTCCCAGCCGGCCATGCCGTCGCTCCACAGCAGCGTCTCGGCCGTGACGACACCCCGGGCGATCAGGTCGCGCAGTTCGTCTTCCGAAATGGGGCCCTGTTGCTGGCCTTGCGCCGCGTAATACCAGGAACGATTCGACATGGGATGTCCTTGAATGTGGGATGGCAGGAAAACGTCTTCAGTCTGTCGGGCGATGTCGCGTTCCGTTCAGTGATATCCGTCACTCCTTGACGTTTTCGCTTAACGCTGCGCTGATTTTGTGCCATTTGCCTAGGAACAGGCCAAAATGGCCATCCCAAGCCTGCCTCCGAAACAGGCTGCTCCTACCTGAGGAAACCAGGGCCCGCCCATGAAGCTCGTCGTCGCGATCATCAAACCCTTCAAGCTCGACGAGGTGCGCCAAGCCCTCACCGCGATCGGCGTCCACGGCATGACCGTCACCGAGGTCAAGGGCTACGGTCGCCAGAAGGGCCATACCGAGATCTACCGGGGCGCCGAATATATCGTGAACTTCCTGCCCAAGCTGCGCATCGAGATCGCGGTCAACTCGGACATCGCCGAGAAGGCGGTCGAGGTGATCACGACGCACGCGCGCACCGGCCAGATCGGCGACGGCAAGATCTTCGTGACGCCGATCGATCATGCCCGCCGCATCCGCACCGGCGAAACCGACACCGACGCACTCTAAGCCCGTCAAGCAGCCGCAACGGCTGCACGCCCGCCGCAACGGCGCGGCGGACTGCAAAATCCTAACATCTGACATGCCGGGGGGACTGTCATGGAGACCAGCGCGTCTCGTAGCCTGCGCGCGTCTGCAGCATTGGCTGCAGCGGGAGCGATTGCCTTCACCACGCCAGCAGCGGCCGCAGCGCCGTCCACGATCGAACCGGCCGACACCGCCTGGATGATCGTCGCCACCGCTTTGGTGCTGATGATGACCATTCCGGGTCTGGCGCTGTTCTACTCGGGCATGGTGCGCAAGAAGAACGTACTGGCGACGATGGCGCAGAGCCTCGCAGCCGTGATGCTGATCTCGATCCTGTGGGTCGCATTCGGCTACTCGCTGGCCTTCGTCGGCGACGGCACCTGGATCGGCTCGCTCGACCGCGCCTTCCTCGCCGGCATGGGCATGGACAGCGTCCATCCCGGCGCCAAGACGATCCCCGAGTCGCTGTTCATGCTGTACCAGATGACGTTCGCGATCATCACGGTGGCGCTGGTGGCGGGCTCGGTCGCCGACCGCATGCGCTTCTCCGCCTACCTCCTGTTCAGCATCGCATGGTTCATCTTCGTCTATGTGCCACTGGCGCATTGGATCTGGGGCGGCGGCTTTCTCGCTCAGGCCGGCGTGGTCGACTTCGCCGGCGGTCTCGTCGTGCATCTCTCCGCGGGCACCGCGGGATTGGTCGCCGCGCTGGTGATGGGACGCCGCCAGGGCTACGGCAGTGAGAACCTCTCGCCGTTCGACCTGTCGCTCGCGGTGGTCGGCACCGGCCTGCTCTGGGTCGGCTGGTTCGGCTTCAATGGCGGCTCGGCGCTCGGGGCGAATGCGCATGCGGTGATGGCGATCCTGACGACGCATCTGGCCGCCTGCGCCGGCGCCGTCACCTGGGGCGCGCTGGAATGGTCGACGCGGCGCAAGCCGTCTGTGCTCGGCATGATCTCGGGCGCGGTGGCCGGCCTCGGCACCATCACGCCCGCGTCCGGCTTCGTCGCCCCCTGGCATGGGCTGGTGATCGGCGCGCTCGCCGGTATCATCTGCTACTGGGCCTGCACCTCGCTGAAGCACCGCTTCAACTATGACGATTCGCTCGACGTGTTCGGCGTCCACGGCGTCGGCGGCCTCACCGGCACCGTGCTGGCCGGCGTGTTCGCGACCGCCGCGATCGGCGGCACGGCGGGGCTGATCGAGGGCAACCCGAAGCAGCTTGCGGCCCAGCTCTACGGCGTCGCCGTCACCCTGGTGTGGTCGGGCGGCGTCACCTGGGGGCTCCTGAAGCTGGTCAGCGCCTTCGTGCCGCTGCGGGTGTCGCGTGAGCACGAGCTGGAAGGACTCGACATCTCCCAGCATGGCGAGGCGCTGCAATAGCTGCAGCAATTGACGCCAATTGACCTGTTCGGCGCCGCAGGATTCTGCCCGCGCGCTGAGCAGCATTGTGTCTTGAGCCTGACATGCGCAACTTTTGCGCATGTCTGCCCATTCCTTGAGCGCGACGGAATAGCGCAGCCCCTGCTGCCCCTCCCGAGGGGTGAAAAGGTCAGGATTCACCGCTCGTTAGCCCTGACCAGCCGTCTGGCACGGCATTTGATTCTATCGCTCCCGGCTGTGCCCGCGTCGTGAAGATTTCTCCGCGTGGTGAACCTCAGTCGACAGGAAGCGCTCGGTAACGTCCGTGCCGGGCCCAAGCGGGGATAGGACCCATGAAAATTGTTATGGCGATCATTAAGCCATTCAAGCTCGAAGAAGTCCGAGACGCCCTGACCGCCATCGGCGTTCATGGTCTCACGGTGACGGAAGTGAAGGGGTACGGCCGTCAGAAAGGTCATACGGAAATCTACCGCGGCGCCGAATATGCGGTGAGCTTCCTGCCCAAGATCAAGATCGAGGTCGCGATCCCCTCCGACCAGGTCGACAAGACCATCGATGCGATCAGCTCGGCCGCCAAGACCGGCCAGATCGGCGACGGCAAGATCTTCGTCATCAGCCTCGACCACGCCGTGCGTATCCGCACCGGCGAAGCGGACGCTGCGGCCCTTTGATTTCGCGCTCAAACCAGAACACTTACGGAGTACAATAAAATGACGTTCAAGCGTCCAACCAGCGCGGGATGGGTTACGCTCGCAATTGCAGGGCTCTGCGTCGCAGGCCTCGTCGATGTGGCGTTCGCCGAGGACGCGCCTGCCGCCGCTGCCGCAGCCGCCCCGGTTCCCAACAAGGGCGACGTCGCCTGGATGCTCGTGTCCAGCGCGCTCGTCCTGATGATGTCCATCCCCGGCCTCGCGCTGTTCTATGGCGGCCTCGTCCGCACCAAGAACATGGCCTCGGTCCTCACCCAGGTGTTCGCCATCGTCGCCATGGTCGGCGTGGTCTGGACGCTCTACGGCTACTCGCTCGCCTTCACCGACGGCGGCAGCATGACCTCGTGGGTGGGCGGCTTCTCCAAGGCCTTCCTGCACGGCGTCGACGCCAACTCGACCGTTCCGACCTTCTCGAACGGCGTGGTGATCCCGGAGCTGGCCTACTTCGTGTTCCAGATGACCTTCGCGATGATCACCCCGGCCCTGATCGTCGGCGCCTTCGCCGAACGCATCAAGTTCTCGGCGGTGATGCTGTTCATCCTGCTCTGGGTGACCTTCATCTACTTCCCGATCGCGCACTGGGTCTGGTACATCGCCGCTCCCGATGACGTCGCTGCTGCTGCCAAGGCTCTCGCTGCCGCTGGCGACGCTGCCGCCAAGACCGCCGCCCAGGCCAAGCTCGACGAAGTCACCGGTGCTGTCGGCTGGCTCGCCGGCGCCGGCGCTCTCGACTTCGCGGGCGGCACCGTCGTTCACATCAACGCCGGCATTGCCGGTCTGGTGGGCGCGGTTCTGATCGGCAAGCGCACCGGCTACGGCAAGGAGCTGATGGCTCCGCACTCGCTGACCATGACCATGATCGGCGCCGCGCTGCTGTGGGTCGGCTGGTTCGGCTTCAACGCCGGCTCCAACCTGGAATCGAACGGCGTCACCGCCCTGGCCTTCGTCAACACCATGGTCGCGACCGCCGGTGCGGCGCTGTCCTGGCTGCTGTGCGAATGGGCCGTCAAGGGCAAGCCGTCGCTGCTCGGCATCTGCTCGGGCGCGGTCGCCGGTCTCGTCGCCGTTACCCCGGCCTCCGGTTATGCCGGTCCGATCGGCGCGCTGGTGCTCGGCCTGATCGTCTCCCCGGTCTGCCTGTTCTTCGTCTCCACCGTGAAGAACGCGCTGGGCTATGACGACGCGCTCGACGTGTTCGGCGTGCACTGCATCGGCGGCATCATCGGCGCTCTGGCCACCGGCATCCTGGTCAACCCGGCTCTGGGTGGCGTCGGCATCACCGACTACACCAACATCACCGGCAACAACGCCGGCACCTACGACTTCGCCACGCAGATGCTGGCGCAGATCAAGGCTGTCGTCGCCACGCTGGTGTGGTCGGGTGTCGGCTCGGCGATCCTCTACAAGGTCGTCGACGTGATCATCGGCCTGCGCCCGACCGTGGAGCAGGAGCGCGAGGGTCTCGACATCACCGACCACGGCGAGCGCGCCTACAACTACTGAGTTCTCCCGGGACTTGGTCGTACGCGACCAGGTCCGCAACTTCGGTTCGGGCAAATACCCGGCAATGCCCTGACCGTTGAGGGGCTCCAGCGCAAGCTGGGGCCCCTTTCTTTGTGTTTGGATCGTGAGGGCCGAGCGCGCGCCAAATAGCCGATGTCGTCCCTGCGAACGCAGGGACCCATACCGCGTGATGTTTGTAAGAGGCAGGCTGCGAGTCCGTGCAAGACAACTGAACCCTGTGGTTATGGATCCCGGGTCGGCGCGCTTCGCGCTTGCCCGGGACGACAGCTGTGGTTGGCGGTCCCGGCGTTGCCTCGACAAGCAGCTCGAAGGCGAACGATCTCGTTCTCGCGACACAATGCGCCCGAGCTGTGCTGAAACTATCGCCCTCCTCAAACAGAGGGCGCAGGGAAGGCCGGGCGCTGGCCGCGCCCGTGGCCCGCCAGCGAAAGAAAATGCTGGCGGCAGGCACCACAGGTCTGGCCGAACACACCCGGCCCTCCCTGCGCGATTGGTTTTAACGGCTGCTTCGCGTTCTCCCTGGTGCGCCGGGCTGTCTGGCCACCATCACGAGCGCGACACGCTGAGGGTATCGGCACCCGCTTGATATCAGCGTCGGGATATCAGGACCGCGCGACTTGACCGTGCGTGCATCGCCGTTCGTCTGCGCGATCAGCTCACGCTGCGTCGACCCACGCCCATCGCATCCCACTGCCAACGATCCGTGACGGTCGCGAAACGTCCCTCATGCGGCAGCAGGGACGTGCGGAAATCTGCAGGTGATTTGCCCGACGGTGCAATGCCGACAGCGTGCGACAAACTAACACGACGGGCAATTCGCGCATGTCGGGAATGCGGAAACTGCCCGACGGGCAACAGAGCAGGCTTTGATCCGCACAATAGCGCGGGGATGCCAATCCGGTTGCAGCGGCAGAAAACACAGCTTAGCGGTACTGTTCGCTGGCTCCGGCTGATCTTAAGAATTGGAACCCGGCCGTAACAGCGATCGCCGCTGCAGCCGGCACATGGGGGATCAGGATGAAGCATCGCTGTCGGTACGTAGTCGTCGCCTCCGCCATTTGGCTCACCGCCGCAACGCCGCCATCGGCAAGAGCCCAAGCGACATCACAGGAGTCCTTGGCGGCCGCGAAAGAGCTGGTCTCCGTGATGCATATGAATGACCAGGCGACAGCCCTGTTGCCGATCATTCTGAAGAACCTGAGACCGACGATCGTCCAGGGGCGCGCCGAGGTCGCTCTGCAATATGATGCGTTGATCCCGAAGTTCACCCAGGCCTTTCAGGGCAGGGTTTCCGAATTCTCGGATGCGATCGCGGTCGTCTATGCCAGGAACTTCTCGGCGGACGACCTCAGGACCATGGCTGAGTTCTACAGGACCCCGACAGGTCAAAGAGTCCTGCAGAAGCTGCCGTCCGTCACCCAGGAGTCGAGCATTGCCGGGCAGAAATTTGGTCAAGCTCTCGGCGAAGAGATCAGGAAGCAGATGGTCGATGAACTGAGGAAGAAAGGTCTCGATCTCTGATCCGAACTCCCGATCGTCATGCAGCGGCGCTGCCCTGCGACATAACCGGCGCGACGGGCAATTTCCGTATGACAGGCTTGTGGTCCGTCCCGCCTCGCCATCCCCGGGGAAGCCGAACCGGGACGTCCACGGTCATGCCCCCGATGCCGGGCACGACACCGGATTGCAGGCTCAAACCTTGCCGCGGGCCGATAGTCCGGCGAACGACAACGCAAGTCGATGGTCAGCTCATGCGCCTTCGAACTTGAACGACACGTTGAGCTTGGCTCGATAGGCTTCCACCTTCCCCTTCGCGTCGAGCTGCATATCGAGCTGGACCACTTCTGCGACACGCAGGTCTCGGAGTGTCTTCGCCGCCTGCTCGACGGCGTTGGTAGCTGCCCTTTCCCAAGATTCGCTGCTGGTACCGATCAGCTCGATGACTTTGTAGACGCTGTCAGACATGTCGGTCTCCTGTTCGGTATGGAGCAGGAAGCAGGTGCTCCCTGCCACAACTGAACGTAGCATCATCGCGCGGCGCCTGAAAGGACGCAGCCTACCCATGGCAGCCGCGGGTCCGGAGCTACCACGAATGGCGCTAACGCCTTGCGCGTCTCACAAGCCCTTGCGCCCCTACACGCCGCCCAGCTTGCAGACGTGCTTCCATTCCGCAGGCGTGACCGGCTGCACCGACAGCCGCGACTGCTTCACCAGCGCCATCTCGCTCAGCATCTTGTCGGCCTTGATCGCGGCGAGCGTCACCGGGGTCTTGAAGGGCTTGTGCGCCTTGATGTCGACGCAGACGAACTTGCCGGTCTTGTCGGTCGGATCAGGATAGGCTTCCTTGATGATCTCGGCGATGCCGACGATCTCCTTGCCCTCGTTGGAATGATAATAGAAGGCGAGGTCGCCCTTCTTCATCGCCACCAGGTTCTGCCGCGCCGTGTAGTTGCGCACGCCGGTCCAGGCCTCCCCCTTCGCGCCCTTCGCCACCTGCTGGTCCCACGACCATACCGAGGGTTCGGATTTCACCAGCCAGTAGTTCATAGTTCCGTTCTCTTTCCATTCGTCGTGGCCGGGCAAGAGTGCGAAGCACGTCAAAGGCCCGGCCATCCACGTCTCACCGCCAGCCATATTATCTTAGACATGGATGCCCGCGACAAGCGCGGGCAAGACGGCGGAGATGGCTGCATGATCAGCGGCGTGGAGTCGCGCTACACCGCTCACTCCTCCGCCTTGAACGGGCGCATCATCAGCGCCTCGATCGCGGCATCGATCGTCACGGTGCCGGCGAGAATGGCGGCGACCGCCTGTGCCACCGGCATCTCGACGCCGCGCGAGGTGGCAAGTTCGACCAGCACCGGCGCGGTGTACTGCCCCTCGGCGAGCTTGCCAGCAGGGAGCGGCTCGCCGCGGCCGAGCGCGAGGCCGGCGGCGAAGTTGCGCGATTGCGGACCAGCGCAGGTGAGGATCAGGTCGCCGAGGCCGGACAGGCCGGTCAGCGTCTCGCTGCGCGCGCCATAGGCGCGGCCGAGCCGCACCAACTCGGCGAAGCCGCGCGTGGTCAGCGCCGCCAGCGCCGAGGCGCCGAGATTGCGGCCGGCAACGATGCCGGCGGCGATCGCCAGCACGTTCTTGGCGGCGCCGCCGATCTCGACGCCGCGCACGTCGGTCGAATGATAGGGCCGGAAGGTCGGCGAACCCAGCGCATGGACGAGGTCGGCCGCGAGCGCCTCGTCGGGCGCGGCGAGCGTCACCGCGGTCGGCAGCCCTCGCGCGACGTCGTCGGCGAAGCTCGGGCCGGACAGGATCACCGGGATCGCGTTCGGCGCGGCCTCCGCGATCACCTCGGTCATGAATTTATGGGTGCCGTGCTCGATGCCCTTGGCGCAGGCGACGAGCGGCGTGCCCGGACGGAGCAGCGGCGCGAGATGCATGACGGCGCCGCGCAGATGCTGGGCGGGGACAACGATGAGAACGGCGTCGGCGCGGGCGGCCTCGGCGAGATCGGCGGTCACGGCGATGCTGGGGGCGAGCGGAATGCCGGGCAGTCGCGGGTTTTCGCGGGCAGCAGAGATGCGCGCGGCGTGGTGGCTGTCGCGCGCGTAGAGCGTGACATCACGGCCGGCACGCGCGGCGACGGCGGCGAGCGCCGTGCCCCACGCGCCGGCGCCGACGATGGAAATGGTTTGGACGTGGGTCATGCGCCGCAAGCGCCGCTGCGCTCCCTCCTCCCTTGTGGCGGAGGGCTGGGGAGGAGGGTGCCACGAGCGACAATCCTTGTGGGGCCACCCCCACCCCCGACCCCTCCCCGCAACGGGGAGGGGAGTGCACCGCGTCCTGCGCACCAGCTTGCGTCACGATGTGCAGGAGCACGGCTCAACCGATGGCTGAGTTCAGCCAGCAACTCCGCCACCCTCAAAACCCCGCCCGCGTATTCGCGAACTTGCCCGGCACGCTGGCATTGGCATCCAGCAGCCAGCGCGCGCGCGGCGCGGCGTCCATGCCGTCCACCATCCCTAGCGCCAAACGCTCCAGCCCGGCCCAGGCGATCATCGCGCCATTGTCGGTGCACAGCGCCGGCGGCGGCATGATCAGGCGGGTGCCGGCCTGCTGCGCGACATCGTCGAGTGCGCCGCGGATCGCCTGGTTGGCGGCGACACCGCCGGCGGCCACCAGCGCGGTCGGCGCGCCAAAACGCTGCTTGAACAGATCGAGGCCGACGCGCAGGCGGTCGGCGGTCGAGTCCAGCACCGCGGCTTGGAAGCTGGCGCAGAGGTCGGCGATGTCCTGCTCGCTCACCTTGCCGAGTCGACCGATCTCGTTGCGCACGGCGGTCTTCAGACCGGACAGCGAGAAATTGGCATCGCTGCGGCCCTGCATCGGACGCGGGAAGGCAAAGCGCTGACCGTCGCCGTTGCGCGCGGCCTGCTCGACCTGCGGTCCGCCCGGATAGGGCAGACCCAGCATCTTCGCGACCTTGTCGAACGCCTCGCCCATCGCGTCGTCGACGGTGGTGCCGAGCCTGACATAGTCGCCGACGCCGGCGACTGCGACGATCTGGGTGTGGCCGCCGGAGGCCAGGAACAGGCAATAGGGGAAGTCGATTGCATCGGTGAGGCGCGGCGTCAGCGCATGCGCCTCGAGATGGTTGACCGCGATCAGCGGCGTGTCGTGCACCATCGCGATCGCCTTGGCGGTGGTGAGGCCGACGATGACGCCGCCGATCAGGCCCGGCCCGGCCGCCGCCGCGACGCCGCCGAGCGCGGCATAGTCGATGCCGGCCTCGCGCATCGCCGCGTCGATGAGATGGTCGAGCATGTCGACATGGGCGCGCGCGGCGATCTCGGGAACCACGCCGCCATAGATGGCATGCTCGTCGGTCTGCGAGCGCACGACATTGGAAAGGATCTGCCCCTTGCCGTCCGAATCACGCGCCACCACCGCCGCGGCGGTCTCGTCGCAGGTGGTTTCGATGCCCAGCACGAGCGTTTGCGATTCGTTACCCAATCTCAACCCTTTTGGTCATTATGAGTGCGCAGAACCGCCTAACACCACGAGGTCGCCAGGTGCAATCGTCCGTCCGTTGCAGCCCGGCCGATCCGTGTTCGACGGGAGCATAGCACATGGCCGTGCTGGTGACCCGTCCCGCCCCTGACAATGAACGCACCGCGAGCGCCCTGCGCGCACGCAGCTTCGAGGTGCTGCTGGCGCCGATGCTGCGCTTCGAGCCGGTCGCGCTGCCGCCGGACGTCGGCGGCGATGCCGCCGGACTCATCGTGACGTCATCGAACGCGCTGCGCGCGGCGGCGCCGCAGCTCAGGGCGTCCGCCTTGCTGCGCCTGCCGCTGTTCGCGGTCGGCGACCGGACGGCCGCAGCCGCACGCGAGGCCGGCTTCATGCAGGTGATCTCGGCCGCGGCCGATGCGACCGCGTTGCGCGACCTGATCGCAGACAGCGGCGTCATCGAGGCCGGGGCCACCCTGCTCTATCTCGCCGGCGCCGACATCTCGCGCGACCTCGCCTCCGAGCTCGCCGAGCGCGGCTTCGATGTGATCACCCAGACCGTCTATCGCATGGCGCAGGTGACCACCCTGCCGCGCGAAGTCTGCGACGCCTTCGCAGCCAACCGGATCGAGGCGGTGCTGCATTATTCGCGGCGGAGCGCGGTTGCGTTCGTGGCGGCCATCCGCGCCGACGGCGTCGAAATCTCGGCGCTGGCGGTGCCGCATGGCTGCCTGTCGGCCAATGTCGCCGAGGTGCTGCGCGAGGCCGGCGCCACCCAGGTCACAATCGCGGCGCATCCGGATGAAAACGACATGCTGGAGGGCCTGACCCGTGCGCTACGGTCGTGAATGGCGTAAGAGGGCCTGCTCAATCTTGCCTCAGCCAGGGAACTTCCACCATGGTCGATGAACCCGACACCGCTGCACCGGCCTCCGACACCGGGCGGCCGAAACGGCCACCGCCGACCATCGATTTGGAGCCGACCTCGCGCGAGGAGCGCCCGTCGGCCAGCGAGAGCGCGGCCGAGCGGCCGACCACGTCGCCCTGGTCGGCCCCGGCCGAAGCCTTGGCCGAGGGGTCGTCGGGCGCGGCGAGCCAGTCGCATCCGCATGGCGCCGGTGACGCCGAACCGGAATCGGCCGCCAGCGAGACGCCCGAGGAGACGGTCGCCGCGGCCGAGCCGCCGCACGCCGAGCTTCCTCCACCCCCGCCGCCGCGTCCGGTGTCGCCCTGGATCATCGCACCGTTCTCCGGCGCGGCCGCGGCCGCGCTGGTGATCGGCGTCGGCTGGATGCTGGGCTGGCCGCCTGTGCAGCCGCCCTCGGCGATCTCGCCGCAGTCCGCCGCTATCGACGAGCTCACCTCCCGCGTCGCCGGGCTGGAGCAGCGCGTCGGCAAGCCGGACGGCGCCGTGACCGGCCGGCTCGATGCCGCCGACAAGGCGATCGCAGCGCTGCGCAACGACGTCGCCGGCCTGCGCGCGCAGGCCGACAAGACCGTGGCGGCCCTCAACGATGTCCGGGCGCAGCCGCGCGACGGCTCCGCGCCGGCGCCCGCACCCGAGCCGGTCGATCTCTCCGGCCTGACGGCGCGCATCGACGCGCTGGAGCGGGCGAGCAAGAGCCAGAGCGCGGCGCTGGCACAGGAGCGCGCCAAGCTCTCCGCGGCGGCAGAGGCGGCCAAGCCGGCCGACGACGCGCCGTTGCGCCGCGTGGTCGCCGCGACCCTGCTCGACGTCGCCGTGCGTCACGGCGATCCCTATGGAGCGGCGCTGACCACCGCCAGATCGCTGGCGCCCGACGCGTCCGCGCTGAAGCCGCTGGAGGCATTCGCCACGACCGGCGTGCCGAGCCCCGCGGCACTGAGCCGCGAGCTGCTCACCATCGTGCCGAAGCTCTCGCCGCCGGCGCCCGAGAGCACCACGGGGACTTCGATCCTCGGCAAGCTCTCGGCCGGCGCCTCGAGCCTGGTCAAGGTCGAGCGTACCGACGGCGCCGGCACCGATCGCGGCGCGGTCGTGGCACGGATCACCGCGGCGGCGCTGCGCAACGATTTCGCCGAGGCCCGCCGCGAGCTGAAGGGTCTCTCGCCGGAGGATCGCGCCCCCGCCAATGACTGGCTCGCACGCGCCGATGCCCGCGACGCCGCGCTGTCGACCGCCCGCAAATTCGCCGACGACGCGATGACCGCGCTCGCCAAACCCGCGCAATAGGACGCCCATGTTCCGGATCGTCATTTTCCTCATCCTGGTCGGGCTCGCCGCTGCGGGCTCGGCCTGGGTCGCCGAGCAGACCGGCGACGTCGTCTTGAATTGGGGCCCGTGGCGGATCGCCATGACCTTGCCGGTGTTCGTGCTCGCGCTCGGCCTGACCATCGCGGCCTGCGTGCTGGTCTGGAACCTGATCAGCGCGCTGCTGCGGGCGCCCGGCCACATCCGCAAGGCGCATCGCGCCCGCCGGCATCAGCGCGGCCGCCACGCCATCACCCACGGCCTGCTGGCGATCGGCCAGGGCGATTCGACCGCGGCGCGGCAGCACGCCGACACCGCCAAGCGGCTGGCCGGCGATGATCCGCTGACGCTGCTCCTGCACGCCCAGGCGGCGCAGCTCGAGGGCGACCGCGACGGCGCCCGGCGCGCCTTCCGCGCCATGGCCGAGCGCCACGACACCCGCCTGCTCGGCTTGCGCGGCCTGTTCATCGAGGCGCAGCGCGCCGACGACGCCTATGCCGCGGTGATGATCGCCGACGAAGCGCTCAGGCTGGCGCCCAACGCCACCTGGGCCTCGCATGCCGTGCTCGGCTTCCGCTGCGCCGAGGCCGACTGGGACGGTGCGCTTTCGATCCTCGACGGCAACTACACCGCCGGCATGATCGACAAGCCGACCTACCGCCGTCAGCGCGGCGTGCTGCTGACGGCGCGCGCGCTGGCGCTGGAGACCGGGGATCGCGACCTGTCGCGCTCGAGCGCGATGGAGGCGGTGAAGCTGGCGCCGACACTGGTGCCGGCCGCGGTGCTGGCGGCGAAGTTCGAGAGCGAGGCGCACCAGGTGCGGCGCGCGATGAAGATCATCGAGGCGGCCTGGGCGGCGTGTCCGCATCCGGATCTCGCCGATGCCTACGCCCATGTGCGGCTCGGCGATTCGGCCACGCAGCGGCTGGCGCGGGTGGAGAACCTGGCCGCGCGGACGCCCGGCCATGTCGAAGGCGCGCTGGCGGTGGCGCGCGCGGCGATCGACGCCGCCGAATTCGGCCGCGCCCGCGAGGCGCTGGCGCCGTTCACGGAGGATCCGACCCAGCGCGTGGCGATGCTGATGGCCGAGCTGGAGCGCACCGAGCATGGCGATGCCGGCAAGGCGCGCGAATGGGCGCTGCGCGCGGTGCGCGCCCGCCACGACCCGGCCTGGACCGCGGACGGCTATGTCAGCGATCGCTGGCAGCCGATCTCGCCGGTCACCGGCCGGCTGGACGCCTTCCAATGGCAGACCCCGGTGGCGAGCCTGCCCTCGGAGCGCAGCAGCGTGATCGAAAGCTCGGCCTTCGCCGAAGCCGTGCTGGCCCCGCCGGCCCGGCCCGCCGTGGCCGAAGCCGCGGTCGAGCGGCCAACCGAGCCCACGAGCGAGCCCTTGGTGATCCCGCCAGCCGTGCAGGACAACGAGCCGCCGCGGCCGGCGGTCGCCGCCGAGCCCGAGCAGGCCGAACAACCGGTCGAGGCCGTGGACAAGCCTGTCGACAAGCCGGTGGATATCCCTGTGGACACGGCTGAGCATAGCCGGTTGATCGAGGCCGGCGCCGCCGAGCCGGCGCCGCCGTTGCAGGCCGCGGGTCCCGTCGAGGCCGAATCGGAGCCGGAGACGGAGGCCGAGCCGGACGCGGTCGCCGCCAAGCCGGCCGAGACGGCGGCAGCCGCGCCGACGCCGCTGTTCCGCACCCGCAACGATCTCGCCCGGCCGGCGGAGACGCCGATCCAGGCGATCGTCCCGATCATGCGGCCGCCGGACGATCCCGGCGTCGACGACGACGACCAGCCCCGCGACGAGTTCGCCGAGCAGCTCGCGCCCAAGGCCCAGGCCGGCGGCTGGCGCGGGTTCTGGTCGCGGTTCGGCGGCTGAGGACCGTCAGGCCCTCCCGCCGTTCCGGTCACACCGGTTCGTTTCGGAGCCGCGGCCGCGCGCGTTGTCCTTGCCAACGGGCCGTCCGCCCGATATCAGGAGCGCGTCCGCGTCGTCCGGCCTCGTGCCGGGCGCTCGCCGCTATGGTTCGCCGCAATAGCTCAGCTGGTAGAGCACGTCATTCGTAATGACGGGGTCGGGGGTTCGAGTCCCTCTTGCGGCACCACCCCCCTTCCGCAGCCGTCCTCCCTCGTTCGTTTCTCGCCGACAAGGTACTGAAAACAAAACATTTTCGGTCATTCGTGGCCGTCACGGTTTGTTCTCGTTCGTTGACAGCCGATGAAATTGTTGGCCTCCTTGTTGGCCTTTCGGGCGATGTAGCTTTGAAAAGGCCAACAGTTGGTGCGTGGCATGGCGAGTGGAAAACTTACGGACGCTGCCGTTAGGAACGCCAAGGCTAGTGGGCGGCTAGTGAAGCTCTCGGACGGGGGCGGCCTGCAACTGTGGCTTACGCCAAGCGGTGGCAAACTCTGGAATTTCGCGTATCGGTTCGGCAGCAAGCAGAAGAAGCTCGCCCTTGGCGAATACGGCAAGGCCCCGGCCGGTGTGCCACTGGAAGCTGCCAGAAGGCTAAGGGACGAAGCTGCGGGCCTCTTGCGGGACGGCATCGATCCCGCCATCCGGAAGCGCCAGGTGAAGGCGGCGCGCGCCGAGGCTCAGGCCAACACGTTCAGTGTTCTGGCCGATGAGCTGCTTGCCAAGAAGAAGCGGGAGGGCGTTGCGACTGCGACCGCTGGCAAGCTGGAATGGCTGCTCGGCCTGGCCAAGGCCGATCTGGGACCGCTGCCGATCGGCGACGTCTCCGCTGGCGAAGTCTTGCGGGTGCTGCAACCACTGGAAGCGGCCGGCAAGCTCGAAACGGCAAAGCGCCTGCGGGCGGTCATTGGTGCCGTATTTCGATATGCTGTCACGACCGCCCGTGCCAATGCGGACCCGACCCAAGCGCTGCGCGGCGCAATCGCAGCTCCAAAACCGAAGCACCGGGCGGCGATTATCGAGCCTGTCGCGTTCGGCGGCTTGCTGCGGGCGATTGACGGCTTTCAGGGCCAGCCAACGACGAAGGCCGCGCTGCAACTGATCGCCCTGCTAGCGCCGCGGCCGGGCGAGCTGCGCCACGCGACATGGGCTGAGTTTGATCTGGACGCTGCCGTGTGGAACATCCCCGCCGAGCGGACGAAGATGCGCAGACCTCACCGCGTCCCGCTTCCAGCGCAGGCTACCGCCATTTTGCGGGATCTGCATCCGATCACAGGGCGAGGCTTGGCCGGGCTTGTCTTCCCGGGCCTGCGTTCGGTGACGCGGCCGATCAGCGAAAACACGCTGTGTGCGGCGCTGCGCCGTCTCGGCTATTCGAACGACGAGATGGTCGCTCACGGTTTCCGCTCGACCTTTTCGACCCTGGCCAACGAAAGCGGAAAGTGGAGCATCAACGCCATCGAGGCTGCGCTGGCGCATGTTGAGCCGAATGCTGTGCGCCGGGCCTACGCCCGCGGCGACTATTGGGATGAGCGTGTGAAACTGATGACGTGGTGGGCCGACTATCTCGATGCGCTGCGCCAGGGTGCGCGCATATTGCAATTCAAGGAAGCGTCAGCGTGAGCAGTGGTGGGCCTAGTACGTTAAGATCGTGTGCGGGGATAGGAAGGCTATCCGATAATCCGGTCAGCACCTCCGGGTACACATCGATTGGGGTACGACACGAGTGAGCTTATGGCGGCGGCCCTTTTGGTGAACAATGGGACGCCGGCATTTCACCAAGAACGGATCAGAAAACGCGGAGTTGGCTGCGTGGAGAAGCCCCTCTGTCAGCGCAGGACAAGCCTGTTGCTATCAGCGCAGAACTAGGACCGATTGACGGTCCAATCAGCAACGGGCCGAAGACGCGCCTCTCTAAGGAATAGGGCAAGCTGCCGCCACGGCGGACGCGCGCGTTGTTGATCATGCGTTTCGAGGACAACGACGATTGACGTTCATCTTCTCGTCACCGGACTTCACCGAGCGCGCCCCTCGGTCGCCACGAGACAGGATCTGCGATCCACCGGTTGATTTCGGATTCATGCCAACCGCTGCCATTGGTGCTGATCTTGATCTGAACCGGGAATGTGCCCTCGGCGATCTTGCGGTAGATCGTGGACCGCGACAGCCCGGTCCTCGCGAGAACGGTTTTCAAACGGATGATGCGGTCCGCTTCGCGCATGGCCGGGCTGCCTCCTGCTGGCTGGTTCTGACGGCTGCTGAGAGAAGAGAGGCCACCGCCTGGCGGGCGTGCAATTGGGTTTTCGACTTGTCGGGGCGTGGCGCCCAAGCGGCGGCAGATAGGCCTAGTCAGCGTTCGAGGCCTCGGTCTTTTCCAAGGCCGATACCGTGGGCAAGGGCTAGCTCCTGGCCGAGCCGGCGGCCGGATTCGAACGCGATGCCGAGGTCGTTCTTGCGGCCGGCGAGGATGGATTCCAATTGCGGATCGCGTTCGAGGCTTTTGGCCATGTCGCCCATTGCCGAGCGCGCAGCCTTGTAGCCGGACATGTCGCCAGCTTGGTATAGGCGCTGACTGGTGTGGCCAAGCTTGTGCCAGCGCTCCACAAAGCGATCGGCGCGCCGGCTTGGATCGGTGCGAAGTTCGGTCTCGATCTGGAGCGCACGGATGGCGGGGCTGACCTGACCGGCCGCCGCCTTACGGGCGAGCTCCGGGTTGTTTCGGTAGGCGGCTTCGGCGTCATGCGAGCCATAAGGCCGCACCGCCTCGAAGGCATGGCGGGCCGTCTGTAGTTCTTTCACCTGCTCCGGACTTGCCTGCCTGCCTATCTCCCGCTCCGCGAAGATCGCATCCACGGCGCGGGCATGGCGCACGAGCGCCCGGGTCCGGACGCGACGTGCTTCCACCTCGGGATCTTGCGCCACGTTCCTTGCCGGCACTTCGGGTTCACGCCGGTCGGTTGCCGTACCACTCCTTTCCCTTTCCGGCGACCCGGGCTCGGGCCGTTGTCCGCCATATCGGTCGGACACCTCCCCAGGAACGCGAAGGCCGTCGAACATGTCGCGCAGCTTCTCCGGCATGACCTTGCGTACGATCTCGGCCACGCGCTCGCGAAACGTGATCCCACGCCGCTCGGCGTAGCTTTGGATCGGATCGGCACGGTCGTAGTCGGAAGCCATGTCCTTGGCGCGATCGCGCGACAGGGCGCGGACCAGCCGAACCTCATTGGCAAAGTCGTCACGGCCATAATGCAGGTCGACGCTGTCGCGATGCCGCGACAGGGAGACATAGCTGCTGTGGGCGTCCATGCCGGGCGTCGCCAGCACATGGACGCGGTCCACCGTCATGCCCTGCGCCTTGTGGATCGTCGCCGCATAGCCATGGTCGAGCCGATTGTAATCTTTGAGGTCGAAGCGCACGGATCGGCCATCGTCGGTCTGCACGGTCATGGATTTTGCGCTGACCTGCTCGATGGTTCCGAGCGTGCCGTTCTTGACGCCGAGCCCGCGCTCGTTCTGCAGGAACATGACCCGATCGCCGCCCGCAAAGTCTCTCGTGCCGCGCTCGACCGTCACCTCCACCTCGTCGCCGAGATTGCCCGCTGCCCGCATCCGCTCGCGCGCCGTCTCGTTCAGCGCATGGACCTCTTCGTTGGTATGGGTGAGGATGATCCGGCTCCGATCCGGCGAGGCCAGCCGGTCGCGGTCCCAACGCTCGATCAGATCCCCTCGAGCCTGCTCGCGGGTCTGGGCCTCGTGCACCAAGCCATGGGCGCGGTAAGCTCCGAGCGCATGATCCACCTTGCCGGTCGCTAGATCGCGCGTGGCACCGCGCTGCCAGTCCTCCCGCTGACGGCGCACTTCGCCGATCTCGGCGCCGCCGTGACGCTCATAAATCGACCGGAAGGCCGCTCCCGCTTCGATCGCCTGCAGCTGTTGCGGATCGCCGACGAGCACCACCTTTGCGCCAGCCTCGGCGGCATGGGACAGCACGCGCTCGAGCTGCCGCGTGCCGACCATCCCCGCCTCGTCGATGACAAGCACATTGCTCGATTTGAGCAGATCACGGCTCTGTCCCCAGCCGTGCTCCAGGCTGGCAATCGTGCGCGACGCAATGCCCGATCCGCTTTGAAGGTTTTCCGCGGCAATGCCGGACAGCGCCACGCCCCGGACCTCGAAGCCAGCCGCTTCCCACGCCTCCCGTGCCACCCCCAGCATCGCGCTCTTTCCCGTCCCGGCATGGCCGACCACGACGCTGAGATCGCGTCCACCCGTGACGTGCGCCAAGGCGTCAACCTGCTCGGATGACAGCACCAGGCCGCGCGCTTCCGCACGCGCCAAAGCCGCCCTGCGCTCCGCATCTCGCACCTCGAGGCGCTCCCCTCCCGCCAACAATTCAGCGGCACGGTGCAGGCGCTGTTCCGTCTCGATCATTCCGCGGGTTGTGAACCGATCCTCGCCGCGGGCGTCCTTACCGAGTTCGATCAGATCGGGCGTTCCCTGTATCGCGCCCATGACCGCATCGAACTGGTCGAGCCCGTCACTGTGCCGGTGCGCGAATTTTGCCAGGTCGCGGCGCGTGAAGGTCGATTGCTGCTGGGTGATCGCGTCCAGTCCAAGGGAGGGATCAGCGATGATCCGCGCGCCATTGTTGCGCGCGATCTCGCGGTGCATCTCGGCCCGGTCGGCCTCAGACTCGTCGCCCGCAATGCCTCGGATCTCAATCCGTTTGGCGGGCGCGCCGATCTGGCTTTGCGGCTCCAGCGCAATGCCCTGGGCTTCCAGGCTGCGATGGTCGATCCGCGCGTCGATGTCGAGCTCGGCCAGCCGCTCGTTGCCAAGCTCGGCCCAGCGTCTGCGCCAGCGCTCGACCATCTCCGTACGGTTCCAGTCCCGTACCTTATTGCCAAAGCCGCTCTCGTCGACCGAGCGCATGGTCACCATGACATGGGCATGAGGTTTCGGCAGTCCGTCCTCCGCCCTGTCCCAATGCACATTGAGATCGGCGATCATACCGAGACCCACGAACTCGCTCCGAACGAAATCGCGGGCTAGCTCGATGCCCTGCGCCTCACTCATCTCGCGCGGAAGCGCAAACTCCACCTCGCGGGCCAGCTGGGCATCTTTCCGGATTTCGTGCGCTTCGACGTCATTCCAAAGCCGCTCGCGGTCGCTCCATGCTTCCGGCACGTTCTCCGGCAGCATGACCTCGGAATGAACGACGCCGCGCTTGGCGGAGAAATCCTGATCGCGGCCGAGCCGCTCGTCACGCAGCCGCGAGCCGGAGCGGTAGGCCGCCGATGCTACCGCGCTGCTCCCGGCCTTTCGGCCAATGACCTTGACGTGAAGATGATAGATCGCCATCGCGACCAGATCACTGGCACAGCGAAGCGCACGTCGGAACGACGTATAAGCGCGCCCTCCTCGAAAAAATCTCGGGAGGGACTACCCCGTCTCAGCTCGTCCTGATGACCTTACAGCATTCTGCGGTGTGCTCGCCTATTATTTCTCCATCGAGCTCATGGAGACGATGATGCGCAAGCCACGAGACTTTGATGCGGATCTGAAGGCACTCGAAGACAAAGCGCGCGGGCTGAAAACTCGAAAGGTGCGCCAGCTCGGCGAATTGGTCATCGCGACCGGAGCTGACACACTGACGGCTGAAGAACTGGCAGGCGCGCTGATCGTGCTGGCCGAGACGAAGGAGGCCGGGAAGAGGGAGGCATGGGCCAAGCGCGGCGCCGCGTTTTTTCAAGGACGGACGCGCTGAAATGCGCCAGCAACTGACCGCAACACGGACGGCGCTCCTGGGCAACCGGACGGCGCGCAACCGGCATCAAGCCGCAAAAGCGCGACATGACATGCGCGCGTGGCAGGTCGAACGCCGCAAGCGCACCCGGCACCTCATCGAACTCGGCGGCCTCGTGGTCAAAGCCGGCATCGTGGACCTGACCGGTGACGACCGTTCCACGATCTTGGGCGCGCTGCTTTGGATGGCTGACAAGCTTAAAAGCGGTGAGGGCGAACGGGCACGTGAGCTTTGGGCCGCGAAGGGAAAACAAGCGTTCGAAACGGACCCTGCAATGGAAACGCGCACAGTTCGTAGAATGCGCGACAATCGCACGTTGGCCGACTAACGCTTCCGCAGCAGCCCGCTTGGTGAATTGCACGATCCTAATATCAACTGCAAAGTTGGTTTGCCGCTTTACTGCAGCTCCCTTGCGACAGGAATTGAGAGCAAGGCAAACACAATTGCACCAAGCACAAGCGTGATCGCACCGACGAGAAGAAAAGCGGGTGGATACAGGCCGCTACCGCCCAGATTCAGGACGGCTCCTATCAGCGCGATGCCGAAAGCAAAGCCCACCTGACGCATTGTGACACACATGGCGGCAGCCGTCGCCGCTCGATCGGCTGGAACCGAGGAAACCGAGAAGGCCGTGATCTGAGCGTTGAACAGTGCGCACCCCGCTCCGCCCAGGAGCAGCATCGCGCCCACGGCCCACGTCGCTGCCGAGCTGGACAGATCCCTTGAAATGGCTCCCAGGAACAATGCCGCGACGCCAACCACCGTCAGTCCTCCGCCGAAGTAGAACCGTGCCGGCATACACTGCGACAAGCGCGCGCCCAGACTAGGCAGCAGGAGCATTGGTATGGTGAGCGCGGTTAGCAGCAATCCGGAGCGACTTGCATCGAGCCCCATCGGCCCGCGCATCATCTGCGGCAGATGGACGAGCAAGGACCAGTAACCGATCGAACTTGCAATAGCGGTGATACAAAGGGCAAGGAACGGAACCGACGCAAACAGTCCGAAATCAAAGGCCGGCCGCGGGTGCCTGCGCTCTACGACCCAGAACGCACAAGAAGCGAGCACGGTTGTAGCCAATGCTATCCCACGAAATCCGCCTGATGAGAGGAGCGCGTACGCTGAGGAACCGACGACTAGCGCTAGCAGGTTCGGCCCGAGCCAATCCATTGGCGGTTGAGAGCCGACACGTTCCGATTCCGCCAGCGGCGAGGCGAAGACCACGAGCGCCATACAGAGCGGAAGATTGATCCAGAAGATCCACGGCCAGCCAGCATAGGAGGCAATGATTGCTCCGAGCGGTGGTCCGACGACCATTGAGCCACCGATGACCGTACCCCAGATGCCGAAGGCCCAGGCGCGTCGCTTACCCGGATAAGCGGCCGCGAGTAGCGCCGCAGCCGCCGACGTGATCGCAGCGCCTGCGACGCCTTGCAGCACGCGCCACGCCAGCAGGCTCTCGAACGTGGTCGACGCCGCAGACAGTGCCGAGGAGAGAGCAAACAAGACGCCGCCGCCAATGAACACTCTTCGCCGCCCGTGTCGGTCTGCAAACGGACCGGCAACCGGAAGCGCGAAGATGAGAGCGAGGCTGTAGATGTCGATAATCCAGGCCTGGTCTTGCACCGGGACCCCTAAGCTGCTGGCGATGTCCGGTAGCGCTGCGGCCAGGCCCGTGAGATCGACCTGGAACAGGAATCCGCTGACACTCGCCGCAAGAAGCGCAAACCGCGGCAATCGTGAAGAAGAACCGTTATCCGCGATTGTCGGATCCTCAACCAGCGCAATTTCGAGATGTTCTGCCATCGCCTTAGGCTGGCGGAAAAACGGCTTGGCAGCGAATGAAGCATTCTCAAAATCTCATGAAACTGTATCATGTGGTTCTCATTGATCACTTCTTGCTCCGATGGTCCGTCGCCTTCCACCTTTCGCTCCATTGGTCGCGTTCGACGCCGTCGCGCGCCACCGCTCATTCACTCGCGCGGCTGAAGAACTTGGTGTGACCCAGAGCGCGGTCAGTCATCGAATTCGGCAGCTCGAGACATTTTACGGGACGACTCTGCTCCGCAGACTCAATCCCGGGGTCGAGCTGAGCGCCGAAGGAAGTTTGCTGCGAGCCGAACTTGCGATGTTGCTCGACACCATGGCCGGACTGGAGCCTCGTCTGCGCCGCCGCGCCAGCCGCCAAACCGTCAGATTGGGTTCAGGCCCGGCGTTCGCCGCGTGGTGGCTCGTCAGGCGACTTCCATCGTTTCAGTCGGAGCATCCCGACATCGATGTCGAGTTCGAGCCAATCCAAGCGGAGCAGGACGCGACGAGTTCAGTCGATCTTCGTATCGTCTGGACGTCGCTTGCCGAAGCACGGCCCAGTTCGACCCAAGCGCCATTGTTTCAGGAACGGGTGGTTCCGGTGTGCGCGCCACGTGTGCTGCCTGAAGGCAAGCCGCTGGCGAATCCGGCCGGTCTGATTGAGCTTCCGCTGATTCGCAAGGGGAGCGATCCGGCCGGTGAGTGGAGTTGGGAATTCTGGTTCAAGACACTTGGCGTGAACCAGGCCGTCTCCCGCGGGCCGGTTCTGCGTGATATCGGGCTTTGCCTCACCTCTGCCGTAGAAGGCGGCGGGGTCGCGCTTGGACGCTCGCTTCTGATCGCCGACGCAGTCGCCGATGGCCGCCTCGTACCGGCGTTGTTGGCGACGCCTCACGTGTCTTCGAGCAAAGTCCATGTGGCACGTTGGCGTCCAGAACTCACCGGTGATCGAGCTATCCGGACTTTAGTCAATTGGCTTTCTCGAGAAACATTGGTTACGGCAAACTGCCCCTCGGCTTGAACACGATGCGCAGAACGCAGACCTCTGAATTGCTCCGCAACTACGGTGTACCCAATCGAAATGGCGCACCACGGCCGATGAAGATGGGCACTACTGCTTCGCTATACCCCTATGATGCAGCGGCCGCCAAAGCGATCCGGCCGGATAACCAGCGACGGACTACGATCTTCCGCTACGCCTCATGGGCGACTGTCTTCCCGATTCCGCTGGTGGTCCGGTTACCCCTCGATAGCGGCCATTTCGATCAATCGCAGGATCGACGTGATGGGCCAATAGCCGACCACCAGTCACCGTCCCAGGCGCGATAGGAGCGCGGCCGCGTTCGGCTGCCTCGCAGCCCACGTAATATTATGTTCGCCGTCGACCTGCACAAAACCTGTACGTTCAGGCATGTCACTCCCATCAAGTGAGTTGAAAGTGCATGTTGCGCTTTCGCGAATGATGGCACCGATACGATCCTGAGCTTGGTAATCGATGAGCGCGATATACTGAACCGGCGAAGCTCGCTCGACTTGGGCAATGGCTTTCTTGGCTGCCTCGGACACTCGCCGTATCGGGTCTTTGAAGAACTCGTCGAACGTGATTGTCTTCCGAGACTCGTCTACGCTGATCCGCTCATAGGTGGACGGATCAACCAACCGCTCCTTGATTGCTCTATCACATGTCTGCACAAATTGAGCGGTGAAGGGTGCGTAGCCGCGAAGGTACGCGTGGCCTAGAACGATCACACCGAAGCTCAGAAGCATTGCAATTACGAGCTTTGTTCTCATCTTCCTGGTCGCTTGCCGACATTGCCCACGCCGCACTCAATACCGCTCTTGGACAAGGAAGCGGAAATCGAAGGAGAGCATCTTTTGTGCGGCCGTTACTAAAAACTAACGATGTCCGATTCGAAAAGCTGCCTTCTGATCGTCTGACGGCTCGCTTCCGGTTAAACCGCGAAAGCGGACATTCTCAATGCCGCTCTGGATCGTCCGTAGGGGGCCAGAACCGGAAGTGAACGCGACAAATGGGCTAACGAGAAGGGCTATTTGTCGCCATCAATACGGTGAGCAATGTAAAGATGCGTTTCATAATCGATGTCGAGGCCGCCTCCTTGATCGTCGATTGCTTTTGCAATTTCATTGAGCAGGTCTTCACGCGTCTCTGCCGCGAGTAACCGAACGTCCGACCGCGTGCTCAGAAACTCGGTGTAGCTGGACGCCGTGTGCTGCCATTTCCACAGATAGCACTTGTGTTCAACGGGCCCGAACAACTGCGACTGGTCAAACCAGTCCTTAAACGGGCCGTTCGGTAGGTACCAAGCTTCGGGCGGCGCCCCCACGAGCCCGTGTGACGTAGCCAAATTTGCTTAAACCGTTCCAGTAAATGTGAGGGTAGTCCGACAGGCACGTGCCCGAAGACGGCCAGTGTTCCGTTAGTCGAAAGCAGTTGGGCGGCTTTTACGAACCGCACTTCCGGGGATACCCAGTGCCACGCCTGTGCCGCAAAGATTAGAGCGAACACTGAATTTCCAACTGGCCACGCCTCGAAAGTAGCCTCGGCTAGTTTCACGTTGGCAAAACTCGCCAAAGTCTCGCGCGCGTAGCGGATCATTTCCGATCCGGGATCAATGGCGACGATCTGCAAACCCCGCTTCGCAAAGCTTTTTGTTGCTTGACCCGTTCCACAGCCAATTTCAAGAACGGCATCGGTTGGCTCTAGGTTTGCAAATGACATGACATCGTCAATCAGAGCCTCAGGGTAATCGGGTCGTGAGGCCCTGTATACGTTCGCGACCTGATCGAATGTGAAACGCTGCTCCATCGTTTGCCCCCTTTTGGCGGTTAGGGAACATAACCTGAGCGGCGTCTGCCCGTCCAACAGCCCACTTCCGCTTCGGGTCAAAAAGCCGGCGGTCGGTGCCCGGCCCCCTTATTCCGGTCGAGGCCCGGAAGCCGACATCACCGGCGGGACCGAAGGTCCGGGACGGGCCAGCAGCGGAAGTAAACGCGACAAAAGCGAAGGGCTACTTGTCGCCGTCACCTCTTTGGCAGCGCGTCGATAGCCGCTGCATACGAATCAGCAGATTGCAGAAGCCTGATGGCCCGTGCCGCCGGTGCCTTATCGGAGTCATATTGATAGCGAATCCTGATCGCGCCGATCAGCGTTTTCTTAAACTCGGACAGCGGCAGCCTCGCTTCATTGGCCAGCACCGGAATCGCAAAAATCGAACGCAGCAACCATGGTCCGATGGCTCTGATGCCGCCGAACGGGCGAACACGAATAAAGTCTAGAACATCGAACGACCGGCCGTCGGCGTCTACTAAGTGCCATTCGCCAGCGCGGGCGCGTTGGGCCGTCTCCTCAAACATCGAGCGGGGATGTGCACAGAGTTCGAGTGGCGTCGCAGCCAGATAGATGTAGCCCTCTCGCCAACAAAGCACGGGATACGAGATGTCGGGCAGATCGGCCGTCGTTTGACTCATTGGTCGCCGCAAAGTGCCAAATTGCTTGTACTCCAGGAGGCCACGATGCCTCGGTACTCTCCCTCAACGTACCAGCATACGTTGACTGAAAGCTTTGCAACCCCAAAATGACAGCGGTGCGAACGAAGGTCCGGTTTAGGTCAAAGCCGGTCCTTTTGCCCCTGGACGGCTTGCTTCCGGTCGACCTCCGGGAGCAGACGTCACCGTCCCGACTGGAAAGGTCCGCGAGGGGCCAATAGGCGACATGCCGATTGCCGACCTTTTTGGCTAGACGGACATTTGACCCGGGAAAGTGGTCACATTCTACGCCAGCAAAGTACTTCAGCAACGAGATGCTTCTGCTTCAATGTAATCTCGTTAGCGGTGCTTAGAGCCACACCAGCACCGAGGATGTGAGTCCCAGCACCGCTAGCGGCACGGCGTACAGGTAGAAAACGTAGATGTGAGTCCGCTGTTGTCTCTCGAAGTAGAACAAAAGCTCCGTTGCCCTTTTGCTGCCTCGTGTCGCCCAGACGAGCGCCAAGAAGATCAACATGATCAGAAATGGCAGGCCGAAAATAACCCCGGTTAACCAGGCGTTGCGCCACGGCGCGTCCTCACTCCCTATGGCAAGAGCCAACAAGGGAGTGGCAAACCCCAAGCAGCCACTAGCCAACAGGTAACGATAAAGCCGGCGGTTCTGCCGCTGGAGTGTTTCAGCCGGAACTTCGGCAAATTCGCCACCCTGTCGCGCAGGAGCAATCTTAGAAGCGACCTCTGCTGCGAGGCTTCCGAGAATGCCGCTCAGCAATTCATGAGGCATGTGCGGTTACCAGGGTCATACGGACACTGATTAGTGTGCTAAAGTTGCTGCCCGATTAAGCGTTCGGCTCAATTCTGATTAAGTCGGCTTCGGGTCTTGGTCGTGTAAAAACGGCCTTGCGGACGTCCGTCCTGACCACGAGGACGCGGGCGTTTCTCAGGCTGTGAT